>JAZKFT010000034.1:0-76088 GCA_040386335.1 Bacteroidota bacterium
GGTGTGTGAGGTATGTTTTAAAATGTTCATCCATACTTTGAAACAGCATAAAATCGAGGTTGCAGCCATAGGTTGGCTGCATCACCCTTTCCTGCAAAGCGGTCGACAACAGGATGTGCAGGCTATTCTCAATATCCGTAATACCCGAGGTCATATCAAGGGCAGCACCACCCGGATTGAATGTGGGTGGAAAGCTCCAGCCGGTACCGATGTATTCATTTAGTTCTGCAGGCATATCTTTTCTTAAAATATTATCAACAATAAAAGTGAGTCGTTCTTAAAAGTGCGCCGGCATTAAAAGTGAGTCGTCTTTAAAAGTGAGCCGTCATTGCGAGGGTTCTTGCCCGTGGCAATCCCCAGCTATTCATCAGCCTGGCTGTAGTTTAATGCCACCAGCTTTACAAATTCCCGGGAGATTGCCACGTCGGGGCAAGAACCCCTCCTCGCAATGACGGTTAATTTTTCACCCAATCATAACCGTCGGGCAGCCCACTACAATACTTCCTCCGTGCGCTGTGCTGTCTCCCATCCTGGCTGCTGGCTGTCCGCCGATCATCACAGTGGCGCTCCCGGCAGCAATCGTATCCGGCGGGCCGGCACAGGTACACATACCGCCTACAGTAGCCGCAGGCATCCCGCCAATCATAACCGTTGGTGTACCCGGCGGCATTACAGGGCCTCCCACATGGGGTTTCGGTCCCGGATCAATCATCGGGCAAACGTGCATGTCTCCTGCCCTGGCGGCTAACGGCATAAGCGATTTACGATTTATGAATTACGATTTGTTCAGCCTCACCCTCTTTCCCTCTCCTCGCGGAGAGGGACGGTGCTTTTGTACGTATCCAAACTTTTTGTTCTACCACATCTTCTGTTGTGCTTAGCCTTCCTTGGTTCTCACCAATCCCTAATCCCCAATCAACTAATCCCTAATCAACTAATTAATCATTACCATACTTCCCTTCACCGTCGTCTGCCCGCTGCTTTTAAGTTCTGCCGAACCTGAACCTTCGGCTTTGAAAGCAGCACTGGCTTTGTTTTCAATATTGATTCCTTCGGCTTTTATATCTCCTGTTGCTTTCAGAATAATGTCTTTGGCGCTTTCTATCTTCACGCCATCACTACTCATTTCAATACTATTATTATTCTGGTCGGTGATGGTTATTTTCTTCTGGTCTTCATCCATTACCAGCTTGTTGCCCGCAGGTGTACTTATTTCAATGATCTTTTTATCGTCGTCCACCAGGATCTTAATCCCGCTTCGCGTGGTCCATCCCTTTTCGTGGTTATCATCCTTGCCGGGTATGGGTGGCGCTTTTGCACTGCTATGCAATGAACCTAACACCACCGCTTCCCGGGGGTCATTGTTGATAAAACCTACGATTACTTCATCCCCGATTTCCGGACGTATCACCCAACCTCTTGTGTCGCCTGCATCAAGGGTGGCTTGCCGGGTCCAGATGCCTTCTTCATCAGCACTGATCACCGGTATTTTTACTTTGATCCTGTTTTCTCCTTCTGGGTCACTTTCCAATGCGGTTACCACACCGATCTGCAGACCTTGAATGGCTGGCAACATCGATGCTGCCGGCGGGTCATTGACTGTTGCATCCTGCGCATACCAGTTGGCAGATCCACCAAACTGAATATCCGTTAACCAATTGCCTTTTACTATTTCATGCCGGACAGCCGTTGCCATCACATCACCGTTGAAACGATCACCAAAGCCGTCCAGTGTTACCACATCTCCCGGCTTTACGGCAGCTGTGCCCTGCACTTTTACACGGCCCCGCATTTTTGCCAACCGGCTTTTGGTAAGTTTTGCATCGGCAAAAGATTTCATTTCATCTGTGTCGATCTTACCCGAATGGGTGATGGTAAAGGGCTTATCTGAAACAGCCTTTGAAAGGTCTTCACCGGTCACATCCCCATTACTCACCATCGATGGCTCGGCACTTTCTTCTTTAGCCATTTCCTGCGCGGCAGCGTCCCAGGCAGAAAAGGCCACATTTTTAAGCTGTGTCCGGGCGTCCATATCGGCATCAAATTCAAACACGTTGTCGCCATATTTTGCTGTTACAACAGCGGTGCCTGATGCCACCGGTTTCATCAGTTTGATCGTTCCATCGGTAGTGATGGCCAGCATACTATTGGCTTCGGCGCGGCACAGCATAAAATCCCAGTCTGTCGCGTTGTATTGCACCATTTCCTTATGCGTGACTGTTGTGGCTTCAGATTCTGCCGTAAGCCCTGCATCGGCGATCAACTGGCTCCAGACATCGCTGTCTTTCATCTCGTAGAAATAGGCGCTTTTCTTGATCATGGTCATCTTCACGGCCTTGTCTTTACACTCGAGTATCATCACACTGCGCCGCTTATCTATTTTCATCCGCTGGCTGACAATGATGCCTTTAAAAATGGTTTCGGTTTCTTCGCCGTAGCCGGCCGTGATCTCCACTTCGCTACCCGGTTTGGTGAAAGCCTGGTTGCTGAGTGCATAGGGTTCATCCCCGGTATCATCGTCCTGCACGATCAGGTTGGCTGAGGCGATTTTGTTCATGGTTCTTTCAACTACCAGGCTCAGCAAGCCGTTTTCACCGGGCAAATCCTGTCCAGCCAATTTGATGGCATACACCACTTCCCCGGTTGCTGCTCCTGATATGTCGGGAAGTCCTAAAGCCATTTGATTTATGATTTATGATTTCGGATTTATGATTCTATCTACTATGATTTTACTTTTTTTGAACCAGCATTTGGTAATTCTATTTGGCGACATTGGCGACGCTCCGTTCGTCAGTTGTGCTTATGGCGTCTTTGATTCATTTCCGGTTGTTCTCAAAAAATGCTGCCTCCCAAAACTTCAGCGGCGCCTCACCCCCCGCCCTCTCCTCGCGGAGAGGGAGCCCGAACCAGAACTAGGGCAACTTGATACTTCCGCCGGTGACCGATTCACGAATGCTGTCCAGGTCATTGGCTTTGGCAATGGCGACTGTCTGGCTCACCGCATTGAAAGCCTGGAAGGCTACATTCGCTACACTCATAATACCTTGTACGGGGTTGCTGTCGAAGAAATCACCAATATCTTTCAGCAGGCCTTCCGGCTCGTCGTTATATTCCCTGAAACCTGCAGAAATAGTGGCCCGCAGTGGCGAACCCAAAGCACTGAACAAGGTGTAGTTGACGGATATGGATTCGATAACACACTTCTGTATAAAACCGCCCCACATTAGTAACAGGTAACGGATACCACCTTCTCCCACATTCTTATCGTAGCCCACCACCTTGATAAATGATTTTACATCCAGGCCCACATCTCTTTTATACCCGGCAGCTCCCGTCCCATCTACTAAAAAATCAAAACTGAATTGTTTGTTACCCACATTGGTAAACCGTGGAAGCCTTTTTCCGCTCTCCGATTTCTGTGGCTGTTCTTCATCAAAATTCACTTTCAGTTCGGTCTTGTATGAGTTGGGGTTAAACATCACCATATACAATTGCGGAATATCCGTCAACTGTTTGATCCCCGTTTTGCTAAAGGATAATATGGTCATTTTAAGCAAACTCATTTGATTTATGATTTCGGATTTATGATTTATGATTTGTGATTTGTGTTTTAATTTCTGGCATTTACGATGGACATTTTTTGATTTGAGCTTTCATTCGAAACATATCATAAATCAAAAATCATACATCATAAATCCATTTATCGTTCCTTCTGTTTCTCTAAATTTTCCAACACCTGTTCTACAATTTCTTTCACCATTGATTCCCGGTCTGTGGTGTTCGCTGCTGCAGAAACATTGCCACTGCCTGTACTGGCCGGAGGATCGCTTACGGTGGCACGGATAACTAATTCTCTGATAATGACCGGCATGATATTTTATTTAAAGTGTGCGGAAGAACTGGTAGTATAATTCAATGGTTTCTATAACGAGGTTGTTGCTCTCCGCATTAAAATTGCTGACGCTCCATTTCAATGGGTAGGCATTGATAAATGCATAGCTTTTAAGCGGTTCATGTTTTTCATTGAGCAGGCTTACCACCACACTTACCGGGCTGATATCCAGGTTCTCAATTGCATCATTGCACCAGAATATCAAATCACCGCTGGTTATCATGGCACGTTTCAAAACGAGGTTGGTATAGGCAGCCCGGATAGGCAGTTTATAGGTAAACCTGTTTTCCCCACCTTCAGTAATGCTCTCGGTTTCAAGGTCCACCCCAATGCCCGACACATCCTGGAAGCCGATATTAACCGGCCCTGAGTCGAATTGAAACTGGACATTAAAATGAAAACCCACTGGTGGATAAGATGCCATAGCAACAAAGTTTTTTTGCCACGAAGGATAGGAACACCGATGACACGGATTTAATCGGATCAACACAGACAAAATTGACAATCTGGATAGTTACCAGTGCATTCAATAAAAGGATCTCAATATGCTATCTATAAAAAATCCCTTTTCAATCCGTTTCATCAGTGTCATCCGTGTTCCAATCAAAACATGTTGTTGTAAGTTAGACCGCCTCTATCGTCAGGCCTTCGTGGGCCAGTTCAAGGGTTTCGATAGCTACTTCATTGGCATCACTCTTAAGATCGGCGCTTTGCATTTTTACCGGCCATGCGTTCTTAGCTTTCCATACCATCACGGGTGCATGGCTTTCGTTTAGCAGGCTGATGGTAAGGTCCCGGCGTTCTATTTTGCCCAGTGTTTTTGTATTCCACCAAAGGAAGAATTCATTATCACTTTTAAAGGTGCCGCGTTTCAAAGTGATGTTGCCAAACTTTTGCATGCCTGGCATTTTTATTTTACTGTATTCGGGGCTGTTGCCCTCACGGTATTCTATCACTTCGTTTTCTACCGAAAGACCGGTTACTTCTGTAAATCCGATCCGGGATCCACCCCATTGCACCACGTAGTGAAATTTGGGGAGCGGGTAATTTGCCATGATATTTTGATTTATGATTTGTGATGTATGATTTATGATTTCACTAATCAGGGTTTAAGGTGTAGGGTGTAGGGCTTAAGATCTAATGACCTATTGACTAATGACCTATTGAATTGACCTGCCTACTAAACACCAATCCCTAATCGCCAACCACTAACTCTCCTGCATTTTATGTGAGAACCTGAGAATAATGAACTCTGCGGGGCGTACTACGGCCATTCCTATTTCGATGATCATTCTACCTTCCAGGATATCAAGGGCTGTCATGGTTTGGTTGAGGCCACAGGCTACATAAAAAGCATGCTCCGGCTTAGCTCCGGCTAATGCGCCGGCACGCCATTGAAGTATGAGGAAATTTTCTATCATGGCCTTTACCTTAACCCAGGTATTGGCATCGTTGGGCTCAAACACGAACGGCTCGGATGCCTTCTTAACACTTTCTTCCGCCATATTAAAGAACCGGCGGACAGATACATAGCGCCATTCATTATCGTTACCTGCAAGCGTGCGGGCACCCCACACCTGCACCCCGCGTCCAGTGAAGGTCCGGATAACGTTGATGCTCTTTCCGGTGTCGCTTACATTAAGGCCAGCCTGCTCAGCATCGCTTACTCTAAACACCGGTTCGATAGTGGATTGCACACTTACATTGGCTGGTGCTTTCCAAACACCACGTGTACTATCCACATAGGCATAAATACCCGCCATGCTGGCACTTGGTGGAAGTTCTACGTACAGTTTTGCGATAACACCATTCACTTTTGCCTGGAAAGCATCGGTGACGATGCCACCCAATAAAGTAACATTAGCTGCAGTATTATTGGTCTTGGCGGGGGCATTGGTGGCAGCGGCTTTTACCCCATCATTTATCTTGTCTTTAAAATCGCCTACGGCTTTATTGAGTGCTGTTTTAGTAGCAGCTTTTACTGCATCAGCGCCACCCAGGTCAGTAACCACCGAAGCAATCGCGGCCTCCATGGCTGCAGTTACAGTAGCGTCGCTATTCGTTGCTTTCATCTCCGCCCAGGAACTATTGATAAGGTTTAGCCTGTCGTTTTTATTTTCGGCTGTGGTGCCTTCGATGGCACCGGAAATAACTGCCCCCAGGCTGTTCGCTTTAAGCAATCCAACGCTATCACTGAATTTGAGTCCGTCGAGCGTGCCCGGGGTGCCGGCCTGCTTTAAAGTAACATCACTATTTAAAAAGGTATAATTAAATGTTGATTTGAGATTGGGGAAATAGGCTGCCCCAAATTTGAGTTCGGTGGTTCCGATCTTGTCCCTGAATGTGTTGACACTAAGATCCATATCGAGATCGCCGCCGGTGAGTTTGGGATACACATCCATGATGGTGAAGCGATCTTTAAGATCACCGCATTGCATCAGCGATTTTTTGTACACGGCATAGAAATTATCCTCACTTAAACATGCCAGGTCGGGAAAAACGAGCAGCGTGATCTCATCCACTTTCTTGACCTGGTTGAGGGCGGAAGTAGCTGCGCTATCGTCGTATAAATTGGTATTGGTGGGATCTGCAGACGGGTAAGTGCCAACAGAAAATATATAGCATGGTCCGCCGCCATTATCAAAAAAACTACGCAGGGCGTAATACATCAGGTATTTGGTAGGTGCCGGTGCCGCAGCTATCAAAGGCTCGTTGGCCGCATCAATGGTAATTTCCATAGCCTGCGGTTTTGCTTCGCCATAATACTTAACATACTCCAGGAAGGAAGTGATGCGAAATGGCTTTTGCGAAAGGTCGGAAACGATGACCCGGTCTGCTTTTTGGGTAAATCCCACGAAAACAGGAATGGCTGTTTCAACCTCTGCAACGGACGGCGGGAATTTTGGAATCTCTTCCACATATACTCCCGGTGTTTTGTAAGTTGACGGCATGACAAGATGATTTTAAATGTTAATAGTTGAGATATATTTCTGAAAAAAGTTGATACGAAGCGGAATTGCTGGTGGGTGTTACCGTAGTAGCGGTTGCGTTCTCCAGGCCGGTTACTTCCACCGGTCTTGCATTGATCGTTGCATTCATTTTGATGGAACTTAAAGGCTGCCTGGTAAGTGGAATGGGGGCCGCAGAAACGAACTCATTGCTCACCGCTGCATTGCTGAAACTGTACACACTGTTGGCATCGCTAACAGCAGTCACCGCTTTCTTTTGCGAAATGTATTTCCAAATGGTACTCCTGTTTTTGAAGCGGATATAATAAGCCGTGGCCTGCACCTCACCTGTTGGTTTCACCAGGGCAAAATCGGCAGCTTCTCCGCCTCCATTAAATAGATCTATCACCGCAAATGTTTTGGGTGGAATGCCTTCGCCACCGATAGAAATAGCATCACTCAGGTCTGCGTTACTTACATAAGCTATATCCGTAATTTCCTGCCAGAAAGCTGCTTCACCGGTGTTATGCTTATCCACAGCTGAACTGGGTTTCAGGGCCTCAAATACCTTAGCCGCAACTTTTACCTGGTCACCGGTTTTATATGTTTGGGTATCGGCATAAGCCGGTAAAAAATTGGACTGATGGGTTACAATATCTCGCCAGGAAGCGGCGTCCGTAGTATCGTGTTTATCAGCAGCTGAATTGGCTTTGATGCATTCAAAAATCCGGGATGCTTTTTTTGCTACAGCACCTAATTCATAGGTCTCTGTATTCTTATACAAAGCCACGGGAGCTGAAAGATAGAGGCAGTTATTTTTCTTATGCCCACCCTTGTTGCTAAAATAATAAATGCCCCCACCGACACCAAACATTTTAAGGGCAGAAAAATTGATAAACGACCCATTATTGACGGTGATAAAAAAACGGAACACCATCCCTTCATTCAGGCTGATAAATGGTTTACCACCTTCGGTCTGGATCATAGCCGTGAGCACATTATCATTCATCCTGCAAATGATCTTATAGTCCTGAAGCAACACCTGTGTTTCCGGCGAAGGCACGATGACAAGATCACTAAATGCACTCCCCGCATAATAATCATGCTGGAGCGAGATCGTGAATAATATCTGGTACCTGATGCTTACCATTGAGTTGTGTGATTGATTTTGGCTTTAATCTATTTAAGTCTTGCCTTTGAAGCAGTTACTCTTTGCTCAAGGGTTGGCCTCACCCTCTTTCCCTCTCCTCGCGGAGAGGGACGGTGCATTAGTGCTTATCCAAACATTGGTCCTTCCAATTCATCTGATGTGCATGGCCCTACATTTGCTCATCTGCACATTTTCTCATCTGCACATTTGCTCATCTGCACATCTGCACATTTCCACATTTCCACATTTCCCACATTTCCACATTGATTCAATTCTTCTGCTTATCATCTATCACGATCTCCACAATCGCCGGTGCATTGGCTTTGTCGGTTCTTTCGTCGATGGTCATCATCCTCATTTTAAAAATGACCGATGGAATATACTTTCCACCGAGTGACGTCCATAGCTGGTGCATTTGCTCCAGGTTCAGGCTTACAAGGTCAAAAACAACCCTTTCTACTTCTTCGTCTAAACCCGTAGTGTTGGTAGCATCAAAAACGTATTTCACCTGGAAAAAACGGATGACGCCTTCGATTAATGGCAATGCCTTTTCGTAGCTGTGGGTAGCCGAAAAAATAAGCGTGATATTGAAATGCAAAGGCGGATTACGATAAATGGTCCGGTCGCCCTGTTTGATAAAATGATCCGGTGTTTTAGCTATCCGGTCTTCTTCAATATTGACCAGCGAAACAATCAGTTTATCCTTAAGCGAAGCGGTGAATTCATCTCCGTCATTGAACATAGAGATGTTGCCGAGCATCAATGGCTTTTGTGGATTTCCGGGGTCGAGGAAAGTATTGATTTCTTCCGAAACCAACAGCAAGGTATCGTAGATAAGGGATTTCATAGTTAGGATAAAGCCAACTAATGCCGGTTTAGTTCATTAGCGAATCCTAAAGTAGAAATCTATTTTGACCTGTGCAATAGGGTAACATAGTTTTAATGAGCCAAAGCGGTAAATGAATTAGCATACGGGTGTCCCGGGCAGGAAAGGGCATAAAAAAAGAAGACACGCTGTCTTCCTTCTTTTTATTCTATAAAATAAATGGATCAACTTGTTACACCCCACCAAAAATGCTAAAGCCTCCGTCCACGCAAATCATGGAGCCGGTTACAAATTTCGAAGCATCACTCAGCAACCATACTAACGCACCAATCAGTTCGTCGGGTTCACCAAAGCGCTTGAAAGGGGTTTGGGTAATTACTTTTTGCCCGCGATCGGTATAGCCGCCATCGGGCGTCGTTAGCAGGTTCCGGTTTTGCTCGGTGAGAAAAAAACCCGGCGCCAAGGCATTCATCCGGATCTTATCACCATAGCGGTTGGCCAGTTCTACGGCAAACCATTGGTTGTAACAATCCACGGCAGCTTTGCCCATATTGTAGCCCAACACTTTGGTAATGGCCCTTTTGCTGTTCATGCTGCTGATGTTTACGATGCTGCCTTTACCTCTTTGGGCTATGGCTTCACCAAAAACCTGGGTGGGGATGATGGTGCCCCAAAGGTTAATGTCCATTACCTTTTTCATTCCTGCAATGCTCATAGCAAAAACGCTCTGATCGGGCTGCAATACGCCTTCGGGTGCATTACCTCCGGCAGCATTTACAAGGCCATCTATACGGCCCCATTTGGCCAATACAGCTTCTTTAGCTGCTACCAGTTGCGCTTCATCCATTGCGTCGGCTATTAAGGCTATCGCTTCGCCACCCGCGGCATTTATTTCTTCTGCCCGCTGATTGGCCACTTCGGCATTGCGGCCCAGGATGCCCACTTTGCCCCCAGCCGCCACAATTCCTTTAATAAATGAATATCCAAGGATACCGGTTCCACCAGTAACGACGATGACTTTGTCTTTGAGAGAAAAATTTTCTATGCTCATGTTTGATGATTTTAGTTATTTGGAGTTTGCGTTTTAAAACTAATTTTCAGCAGGATTAACGGCGCAGCCTATAATTGAAGATTGCTCAAATTCAGTGGTCGGTGAGGACACCGACCACGGCGGCTGAAATTCGAAGATCTTCTCCTGGAAGTTGCTTCAGGCAATCCCGGACGTCCGGGATTCGCAATGACTGGGAGTTTATAGCTTATAACAAACTTGTAATCGGCGCCGGATCCATATCCGTAAACACTAAGTTCTCCCCGCCCATGGCCCATATAAAACTGTAAGAGGCCGTACCGCTTCCGCTATGGATGCTCCATGGTGGTGATACAATGGCCTGGTGATTTTTTACTACCATATGCCGGGTTTGCTGCGGTTCGCCCATGTAATGAAAAACGGCGTGGCCTTCCGGTACATCAAAATAAAAATAAACCTCGCTGCGGCGGTCGTGTACATGTGGCGGCATGGTGTTCCAAACACTGCCGGGGTGCATTACGGTAAGGCCCATTACCAGCTGGCAGCTTTTAATGCCATCGATATGAATGTATTTGTAAATGGTGCGGTTGTTAGCCGTCTCGCTGCTGCCCAGTTGTATCGGTGTGGCATCTTTACTTTCCATTTTTGCAGTAGGATGGCTTTGATGGGCCGGTGTACTCAGCAGGAAAAATATGGCTGGGTTATCGCCGGCAACCGATTCAAACGAAACTTCTTTTACGCCCTTGCCCACATAAACGCAATCTAATTTTTGAAGACTGTATTTTTCGCCATCGGCTGTCACAGTTCCGTCGCCACCTACATTGATGATACCCATTTCTCTCCTTTCCAAAAAGGTTTCAGCGCGGAGGTTTTCGTAAGTATCCAGGGTTAATGCTTTTGTTACCGGTTTTGCCAGGCCGGTGATCATCCGCTCGTAATGGGAGTACACAAAGTTGATGGTATCATCTTTTACCAGTGCTTCCATCAGGAATCTCTGGCGGATGGTTTCAGTACAGTATTGTTTAAAATCTTCGGGGTGCACGGCTTGCAAAACGGGTAATTCCATAGTGACTTTTTTTTGATTGGTGAAAAGGAGTTGGTTAAGGTAATTCAAAAAAATATTGCTGCGGCAATATCAGTCAACGCTTTGAAAAAATGACTATGCCGGCCGGCATTAGGAGAATTTATTTGCGAAAACGTTTGCACGAAAAATCGCTGTTGCAAAAAAAATCCTGCCGGGGGCAGGATCAGGTTTGATATCATTTAAAAGTACAAATGCTGTAATAACCAGCCCGGTTGAATACCGAGTATGATGATCAATACTGCCACTGCAATCAGCACATATTTAAACGTGGCGCTTGCTTCGATTTTCTGGCCTTCACCATTTTTAAAGTACATGGCTTGTATCACCCTGAAATAATAGTACACACTCACAGCTGCACAAAGCATCGCGATAATAAACATCCAAAGAAATCCGGCATTGTTTTTCATGGCTGCAGAGACGATGTAAAACTTAGCGAAAAAGCCCGCCGTTAAAGGTATACCCGCCAGCGACAGAAAGAAAATGGTGTTGAGCAACGCCAGCAAAGGTTCCTTTTTTGCAAGCCCGTTGTAGCCATCGAAAGTGTAGTCGTCCATGCGGTTAAGAATGGAAAAGATGCCGATGGTAGCCAGGCAATAAGCAGCTGCATATAATACGATAGCTTCCTTGGTTTCCGGCGTAAACGCAAATAACGCAAACATCATAAACCCGGCCTGGGCAATAGAACTGTAAGCCAGCATCCGCTTAACACTTTGCTGGAATACAGCTGTAATATTTCCAATCAGCAATGTAGCCGTCACAATGATGGCTACCAGCATCTGGTATTTTTCACCAAGCTTTCCATGATTCCCCTCGAACAGCTTAATAAAGGCAACAAAGGCAGCAACCTTAACGATGGTGGCCATAAAGGCAGTAAAAGGAGTTGGAGCGCCGTCATACACGTCAGGTGTCCAAAAATGGAAAGGGGCGGCGGATACCTTGAAAGACATGCTTATCATCAGCAAAATCAATCCGCCTATAAGTCGATAGGTTTCAGTTAATGATATTGTGCCCGTGGCGCTACCAGCTGTAGCGAGTGAGCCTTTGGCTGCAATATCAACCATAAAAAAAGATCCCGTAGCCCCATATACCAATGCGATACCCAGTAGCATAAGGCCTGTGCTAAAGGCGCCCATCATAAAATATTTCAGACCGGCTTCGTTGCTCTTCATATTGAGCTTGTCGCTGGCTGTAAGAATATACAACGGGATAGAAATGATTTCAATACCCAGGAACAACATGAGCAGCGATTGGTACGATGTTGCAATACCGATACCGCAAAACACAAAGAAGATCAACGCATAATAATCTGGCACATTATCGCCTACTTTTTCAATATCCCTTGACTGCAGCAAAAAATAAATGACAGCCGCAATAAGAAGCACTTCGTTTATGAGCAGGCCAAGCGAATTAAATCCCAACATCCCTTTCAGATCAATATGAAACAGGGGTGCACCTACACGTAGCTCGTAGGTGTTACCGGCCAGCACCAGAAGCAGGCATGCCAGCGCCAAATCGCTAACCCTCCGTTTGCTTTTAACGAAAAGGCCGCCAATCATCATTACCACACCGGCGATTGCCGCAAATATTATCAGGTTCATAATTAGAAATGTGCAAATGTGCAAATATGCAAATGTGCAAATTGGCTACCATTTTGTTGTTTAATACTAGTCTATTCTATAAGCCTCCGCCTTCACAATATTTCCCATTGGTCTCACGCTTTCCTTACTGACGGGCCCTGCACTTTTTCAATTATCCAAACATTTGTTCTTCCACATCATCAATTGTAATTATCTACAGTTTAAGCCTAAATCACCCTCAAATCTGCGATACCAATCACCAATCAACTAATCCCTAATCACTACTTCGCCGTCACCCACCCCATTACCTGTTCTCCCAAATGAAACATTGGTTTCGGATATACACCCATTACAAAAATCATCACTACAATAAGACTTAATGCGATGACCGTGTTTTTTGGTATGTCTGTCACTTTGAGAAAAGCCGAGGCTTCGCCCAGGAATACTCTTTGAATCATGTTAAGGGTGTAAACGGCCGCAAGAATAATACTCACTCCGGCTACTACTGCGAAGATGGGCTTGAATGCAAAAATGCCATTAAACATCAGGAACTCACCTACAAACGCATTGGTGAGTGGCAAGGCTATATTAGCCAGAGCCATCACTACCAAGAGTATGGCTAATACGGGTGCTTTATGCGCCAGGCCGCCGAGTTCGCTCATTTTGGTAGTGCCGGTTTGCTGTTCAATGGCGTTAGCGACGATCCACAAACCAATGACGTTTACCCCGTGGCTAAACAATTGAATATATACACCTTGCGTAGCTGCAGCATTGTTGGCAAAAAGGGCGGCACACATTAACCCGATATGCGCTATGGATGAATAGGCGATCATCCTTTTAATGCTGTCCTGTTTCATGGCGATCAGCGACGCGTAGATCATACCAATTATGGAAAGTATCATTACGGTATCTGCCATCTTTACCGCCATCTGCGGAAATACCGGTAGCAACCAGCGTGCTACTGCAAACAAACCCATTTTTACCATGATACCACTTAGCACCATCGTAGTCGCCGTCGGCGCCTGTTCGTAAGTATCGGGCTGCCAGGTATGAAAAGGAAAGATGGGCATTTTGATAGCGAAAGCAATAAAAAAGAACCAGAAGAAATAGCCCTGTTCCTGTTCGGTCAACACCACTTTGGTGAAACTGCTCCAGGCAAAAGAATGATCGGAAGTTTTGGAATAGAGATAGATGATACCGATCAGCATGATCAGGGAGCCGACAAAAGTGTAAATGAAAAACTTAAAGCTCACCTGTATGCGCTTGTCGCCGCCCCATTTGCTACAAAGAAAATAGGCCGGGATAAGCGCCAGTTCCCAAAAGAAATAGAACAATAAACAATCGGTGGAAAGAAATACGCCCATTAAACCAGCCTGGGTCAATAGCATTAATGCATAAAACTGGTTGGCGTCTTTGTATTGATTGTTGCGGGTAGCAATAAAAATAATAGGATAACTGATGGCCGTTAACAACACCAGTATTTTGGCCATCCCATCTGTTCCCAGCGAAAAATTACTGTTAAGAACAGAGAGCCAGCTTCGGCTATAGGTGAGCGAACCTGGCGGTAAGCTAATAGCGTAGCAGGCTGTTGCCAATACAAGTACAGAGGCAATCAGGGCAAATGTTTTGGGTGCATCGTTCCCTTTAAAAAAGAACGAGGCAAGGCCAAACACCAGCGGGATCAATATGAGTGAAACAAGGATCATGAAATATTATTTACCGAAAAGGTTTTTTATTGCCTTAATATCCGGGGTGAAGCCAAATCCAAGGAGGAACAGCACTACAATAGCGGCTACCATGATAAGTATATAATTACCAATCACCCCGCTTTGCAAATGACGGAACTGGCGGCTTAAATACTGCAGACCGCGACCGACGCCATTTACGAGTTTATCAATCCCACTTTTTTCAATCACACTATTAAAGAAAGCACCAAGACCCAGCAATGGTTTTACAACAGCTGCATTGTAGATCTCATCCACATACCATTTATTTTCCAGCACTTTTCCCATACCAGTTTCTTCGACACCAGTCTTTTGATACTTACTGAATTTGTTCCAGGCAAAAGCAATAACGGCAAGTATCACTATTGTTGATCCGATTAACAAACCCCATTCGGTATTATGATTTATTTCGTGTGGTTTTGCCAATTTAGCCGAGCCTTCGAATACAGGAGCCAGGTATTTTTCCAGGGCATGGGCATTTGGTTTAAACAAAGCCGGGATACCGATAAACCCACCTATCGCAGCTAATATGGCCAATATCACCAACGGGATGGTCATCGCTTTCGGGCTTTCATGCGGGTGATGGTGTTCATCGCCCCGGAATTTCCCCTGGAACGTCATGCCATATAAACGGAACATATAAAATGCGGTCATCAGCGCAGCTGCCAAACCAATAAAGTACAAGACCGGGTTGTTGGCATAAGCACCCATCAGAATTTCATCTTTCGAAAAGAAACCACTAAACAGCGGCACACCTGAGATAGCCAAACATCCTATGAGGAATGTGCCGTGCGTAACAGGCATATATTTTTTGAGTCCGCCATAATTGCGCATGTCCTGTTCGTGGTGCATACCGTGGATTACCGAACCGGCACCGAGGAACATCAGGGCTTTAAAGAAGGCATGCGTCATAACATGAAAAACAGCGCCCGTATAAGAGCCCACGCCCAAAGCCAGGAACATAAAGCCAAGCTGGCTAACTGTAGAATAGGCCAGTACCTTTTTAATATCGTTTTGCTTAAGGGCAATAGTAGCGGCCAATACGGCTGTGGCTAAACCAATAATAGCAACAATATTGCTGGTGGTTTCGGCCAAGGTGAACATGATATTGCTGCGGGCAATCATATAGATACCGGCGGTCACCATGGTAGCCGCATGTATCAGGGCTGAGACAGGGGTGGGACCGGCCATGGCGTCGGGCAGCCAGGTGTATAATGGAATCTGCGCACTTTTACCTGTGGCACCCAAAAAGAGTAATAAAGTAATACCTACAAGAGCCGGATCATTTGCCGATAATGTGCCTTCCCCATGTTGTTTGGCTATCGCAGCAAAGAGGTCGGTAAAATTTACGGTGCCAAACTTTTGCATCATCCAGAATACTGCAAGGAGTACACCCAGATCGCCGATACGGTTCATGATAAAAGCCTTCTTGGCCGCATTGTTATAATCCGTTCTTTTAAACCAGAACCCGATGAGCAGGTAGGAGCAAAGACCCACACCTTCCCAACCGATGAACATGATGACATAGTTGGCGCCCATAACCAGCAGCAGCATGGAAAAGACAAACAGGTTGAGATAGGCAAAATACCGGGCAAAATGTTTGGGTTCCTCCTCGTGCATGTAAGCAGTGGAGTAAATATGTATCAGTGTGCCAACCCCGGTGATGATCAACAGGAAGATGGCAGATAACTGATCTATCTGGAAAGCAAACGGGATAGAGACCTTACCGACACTGATAAAATCGAAATAGCGGGCGACATGCGCTTCGTCTGCATTGACATTACTAAACAGCCAAACGCTAACGATAAACGAAAGTAACACGGAGCCACACCCGATGATGCCAACCATCTGTTTTGAAAGATTGTTCCTGAAAAGTCCAATGATCAAAAACCCGATCAGCGGAAAGATGGGAACCAGCCATGCATATTGAAGTACGTTCGTCATTTATTAGTATGAGTGATGAGTAATGAACGATGAGTGACGGTAATTGTGCTTCATTACTCATCACTCATTATTGATTAATTCTTGAGCCTGTTCAAAAAGTTAATATCTACACTATGCACCTTTCGGTACATTAAGACAATAATAGCAAGACCTACACTTACTTCTGCTGCCGCCACTACCATGATGAAAAATACAAATAGCTGTGCATCGGTACCAACCGTTGTGTTGGGATCGATCAGAACTGCTTTGGCATAATGCATTTTACTAAAGGCCACCAGCAGGAGGTTTACCGCATTCAACATGAGCTCAATACACATAAACACAATTATGGCATTGCGGCGTGTAAGCACCCCCGCCACTCCTATACAAAACAGGATGACAGCCAAGTAGATATAATAATTTATTGGCATAATCTTTTTAAATTAATGTGGGAAATGTGGAAAATGTGGAAATGTGAAAATTGACTTTATAATCCAATCTTCATCACCAAATTCCCCCTCCCAATTTTTATCATTATTATTCCCGTTCGCCCGGTGCTCTCATTTCCACATTTCCCACATTTCCACATTTGCATACTAATGCTTCTTCCCAATCACCACTGCTCCCACCATCGCACTCAAAAACAACACACTGCTTATCTCAAACGGTATCACATAATCCCTGTAAAGTATCATTCCCAGGTGTTTGATAAGGCCGATGCCACCTTGCCCCATATTCAGCGACTGGTCTTTGATCCCTGTATTTAAGGCCGCAATAATGATCAGCATCAGGCAGCCCCCTGCAACTGCACCGCTCAGTATCATATATTTATTCTTCTGGGGTTCAGTTTCACTGTTGAGGTTCATCAACATTAGCACAAACAGGAACAACACCATGATGGCTCCGGCGTACACTATAATATTTACAATGGCTAAAAACTGGGCATTCATTAAGATATAATGGCCGCTGATAGCAAAAAAAGTAACAATGAGGAAAAGCACACTGTACACCGGGTTTTTACGTGTAACTACCATTAATGCACTACCAACTGCCAGCGCACTTAAAAACCAGAAAAGTATTTGTGTAATATTCATTTCTTCTTTGTTCAAAAATTTAACCAGGCCCTTTTACGGGTCATTGGGGCGGTCAACCGGTCAATCATCATTTTGGTTTTTGTTCTTGCTGCTTACCAGCCCTATCGAACATTGACCTAATGACCATCATGACCTTCCGCTGATGGATTAGAAGTAGTTGCCACCCTCACTCTGCCCGCAGCAGCCTTCTCATAGGCCTCCTTTTCGGTTACTGGGTTGGGTATCAGCAAATCTCCTTTGCCATATATAAAACTTTGTCTCGTAAAATTCGCTGGCGTAAAGGTTTCGCTCAGGTAAATGGCGTCCTTGGGGCATGCCTCTTCACATAATCCACAGAAAATACAACGCAGCATGTTGATCTCGTACCTGGCCGCGTATTTTTCTTCCTTGTATAAATTCTCTTCGCCGGGCAGTCTCTCAGCACCTTCCATTGTAATAGCCTCGGCAGGGCAGGCCACGGCACAAAGGCCGCAGGCAGTGCAGCGTTCACGGCCTTCCTCGTCGCGGTTTAGTACGTGAAGCCCACGGAAAACCGGGCTAAAAGGCCTCGTTTTTTCCGGGTAATTAATAGTGGGTCTCTTTTTAAAAAGATGGCTGAAAGTAATAGCCATGCCCTTGAGTATGGAAGGAAGGTACATCTTCTCCCAAATGCTCATTGGTTTTCGGCTTACTTGTTTGCCCCTATCGGTTAATGCTTGCATTATTTAGTTTTTCTTCTTTAAGACCACCTGGTAATATTTCTCTATTTCTTCTTCAATACACAGTAAATCGTGGACCCATTAAATTTCCCGGTACCCATCAAATACAACAACCGGAGATTTTTCTTCATTGTGCTTTGCTTCTGTAAAAACGCTCTTTCCTTTATATACTCAACTTCAAAACCCATTTCCCCGGCAATGGTCTTTATGGATTCTACGGTAAAGAAATTGATATGCAGTGGCGGCCCCGACTGATAGATCTCTTCTCCATTCTTGTCAAAATTTAATCGCTTGTTATAGTTAGGCACCGTAAAGCCAAACCTGCCCGAGGGTTTTAGAGCTGAATGGATAGCAGCAAAAGCGCCCTTAAGGTTATCGATATGCTCTATTACTTCAAAGGCAAGAACTGCAGCAAAATGTTCCCTGTAATCCTGCAAATTATCCGTGGTACCCTGTATCACATTGATGCCAAGTTCCTTGGCAGCTGCGGCTATTTGAATAGCTGGCTCAAAGCCGGTATAGGCTATCCCTTTAGACTGGATATAGTTTCCTACGAAACCAATTCCACAACCTATCTCAGCGATTTCTCCAGGTTTTTTTGAAAGAACTCTTTTTAAAACCCAGCTTTTATCGAATCCCAAAGGTGGCTGAGCTCCTTGCTTTAGTTGTTCAAGTTGCTTTGAATAGTTGTTATAAGAACTCAGATCGCTATACAGTTTTGAATAATACCCGTCGATGTCAAAATCCTTCAAATCCTTTTCAAAAAAAACGATCCCACAGTTTTTACACGACACCAAATTGTACCTGTTGTTCACTTTCCTGATTTCACCCGAACAAATCTTACACTTCTTATAATCCGAAAGTTGTGTAATGTCGCTTACCAGGGCCGTGTGTTGTTGCATACAGTGTGCTTGGTTTAATTTTTTATCAGGTAAATGCACCATGATTGAAAGGTGCAAAAATATTTTTATAGCCTATACAGCCCAATTTTATTATAGTTAGTGATGGTATTGTTGCCATAATAAAATAGCCACGCCTGTTATCACCATATTTAGCAGTGCCAGTGGTATCATGCTCTTCCATCCGAGGTTCATGAGCTGGTCGTAACGAAACCTTGGAATCGTCCACCGCACCCACATAAATACGAATACAAAAAAGATGGTTTTGCCCATCAGGCAGGCAAATCCAAGCAAGGCTACCCACCAGGAATGTCCAAGGGCGGCATCGTTTACAAACGGTATATCGTAACCCCCAAAATAAAGCGTGGCCATGATGGCGCTGCTGATATACATGTTGATGTATTCAGCAAAAAGATAGAAGCCAAGTTTCATGGACGAATACTCCTGGTGGTATCCGAAATTAAGTTCATTTTCTGCCTCCGGCAAGTCAAAAGGTGTACGGTTGCACTCGGCAAATGCACATACGATGAAAATCAGGAAGCCCAGCGGCTGTTTAAATATATTCCAGACATGATCTTGTTGCTGCACCACAATTTCCCTGAGACTCAAAGAACCACTTACCATAACCAGCGCTATGATAGACAAGCCCATGGCCAGTTCGTAGGAAATATTTTGTGAAGCACCGCGCAGTGCGGAAAGCAGGGAGAATTTATTGTTAGATGCCCATCCGCCGATCATAATGCCATACACGCCTAAAGCCACCACACCAAAAACATAAAGGATGGCAATATTCAGATCAGCAATCTGGAGCGTAATATTTCTTCCAAACATTTCGAGCGTACTTCCCCATGGTATAACCGCACTGGTCATCAGGGCGGCCATCATCGCTAAACCGGGACCCATAATAAAAAGCACCTTATTGGCATGGCTTGGAATAATATCTTCTTTGGAAAATAGTTTTACCGCATCAGCAAAGGGCTGCAAAATACCAAATGGACCCGCACGATTAGGACCCCGGCGATCCTGCAACCAGGCTGCAACCTTACGTTCGGCATAGGTGCTGTACATCGCAAACACCAAAGCGATGGTTACAATCACGGCAATGAGTAAAAATTTTTCAAGCAGTAATGCCCAGTCTATTACTAATAACATGAATCGCGGTTTATTCGGTTGGTCTATTTAAAATCAGTTGAATGGGCGGGGCCATCGATCAACGATAAATCTGTTTGTGGCTTGTTTACTTCGCTGATGCTATGGATATTCATCAGCAACCTTGGTTTGTGTGTGGTCAATACATCATACAAAACCTCTTTGGGTTTTTGCAAGCCTTCGTAGTGACCCTGTGCAATCACCGAATGGCGGTTTACTTTAGTTGGCCCTTCGATCACCCAGTCACCTGTTTTCTTTTTTTCAAAACGACACTCATTGCAAATCCAGCCTGGTTTACCATCTTCCACGCTGATAATTTCTCCCCATTGGTCTTTACGGGCAGTAACACGGAACACCTCGTCGCCGCGAAGCCACAAAGTAGTTTTTCCGCAGCATTTTTCGCAATCGCGGTGCGCATCCACGGGCTTGGTAAACCAAACCCTGTTTTTAAACCGGAAAGTACGGTCTGTTAAAGCGCCCACGGGGCATACATCGATCACGTTACCTATAAAATCGTTGTCGAGACTTTTTTCAATGTAAGTGGCAATTTCAGCATGGTCACCACGACTCAGGATACCATGTACTCTTTTGTTGGTTACCTGGTCGGCAGTAAACACACAACGGAAGCACATAATGCAACGTGTCATGTGTAACTGAATGTAAGGCCCTAAATCATGCTTTTTAAAAGTACGGCGTTGAAATTCGTAGCGGGTGCCTTCCTTACCATGTTCGTAGCCAAGGTCCTGCAAATGGCATTCGCCGGCCTGGTCGCAAATCGGGCAATCTAACGGATGGTTGATCAATAAGAATTCTACTACACCGGCACGGGCGTCGATCACTTTTTCGCTGGTGATATTTTTCACTTCCATGCCATCCATCACCGTTGTGCGGCAACTGGCAACCAGTTTAGGCATGGGGCGTGGGTCTTTTTCGCTACCCTTACTTACTTCTACCAAACAGGTGCGGCACTTACCGCCACTGCCTTGCAACGGCGTGTAGTAACACATGGCGGGAGGTGCCACCTCGCCGCCTACTTTTCTTGCAGCCTGCAAAATAGTAGTACCCGCCGGCACTTCAACAGTGATATTGTCGATGGTTACTTTAAATAATGGTGTTGGTTCTGCCATATTTTTTTATTTTTCGCAAAGACGCCAGGGAGCGAAGTCGCAAAGATTTTTTATTGTTTCCCTAAGCTGGCACATGCAACTCGTCCGCATAATGTCTTAATCCATAGTTACTGGCCAAACATTCCTGTGGGTTTAGCACATGCCATTCAAACTCATCCCTGAAATGACGGATAGCCGCTGCTACCGGCCAGGCTGCTGCATCGCCCAGCGGGCAAATGGTATTTCCCTCTATCTTACGCTGAATATCCCACAGCAGATCTATATCACTCAGTTTGCCCTTCCCGTTTTCAATGTTCAACAGGATCTTCTCCATCCAGCCGGTGCCTTCGCGACAGGGGCTACACTGACCACAACTTTCATGGCGGTAAAAACGGGCTAGTGAATAGGTATGCCGAACCACGCATTGATCTTCATCCAAAACAATAAAACCACCGCTGCCCATCATACTGCCAGATGCAAATCCGCCATCTGCCAGGCTCTCGTAGCTCATGTAGCGGGTTTCGCCTTTTGCCGTTTTCAATAATAAATTCGCCGGCAAGATAGGCACAGATGAACCTCCCGGTATACATGCTTTTAAACGTTTTCCGTTGGCGATACCACCACAGTATTCATCACTGTAAATAAACTCCTCTACGCTTTGGGTCATGTCAATTTCATACACCCCCGGTTTGCGGATATTGCCACAGGCTGAAATTAACTTCGTACCAGTGCTTTTGCCCACACCTATTTTAGCATATTCCTCTCCACCAATATTAATGATTGGCCCTACAGCCGCAATTGATTCCACATTGTTTACCACCGTTGGCCTTTCCCATACGCCTTTAACCGCCGGGAATGGTGGCTTTAACCTCGGGTTACCACGTTTGCCTTCGAGACTTTCCAGCAAAGCCGTCTCTTCACCACAGATATAGGCACCGGCCCCCCGTTGTATATATATCTCATGGTCGAAACCGGTTCCCAAAATATTTTTTCCCAGCCATCCATGGTGTTTGGCTTCGCCGATTGCGTGTTCAAGGATATCCACGATCCAGGCATATTCACCACGGATATAGATATACGAAACATTGGCTCCCAGGGCAAATGACGAAACGATCATACCCTCCAATAATAGGTGGGGTAAAAACTCCATTAGGTAACGGTCCTTAAAAGTACCGGGTTCACTTTCATCGGCATTCACCACCAGGTGACGGGGAATGCCTTCAGGTTTTGCAATAAAACTCCATTTCATTCCAGTTGGAAAGCCGGCACCGCCACGGCCACGAAGACCGCTTTTCTTCACTTCTTCCACAACCGCTTCGGGGCTCATTTCTTTAAAAGCCTTTTCCACGCTCCGGTATCCACCTTCCCGGCGGTACACATCATACAGGCGTATGTTGGGTACATGTGCTTTTTCTAACAGTAGTTTTCTACTCATGTTTTTTGCTAATTAGTCTTGTTCACACTTTGCCTCGCTGCCAGTTTCCATCCATCGGCCTGTTTTATCCAAACCAATAATATTTTCATGTCCAGATCCAATGGCTTCCCATTAAAAAACAAGGCCACTTTTGACTCCATAGTTACAATGGCTGTTCCATTGTATATTTTGATGACCATATCAGCCGGGTCCATCTTTTTATAATCCTGCTCTCCGCTTACCACCGAGCGAATCAATTGCGACTTAGTTTGTACCAGTCCGTTGGTGTGACCATAACTTACTTCATCACTCAGTAATGTGCTTAAAACAACACTGTCCTTTGAGATCAGCGCATTTTTAAGACCTGCTATCTTCATCATTATTTCCATCTGCTCCGCACCAGCGGTAGTTCCTTGCTGTGCTTTTGCCATGAAAGATAAGTATCCACCAAGTACCAAAAGAAGCATTTTCTTCACTGGATTCATTTTTTCAATTCATGATTAAACATCCAGCTAATACCAAATTTATCGGTAAGCATACCGAATTTGGCTCCCCAAAATTGATCCTGCAGCGGCATCGTAATAGTGCCTCCTTCAGCCATGGCATTGAACACGGTTTCGATTTGTGCCGCATCAACTATCTCCATACTTAACTGCACGTTTCCGGTTGGCAGCGCAGGCTGTCCTTTAAACGAATCGGACAACATGATCAGGTTATCTCCGAACAAAAGCCGTGCATGCATAATTTTATCTTTCCAATCGTCTTCGCTGGGCATGGGGCTATCACCATACGTAGTTCTCATGGTTACTTCTCCACCAAAAGCCGTGGCATAAAAGTCCAATGCTTCTGCGGCATTACCGGCAAAATGGAGGTAAGGTGTTAGTTTCATTTTTGTAGTTTTTAGAATGCAATAAAAGCCGCCTGCCTGCCAAACAAACGCCATTTGCCTTTCTCCTTTACCCAAACCAATATCATAGCAAAGTCAAGTTTTGAAACGGTACCGTTCGGCTTGTTTTCATTTGCCTTAAAAAAATGTCTTGAAATGGCTGTTTTGCCATTAAAATACACCGTCATATTGGTAATCGAGGTATCTGTATATCTTGATTTATTTGCACTGATGCTTTTGATAGCTTCTTCTCTTGTCTGCAGGTTGCCGTGAGAATGCCCATAAGTGGCGGTTTTGGCAAAAAGATCTTCAAGAGTAAGGCTGTCCTTAGATCCGAAAATAGTATGGCTCAACAAGTAAGTTCGTTCAATCACTTCATTTTCGTCCTTGCTTTGGGCAGATGCTGCAACACCGATAAACAACAGCAGGACCGGGATTAATTTTTTCATTTTTATTTCCAAAGCCAGGGCCTTGTGTCTTTTTATGTGATTAAAGCATGGTCAAATCTTATTGCACCCTAATTATTTCTCGCAGCCGTACTTCTGCATTCCTCTATAATGGCATCTACTTTTTCTTTGGTTAAATGTTCCCGGTAGGTTTTTCCCATCTGCATCATCGGTGCATAGCCGCAGGCGCCAAGGCACTCAACAGTTTTTAGAGTAAACAATCCATCAGCTGTGGTGCCGCCTACTTTAATATCCAGCTTCTGTTTGATGTAATCGATAATATTATCGCTCCCATTAAGCATACAAGGGCCTGTCTGGCAAACTTCGAACACGTATTTTCCAACGGGTGTAAGATTATACATGCTATAAAAAGTGGCTACTTCGTATACTTCTATCGGCTCCAGTTTCAAAAGACCAGCCACATAATCCATGGTGTCGGCGCTCAGCCATCCGCCAAATTCATCCTGCGCCATATGCAATACCGGCAGCAAAGCACTCTTCTGTTTCCCCTCCGGGTAGTGAGAAATAAGTGTTTTAACCTCGGCTAGCTTTTGTTCTGAAAACATATTTTAAAACAATTTGGAATTTATTATTAGGAAATTCAAGTGCCTGCCCTTCATTTTCACACCTCCACATTTTCACATTTCCACATTAGTGCTTAAGCATCCAACTCCCCTGCTATCAGGTTAAGGCTACTCATCGTTACAATCGCATCACTGATCATGGCACCTTTTGTAAGCTCGGGGTATGCCTGGTAATAAATAAAACAGGGCCTGCGGAAATGCAAACGGTAGGGTGTTCTTCCTCCATCGCTAATCAGGTAAAAGCCCAATTCACCATTGCCGCCTTCTACTGCCTGGTATAATTCGCCGGCTGGAATCTCCGTTTCGCCCATTACTATTTTAAAGTGGTAGATCAGTGCTTCCATTTTGGTGTACACATCAGCCTTCATGGGGAGGTAGTACTCCGGTACATCCGCATGATAAATTTCTGCATCAGCACCCTTAAAGGCCTGTACTTTTTTATAGGCCTGTTCAATAATGCTTAGGCTTTGCCACATTTCCTGGTTACGCACCAGCCAGCGGTCGTAGTTATCCCCCGTAGTACCTATCGGAACGGTAAAATCAAAATCCTGGTAACTGCTGTAGGGGTCGCTTACCCTAACGTCGTAATCTACACCGGCTGCCCGAAGGTTAGGACCGGTAAACCCATAATTAAGCGCTCTTTCAGCAGTGATGGCACCAGTACCCTGGCATCGGTCCATAAAAATGCGATTCCGCTCAAAGAGTGCTTCAAATTCTTTTAAAACCTTTGGATATTCTTTCAGAAACTTTTCCAGTTTTTCAAAAGCAGTATTGGTAAAGTTCCTTTCAAAACCGCCAATGCGGCCCATATTGGTGGTGAGACGGCTACCGCAAACCTCCTCATATATTTCATAAATCAGTTCCCTGTATTGCATTACATACAGGAAGCCGGTATAAGCACCGGTATCTACCCCAACGATGGAATTACAAATAAGATGGTCGGAAATGCGCGCCAACTCCATGATGATAACTCTGAGATAGTCCACACGTTTTGGCGTTTGCACACCCAGTAGCTTCTCACAAGTAAGATGCCAGCCCATATTGTTGATGGGGCTGCTGCAGTAATTGAGCCGGTCAGTAAGCGTTGTTATCTGGTAAAGCGGACGACGTTCAGCCAATTTTTCAAAAGCCCGGTGTATATAGCCCACGGTGCTTATAGCACTAACGATTGTTTCTCCATCAAGTTCAATAATATTCTGGAACACACCATGGGTAGCCGGGTGCGTAGGCCCCAGGTTCATAGTGGTCGTTTGCTTTTGTATGCTGCCATCCGGCAGGCGAACATGGTGCGGTTCTGTAGTTATTATTTCGCTCATTTTATTATGGAACAGGACTGGCCTGCTGATCTTTTCTAATTATGAAACCATGTTTTAATTGTAACTCCCGCCCCTTCCAAACATTTCGTCGTCTTTGTCTACCCTTGTCTGGTCTTCAAGCGGAAACTCTTTTCGCATGGGGAAATAATCCATCTCGTCTACATTCAATATCCTGATAAGGTTGGGGTGACCAACGAAATTGACTCCAAAGAAATCGTAGGTTTCCCTTTCCATAAAGTTTGCAGTCTCGTATAATTTAGTTGCTGTATACACATCTGGCTTCTCTACAGGCACAAATATTTTCATTCGAAGCCTAACTCGCTCAGCCATATTATGCAGGTGGTATACTACTGCCAGCTCTTCTCCTTTCCTTTCCGGGTAATGCACGGCGCAAATAGCCGTCAAAAAATTGAATTTCAGTTCATTATCATCGTATAAAAACTGTAATACCTTCAGGTTTAGATCACTTGTGACGGTAAATGTAAGCAGCCCATATTGGGCCTCCCAGCCACTAAGTTGTTCTCCAAATTTTTCGGTCAACCGTGTCTGAATATGTTCGTTGGTCAAAGCCATTTCTTGATGTATGATTTCAGATTTGTGATTTATGATTTCTAACCCTTAGCAATGATCCGTAAGCGGGCATTTGCATATTTGCACATTTCCGGGTTTGCAAATTCATTACTGTATCCCATATTCACCCAGCAAAGCTTTGTACTTCTCATCTCCCCGGCGCCGGACACTTTCATTTTGAACCAAATCCTGTATCCGCATAAATCCATCTAAAATCGCTTCGGGCCTGGGAGGACAACCTGGCACATATACATCTACCGGGATTACCTGGTCTATGCCCTGTAATACGGAATAGGTATCAAAAATACCCCCACTGCAGGCACAGGCACCTACACTTAATACCCAGCGCGGCTCGGCCATCTGAAGATATACCTGGCGCAGCACCGGCCCCATCTTTTTACTGATGGTTCCCATCACCATCAAAAGATCACATTGGCGGGGACTGAAGCCAACCCGCTCAGCACCAAACCTTGCTAGGTCGTAATGGCTGCCCATAGTCGCCATAAATTCTATACCACAGCAGGAAGTTGCAAATGGTAAGGGCCAAAGTGAATTCTTTCGAGCCAGGCCAACAACATCGCTGAGCTTGGTTACAAAAAAACCCTCCCCGCTAATGCCCTCGGGCATCTCTATCTCTTTTATTTTATTATTAAACCGGACCGGCCGGCCTGTATATATATCACTCATAGATTTTTGTTTTATGATTTATGATTTGTGATGTTTATCAAGAAGAATGACTTTTAAGGAGTTTCAACTACCAGCCAGAACTACCATCTTTAAACAGGTAGCAAAAACAAAAGTTGTCTACAACCTGACAAATCATACATCCGAAATCACAAATCATACATCCATTTTAGTCTTCCCATTTTAAAGCGCCTTTCTTAATAATGTAGTAAAAACCTACCAAAAAGAAGCCAACAAACATTAAAACCGCTCCAAATCCACTCCACCCAAGTTCCCTGAAATTAACTGCATAGGGATAGAAGAAAATCACTTCCACATCAAACAGCACAAAAAGGATAGCCACCAGGAAATATTTAACTGCCATGGGTTGGCGTGCATTGCCTACTTGTTCTATTCCGCTTTCAAAGTTTTCGAGTTTGTCAGATGTATTACGCTTGGGGCCAAGAAAATGAGACACCCCGATAATGGTGGCCACCATACCCAAAGCAAACAGTAATTGGATGCCAACAGGCAGGTATTGAGATGGTGATCCGGGGACATCTAATAAAATACGAAACATGCTGGTATAATTAGTGAAGTGCGCAAAAATAAGCCCGCAGCATCAAATTCCTTTTTCCACACCCTTTTTTCCTAAAATAAAAATCCCCTTTTGAACAATTCGTCAAAAGGGGATGAAGATAATAGAAAGAATTTATAACGGTTTGGTTCCCGGCTTGGAGCCAGGAGATGTACCAGCTGTTTTTCCAGGAACAGGTGCGGGTGTATTGCCAGTTGCAGGTGAACCACCCCTTGCCTTAATTTGCTTTTCCGCAATTGGTTTTACGCCTAAGGCATATTGATTTGCCGGATCAAGAAGCAATATGGCATTTGCGGCATCTAATACTTTTTGGAAATCCTTAATTTTAGCATAGTAGGGGATCTCATAATAGTAATTGCTAATGATCGTTCTTTTATTCTTTGCAGTATCCTTCATCAAAAAATCTGTGTATGCATGTACCGCTGCTATAGCTGTGCCTTTTGAAGTATCAAAGTCAGATGCCTTTGCTGCAATGGCCCGGAACGCATACCCCTGCGGCTGATCTGCATAATTAGTGATATAGGCAGCATAGATTGAATCTGCTGTTGCAAAAGCTCCTGACCTTGGAATACTATCGGAAGTTGCATAACCCTTTGCACACTTTGTCACTGCATCGCCCCAATAATAATATTCAGTGGCCGTTACTTTAGATTTCCATCCTGCGGCCATACCAAGCCACTTTGCTTGCCCGCAAAAATTATTCGCCTTTCCATAGGTTTCAGCTAGCAAACTAGCATACTCTATCCTTTTAGCTGCTGTTGTGTCTTTAGCAATAGCTTTCGTCATATTTGTTTCCACTTCAGCCTCGTTACCAGGGAATTTCGCAAGGATGCTAGCGTAGTTGGCATAATCCACAGCACCAATTTTCTCAGGATTTTCCTTGGCAATGTATTTAGCCATAGATGCGCGGGCATTTATAGAGTCCCCTGTACGATCATAAATAATTGCGTAGAGCTTATCGAGTTTGGGAAAGTTTTGACCTCCACATACACCTTCCATTTCTTTTGCTTTGGCAAGCGCTTCGTCTTTTTTACCTGCTCTTAGCAAATAATCAGCATAAAAGAAATCGGTTTCACAATCCTTATCTGCTAACGCTATGTATTTATCTAAATATTCTTTAGCCTTGTTTACATCTCTTTCCGCATAGTACATGTACAATGCCTGCCAGGCTGGGCCATAATTGGGGTCCAGTTGCGTAGCTTCCTCCATTAAAGGCAGAAACAATTCTTTGTTATTTTGGCTTAAAAAGATTCTGGCAATACGCAACTTAGCTTTCGCATATTTAGGGTCGCGTACCAGGGCTTCTTCGTAAGCCTTCTTTGCTTCGCCGCCAAATTCTCCCCCACGCTTCAACTGGCTGATGCCGCTTTGCACATAAATCTCAGGATCTTTTACATCCAGTTTGGCAGCTGTAGTAAGTTTTTCTATTCCGAAAACAGGATCACCCGTTTTGCTGTCGCCATCGGCGTTTGCACGACCAACCGCTGTAAGTATTTTGGGGTCTCCACCTTTCTTATTGTTAGTGGCTGCAAGTGCTGCATCAAAATGCGCCCTTGCATCAGCATTTTTGCCTTCCATTAGTTCAACATGCCCCATTCCCACTACAATTAAAGGGTTCTGCGTGGTTGCAGCCATGGCTTTTGCATAAATTGCCCTTGCGGCCGGAACATTCCCTTCATTAAGGGCAACCTGTCCCAACCAATAATTGGCATCTACGTCAGCCGGATTTGCCGCAACTAGTTTTTCTAAAATGGTCTTGGCTGTTTTGTACTTTTCGTAGTAAATGGCTTTAACGCCATCTGCTACACTCTGTGCACCAGCTATAAATACCGCTACACTGCTTAACATCACAAATGCAATTCTTTTCATGTTGTTGATTAGTTACGTTTTTTTAAATGAACTTGAATGTTAGGACGTAAAAATGGGTGGGAAGATAGAGATTGTGTGCAATTTTTCAACATCTTAACTAAACGTTCGTTTTCAACGAATACTTAAAAGGGTAAAAAATTTTCTAAAAAGCCTAGACCTTATTTAGAGGTACTTTTAAAAACCCAAAGATCTATAAACAAATGTGAAAGGTTGTATCCCTGCAACTATTGAACAATTGCCAAGTATCGGACCATATTCAATCGAAATAAGAACTTTACCAAATCAACCCGAAATTACCAGTTACTTTTCCTCCTCGACATTCATTTTTCTTACGTCATAATTAAGCCTTGCCGGCAAAAGATATGCCCTTTTAAAAATTAGTTGTCCCTTACTGGGGCTGGTAAGAAAACTCATAAAACCACTACCCAATCCCGAACCATTCTCTTTAAGGATGTACCACAGCGGCCTGATCATCGGGTATTTATCCAACGCTATATTGCCCATATATGGATATACATAAGGATGGTCCGGGTATTTTGTACTCATCATAGCGGCAATTTTAACTTTTTTCGAAAAGCTGAGCTGGTTCGCATCGTCTTTATCTCCCAGCCAGCTAATGCCCACCAAACCCACACTTTGGGCATCGGATGCCACATAGTCTATTACACCTTCGCTTGTTTTTGCAGCCTGCACATTTGGTCCAATAGCTGCCCCCCGTAAAATTGAATCCAGGGCATAGCGCACCGTGCTTGTAGCATTGAGACCATCGAGTACAACTTTGTATTTATACGGGCTCTTGCCTTCCAGCATTAATTTGATATCGTCTACACTAAAAAGGCTGTCTTTGGATTTATTGTTGAGCACCAATGCAATAGCATCATAAGCAAGTTTACCAAATTTGGGCTTTAAAGCGTATTTTTTAGTATAGTATTCGTCTTCTTTTTCGCTTAACCCGCGGGTCACGATGATCATACGGGTGCTGTCTTGATCAAGATCTTTAAAACACTGCGCTTCAGACTTATATTCTGCAATAATATGGGCCAGCGGATATTGTGATTCAAAAACCTGTATCTGAGAATCGATTATTGGCTTAAAGGATTCGTCTACACTAATATGAATAGTGCCTTCCTTAGGGCTGTCAGTATATTTTTGGGCGCGGCTGGTATCCACATCATTGCAGCCGGCAAAAAAAACGGCAGCTGAGACCATCAGCGACAGGGTTCTTATTCTCTTTATATAAAACGGCATAAATTTCAATCTCAGTAAATTTGTATTTCACTACTAAATATGTTGCTTCGATCTTCAACAACTATTCATCTCTACGAAAATATTGCTTTACATATCCCCGCCAAATGCGAAACCCACCGTAAAGAGTAAATATTGCCAACATGGTCCAACGCATCCATTGCTCGTCTTTTTCAAAAAAGGCTCTTCCAAAAACCTGTTTGGAAAAAAAGAAACAAAGACCCAGGCCCAAAAGCAATATCCCCATGCCGTAATCCCTGATTGACCGCATAAGGACATAGTTCTTCTCCCGCTTGCTTAATTCATCATTCATGCTTTGCATTTTTTCAGGACTGGCAAATTATGAAATTTTATTCTTCGGCACCTACGAAAGTCACAGGCATCACAAATCTTACAGCTACAGATTGCCCATTTTGCACACCAGGTTTCCATCTTTTCATCCTTTTAATTGCTTTTAACACCTGGCTATTCAATCCTTGGTCGTCGCTAAATAAAATTTGCGCATCACTTACGTTGCCTTCCTCGTCAATAATGAACATCGCTCGAACCACATATTTTACCCCAGGTTCGAGTTCGCTACTGAGATTGTTCACCATATATCGTACCAACGCTTCTTTTCCGCCGGGGAATTCGGGCAACTGGTCTACCTGGTCCATTCTTAATGGGCCGGGCGGTGTTTCAGGAACGGATGCAATAACGCCTGGTCCAGTGCCACCACCTGTCGATGGCGCATCTTGTGATACACCTGTATTGGTATTGGTTGCTTCTCCAGCTTTTGTTACATCCCCAATGGCAGACGTGTCTATTTGTGCCCTGTCCGGCATTTTGGTTTCTGGCAAAACTTCGTCGGGCACAATCAGCGGTGCGGAAGGGTTTACTGTGGCTACATTGGGCCTGGCAGCTTGTGTTTGTTTGGGCTTTTCTGGTTCCGGAGGTTTTGGCTTGGTCATTTCCACCTGCGTAAGCTGAGTGGGTTCGTCCGCATCGGCCATGACCACATTACTGGTGTTTCCGCTGGCTAACATGTATGTAAAGCCCACGAGGGCAATTAAAATAAAGGTTCCGGCGATGGCTTTCTTCATCCGTTTATCATATTGCCTGCGGAGCTCGTACGCTCCATAAGATTTGTTTTTACCTTCAAATAGAATGTCAAGTATGTCGCTTTGAAGAATCTTTTCTGCTGTCATGATTTTTGGGTTTTGCTTTTATAAAATGGTCGTTGGTCAATAATGATCGAATCATTTGTCACCTCATTGCCCTTTTTGAATTTGCAAAACCGGCCGGTTTGGCTGTGAGATGCTTTTGGTTTTAGGTTTCCATAACTGGCAGTTGTTCAGTTGGCAATCTGCCGTATTGGATTGGGATTGGTAACTATGACGGTTAATGGATTCAAACATAGCGTAGCAACATTTGCCGCTTTGCAATGCGATAACCAAGCAGAGTCGTAGGCAAGACACTAACTGGCACCTGAATTTCTGACAACTGAACAACTGCTAGCTGAACTATATATTTGCCACATGAAAATCCTGATGGTATGCCTTGGAAATATTTGCCGGAGTCCGCTGGCGGAAGGTATTTTACAGGATAAAGCGTTTAAGGCAGGACTTAACTGGAGTGTTGAAAGCGCAGGAACGGAAGCGTATCACGTAGGTGAGGCGCCACACAGGCTTTCGCAAAAAGTGGCAAAAATAAATGGCATAGATATCGGGCACCAGCGTTCCAGGAAATTTGTAAAAGAAGACATCCTCAACTTTGACAAGATTTATGTGATGGATGAAGACAATTATACGGAGGTTAAACGCATCAGTAAGGAGTTTTGGAACGAAAAAAAAGTGGACATGCTGTTGAACGAACTGTACGCGGATAAAGGCAAATGTATACCCGACCCATGGTTTGGAAACGAAGATGGCTACCATGCAGTTTTTGAAATGATAAATAGAGCTTGTGAGGAAATCATTTTGAAATATGGACATAGGAAAAATGCATAGTGCAAGCGCTCCATTATCAATAAAATTACCGGAAATAAAAGTGTTGGTCAATGACCAGTTAAATTATATGGCAAAACCAAGTTTACCGCAAGGAACAAGAGATTTCGGACCTGAAGTGGTTCGTAAACGACAGTATATTTTCAATACTATTAAGGCGGTGTTTGAATTGTATGGCTTTCAGCCAATAGAAACGCCTGCAATGGAAAACCTGGAAACATTGATGGGTAAATATGGAGAAGAAGGTGACAAACTGATTTTTAAAATTCTCAACAATGGATTCGACAACCCGGTGAAGCATGTTCAGGCAAGGGAAGATTTTGAAAAGATCCTGGAAGGAAAAAATGTAAAAACGTTTACCGAACGAGCATTAAAATATGACCTGACCATTCCATTTGCGCGGTATGTAGCCATGAACCATGGGCAGCTCAGTTTTCCTTTTAAACGATACCAAATGCAGCCTGTGTGGCGCGCCGACAGACCACAACGAGGGCGCTATCGTGAATTCTATCAATGCGATGCGGATGTGGTTGGCAGTAAAGCATTACTTAACGAAGTAGAATTGACCAATATATATGCAACCGTTTTTTCCAAACTGGGCATTGGCGTAGAAATAAAAATAAACAGCAGGAAAATATTGGCGGCTTTGGCTGAGCTATGCGGTGGCGTTGAAAAAATGATGGACATCACCATCGCCATTGACAAGCTGGATAAAATAGGATTAGAAAAAGTAAAAGAAGAACTGGCACAACGGGCACTAAATAAAGACCAAATAAACATCATTGAAAAATACCTTGGTATTGATGGAACTAACGAGATAAAAATAAATCAATTACAACTGCTAATTGGTGATTGCGAAGCCGGCAAGGCTGGCATCACTGAATTACAACACATCATGGCAGCTCAAATGGTGACCGGGAACTGGAAACTAGTAACCGATTTCACTTTAGCCCGTGGTCTCAACTATTATACGGGTATCATCTTCGAAGTAAAAGCCATGGGTGTGCAAATGGGCAGCATTGGGGGTGGCGGCCGCTACGATGACCTTACCGGTTTATTTGGGGTACCGAACATACCAGGCGTTGGTATTTCCTTCGGCGTCGACAGGATATATGATGTAATGGAAGAGTTGCAACTGTTTCCGGCAGATGTGCAGGTGGGAACACAGGTGCTATTTTTTAATTTGGGCGAAGCAGAAAGTATCAAAGCATTTGAACTAATGCAATTGCTTCGTAACAAAGGTGTTCGTTGCGAACTCTTTCATGAAGCAACAAAATTTGACAAACAGTTTAAGTATGCCGAAAAGAAAGGCATTCCATATGCAGCCATCATTGGCAGTAAGGAATTGGAAGAGGGCAATTGTGTGATAAAGCATTTAAAGAATGGCGATCAACAAACTTTACCCATTCAGGAATTGCTTGAATTTTCTTTTTAATTTCTTTCACAATCCTGTTTTTTACCTAAGAGATAACCGTCCGTCAGATGCTGTATTAAAACATGATACCATGAAAAGAAACATCCTGATTACCGGCTCTGCGCTTACAATCGTCTTAGCCGTTTTTAGTTCCGCAGTTTTTTCTCAACCCGGAAGGTTCCAGAACAGATACCCCCAACAAAACCGTGGGTATCAAAAACCATGGCAGCCCAGTTCGCCTTTCATCATCATTGATGCAGATGGCCGTAGAAATCGTTACCAGGGTAGAAATTTTGACCAGTGTTTTGAACAACGAAGCCTGAGTCGCAAACAGCGCAGGAAATTGGAAAAACGTTACGGCTTTGTTCCGCCATTGGTAATGTATGTACCAGACAGGTATGTAACACGTACTCCCCGGGGCGAATACTACATGTACACAAACGGTTTAATGTATCAAAAACAAAGAGACGGCTATTTCCACCTGGACGACCGGTATTTTGATGATAATAGAAACGATTGGGACAACGACAAAAACGATCGTGGAAACTGGAACAACGACCGCAGGGGTTTTTAAAATAAATAGTTTCATTGGGTCCCCGGTTTTGCCGGGGACTTTTTTTATCAACCAGCCTATAGTACCCGCTTGAAATGATGTTCAATATGCGCTACATAATCACAAATAATCCAGGCTAAAGATTTCATTTCACCATTGTCATATTGAGGGTTTACGGGATAACTCAATTTTTCTCCAGAAATATTGTTTACTACGTAGATAACCTGTTGGTTTAATGCTGTCCAAAGATGCAGCAGATGCATTACGGGAATATCTTGATAGTTATTTACCACTACCAGTTCATTTTGTTGATAAGCCGTGACCAGGTAAGGTTGTGGTAAAAATTGTATTTCTGTAAACCGCTTCAGGTTATTAACCGCAGAGTCAATTAAATGACCGAGTATCTCTTTAACCGACCATTTGCCCGGCGATATTCTATGCATTAGTACTTCTTCTGAAAGTGTTTTATAATGCAATACGACATCATCAATCAAGACTGCCAGTTTCTTCATTGCCAGTTGTACATCCGCGTCAGATTGGAGAAAGCCCGATTGTTGCCACATAGTATGCCATTTATACGATAATTAATTGTAGTGGATAAAATACTACGCTATTTTGTTCTCTTCCTTACTCAATTTTCGTCCTAACAAAATAACGCCCACTACTACCAATGCTGTACCAGCAGCTTGTTGCCACCCAAATGGTTCCTGCAAGAAAAAGTAAGCCTGCGCTACGGTTGCCAGCGGCCCGATAGATGAAACAATCGCTACATTGCTGCTACCAATCCGTTTGATCCCCTCGCTTACAAAGAGTGAGGGTAGGACTGTAGTAAACACAGCCATAATGATAGAATACCAATATACTTTGGGAGCAAAATGCAATAGGTGAAATTGAAATTTATTTCTGAAAAGATAATGTAACAAGATACCAACAGTGGCTGCAAGCATAGCGTAGCTGGTAAATTTTACCGTGCCTATTTTAGGAATTATTTGACCGCTGCTAAACACATAGATGGCATAGGTGAAAGCACAGGTAAAAACCAGTAGAGAACCAAGGACCACATTACTATTATTGCTCATTTTTATATCTGCTGCAAATGCGATGGCGATGCCCGCATACGATAACAGCAAGGCCAGTAACTGAAACTTACTGATGCGCTTTTTGTAAATGATGGCTCCAAAGAAAACCACCATGGTTGGATACGTAAAAAGAATGAGTCGCTCCAGTCCGGCACTGATAAATTGCAAACCCCAGAAATCCAGGAAACTGCTGATATAATAGCCGAACAGACCAATAACGACCACCGAAAACCATTCTTTTGTGGTGAGATTTATATTACCTGTTTGCTTACTGGCAAAAAAAGCCATTCCCAGGAAAAAAGGTAAAGAGAAAAGCATCCGCAATGCCAGCAGCGATATGGTATCCACATCCGTATCACGATAGGCCATCTTTACCAAAATGGCTTTGCCACTAAACCCGATAGCACCAAGCAGGGTTACAATTACACCAATAAGTTTATAATTGGGTGCTTTCAATAGTGTTGGTATTTTCTCATCAGGTGTTGATATTGTTCTTCAGTTACATTCTGCATTAAAAATGTTTTTCCTTTCCAGTTTTGTTCGCCAAAATTTATGTGAGATACGTATAGTTGCTCGAGCATTTGTACAAAACTGTGAAAATGCTGCTGGCTTTGCACATAAAATTTATAATCAAATTTCTGCTTTTTATACCGGAAACTAATCCTGTTTTCCAGTCCATAATTCCGGCTGCTCCCAATATCCGTTTCGGTTTCGTAAGTGGGAAACCTCATACCATTAAAAGACATGAAATAGAATTTCAGTTCCTTCAACTCGTCCATCGGAAAAACTATTTGGCTGATTTGGATTTCTGTATCAAAAACTACAAGATCATTTTCAAGTTTATAACTGCTTAAATTACCTTTTGTGAAAATAGCGGTTCCGATAATTAAGATCAGCAAGAAAACCAGGAAAAAGGGCGCAAGAAAACTAAGTGTTGGCAGCAACAAACAGATAAACATGAAAATCATAGCCAGGACAGATACCTTGATGAGCATCATCCCGGTAGCATTAGATTCAACCAGTTTTGTAGCAAATAACATGTATCAGTTTTAGAGTGAGCCATCATCCCAGGTTTTCATACACCACTGCAGCCCCTTGCCCAACGCCAATACACATTGTAGCCAATCCGTATCTGCCCCCGCGGCGTTTGAGTTCATGCAGCAGCGTGGTACTGATCCGGACACCGCTGCAACCCAGGGGATGACCAAGGGCAATCGCACCGCCATTTACATTTACTTTAGCCGGGTCCAGTCTCAGATCGCTTATGCAGGCAAGTGACTGCGAAGCAAAAGCTTCATTCAATTCTATTAAATCCAAATCGCTAACCGAAAGCCCTGCACGTTGCAGCGCCTTTTGCGAAGCAGGTACGGGACCAATTCCCATAACAGAAGGATCAACCCCTGAGATGGCCATACTTACAACCCTTGCCATTGGTTCAAGGTTAAACTGTTTTATTGCTGCTTCATTGACCAACAACATAGCAGCGGCCCCATCATTGATTCCGCTACTGTTTGCTGCTGTTACCGTGCCATCCTTTTTAAAAACAGGTTTTAGTTTAGCAAGCTGATCCATAGTTGATAAACGCGGATGCTCATCTTTAAGTATGGTTTGTTTTTCGCCTTTTGCGGCAATTATTTCTATACCAGCCATTTCAGCTTCCCATTTCCCCGCGGCTAATGCACCAGCATATTTTTCCTGGCTGTTTACTGCAAATAAATCCTGCGCTTCCCGGCCGATGTTCCATTGTGTCGCAACATTCTCTGCTGTTTCTCCCATGGTAAATGGAAAGTACCTTTCAGCCAGCTTTTTATTGATGAAACGCCAGCCCATTGTGGTATCGTATATCTCTGCATTGCGCTCAAAGGCAGAACTTGATTTGGGCATTACAAATGGCGCACGACTCATACTTTCTACACCACCTGCTATATACATCATGCCGTCTCCACATTGTATGGCCCTGGCAGACTGGATAATGGCGTCCAGTCCGCTTGCACATAAACGGTTTACCGTTACTCCACCCACAGTTATAGGTAAACCTGCCAATAGTGCTGCCATCCGGGCGACATTGCGATTATCTTCACCGCTCTGATTAGCCGCTCCGGCTATTATTTCCTCTATTGCAGCCGGGTCTATCGAAGCATTTCGTTGCACGAGGGCCCTAATCACCTGAGCGAGTAAATCGTCCGGCCTAACCGTGCTTAATATGCCGGCATATTTACCAATTGGTGTTCTTATTGCATCTACGATATAGGCTGTTTGCATAACTTTTTGTTTTGGCAAGCCAAATCCAACTTATCGAAGTGAAAGCCGGATGCGGCCATCACTATCGACCCCATTGAATATCCTGGCATAGTCCGGCAAATGTAAACAGTTCGCAAAACCAATAACTGCCATTTTAAGCTCAGAATATAATGCCTGCAAAACGGTCTTTTCGAAGGTAGTCGGTCACCTCCTTAACTATTCAACCAATCAACTAATTACTAAAAGCTACCTTTGGCGCCATGGAAACGAAAAAGAACATACGCCACCTGAGCCTCGATGAAATAAAGGAATACTTTGAAACCATCGGTGAAAAGAAGTTCAGAATGCGCCAAACCTGGGAATGGCTGTGGCAGAAACATGCCCACAGCTTTGAGGAGATGAGTAACCTGAGCAAAGAGCTGCGGGCCAGGCTGGAACAGGACTTTACCTTGCCTGCACTTACGTTGAATACGACCCAAACCAGCGACGACGGTACCATTAAAAGCCGGTTTAAAACCATCGATGGTCATTATATTGAAGGGGTACTGATACCTACAGAAAAACGCCAGACTGTTTGCGTATCCAGCCAGGTTGGCTGCTCACTTAGCTGTAAATTTTGCGCTACCGGCACTATGGACCGCAAACGCAATCTTGATTTTGACGAAATAGTGGACCAGGTGTCTATGGTAAACGGGCAAAGCGAAAAAATGTATGGTAAAAAGCTTACCAACATCGTGTTTATGGGCATGGGTGAACCATTGCTTAACTATAAAAACGTATTGAAAGCCGTAGAACGCATCAGCAGCACCGACGGACTGGGAATGAGCCCGAGCCGGATTACGGTGAGTACGGCTGGTATAGCCAAAATGATCAGACAGCTGGGTGATGACGGGGTCAAATTCAAACTGGCGCTTAGCCTGCATGCGGCTACCGATAAGAAACGGAACGAGATCATGCCGATCAACGAAACCAATAATATCGCTGCGCTGATAGAAGCGTTGAACTATTATTATCAAAAAACAGATAACGAAATCACCTTTGAATATATCCTGTTCAAAAACTTCAACGACAGTCTCCGTGACGCTGACGACCTGATAAAACTCTGTCGTCAGGTGCCTGTTGACCTGGTAAACATTATAGAATACAACCAGATAGATGGTGCCCGGTTTAGCAAGCCTGATGAAGAAACGACCTTTGCGTTTATGAACTACCTGGGCAAAAACCGTGTAAATGCCCGGCTCCGCAGAAGTAGAGGTAAAGATATTGATGCGGCATGCGGACAATTAGCCAATAAGGGGAGGTGATCATTCCAGTCATTGCTCAATCGGTGATTGGTCATTTTCTGTTAAGGAGTTTTAAGAAATGTAGAAGCTGCGATTTTTCGTGGCTTTTTTCGTTTTAGAGGTGCAGTTAATAAAGGTTAAGTGTTTAAACCCGGCATATCCACCACCGTCTGTGACTGCGTACAAAAAAATTATAACCCTTAAAATTCATACACATGAAAAAATTAGGATTGAGTGTAGCCATGTTCGCATTTGCAACGGTATCAGTATTTGCCCAGGAAAAGATCAAATCGAAAGGCGATAAAATGAGGCAGGGCAGGGACCATCACAGCAAGAATAAGGCGATGGAGCAGCTAAATTTAACCGAAGATCAAAAAACACAGTTGAAAGCCAACAGGGCTGATTTTCACCAGCAACTGAAAGCACTGGAAAGCAACGAGAATCAAACAGTAAAACAACTTCGTGACCAAAAGGCTGCACTTGCCAAATCACAGAAGGCAAAGATGGAAAGCATCCTTACGACAGATCAAAAGGCGAAATTTTCAGAAATGAAGGAAAAAGGTCGCCAGAAACACCAGGAACACTCAGCAATGCATTTCGACAAGATGAAACAGGAACTGAACCTGACCGAGAACCAGGTTACATCGCTCAAAAAAAGCCAGGAAACCACAAAAAATAAGATGAAGGCTTTAAGAGAAAATGACCAGATGGACCGTGTGGCAAAAAGGGAGCAAATGAAAGCTATACATAACGAAATGAAACAAAACTTTGAACGCGTATTAAATAAAGAGCAAAAAGAAAAATTGGAGAGCAGGAAAGGCGAAATGAAGCATATAATGATGAATAGGAAACACCGGGTAATGGACAGGAGTGAGGTGAAATAGAATTGTGCATACCATTACCTGAAGCAGAAAGCCCCGTTTTTCGGGGCTTTCTTTATTTGGAAAATGTACATTGTAAGAAGTTCTAAATTCTTCCGGGTTGGCGGCCAAAAACATAATAGCAAATTAAGCCGATAACGGGTGCTACCACAATCAGTATCGTCCACAATAACTTGGTGTTGTCCTCAATGTCGGTTCGCTCCCACAGTTTTACAGCTGTATAAATAATTAAGGTTAAAAAAGCGACTCCAACTAAAAAAAAGAATGTCATGATTTTTATTTTTTAACACCTGGTAGATGGCGCAATTAACATCATAGTTGCACTAATGGAAAAATTACCAGCTTCCACTGGCACCACCGCCACCAAAGCTTCCACCACCAAAACCACCAAAACCGCCGCCTCCGCTACTTCCACCGCCGCCACTGCTACCACCACCACCACCAGTAATCATAGGTAACCACCACAAAGGGCTGCTTACACCGCGATAACCACGGCGACTCATCATACCACCGCCACCACCACGGCCCGAACTAAAAATAAAAACGATAAAAATGATGACGACCAACATGGTAAGCCAACCCGATTTGCCTCCTTTTTTGCCGCGTTTACTATAACCTTCGGGTGCTTTATATGAACCCTGCGTGGCCTTCATGATCGCTTCGACGCCGTTATCTATACCCTGGTAATAATTACTAGCTTTAAAAGACGGAACTATGTCTTGGTCTATAATGGCCTGGCAGGTAGCGTCTGGCATAGCGCCTTCCAATCCATAACCAGGTACTATGCTCAATTTCCGGTCGTTCTTTGCTATCAAAAGAAGAACCCCATTATTTTCTTTATTTCCTACTCCCCATTTGCGCCCCAGTTCGGTAGCATAATCGGTTGGGTCACTGCCGTTTGTAGTGGCCACAATAACTACTGTGACCTGGTTGCTTGTTTGGTTGTCAAATGCGACCAACTTTTGCTCCAGCGAACTTTTCTCGGATGCAGAAAGTATGCCGGCAAAATCATTCACCAGCTTTGGCGGGTTAGGCTTGTCAGGGTATGTTTGCCCGATCGCAACAACCGAACAAAGCAATAAGAGGATGGAAAGAAATTTTTTCATGTAGATGTGTTCTAGAGCCAGAAATTTTAGTCAGGGAGGTAGTTATTTTCCAAACACAATATCGTCGGGCAATTCGTTCCTGTCTGTTTTTTCATCATAAGGAAAGTGCAGGTACAGCGCTTCTCCGATATCCGTTACCGCGGCAATAATGCCCAGGGGAATATTGTTTGACTGAAAATGAGCCAGCATTTTTCTCACTTCTGCATACCAGAAAGCGGATGTGACCTTATTGTGTATTCCCTCATCGCCAAATACGGCCACCTGTTTATCTTTTACAGCTACATATACGAGGGTGGCATTTCTCAGGTCGGTCTGATCCATTTTAAGATTGAAGAAAATCTCAGTTGCACGATCAATGGCGTCGACAAAGCGGCAGCGGCTTTCAATAAACACCCTAACCTCCCCACTGGTGCGGCGCTCTGCATTTTTGACTGCTTCCACAATCAGCTGCTCTTCGGCATTGCTAAAAATGTCCTTCGGTTTTGGTCTTAAAAAATCAAGTAGTCCCACTTTAATAAATGAATAATGAGTAATGAATAATGAGGTGCACGATAACTAAGTCGACAAAAAAACTTATTTAGTAGCAATGTAAGCCAAATTTAGAAATCCCGGGCCGCAGGATATTTCAATTACCCTCTGGAAAAAGGTCGCAAAAACGTCTGGGATAATGATTTAGGATTGGGAATAAGCTTTTGGTTCCGTAGCTCACCGGGCCACCTTCTCCACCCTTATACCTACCTGCATAATACCTGGCAATGGATCCTGCCGCATCACTTGCCGAAGGGCAAAAGTTACCGGTCCTGCTTTTCCGAATTTTTGTGGCGTGGCTGTTACCTTAATTCTTCTTTCAAAAATGTCGTCCATTCCTACGCCCATCCATCCATCAGGGTTGGCAAGCAGAAGGTCCAGCTTTTGAGTAATTAAACTATCACCTGGCAATTGCAGGGACGATTCTATCCAGATATTGTTGTAGGCATAGCTGTTGGTGTGCCGCACGGTAATAAAAACATCGTACAAAGAAACTGTATCGGTGATATTGAACGTGAATGAAGGTTTGTAATCTCCTTTCCACTCAGCCTTAGGTATATTTTCCAGGCGTTCGTATAATTCCACTTGTTTGCATCCGGTAGCAAGTAGAAAGTAGCAGGTAGCAAGTAGAAAGAGAGAAGGAAGTTTTGCAAACTTCATCATGGATATTATTTTTTGTCTTGCGATTTTTAGAATTTTTATCTGACCCTTACAAGTTGAGACATGACTTTTAACCTTCTTTACAGTACATTCAAAACCTGTTCCTTGGCCTTCTCCAATTCATCTTTCATCAGCACCACACATTTCTGTATGGTAGCATCATAAGCTTTGGAACCGATGGTATTTATTTCACGACCTATTTCCTGTAACAGGAAACCGAGCTTCTTTCCTTTGGCTTCTTCGGCTTCGGCAAGCATGGCGAAAAAATATTCGCAATGGTTGGTTAGCCTTACCTGCTCCTCGGTAATGTCTATTTTTTCTATAAAATAAATCAATTCCTGCTCCAGGCGGTTTTCATCGTAATTTTCTTTACCGATATTGTCCTCCAAGAGTTTCTTAATTCCTTCTTTTTTCTTCACCAGGCGGGCCGGTTCCAACTTGGCGACTTCTACCTGTTGCAACTGGATGTTTTTGATACGGTCGCCCAATTCTTTTTCCAGGACGCTGCCTTCCTCGAAACGGTGGTTATTCAGGTTGGACAATGCTTCCTGCATGGTGGCTTTTACCAGAGCCCACCCCTCATCGTCAATAACGTCTGTGGCAGGTGTCACCACTTCTGGCAGTTTTAATAAAGCACTCAGCACCTGGCTGGTATCCAAATTAAGGTCGGCGCTTAATTCAGCTATGGTCTGATAATATGCTTTAGCTACATCTGTATTGATGGATACCGGCTTGGAAGCTCCGTTTTGTTTCACATTAATAAAGCAATCTACCGAGCCTCTCAATAGCAATTCGGCAATGGCGTTGCGGATATCGAACTCATAAGCCTTTAGCAAAGAAGGCATTTTAAGATTCATCTCCAGTTGCTTTCCATTCAAGGATTTTATTTCTATTAATACAGTCCGGTCGCTTTTTGTTTGTTCGCTTCTTCCAAAGCCAGTCATTGATTTGAGCATAGAAAAATTTATGGCGGTAAAAATAGAGAATGTTGGGCAGGGATGGGGAAATGAAAAAAAGAGGAACAGCAACCGAAATATTGAATCATAGACACTGTTTTCATTCCTGCACTGCGGGATTCGACCATGGATCACATACTTATTAAACAGTGGCCATACAGATAAGCTTCTGTAAGCCAGGATTTTCGCAATTATTCGTAGGTTCGTAAAACCCTGCCAGGCACAAAGCCAGGAGCGCAAGGGTTCAAAAACAATATCCTGTTTTTCAGCGTAATTACCACCATGACCATCGACAATAAGTTCCTGCTGATACGTAACCATAACATCTTCGCCTGCATGACGGAGGAAGAGTATGAAGAAATGGACATCATCCACAATTTTATAGAAGCCCAAAAGGGAGCGTACATCTACTTCGACAGCCATTTCCATAACAAACTTTATTTCGTAAAGGGTGGCAATATTAAAATCGGGTATTATGACGAGGAAGGCAGGGAAGTGGTGAAGGAGATCATTCGGCAGGGTGAAACTTTCGGCCAGATAACGCTGGAAAGAAACAACCTGAACGGCGAATTTGCCATGGCATATAAGGGAGATGTAAGTCTCTGCGCGTTTAATATAGATGACTTTGAAAAACTTCTGAAACGGAAGCCGGATGTGGCATTGCGGTTTACCAGGCAGATCGGTCACCAGTTGCGCAATGTAGAAAACCGACTGGTAAATGTGCTCAATAAAGATGTGCGCACAAGGCTTATCAATTTCTTGTTGTACCTGGTAAAAGAACATATTGCTGACGATACAACAGAGGGCTTTTGCATACCCAATCATCTTACCCACGAGGATATTGGGAATCTTATCGGCAGCAGCCGTCAAACCGTTACCACCGTTTTAAACGAATTAGCCAGCCAGGAGCTTATTTCTTTCAACCGACAGCAAATTTGCTTTCTCAACGTTAAAGAATTGAAAAAGCATTTAACTGTCGGATAGGCGACAAGACAGGGCGGTACTGCATTTTACTTTTGGAGAAACAAACTGATATGAAAGTAAAAAGCATTCTCACAATTTTTTGCCTCACTATTGCAAGTGCGGTTTTTTCGCAAAGCAGTATCGCCTTAAGACAGGCGCAATACAACCTGAAAAACAATATCGCACTTAAGGGCTACGACCCGGTTGCCTACTCCCTGTTAGGAAAAGCCCTAAAAGGTAATAAAGACCTTGGTGGCGTTACCTACAACGGTGTCGCCTATTATTTCGCACTGCAAAGCACTAAAGATATTTTTAACCTTAACCCCGCGAAATACGAGCCTACTTATGGCGGCTGGTGTGCATATGCCATGGGCAAACGTGGTGAAAAAGTTTCTATTGATCCCGAAGCATTTAAAGTCGTAGATGGTAAAGTGTACTTGTTCTATGGCAAAAGCCAGGTAGCCGACTGGAACAAGGAAGAACAAACATTAAAATCTAAAGCCGACCAATTCTGGCTTACTATTTTTCGTTAACCTCTATAATTAAATCTTATGAAAAAGGGAACAGTCCAGGCAATAACCATTGCTTTTTTCAGCTGCGTCATTTTTGCTGCCTGCAAAAAAAACAAGGTGCCTTTCTTCGCCAATGAAACCATTGTAACCGACAGCATTTTGTACAAGGGTGTATTAGGGGGTGGTGAGTTTGGCGACTTTGCGACCGGCGCCGTATCGGTAGAAAAATTATCCGGCAAAAAATACCTGGTCTTTAAAAACTTTGCCAGCAGTAATGGGCCTGCAGTTCATGTTTACCTCTCCAAAACCATTGGAAGCAACGCAATGCCTGCCACAGAATTTATTGACATCGGGCTGCTGAAAGCTACTGCCGGTGCCTTTAATTATGAACTGACGACGAATCCCGACATCACCAATTATAAATATGCGCTGGTTTGGTGCGCCCAATTCAACATTCAATTTGGTGTAGCAGAACTCAAAAAATAGCATCACGAGATCCAACACTCACTTACAAAAGACCAAACAACATGAACAAGAAAAACATTTTCGCCTGGGTGCTGCGGCTTATTGCTGCGGTTATTATGCTCCAAACATTGTATTTCAAATTCACGGGTCAGGAGGAATCCATTTATATTTTTACCACCCTTGGTATAGAACCCTGGGGTCGAATTGGATCAGGCATTGCCGAACTTATAGCATCCCTTCTGATCCTTATTCCTCGTACTACCGTATATGGGGCGGTAATGGGGATGGGTATTATGGCGGGCGCCATATTCAGCCACCTTACAAAACTGGGCCTCGTAGTAATGAACGATGGCGGGCAACTGTTCATTTATGCATTATTGGTGTTTTGCAGCTGCGCTGCACTGGTGTTCATTTTTAAGGAACAATTACTCCAGCTTATTAAAAAAACAAAAACTGCTTAACCCCTGCCTTATGAAAACAAAGCTCGTAGCATTTGTTGCAGCATTCGCGCTGGTGTCAGTTGTGAAAGCGCAACAAAAAGACAAATCGACTGTTAATCAGTTTGCAGATTTTACCCTGGGTGTTGCCGGAGGACAGGGTTCTGTAGCTCTTGGCTATGTACATAACTGGAAACTTTTTAAGAAGCAAAAACTGGAGGCAGGGCTTGGGACAAGGTTTACCTCTTATTTTGGCAGCAATAAATATTACCGTACGGCTCCTGCAAAACTCACCAGTGGTAAAACAGGGCCAGGTGTCATTTTTTCGGACGATATTATTCAAAATATTGACTCTGTGTTATTTCCAAAGGCGCAGGTAAACATGCTGAATCTCTCCATCAATTTCGGGTATCATGTGACATCCCGGTTTTCCCTTGGCTTGAATATTGATGCAATTGGTTTTTCTTTTGGGGGAAGCAAGAACGGAACCTATATAAATGGGAATGTGAGCAAACCGACGAGCGGCCAACCAACGGCATTTAACCTGTTGCTGGTAAGTGATAATGACAAGGGTTCGCTTAATTCGGAATTATTTGCCCATTATGAATTCAATAAAAAATGGGGGGTAAAAATTGGTTTTGAGTTTCTTTTTGCAGAGTACAAAACGGTTACTGAAGTACAAACAACACCAGATGGACAAAAAAACGATCGATTTAGAAACAAAATTTCAGCATTGGCGTTGGGTATCACGTATCAACTTTAATGTTCAGCGTTTAAAAACCGACATGACCAAACAGATCAAACAGATGAAAAGACAAGCATTCATTTTTTTAGCGGTATTGATTACCGTTACATGCCATGCACAGCATAATTTGACACCTGTTGACGCGGGTAGTAAGGTAAATTTTGTTATTAAGAATTTCGGTCTCAATACAAACGGAAGTTTTACCGGGCTGAAAGGCAGCATCAGTTACAATCCTGCAAACGTTAATGCCACTGTTTTTAATGTTACCGTAGATGCAAATACCATTAACACCGATAATAAAAAAAGAGATGCCCATTTGCGTAAAGATGAATATTTTGACGCCGAAAAATTCCCGGTATTGCTTTTTAAGAGCACCAAAGTGAGCGCTGGTTCAGATGGCTCCCTTATGGCAGAAGGCACCATGACCATCAAAGGGGTGAGTAAAAAAATCTCCTTTCCTTTTAAAGTCTCTGTTCTAAGTGTCGGATACCTGTTCCAGGGCTCATTCGAACTTAACCGAAGGGATTTTGGGGTTGGTGGCAGCAGTGCAGTAATGGCGGACAATTTAAAAGTCTCACTTTCGGTTTTTGCAAAATAATTTTTTTCTATCAACGATATACTATTGCTTATGCTATTACAAAAATCGGTACAGCGCGTTGCAAGCCAATTGTGTGAATTACTGAAGGAATTATCCTGTGAAGAATACCGGCTACCTTCTGCTGTGCTAAATGGAGCTACTATCGGGCAGCATGTGCGTCATATAGCCGAACTTTTTCAATGCCTGTTAGCCGGCTACGAAACCGGGATTGTAAATTATGACAACAGGAACCGTGACCCTGCTATCGAAACCAACCGAATATTTGCCCATGAATTACTCTTAAAAATTGCAGACAATCTCGAACTGGACAACCGGAGCATGATGCTTCATTCTGTTTACGACGAGGCAGGGGGCGAAGTGATTGCCGTAGAAACCAATTTTTACAGGGAAGTAGTTTATAACCTCGAACACACTATTCACCATATGGCATTGATCCGCATTGGTGTGCAGAATATTTCCGGCATTCAATTGGAAGAAACATTTGGTGTGGCCCCATCAACCATTCAATACAGGAAAGCATGTGCACAGTAACATATATACCCTCGGCCAAAGGCTTTTATCTAACCAGCAACCGGGATGAACGGCATACAAGAATGCCTGCGCTTATGCCGGCGGTAGATAAAGCACATGGGATAAAATTAATTTACCCGAAAGACGCGACAGCCTCGGGCACATGGATAGCCCTCAAGGAAACCGGCGATGCCATCTGCCTCCTAAACGGAGCATTTGAGGCACATGTACCCCAACCGCCTTACAGCAGGAGTCGCGGATTGGTCGTGTTGGATATAGTTTCACAAAGCAATATGACAGATGGGTTTAATAATGCCGATTTGTACAAAATAGAGCCATTTACGCTGGTAATAGTGGAGCAACAGAAATTGTATGAATGCCGGTGGGATGGTTCACAGAAATTCTTTTTACAGCTGAATGGAAATCAATCTCATATCTGGTCGTCCTCCACTTTGTACCCCTTAGCCACAAGACTCAGGCGAAAGCAGTGGTTTGATGTTTGGCAAACTTCAATACAATATCCGTCGCCCACGGATATTTTTAGTTTCCATTTACAAACCGGCGATGGTGATCCGCATAACGACCTGGTGATGAACCGCGGCAACGAAACATTTACGGTAAGTGTAACCGGCATATCGGTTATTGATGGCAACATGAATATGCAGTATTTTGACCTTTTGAAAAATGAGATTACAAACATTGCCTTTGACAACAAGCTACAGCGTTGCTAAAGAAAAAAAACGCCCCCGTTTTTTAAGAACAAAATTTTTTATCCGCCTGCTGCATTGGGAGTATTGGCCAACAAATGTGGTATATGCACCTATTATCTTATACTGGTTATGGTTATGTGCCAAAGCAAGATCCTTTTTTTTCTTTTCAGCCAGTAACCCTACCATAGAATATGGCGGACTGACCATGGAATCGAAGTTTGATATTTATAATCTTGTTCCAAAAAAATTTCAACCTAAAACCATACTTGTTGTACCCGGGCAAAGTCCGGAGACTATCATATCAGCGATTACTGAAGCGGGGTTTCAATACCCATTGTTTGTGAAGCCCGATGTGGGAGGTAAAGGTTTGGCTGTAAAAAAAACCGACAATGAAAATGACTTGGTAAATTACCTGGTGCAGTTTAATGTACCCATGCTAGTGCAGGAGGCTATTCCTTTCAAAGAAGAAGCAGGTATTTTTTATTATCGACTTCCCGGCAGCAGTGCTGGCAAAATTTCAGGTATTGTAATGAAAGATTATCTAACCGTCACAGGCGACGGTGTATCTACGATCTATGAATTACTAATGCAAAATGCCCGTTATATTTTACAGATCCCTGCCCTTAAACAAATGATGGGTGCAGAGATGTTGAATGTATTAACGGATGGCGAGGTGAAGGTTTTGGTACCAGTAGGTAACCACGCCAGGGGCTCAAAATTCATAGATGCTACCAGGCTGGTAAATGAAGAACTGGAGAAAACAATTGACAGCATTTGCCAGCAGATACCCGGTTTTTATTTTGGCAGGATGGACATCAAATTCAACAGTATTGAAGAACTTCAGCAAGGCAAAAACTTTAGTATTATTGAACTAAATGGCGCCGGCAGTGAACCTACTCATATGTACGATCCCGCACATTCTATCTTTTTTGCCTGGAAAGAAATTATCCGACACTGGAAGATTATGTACAAAGTAAGCACCCTTAATCATCGGCAGGGTATTCCATACATGAGTTATAAAGCCGGCAGAAAAATGTTTAGGGACGAGAAGGAATATTTTAAGTACATGAATGAAGTACTGGAAAAAGGTTCAAGATAGCAGGGTGCAAGGTTCAAGCAACAAGCATCAAGGTCCAAGCATCAAGTATCGAGTTACAAGTCGCAAGAAACATGACTTTGACCCTTTAAAATGGCTTCCCATGTGTACTCTTAATCACCATTCGGGCCAGTATAGGTAAGGCTTTCATCGTTTTAAAGAACAATGATGTGGAGGTGTTACCGCCGAAAATACGTTGCACATTCCTTCCCATCCAAAGGCGTTTACTGAATTGCTGTTTCCAGGAGGCGGCATATTGATTTTCCATTTGTTCCCGGGTTATCTTTTTTTGTAAGAACAAAAGAACGGATTCGTATGCCAATTTACTTCCATGCATGGCCATGCTCATTCCATTACCACACAGTGGCGTTATCATTCCTGCAGCATCGCCTATCATCAGGATGTGGCTTTCTACCTGTTGCTTTTTATCAAAACTTATTTGCGAAATGGCCAATGGCTCTTTATACAAAAATTCAGCATTGGAAAATATGTCCTTTAGCAGCGGGTTTTGTTGCAATATTTCCTGCTCCATCTGTGAAATGGAATTGTTGCATCGCTTAAGGTTTTGAGCTGTGGTAAGGTAGCAGAGACAGTACCTGTCGTCTTCAATTTTAGAAATGCCACAATAGCCATTATTGAAATTATGCAGCGCAATCGTATCCATAGGGTGCGAATACCGGATATGGTATTTGATGCCGATATAGTTGTTCAGCTTATTGGCTTTTTGCTGCACAAATGGACGGTTCCATTTTACATCGAGGTTACTCCGTTTGCCAAAGCTGCCGGCAGCAATGGCAGCGGTAAAATTTCCGGCGGATGACATTATTTGGAAAACGCCATTTTTAAAAAGGACATCAGTAACCCTTGTACCGGTTAAGACCGTTACACCCTTTTTCAGGGCTGCCTGGTATAGCGCTTCGTCCAGTTTGTAGCGGCTGATGCCAAAGCCTCCCAACGGCAGATCAAAATTGTACAATCCGCCTTTGATATCCGACACCTGGAACTTTTTGATAACGGGCAATTGCCAGTCAGACAACGGGATGCCGAGCCGTTCCAGGAAACCCCAGCTTTCGAGGCTGATGTATTCGCCACATACCTTATGAAAAGGGTATTGCTCTTTTTCAAACAGCAGTACACTATAACCGGCATCGGTTAACTGAATAGACAAGCCAAGCCCGGCCAGGCCACCGCCAACTATGGCTACATCATATAATTTTGATTGCTCCACTAAATTTTATTAAAACAAAAATAAGTGAACCGTCATTGCGGGGAGGGGTTCGCGACGTGGCAATCCCCAGGAATTTATAAAGACGGGTTTCATTATTATACAAATTTGACAACAGTCTCATGGGGATTGCCACGGGCAATCCCGGACGTCCGGGACTCACAATGACGATCTATAATTTTCAGCCACTCTTACAAGTTATCAAATACCTGAAAGCCCATTTCCAGCCAATCTTATAATTGGTTATCCCGGCATTGGCAAAAATTTCACGCCATTCATTCTTATTAAATCCTCTTGCCACACTTAATGGAGCGTCATTCTTTACAAGATAACTTTTAGAAAATAAGCGGGTCAGCATTTTAATGGAATAATAGGCGAGCCAATGTCGTTGCAGATCATTTATAAAAAACCCTATGTGGCTGTTTTCTTTCATCCACTGCAACTGTACTACCAATTCTTCATGGGTAAAATGATGGCAGAAAAGACTCGAAAAAACAATGTCTGGCCTGGATGTAAAAACAACTTTAGCATAATCGCTTACGATCCATGTGGTATGTTGCTGCAGGGGTTGCCTTGTAGCTGCAAAGTCAATGCAGCTTTGCTTGATATCAATGCCTGTAAATGTAACTGCAATATTTTTTTTATTACAATACTTCAGCAGGGCTAGCAGATTGTCCCCTCCCCCACAACCAATTTCACAAATGTGGATTTGCTTCCTGTCACCCACCAATTCAGCCAGCCCTATGATGCTGATGCCGTGACCACCTAACCGGGTGTTTATAAAATCCAACTCCTCCATATTCCGCCTGATATCTTCAAAAGGAATATTGTCAGCATCTAATAATTCCTTTTGGTATGAACGGGTTTTAAAGGTCATTCTTTCACCGCAATAAATGTTTCCATGGTAAGGCCGGGGCCAAATGCTGCACCAAATATATTTGCTTTTGCATCGTCTGTTTCCAGGGCTTCTATCATATTTTTCAGCACGAATAAAATAGTAGCGGAAGACATATTTCCATAGTCTGCCAACACTGATCTTGAATAGCGCATCTGGTCGTCCTTCAGCTGCATTTGTTTTTGTATTGCTTCGAGGATAGTCTTGCCGCCGGGATGCAGACACCAGTGGGAAATATCCCCGACTGACAGATGATGTTGCGCCAGCGCATTTTCAACCAATGCGGCAATATCAGCCTGGATCAGTTGTGGTACATAGCTGCTGAGCGTCATCAAAAAGCCTTTGCTGCTTAGCTTCCAACTCATGTCGTTCTTGCCTTTAAAATCTACCTGCGAATAAAAGCCCTTTAATTTCAGCGCCTTCCCCGTTGTAGCTTTATTGGAGATCAGTATGGCAGCCGCGCCATCCGCAAACAGTAAGCTACTGGCGGCATTATCCAGGTTATACTCTTTTTGAAAATGAAGGGTGCATAGTTCTACGCATACGATCATCACATTGGCTTTTGTTGTGCTATTGCAGATCATATCAGCCATTTTCATGGCATGGATGGCTGCATAGCAACCCATAAAGTTTACAGAGGTGCGAAATATATCAGGGGCCAGGCCCATTGCTTCTACCAGTTCCAGGTCAAGGCCCGGGGCACTCATGCCGGTGCAGCTTACCGTTATCAAATGCGAGATATCACTGGATTTCATCTTGCCGTTCAGGCAGCTATTAATTGCGTTAACAGCCAGCGGCAGGGCATGCTGTTGAAACATATCCATCCGTTGGTCGATGTTGGGAAAAGGAGCCTGTGCATTGTCTGGAATAAAAGTCCGTTCTTCCACATTACTGAAATCGGGTACTACGGAATAGCGGGTTTTGATATCGCTGCGGTGATACAAAAAAGCCAGCTTTCTTTTATCGGCTTCATTCAACTGGTAAGCCTCCTGCATGAAGGTGAGGATGTCTTTTTGCTGATGGCAATATTGCGGAACAGCAGTAGCTATGGAAATAATGTCAGCCAAATTGATGAAGCATTAATAAGGTGATAAAAGCAAGGCTGGTACAGGTGCCTGCCAGCCAATTCATTTGCATGGTATGTTTAAAATCAGCGGCCTTTTCGTCTTTCCAAACTTTAATTATCCAACGCATAAAAGTTACGATTACCGGTATAAAACAGATTTGCAGTATGCCAAAATGCAATAATTTATTTTGCTGCCTGAAATATACAAAAAGCACAGAAAACGCTATTGCATACATAATGCCACAAAAGACAAATGTGCCACGTTTGCCTAGCAGTATACTGATGGTTTTGACGCCGTCTTTTACATCGGCATCGTGCTGATATACCTGCGTAATCGGGTAAAACCCGCCAATTAGAAAGCCTGCGGCCACCATTCCCTGCCAGGGCACTGCGGTAGCAAAATTTTGGTCACTGCCATGACATACCATCCAAAAAACAAGCGTACCCTGGTTAAGGATTACCGTTAAATACCCCAAAATGGGGAAACGCTTGAGCCTTACACCACGGTAACTGTAGAGCCTGGAAAACATAATGTACACTATCATGGCCAGGGCAAACCACTTTGAGATCAGCAATGATAAAAATGCTGCGAGCAGATCCATAATCACGGTTGCAAAAAATAGCTGCCTCGTAGGTTGCATCGGGTTGGCTATGCCTCCAATACTCGTTTCATCGCGATCCATATAACTGTTGTAGCCATTGCTACTGGGATACAACAACAGGTGAAGTAGAAAAAAAATAAGAAATGCCCTGCCCCAGTGAATATGCTCCACAAAACTGAGAGCAAACCAATATACCGGCATAAGAAAATAAGAGAACGGAAAACGAAGCAGTTGTATGGTGGATTTTTGAAGCAAACAGGAATGGTTAAGGCTTAAAGCTAAGCAGGCACATAACAAATGTCTCCGGCTTGCTTACTTACATAGTTACGTTTTTTCTGTTGCAATATCTCAAAAAGAAAGCCAGCTTGTTCCAATGTTGCGCCTATCCTATTTTCACCATAAATTGTGTGGTATGAAAAAGACATGTTTCCTTTTGTTGTTTCTTGCTATCGGCTTCATCGTTGCCAATGGCCAAACAAAACCCCGTGTTTATTTTGTAGCTGCTAAAAGTGGCATCAGCCTGCGCGAAAAACCAGACCTAAGCGCAAAAGCCATTGATAAAATTCCTTATGGTGAAAAAATAAGCACCACGATTGCGGAAGGCGCGAACGAAATTACTGTTGAAGGCTTTAAAGCCAATTGGGTTACTGTTTCCTACAAGGGCAAAACAGGCTTTATTGTCGATGCATTTTTGTTCAATGTGGTGCCGCCCAAAACCGGTACAAAAGACCTGAAGGCCTACCTGCTGCAAGTAACGCAGCCATTTAGTGTACCCCTGAAAGTATCCAGGCAAGGTGCTTTTGAGGAGGACATGTCGGTTGTGGAAAAGCAGTTGTATAAAAATGGGGCAGAAAGGCAGTTGTATCATTTTTATGAATCCGGGGCAGAAATCTGTATGATGCCAGGGTTTAGTATTCCACAGGCATTTCAGCTGCTGCGACTGCTACCGGAGTATAAGGAATGTGTGGGAGAGCACGACCCTTTCCCCCTTAAAAACGATTCCTTAAAAACGGATAAGATCGATAAATCGGTGAAGGTCTATGGTGAAAACATTGGCGATAACAGCTTCTTTGTGGACCGTATCAAAATGGATTTAACCCACGACATCTATTATGGATTAGAGTTGTTTATCCTCGGCGACCAGGTGGTGATTAATTATAGCAGTGGCATTTAAAAATACCGGTGGCGTTGAAAGCACTGTTGTTCGTAACTTTCAGCTTATAACGATGCTTCATGAATAAGATCATAGAATATTTTCAGTCTTTAGAACAGCACCCGGTCCAGCGCATGATGATACTGGTAAGCGGCATGTTGCTGTTGTGGTTGATAGAAGGGGCGGTGCCACTGATCAGTATGCGCTACAAAAAAAACAAACTGAACCATGCAGCGGTGAATCTTGGCTTTACAGTTATCCACCTAGTTTTTCATACGCTGTTTGCCGTGGTGATTATTTTAATAAGCGACTGGTGCCGGGCTCACCAGTTTGGCATTGTCTACTGGACGAATGCCGGCATTTTCTTAACCATCCTCATTACGGTATTGACGGTTGACTTTTTTGTTGGCTGGCTGGTACATTTTACCGAGCATAAAGTAAAATGGATGTGGCGCTTTCATATTGTTCATCATGCCGATAATAATGTAGACGTAACCACCGGCCTCCGGCATCACCCGGTAGAAAGCATTTTTCGTGGCATTTTTATTTTTGGAGGTGTATTTCTAAGCGGTGCTCCCATGTACGCCGTGATGATCTACCAGACTTTTTTAATACTGGCTACCCAGTTTGCACACGCCAATATCAGCCTGCCACCCTGGTTGGATAAGGCGATCAGTTACGTGATTGTGAGCCCGAATATGCACAAAGTACATCATCACTGGAAGCAGCCTTTTACCGATAGTAATTATGGTGCAGCGCTTGCCATCTGGGACCGCTTGCTGGGCACCTATATGCACCTGGATCCCAAAAACATCATCTACGGCCTCGACCGCTATTACCCGAATGACAAGGACGAAAATTTCATGATGCTGATGAAAAAACCGTTTCAGAAACTGGACGGGCAAAATGTGCCATTGGTAAACGAGCCGACAATAAACTAAGGCTAGCAGTCATTGCATTATTTCCAAAAACTCTTTTTGCTTTGTAGTATTGCAGGCAATCCATTCCTTTCAATTCGCCGTTTTACTGATGAAAACAATTGCTATGATACCGGCACGTTATGCCGCCACCCGTTTTCCCGCCAAACTCATGCAGATGCTGGGAAACAAAACCGTTATCCGTCATACCTATGACAATACCATTGCCACAGGACTTTTTGATGAAGTAATGGTGGTAACCGATAGCGATATCATTTTTGATGAGATAACGACACATGGCGGCAAAGCCAAAATGAGTATTAAACAACATGAAAGTGGCAGCGACCGGATAGCCGAAGCTGTTGCGGATATCGATGTGGATATTGTGGTCAATGTACAGGGCGATGAACCATTTGTTCAAAAGGAACCCCTGCAAAAATTGATGGAACTTTTTGACGGTGAAGCCGGCCAGCAGGTGCAAGTTGCCAGCTTAATGCAGGTATTGAAAGAACAAAAATTTATTGACGACCCCAACTATGTAAAAGTGGCGGTAGACAAAAACATGAATAGCCTGTTTTTTAGCCGCAGTGTAATACCATACCCCAGGGATAAGAATATACCCACCAACTACTATGAACATATTGGAGTCTATGCCTTCCGCAAAGAAGCCCTCATCAATTTCACCAACTGGCCGATGACTCCGCTGGAGGCAGCGGAAAAAATAGAATGCCTGCGCTATCTTGAAAATGGGGTACCGCTTAAAATGGTAGTAACAGAGTATATGGGTGTGGAGATAGATACGCCGGAGGATTTGGAAAGGGCTGCGGCGTTGCTTTAGTCTTTAGTTTGACAATGATGTACAATTAGCCCTTACAAAGATTGCAATTTCAATAGCCATTAAGGTATTTACTATAATGCTATCGCTTCCCCATAAACCGCATCCGCCTTTGTCCGTACAGTTTCAAGCTTTTGCAATAAATCTTCGGTGCTTCCTTCTGCCAACATTTGCTTAAGAATTTCAAGTTCTTCCTTTCGCAAGCCGATATATTCAAGTAATTTATCTGCCTTGGCATGGCTCTCTGGCGAAATATCGTAGGCTTTGGTAGCTGCTATTGCTTCCTCCGCATTTTTCCATGCGGGCAAGCTTACCTCCGCTATTTTGGTTTTAAAGTCCTGGTCTGTTAATGACGTATCACTAAAATAATCTCTTGCCTGGCTGTGGAATTCATCAAAAGATTTCAGTTGGGTTTGAAACTTACTATTGTCTTTATACGACTCCGTTTTTACAGCATTGGTAATCTCTCTTCTTTCGGTGTCAGACACGCTGTTTTGTTGCAAATAGCCATAAGCCACTCCTACCGTTATCAGTATCAAAACAGCGATAATCCAGGGCGTTTTTTGCCCCTGCTTTTCTTTTTTTATACCGTAAACATAGAGGTAGCCAATGATAAAGCCACTTACAAGTCCACCTATATGGGCCGAGTTGTCAACTCCACCTTTCATGCCATAAAATAAATTGAAGGCTATAAAAATGCCGATGCTTTGCAATAAAGATTGACGTACCTGTTTCGGTATCAGGTTGGTTGTAAGCAGTGCCAAAAACAACCCAAACATACCGAACACTGCTCCAGATGCACCGGCACTATTTACTGCTTCTTTATGCCACCAAAGGCTTACCAGGCTTGCAAATACGCCGGTGCATAAGTAAGCAGCGATGAATTTCGGTTTGCCCAGCATGGGCTCCAGGTAACTGCCCACCATGTACAGGCAATACATGTTCATGGCCAAATGAATAATTCCGAAATGGAGAAAAGTGCAGGTAATCAGCCGCCACCAGTCGCCGCTCAAAGTAAGTGGGGCGTAATTACTGCCCCAGGCTATATGTACCAGGCCATTTGCGTCGAATATGCCGGCACCATTGGCTGCCATCAAAATAAAAATGAGCACATTAATACCTATCAGCGTGTACGTTACATTCAGGTTATCACCTTTCAAATTCATTGCGGCATTTACCTCCGCAACCTTTTGTTCGGTTTCTGTTACCGTTTGCACCGTTACGGCCCTAAGCACGTCTATAGCTGCCTTATTAGTTTCGATAGTTGTAGTGCTGGTACTGTTTTTAAGACCTGCAAATGCGGCAATGAACTGACTTATGTTCTTTTTGTTTTTGCCACCCATATCAAAAGCCTCCCCATTTACCAGTTCACTGCTAATCATCAACTGGTCGCCTTCCAGGCCAAATACTATTTGCTGGCCGTAGGTTTTCCAGTTCCTTGGGGTATGGGCCTGTATCTTGTCTATACCTGCAAATTGAATGGTCCAACCTGCATTCTTCATCACTTCATAGCCAAGGGCCAGCGCTGTTTCTTTGTCCGGGTGATCAATAGGTATGGTTTGTTCCTGTTTCGGCATAAAACTTATTTTGGCCAATATGATTCAAATTTTTGGGTTTGCCAACAACAATACAGGCATTACCAGTTAGATACAGCAATTTATTAGCAAAACCAGCCAGTGCCAGTTTATCCTGTGAGCCTGATAATTCACTAAAATTCATGTACTTCGTGGCTCAATTTTTTGTATGCAGTTCAGAAATTTTAAAATGGTCAGCTACGTGGTATATGGCCGTGGCGCTTTTAACCAGCTAGATGAAATTATAGCACCCCATCGCAAGCCCGGTGCACCTATGATATTCTTACTTGATCATTTTTTTCAGAATGGCCATTCCCTGGCTAACCGTATACCACTTCGCGGAAACGACAAAATGATCTTTGCCGATGTTACCTACGAACCCAAGACCACCCAGGTAGATTCATTGGCGGCTCAACTCAAAGCAGAGTTTGGAGCCATCAGTGGCGTCATCGGTATCGGCGGCGGTAGTGTAATGGATCTTGCGAAAGCAGTGAGTTTAATGATGAACAACCCCGGATCGAGTGCCGATTACCAGGGTTGGGATTTGGTGAAATTTCCGGGTGTGTACAAAGTGGGTATCCCAACCTTAAGCGGAACCGGTGCGGAAGTTAGCCGTACTACGGTGCTTACCGGCCCTACACGTAAACTGGGCATGAACAGCGATTTCACTCCATTCGACCAGATAGTGCTGGACCCTGAATTGACAAAAGATGCGCCTTCCAACCAGCGTTTTTACACCGGGATGGATTGCTATATCCATTGTATTGAAAGCCTTACCGGCACGTACTTAAATGAGTTTAGCAAGAGCTATGGTGCCAAGGCTTTAGACCTTTGCCGCGAGGTTTTTCTCAGCGGTAAAGACTGGACGAATGAGGATGATGACAAACTGATGATGGCCAGTTATGCGGGAGGGATGAGTATTGCTTATAGCCAGGTGGGGGTAGCACATGCCGTAAGTTATGGCCTTAGCTATTTGCTGGGCACCAAACATGGTATTGGCAATTGCATTGTAATGAACCATATTGGCGAATACTATCCCGAGGGCGTAGCAGAGTTTAAGCAAATGGTGGCCCAAAACAATATTGATATTCCGCAAGGTATTTGCGCCGGTTTAACTGAAGAGCAATTTGACACCATGATGAACGTGAGCCTCGGCATGAAACCACTTTGGGAAAATGCGCTGGGCAAAGATTGGGAGTCCATCATGACCCGGGAAAAGCTAAGGGCTTTGTACGAAAAGTTGTAATCTTTTTGGCCCGGCTTTTCTATATTGATTGGGCCACATTGGCGGACGGTTCTCCCGATCATTTCGACGCTCTATTCTATTCAAGACAAATAGCAGTGCCACTAAAACCCTGTCAGGGCGAAAGCCAGCCCTGACAGGGTGCCACAAATCGTAAATCGTGAATTGGCCAATGTTCCTGTACACAAATCACATCACCCCACGCCTTGAATACATGGCCCATTGGCTGGGCACCCGTTTATTTGGAACCGCCCTGCAAATCTGTACTGATAAAGAAAATTTAGCCAGGCCAGGTTGGGTACTGAATTATACCAGCAAGCCGCTGGACGATATTGAGAGTTTTTGGATCAATCCGCATCCCCTTCTTTTTCAATCAGGCATCAGCCCACAATCGGTGGAAGTCAAAACAAAAGACGGTCTTTCCTATTTTTTTGAAACGGGTGGTGATCACCATTTTGATGTTTTAGCCGCATCTTTTTATCTTATTCAACGCTACGAAGAATACTTGCCCCACACAAAAGACATGTATGGTCGATATGCCCACGAAAACAGCCTGGCTTTCCGGAACAATTTCCTCCACTGGCCGCTGGTAGATTTATGGATCAATGAATTAAGGGACAAGATTCAAGGTTCAAGGATCAAGGATCAAGCCCCAGGCGTCAAGCGTCAGGCGTTCAGCTTTGTGCCTACATTCGATATAGACATTGCTTATAGTTATCGGGGCAAAGGCTTTATAAGAAACCTCGCCGGGGTGGCCCGTTCGTTTGGGCAATGGCAATTATTGAAAGAAAGATGGTATGTTTTACTCGGAAAACAACAGGATCCTTTTGATATTTTTAACGAACTGGATGCTCTGCACCAGGAGTACGACCTGGAGCCGATTTACTTTTTTTTGATGGCCAACAAAAGGGTGGGTTACGATAAAAATATTCCCCCTGCTACGCAGGAAATGAAAAACCTGGCTGCTGATATTGGTGGCAAATACGCAACAGGCATCCACCCAAGTTGGCAAAGCGGCGATGATGAATACCTGCTGGCACAGGAAATTGAAACATTGCGGTCGGGTATTAATAAAAACATTTTTATCAGCCGCCAGCATTATATCAGGATGCAATTACCGGAAACCTACCAACGCTTAATAAGCCATGGCATTATTGAAGACCATTCGATGGGTTATGGGAGCATCAATGGCTTTAGGGGTTCCAGCTGTGTACCTTACTATTGGTATGATTTGCAAACTGAGCAAACCACACCACTCAAAATTGTTCCATTCTGCTATATGGAAGCCAATTCTATTTTCGAACAAAAACATACACCTGCGCAGGCTTTGGAAGAATTAAAACAATACCATGATGTGGTAAAAAAAGTGGGGGGAACATTGAGCACCATCTTTCATAACCACCTGATCGGGATGGATGAAAACGGAAGAAAGTGGATGGATATGTACACGAAATTTCTAAAATATCTATTTGAGGAAAATAGCTCGTTGTTGCAATTTAGAAAACACGTCATTGTAAATTTTTGTAGCCGTCATTGGCAGGACGGTTCTTGCCCGACGTCGCAATCCACGTGAATTTGCAGGGCTTGGTTGCAATAAATGAGTGTCGTGTTAACAGCTGGCAGGGGATTACCACGGGCAAGAACCCTCGCAAGGTCGATTTCATTATCTTTCCAAAAACATTCGTGTATGTTCAAAACGCTTACTGCCTTTTTTAGTATTGCCTTTTTCGTGGCCTGCAATACTGCTACTACAGTTGAAGTAAAACAGGACAGCCTTATCAATACCGGCCTGAATGATATTGTGTTGAATTCCACCTTTAATGTGGACAAGCTCAAAGGCCTGTACTCCGGTTCATTCGAGGGCACACCCATCAGTATTTCCATCAACTATGTGAGTGGTAAAAATGTAAGTGGCTACAATGTGCATAAGGGTCTAAAGCGCAACATGCGTGGCACGATGGAACCATTTGGGTCAACCATAAAACTCATGCTGGATGAACCCGGAAACAACCGTTATGATGGCCATTTTGAATTGTTTATCGACACTGCTGCCTTTACCGGCAAGGGCACCTGGAAACCGAAGAACGACACCACGTTAAAAACAAAGGATTTCAGTTTCACAAAAAATAAGGAAGAAGGTTATAACAATCTTGTGGCACTTTGGTCGGACACGCTCAACAGGTCGGTGTTGCTGAAGAGTGATGGTGCTGCTACGTTTTCTTATTACAGTGGCAAGGGAACACCGCAGGAACAACTGCAAAACTTTGGCGGCAACTGGCAGCAAAAAGGGGATAGTGTTATTATCTTTTGGCAGCCGAATACTATTTTTCCCGGCCGCCGCTCTTCGTTTTTTGTGATGAGAGAAAAATTTGATGGGGATAGCACCGTCTATATCCGCGGCTTAAAAGGAGAAAAAGTGGAGTGGCTTAATGAAGCACCTTAGTGTTTATTTCCAGGTACATATAAATTGGAAATAATAAGGCCTTTCAGTAGTATTGGGCAACCTTCAACTTCAGGGTTGCCCCGATGGGACAAAACAACTTCAGATTTCCATTTCCTACAGACAGGTCACGCCGCTGGCGTAAGGTCGCGCCTGAAGTAATGAAATAAACAGATGAATAAAACACTAGCGAACGGGTTTCGTTTTCTGCTGCTTGCGGCCTTGGCCTGGGGATGCTGGCTCATAATACAATTATCGTGGCCGTATCTCGTAGTGGAACCCAATGTCGATTTTTTGCTCAGTAAGCAAAACGTGTATCATGTAGATAGCTGGCGAATCAGCTTTTATGCACATGTGTTTACGAGCATTTTGGTGCTGGTGGCCGGCTTCACCCAATTCAGCAAATCCATATTAAAAAATTACACCAAAGTTCACCGCATTACCGGTTGGGTTTATTTTACCGTAGTGCTTCTTATCAGCGGTCCGGCTGCATTTATAATGGCGCTAAAAGCCAATGGTGGCCTGCCTGCAAGAGCCAGCTTTACTACACTGGCCATCATTTGGTACGCATGCACCTTAATGGCTTTGATACGGGTAAGACAGCACAATTACCAAAGCCATGCCCAATGGATGATCCGTAGCTATGCCCTTACATTGAGCGCTATCACCCTTCGCATTTATGCCTATCTTTTTGATGCCTTGCATATTAATGTACACCCGAGGGATGTTTATATTACCATTTCCTGGCTAAGTTGGGTGCCGAATTTAATAGTGGCAGAAGTGATCAACAGGATACGGGCCGAACAAATAAAAAGAATGATCGAAAGATGAGGTGTAAACTATAATTGATATCCGTCGTAACATTAAACAGCCTGGTTTTTGGTTAACCAGGCTGTTTGGTACCAATCGAAGTCGTTAAACGTTATTACAATCTATCGAACACGGTATTCAGAATAAATCCCAGTACCTTGGCATCGCTTACAAATTTTCCATTGGCAGCGATCTTATATTTTGTCGTTTTCATCAGGTCGCTTTGGGAAATGGTGTTATTCTCATAGCCATTCTCAGCTGCGGGTTTGGTCCAGGTGTTTTGGTATTCTTTAATTTCAAAATTGAGATTCTGTTGCAGCGTAGCTACTTTAAATAACTGGTCAAAAGCTTCCTGCCCGGCAAACTCTACTTTATCTATCAGCTTGCCTTGTTTGTCGTATGAAGCAATGTAAAATTTGGCAGGGACATAAGGCAGGTTGTCTCCATGACCGTAACTACGGCTGCCGTAAATCACCGTTTCAAAAGCCGGTGTGCTGCCCACTTTGGCAAAGTAGAAAAACTCGTTACCCACGTCACGGCTGAATTTGTAATCCCGCATTTCGGTCACGTATTTCTCATAATCGTAGCTGATGGCAACCGGCTGTTTGATATTCTTCAAACTTTCCATATTGATCACAAGCGGAAAATCGCATTGCCTGAAACTGCTGCTGTAACCATCCCATAAAATACTGGCGGGGTCGCCATTGCCACTCATCGCTTCATTGTAGGAACTGATAAACTCGCTGTTCTTCCTGATGGGATCCAATTTGGATTCTCCAAAGATCTTTTCACGGCTCACAAACCCATTTTCGATGGCGTGCCTTAAATATTCCAGGGCGAGCTGTTGCTTGTCATAGTCTTCATCGCCGGCCATGCCAGCCATAGCGCAAGCCTTTTTAAACAATACATACCCCAACGGATTGTAATTCAGTCTCTCTGCAAGATCATATGCATTGAAGGCCAGTGAATCCCTGTTAAGCTCCAATAATGCATTGCCTAATTCATAATACCCCTTATTATTAGGATAAAACCGCAGCGACTTTTCAAACAAACCCACGCTTCCGTTGGGATCTTTCTTGTTTTTTAGCAGGTCGATGGCCTGCAGGAATATCTTTTTTGATGTGTCTTCCTGGGAAGCCTTGACCTGCCGCAAATAAGCTACCACGGAGTCGAATGCGTAAATATTTTTGTTAGACAACTGGTTCACTGTTATTGCAGTTTCGGTTGTCTTTGTTTCGTTTTTGCAGGCAGTTAAAGTGATTGCGGCTGCGAGCAGGAAAAGAGTAGTCTGTTTCATATTCGGGTTATTTATCTGAACCAGGATTTGAGTGGATTAATTTGGATAAACATGGAAAATGGTAAACGATCAATATTTTCTGTTCCAAATAGTAGCAATCAATCGAATCCCGTACGTACGGGACCAATTTCGCTAAATAGTGGTACAAAAAGCCCGATTTAAAAGAAAAAAAATCATGCCAGTATTTGTTGGTTGGATGGCACTGTTTTTTCCCAAAATCCGGAAGTTCAACAAGGTAATGACCATTTGCCAATTTCTCCAACAAGCCACTTGTTAAAAAAATGCTTGCACTACCTTTACCGGCTATGATGCAAACTGATTTTTTAGTAATCGGCTCCGGCATTGCCGGCCTTACCTACGCATTGAAAACGGCGAAAGCCTGCCCGGACAAACAAGTATTGGTGTTAACCAAAACCGTTAGTGATGAAACCAATACCAAATATGCCCAGGGCGGCATTGCTGGTGTGTGGGATATGGACACCGACAGTTACGAAAAACATATAGAGGATACCATGGTGGCCGGGGACTGGCTGAGCGATCCACATATTGTGGAAATCGTGGTAAAGGAAGGCCCGGAACGTATCAAAGAGATCATTGAGTGGGGCGCCAGGTTTGATAAAGACGCAGAGGGCGAATATGCGCTTGGCAAGGAGGGTGGCCACAGTGAAAACAGGATCCTGCACCATAAAGATGTTACCGGCCGGGAAATGGAACGCGCCTTGCTGGACGAGGCGGCAACCTTATCCAATATTAAGATCATCAATCACTGTTTTGTGATTGATCTGCTTACCCAGCACCACCTGGGTTTCCTGGTTACCAAGGCCACACCGGATATACAATGTTTTGGTGTGTACGTGCTCAACCAGCAAAGCAACCAGATAGAAAAAATACTGGCAAAAATAACCTTACTCGCCACCGGCGGAAACGGGCAGGTGTACCGCACCACCACTAACCCTGCTATAGCCACGGGAGACGGCGTGGCCATGGTGTACCGCGCCAAAGGAAGAATAGAGAACATGGAGTTTATCCAGTTTCACCCGACGGCCTTGTTCGAGGCAGGTGTACGTGGCCAGTCGTTTTTAATTACCGAAGCAGTTCGTGGTGACGGGGGCATTCTCCGCAACCAAAAGGGTGAAGCTTTTATGGAACGCTACGATGAACGTAAAGACCTTGCCCCCCGTGATATTGTAGCGCGGGCAATAGATAATGAAATGAAGATCAATGGTACCGAACATGTGTACCTGGATTGCCGGCATATGGATATGGAAAAATTTGTACATCATTTTCCAAACATTTATGCCAAGTGCAAAAGCATTGGTATAGATGTGGCAGTAAGCATGATCCCCGTGAGCCCCGCTGCACACTACAGTTGTGGCGGCATTAAAACGGATGATATGGGAAGAACATCGATCGTTAATTTATATGCGGCCGGAGAATGTGCCAGCACCGGTCTGCATGGTGCCAACCGCCTTGCTAGCAACAGTTTGCTGGAAGCGATGGTGTTTGCACACAGGGCTTATCTTGATGTGATCACGCATATAGATGCATTGCAATTTAAAGATGGCCTGCCCGACTGGAAAGCCGAAGGCACTACACAACCAAAAGAGATGATCCTTATTACCCAAAGCTTTAAGGAGATACAATTACTGATGAGCGACTATGTAGGTATTGTACGCAACAATGTTCGTTTGGAACGCGCCATGCGCCGGCTGGATTTGTTATGGCTGGAGATTGAGGAACTGTACAAAACCACCAGCCTGTCGCCACAGTTGTGCGAACTGAGAAACCTGATAACGGTTGGCTACCTGATCGTAAAAGGTGCCCAGTTACGTAAGGAAAGCAGGGGCTTGCATTTCAATACTGATTACCCTGAAAAAAGTGATCTGGTGCAAAACATTGTGTTGTAGGCGGCATGCTCCTTGTCCGCAACTGCCGGACGAGGTGGATAACCAGTAAGATCACGAACAAATTTTAAAACAGGATTATACACAATGATGTCCAAAGTACTTTACGGCTTCTTTTACCTGCTATCCCTGCTGCCTCTATTTATTCTGTATGGTATCGCCGATTTCTTTTACCTGGTATTGTATTATGTGGTGGGGTACCGTAAGGATGTGGTGATGAAAAACCTGGCCATTGCCTTTCCTGAAAAAACCATTGCAGAACGGAAAGCCATCAGCCGAAAGTTCTTTCGCAATTTTATGCATACCTGGATAGAGACGATCAAGTTCATTTCCATTTCGGAAAGGCAGATGAACAGGATGGTAACAGGCGACTATAACCTCCTTTACGAATTGCATGATAAAAAACATCCACGGGTTACCTTGCTGTCAGGGCATTTTATGAACTGGGAACTCTATAATTTTTGCGTACCCATTCATCAGCCCTATCCTCTTTTGGCGGTGTATATGCACATTTCCAATAAACCTATGAACGATCTGTTCTTAAAACTCCGTAAAAGGTTTGGCAGTAACCTGTTGCGTGCCGGTGAAATGCGTACCGAAATGATGCCCTGGCGGAACAAGGAATACATTATAGGACTAGGCGCCGATCAAAATCCTGGTCATCCCACCAATGCTGTATGGCTAAATTTTTTTAACAGACCCACCGCCTTTGTTACGGGTCCGGAAAAGAATGCCCGTATGGGCAAAACACCGGTGGTGATGAGTTACCTGGAAAAGCAAGGTATAGGCAAATACCGGCTCTGTTTTGAACTACTTTTTGAAAGCCCCGAAGGCCTTACAGAATATGAGATAACCAGGGCCTATGTAAAAAGGCTCGAAGAAATAATACGGCTTCGCCCCGACAATTACCTATGGACACATAAACGCTGGAAACATAGCTGGAAAGAGGAATATAAGGAGCTTTGGGTGGATAGTGAGCCGCCGCAGGTTTGAGCTGTACATTTGACAAACAAACAATAATCAACGCTCAATTTTCAACTTCCAAACACTGATATCCAGAATTTTCAATTAGCTAAAGCATCCAGTTTAGCAGGTATTTTCGCTAAGTCTATTCAGAAAAAATTGGTGGGAGTACAATCCGTAGTTGAATTTGTCCGAGGCTTGTTATAAGTCCCGGCCAGACCTGGTTAGATCTAATTTGGAAAAGCTTAACTTAAAATTCAGGAAAAAGTGATTGGCAGCCATTATCAAGCCATAACAGACTACGAAATAATTAAGAGTCCTGTATCTTAAAGCAATGACTAATATCGCAAGAATAATAGGATAGATCGTACTTGTATCGCTGTAGTAAATCTTCGCTATGTAACTTCCTATTGATATTTTTTTCACCAGTTTATGCTCAATCCTACATCTTTTTATAAAAAGAAAAGCCATCCACAGGTTATAAATTGAGATTAAAATAAGAACCATTTTAACCAGATAATCAACTCTGTCATAAGCATAAAGATATATTCCTAAAAACGCAATAACTAACAGGTTTAGAATGTAATAGGTCTTCAACAGGAGCATGCATTTATTGGTCACACAATCAACACTCAATTTTCAACTTCCAAAACCTAAAACGGGATTTTTTTCGGTTGCACATCGAAAATTGACGTTGGTTATTGAAAATTATTTTTAATTCAATACACTATCCTCCTTCTCCACCTCAATACCTGGCTGGGCTTTGATCAGGTTCCATCCGCCAACAACATTTCTAACATTATGAATACCCTGGCGTTTTAATAAGCTCAGCGCTATCACGCTGCGGTAACCACCGGCACAATGCACATAAGCATTCATATGATCTTCCAGCACTGCCATTGCTCCGGGATCTGTCATGTCGCCCAGCGGCAGGTTAATGGCATCTTTTACATGACCATCGCCAAATTCTATTTCCTTGCGTACATCCACTACTATCAAATTCGGATCGTGCGGAATATCCATGGCCAGTTCATCGGCTTCCACTTCTACTACCAGGTCAATTTTTTCGCCGGCCTGCTTCCATTCAGAAAAACCGCCCTTTAAATGGCCTTCAATTTTAGAAAAACCCACCCTTGCCAAACGAATGATGGTTTCGTTTTCCCGGCCCTCCGGGGTTACCAAAAGCATGGGCTTGTCAAAAGGCAACAGGCTGCCGGCCCATTCTGCAAAGCGGCCTTCCAACCCTATAAAAACAGAACCAGGAATAAAGCCCTGCACAAATTCAGAAGCATGTCTTGTATCTAAAACAAAGAGGTCTTCTTCCTTTATCTTTTCCTTAAATTCTTTTACACTCAACGCAAGCATGCCTTTCTCTACCACACCATCCAGTGCCGGGTATCCTTCCTTATTTATCTGCGCATTAATAGCAAAATATCTCGGGGCATCGGTAAGACCATCAGTAACTGCAATTATAAAATCGTCCTTTGATTGCGGCTGCAGCGCGTAATTAGAAAGCTTTTGCATACCAATAGTACTCTGTGTCTCCGGGCCCAGGTTTTTACCACAACTACTGCCTGGCCCGTGGGCGGGGTAAACAATCACGTCATCTTCCAGGGGGATGATCTTGGTATTCAACGATTCATATAGCATAGCTGCCAATTCTTCACTGGTTAGGTCACCGCTGCTAAGGTCGGGCCGACCTACATCGCCAATAAATAATGTGTCGCCGGTAAATACAGCATGGTTTTTGCCAGCTTCGTCTTTTAGTAAGTAGCAGGTACTTTCCAGGGTATGACCCGGAGTATGAAGTACTTCTATGGTAATGTTTCCAAGCTTAAAACGCTCTCCGTCTTTTGCAAGATGGATGGGGAAACTGGTTTCCGTATTCGGGCCATAAACAATGGGCGCACCGGTAACGTTGGCCAGCTCCAGGTGACCACTTACAAAATCGGCATGAAAATGTGTTTCGAAAATGTATTTAATGGTGGCGCCTTTTTCTTTGGCAAGATCGGTATACGCATCTATGTCCCTTAATGGATCAATTACCGCTGCCTCGCCGTTGCTTTCGATAAAATAAGCTGCCTCGCTAAGACAGCTGGTGTATAACTGTTGTATAAACATGGTTTGTTCCTTTTGGCGGCAAAACTACGGTATGATAGGGTATAACACAACAAAGCACCGCTTTTCAGCAGTGCTTTGTGAGCATGGTTACCCATTAATTAAATTGGTAATCAATTGCTTAGCCAGCCAGTTTCTTAGACAATTTCTGTATTTCCAGTATCCTGTTTGCATTGATACTGTAATAAATGAATTTACCATCTCTTTCACTTTTTACAATACCAGCGCGACGCATAATGGCCAGGTGCTGAGAAGCTACAGATTGTTCCAATTTAAGTTTAACGTAAATAGATGTTACAGGGGATTTGGGTTTTTCGGCCAGCAATTTAAGGATGCTAAGTCGCAGTTTGTGGTTAAGAGCCCTTACTACAAGGTCGGCTTTTTTTAGTTCCAGCAGATCCAATTCCATTGGTTCTGCACCTGTTGGTTTCAGGGTAAATGTTCCGCCACTTCCTTTTTTCATGTGTTGTTTTTTTTGAAGTTAATAAATAAACAGGACAAGGTTGAACTGGTTTATCTGCTGCAAATATCTTAAAAATATTTTATGATAATAAACTATTTTTAAGGTTTGTTCAGGAACGCCTGGTATTGAGCGTGGAATGGAAGGCTTTAAGGTAGAAAGGTTCGCAATAAGCGATATCCTCAAAGTCTTGAAGTTTGAATTTTTCTAATGCCAAAGCCGCCAGGTGTTGTATACCATGGCGGGTATCACTAACCGATATGTTGGGGTTATCCGAAATGCCCTGCACCTTAAATGCGCCATCGCCGCAGAAGATGATTGGGTGCTCTGCAAGATGAGAAGCAAACATTTGTTCATCAATAATAAGGGCATGTGGCGCTAACACCTGCCTGCATGTTATATCGTACAGTGCAGTAAATACCTCCATTCGACGGGCATCTATCATGGGGCAGAAAAGCGGGGTTGGTGTAGCTGGTATATTACCGGCGACATATGTTTCGATAGCGGCAAATGCCATTACTTGTAGTGTGTTGACGGCAATCAAAGGCTTACCCAGAGCATAACACAGTCCTTTGGCACTTGACAGGCCTACCCGTAAGCCCGTGTAGGATCCAGGCCCGATGGTTACTGAAACTGCATCAATATGGCTTAACGATATGCCCGCTTCTGCCATTACCTGTTGTATGGCGGGTTGCAAAAAAGATGCCTGCTCCCTTTGAGATCCGCTCCTTTTGGATGCTATGATTGTAGCACCATCGGAAAGGGCGGCCGAGCCATCATCTGTGGCAGTGTCTATGTTTAAAATTAAAGGCATAATAAAAAAATCATTAGTTTGACAGGCTTACATGGCCGTTATGGCATGAAATTCAATAACCAGCGGCTAACAAACCTGATGGCTCATATCGCTTATCTGTTTGAGAAAGCTTTGTCAACAACCCGTGGATGTTCTTTACTCCTATTTTTTCAGCCCATTCAAATGGTCCATAGGGATAATTGGTTCCCAACCTCATTGCTGTGTTTATATCTTCCTTATCGCTAATGCCTTCATTTAGTGCAAAATAGGCTTCGTTAATGATCATGCTGATGACTCTTGGTGCCAACAAACCGGGTTCATCCTTCACCAGTTGATATTGCCAGCCTGTTATCGCCATCAGATCCTGTATCCATAGGTTATTTGATTGATCCGAAAGGGCTATCTCCCAAACCGGTCTTTCAATAAAACTATTCCATGCGCAAAATCGTGCCGTGTTTCCAGGCGCCTTTAATTCTTCCAGGGTGGCCACCGGCGAGTGAATGAGTAACGGTTTGCCTGTTTCTGGAACAACTGATTCAGAAAACAAACAATCGATCAATGCGTGGGAATTATTTTGTTCATACAGCGATGCGGAAGAGGCAAACCATTCAATTTCAATCGTTTCTCCAAATCCCTTTTGCTCAAGGGCCAGTTTTTGATCCCTGTTTGCAGCAATGGCTAAAATCATAATCAGAATAAATGAACTGCAAAAATGAAGGTTTCCAACTAAACCATTATTTTCGGATAATTGATTGCCTTAACCAAAACATGAACTCATGGAAAATACTATTATCCAAACTGCAAGTGCCCCAGCCCCAATCGGCCCTTATAACCAGGGCGTTTTAGCAGGTAATATTCTTTTCATGAGCGGGCAAATAGCCCTGATACCCGGCACCAACGACCTTAACAATGCCAGTATTGAAGATGAGACCCACCAGGTGATGAATAACCTGAAAGCGGTGCTGCACGAAGCCGGTACCGACTTTTCTCATGTGGTAAAAACCACCATTTTCCTCAGCGACATGAGCCTATTTGGCGCCGTAAACGAAATCTATGGCAAATACTTCAAAGGCAATTTCCCTGCAAGAGAAACAGTGGCTGTAAAAGGCCTCCCAAGGAATGTAAACGTAGAGATCAGTATGATTGCTGTGAAATGACCGCCTCACGACTTTTAAGGGCTTGTAGACTAAGGGGGTAGCCACCGATTGACGGTAACAGCCACTAGGAAAGATTACCTTAGGGACTTAATTGGTGTCTCAATACAGCACCACTTTTTAGCTTAAATTAAAATCCAGTACCTAAGGGGCCTATAAAATTGAAAAAATCATTACTGATCCTGATTCTAATCCTTGCGTTAAAGACCAACATCAACGCCCAAATGCGAGGCATCTACACAGGCCCAATCTTTAATAATGAACTGGTGGGTATGAGTTTTTATAGTGCATCAGAAGGCTATGTAGCCTTTGAAAAATGGATTGGCTTTACAACCGACAGCGGACATACATTTATACAGAAAAATATAACAGCTAGTAATGTAGATTTTGGGCCTTATTTACCGAATTGGTTTCTAGGCTTTACTCCCCAGGGCGTCCACGCATTTAATAAAGACACATTAATAATGTACGGCCATTATGGTTTTGTGCCCAGTATTCTATATTCTACCAACCAGGGCAATTCTTTTAAACTTGTTTTCTACTCGATAAACAATGCTAATGACCCAGGCTTCGGTATATTGAACCTGAAATTTCCACCGGCTGGTAATACAGGGTATGCGGTGGATAAAGACCGGATATTACGTTCAACAGACAGAGGCAAAACATGGGCTACGGTTTTTACTCAGCCAAATGCCGGATTCACAAAGATTGAATTCCCGGTAGACGGAACATTAGGATATATCGTGTCAACCTTTTATTTATGGAAAACCTTCAATGCAGGTGTAAGCTGGAGTACCAGCTATAGCCCTCCCGCTGCGGGTTATTACGGAAGTGCCGGCATCAGTTTTGTAGATAATAATAAAGGTTGGCTAAGCAAGTCTGATATCGACTATTATCAGATTTATTACACAAGTAATGGTGGGGCAAGCTGGACTAAAAAAAATGACCCCACGAATTACGAATTTAGTGTTGACAAGTTTATTAATGACAGCACAGGCTTCAGTATCATTGGATTTGAGATTGCTAAAACGACCGATGGAGGCGTTATTTGGGAGCGTTTACCCAGGGACAATTCTTATGAATATCTAAACTATGGATTTACTGACCTCTCCTTCATAGATGAAAATCTTTTTTGGGCAGGAGGTGGTGACCAAGCCCATATCGATATTACTACGAATGGTGGTGGGGTAACTTTACCGAATGCCCGGTTTAAAATTGATGTCAGCTTGCTATCGTCGTCTAATACCATTAAACTCAACAATTTTTCAAAGCAGGGAGCCGCCTACTCCTATAAATGGATAAGAAACGGGATTGTCATCGGCACCACTTACAACACCTCGTATGTTTCACCGAGAACATTTGATACAATACAATTAGTTGTGACAAAAGGAATTTACACTGATACAACCACTCAATATGTAGACGCAAGATTACCGGTTATCATTCCTCCATGTAAAGCTAATTTCACTTATACTTTAGATTCATCTACCCTTAAATGTACAGCCACCTACAACGATATCGGCTGGAAGCACTATTGGTATTTTGGGGACGGCATGGTCGATTCAACAGTCGTGAACCCTATTCATATTTACAATCTTCCCGGCACTTTTAACATTAAACACAAAATAAAAAATACTATTACAGGTTGTACCGATTCCAGTGTAACTTATATTTCTATTACGAGGTTGCAAAGTTGTTTAGTACCAGATTTTACATTTAGTGTAGATTCTTTTTTTGAAAATAAGGTATCCTTAAATGGGATACTTGCAAAACAGACAGAGTTTTCGCCTTCTGTAGAAGTTACCTGGAATTTTGGAGACGGGACCCCTTCTCCATTCGATAATAGAATTCCCAATATCCTCACACACCAATTTGATTCGGCCAAAACATACCAGGTTTGTTTTACAGTAAAAAATAAGGCCACGAGCTGTGTCAGCACTATTTGTAAGCCAGTAACAATTATTTTGCCAAATGGATGTGATGCGACATTTTCAGTAGAAAAGTTATCACCAACCCAGGGCAACTATCAGGACACTGGCATAGTTTTTAAAGGCAGGCCCTTTGCAGTGACCAAAGGCAAGCGACATACATGGATTATCAATAATTACCAAACCTACATTACAGGCAATAAAAATGAATTTAAGAATAGTTTGAAGGAATCTACTCACCCTTATGAAGACCTTCTTATGCAATGTGTTACATGCACAAACTTAAGTTGGAATCAGTTTAAAGAAGTTGATGTAGATTCTTCGAATGTTAAACTTGTGCGACATGAAGTATTCGACAGCAGTACTAATTGTACAGATTCCAAAACTTTGTCGGTCGCTGTAAATTATAGCAGCGCTATTCGTATTATCCCAACTTTTAATCCCGAAGTGCCTCAGTTGATCCGCTTTGATCTATACGATGGTCAAAATAGAATTGGCGGTAATTTTTTATGCGCCGGCAATTACTATCTACTTGGAGGTTGCAATTATAGCAATTCACCAATCACCAAATATCATTATTACAAATTTGATGGAAAAGTCAAGCTATTGTTACCTAACACCGTATGTGGAAACGGTCCTAGTGTTTACACAAAAAAGGTTCATGTTGATTTCGAGCCTTGTGCTATTCTAAGTCCACATGTTAGAGCTGTAAAGGATAATGTAAACCCACTTAAAGTAAAATTTATAGATTCGGCTAACATATCCCGATTTTTTTCTAATCCCGAACCTTCTATTTGGTATTTTGGAGATGGGGATTCCGCTAAGTCACCTGTGTTTCAGAATGATTCGATACCGCATACTTATAGTGTAGCAGGTAATTATATAGTTACGCACAAGCAAAAATCGGTTGACAATTGTTATAAGCAGCGATCATACTGGTTAACCGTTGGGAATGTTACTCCGCCCAATTGCCCTTTCATACCGCAGTTTTATGTAAGCGCGGACGCTGTGCAGTCCGGAACCATTAAGTTCATTAACTACACTACGCCAGACACCAATGCTATTTCTTACAAGTGGTATTTTGGTAACGGAGATTCGTCTACCCAAAAAAAGCCGTTTTATACATACCGTGCTACAGGTAGCTATACTGTTCGCCTGGAGGCTACCTACAATGGATGCACCCAATACTACGACAGCACTATTAATGTCGTTTATCTACCTTGTCCCAACCCGGTACAATTCCCTGATACTACAATAACTGTCATTTGCCAGAACGACCTTGTAAACCTAAACACATTATATAATTTAGAGAGTACACCGGTTCAATGGAATACCGGCAGTCCCACACAAGCCGGACCGGGAGTATATCGTATGATCTTAAATAGCGGAACCCCTTGCAGAGACACCACTTTCATCACAATTAAACAAGACGTGGCAAGGTGGCTCGGAACGGTAAATAGTGATTGGAACAATATTTCCAACTGGAATACAGGCAAAATACCAGGATCCACAACGCATGTTATTATAGAAGCATCTGCTGGCAGCAGTTGCGACTTAAACATGAACGTAACTGTGGCAAGCCTGCAAATCAGGCCCGGTGCAATATTCCACATACAAAATGGAATTACCGTAAATGTCCTGGCCAATTGTGTCCCACTACCTAACTAACAAGGCGGACAGCAGCATACTTTAAAGTAGCGGCAGAACTATCGGCGCCATAAGACAACGAACAAGAATAACAACTCAATTCATTGTTGGTCGCACGGGTATTACGTCATTCCATCCTTGCCTCCACTCATGTAAATCTTTCCATCTGTCCGTTAATTCTCCAATTTCTTCTTTACTTTCCCCATTCTCTTTTTACCAAGAAACCAAATCATGTCATTTATGAGAACAATTGCCAAAACACTGGCTACATGTTTGTGCATTTCTACGGGCACCCTTTTATTTGCCCAAAAGACTGCCAAAGACACTGCTAAAAAAGCCGATACCAAAGATCCGTTGCAGACCTCCACTTTCGGCGGCATCAAATTCCGCAGCATTGGCCCTGCTATCACTTCGGGTCGCATTGTGGACCTTGCGGTGAACCCAAAAAATATTTCTGAATATTATGTGGCTTCTGCCAGCGGCGGTGTCTGGAAAACGGTAAATGCTGGTGTTACTTACGAACCGGTGTTTGATGGCGAAGCATCATTCTCCATCGGTTGCGTTACCCTTGACCCAACGAATCCCAATACGGTGTGGGTGGGCAGCGGCGAAAACAACAACCAACGCGTAGTAGGGTATGGCGATGGTGTGTATAAAAGCGAAGACGGTGGCAAGAGCTGGAAAAACATGGGGCTTGGCAAAAGTGAGCATATCGGCAAAATAGTGGTAGATGCCAATAACCCGGATATTGTGTTTGTAGCTGCCTATGGCCCGGTTTGGAACAGCGGTGGCGAAAGAGGCATCTATAAAACCACAGATGGCGGCAAAACCTGGAAAAATGTTTTAAACGTTAGCGAACATACCGGCTTCAACGAGGTGATGATGGATCCCCGCAACAGCAACATCTTATATGCAGCAGCACACCAGCGGCAGCGTAAAGTATTTACCTATATCGGTGGCGGCCCGGAGAGCGCTTTGTATAAAAGCACAGATGGTGGAAATACATGGAACAAAATGATGAATGGCTTGCCTGGAGGTGTAGACCTGGGCAGGATGGGCATGGCCATGAGCCCGGTTAACCCTGATTATCTATTTGTGGTAGTGGAAGCCTCTGACGGTAAAGGTGGTTTGTATGCTTCAACTGATCGCGGCGCCAGCTGGGAAAAACGTGGCTCCTTTACTACATCAGGAAACTATTACCAGGAGATTTTTTGTGACCCTAAAAACATTAACCGCATTTATGGCGTGAATGTGTACATGCAGGTAAGTGATGATGGCGGCAGGACCTTTCATAACCTGGGTGAAAAAAGCAAGCATGTGGACAACCATGTTATTTGGGTAAACCCCGCTAACACCGATCATATGCTGGTAGGCTGCGATGGCGGTCTTTACGAATGTTTTGATGCGGGTAAAAACTGGGATTTCAAACAAAACCTGCCCGTTACACAATTCTATAAAGTGTCGCTTGATAATGCATTTCCTTTTTATAATGTGTACGGTGGCACGCAGGACAATTTTAGCCTGGGAGGCCCGGCACGTACCAAAAGTGCCAATGGCATTGTGAATGACAACTGGTTTATTACCAATGGCGGAGATGGTTTTGAAAGCCAGGCCGACTATAAAGATGAAAATATTATTTATGCGGAAAGCCAGT
>JAZKFT010000035.1:0-185920 GCA_040386335.1 Bacteroidota bacterium
TATTAAGTAGCTCGAACGAAACCGGCAATTTGAATTTAACCGGAAGTACACTGCCGATAGGATTTGTAAATACAGGCGTGAACCTGGGCGGTGTTGCCAACACGGCTAACCAAACAGGTGTGATTTCAGTCAATACCGGAACCACCGGGCTGAGCAACCAGAACCTCGGTATCGAACAACCACCAATAGCAGGAAGTGGCATCAACAATGCCGGCAACAATCCAGGTGGCACCATACAGGTAACCTTCCCTGCCAACACCTTCACTAACACAGGTTTCAGCAGCGATCCTACTCTGGTTACTGCCATTAGCCTGACGGCTTTCCCAACGGGTGCTACCAGCATCGTTATCGGTGGCGTCAGCTATACTACGCTTGCGGCCATACAGGCAGCTTATCCCAATGGTATCCCGACTGATGGCAACGGCAATCCAACGCCGTTCATAACTGTTGATCCTGCAGCACCAGGGAGTACAACTGTCACTATCTCATTCAAAGCAATGGATGCTGCCGGCCAATTAAGTAACAACACGGGCACTGCGGTATTGAATTTCATAGCCTCAACAACGATAGCTGGTAATGTATGGAACGATGTAAACGGTAACGCCATCAATGGCAGCGAAGGCCCGATCACCAGTGGCGTATGGGTGAACCTGGTTGACCCTGCCACAAATGATGTAATCCAGACTGTGCCGGTTGACGGAAGTGGCAACTACAGTTTCACCGGCCTGCCGCAAAACACCAATTACAATATCATATTAAGTAATGCAAATGAGACCGGTAATCTGAACTTAACTGGTAGTACGCTGCCAGCAGGTTTTGTAAATACGGGTGTCAATCTGAGTGGTACCGCCATTTCAGCTAACCAAACAGGTGTGATTGCAGTAAATACAGGCACGGGCGGGTTGAATAACCAAAATTTCGGTATTGAGCAATTACCTACAGCAGGTTCAGGAGAAAGAAGCGAAGTAAACCCCGGCGGCGCTAACAGCGTGGTGCTGCCTGCAGGTACGTTTACCAACAACATGGCCAGCTCCGATATTACACCCGGCACTATAAGCGGTATCCGTATTGTGTCGTTCCCAACTAACACTACAAGTATTACCATTGGCGGCAATACCTACCATGCAAATGTGCCATCAGAAGTGGCTGAATTGCTGGCTCTCGTGATCCCTACAGACGGATCCGGTAACCCAACTGGGATATCTCTGGATCCGGACTTTGATTTTGCAGGCACCAGTGTCATCACCTTTAAAGCGATCGACAATGCAGGTAGGGAATCGTTGACTCCTGGTACAGCTACGATCAACTTTACGAGTCCTTCAGTAACACTTCGCGTAAAAGTGCTCTTGCATGGTGCTGTATTAGGCAATGGCCCTGGTTTTGAAACTACGATGCGGGATAATTTGCGCAGCAGTACCTATAACAATGTACTCGGTACCCGGTACATACCAAACGTGGATCCTTACGCTCAAAATTCGGATTACTCAGGCTTGTTCACCAAAGTTGGTGATGGCGCCAACCCCGTTTATCAAACGGTGATCAATCCTTCTACCATGTTTGCTGACCGCAGCGGAACCAGCACCTCTGCCGTAGACTGGGTGTTTATTGAACTCAGGGACAAGAACAATCCTGCAACAATATTGGGTACCCGCTCGGCGATCGTGCAGCAGGATGGTACCGTTGTGGATATTGACGGCAGTAACTGCATCCGCTTCCCATCATTGCTAAACGATGATTACTATGTGGCCATACGTCACCGCAATCACCTGGGTGCAATGACAGCCTTACCAAAACCGGCAACCACCTTCAACTGCAGCAGCCTGGTAGACTTTACTACCATGACCGATGCAGAAGTATGGCATAATCCGGCTACGCCACAGTACGACGGGCTGGAAATGGCAAGGGTAACCAATACAGTGACCAGCACCACGTTGAAAGCACTATGGGCAGGCAATGCAAATACTGACAATAAAGTAAAATACCAGGGTGGAACCAACGACCGCACACTGATTCAATCTGATGTGATCGACTTCCCAAGCAATGTCTCACTAAATATTAATTACGACCTCGCATTCGGTTATTTTAAAGGGGATATTAATTTGGACAGTAAAGCCAAATACCAGGGAGCGGCCAATGACCGCACCATCCTGCAAAGCCTTGTACTCGGATACCTGCTCAACAGCACACTTAGTATCAACTATGACCTGTTTTTGCAACAGTTGCCTTAAAGGTCATGACCAAATAACAACCATCTTCATAACCACCTGCGGTATGCAACAGCATACCGCAGGAAAAATACAAACCATAAAAAACGACACTATTAAAAACTAAGATTGACCTGGCAGGGTGGTGATCCAATAGTTTATTAAGGAATAGACGGCCTTACGATACTACTTCTTTGCCAGGTAAAATTGGGTAGTACCCATTAATATTTTTTTATAGACGTTTTTGCAAATAGAATTGTAAGAACGGGGAATTTTTGGATTTAGGGTTTTTTATAGATTAGGTATAGGCCCCGGTATTCTTATCGGGGCATTTTTTTTCTCAGAAAGCCTAAGCCTGCTGCATTGTATTGGGATAGAGTGGCAATAGAATTTTCCGGAATGCATGGCATTCATTTGTAATAGCTGTAATAAAGCCGCTACAATGATGCCCTCATGGTAAGATAAAAAGGGATCTCAATATGTTCTGTTGATTGCTCCAGGATAAGAGCTGCGGCCCTTTGGCCCATCATTTCGAAATCGGTGGAAATGGTAGTGATGCCATTGAGGATGATTTTCTTTAACGAAGTTTCATTGTACGAAATGACCCCTACGTTTTTTCCTACTTTTAGCTTGGTGCCTAATATCTTTTCAATCAATACCACCAGGTCGTTTTCCATCAGGTTAATATACACCTCGCCATCATTAATAGGTTCATTGGCGATATTATGCACCACCTTGTAGTTGAAGGCAAATTGCTGACAATACCGGTAAAAGCCTTTCAGGATTTCGTGAGGATGGTAGGTGTATTCCGGGAAAATTATTTTGATGGTATGGTATTTACTCAACGCGGTATTGGCTTGTAAAAGTGCATTGTAAATATCCTGTTCAAAGTTTTCATACACGGCTGCATAGTTGCCCACCACACCCGGTACCAGTTTGTCCATGATGATGAGCTTGTCCTTAGGTATGGTGTTAATGATCTCGTGGGCATTTTCGCCACCGTCCATAAAGTGTGGTACGATTACGTAATGGGTGTAATCATCTTTCTTTTGGCTAAGCAGTTGCTTGAAAAATAAAAAATCATTGTTGTAGATATAGAAATCGATGGCGGCTATTTCGCCCAGCGCCCCTACAAAAGCATCGTAGATGATCTTTTTGTGTGTACTCAGCTTGTTGAACAATAAAAAGATCTTCAGTTTCTGGTTTAACTGGGCATTCTTTACAAAATATCCTTTGCCCGGAACCGACCAGAGAATGCCTATTTTTTTCAGGTATTTATAGCCTTTCTCCGCTGTATCTCTCGATATCTCAAATTCAAAACTCAGTTCGTTAATAGAAGGAAGGATGTCATTTTCTTTGATGGCCTCTTCGCTGATGGCTTTAATAATGCAATTGGCCAGCTGCAGGTATTTTGGTGTAGCGGAGTAGTAGTCTATAATCAGGTATTGAAAGATCGCAGGTTTCTTCATAATGAGTCGGTATGGAAAGCATTTCAAACGTACGCAAAAAATGTACAAATCAACCAGCGTTTGTCACAATGTCGCCAAAGCCTGGTTTTTACAAGTTTCTTGAATCGTATTCACCTTTATTGCTGCCAAAAGCAGGTCCCGTTTTTACATTTTACACAGATGCCTCCCGTCGGTTTTAACCGTTTTTGTTAACCTTCGATGCAAGTTTTTTAACAATGGTTAACCTATTCGTGCAATCGTTTGCGTGCTGTTGCATTGATGTTTTCTTCAAAAAAATCACCAATGACCAACAAAATACTATTGAATACCGACATTCTATTTAATTTTTTCTAACACGGGCTCTGAAATTAATTTGGGTTCAGGACGGAGCAGGATGCCTCGGCTTTAAACAGTTTTTAGATTGCTATGGCTCCCATTAATTACACGACCAAAAAAACGATTGCTCCCATGAAAAAGAATTCAACTGCCTTCGGCAGGGCTATATGCCTGTTGTTGGTGATGCTGGGCTGTTTAAACCTCCAGGCCCAGCCTTCTACAAAAACGATTACCGGCAAAGTGACCGATGAGAATAATGCCGGATTAAGCGGTGTAACCATCAGTTCCAAAGAAGGAAAAGAAACGACCACTTCACAAACAGATGGTTCGTTCTCCCTCAACACATCGTCCTCCGCCAAAACCCTTGTATTAAGTTATGTTGGATACCTGGATCTCGAAGTGCCCATTACCGGTATAGCCATGGGCAACATTAAACTGGCACCCGACCCAAAAGCGCTGGAAAGCGTTGTTGTGGTAGGTTATGGCAGCCGGAAAAAAACAGATGTTACGGCCGCCATTTCATCAGTTACAGGCGAAAAATTACGTTCTGTGCCCACCACCAACCTTACCCAGGCATTACAAGGCAGGGTTACCGGAGTGGAAGCAGCGGCCAGTTCGTTTGCGCCCGGTGCGGGTTCACGTATACGTATCAGGGGCAGCCGCTCACTTTCAGCAGGTAACGACCCATTGTATGTAGTGGATGGTTTCCCGGTTTCCTACACCATCGATGATATGAACCCATTGGATATAGAAACCATCGACATTCTGAAAGATGCGTCGGCCACGGCCATCTACGGTGTTCGTGGAGCAAATGGTGTGGTACAGATAACCACCAAAAAAGGAAAGGCAGGTAAAATATCCATGGAATACAGCGGCAGCCAGTCTTATGAACACGCCGCCAATGTAACCCGCGTATTTAACGGGGCCGAAATCGCCGATAGCTGGAGGCAGGCATTTTTTGCAGACCGCCAGTACAACTACACTCAATCTACGGCCAGCCCCAACAACTATTTTCCTGATGCCAGGTCCGATGCCCGTATGTTCCTGGAGCTGGGTAATGCCAACCAATGGAATTCGCTGAAGGATGCCTATAGCTGGCGCGTGCTGGACCCGGTAAATAAAATCTACATTGCCAACAAGCGGCCCACTACTGCTGAAGAAAAAGCATTGCTCAAAAATCTGGGTCTTGCGGTGTTAGATAGCCTGGATATTTACGACCCATCTAAAGTAAAGAGTTATGATTGGGAAAACGAAGGCAAAAGAGTCGGCATCACCAAGTCACACGCCATCAGTATTTCTGCTGGTACCGACAAAATTAAAACCACTTTCAGCGGTTCTTATTTTAACCAGAAAGGTATTCAATACGGCCAGGATTACACCCGCTTTACCGTGGGTAACAGCAACGAGTTTAAAGTGAACAAGAACATTATGTTCGGAAGCACTGTCAATTTTACCAACAGTACCCAAAACACCAGCACCAGTTCTCTTGGTAATGCGCTTGGCATGATACCACTTGCACCTGCTTACGATAGTACAGGGGCATATATTTTGTATCCGAATGGCGACAGGCAAATAGCCAGTGCCATCAATGACCGCAACACGGTTTTCGATGAAACAATAGTCAATCGTGTTTTTGGCAATATTTATGGAGAGGCCACTATCATCAAAGGATTAAAATTCCGCACCATGTTTGGCCTTGATACCCGCAACAGCCGTCGTGGTACTTTCAACGGAGCTGCCTCCTCGGTACAGCAGGGTGCTCTTGCAAATGCCAGCCAAACAGTGAGCAACAGTGTTTCGTGGGTGTGGGACAATATTCTCAGTTACAACACTACCATCGGTGACCACAGTATCAATGTTACCGGTCTGTACGAGCTACAGAAACTTAACAGGGGAAGCAGCCTTACCATGAGCGCCCAGAACCTGATTTTTGAAGAGCAGAAATGGTATTCGCTGCAAAGGAACACCCTGGCTACCGTTACTGGTTCCGGCACGTTTACCGAAGCCGAATACCTGAGCTATATGGGCAGGTTAGAGTATGGTTACAAAAACAAATACCTGCTAACGGTGAGCAATCGTTACGATAATTCTTCTGTATTAGCAGAAGGCAAAAAGGGTGAATGGTTTCCATCGGCCTCTATAGCCTGGCGGGTAGAGAATGAAGGCTTTTTTTCAAAGCAATCATTATTTAACGCAGCTAAAATAAGGCTGGGTATCGGAAAGGTTGGTAATGCTTCTATTGATCCTTACCAAACAAACGGCCCACTTGATTTTACCAACTACAATTGGGGAAATGGCGCTGCCGCAATAGGGTTGGCTCCCACCACTTTCCGTACCCCTGGCTTAACATGGGAAAAAACCACTACCAAAAACCTGGGTATTGATTTTGGGTTGCTTCGTAACAGGATAAGTGGTAGCATTGATTTGTACAGTTCGTCTACGGTTGATATGCTGCAAAGAAAATCGATACCTGCTGCCAATGGCGTAACAACCGTATTTGTAAACCTGGGTGAGGTTACCAATAAGGGCATCGAGTTTTCGCTGAGCACACAAAACCTGGTAAGCAAAAACGGAATTAACTGGAGCACTGATTTTGTGTTTAGCAGGAATAAAGAAAAGATCGTAGACATTGATGGCAGTGGCAATAGCAACTTTGCAAATCTCTGGTTACTGGGTCAGCCTTTACAGGTATATTACAACTATCCATCATCTGGTATTTTTCAATACAGCGATACCATAAAGGGCGGCGTATTGTTCGACTACTACTGGCAGAAAGCTGGTAACCGTACCAACTCAGCCTTAAAACCAGGAGCTATCAGGATCGGGGATACCAATCGCGATACCTTGCTGAACGCCTCTGATAAGGTAGTGTTGGGTAGCCACAATGCCGACTGGACAGGAAGCATCACCAACACCATCAGCTTCAAAAACATAGAACTGAACTTCATGATCTATTTCAGGGTGGGTGGTCTTTACAGGGCGCCAAGACCAGGTTTTGTGGGCCGGTATCAATCTAATTACGCCAATTACTGGACGCCTACCAACCCCAGCAATGAATACCAGCAGCCGACACGTACTACGGATGTACCGGTATTTTGGGAAGCACTCAGCTATAGAAAAGCGAGCTATGCCAGGGTAAGAAATATCTCATTGACCTATCGCTTACCGCAATCAATACTCGCCAAACTACACGCCTCAAGTATGTCGGTATATCTGAATGCATTGAACCCATTCCTTTTCCACAATGCGTCCATATACGATCCGGAAACTGCACCTTACAGGGAAACATTTGTTACCAGTACCAACCAGGTAGGACCCACTTCAACGAACTTTAGAAGTTTTGTTGTAGGTGTTCGGTTGGGTCTGTAACTATTGGTATTTATTGTTTTCTTATTAAAAAAAATAAAAATGAAACTCGTAAATAAACTACTTTTTGCAGCAGCCGCGCTATCGGTTGGTGCATTTTCATCCTGCAAAAAATTCATCAAGGAAGAACTGGTAACCACGCTTACCGAAGATTACTACAAAACCGACCAGGGCCTGGAAGATCTGGTTAAATCTGCATACGTACCCCTTAAGTGGAAGTATGAGGGAGAACAGGCCTATGGCATGTACAATTTTGGCGTGGACGAGTTCCGCAATGGCGACCAGTTTAATTTTGTGCATTATGGAATTTACAACGCCGCACTTAACTCAAGTGACGGGCTTACCAATGGACTGTGGACTACCATGTATGCTGGCATACATCGCTGCAACCTTGGCATCAAAAATATCACGGCTTTTAGCAACCCTGCATCCGCCCTGTTAGGTACAGATGCCAAAAAAAATGCACGTATAGGCGAATTAAAAGCATTAAGGGCTTTTTACTATTTTCAATTGGTGCAGCAGTTGGGCGGTGTGCCATTACTCACCGAACCAGTAACAGAGTTGAGAACGGAATTTCCACGTGCTTCAGTAGCTGAAGTGTATAACCAGATCATCTCCGATTTAAGAACAGCGGGCCCTGCACTTGCATGGAGGGCTACCGGAGAAGTTGGGCGGGCGACCAAAGCCATGGCATACCACTTTTTGGCAAGGGCCTACCTTACAAGGGGCAGCGCGGTAACCGACGCCAGGGGTCAGAAGCCTACCGATATGGACAGTTGCATCGTATATGCCGACTCGGTAATTCGTTTTAGTGGCCATGCTTTGGAAGCAGATTATGGCAACTTGTTTAGTGCATCCTATGCCAGTCATGGCATTCCGAGGGCTGGTACAGATGGGGTGGCCCCGCTGGGTGATAAATCTAAAATAACCGCCAACAATAACAGCAACGAAATCATCTTTGCTGCACAGTTCAGCGACAATATTGCCCTGGCAAGTGCTGCCAATAACCAGGTGCATTTATTCTTCAATGGACAGTACGATGCAGGTATGCCTGGCATGGTGCGCGACTTTTTCAATGGCCGCCCATTCCGCCGGTTGCGCCCTACCGATTATGCCATAGATGTGTATGATAAGGTGAATGACTCCCGGTTTTTCAAATCTTTTCAAACTGTGTATTACAGAAATGTAGCATCTAATGCTGGTCTCCCGGTGTTTACCGCTCTCAATGCGCCAACGCCGGATGTGGTGGGTAAGCCAAGGGTGGGTATTGGTGATACCGCAGCATTGTTTATTCTAAATACACCTGCTAACCCTGTGCTGGCCACCGATATCGCCAATATGCGCTATTATTCTGTTTTTGCAAGGTATAAAAAGGCGACGCCCACTTCGCCCGTCGTTAGTGATTTTACCAGTAACAAATACCTGACCCTTACCAAGCATCTCGATGGCGTAAGGCTCACCAATACCAACAATGAAGCAAGGGGCATACGCAATGGAATGCTGGCAAGACTGGGCGAAACCTATCTGATACTGGCGGAAGCCTATGGCAGAAAAGGCGATTATACCAGTGCACTTTTGAATGTAAATGTGCTGCGGAAAAGGGCAGCCTATAAAGCAAGCGAAACCCGCAGCCCTCAGGTATGGCAATATCTTGGTGGCGCTAATAGCCTGGGTAATACGGAAACAGGCAATACCGCCATTTCTGATTTGTTTACCACCAATGCCCCGGGCGAACTGTACCCTGCTACGGTTACCACCACGCCTCAAAGGTTTATCCATTTCATGCTGAATGAAAGGGTGCGTGAACTCTGCGGTGAACTGTACCGGTGGGAAGATTTGGTTCGCACAGAAACGCTATTCGACAGAACTAAATTATTTAATGCTGATGTAGATGCAGGTTTTAAGCCATCACATAAACTGCGGCCCATTCCGTTGTTACAAATGATAGCGCAAACCACAAACGGCAAGCCTATGACAGCCGCGGAAATGGCTGCTTATCAAAATCCCGGGTATTAAAATATTAAAATAGCTGGCAAGCAATCGTTAAGCAAAAGGGCGGTCAATTTTATATTGATTCGCCCTTTTCTTTTTTCGTATATGATGTATTGAAATTGCTAAACGCTATTACTTGCCGGCTACGCGTTTTCAACAGCCATCGATGTTAACTTATGTCGTCAGGCTTCCTGGAATGCCATGTTTTCAACGGCAATATTTAAAAAATTGGGGAGGATATGGTTGTAGGTATATAATATTTTATCAGGGTCGTTTAGTTGCTCTACCATGCTTTTCCACTTTTCTTCGCCATGGCTTTCAATTACTGTTTTTTTCTTTTCCTCAGTTTGTAAATACATACTCATGCCCACTGCATCTGCTTCGGGATGAAATTGGGTACCAAAAAAATAATCATTAAACCGGATGCCCATGATGGCCCTTTCGTATGGCACATGCGGGCGTTCTTTTTCGATAGCCAATATTTTACTACCCATCTCCGTCATCTTGTTGTGATTGGGCTGAACTACCTGGTAATCCCTGCTGTCTACCACGTAAAAAGGATCCTTGAGGTTATTGAAGATCAATTCGTCGAAACCATCGTGCAGCATGTGTATGGGGAATACGCCAAACGAAGTGGATTTGCGTTTGCTTACATGGGCGATCTTATAATGCCGGCATACCAGCTGGAAAGAGTGGCAAATAAAGAAGACATATTTCTTCTGGGTATTCGCTACGTTCTCATTGAACTTTTCTACATGTTTCAACCAGCGGAAATAATGGTTTTCCCACTCGCTCCCCTCGCTGTCGATAGGGCTGCCGGGGCCGCCGGTGCTAATGTAGATGTCGTAATCAGTGCCCGGCACCTGGTTGTGGAGGCGCACATCAAATTCGTGAACAGTAAGATTTAGCCCGTGAGAATCAGCAAAAGTGTTTAGTATTTCCCGTATGCAACGCATACCCTGGTTTGCAAAACCTTCATAAAGATCGAGGATAGCGACACGCACATTCGAGTTATCGGGATAAGTCATAAGGGGCAAAAATAAATTTTTATTAAATATTGCCCTTATTAAGTTCCCCGGTTTTCCACAATTTTATTTCCTGGTGGGTATAAGCTGGTAGCTGGCGGCAAAATAAAAGACGCTGCCGTCGGTGTAGAATTGTACAAATTTTTTTCTCGACAAGTATTTTCTTTTTTTCAGAAAGCCCTTTAGTGTATAAATTCTGTAGCTGAGTATTTTGGTTAAATAATCCCACATCATTTCCGGGCTCACATCATATTCATCTGCCCCGCCATGCCCAAACTCGAAAATTAAGATGGGTTTGCTGCGTTTAATGGTTTCTGTGGCTCCTTTGATCACCTTAAATTCGGCGCCCTCTACGTCTATTTTTATCAGATCTACCTTTGTTTCCCCGCCTATTAAATTATCCATCCGGTCGGTAGCCACTTCGAGCTTTTCCAGGTGGAATTTTTTCGGATATTCCCTTTTTTTCATGCCGCTGTATGCGGTGTCTTCCCGGGTGTGATAGAAAGGGCTGATTCCTTTTTCGTCGCTGAGGGCTATTTTATATACCCTTGCAGCCGATGCGAATTTCCTGATGAGCAGGTTGTACATTTTTGGAAGGGGCTCGTAGGCAATGTGTGTGGCCCCGGGTGCAGCATTGATCATCATTTGTAAAATCCGGCCTTTATTGGCACCCACATCTACGCAAACACTTTTCGGATTACAAACCTGGTTGATAATACGGTATGTATTTCTGTCTATGGCTTCGTTTCTGGTAAGTGCAATTGGGAACCAATGAACAAATTGCTTTAAAAGTCGTCTGATTTTCCTCACATCGCAATGCTACAAAAAAACAGGCCCCAATTGGCATAGGGGCCTGTTTTTTTTTAAAATGAACGCATATATTATAGACCGTCGAGGAAATTTTTGATTTCCTGCAAAGCTCTTTTTTCCGGCCGGATCTCTACATTTTGGTTGATGCCGGTGGAGAGTTCTTTTGTTCCGAGAAAATAGTCCGTTCCGCGTTTGCTGATGGTTACATAAATAACCTGCCTGTTTACCGGCACCCTGTCTTTACGCCATATTCGGTTAACGGCGTCGGCATCCATTTGCATCACGGCTTTTATGTTTCGGTAAACTATAAAAGTAGAGGTATTGGTATTGGTAAATTCTACCGGCATGATCAAAGCGATCCGGGTTTTTAATTCGGCTGTATCTCTGAAATAGTCGCAATTGATCCAGTTTAGTTTATTGGTGTACACCTCGTAACCGGTCTGAATGGCCCTTACAGAAACCGCAGAATCATCCTGTACCCAATTGAAATTGGTGGCGCCGGAGCCTGTCAATGGCGCAGAACCGGTAAAACCCATCATTGCAGGATTTGGATTTGCGTCGCGGTAGGTCACTTTTATCATTTTGAACGGCGACAAGGCCAGCGGTTGCCCGTTTTTAGTAGCAATCAGGTTAAAAGCACCGCCACTTTCCAGCAAATAACCGTTGCTGGTGGTCGGTTTACGAAAACGGATAAAATCCCCCTTGCTTTTCAAAAGAAAGAATTCAATGGCAGCTTTGCCAGTTCCTGCGTTTCCGTTTTGTAACAGGGAATTGGCTGGTATTTCGATGCGGATATTATCAGGAAATTCAATGACACTATTAACAGACAGGTTAAACGAATCATTCAAAGGCGGGCGAACCAGGTTTTGGTGCATTGTATTTACCTCCGAAAAATTTCCGGCCGAACTGAGCGCCCATACCGTATCTGTCGGCACATTCTGATTGGGCGTAAAGCTTTCAAAGCTTTTTTCGCAACCAGTGAGAAACGCAGCAGCAGAGAGTAGTATGAGAGAAATTCGCTTCATAATTGTTGTTGTCTTATTCAAGATACTCAATGGAGTATCAGCGTTGCCTTCTTCCATTTAATTTATACCGTACACCCACCGAGAGCCCGGCATTGATGTTCTTTTGCTTAAACCAGGCCGCATCTGTTGTCATATTGGTGAGGTTAAACCTTGCATGCGGTTCTATCAGAAGGTCTGTGCGTTCGCCCAAAGATTTTATAATGCCCAAACCCGCATACACTCCAAGACCTATATTGGTTTTGTAAACACCTGTTGTATTATAATTGGCAATATTTACCATTTGCTGGGAGGTATCCAGCATATCGCCGCGATAACTGCTGCGGATATTGGCAATGATACCCAGGTTAGCGTTAAGGCGAAGGTCTTTTCCACCAAACTCAAATCCAAGTATTAATGGAATATCCCAGCTTTTATAGCGGTTTTGTGTTTGTTTGGTTACGGTACCTATCTGTTGTATCACTGAGGTGTCGCGGATATAAATGGTGTCACCGGGTGCCAATATCACGGTCCGGATGGTGACGGTAGTGATCAGCTTTATTTCGTTCACCCTGGTATTGCGAAACAGTTCATTTACCTGGTTATACTGCAGGCCGGTTTTAAGTAAAAAACCCTCACCAATATTTTTTACCAGGTTAATACCGGCATTAAAGGACACCTGGCTGTGCAGTGTGCTGTCCATCCCGGAGCGTATATTTTTACCTGCTACTTTATCTGTTACATTTTTAAACACCATCATGGGTGATGCGTACAGGTCAACATACCAATCGTTTCGTGGCTCATCACCATTCATGGGGCAGGGGAGAATAGGTTTTTTAGATTGCAGCAGTTGTGCTGGCGAAACTTTATTGAAAGACGTTCGGATGAGCTGCCTCAGCGAAAGGCGATTTTCTTCTGCCACTACCCAATCTGCTTCCGGGTTATTATCGTCGGGGATGGGTGTGCCATTTTCTGTCAGCAGCTTATTGTCGGGGCCGGTTTTGCTCCATCCATCGTTTTTGTTGTTGCTTTTCCCGGTATTGTATTTTGTTATGGATGAAAAGAAGCCATTTTTATATTTAGGTCTAACATCATTTCCTGAAATCGCTTCAGGCTGATGGTCAGAGAGATCCCTGTTATCCTTATTATCCAATTGGTTGTTTTTTGCCCCGGGGCCTGTTTTGTCATCACCATCTGTCACAAGAATTTGCTCATTGAAAGCATCATCGCCATTAACCTTTTCGTCAGTTTTGGAAGCTTTTGTAGAATTGCCAAGAGGCGTGGCTGTTTTCTCCTGCTGTTTGTTATAGAAATAGATACTGCCTGCACCCAGTAATAAAAACAACAATGCTGCTGCCCACCACCATGCTACCGGGCGGCGCCTGTCTTTTTCCTGCATGATACGTTGCCACATATCATCGGGTACAGCACTTTGGTAATTGTTGATCCGGGTATTCACATTTGCATCAAAAGCTGCATCAAATTCCTCCATCCGGCTGTTTACGGCATCAAACATATTTGCCGGAACTGCGCTGGCATAGTTTGTTACCTGGGAATTGATGTCAGCATCAAACGATTGATCGAGTGCATCCATGCGGCTACGGATATCATCAAACATCGTTTGTGGCACCGGGCTTTCGTGGTCGTTGAGCCGCTTCCGCATCATATCGTCAAAATGTTCTGTCATGCGGCAACGGTTTTATGCAGAACGGCTATTTGTTGCTGTAACATTTTTCGTGCTTTCACCAGCTGGCTGCGGCTGGTGCCCGGCTGAATTCTCAACATCTCCGCAATTTCTTCGTGGCTGTATCCTTCAATAACATATAGGTTAAAAACCACCCTGTACCCGTCGGGTAAGTGTTTTATCAATTCCAGTATTTCTTTTTCTCCCAGGTGTATATAGGCGCCCGCCTCCAGGGTTTCGGTGACTTTTTCCGGTTTTATCTCTTCGAACCTTATTTTTTTCTTTTGCAGGTGTTTTAATGCCGTATTTACCACTACGCGCCGCATCCAGCCTTCAAAACTGCCCTCAAATTTGTACTGGTGCATGTACCTGAAAATTTTTACGAAAGACTCCATCAGCAGGTCTTCGGCCTCCATCTGGTCGGCAGCATATCTTATGCAAATAGTCATCATTTTGCCTGAATGCTGGTTAAACAGCATACGCTGGCAATGTTTGTCATCGGCCAGGCATTGTTGGATGATTTCCTGTTCAGTCAAAATTTGTTGCAGCGGGCTTTATTGGGTTTTAGATACGGTTGAGTAAAGTTATGTTGCTTGTAAAGAAACAAATTTGAATAAATAAACTGCCGGCAATGAATTTAACCCTGCCAAAGCCTCTGCGTTAATTACTGCATTTTTTTTCTGTTACATGCGGCAAAAAACGCCTTTGAGTGGTCTTGATGTTAAGGATTTGTAAAGTTTCCTGCATATTTGGGGCTTATTTGTGAAAAAAAAGTTAACGCAATTTTCGAATTATCTCCTACTTTACAACCGATTTTCTAACCTAAACAAAAACTAATCATGAGAAAACTTGCACTCTTTGTGCTATGTATCACAGCGTTCGTTGTAGTACATGCACAAAAAATGGATGTGTCCGGCAAGGTGACCGGCGCAGATGGAAGCCCGGTGTCCGGGGCTTCTGTAACGGAAAAAGGAACCAAGAACGGCGTAGTTGCCGGGATTGACGGATCCTTTAAGATTTCAGTAAACAAGGGTGCCAGGCTGATCATTTCAGCTTTGGGATTTGCACCAACCGAAGTAGCGGCGAACGGTAATGTTTCCGTACAACTTCTTTCTTCAGCCGCCAGCGATCTTAACGAAGTAGTGGTAACAGCCCAGGGTATCAAAAGAAGGCCGAGAGAATTGGGTTATTCTGTGGCAAAAATTTCCAATGAAGAAATCACCAATGGCCGTTCACCACAATTAGCCCAGAGTTTATCTGGTAAAGTTTCCGGCCTGGGTGTATACAACGTCAATAACTCTGTTGATCCTCAGGTAAAAATTACATTACGCGGTTACCGTTCTTTAACTGGTAACAACGATGCGTTGATCGTAATTGATGGTTTGCCTTTACCAAATGAATCCAGCACTATGTTCAACCTGCTTAACCCTAACGATATCGAAAGTGTTTCTGTATTGAAGGGAGGTGTGGCTGCCACATTGTATGGTTCACAAGGTATCAATGGTGCCATCGTAATTACCACTAAAAAAGGTACTAAAGGAAAGGCAAGAGTTACGTACACCAATGCTACCAATTTTGAGCAAATTAGCTTTTTACCGGATTTTCAGACTGAATTCGGTAGTGGTTCACACTATGCCAATTCTTTTGGAACGGCTGGTTATCAGACCAATTACCTGGATAGGATGAAATCTAACTGGAGGTCTTATGAGAACCAACAGTTCGGAGATCGCTTTGATGGCAGCCTGCGCCCTGCAGGTCGTACATTGCCCGATGGCAGCTTTAACCAGATTGCCTATGCCAATGTTGAAGGTTCAAGAAAAAAGGCATTTGATGTTGGATCTTCCATGAATAACCAGGTGTCTGTAAGCGGTGGCGGAGAATCTACCACTTACTATTTGTCTATGGAACACAACCGCACCAAGGGTATTACTCCGGGTGATGAAGCCAAAAGAACTGGTGCCAGGTTTGCAGGAAGTACTGAAACAGGCCGTTTTAAGGCTGCATACAATGTAGCTTACACGCAAGCGCATTACGACAGAACTACATTCGATTTTTACAACGAGGTAATTAACCAAAGCCCGCATATCGACCTTACCAAGTTTAGAAACTGGCGTACAGACAAGTTTGCCAGCGCCGACTATTGGTACAACGATTATTTCCACAACCCTTATTTTACAAAAGATAACAACCGTACCAAATATTCAGATGCGAATATTTCTGGTAATATAGAGTTGAACTTTAAAGTAAATGACTGGTTGAATATCTACAACAAGTCCAGTGTGATGAATAACACACGCAACAGGACATCTACAACCGGTAAGTATATTTTCAGCGATTGGGCCAAATCTGGTGCTGTTGTTCCCGCACCTTTCGACCAGGGAGATGGTGCAGGTATTACCCGTGCCCTAACCGATGTACAGGGTGCCGTATTTAACCAGGCTACTACTGAGAATGTATTGAATAATGAATTCCAGATTCAGGCTGAGCAGACATTTGGTGATTTCTCTGTAAAGGGTTTGGTGGGTGCAAGCATCTACGATCGCAAAGTGGAAGATATCACAGTGAGCTCTTCATCTATCGTTGTGCCGGAAGTGTACAATATTTCTAACAGGCAAGGTGAAGCAGGTGCTTCACAGGGCAGCAGTCAGTATAGAAAATTTGGTTACTATGCTGACCTTTTGCTGGGATGGAAGGATATGGTTTTCGTACATGGTTCAGGCCGTTACGATTTCACTTCTAAATTCTACAAAGATTACCGCACCAATAGCCAGTATTCTTATTTCTACCCTGGTGTGGACGTGTCTGTTATCCTGACAGAACTTGTTCCTGCTGTAAAAGGTAACATTTTGAATTATGCCAAATTACGTGCTGGTTACAACAAAAATGGTAATGATAACCTGGGTGATGGCGTTATTTATGGTCTTGATCCAAGTTATGGTAATGCAGGTGGATTCCCTTATGGTAACACAGTAGGTATTTCGGTAGGAGATGTGTTGCCGCAAGCTGATCTCCGTCCTGAATTCGTTAAGTCATTTGAAGTGGGTGGTGAATTTCAAATGTTCAATAACCGCGTAAACCTTGACCTTACCTACTATACCCAGAACAGTGAAGGTTCGGTGGTAACGGTTAAAATACCTAACAGCACAGGTTTTCCTAACCTTCGCCTTAATGTTGGTAAAACCAAGAACTGGGGTTACGAAGCCGATATAAGGGTTCAGGTGATCCGTTCTAAAAAAATTAACTGGGAACTAAGCGCCAGGTATTCAAGGAATGATAATAAGGTAATTGACCTGTATCCTGGTATCAATGATTTCACTTATGGTGGTTTCACATACGCAGGTACTTACGTTATCAAAAACGAGTCTTTCCCACATTTGAAAGCCATATCTTATGTACGTGACCCGGCTACAAACAGGGTTATCGTAAATAGTGCTACCGGTTATCCGTTAACTACTGGTCCGTTGAAAGATTTCGGCCGTAGTACACCTCCAAACATGCTCGGATGGGGAACGAAATTCCGTTATGCAGATTTCACCCTTACTGCCAATTTTGAATACCGTGGTGGTAACGTGATCTATAGTGACCTGGGTCGCCAAATGACCTTTACCGGTTCTGGCGGATGGACTTCACAAAGGGCTCCATTTGTATTCCCTAATTCTTCTTACGATGATGGTACCGGCAAATTTGTGCCAAATACCACTGTTAATACAAGGGAAGCAGAATATGCACTTTGGGCAGACGTTTACAGGATCATTGCTGAAAACTTCGTAGTTCCGGGTTGGTTCATTAAAATGAGGGATGTAAGCCTTGCCTGGAATGTACCGACAAACATTATCGGTAAAACCAAAATTTTCTCTGGCGCAAGTATTTCATTGTATGGCCGTAACCTGTTTACGATCGTAGATAAGCTAAATACATTTACAGATCCTGAGTATAGTTTCACCACGGGTAACGGACAGGGTATCAATACTACTGCCCAAACACCGCCAGTACGTCAATTTGGGTTTAACGTAAACCTGACTTTTAAATAAACATAAACTCATTTAATATGAAACTAAATAATATAATCGCACTGGCCCTGGCGGCGTCGGCCCTGGGAGGGTGCAATAAAAATTACCTGAATATTAATAAGAATCCGAGTGCGTTGCCTACATCTACACCGGATTATGTATTTACCGCAGCATCTAACCGCACAGCAGCCCTGTTGGGCGCCAATGAAATTGGTTCTTACTGGAGTGGCCAATGGACCCAATCCAGCACCTATATTTTGGTGGCCGCCAATTTTCAGTATGTATTCAACAATACCAATTTCAATTTTTGGGACACCTGGTATGATATCCTGGGCGATTTCCAATTCGTAATAAACAATGCTGTAGATAAAGGCCAGCCGTTCTTAAAGGGCCCTGCAAGAGTGATGAAGGCTCAAATATTTCAAAACCTTGTAGATCTTTACGGAAATGTTCCCTATTCTGACGCATTAAAAGGAGTAGGTTCACTTGCGCCAAAATTCGATGATCAGAAGGCGATCTACGAAAATCTCATCGTCCAGTTGGATAGTGCCATTACGGAGATCAAGGCAAACGCGTTTACCGGTCCTGGCAGGGGTGCAGACATTGTGTTAAAAGGTGTGAATGCAGATTGGGTGAGGTTCGCTAACAGCCTTAAACTTCGTATACTGATGCGTCAGAGCCGCATTGCGGGCCGCGATGCATACATCACAACAGAAATTGCTAAAGCGGTGGCTACTACAGAAGGTTTTATTACCGCTGATGTTTCCAGCAGCCCGGGTTATGTAGCTTCTGCCGGTAAAATGAATCCTTTTTATGAAAACTGGGGTTACAATGCTTCAGGAACGATACAGGCTTTGGCACGTTTTCCACGCCCGACCAAGTTTTTATTTGATGCCCTGATTGCAACAAACGATACTTTTAGAATGAAACGTATGTTTTATGCCAGGGGTGGTGAAAACGCAGCAACTCCGGGCGTAAGTACACAACCTGAAATTGTTGCCAACTATGTTGGTGTTCCCTTTGGTGCATCGTCAGGATACTTATCGCAGAATACCTCTTACATTGGCCCATCTATCATTACCAGGAATGTTTTTGATAAAAGGATGATGCTTATGACCGCAGCAGAGAGCTATTTCTTATTGGCCGAAGCAAAACAAAGATATCCTACGCTGGCACTTACCGGAACTTCCAAGAGTTACTATGAGTCTGGTGTAAAAGCTTCTTTTACACTTACAGGTACCTCACAAACTGCTGCTACCGTGTTACTTACAAGTGGCAAGGACCTGGCAGATTGGGATGCTTCACCAGACAAACTGAAAGCGATCTGGATGCAAAAATGGATTGCCATGGTAAACTACAACGGACTTGAGTCATGGGCCGAATACCGCCGTACCAATTTCCCTGTAACACCAGCTTCTGCATCTGCACCTGCTGGCCAGAAGTTGCCATTGCGTCTTTTTTATCCAAGCTCAGAGTTTGGATCTAATACAGCCAACGTAAACGCACAAGGAACCATCGATGTATTTGCTACCCGTATTTTCTGGGATGTAGATTAATTCGTCAGTTTCCTGACTATATAAAAAATGCTGCCTCTAAAAAGGGCAGCATTTTTTATTGCATGATTCCGATGGCTGGAGTTGAATTTTAAAATTCTTTGTCTCCCTATTTCGGGCAATCCAGCTTTGCTGCATACTTACTGTAACTATCAAAGCAGTCAATCCTGATGGCCGTATTTCCATTAACCGTTACCCAGCTCAGTTTTAAAAAGACAAGATCTTTTTTGGGTAGTTTTAACTCATAATAATAGAAGCCGGCAACAGGTTTTGTATCGCAGCTCTTAAGAAGCCTGGCGGTAAATGGCTTTTTCCCAAAAATGCTATCAAGGTTGTATTTCGGCTGCATCTCAGGCGAAAGAGGCGAACTGATGATGCTAAATGAACCATAGCCCATGCGTGGACCTTTAAGCATAATGCTCCATTTTACTGGTTGACCTGCCTGCATAAAACTTCGCCCCCTGATCATTATATCTGCATTGCCCATCCTGAAAAAATTGATACTGGTATCCTCGCTCATTTCTATTTTGTCGGCCTTCCATATTACAGGGTATTTTTTGGGTTTACCCACGGCCCAATCGCCAATGTTTTCATAACCGGTGCTGTCGGTTACCAGTTTTTTTACGAGATCATATAGTTCTGTTTTGGTAGTCTGCGCCGAAACGGAAATGGCGCCAGGGGCAAAAAAGGTATAGAGAAGGAGCTTTTTCATAGTTTTAAAACTAGATTATTTTTTTCAGCGAACCTGGAAAGCTATAAGGCAGCCATAAACAACTAAAATCCAAACCTGTGTTTAAACAGCCCGTGATGGCGAATACAACCTTAATTTTACGCCTTAGATTATTTTGAACGACCGTTATGAAATTTTACCCGGAATCTACATTGCTTCAGCTGGAATTCGACAAGGTACAGGCCTTGCTGACAGCATTGTGTGCCACACAATATGGCAAAGCCAAGGCCACGCAGCTACGCATCCACACACATATACAATACATACAATTAGAACTGCAGCAAACGCATGAATCCAAATTGCTGCAGCAAAGCGGGCAATCGATCCCCAACGATTTTTCCCAGCCATTGGAAAAGGAAATCAAACTCCTGGGCATTCCGGGTGCGGTGTTAAGCACCGAAGATTTTGTGTCCATCAAAAGACTCTGTGATGCCGTGCAAAGTATTTTCCGCTGGTTCGACAGGGACCGCAGGGAAGGTTATCCCGCACTTACAAAAGTGGTGGCGGAAAATTATTATGAAAAGGCAATCATTGAATTGATCAATGGCGTAATAGACGAAACCGGGCAGGTGAAGGATAATGCCAGCGAAGATTTGCAAAAGATACGCATGAGCCTCTACCGCAAAAGAAATGAACTGCGGCGGATGTTTGATAAGATCGTTCAGAAAATGAACAAGCAGGGATACCTGGCCGATATTGAAGAAAGTTTCATGAACGGAAGGCGGGTGCTGGCGGTGTTTGCCGAAAATAAAAGAATGCTGAATGGCGTGCTGCACGGCGAAAGCGACAGCCGTCAAACGGCCTTTATCGAACCGGAAGAAACCACGGGTCTCAACAACGAGATATTTAGCCTGGAAAACGAAGAACGCAAAGAACTCTACCGGATACTCCGTAACCTCACGGCACAGCTGAATCCCTATGCTCCCCTGCTGAAAAGCTATATAGGCGTTATTGGTGAATTTGATTTTATAAGGGCCAAAGCCAGGCTGGCAGTGCAAATGAACGCCAACTATCCAACAGTGGTTAACAAGGCGCATATAGAACTGGAACAGGCCTATCACCCGCTGCTGTACCTGTACAACCAGCAAAGTAAAAAGCCTACCATACCCGTTACCTTAACCCTGGATGAAAAGAGTAGAATACTCGTGATCAGCGGGCCCAATGCGGGGGGAAAGACGGTGACCATGAAAACCATCGGGCTGATACAGGTGATGCTACAAAGCGGTTTGCTGGTACCGGTACATCCCAACAGTGTCATTGGTGTTTTCAGGCAATTGTTCATACATATCGGTGATACGCAGAGCATCGAATTCGAGCTCAGCACGTATAGCAGCCACCTCCAGCACATGAAGCATTTTATAGAAACAGCCAATGGGAAAACGCTGTTTTTTATAGATGAACTCGGCAGCGGCAGTGATCCCAACCTCGGCGGTGCTTTTGCAGAAGTGATCATGGAAGAACTGGCAAAAAAGCATTCTTTCGGCATTGTTACCACCCATTACCTGAACCTGAAAATAATGGCCAACCGGGTGCCAGGCATCATTAATGGTGCCATGCAGTTTGATGAAGAAAAACTGGCCCCGCTGTACAAACTCATCGTAGGAAAACCGGGCAGCAGCTACACCTTTTCCATTGCTGAAAGAATTGGTTTGCCCAAACACCTCATCAGTCGTGCAAGAGGCATCATAGATGAAGATCATTTTAAACTTGATAAATTACTAAACCGTACCGAGCAGGATCTCCAAAAACTGGAAGTAAAGGAAACCGAGCTGGAAAAGCTGATGAAAGAGAATCAACGCCTGAAAAAGGAGATGGAGCAGGTGATGGACAAAGAGCGCCACCGCCAGCAGGTGGAAGTTTTAAAAGAACAGAACCGCCTGAAGGAAGAGCAACTCGATTACCTTAAAGACATGGACCGCAAACTGAAGGCCCTGGTAATGGAGTGGCGGAAAACCGAGAATAAGGAAGAAGTGGTGAAAATGATCCATGCCGTTCTTTTTAAACAAAAGGAAAAGCAGGTGGCCGAAAAGCAACAAAAGAAGATGGACACCAAATACATAGAGCTGAATGGCGATATCCGTGAAGGTGATAAAGTAAAAATGACAAAGAACCGCCAGGTGGGCATTGTAAAAGAGATCCGCGGAAAGAAAGCCATTGTGCAGGTGGGCGTTATTCCAATTACGGTTGATGTTTCCGGGCTGGTAAAGGTGATGGATAAGCCGGTGGAGGCGTAGCAGGATGGTCATTGGGTCAATAGGTCATTGAGTCAATGACCGATTACGCATAACTGGTTCAAGTGTCCCTCCTAATTGGTTCAGGTGTCTCACCTGGACCTACAACCCCGCAGCGTCCGCTGCTGTAACACCCAAAACAGCACTACATCATCCCCTCCCAAAACCACCCAATCGGGTGAAAAACCAACTATCCATACCTGTTAGTTTTATACGCTAAAACCAACGGTATGAAAACAACACGCTCCCTCCTCATCCTTCTCAGCATTGCTAAAATAGCCACTGCACAAACTGTGGGCATTGGTACAGGCATCCCTGCACCAAAAGCCATCCTGGACGTTTATAGCAATAACAAAGGTTTTTTACCCCCACGGCTGGTAGAGGATTCCATATCGGCCATGGGCAGTGTAAGCCCGGGCATGGTGGTGTATAATACCACCAAAAACTGTTTGATGATATACAATGGCAGCACGTGGAAATGTCTTTCATCCTCCACATCCGGCAACGGCTACGAACTCGAAAGTGCCAGCTATTTTGCATTTACGGATAGCAGCCTTAAAAGTGAAGCAACCGCCATCACCAGTTTCTCCAACGGTGACTATTGTGTAGCGGGTACATTTTCCGGGGTTAAATTAGATCTCGGCGACGGCAGGGTATTAACTGCCCCGCAGCTGGGTGCCAACACGGTGCATGGCTATGTGGCCAGGTATTCTGCCACCGGGCATTGTGTATGGGCGCTTAAGCTCCTTGCTGTCCGTGCAACTGCTGAAATAGTGCCATTGTCTATACACGCCGCACCATCCGGTTCGGTATTTATTACAGGCCGGTTTAACGACACCATGCAACTCTACCATGCCACCGGCACACCTTTTAACAAACTGGCAAACGATGTAGCCGGGGATGACGATATTTTCATTATCAAAATAAACATCCTGGGCAGTGTCGACTGGCGGCGCAGGGAGGGTAATGGCGGCGGCGCAGATATTGGCAATTCAATAAAAGTCATGTCGGATAAAGTATATGTTGGTGGCCAATTTCACGGCAATCAAAACTTTGGTTTTACAACGCAACTCAACCTGGTTTCTTACGGTGGCCTGGATGGTTTTTATGCGCAGTACGATACGGCCACAGGTTCTGTCTGTACCGCAGGCCTGCATGTAGGCGGCGTCAACGATGATGTAGTGCAGGACCTGTTGGTTGACTTTGGTTCGGTGTATCTGACCGGGAGCTACGAGACCTCGTACACTGCATTTCCACCCATACCTGCCGTGGGCGGAAAGGATATGTTTGTGGCGAAGTACCTGATCGGAAGCCCCAATGCCATGTGGGTGGAATGTGCCCGCGGAAACGGTTATGAAGGTGGTACCAGCCTGAAAGAGTATAATGGAACCCTTTATGTAGCAGGCATTTTTGCGAGCAACAATAGCAGTTTTACCAACGGGGCACCCACGCTGCAAAACACTGGCGGTATGGATGCTTTTGTGATAAAACTAAATGCCGCAACGGGTGTGTATAATGCCGCGGGGCCGTCTTTTCATTGGGTGCGGCATGTGGGTGGCAATGAGAATGACTATATCACAGGTCTTGCCATTGCCACTAACGGCATTTGTACTGTTGCAGGCTATTTTTCCAACTACCTGAAATTTCATAATAGCTACTCCATTTTTGCCACAGGTGGCAGGGATGGGTTTGTGGCAAGCTACCTGGCTCAAACAGGAGACCTTTTTAAAGTAGCCAAAGCTGGTAGCTTTTACGACGATGCCTGTAACGCCATATCCATACACACCAATAATGATGTAGGTGTTGCAGGACTCTGCGGCCAGGTGGTAACACTTAACGGCATGTCTTCCGGCAAGCCGAATTCGGCGAATTCCCAGGCACTAGTGTGGCTTTTAAAATAAAAGGAAATAGGTTAGATTTAGTCTTTAAGAAAAACGGAAAATGAAGTTTGTTACCCTGTTACTCTATCTATATATTATGTTATCTGATGCCATGGCACAGGACATAAATGCTATCAAAAACAACGGGCAAACAAATAATCAAAAGGCGGATAGCATTTTTAAATATGCCAGAAAATATTTTCAGCAAGGTAAGTTTGATATCGCCTCGCAGTGGCTGGATGAGGGTATTGCGCTGGTTTTACCTACCAATAACGACACACTGATAGCACAATTTTTTGTAGACAAGGGCAATGTATTTAATATGCAGGGGCAACCTACAAAAGCACTGCCCTGGTTGTGGCAGGCCAAAGCAAAACTAGAAAGGACCTTATCCTATTATAATCTCAACTCCTGTTATCTTCTTTTGGCCAAAAGTCATAGCAGGCTGGATAATGCAGATTCGACCTTGTATTATCACAGAAAAAATGAAGACCTCAATAACACTTACAACCCCTATCGTAACTGGCTTACTTATTTAGAGATGGGTACCATGTTTGCTACGATGGACAATTTTAATGAGTCGGAAAAATACTTCGAAAAGGCATACGCTTTAACCAGGCAAAGAGGAGCGAGATTAGATCACGGGCTTTCTATTTACCACCTTTCTAATTTCTATTTTAAAAGAAACAAGGCAGATAAGTTTGCCTTCATACTTAACGAACAGCAGGAATTTAATAAAGCTTCAAAAAGCGATTTAACCAAGGATCCCATCCATAGTTTCCTATTTATTGATTGGGGTAAAACGCCTTTTCCGGAAAGAATTGATTTTTTAAAAAATGTACGGCAGAAACTAATATCAGAGGGTTTCCTCGTAAATGGTGCATTGGTGAACGAAGAAATAGCCATTATGTACGAAGATGCAAAGCAGTATGATGAAGCATTAAAGTATGTGGAAGAAAGCCGGAAACTTTCTGAAAAGGAAAGGTTTTCAAGTAATATTTATATGTACACCAAAATAGCTTACCGGATATTAAAAAAGGCAGGCAGATACGAGGAAGCCAGCCAAATAGCTGATAAACTATTTGCTTTAAAAGACAGTATTGACACCAAACAAAATATTGAGTATGCGTTGGAACTGGATAAAAAATACCTGACAGAAAGAAAGGAAAAAGAGATCGCGTTATTGAACAGCCAAACGGCACTGAACGAAAAAGATATAGCACTGCTGAATTTGCAAAACGAAGCGAAGGCCAAACAAATAGCCTTGCTGAACTCTGAAAGTGATATTAGAAATTTGGAATTATTAAGACAACAGGAATTCAGAAGATCACTGCAGCGGGAAAATTTGCTCCAGGACTCAATTGTAGAACAGCAGCGGGTTTCAAACAGTTTGCTGGCAAACGAGAATCAATTAAAAAATTCCGAACTGCAAAAAGAAGCTGCATTGAAGGCAGCCCTTGGCAGGGAAAACAATTTAAACACGGCCCGGCTCAAAAGGGAACAGGCCGCTAAATGGGGGTTTGCTGCGGGCGCTGCTCTATTATTGCTATCGGGTATAGCCATTCTGATATTATACCAAAAGCAGAAAAAGAAAAACGCCATTATTCAAAAGCAATCAGCCGACCTGGAAGTGCTGATGAAAGAAATACATCACCGGGTGAAAAACAACCTGCAGATCGTAAGCAGCCTGCTGGATTTACAAAGCCATACCATTACCGATATGCAGGCCAGCGCAGCTATTAAAGAAGGGAAAAACAGGGTGCAAAGCATGGCACTTATCCACCAGAATTTATACAGTGAAGGGAATATAAAAGGCATCAGGATAAAAGAGTATATCAGCAACCTCGTACAAACCTTGTGCGATTCTTATAGCATCACCAACGACAAAGTGAAAATTAATGCGGATATCGACGACCTGAACCTGGATGTAGATACCATGATACCGCTGGGTTTGGTATTGAATGAATTGGTGAGCAATGCTTTCAAATATGCATTTAACGAGGGTAAAAGGGGGGAACTCAATATCCTCCTGCAGGAAAAAGAAGATAAACTCAATTTAAAAGTCAGCGATAACGGCATCGGCTTTCCGGTAAATATGGATGTGAAAGGGGGCAAATCCTTTGGCTTAAAAATGATACGGGCATTTGCACAAAAGCTAAAAGCCAAACTGGACATTTATAACAACAACGGTGCCGTGGTGGAAATGCAGATCACTAAATTTAAAACAGCATGAGCAGATTCAAGGTCCTGATCGTGGAAGATGAACCGGTGATAGCGGAAAACATTTCTATTTATTTAGACAATAACGATTTTGAAGTGAGCGCCATTGCCTACGACAGCGATGAAGCTATGGAAGAGTTGCAAAAAAATACGCCCGACGCAGTGATCCTCGACATTAATCTCGACAGCGAAATTGACGGTATCGATATTGCTGCATACATCAACAAAGAGATACAGATTCCCTTTTTGTTTCTTACTTCATATAGTGATAAAAATACCTTGGACAGGGCCAAGGCCGTAAAACCCAGCGGCTATATTGTAAAGCCTTTCAACGAAAAGACATTATTGGCTTCTCTCGAAATTGCCATCTCTAATTTTGCCTCTGAAAACAATCAATTACAACCGCGGCTGAGCATGGAAAAAATCAACCGCCACTTGCTTAGTCCTCTTACCAGCCGTGAGTTTGAGCTGGTGCAACTGGTATACGACGGGGTTTCCAACAGCCAGATAGCCGCGCAGAGTTTTATCTCGCCCAACACAGTGAAAACACATCTTAAAAGTATTTATTTGAAACTGGATACGAATACACGGTACAGGCTGATTGTAAGACTAAGAGAGTGGATGGCGAAATGAGAGAGCCGCTGGTTCTACATTAAAAATCACCCACACGGGTGATGCCAAATCAATGCCGACCATTGAGATTTACCGGATAGAAAAATGATGCCGTTGCAGATCTTAGCAACAGCACACTTGTAAAAAATCCGGCACATGAAAAAAGTACTTTTACACAAGCTCCTTGTTGGTGCAATGGCTATGGTATTTACTGACACTGCCCTGGCACAAACACAGGTTTCACCCAAATATTCAGTAGATGCCGATGTACATGCGCTGGCTTCGCATGGTGATACGCTTATCATCGGCGGTGATTTTAATAATATAGGAGTGTACACTGGTGGAGGTGCCTTGTTTACCACCAATAGCGATCAACCCAACTTCAATTTCCCTAAAATAATTGGCACCATCAATACCAGCACAACCGACGGGGCAGGAGGTTTTTATGTGTATGGCAATTTTAAAAAAGAAAGCGAGTCAAGCCCCGGATTTAAAAGAATAGAACATGTGCTGGCCGGTTTTAGTTTTGATGCCAATTTTTCCATCCCTGTAAATGTGTTATTCGATATAAGAAAATTGCTGTTCCACGGTGGGCTGCTGTATATCGGCGGAAGTTATGTAAACCAGATAAACGGCCAGGATGCCGGTGATCTTTCGGCCCTGGATGTTTCTACCAAACAATTGGTCAATTGGCTGCCTGCAATTACCCGAACCAACCTGGGTGGGGTATTCGGTCTCTGTATCATTCAAAATACGTTGTACATCACGGGTGGCTTTAACGATGTGGGCGGCCAGGCCAGGAATAATATTGCAGCTATTACGCTGCAATCAGGTATTGTAAAACCATGGAATTTCGGCGCCAACTTCGCCACCGCCAGGACATATAACGACATAAAACCCTATAACAATAAAGTAGTGATAGGTGGCTATTTTGGTACGGATGCCCCGTTCAATCAACATGCCTGTGCTCTTGTGGACACAACCACCGGCACATCAGTACAATACCTGTTTACTTCCAACAGCATTTTTACTTCAGGTATCAGGAACCTGTATTTCGCTGCCGGTGTCACCACCATGGCACTGAATGGCGATACGCTTTTCACCTTTACTACGGGTACTTTCGACACCCGCATTACAGCCCTGCACCTGGCAGACACCAACAGGGTACTTTGGGCCAGGTACTTTAATAATATTGCCAGCGCTACCGCCATGCAGGTAGCCGGCGGCGCTTTATATGTTGGGGGTACTAATTTTGAAGATCTTTATTTTGCCAATTTCAGCAACGGAAATCCGGCTGATATTGAGCGTAAGGTGAAAGCCATCGTTAAATTAAACTGCGCTACAGGAAGCTTTTTTAACTGGCTACCCGATCCCGTTGGCCGCGTTGTGAGGAATGTATTAACGATGAATGTTGCAGGAGACAGCAACGTGTTTGCCGGGGGAACCTTTAGCCATGTAAATGGTCTTGAAAGACGCGGTATCGCCATGATGAGGGCCAGTACCCAGGAGGTGTTGCCTTTCAGCCATAACTTTTCCGGTCATAGTATAAAGGCTTTTAAAATAAAAGACAGTCTTTTATATGCTGCAGGGAATTACCTTTTTATCAATAATGTGCAGAATCCAAAATCGGTGCTGGCATTTAACCTTTCCACCGGCGCTATCGATCCGTGGAACCCGCCAAATCTTGGTAACGCATTTAGCGTGGAAGCCGGCAACCAGTTTGTATTTATCGGCGGACAACTCAACGAACCAATGGGCGGCGCCAATCGCACCAACCTTTTTGCGATTGATCGCGTTACGGGTGAACTGGCGCCCTGGGCACCCAATCCCAACAGCCCCGTGCGGGCATTGCACATAGACAATGGAAATTTATACGTGGGTGGCGGCTTTAATAATATTTCTAATACCACCCGCAACAACCTGGCTGAATATGATGGTGCTACCAATACCCTTACCAACTGGGATCCCGGCCCCAATGGCCAGGTAAATGCCATCTCCTCATTTGCGGGCAACATCTATATTGGGGGCAATTTCTCCCAGGTAGGTGGGGTAAACTGTAGTGTTTTCGCTGGTATCAATGCACAGACAGGCGCCATAAAGCATAAGCCGCTAACCGGCTTTATCGGCGGCGTAAATGCGATAACAACGAGGGGATGTTACGCCTTTCTAGGTGGTAGTTTCAGGGTCAATAACCTGGAAGCCTGCAACAACCTGGCGGTGTATGATATTTTCAATAAAAGCCTTTTGCCCGCTGCAAATTTTTGCCACACTACCGATGACCAGGGCAGTACAGTGCGGGCATTAACCACCACCGGCACCAACTTGTTTTTCGGCGGCAGTTTTACCAAAACCAACGGCAAGGCAAATGCTGTCAATATAGAGCGTATCAGCTTTGCCCCGGGCTTTTTAAATGGCTGTGGCGAGTATATATCAGTACAAAATGGCAACTGGCATAATGCTGCCACATGGCTTGCCGGAAGCACTCCTCCTGAGAGTGCCAGGGTACGTGTGCGGCATTCGGTTACAATTACGGCAAATGCCCGATGTTTTTCATTATCGGCAGAGCCCGGGGGTAACGTAACAGTGAATGCCGGTACAGATGTAACCGTGATACAGTAGGAACAGGCATTAAAAAATGTTCCTACCAGGTTGGCATCAGCCTTCGGAAGTCTTTGCTTGCAAATACAAACTTTAAAATAAAAACCACCCCATAGGGTGATAAGAATGCACAGGTAAGCAGCAATATTTACGTTACAAAAATGATTCGTATGTATAAGTTCATTACATCTGTGTTATTGCTTTTGATGGGCACAATCGCCGGGGCTAACAATGTGACGCTTACCAATGTATCGGTTGGCAATAATGCTGCCGGCAATGGTAAAGTAATCCAGTTCGATGTAGGCTGGGAGAACAGCTGGCGTACTGCCAGCACTGGGAACTTTGATGGGGTATGGGTATTTTTTAAGTTTAAGGACAATGACGGCAATTGGTGGCCGCTGCGGTTTAATGGTAATAATATCGCAATGCCGGGCGGCGTGTCGTACACTATAGGAAATAGTGGCACTGCAGCCCAGGGTGTTGGAATGTTCTTATTTAGAAGCAGTGCTGGTTCAGGTAATTTTACAATTACTGCAGTCAAAGCTGGTATTGAAAACTTTCCCGGTACGCACGATGTAAAAGGGTTTGCCCTGGAAATGGTATACATACCACAAGGGAGTTTTTATGTTGGTGATACACTTACTGCAGGCGGTTTTGAAGATGGGCAAAACAGCAACCTGCCCTACCAGGTAACAGGCAATGGCGCAACAGTGCAAATGGGAACTGCTGCAGGGAGGTTGTACGATCCCTTCAGCAGTTATACCGGATTTCTTACTGGCTATCCTACAGGCTACACCGCATTCTGGATGATGAAATATGAATTAAGTGTGGGCGGTTATAGGGATTTTTTAAACTGCCTCAACTTCTCCCAACAGGAAAAAAGATTTGCAGATTATAGTCAGCCTACAGCTGTTGTAGGTACCAATTTGCTAAACCCACTAATAGGAAATTCTCTTGAAATAGCAGTAACCGGCAAAAATGGATTTGGCGTTGGCGTTAGCGATACCGCCGCCGTAGTAGGCTGCGATGCGGATAATGATAATATTTTCAATGAAGCCACCGACGGGGAATGGAAAGCCGTATCTACATTAAACTGGAGCGATATATGTGCCTACCTCGACTGGACGGGACTGCGCCCCATGACCGAACTGGAATTTGAAAAAGCCTGCCGTGGACCGTTGGCATCTGTGCCGGGAGAATATGCGTGGGGTAGTGCCGACATTACAAACGGCGCGATAATGGGCGCTTATTACAATATTATCAATACATTTCTCAATTCCGAGTCCATTTCCAACGCCAGTTCGTTTTTGGGCAACTGTGTTTATAGCAGTACTATCAACGATAAATTAATAAGGGGAGGAATTTTTGCAAATGCAGGCAGCACACGGGTTAGCGCTGGTGCGGGATATTACGGCAATATGGAACTTTCGGGAAATCTGTTTGAACTATGTGTTACAACAGCAAACGCCGCCGGGCGAAGCTACAACGGTAAACACGGAGATGGGGTTCTGACAGCAGATGGAAATGCCAACGAAAACGGTTGGCCCGGGGTGAATGGCAGCACCAGCCAAACCACACCTACCGGAAATTATAATGGTGGCGATGGGGTAGTTTCCAATCCCGGTATTTTACAGAAAGGTGGTATGTATGGCGCTGGTGAGTTGTACCAACGGGTTTCAAACAGGCATACCAGTTATTTTCCCAATGCCGTAATTCTAACCAATGCATTCCAGCTGGATAGCTACGGGATCCGTGGTGTAAGGGATGCTAATTAAAATACCATTTTACGGCATTGTATAGCATTTATTATCGAAGTGTTTGTGGAGTAATAAAATATGAGCATGAAACCAATATTGATAATAGCCTTTGCAGCGATTGTATTTGTTGCTAAGGCCAACAACGTTTCCCTTACCAATGTATCTGTAGCTAACAATGCCGCAGGCACCGGGAAAGTAGTTCAGTTTGACCTGAGTTGGGAAAACAGCTGGCGAACCAGCAGTACCAATAACCATGACGGTGTCTGGATATTTTTTAAGTTTAAAGACGTTGACGGGAAGTGGTACCCATTGCGGTTCAATGGAAATAATAATGTTTTGCCTGCCGGCTTCACACAAGATCCCGGTAACAACGGGACGATGACGGGTGTAGGAATGTTTATTTATCGCAGTGCCAATGGCTTTGGCACCAGTACGGTAACGGCTATCAGGGCTGGCATTCAAAGCGTGCCGGGCACTTTTGAGGTAAAGGGTTTTGCCATTGAAATGGTGTACATACCACAGGGTGCTTTTTGGCTCGGTGATGGCGCCAGTGAAGATGCTTATCAAAATAGCAATGTTGGGAACCTCCCGTTCCAGGTTACAGGAAATGGCGGTTCTATTACTGGTGGTACCGCCACAGGCACTTTGTACGATCCTGAGGGCATCAATAGTGGCAATTATGCCGGCTACCCGGCTGGCTATAGCCCATATTGGATGATGAAATACGAACTCAGCCAGGGTGCATACCGGGATTTTTTAAATACACTGACCTATGCGCAACAAGTAAGCAGGACGAATACGCCACCCAATTCTGCTGTTGGCACTAATTATTACGGTGCTATCGGGTTCAGGCAACATATAGAAATAGCAACACCCGGCTCAAGCCCAACAACCCCGGCGGTGTATGGCTGCGACGCAGATGGAGATAATAATTACAATGAGACAAATGATGGTGAGTGGGTTACCCTAACTGGTCTTAACTGGACCGACTGTGCTGCTTTTCTAGACTGGGCCGGTCTAAGGCCAATGACGGAATTTGAATTTGAAAAAGCCTGCAGGGGGCCGTTGGATCCGGTTGCAAACGAATATGCCTGGGGAACAGATGGTATTGCGGGACATGCATTCAATCTGACAAATTCCTCAACCGCTAGCGAGGGTATTGCTAATCCCAGCGCCGTTTTTGGCAATGCGATCACAGACAGTTCAAATATTTCACTAGCCAGGGGTGGTATTTTTGCAACCGCCATCAGTAACAGGATTAGTAGTGGTGCCGGTTATTATGGTGTGATGGAATTGACTGGCAGCCTCAATGAAATGGTAGTGGCATCGCACAATACGGCTGGCCGCAGTTTTAATGGAAAACATGGCGATGGTTACCTGACGACACCCGGAAATGCCAATGAGAACTATTGGCCGGGGGTAAATGGCGCAACCGGAAATAACGTTTCTCCGGGCATTTACGATGGTGGTAATGGGGTGGTAAGCGATGGTGGAATGAGAACCAGGGGTGGGCATGCTTTTAGTGTATTTCTCCGGCTAAAGGTTTCTGACAGGTTTGGGCAGTCAACGGGGACAACAGTATTAACAACAAGGGGAACCACAACAGGTATCCGTGGAGTCAGGGATGCCAATTAAGACCATCATGCGAAAACTAATAACAGCGATACTATTCTTTTCACCTTTTGTAGCAGGTGCCCAGTATAAAGGCGGCAGCGCAAACGGTAGCACCAGCATAACGATAGCTGCGACCAGTCTAAGCCTGGCAGACAGCTTGTATAACGGCGGCATTAATGATGGCTTTTCTACCAACACTATTTTGAACGTAACTTTATTTATTTCAGATAGTATGTACAATGGAGGACTGGGCGATGGCTTTTCCAACAACACGATTTTAAGTGCTTCACTTTCTATCGCAGACAGTTTATACAATGGCGGTAAAGGAACCGGCTTTTCCACCGACACGCTGTTGAATGCTGCATTAGGCCTTGCTGACAGCTTGTACAATGGAGGAATGAGCGATGGCTTTCACTCAATAGTGATGACCAATACTGATTTATTTTTACTCGACAGCCTCTACAACGGAGGCGTTGGCCGTGGTGAAATCGTATTTGTGGCAGAAAATATCAACCTTGGTATTTGCAGCGATACCTTAAAATGGAATGGTAATTTCAGCACAACCTGGTCGGATCCGGCGAACTGGGATTGTGGCAAATTACCAGGCGTTACCAGCATAGTGTACATACCCGCCGGCCTGCCCCGTTACCCCATTGTTTTTGCTTTTGCGGAGATAAAAAAATTGCTGTTGCAAAACGGCGCCACGATACGGGTAAAAGCAGGGGTTCAGTTTAAACTCAACGGACAATAATTCACCTAAAATTTCCCGGTCACTTCTCCAATAAGTTTAGAAAAATAAGGAAAGAATATCCTGCCCCAAATCGGGTTCGATTTATACCGGATCAGTTTTCTTTCAGAGCTATTGTAGATCACCGGGACCTCAAATGCAGACCAGTGTTTCTTTGAAGGGGACTCGCAAAATGCTGCTGCGGCTGGTTCTATTATATTGCCTTTAAGTATGGCTATTGAACCCACGCCCGACTGCAATCCTCTTGGCCAGCCCCTGTTATTTCTAATGGCATATTGATAGCAGGCATCCGAAAATTTTTCGATAGTATTTTTATCAATGGTACCAGCTGCATCACCTATAAATACAAACGTGTTTAATTGCGTAGCCATCCACGACCACTTAAATTTTTTCATGTAGCCGATTGCGCATGACACACCCCCGATGGTTTCATTTTTAAGAAATATTTGCTGTGACTTCAATATTTCTTCGTTGGTCATGTGAAAGTTTTTTTAGGATACAAGATAGTTAGAGGTAAACTGCAACGGCAGTAAGATTAAAAAATTTCGCTGCCTTTACAAATGGAATATACTCATACACTGCACACGATAAGTACGAGCAAGTGTTCAGTGTTTCCCTCCGCATACCACCCCTGGTTTAGCCTTCGGCAAAACCTGTCCCCGCCAGCGGGGAATAATACCGCGGTGCCACTACACCAATTTCGGCAGTGCCTGTGATAGGGTGTAACGAACCAGGGTAGCTATTTAAACGATGGTACATTTTTACCATGCGTCCAGTATGGCGAGGTGCTTCTAAAAACTACGACAGTTGCTTCCAGGCTGCACCGATACTATCAACGATATCCATGGCAGTCATGGCATATTGTGTATGGGTTTCGGCTGCAATATCGCCTGCAAGGCCGTGGAGATAAACACCTAGTAAACAAGTGTATAACGGGCTGTAACCCTGTGCCAGCAAGCCTGTGAGTAATCCGGTAAGCACATCGCCGCTGCCGCCTTTGGCCATGCCGGCATTACCGGTGCAGTTGAAATATGCCTTGCCTTCAGGAGTGGCTATAACGGTATATGCTCCCTTTAGCACGATGAAAATATTAAGCTCCGTGGCTTTTTGCAAAGCCTTTTCAAGCCTTTCAAAATCGTTATTGCTTTTGCCAAAACACTTTTCAAATTCTCCTGTATGTGGGGTAATGATGGTGCCGGGTGCAAGTTGTTGTTGTATGTCTTCGCTTGCCAATAGTTGCAATGCAGATGCATCAACAACCAGCGGCAATAACTGGTGTGAAAGCAATTGTTTTGTAATGTGTAAATAAGCATCGGTCATTGCCCAACCCGGCCCTATGCCAAGGGCGGTTTTTTTTACGAAAAGATTTTCATTGTTCCAATCGGTAATGCAGATGGTTTCAGGTAAACTGGTTTGGTAAATGGCTAGATGCTTTTCTTCTACCATCATCGAAACCAAGCCTACTCCCGTTTTTAGACAAGCTTTCCCACATAAGATACCGGCCCCGTACATACCGGGACTGCCTGCATAAAGCAATGCATGACCATAGTTGTATTTGTGTGAAAACTTTTGCCGGGGTTTTATGATGGACTGTATAAAAGATGATCCCGGCATTTCATAACCGGCCTCTGTTTGCAGGCTGTATTGCGGGTGCAAGCCAATATCCAGTATTTTCCAATCGCCAACATACCCGGCATTTTCGGCCATTAAGAAAGCCAGCTTGGGTACCTGGAAACTCAACGTGATATCGGCTTTCACAATAGGGTTACCCGTTGAACTCCTGTCGCAATACAGGCCACAGGGGATATCAATAGAAATGATAATGCCCTGATGCAGATTGATATGCTGCAGCAGCAAAGCGGCTAAACCTTCCAACGGCCGGCTCAGGCCAGTACCAAATAATGCATCCAATATCACTGCATCGGCAGGTATGATTGGGAACTCTTCAGCGCCATCTATTTCTTTTACGGAAAAATCTTGTTCCTGCAGGCGATTAAGATTGATTGTACAATCTGGAGAATGCTTTTCTGCTTCCAGTATAAAAACCTTTACCTGCCGTTGTAACTGCAGCAATATCCTGGCCACAGCCAGGCCGTCGCCACCATTATTTCCATTACCACAAAAGATGAAAAACGGCTTGCCGTTGTACGCCTGCCCCAGTAGCTCGTCGGCGATGGCATGGGCAGCACGTTCCATCAGGTCGATTGAACTTATCGGTTCGTGTTCAATCGTGTATTTGTCCCAATCCCTTATCTGCGTGGCAGTATAAATGTTCATGCTATGAAGGTACAAGGACAAAAGGTTCAAGGCACAAGGTCCGAGGTTCAGGGTCCAAGGTTCAAGGTTCAAAGTTCAAGGTTCAAGGCACATAAATTAATGTTCAGGTATCAACACCTGAGCATCTGGATTTGAGCTTCATGCAAAAAGCTTCAAATCTTGAACCCTGAACCTTGGAGCTTGATCCCTGTAATTATCTTTTCTTCTTTTTTGAAGCAACCTTTGGTTTTTTGGCCGGAACCTTTACAGGGTTTACAGTCGTAGAATCTTCTTCCCTGTCGTCTCCCCTCAGGTTCATACGCTCATAGTAAGGCCTCAGATAGTTGGCCACATGCGGCGCATGGTAAATGCGTTGGTTAAATACATTGCCCGTAACGATAATTACCGCCGTGTCCTGGTAAACCCGCTGAAAAATAGAATTGTTGCCATGCCACCAGCCATTGTGATAAACGATCTTGTTGCCGTTAGGCCAAACTTTCAGCCGCCAGCCCAGGCCATAATATTCAGTCGTATCGCGGTAATGCGTATCCCGTTGCCGTGGCTTCCACGCCATTTCGTAAGTGGCACTGTCGAGTAAAATATGGCTGCGGATAGCATCATCATATTGCATCAGGTCGCGGCAGGTGGTGTACACGTTTTTGTCGCCGTAAATGGCATCCAGGTAATCGAAATTATAAATGGACTTATTGGCTTTAAAAGATGGCGTGTACCTGGCAGTGTCCTTAATGCTGAAAATAAAAGTATGTTTCATACCCGCCGGTTTCAGGATATGTTCGGCCACATAATCAGGGAAAGACTGACCAGAAAACTTCTCCACGATCAATGCCAGCAGTACGAAATTGGTATTGCAATATTCGAACTTACTGCCTACCGGGCGTGTGAGTGGCGGCTTTTTGCTGATCATAAATTCCAGCACGTCGTCATTGGTGGCAATTTGCTTTTTGTTCCAGCCAAACTTGGGGAAAAAGTAAGCATAGTTCTGCAGGCCGCTGATATGGCTTAACAAATGCCCGATCGTAATTCCCTGGTAAGGAAAGCCGGGGAAAATTTGTTCCAGGCTATCTTCCAGGTGTATTTTACCCTGTTGAATTAATTGCAATACGGCATGACTGGTAAAGGTTTTACTTGTAGAAGCCACATGAAATGGCGTGGAATCTGTAATAGCCGTTTGCTGCCCGGCATCACTATAGCCCTGGTAATGTTCGTAGAGGATAGTGCCATTTTTTGCCACCAGCATGCCACCGCTAAAGCCTGCACTGTTGAGCAATGTATCCAGGTAATAGCCTATAGAATCACCGTAGGCTTTTATTTCCTCCGGTGGCATTTGCCTTACATTATTGATGTATTGTGCCTGTACTTTTTGCTCGGTGCTTTTACAGCCGAAGGCCAACAGGAGTATAATAACAAACCATTTTTGCATAGCGGCAAATATAGTTGTCGTTTCTGTTTATGGTTTGTAAAAAAGGCTGGCAACCCAGGTATAGCGGGCTATTTTCTGCGGTCTAAAAGGAACCGCTCAAAAGCAGGCAATGAAAAACTGCTCAGGTTTTGTGCCGGGGTCAGTAGTCCCTTTTGGGCTGCTATCACACCAAAACGGATATCATCAAAGCCGTCTATCGAGTGTGCATCCGGGTCGATGGAAATCAGGGCGCCTTTTTTTACGGCATAACGGATCCAGCTCCAGTCAATATCCAGCCGCCGTGGGTGGGCATTTAGCTCTATCACTACATCATTTGCTACACAGGCGTCAATGATCCTTTTATGGTCCACGGGATAGCCTTTGCGGCTTAAGAGCAGCCTGCCGGTCATATGACCAAGTATAGTAGTGTAGGGATTTTCAATAGCCGTAAGCAGGCGCTGCATGGCTTTTTCTTCGGTCATCTTTAAATTACTGTGTACTGATGCGATCACCAGGTCGAAGGTGGACAGGATATGATCTTCATAATCGAGGCTGCCATCGTTGAGAATATCACTTTCAATGCTTTTGAAAATTCTAAACGGAGCCAGTTTTTCGTTAAGCTCTTCTATTTGCTGATGCTGTGCTTTAATGCGGTCTTCATGCAATCCATTAGCATAAAAAGCAGATCTGCTATGGTCGCTGATCACCAGATATTCAAATCCTTTTGCAATAGCGGCAGCAGCCATTTGCTCTATCGAAAACGAACCGTCACTCCAATTACTATGGCTGTGTATGATGCCTTTGATGTCGGATGTTTCAATAATAGCAGGCAATGTTTTTTGTTCTGCCATTTCTATCACATCTATATCTTGTCGTAAATAGGGAGGGAGGTAGGGGAGTTGTAAAGAAGAAAAATATTCCTGCTCCGAAGCAAAATTATTGATGTCGGCAAGCTGGTATTTCTTGCTAAAAGTTTCCAGGAAATCTGCGTTGCAATTTTTTTCAAAAACGGTTTGCATCAACAAATTTTCAGCCGCACAACTAAAATTAATTGTCGTGCCTTCTTCTAATTTAAATGATAGAATTGCGGCCTCATCCTGCGAATAAATGATCCCATTTTCACTGAGCCCTGATTTAATTTTTTCCACATTACAGTCGCTTACAAAGTGGATAACCTCAATAGTGTCATTATGCATCGCCACCGCGCCTGTTATAAATACTTTTGATGGCGCTGCTATTTGCAGCAATTGCTCCAATAAATGTGCTGCAATCTGCTCTGTTTGCTGGTATAAAAAATTACCCTGGTTGCGTAAATAAAACTCAATCGTATCCTTGATATTTTGCTGCGATTTTTCGCCAAATCCTTTATAAAGTGTAAGCCGGTTTTCGTTGCACGCATATAATAATTCCCCAATACTTTCTATTTCCATTTCCTTCCAAACGGTCTGTATTTTCTTGGGACCGAGGCCTTTTATATTCAACATATCCAAAACACCTGGCGGTGTCTTTTCTATTAAATCAGTTAATACTTTCAGCTCCCCTGTTGCGAGTATCTCTGCTATTTTTTTTGCAGCCGAATCGCCGATCCCTCTTAGTGAAGCCACTTGTTTCACCGGCATTTCTGCCACTTGCTCTGTAACCTTTTCCAGCTGGAAAGCCACGTTGGCATAGGATTTCGACTTAAAACTGTTTTCACCATGTATATCCATCAGTTTTGCAAGTAGCGAAAACATATCGGCGATCTGAAAATTATCCATTGGTAAATTTTTTAAATTGAGACAGGGTGCTTTTCGTGTGTACGAACATAAAAAAAACCCCCGACTAATCGGGGGTCTTTTCAAAATATCCTTTTAGAGGACTACTTCTTTGCAGCTTTCTTAGGAGCGGCTTTTTTTGCAGCTTTTTTAGGAGCAGCAGCTTTCTTTACAGGAGCTGGTGCAGCTTTTTTAGGTGCAGGAGCAGCCTTCTTTGCTGGTGCAGCTTTCTTAGCTGGTGCAGCGGCTTTTTTTGCTGGTGCAGCGGCTTTTTTAGGAGCAGCCTTTGGAGCAGCCTTTTTAGCGGCGGCTTTTTTTGCAGTTGCCATTTGTTGAAATTTTAATGGTTAGTAAATATGGAGTAAAAATAATTATTTTTTTTTCTCCACAAAACTTTTTATACAACTGCAAAAGTTATCAGGCGGTGGCTTCTAAAGCAACAACAGAAACAAAGTTTTTGTCGTTTTTGCCTCTCTTAAATTCTACCAATCCATCAGTTAATGCGAAGATGGTAAAGTCTTTACCAACTCCAACATTCGTACCCGGGTGATACTGTGTACCCCTTTGACGGATGATGATGTTACCTGCAGCAGCCGGCTGGCCACCATATATTTTTACACCTAATCTTTTGCTGTGCGAATCACGGCCGTTTTTTACCGAGCCTTCACCTTTTTTATGTGCCATGGTATGTTTGTTTTAAAACTAATTTTTTGGAAATGTATTTTTTGTGACAGGCACAGTTGCACATCCCCGGTATGATTAGTCCGGTTCTTTATTATTAAGCGATGCTTTCGATTTTGATCTGCGTGTAGTGTGTACGGTGACCAATTTTTTTACGAAAACCTTTACGGCGTTTCATTTTAAAAGCGATTACTTTATCACCTTGTACAAGGTCTTTTACAATTTCAGCATTTACTGTGGCCTTAGTATCAGCACCAGCGGTAACGGTACCACCTGCATTTACCAAAAGCACGTCAGAAAAAGCTACTTTGTCGCCGGTTTTTCCATCAAGATGGGGTACATACAAACTGTCACCTGCTTTAACGGTGAATTGCATTCCGGCTATTTTTACAACTGCTAACATGATAATCCAAAATTTAGGACGGCAAAAGTAAGGAAATCCAAATTTCAACAAGGATTTTTTTTGGCTATTTCCCATTTTTTAGTAAATAGCTATCTGAACTGCACGGTATTTCTTTTAAAAATTACCTGTTTTAACCCGATTGCCGCTCCGTTCGTTCAAAATAATGCTTCCTGCAAAGGGGGATATACTCGTCTTTTTCTCCCAATAGCACCTGGGCCTGGTCGTTTCCTTTTCTAAAACTATAGTGGGCAATTGAGCCACAATCCATGCAAATGGCATGGAGTTTGGTTACATAGTCAGCCGTGGCCATCAGGTTGGGCATTTGGCCGAAAGGCTTGCCTTTGTAATCCATATCAAGACCGGCTACAATTACCCTGGTGCCACGCAGGGCCAGTTGTTCACACACATGGCATATTTCGTTATCAAAAAACTGGGCTTCGTCGATGCCCACCACATCCACATTGTGCGCCAGCAGCAAGATAGTTTGCGAGTTTTCGATTGGGGTGCTAAGGATCGCATTTTCATCGTGGCTCACAATTTTTGTTTCGTCGTAACGTATATCTATGGCGGGTTTAAAAATCTCCACTTTCAGGTTGGCGATCTTTACCCGTTTCAGCCGGCGGATCAATTCCTCCGTTTTGCCGCTGAACATACTGCCACAGATCACTTCTATCCACCCCCTTTTCTCGCCGCTTATATTGGGTTCAATAAACATTTATCACTGGTGCTTTACTTTCTGAAGAGATAATGGCTAACTTTAGCCTGTTGAAGCGGGGCAAGATAATGAAAACAAAAACAGGTAGATAGAAGACACCGGATAGCTGCAGTGCTTTTTAATAACAAAAGGAATTGCCCCAAACCCATCACACGATTGTAACAATATAGGCTGACAGGCGCTTATCATGCCTGGTCCAATTCAACGCCGTCCTAAAAGATCACTATCAAATTAAAATTATTTTCGGTGGAACGTATCGGAACTTTGATTGAAAAACTTACCAATCAGCACGAGTCGGGGGCGGATGCGCAGACCTTACTGATGACCCTGCAAATGCTGCAGAAAGAGTTATTGCTACAAAATGGCCACGTAAAAAAGAACGGTAAGAACGGCGTTTCTGTTTTTATGCCTGCTCAGCTGGACCTCCGGTTTGCCAATGGTGAAACTGTAACCACCGTGAAACCGGCCGTAGCGCCACAGAAACTGGTGTTTGAACTCGATCCCGACGTAACTGAAGATCCACCAGCCGAAAAGGACCAGGATCTGCATGAACTGCCCACTTTTACCCGGCAACCGGAAAAGGTGATCACGGTTGAAAAAAAGGAATTGAATCAAACAGTGGCTAGTGAAAAGCAATCCTTTAATGAAGTATTTGATGTGAAGGCCAAAAGCGAGTTGGGTGCCACACTTCAGCAGGATGCGGTTAAAGACCTTCGCAAGGCCATTAGTATCAACGACCGCTACCAGTTCATCAGCCATCTTTTTAAGGGTGATGAAAGCATGTACGAAAGAAGCGTCAGAACCATCAATGGCTTCAATATTTTACCGGAGGCTAACTTTTGGATCCGTCGCGAACTGGCTGTAAAACTTAGCTGGCGTGACGATGACCACCTGGTACAACAATTTAATCAGCTGGTCAGCAGGCGATTCATGTAAATATAAGTCACCACCTTTTCAGTGGAACCTTGCTGCCCGTAAACAAATTGCCCGGCGGCAGTTGCGGCAACCTTGTAAAACGCTTCATCGCTAAAGAGTTTGTCCAGTACTTTTTCCAGTTCCAATGCATCTTCAATTTCAAAAGCGCCGCCGGTCTCTACCAAACCCTTTGCTTCCGCATATTTCTCGTACTCAGGGCCGTGAATAACCGGTTTACTGTATACCGCTGCCTCCAGCACGTTGTGCACGCCATCGTTACCAAAACCGCCGCCAATGTATGCTATCGTGGCATTGTGGTACAGCCTTGCCAGCATGCCCACATTATCTATTACCAATACATTTTTTAGGGAGGATGATGACGGAGCGTCTGCTTTGGGTTGTTCCAGGGTGGAAAACAGCTGCGCACCGGGAAACAATTTCAGCATCTCTTTTATTTCAGCATCATTAACATTATGCGGGGCAATGATGAATTTTATTTCGGGATGGAGTTTGGCATAGTGAGTCAGTACTTTTTCGTCTTCATCCCAGGTGCTGCCCGCCACCAACACTTTTTTTGTGCCAGCCAGCCAGTTTTCTATCAAAGGCAAGGGCTGGAATTGTTCTGCAATGGCCACCACCCTGTCGAACCGGGTATCGCCGCCGATGCTGATCTTTTTTTCATCCACAATTTGCGCTGCCAATTCCCTCGCCGCTTCATTTTGCACAAACAAGTGGGTGAAATGCTGCAGCATATCCCGGTGCAGTTTTCCATGCCATTTAAAGAAGGGTTGGTCGGGCCGGAAAATGCCGGAGATCAATAGTAACGGAATATTCCGCGTATGGATTTCTTTGAGATAGTAATACCAGTATTCATATTTCACCCATAGCACCAATGTGGGTTTGATGATGTCGATAAAATCTTTGGCATTGTCCGGGTTGTCCATGGGCAGGTAGCATACAATATTTGCACCTGCGTAATCTTTCATCACTTCGTAACCGGAAGGGGAGAAGAAGCTTACAACAATATTCAGCCCGGGATTACCAGCTTTTAGTTTTTCAATAACGGGCCGCCCCTGTTCAAATTCGCCCAGCGATGAGCAATGCATCCAAATGGTCTGTCCGGCAATACCGGGTGTATTATCATTTTGCTGAAAACCAGCTACGGCCTTTTCCAGTTTGGCGCTCCAGTTTCTCCGGCCGATGATCCATTTTCTTGCTTTCGTATTTTGGAGACCCACTATCCGAACGCCAGCCCAATAGGCAGCTAAAAAAATATTGTAAAAAAACAGGTGTAGCAAGGCAGTCAGATTTGCCGATAAAGTTAAAGGCAATGAGGAAACAGCATCCTATTTTTTCGGGAGAAGCGGAACGCCAGACGCCAGACGCCAGAAGCCAGACGCCAGACGCCGGACGCCAGACGCTGGACGCTAGACGCATTACGCCTGGTGCGAAGTCCCATTACATAACTACAATTAAAAATTGAAACAATGTTTCGGCAATAAGCTCAGTACGTCCGGCGTCTAGCGTCAAGCGTCTGGCGTCCGGCGTTCAGCGTTAAAGCACTCCTATAGCCTGCAGCAATATCCTTAGGCTCCAGATAATAACCAGTGAGCCAACTGATATGAACATGGTTTTGAGGGGTAGCCTGCCTGCAAGTTTGGCCGCAAAAGGAGCAGCCACCATTCCGCCGATAACAAGTCCTACAATTATTTGCCAATGGCTGATACCAAGCATGCCAAAAAAAGTAAGTGCACTGGCGAGTGTAACAAAAAATTCGGTGATGCTTACGGTACCGATTACAAACCGTGGTGTACGGCCTTTTGAAATAAGTGTACTGGTAACCAGCGGACCCCAGCCCCCACCGCCAAAGGAATCGAGGAAGCCACCGGCACCTGCCAGCCATCCGGCATTCTTTACCTTTTGGGGTTTCTTATTTTTTTTGAAGGCGGTATAAAAAATACGTGCCCCGAGAAACAATGTGTACGCCGCCAAAACAGGCCTGATGTATTTGGCATTTTCTGTTCCATATTTTGACAACAGGAACGCACCTACGACCGCCCCGATAATGCCCGGAATGATTAATACTTTAAACAGCTTTTTATTGACATTCCCAAACTTGTAGTGGCTATAGCCGGATACACCGCTGGAAAACATTTCCGCGGTATGGATACTGCCGCTGATAGCTGGTAAATTAACACCCAGCGATAATAAAATAGTGGTACAGGTAACACCATAACCCATGCCCAGCGCACCATCTACCAATTGTGCCAGGAAGCCGGCAAATATCATCCAGTAAAAAGTATTGTCGAAATGGTTTGGCAGTGTTTTGATGCTGGCAAGGATATCATTAACGGGAACATAGGATAAAATGAAATGACCCACGAACATAAAGAAGAAAGCAAAAAGGCACCAGGTGGCAATTTTTTTCCAGCGTTTTTCTCCATTCTTATTATCTGGTTCTATTTCACCTTTTTCAATCAATACTTTAGTGATCTTGTTGAGCTTATTGACCTTGGCTGCAAAATTTCCATTGAGTTTCTTGCGAATGGTTTCCATATTATCCAGCACCTCATCCAGTTCTTCGGGCAGCATTTCGGAAAATGTTTCCTTTAACCTTTTTGCAAGCGTCGGCGATTTGCCGTTAGTGGAGATAGCAATCTTTAAATTCCCTTTTTTCACCACAGAACCCAGGTAAAAATCGCAGAGGCCGGGTTTGTCGGCAGCATTTACCAATATACCGCGATCGTTGGCATCCTGCACCACTTGCTGGCTTACAGACATATCGTCAATGCCTGCAATAACGATGTCAATATTGTCCAGGTCGCTTGCTTCGTAAGGCTTTTCAAGAAGCAGAATTGAAGGCGTATGAGCGGCAATTGCTTTTATGTCATCGCTTATATGCGTGGCTACCAGCTTTATTTGAGTAGCTGGGGAGTTGGCCAATACTGCATTCAGTTTTTCGATGCCCACATGACCTCCACCTACTATCAGCAGCCTCAATTTCTCCAGTTTCAGGAAGACGGGGAATAAGTTGTTGCTGGCTGCGTCAGACTGCTGCCCCAGCGTGTTTGTTTGTTCTGTTACCAAGGTGAATTTTTTAAATGCCGCTTCTCGTACAAGTAGCGGAAGCCGCAAAGAAAAGAATTTCTACTAAATTAGTAGACATTTATTTTTTAGGGGCTAAAAATCAGATCGGTCAAAAAGTAGCAGCGTGGTAAAAATTACCAATTCTCAATTTTCAATTGCTCAAAAAAGCTGGCTTCATTTATTTCTCTTACGCCACCGGGTTGCAGGTCACCCATAGACAAATCTTCGATAGACAGCCTTATCAGGCGCTTGGTGCGGTGTCGCAGGGCATCCGTCATCTTGCGTATTTGGTGGTATTTTCCTTCGGTTAATGTGAGCAGGAGCCAGGTGTTGGGCAGCGCATCGTCAAATTCATTGATGCGGGGGTGAAGGCCGGTTGGTTTCTCCACTATTTCTGCCTCGCAGGGTGCTGTTATATATTGGCCGCCACCTTTGATGCGGATGCTGACGCCGGTTCTTAAAAGATGAAGGCTTTCAGGTGTAACCTGGTGGCGAACCTGAACGAGATACTTGCGTTTGTGTGGCAGTTTACTTTCAAATAATAATTTGGTTACTTTTTTATTGGTGGTGAGTATCAGCAAGCCTTCCGAGCAGTTATCCAGCCGGCCAATGGCGTGGGTGCCTTCGGGGAAATCGAAGTCAATATCACCCAGCAGGCCCACTTTATCAGGGCTCACAAACTGCGAAACCATATTGTATGGTTTATGGATAATGAAATAACGGTGGGGCACTTCTGACATATTGGACGCAATATAAGAGTCAAGTAGCAAGTAGTGAGTAGCAAGTAGTGGGTAGCAAGCGGCAAGTAATGTTTTGCAGGTGGGAAGGGGTCGCCTGGACTCCCGGAATTTGAAATGGGTGAACCCGGGGGCTCGTAAACGGGTGAACTTGTGAACTCGTAAACTTGTAAACTGGCAAAAGGTAACCGGCAATTCCAGCCACCAAAAAGGAATCAGCTACTTTCGCAGCAATTTATTTGTGCTATGACTTTTACTGATCTCAACCTCAACACCGCTTTATTAAATGCTTTGGATGACCTCGGCTACACGAAACCCACCACGATTCAGAAGAAAGTTTTTTCTGTAATGATGAGTGGTGCTGATGTATGCGGTATAGCACAAACAGGTACCGGTAAAACTTTTGCCTACCTGCTTCCGGCGCTTCGTCAATGGAAATTCAGTAAGGATAAATCGCCGCAGATACTTGTAATCGTACCCACGAGGGAGTTGGTGGCACAGGTAGTGGAAGCAGTGAATAAGTTGACCACTTATATGAGCGTGGTATGCGTAGGTGTGTATGGCGGGGTCAATATTAATCCCCAAAAGGCAGCGGTTGAAAATGGGGTAGATGTGCTGGTAGCTACACCCGGCAGGCTTTTCGATATTATCATGAGCGGCTCGTTAAAAACGCGCAATATCAAAAAACTGGTGATAGATGAGGTGGATGAAATGCTGAACCTTGGTTTTAGAACCCAGTTGAAAAACATACTGGAGCTGTTGCCCGCAAAACGACAGAACCTGATGTTTTCGGCTACGATTACAGAAGACGTGGAATTGCTGATAGACAGCTATTTTAATAATCCCATTCGCGTAGAAGCTGCACCCACCGGCACGCCGCTGGAAAACATTATACAGGTGGGGTACGAAGTCCCTAATTTTTATACCAAGGTGAACCTGCTGCAATTATTGCTTACCACCGATACAGACATGACCAAAGTGCTGGTATTTGCCGCCACCAAGGCACTGGCGGACGATCTTTACGAACAGTTGGAACCTAAATTCCCGGAAAGGGTAGGAGTGATACACAGCAATAAGGAACAAAACCACCGTTTTAATACGGTGAAACAGTTCCAGGAGGGCAACTACCGTTTTATCATTGCTACTGATATTATTGCCCGCGGACTCGACATCGCAGAAGTGACGCATGTAATCAACTTCGATACCCCCGAAGTGCCGGAAAACTATATCCACCGCATTGGCCGTACCGGACGCTATGATAAAAAAGGGATTGCCATCACTTTTATTACGCCAAGAGAAAAAGAAAACCTGGAACGGATTGAAAACCTGATGCAATACCAGGTGCCCATTTCCCCATTACCGGAAGAACTTGTGATCAGCGATGTGTTAACCGAAGACGAGAAACCGAAGGTCTTCATGAAAATTATTGATACCAAAACGCCTAAGAAAGAAGCGGTAGGCCCGGCATTTCATGAAAAATCGGCTAAAAACAGCAAGGTGAATTTTACCACCAGCCGTAAGGATAAAATGATGAAAAAGTACGGCAAGCCAAAAACAAGAGGACAAAAAAAATAAGCCTCACGATACCTTCCCATTAATCATCGTTGCCCTACAACAAAATTTTAACATTCTTTTTTTGTTGTAAAAGAAATTTCCATATTTTTCCATTTGGCAGAAATAGCAAATTGGTATGTGATTTTGTTTCAAAATACAGCCATTATTTGCTAACTGAGTTAAACTATAAATACCCTACCTGATTCCCTGGACGACACCGTTTGTCCGCAACAAACAAAAAAACTTTATTGATTTTTTTGTTTGAAGCCTAATGCCATAATTTTTTTAAACTAAAACAAAACGAACATGAGAAAATTTACATTTTGGATGCCAGGGAAATGGCAACGACCGCTCAGGCAATTGTTCTTATTGATGATGATTGGCATTTGCGGTAGTGCAAATGCCCAAATGCCGTACTATATCTTTAGTCAGAGTACAGGGGCCACTTATACGCCGATTACCGGAGGTACAGTTGTTGCAACTGCTACAAGCGCTGCGCCTGCGGCACTTGAAGGTTTGTCGTTGGATGACACAACCTTTCTTTCATTACCCTTGCCTTTTACGTTTAATTTTAATGGAGCAGATTACACCACCATTAACGTGAACACGAACGGCTGGGCTTCTTTTGGGGCAACCGGCACCAGCACATCTGCACCCATTAGCTCAACCAACGCATATTCTGGTGTTATATCTGCTATTGCTAATGACATGATGGGTATTTCTTGTTCTGTTGGTGATAGAACTACAGGTTCACCCACACTTACCAATGTTGGTAATACATCCAATTGTAAGGTTGGCGCTCCGATACAGGGCACGGGTATTGATGCGGGAACCACCATTCTGTCATTTACTTCGAATAGTATTACAATGTCGTCGAACGCTACGACCACCAGTACAGGAGCCTTTGTTTCCTGGGCTACAGGTGAGATCAGGGTTGAAACCCTGGGTTCTGCACCCAATCAGACTTATGTGATTCAGTTTAGTGATATGGCCGAATATTCAACTTCGGCAGGAACTACTAATAATACCGGCATTAGTTTTCAGATTAGAATAAACGAAGGTGGGGGAGTAGCCACCGCACAAACCATAGAATTTCTATATGGAAATGTATTCAGGCTTGGTGGAACAGAAACCTGCCAGGTAGGCCTCAGGGGTGCAACCAATGCGGTTTACAAAAACAGATCCAGTACCACCGACTGGGCAGCAACAATAGCGGGTACATCTAACAGTTCAACTATTACATGGACATTAACTTCCACGCCAGCAAGCGGATTGTCCTTTTTGTGGACACCGGCAACTTGTTTTGTTCCAACTGCCGTAACAGTTCCACTGGCTACTATCACCACTTCTTCTGCGGAAATTTCTTGGACTGCACCCGCAGCGGCACCGGGTAATGGCTATGAATATTATTATAGCACCACCAGTACCCCGCCTACAGGTAGTACCACTCCTTCAGGAACTACTCCGGCAGGCGTAACCACAGTTACCATTTCCCCGCTTAATAGCGCTACTACCTACTATATTTGGGTAAGATCGGCTTGCAGTGCCTCAGATAAAAGTGAATGGACCAATTCGGTAACTTTTAATACGAAACCTGCCAACGACGAAGCAGCTACGGCAATTGGATTAACTGTAAATCCTGACTATAATTGCGGGACTACTACCAACGGCTCTACCATAAATTCAACTCAGTCTGCTGAAGCAGCACCAACCTGCAGTAACACTGGTATTAATGATGATGTGTGGTTCTCATTTGTTGCAACCGGAACTGCACACAGAATTTCGTTTACCAATGTTACCACCGGCACTATGGTAGCTGCACTTTATACAGGTACTCCTGGTAGTTTAACCTTCTTAACAGGTGTCTGTGCATCTACAACCCTCAATGCGACTGGATTGACAAGTGGTACAACCTACTATGTAAGGGCTTATACATCAGTTGCTACGACCGCTACCGTAACCAACTTTACCATTTGTGTGGGTACACCACCACCCCCTCCAGCAAATGACAATGCAGCGGGCGCTACTGCACTAACCGTAAATGCAGATTTGGCTTGCGGTGTTACTACAACCGGTACCACGATATCTGCGACCCAGTCCCCCGATGCTGCGCCAACCTGTTCCGCTACCGGAATTGATGACGATGTGTGGTACACTTTTGTTGCTACCACCTCTGAGCATCGGATTGTCTTTAGTGGAGTGTCTGCCGGTACAATGGTTGCTGCACTCTACACAGGAACGCCTGGTAGCCTTACCTTTTTAACCGGTGCCTGTGCGTCTACGACACTGAATGCTACAGGTTTGACAGGCGGCACAACCTATTACGTGCGTGCATACAACACTGCCACTACTTCGGCCACTCAAAGTAACTTTACTATTTGTGTGGGTACACCTCCTTCAATGACTTACACTTCCTCCACAACCACTCATCCTTTAACGGGTACCGTGGCCGCGGGGAGTACCAATCAGCAAATTCTCAGGGTAGAAGTAGTTGTAACAGGTTCAATAAGCCCATTGAGTTTAACCCAATTAAATTTTAGCACAAACGGAACAACAAACGTTGCAGATATCGACAGTGCGAAGGTTTACTATACCGGTACTTCAACAACTTTTGCTACCACAACCAAGTTTGGGTCAACGATAACGGATCCCAGTGGAGCCTTTAACGTAACTGGTTCACAGGTATTAACTGGTGGAGGAACGGCGACTTCAAATTATTTCTGGTTAGTATACGATATTAATTGTGGTGCAACTGTGGGCAATTTTCTGGACGCCGAAGGTACGTCAGTTACGGTGGGCGCAGCATACACGCCAACGCAGACGGCTCCTACAGGTAATAGAGCTGTGGCTGCTCCTGTGACTGTAGCTACCTTACAACCTTCAACTACGGCAACGGTATCCGGAGCTGTAAACGCCCAGGTTTTGCGTGTGGATGTTCCGGGAAGTGCCTGTCTTGGAAGCATATCCTCACTCAATTTTACCAATGCAAGTACCAATGTGGCTGATATTGCTAAGGCAAGGGTATTTTATACAACCAGTACCACGTTCTCTAATGCTGTTCAGTTTGGAAATGATGTGGTAAGCCCGGGAGCAAGCTTTAGTGTGGCGGGATCACAGGCCTCAGCTGCAAGCGGTACTACTAATTATTTCTGGCTGGTTTTTGATATCACCTGTGCAGCCCCCGCAACTGTGGGTAATGTTGCCGATGCTTCTGTTACAGGCGTTGTTACCACCTCTATAGGTACGTTAACAGCCGCTACACCAAACCCTGCAGGAACAAGAACAATAACTGCGATAACACCAGGAGATAATATTCAAAATGCAACAGAAGTTGTGCTGGGTCTCGCAGGCGGTAACCCTTTTGATATCAACGGAAAGACATTGCAGACAGGAGAGCCGAGTTCATTGATAAATAGCCAACCTGCCGCAACAAATGGTAGCGGAACATCTAATTACAGCTGGGGCAGCGCAGCAGGCGGCACACAATGGTACAAACTAACTGTGCCTATGTCTGGTTACGGTTCATCTGGTAATCTGCTGGTAAGAGCTACTACTACATCTACCACGGTTACTGATATGCAAATAGCATTATGGAAGTTTCCAAATTTAGTGCCAGGTGGTGACTGTTCTACAGTACCCAACTTTACGGATGGAATATTGTTGGCAGCAAATGACGATGCTATAGTTACCGGAACGGGATATACAGTAGGTGGAACACTAAATTCTGTGATGAGGGTTCGTCTAACTCCGGGAAGTACCTATTATATTCAAATGGACGGTTTTACAACTGCTGTACCCACAGGCGATTTAATAGTAGAAGACCTGGCAGATGCAGCAGGTAAAAATGTACCAAATAATGGATTTGGAACCATTCATGATCCTACTGCAGCAGACATGAAATATGCCAGCTACGAAGTGGTAGGTGACGATGGCTGGACATACTACTACAGCAATAACGGTACAACTACCAATATAGCTGATGATGTAGTCTTAATGGGTTTAAACTGGAGTACCAGTACCACGTATTTGTGGAAAGGCACAAGTGCTACTGGCAATGATTTATTAAACCACGTAAGAAGGTCAGCAACTTCTACTTCCGCACCATCGGCCGCTGCCCCAGCCTCAGCAACAGGTTCGGATGCATTTATTGTCTGGAGTGGAAAAGTCTCGGCTCCCGCGATTTCAGGCAATTTAAAAACCACTGCGCCTTATGTAGTAGCGCCATTATGGTACATGCTTAATAAGGTTTGGAACGTGTTTCCAAATGTGCAGCCTGTAACAAGTATTGGTGTGCGTAGTTTTTATAGCGATGCGGATTTTACTACTTTGCAAACAGCAATAACAGGAGCAGGTGGTGTATTGGCAAGTAAGGCCGATATAAAGTTTATTAAGATGACCAAGACTGCAAGCACGCACTATACCAATGCGGAAATAGATCCTGCAGGTGGCCACGCAGCTATTCTTGCCGGAACGGTTACGGAACTGGTGTCTACAACAACGGCTTCTGTACAATCAGGTATGAACCGGGCTGATTTCAGCATCGGTACTTTCTCCGGCGGTGGCGGCGGTTCTAATGGTGCATTTTTTGGTGGTCCACTCCCTATCACTCTCGTTTACTTCAAAGGTTCCAAATCTGCTACTGGAAACCACCTCGATTGGAAAGTAAACTGTACCTCAGTAAGTATTTCGTTCGAAATTGAGCGTTCTTCCAATGGCCGGAACTATACCAGTATCGGAAGCTTTGGCGCCAGCCAGGCAAGATGCTTAACACCTTTCGACTTTGCCGACAGCAAACCATTGGCTGGTGTTAATTACTACCGCATTAAGATCATAGATTTGGATGGTGAAGTATCGTACACTAACGTAGTGGCGATTAACAATAAAGTGAGCGGCATCGAGATAATTGGTATGCAACCGACATTGGTACAAAGCGAAGCAGTATTGTATATCGCTGCAGCCAAAGCTGGTAAATTGCAAATTGCAGTTACCGATATGACAGGCCGCCAGCTTGAAACCCGTACGATTTCTGTACTGGAAGGTGAGAATAAAGTCCGTCTCAACTTCGGTACATTGGCTGCCGGTGTTTATAATCTCAGCAGCTTTAATGAATCAGGAAAGACTACGATCAGGTTTGTGAAAGAATAAGATGAATAAAAGATGATATGCAAAATGGCCCCCGGTTTCGGGGGCCATTTTAGTTGGCGGAATATTGCTAAAAATGAGGGGGTTAAATTTTAGATTTTAACTATCTTGTATTTATTTTCATAAAACTGAAACTAAATTGTTAAACAGGAACGTGACTTTTACTGACTCTGAACAGTATAATGTATTTTATAATATTTGATTCTCTGTTATTTTTCTACTTTCTCTCATCGTGCTTCAAAAACACTACGCAACCATGGGACAGCTACCACCCAAGCCCGGGTTTACAACCCAAACTAATTGTGCATTGATTTTCATGCTGGTATTTTTCGCGTTACTGGTGCATCCGTCTGGCGCGCAGGTCAATCTGTATAGCTTTAGCCAGTACCCGGGCACATATGTACCAATTACGGGTGGGACGGTCATTGCGCAGGCTACAGATCCTAATCCGGCTGGCACCCCGGAGTCCGGGCCGATGGATAATGAGACCTATACAGGCCTGCCGCTGCCGTTTAATTTTACGTTCAATGGCATAGCTTATTCAAGTATTAATATTTGTACCAACGGCTGGGTATCCTTTACTTCTACCGGTATTGTCACCAAAGGTGTTAGCGCTACTCAAAACGCGATTTCCGGATTCGGTGGAGATTTGGTAGGGGTGTATACGACTAGCGGTTTTACAACAGCGGGGTCTAACATTATCAAGTCAGTATTCAATACCAGCACCTGCACTATTGGGGCGCCGGTATACTGTAGCTATTTGCCGGCAGGGACTATCATCACAGCCTTTGATGATACTTCTGTAACGGTTTCCAATCCATTTACCTACAACGGAGCCGGTATGATTTCGATTTCCTGGACTTCTGGTGATATAAGGGCTGAAACTATTGGTGTGGCGCCCAACCGGGTATTTGTAATTCAGTACAAAGGCATGTCGTATTTCAATGACATCAATACCACCTGTAATTTTCAAATCCGGCTTAATGAAAATGGCGGTAATTCAGCCACCCAGTCTGTTGAAGTGGTATATGGAGTGCTTACAAGGATTGACGACAGTCAGTCGCTGGAAGTTGGCATCCGGGGAAGTTCGGCCTCCACAGATTACAATACCAGGGGTACCAATGTAAATTGGTCGGCTTCCTTACAAGGTGGTCTCACTTCAGCCATGACCTGGTCTGAAATCGTAAGTCCAATCTCCGGTCTTAGTTTTATATGGAAACCTGCCGGGAATTGCGCCGCACCTGTATCTGGTAGCACTGATAAAGACAAATATGCTGTGTGCCAGGGTAATACTGCCAAAATAACGACCACCGGTGCTTCGGCGGAACCCGGCAGCTCTTATCAATGGCAGGAATCGGCCAACGGCGTAACTGGTTGGACAAATGCAACCGGTACAGGTGCAACAACCACCAGCTACACAAGCCCTGCATATACCGGCACGCCTCTATATTACCGTATGAATACCACCTGTAGTTTTACCGGCGCCACGGCCACTACACCGGTAGCCACAATTGGCGGCACGGGCCCATCTATCCAGGCACGTGGTATCTCCATACTTTGGTTTTTTGTTTACAGCAGTCCGTTCACCGTCAGTTGGACAAACGGTAGTGGAAACAACCGATCAGTATACATTAATTCAACCAATAGTTTTACTGGCCCGGTAAGTCCTAATAGCCCGGGTGTCCCTGATACGGTCTGGAGAAACGCCGGACAGCAATTAATTTATGATGGCCCAGGACCTTTTGTAAATATAACGGGACTTAAAGGCAGCTCTACCTATTATATTCGTGTATATGAGAGCCTCAAATGTACCAGTCCCACGGTATCATGGTATTATAATACAACGGAGGTCTACCTCAATCCACGAACATATAACACGAGGGTGATTCCACCCAATGATGAATGTGTGAATGCCACACTTCTTACAGTAGGGCCCTGGACTGCTGAGAATTCATGTGCTTCTGCTATAGCGGGGACAACTTACGGGGCAACACCTTCATCTACCACGGTACCTCCCTCTGGCACTTTGGCGGCCTCACAAGATGACGATGTTTGGTATGAGTTTGTTGCCACCCAAAATGCCCACCTCATAAGGCTCTGTACTATCAGGGACATTCCGCATGGATCTTCCATAGGGATCGGTCTCACTATCACCAGCGGGTGTGGCGCCGCTGATACCGTCATGGGAAGTGCTTTGCTCTATGCCAGTGGTGAATACATTGTTTACCCGGTAACAGGTCTTACCCCAGGGAGATCCTACAAAATCCGCGTATTCACAAACGGCACAACGTATATTGCTAATTTTGATATAAGCGTACAACTGCCGCGGCCCATGTTTTTTCATGGAAGTACCACTGTTCAGGCGTCCACCAGCCCGGTGGTAGCCGGTAGTATCAATCAGCAGATAATACGGGTGGAGGTACAAACTTCCGGCTATCTCAATCCCATGAATATTATCCAATTCAATTTTAAAACCAATGGCACCACTAATGCCGCGGATATTCTTGGAGCAAAGGTGTATTATACAGGAACATCTAATGTTTTCTCGACAGCAAACCAGTATGGTGCTACAGTACCCGGCCCCTCAGGTTCTTTTAGTGTCGTGGGAAATCAGCAGCTGGCAAGTGGTGTAACTGTGATCACCAACTATTTCTGGCTGGTGTATGATATTGCCTGCGGCGCGGCGGCCGGGAATGTCGTCGATGCGGAATGCACTACATTTTATATTAATACTCCTACAAATACATTCCCGACCGTGGCGGCGCCGGCGGGTAACAGACCCATCACCGCCGTCACCAATACTGCGGCAGCAGCACAGGCTTCCGTTAATCCCGTGGCGCAGGGCGCTACGAATGCAGAGGTTATTACCGTTACGCTAAGTGGCTGCGCCAATACACCCGTCACGAAAATTGATTTTAATACCGCAGGCTCCACCAATGCCGCTGCCGATATTATGGCAGCAAGGGTATATTATACTACCACCCCGGTATTTTCGACTGCTGTGCAGTTTGGAACAGATGTACCCAGTCCCAATGGCACATTTTCCGTCACAGGGAATCAATCATTAACCTTGGGCAGTGGCTATTTCTGGCTTGTGTATGACCTCGCCCCGGGCGCGGTGTTGGGAAATATTATTGATGCAACCTGTACCTCGGCAGTGATCAATGGGATCACGGCCATCCCTCCAAATCCCAACCCAACCGGCGCGAGGACCATTATTGCAGCCGGTTTTAACGATGAGGCTTCTACAGCCATACCGCTAACGGTGGGTGGCGGGTGCTCCGGCAGCCCTTATAATAATGCCACGGCTACGCAAAGTGCGCTGGAGCCTTACCCTGCCTGTAAGGGAACGGCTGGCTATGCCGGGATGTGGTTTAAGTTCATAGCCCCATCTTCAGGCGGAGTCAGAATATCAAATGATGGCACTGGTAGCATGGGTGATTCAAGGCTGAGCCTGTTCGCGGCCACCAATGCCGGCGACTATAGTACATTTACCAATATCGCCTGCGACGATAATAGTGGTGTCACCATCACAACCAGGGCTGTCCTCTATGCCACGGGCTTAACGCCCGGCAGTACTTACTATATACTGGTAGATGTATTTGATGGTTCTACGCAGAAAGGCAGTTATTGCGTTACGGTAGATGAATTAGCGGCTTCCATGCTTGCTACCGCTGCGGGTAACTGTATTGCCGACCAGGCAGCGGCTTTCTTTTATAATCCCGATTATCGCGGTTGGATCTCGCTGGTGGACGCGGCGGGTAACCTCAATACCCTGGTGCGTCAGACAGCTGGCACTGCCACTGGTTTTAACAGTAGCCGTACTATTACCACCGGGGCGCCGAGGGTAGACGCAGTGAACCAGCCCTATCTCAACCGCAATTTCTTCATCAACGGGCCGGGCGCCACATCGGCTGACCTGGTGTTGTTTTTTACGAATGCGGAACTTGCTTCATTGGGCGCCCCGCTCAATAACATGAACATATCGAGGGTTGCGGGCGGCAGTTGCGTCGCAAAATATCCGGGAGGCGCAACTTTCCTGCCACAAACAGCCAGTGGCACAGCAAACGGCGCCAGTTGGGTGCAGGTGACCACACCGGGCTTTTCTAATTTTTACCTGCATTCCGGTAATGTGCCACTTCCCATCACCCTCGTGTATTTCAACGGCAATAAATCACCCACCGGCAACCAACTGTACTGGAAAGTAAACTGTACCTCTGTTAGTGTTTCATTCGAAGTTGAACGCTCTTCCAATGGCCGCAACTTTACCAATATCGGAACATTTGGTGCCAACCAGACCCGCTGCCTGACACCATTCGATTTTGCCGACAGCAAGCCCGTCGCTGGTGTTAATTACTACCGCATTAAGATCATAGACGTGGATGGTAAAATATCGTACACCAATGTAGTAGCCATCAACAACAAGGTGAACGGTATCGAGATCATTGGCATGCAACCGACACTCGTTCAAAACGAAGCAGTGTTGAATATCGCAGCCGCAAAAGCCGGCAAACTACAAATCGCCGTTACTGATATGACAGGCCGCCAGCTTGAAACACGTACCATTTCTGTTCTCGAAGGCGAGAACAAAATTAGTCTCAGTTTTGGTTCGCTGGCCGCTGGTGTTTACAGCCTCAGCAGCTTTAACGAATCAGGAAAAACAACAATTCGTTTTGTGAAAGAGTAACAGATTTCAAGTAAAAGAAATAAAATGCAGCTAGTGGCCCCGGTTTCGGGGCCACTAGTGTTGTGTGCCGGCAGCAGCGGATATTTCCGTTGCTGCCTACGGGATTACGCCTCGAAGGCATTTTTTAGTTTGCCGATGACCTGATTTTTTTAGAAGAAAAGGCTATCTTTCGGTGGAATGCAACCTGATAATCAGCTGTTTCTCAGAAGACTATTGAACAGTTAAGACCTCGTTCAATTGGCATGGACTGCCAGCTGTTTCTCCCTTGTTGTAAATTCAACTTTACCTGTTTGGATTGAAATCGCTTAATATGGAAAAACTTAGTCTTTTGTTGGTGGGATGCCGGCAAAAAGTAACCTGGTTATTGATGATGGCCGCTACAATATTGTTGGCATCCGGGTTGCTGCATGCGCAAAATTATGTAGTACCAATATGTGGCTCAGCTCCTGGATTGGGCTTGGGACCCATGTATAGTGCGGCGGCAGCAAATGCCGCAAGCCGGGAGGCCGTAATTTACCCCGCGTCACAATTATCCGGTATATCAGGACAGATAATTACAGCTGCCTACTTCAATGCCGATCTTAACGGTGGTATGCTGGGAACACCCAATTTTAAAATGTATTTGAAAGAGGTAGCCGCAGCAGACTGGGGCGCAGGAAGTCTCGACTGGGCCACTGCGATCATTGGAGCTACGCTGGTATACGACAATAACCCGGCACCTAACGTTGGGTCCGGTAGTGGCTGGAAGAAGTTTCCTTTTTCAACTCATTTTACATACGGGGGTACGCAAAATCTGGCTGTGTTTATGGAGTATGTAAATCCTGTTACCAGCCGCGACGTGTATTGGTATTTTGAGGGTACTGAAGATTGTATAGATAAAAATAATAATAATACCACTAAATATATCAATACGTCAAATGGTATTCCCGGCTCATCCTTGAGTCGTTCTGACTACCGACGGCCTGTAATTGCTTTCGATATTTCTATTACTTGTCAGCCAGCGACCGCGGTGGCAGTTCCGGTTGCAACGAGGACCCCCACAAGCGCCGTTGTAAACTGGACGGGTTCTGCTTCAGCTCCTGCCAATGGATATGAATATTATTATAATACGTCAAATGCAAGTCCGGTGAATGCTACCGTTCCTTCGGGTACCACGGCTGCGGGTGTTACTTCTGCAACCCTTTCCGGCCTGGCGCCTTCCGTAACCCATTATGTGTGGGTAAGAGCCGTCTGCAGTGACGCTGATAAAAGCCCCTGGACCAGTACTGTAAAGTTTTTGACCGCTCCTGTAAATGATGAATCCAGCGGTGCCATAACATTAACTGTCAATGGGGATTACAATTGCGGCGTTACAGCAAATGGCACAACATTAAGTGCCACCCAATCGGCAGAAACTGCACCAGCCTGCAGTTCAACAGGTATTAATGATGATGTGTGGTTCAAGTTTACTGCTACTGCCGCATCGCACCGGATCAGTTTTACAAATGTATCAGCCGGTATAATGGTAGCGGCGGTTTATTCAGGAACACCCGGTAGCCTTGTACCCGTGGCCGGTGCCTGCGGCTCCAATACCATTTATATTACCGGGTTAAATATAGGGCAAACCTATTATGTGCGGGCTTATACATCGGTGGCAACTGCTGCCACATTGGCCAATTTTACCATTTGTTTGGGAACACCGCCACCGCCGCCGGCAAATGATGAATGTGTAAATGCGATTACGCTTATGGTCAACCCCGACTTTAACTGCAGTTTTGTAAACGCTGGAACTACTAAAGACGCTACCGGCGGTGTCTTTACCTGTGACCTTGGATTGGCTGGCAACGATGTATGGTACAAATTTGTTGCTACCAACAGCATCCATTGGGTATCACTATTAAACGTAACCGGCAGTACGAATGGCATGGGATTCCAGGTGTTAGACGGCTGCGGGGGCACCATGCTGGTATGTGCGAATGGCCAGGCTAGTATCGCAAACCTGGTTCCCGGGAACACTTATTATGTAAGGGTCGCTACCTATGATTATTTATCAAATCCGGTGATCACTTTTAATGTATGTGTACGAACAGTACCTCCAAACGATAACTGTGCAGGGGCCATCATGGTGGCTGTTAACCCGGGTTCTGCATGTACCAGCGTGGTAGCCGGATCCGTGAGCGGCGCCACCGCTTCAACCCCCGGCGCTTCAACAACCTCCTGCGGAACTTTTGATGACGATGTGTGGTTTAAGTTTGTAGCGCTGGAAACAAACCATATTGTTACGTTACAAAATCGTGCGGGTAGCAGCACTGATCTTTCTTTCCAGGTATTTTCAGCATGCGGTGCTGCCACAGCGCTGATTTGTGCCAACCCGTTTGCGCCAGCACTCGTTACCGGCCTTACTCCGGGCAATACCTATTATCTCAGGGTGGCCAGTTACATATCCGCTTCGGGGCAAACCAGCAGTTTTGATGTGTGTATCAGTACAGCTCCTGCAATGGCTTATTCATCTTCAACTACTACGCAATCATCTACAGCAAATACGGCCGCCGGAGCCTCGAACCAGCAAATCATCCGCGCGGAAATCGTAGTGAGCGGGGCATCAGCACCGATCAGTGCTATACAACTCAACTTCAACCTGGCGGCCACTACCAACCCCGCCGACATCGCAGCGGCCAGGGTATATTTCACAGGCACCTCAGCAACTTTTTCTACAACCAACGCGTTTGGTAATGCAATAACCAATCCCACCGTTAATTTCAGCATCAACGGCTCGCAGGTGCTTGCCGGTGGCCTGGCGAATACTACAAATTATTTCTGGCTGGTATATGACATAGCACCAGGCGCAACACCAGGCAATATAGCCGATGGCGCGTTTGCATCGGTTATAGCGGGTGGTAACAGTTTCGTTCCTGTAGTTACCAATCCTGCAGGTACCAGGACTATTGTAGCTGCGATCGGCAACGATGAAGCCACCGGGGCTACAGCGCTGACAGTGGGCGGCGGCTGCACCGGTAACCCCTACGACAATACGCTGGCATCGCAAAGTTCTAATGAGCCTTTTCCTGCCTGCACCGGAACGGCAGGGTATGCGGGCATGTGGTATAAGTTTACCGCCCCCTCTTCTGGTGCTGTGAAAATTTCCAACGACGGCACCGGCACCCTTGGCAATTCCCGGATCGCACTTTTTTCCGCATCAGATTCCAGTGACTATTCCACGTTCACCATCCTCGCCTGCGATGACGACAACGGCGTCACAGGTGCCACGCGTTCCTTGTTATATGCTACCGGCCTTACACCGAATGTTACCTACTGGGTATTAACAGACCTGAATGCGCAAGCCGGTATCCGCGGCACCTATTGCATCACCGTAGATGAACTGGCTGCTTCTATGCTATCGGCCAATGCAGGAAACTGCACCGCCGGCCAGGCTTTGGTGGCCGGCTTTAACACTGGCTATGCTGGCTGGATATCGCTGGTGGATAACAGCGGCAACCTGAATGCCATGGTGCGGCAACAAGCCGGCAATGCTACAGGCTATAATAGCAGCCGCACTATCACCACGGGCGCTTCGAGGGTAGATGGCTCCGGAACGCCATACCTCAACCGGAACTTTCTCATCAACAGCACCGGCACTGCCAGTACGGGGGAGATTATGTTATTTTTCACAAACACGGAGTTGACGGCAGTAGGCGCGCCGCTATCCAGCCTGAGTATAACCCGGGTGCCCGGCACCACATGCACTCCCAATTACACCGGGGGCGCCTCTGCCTTGCTGCAACAAACCGGTAATGGTTCGGCCAACGGTGTGAGCTGGATCAGGGCTACGACACCCGGTTTCTCTAACTTTTATATTCATAGTGGCAACGCGCCACTCCCTATCACACTGGTATACTTCAATGGCGCTAAAACTTTCGCTGGTAACCAGCTTAACTGGAAAGTAAACTGTACCTCAGTAAGTATTTCGTTCGAAATCGAGCGTTCTTCCAATGGCCGCAACTATACCAGTATCGGAAGCTTTGGCGCCAGCCAGGCAAGATGCTTAACACCTTTCGACTTTGCCGACAGCAAACCATTGGCTGGTGTTAATTACTACCGCATTAAGATCATAGATTTGGATGGTGAAGTATCGTACACTAACGTAGTGGCGATTAACAATAAAGTGAGCGGCATCGAGATAATTGGTATGCAACCGACATTGGTACAAAGCGAAGCAGTATTGTATATCGCTGCAGCCAAAGCTGGTAAATTGCAAATTGCAGTTACCGATATGACAGGCCGCCAGCTTGAAACCCGTACGATTTCTGTACTGGAAGGTGAGAATAAAGTCCGTCTCAACTTCGGTACATTGGCTGCCGGTGTTTATAATCTCAGCAGCTTTAATGAATCAGGAAAAACAACGATCAGGTTTGTGAAAGAATAAGATGACTAAAAGATGATATGCAAAATGGCCCCCGGTTTCGGGGGCCATTTTCATTATAGAATTAATTGTTATCGGTTTGTGGTAATAGTCTTTCTCCGCTGCTATCTTTTTAATGTAGGGTAAGGAACAAACTCCGTTTCATCTCCCGGTATCTTATCAAACTCCTGTGCGATCCATTTTTGCTTTGCTTCCTGTATCATTGCTTTGCTGGTCGCTACAAAATTCCAGTCGATAAACCGTTCTTCAGGAAATGGCTCACCACCAAAAATATAGATGGTGCTGTTGGCTCCAATGGTGAAGGAACAGAGGCTGGAATCTTTTGCTACCAGCAATTGTTTAGGCCCGTGTACATGTCCTTCACTTTCTATGCTTCCTTCGAGGATATACAGCCCTGATTCCCCAAACAGTTCATGACCGATATTCAGCGTTTGTGGGGTAGTGCTTTTTATTTCCAGCATGTACAATTCGCTGTAGACAGGCACAGGCGATTTTCTGCTAAAAGCTTCGCCGGCTACCAGTTTGAACTGCAGGTCTCCCTCAGTCCAGGTGGGAATTTCGTCCTCGCCGACATGACAAAACTCCGGTACCATTTGCTCCAGTTCTTTTGGCAGAGCCACCCAAATTTGCAGGCCATGCATTGCTTTATCCGAACGACGTAAATACTCCGGTGTGCGTTCTGAATGTACAATTCCTTTTCCCGCGGTCATCCAGTTCACGGCTCCGGGTTTGATCTCGACTTCTGTTCCCAAAGTATCCCGGTGCATGATGCTGCCTTCAAACAGGAAAGTAAGCGTGGAAAGCCCTATATGCGGATGCGGTAACACGTCGAAATTTTCGCGTTCATTCATTTTAACCGGACCCATATGGTCGATAAAAATAAATGGCCCTACCATTCTTTTTTCCCGGAACGGCAGCAGGCGGCCCACCATAAACTTTCCGATGGTGGTGGCACGCTCTTCGATAATGAGGTTGATGTTTGACATTGAGGAAAGGTCCTGATTAAATTCGTGATCGCAAAACCCTGACGGGGCGAAAGCCAGCCCCGGCAGGGTGGCTTCTCCGCAATGCCTATTTCTTTCTCAGATCCAGGTTATGTAAATAAAACAGCCGAATGGTGTTTGTACTCCTGTATTTGTTGCCAGCCGCGAGTTGTTGAAATACATTCATAAATCCCAACTGTATATTGTCGTGGGCATTGGTATGGTAGGCAAATCCGAGGAAAAACCTGTTTTGATCGAAATAATTGTAAACGATTTGTTTGCCAAAATTGACATGTACTTCGTTGTTGATGACAGCGGAAAAAGTTTTCGGGGCAAATGGTGTTTTGCTTAGTGGTATCCCCATAAAAAAATTATACCTCAGTTTCCAGTTGAAGCTGTAACCCGAAGCCAGGGTACTGTCGTTGGCTATTTTGCGACGGAATCGTTCATCGAGCCGAAACCATTGCATCAGCCGTATTTTGGGGTATTTGGTATGCCATTGTATTTGCTGCCATGGCCTATGTTCTGGCTGCGAAATATCTTTATGATTATCGCCGGGAAAAAAGTTTACAAAGGCATAACCCGCCGTTATTTTGGCATTGTCATTCAGGTAATAGGTAAGGCCGATACGGTTTAAACTCACAGACAGGTCCTTTACAAAATCATCTTTGGTGCGTAGCTGTATATCCAGCCAACCACCCCATTTATTGCTAAAACGGGTTTGGTTGAAATAGCCCAGCCATACTTGCTCTACATGCTCGGTTTGTTTGGTTTGTGCCAGGGTCGCTGTATTGGCGATGGTAACTGAGAGTATTAAGATCAGTAGTGTTGCTTTCATCTGTATTTTTTAAGTAGCTGGTAAAAAATCTTCAATCGTCTTGCTGCGAAAATCGGGAATTAAGGTATACCGCGAATTGGCCGGCTTTGTTTTTATGATGCGCGGTTGGTATGCATTGTCTATTGTCTTTTCAGACACAGGGAATACAGCGCCAAAAAAAAGCGACCTTTTTACAGGTCACTCTTTTTACTCAACGATTGCTTGCCAAAGAATTGAAGAAGTTAAATGATTTTGACATCTCAGAACGCGTAGCGTAAAGTCACCCCATAGGTGCGCGGATCGCCCAATACACCCGCATAGTGCCCGGCATTACCCCCGGCTGGTAATAGTTGTTCGAAATAATCTTTGTCGAGCAAATTGCGACCCCAGATAAAAGCGGAGAAGCCATTGCTGGTTCTAAAACCGACCCTGCCATTAAGCAGCGCGTAACCATCAATATTCAAAACAGCAGAAGGGGACGGACTGGAAGAGAATTTTGAACGATAATAAGTGTCGAATGCAACAAAGAATTTCCCTGCCTTTTCTAAAAACAACGCGGGTGTAACAAACTCTCCACCCAGAGATCCGGCCCATTTTGATATACCTGGCAGTTGTCCACCAGAAATATCTTTAAATGCTTTTTGCGCACCATTTTCTGTTAATCCTGTTTCTTCAAGCGGTAACGGGGCATTTGTAAATTTCACATACTTAGCGTCAGTATAAGCTAAAGCGCCATAGAAACTAAAATGCTGGTTGGCTTTGATATTGGCATCGATTTCGAGGCCTTTTACATTTACCTTTTCTGCATTGGCTATATAGCCACGGTTTACACCCAGCTCCGCTGATTGAACATTGGTTTGGTAGTTTTTAATATCGGTATTATGGTAAACAACGTTGAATGTGAAGTTGTCTACCGGGTTTGTTTTGATGCCTATTTCTGAATGCTTCACATCCTCTGGTTTAATCACTGCCAGGTCGGTAGCGGCTCCACCACCAGTCGCTGACGGAAGCCCTGCGACATTTACACCTACAGGCTTGAAGCTGGTAGAATAAGTGGCGAACGCGTTCACTCGTGTAGTTGGTTTATATGCCACTGTAAGTTGATAGGTGAGGTTTCTTTCATCTGCATCAGCTATATAAGACTGGCTGCTGTATACGCCATTCTTTAAGGCCAGCAATGCCGGGTCTGTGGTTTGAAGGCCACCTGAGGCTACACGATTATAGCTTACATCTTTTTCGTCGTAGTTAGCACGAATACCCGGCAAAACATGGAACTTTTCGCCAATTTCCCAATCCAGGTTGGCGAATGCCGCTGCGCTTTTTGATTTGATGGAAGCTTTGGTATAGATGCCGTAGCCTTCAAAAAGACCTGGTGTTTTCCAAAGGGCGGTGTTGGTAGAGCTTTGAGAAAAACGCCACTGTGCTGATCCTGATTCTTCGGTACCATCAATCTTCACCTCCTGGTCAATAAAGAATAATCCAACCACACCGCTCAGGTGAGGGGCGAATTCACCGGCATAACGGATCTCCTGCGACCAGTTTTTGTGTTTGGCCGGGTTTTGCGATTTTGCCAGTGCCTGCAAGCCTGTAAAATCCCTGTCGTTCGACGGACCCCAGGTCCAATAGCGCCATGCAGTTGTAGAAGTGAGTGTACCCGATCCGATTTTAGAGTCGATATTCAGTGACACGCCACCCAGGTCGTTGTCAGAATTCCATGGGGTATCATGATCAATAAGACGGTCGAATGGATTCAGGCTGGGGAGTTGGTAGTTCAGATCTGAAATGATGGCGTTGAATTGACGGTAGGCTGGACGTTTTGTGGTTACCACACCAGCTACAACCTGTGCGTAACCATCAGGCCGCTGGCGCGAATTGTCTCCGGACAATGTAATGGTCGTTTTCTCAGACGCCTGGAACAGCAACTGGCCACGGAAGCCCAGGTTGTTAATGTCGTTGGTGGATTTACCGGTACGTACATTTTCCAGAACTCCATCCCGTTGCGTGCCTGAGAAAGATACCCTTGCAGCTAATTTCTTGCTCAACGCACCCGTAACGGAGGCCTTGGCCTGGACGTATCCATAGTTGCCATAACTTAATTCAAGGTTGGCCCCGGGCCTAAAACTGGCTTTACGTGTAGTGATGTTAAAGGCACCAGATGTGGTATTCTTTCCGAAAAGTGTTCCTTGCGGACCCCTTAATACTTCTATGCGGTCTACATCTATAAAATCAAGCGTTGCAGCTGCGGGACGGGCAAAATATACACCATCTACATAAAAGCCTACACCCGGATCAAGCCCGTCGTTTGTCAATCCGAATGGCGAACCCAGGCCACGGATGTTGATACCTGTGTTGCGGGGATTTGATGTATACAGCTGAACCGATGGCATGAGCTCCTTTAAACGATTGGGGTTAAAGGCTCCGGCCTCTTCGGCTTTAGCACCGCTAACCACAGAAATGGCTATCGGAATACTCTGTAAATTCTCCAGGCGGCGCCTTGAGGTTACCGTAACAGAACCCAGTTCATTGGTATTTTCATCCAGCGTGATCACTACGTTCGTTTCACTGATAACCACCTCTTTTTTTGCGTAGCCCTGGTAAGATACGATAAGTGTGAAAGGCAATTTCTGGCCGGTGATCAAACCAAATTCACCTTTTCCGTTGGTAAAAGCTCCATTGGTTGTTCCTTTAATAGATACAGATGCACCAATGAGTGCTTCGCTTGTTTTGCCATCGGTTACTTTTCCCGAAACAGTGGCATTGATTTCGGGTGTATTCTGGGCCCATGTAAATACAGGCAGCAGAAATGCCCATATTACAAAAGCAGATTTCAATTTGAGTGTCATTATTTTAAGCAGATTTAATTTTTGATAATTGGGCCCAACAGCTGATTCTTTTACCTGGGGCCTTTCGATTTTTACCGTGTCATTTTTAACACAGATGGTGGCGATCATTCAACCGCAACATCGCCGGGTGTCAATCAAAATCATGTGGTGGTTTTTGGATTTAATAATTGTCTATCATTTTTATAGACATTAAATGCATAGCTTTGGGCCAGTGCACGGCAAATGTAATTAAATCTCTATTAAATTAGTAGACTATTAAAAATAATTTTTTTAGCCTGGCTGTGCGGGCTTGATTTAAACTTTTGGCTGCTGGCTTCTCCAATCAGTAAAAGCCTTGATAGTTGGGAATATAAAAGGCTTTAAACCCCCTGCCAGCAAGAGTTTCGCAGTTTTGCCCGCGGGGCATGCATGCAAAGCATCGTCGTTGATAAAGGTTTTGTACTGCTCGTATTGCTGAAAACTGGTCCAGAAAATAAATGGTGCTTTATTTATGGCTGCCTGTATTTCTTCCGCATGTTTTGGGATCAGCTCATAGGTAGCGGCTGCATCCCAACCGTCTGCTATCCAATGGTGCGCACTGCTGGTATTGGTAATGATTTGGATATCGCGTCTTTTAAGCTTTACCAGCGGGCTTTCCCATGTAGACTGTAAAAATTCCAATCCCAGTCCATCAGCGCAGCCCTCCACCCAAATACCTTTTTTTGCTAATTCGTACCAGGTCCGGGTACCGGCTGCCCATACTTTTTTTCCGGCTATTTTATTGACCAGGGCTGTTGAATGGATGGCTTTGTGACTGGAGATGAACACCGCGTTTTGCCCCCTGTCTACTAAAGGGGTGCCTCCCTGCAATGATGAAGCATCTTCGTCCAGGAACTGATAGCTAAAAAAATCTTTCATGTAATCCGTGGATGAAAAGAGTTCCTTGGCGGTTATGTCCGTGGGCATCTCAAAATCCCATTCGGTAAATGGCTGACTATTTTCATTTGCCCCTGAAGTGTAGGTAAAGGAAGTATTTTCGGTATCAACATGAAATACACCAAATTGCTGCGAACATCCATAGCCATATTTTTGAGCATAGACTCTTTCCTGCAAAATAGCATTTGTAAAAACTTCACTTTTTATTCGTTCTAAAATTTCGATGGCGTCTGTGTTATCGGCCGTTGCTTCTGCTACAATAGCGCCCTGGCCCGCCGCTGGCGGACATTCGAATAGTGGTAGTACCATCAGTTTTTTATTCTGTAGCAGCTGGCTGACTTTTTCTTTCGACGGTGAAAAGCGTAGAAGGCGGTTTAGCCCCGCTGCAGCCAATATAATACCGTCGTACTCCTGATCATTGAGCTTTTGTAAGCGGGTATCCACATTGCCCCGGATGGGCTGTGATTCAATATGGACGGGATTTTCGGAGCCTTTTGGCAATGCTTTTTGCAAAAAGCCGGTGGCCATCAGGCTGCGTCGTGGCGAAGAAGTACCGATGGTTATTTTTTTTCCAGCTTTTATTTTATCCGTGATGTCTTCATTGAAAATGACCACATCCTGCAAACAATCCCTGTCAATAATAGCGTAGTGGTTCCCCTGGAAAAAATATTCATTGCTCACGTCTTTCATGGAGTGAACAGCGAAATCGGCCTTGCCATTTTGCAGGCAATCCTGTATTTCACGGGTAAAAAAATCTTTGCCCTCGACGAGGTGCAGCGGTGTGTTTTGCTCCTTATCGCCTGCGGTTGTTTCTATCACCAGGTTGAGGGTAATCCCTGGAAAATGAGCCAGTATTTTTTGGGAGAAAATTTCGGCCTGTGCCAATGAAAGCCAGGAGCCCCGGCATGCTATATTGAACAATTGCTTCATATGGCAGCAGCCAATTCATCTGTTCTGGCTGCCAGACTTTGCTCTAAAACCTGCTTCAGGCTGGCGGCAAAGTTTTCCATATCCGCTTCTTCATGAAGTCTTGTTACTGTGATCCGCAGACAAGCTTCGCCCTTATTCACAGTGGGGAAATTAACGGGCTGAAGGTATACACCATGCTCAAACAACAATTTATCAGCTATTTGTTTGCACCGCACTTCGTCGCCAACGGGGATGGGAGTAATATGAGAATTATTTTTGTTGTAAGTAATGCCATGCCTTTCCAGTATGCTCCTGAACAGTGCAATCTTTTGGTGGAAGATTTTCCGGGCTTCCGTATCCTGCACCAGCATTTGAATGCTCTTATTGGCTGCGGCACATACAGCCGGGGGCAGGGAGGTGGTAAAAATGAAGCCACTGCCAAAACTCCGGATAGCATCCACCATATTTTTCGCCCCTGCAATATAACCGCCCACCACGCCAAAACCCTTTGCCAGCGTGCCATTGATAATATCGATCCCATTTTGTAAACCCAGCAGCGAAGTGATACCGCCTCCGTCTTCGCCATATAAACCTACCGCATGAACTTCGTCCAAATAGGTAAGACAATTGTATTTTTTTGCCAGCAAAATAATCTCTTCCACCGGTGCTATGCTGCCGTTTATGGAGTATACCGATTCAAACACAATGATCTTTGGAATAGCGGCCGGCAGTTGTTGTAAAATTTCTTCCAGGTGCCTCACATCATTATGCCTGAAAATCTTCTTCTCAGAGCCGCTTGCCTTAATACCCTCGATGATGGATGCATGATTTTTTTCATCTGAAATAAACACCAGGCCAGGGAAAAGTTTACCCAGGGTTCCGAGTGCGGTAAGATTGGCCAGGTATGCGCCACCAAATACGAGAGCAGCATCTTTTTTATGCAGTTGTGCAATGGTCTTTTCCAGCTCCCGGTGATAAATGGTGGTGCCGGAAATATTACGGGTGCCGCCACTTCCTGCGCCGCTGCGATAGGCTACCATACTGAGTTTTCCAATCACTTCTTCCTGAACACTCATGCCCATATAGTCGTTGCTGCACCAGTTTACAGCCATCTTCTTTTCACCCTTTTCGTTTTCGTAGTAAAAACGGGGAAAATGTTGGGCGCTTTTGTTAACATCTAAAAAATAACGGTATGCACCGCTGTCTTTTAGTTGTGCCAGTTTATTATTGAGTATGTCGTTATAATCGATCATGGTTTGATAATGGTCATTGAGTCAATAGGTCATTAAGTTTATTGTGCTAATGTCGGTGACGATAAATGACTTATTGACCCAATGACTAATGACACTGATGTTTCATCTTATGCAAAGAGACTCCTTAATGTGTAATCACCAAAAGATTCTTTGCTGTTCCTTTCGTTTTTATACGAACCAAATAAGCTGTCGAGCTCTGTTAATATTCCTTTTTCGTCGAGGCTCTCCATGTAGAGCCTGTTTAACCGGGTTCCTTCGTTGTCGCCACCCAGGTGGAGATTGTATTTACCGGCAGCTGTGCCAACAAAACCAATTTCTGCCATCACCGCCCTGGCACAACCGTTGGGGCATCCCGTCATCCGGATAATGATATCGTCATTTGCGAGCTGGTGCTTTTCCAGCAAAGGCTCTATTTTCGAAATAAGTGTGGGTAGGTACCGCTGTGCTTCAGCCAGTGCCAGCGGGCAGGTAGGTAAAGCTACACAAGCCATGGAATTTTTCCTGACGTTTGTCGCGTTCTCTGTGTGTTCTATTAGCTTGAACCTTTCCAGGATCGCGTTAACAGCTTCTTTATTTTCGGCGCTAATATCGCTCAGTATCAGGTTTTGGTTGGCTGTAAACAGGAAGTTGGAAAGGCCCGTTTTTGCTAATTCCAGCAAGGCTGTTTTCATGGCCAGGTTTTCATCGTCCAGTACCCGGCCATGTTCTACAAATAAGGTGTAGTACCAAAGCCCCTGCTCATTTTGCAGCCATCCGTAACGGTCTTTTCTTTCAGTGAATGTGTAGGGTTTTGCAGGCTGTAGTTTGAATCCAATGCGTTTTTCCAGTTCGGTTGTAAATCCATCCACTCCCATGCGGTCCACGGTATATTTTAGCCTGGCCAGTTTGCGATCGGCGCGGTTACCGAAATCACGTTGAACAGTCAGTATTTCGTAAACCGCTTTCAATGTTTTTTCTTCGGTGTCGGTAAAGCCAATTACAGTACCTACCCTGGCATAGGTTTCGGTATTGCCATGGGTAGTGCTTAATCCACCACCGATGGCGATGTTAAAACCTACCAGTTTCTCATTTTCAATGATAGCAATGAGCCCAAGATCGTTTGCAAAAACATCCACATCGTTATTGGGTGGTATGGCAATGGCAATCTTGAATTTGCGCGGCAGGTAACGATCCTGGTATAAAGGATCCACTTCTGATTGCTTCTCAATGATTTTTTCATCATCTATCCAAATCTCGTAATAGGCCTGGGTCTTGGGCATCAGCAATTTGCTGATCTTATCGGCATAAGCAAACACTTCTCCATGAATGGCCGATTCGCCGGGATGCGAACTGCACAATACGTTCCGGTTGATATCACCACAGGTGGCTATCGAATCGAGATAGGCTTCTTTAAACGCCTGGATTGTGGGCTTAATTTTCGACTTCATCAAACCGTGTAACTGAATCGTTTGCCGCGTGGTGATCTTGATAACGCCGGTAGAATTCTCTCCTGCAATTTCATGCATGGCCACCCATTGTTCCGGCTTTAAAAAGCCGCCCGGCAGCCGCAGCCTGATCATGAATGTGTAGAGACGGTCGAGTTTTTTGGAAGCCCTTTCTTCCCTGCGGTCCCGGTCGTCCTGCTGGTACATGCCGTGGAATTTTATCACGGCCTGGTCGTCTTCCCGTATAGCGCCAGTGATCTCATCGTACAGGCTTTCTACGATACTTCCCCTCAGGCCATCGCTTGCCGTTTTTATTTTTTCAATACCGGATAAAGTTATTTTTTCTGCCATATAAATCTTAGATAGTCGATGTTAGGTAATTGGCTGAATCAATTGGCCGATTCAGTGTTAGTTATTCCGAAAAGAATGACTCGTCATTGCGAGGGTTCGTGCCCGAAGCAATCCTCAGCCATTTGTTAACCTCTTTGTATCAAAAGCAGCTGTCATTACAAATAGCAGGGGATTGCCACGTCGGGGCAAGAACCCCTCCTCGCAATATCGGTTCTTATTATTATTGTCAGCAAATCACAAATCCGAAATCAATACACATCCTTCTCGTACCTGCCTTCATCCTTCATTTTTTCCAGGTAAGCTTTGGCTTCTTCCTTGCTTAATTTCCCATGTTGTTCAATGATGTGCAAAATGGTGTTTTCCACGTCCACACTCATGGGGTCTTTCTTTCCGCAGATATAGATGTAGGCCCCGCTTTTTATCCAATCAAAAAGTGCTTCGGCATGCTCCAGCATTTTGTGTTGTACATAAATTTTTTCTTTCTGATCCCTGGAAAATGCCAGGTTCACTTTTGTAAGCACGCCCGTCTCATACCAGTTTTGTATTTCGGTTTGGTACAAGAAATCAGAAGCAAAATGTTGCTCACCAAAAAACAGCCAGTTACGGCCTGCGGCGCCCGTTGCATCCCGTTCTGCAAGAAAGGAACGGAAGCCGGCGATGCCTGTTCCAGGCCCGATCATGATCGTATCTTTCTCAGGTGCAGGCAGGCGGAAATGTTTATTCGCTTGTACAAAGAAATTGACATGGGCATTTTCAGGAAATGCATTCAGATAGTCGGAACACAGGCCAAATCTTTTTTGACCGCCGATGGTGTACTCATCCCTTGCAATGGTAATATGTACTTCACCGTCGTGAGCTGCCGGCGAAGATGCAATGGTATACAGCCTGGGTGAGATACCATTCAGGATATTTAATACCTGCTCAAACTGGGCAGTGTCTTTTACCGGGTAAATTTTCAACAAGTCGAGCAGGTCCATCCTGGTGTCGGGTATTTCCTGGCCGACTATTTTGCCATATTCTTTTACCAAACGGGTAGTAAGGTAAATAATGCTCAGCTTCTTATGTAGGAGGTCAAAAACCGTGTACTGGTCTTTTTTATGCTCCAGCTTTTTTACGGGGTCAACGCCGGTAAGGGCTATAATTGCTTCAACTATTAATAGAGGATTTTCAGGTACAACGCCAATGGAATCACCGCATTGATAAATCACGCCTTCGGCCGCAATTTCTATATGATGTGTCTCCTTGTTCGATCCCCTGTCGTTTAAATTAATATTGCTAATGACAGTGCCGGTATAAATCTTTTTACCTGCAGGTTTAGCGGGTGCAGGGACAACAACTACTGCTTCTGTTTTTCTTTCTTCTGAAGACAATTGTTTGAGTACGCTGTCAAACCATGAATTCGCATCCTCATCATAATCCACATCGCATTTTTGTATTGGTGCTATGCGCTTGCCACCGAGTTTGTTCAGCTGGTTGTCCACGTCCTCACCGGCCTTGCAATAGAGTGGGTAGGAAGTGTCGCCAAGCGCAAGTACACTATATTTCAGCTTGTCGAGCTTAAAGCCGTTATTGTGGATATGGTCGTAAAATTTCTTTGCTGCATCGGGTGGATCGCCTTCGCCTTGTGTGCTGATCACCGCCAGCAGGTATTCTTCTTTGGGCAGGTCTGTAAGCCGGTATTGGTCCAGTCCAATTACTTTTGGAAGGATACCTTTTTGTTTTACTTTATGTGCAAAATCGGTCGCAAGTTTCTTGGAGTTGCCGGTTTCAGTTCCGTAAACGATGGTAAGTTTTTCAACCCCTCCTTTGGCAGGAACGGTGACTGGTTTTGTTTGCTGCGCAACAACGCCATTCAAATAACCGTTCAGCCAAATCAGTTCTTCTTTGGATGCAGAAGCAACGAGGTCGAGAAAGGTTTTAAGTTTTGTTTCGGTCAACATTTTAAAAAGCGTTTATCTTGATTGTCTGGTATTTTCTATTGGCTTAAAATAGTATTGTTCGGTATCATTGTTCTCATTTTGAAACCAGGCAAACTGCCGGTGCAGTTCCACCACTTTACCGATAATTACGAGTGAGGGCGAGAGGAACGAACGGTTGGCTAATGTTTGGCTGTATTCATGTACCGGTGCGGTGTACACCTGTTGCAATGGTGTGGTAGCTTGTTCCACCACCGCGATCTGTTTGTCGCTGCCGATTCCATGGCTGATCAGTTTTTCTACCACGGTATCGAGTGTGCTGCTGCTCATATACAGTACCAGTGTATCGTGCGTGTTGGCCAGTTCTTTCCAATATTCGTCGGTAACAATATCCGATTTGTAATACGTGAGAAATCGTACCGAAACCGCGTATCCCCGGGCCGTGAGCGGAATGCCTGCATAGGCGGCTGCACCAAGCGCTGCAGTAACACCAGGCACTATTTCGTATGGAATATGATGATCAACAAGTGTTTGCAGTTCATCGAGTATATTCGAAAAAATGGTTACATCACCACCTTTCAGCCGGACGATCAGTTTGCCCTGGCTGGCATAGTGTATCATCAACTGGTTAATATCCTGCTGTGGGGTGGAGCCGCTTTTATCATATTGTTTGCCCACGCAGATCACTTCGGCATCGGGGCGTACATAATCTTTTAAAATAATTTCACTTACCAGCCTGTCAGTCAATACCACATCAGCCTGTTGAAGGTACCGCGCTGCCTTTACCGTAATCAATTCAGGATCTCCACTACCTGCTCCGGCAATGATCACTTTTCCTGTATGTAGATTATCTGGCATGTCTGAACCTGGATTTTGGTTGGTTATTAAGTTGATTAGGATTTCCTGGTTTAGAATAATCCTTCGATTGACAAGTACCGTTCGCCGGTGTCGTAGTTAAAGGTGAGTACCCTGGAGCCTGCAGGTAATTCGGCTAATTTCTTAGCCGTAGCAGCCAGCGAGGCGCCTGTAGAAATGCCTGCCAGGATGCCTGCTTCTTTCGCGATGCGTTGTGTAAAGGCAAATGCTTCCTCTTTTGAAACCTGTATTACACCATCAAGGATGCCGGTATTTAAGATGCCCGGAACAAAGCCTGCGCCAATACCCTGGATCGGGTGTGGTGCAGGGCTTCCCCCGCTTAACACAGGGCTCAGCTCAGGCTCCACAGCAAACACTTTCAGGTGAGGGAACCGGGCTTTTAATATTTCCGCCACGCCTGTGATATGTCCACCAGTTCCTACACCAGTAATGAGGTAGTCAAGGCCTTCAGGAAAATCGTTGAATATCTCTACAGCCGTGGTGAGCCGGTGTACTTCCGTATTCGCAGCATTATTAAACTGCTGTGGCATCCAGGAATTGGGGGTGGTTTCGGTTAATTCAGTCGCCTTTTCAATGGCGCCTTTCATGCCTTTTTCACGGGGTGTCAAAACAAAATCTGCCCCGTAGATACTCATCAGTTTGCGACGCTCGATGCTCATACTTTCGGGCATAACCAAAATGAGTTTGTACCCTTTTACCGCAGCAACCAATGCCAGCCCAATGCCTGTGTTGCCACTGGTTGGTTCAATGATGATGCTGTCTTTATTTAGTAACCCTTTTTGTTCTGCATCCTCGATCATAGCCAAAGCGATACGATCCTTGATGCTGGCGCCCGGGTTATTTCGTTCCAGTTTTATCCAAACTTCATGGTCACCACCAAACAGTTTGCTGATGTTTACATGCGGCGTATTCCCGATAGTCTCTAAAATATTATTTGCTTTCATTACTAAGATTAAAGGATGTTGGGATTATTGGATTTTTTTGATTTGAATTTCGTTTGAAGCGGTTTATACGATTTTCAGATTTTGGTTGGTGGTTTAAAACCTCTGAACTTCTAAACCCTAAACCTCTGCTATATCACAAAATTGAGTCCCTCCGGCAGTGGGTTGTTATCCCTTATTGCCAGTTCGCTTTTATGGTAAACGATCGAGTGGGAGGGGACGCTGGTGGTAAGCCATACATTGCCACCGATCACGCTGTCGCGGCCTACAACGGTTTCTCCGCCAAGTATCGTTGCGCCCGAATAAATGATCACATTGTCCTGGATCGTAGGATGGCGTTTAACTTTTGCCAGTTCTTTGCTCACGTTCAATGCACCCAACGTAACACCCTGGTAGATCTTTACATTGTTGCCGATCACGGTGGTTTCACCAATCACAATGCCCGTACCATGGTCGATGAAAAATGAGCCGCCAATACTGGCACCGGGATGAATATCGATACCGGTTTTGCTATGCGCATACTCCGTAAATATCCTTGGCAAAATCTTTACTCCCTGCTTGTACAACTGGTGCGACAGGCGATATACAGTGGTTGCATAAAATCCCGGGTAAGCCATGATGACTTCCTGTATCGACTGGGCCGCAGGATCAAATTCAGTAATGGCTTCGGCATCACTCATCAGGTCGTTGTATAGCGAAGGCAAATCATTAAAAAAGTTCTCTGTCACGGCCTGGGCCTTATCACCATCCAGCAATACATCATAGATCAGGCTGGAAAAATGGCTTTTCAGGGATTCAAATTCTTTCTCAAACTTTCCCAGGTTTTGCTGCTTGCTGATGTTGGGAAGAAACAGCAAGTCAAAAATCTGGTCGATAAATTGCTCGGCCAGTTCCTTATCCGGGAATGCAACAAATTTCTTTTGATTGCAGGTGAAAAGCTGTTGTATAAATGCTTGTTGTGACATCGGTGGTTTTTGTCAGTTGGTGCTAAATATTCATATTAAATACCTCCTCTCTACTCGCTACTTACTCCTCACTACTTGCTCCTCACTACTTGCTGCTATTGTATCATACAGGCGCCCACCGTTACATTGCTGGTTTCATCTATCAAAATAGCGCCGCCATTTACCCTTAAATTTTTGTACGAATCAAAAGAAACAGGTGAGGCCGTTTTGATCGTGGCTTTAATGATGTCATTGAGATTTGCCTGCTCCGGCGCTGGTTCTTTTTCCAAAGAATTTACATTGAGTTTGTACTCAATATCTTTTACAACAGCTCTTGTTACACGGCTGTTTATCTGCAGGTAATATTTGTTACCGGGAATCAGTGGCTTGTTACCCATCCAGCACAACAATACTTCCAATTCGTTTTCCACTCTTGGCTGATTGTTGGACAATACAATGGTATCGCCCCGGCTTACATCCACATCGTCCTGCAAGTGCAGTACTACGCTTTGCGGCGCAAATGCTTCATCTATTTCTTTTCCCCCGATCTCTATGGCTTTGATGGTACTCGTAACACCTGACGGAAGTACAGTGACTGCATCGCCTTTTTTGTAAATGCCACTCACTACTTTGCCGGCATAACCGCGGTAGTCGTGTAAATCTTCGGTTTGAGGGCGAATAACATACTGTACCGGGAACCTCGCATCGGCAAGATTAATGTCGTTTTGTACTTCTACATTTTCAAGAATCTCCAACAGCGAGTCACCATCGTACCATGGATATTTATCCGATTTGTCAACAATGTTGTCGCCATTCAGTGCGCTGATAGGGATATAGGTGATATCCTTCAAACCCAATGATTTTGCTACCTGGGCATAATCAATAACGATATTATTATACACATCTTCCGAATAATCAACCAGGTCCATTTTATTAATGGCTACCACCACATGCGGAATGTTGAGCAGTGATGCGATGATGGAATGACGACGGGTTTGCTCTGCCACACCATTGCGGGCATCTACGAGGATGATCGCCAGGTCGCTGTTGCTGGCGCCGGTCACCATGTTGCGGGTGTACTGCACGTGGCCGGGCGCATCAGCAATAATGAACTTGCGTTTGGGCGTAGAAAAATATTTGTAGGCAATATCGATAGTAATGCCCTGTTCTCTTTCTGCACGCAAACCATCCGTCAGTAAAGCCAGGTCGATCTCGCCATCTTCGCGGTTTTTTGTTTGCTTTTCAATCGCTTCCAGTTGGTCGATCAATATCGACTTGCTGTCGTACAGCAGGCGTCCGATCAAAGTACTTTTGCCATCATCTACACTACCTGCGGTTATAAATCTTAGTATGTCCATGGTTTTTATTTTTTTTCGTGAATGGTGAGACGTGAGCGGTGAGCGATCTGTTGTTAGGTAATGAGTTATCAGTGATGAGTCTCAGGATGTGAATGAATGATGTAATTACTCACGGCTCACAATTCACGAATAAGGGTTAGAAATATCCGTTTTTCTTTCTGTCTTCCATCGCTGCTTCGCTAACGCGGTCATCTATCCTTGTTTCACCACGTTCACTGGTTTTGGTAGCGATAATTTCGTTAATTATATCGTCGATCACGGTGGCTTGCGATTCTACAGCAGCGGTGCAGGTCATGTCGCCTACTGTGCGGTAGCGCACTTTTTTAATGCTCACTTTATCTTCGGGTGCGAGTACAATAAATTCTGATGTGGCCACCAGCTGGCCTTCCCATTCCAGTACTTCTCTTTCATGGGCAAAGTAGATAGATGGCAATGCAATTTTCTCACGGCGTATGTAATTCCAGATGTCCAGTTCAGTCCAGTTGCTGATGGGGAACACGCGAACATTTTCGCCTTTATCGATACGGCCATTATAAGTGTTCCAGAGCTCCGGGCGCTGACGCTTTGGATCCCATTGGCCAAACTCGTCGCGAACAGAAAATATGCGCTCTTTTGCACGGGCTTTTTCTTCATCACGCCTGGCGCCCCCGATGCATGCATCGAACTTAAATTCCTCGATGGTATCCAGCAAGGTGTAAGTCTGCAGCGCATTACGGCTGGCAAATTTGCCTTTTTGTTCTGTCAGGTTTTTGGCTTTGATCGTGTCTTCGACTTTTCTCACAATGAGCTTTTCACCAATCTCACTGGCCAGGTTATCCCTGAAATCGAGTGCTTCCTGGAAATTGTGACCGGTATCAATATGAACCAGTGGAAATGGGAATTTTCCAGGACGGAAAGCCTTTAATGCAAGGTGAACCATTACGATAGAATCTTTGCCACCACTGAATAGTAAAGCGGGGCGCTCAAACTGCCCGGCCACTTCACGAAAGATGTGAATGGACTCGGACTCCAATTGTTCTAAATAATCTAAACTGTGTTTGCTCATTTGGTATTTTTTAATGTGCGGCCACATTGGGCCGCCCCTACTTGATTCTTGTTTTCTTGTTGCTTGAACCTTTACTTTTCGTTTATGCCACATGGGCCTCACCCTCTTATCCCTCTCCTCGCGGAGAGGGGCGGTGCTTTTGTACTTCTCCAAACATTAGTTCTTCCACATCGGCATTTGTTCAGTCCCCGGCTTTTACCCCCACATCATAAATCACAAATCATAAATCATAAATCCGAAATCATTTCTCATGTAACCCACATTCCTTTTTATCCGCATCCTCCCACCACCAGCGGCCGGCACGAAAATCTTCGCCGGGTTTGATGGCACGGGTACAGGGCGCACAGCCAATACTTACAAAACCTCGGTCGTGTAAGGGATTGTATGGAATGTTATGTTCACTTATATATGCTTTTACATCTTCTGTGCTCCAATGCAAAATCGGGTGGTACTTGATAATATTATTGGTGGCATCCCATTCAAACTGTTGCAGATCGTGGCGGGCGGCAGAATGTTCTGCACGAAGACCGGTCACCCAAACAGCATTTCCGGCTAATGCCCTTTTCAGTGGCTCTACTTTTCTTATGTGGCAACAGGACTTCCTGTTCTCTACCGATTCGTAAAAAGCATTGGGGCCGTTTTGTACTATAAATTTTTCAAGGTGCGATGCATCGGGATAATAGGCCTTGATGCTGGTGCTGTATCGTGTATTGGTACTGCTCCAAACAGAATACGTTTCGGCAAATAACCGGCCTGTATCTAATGTAAAAATGCTGATGGGAATGTTGTTGGCCAATATATCGTGGCTGATCACCTGGTCTTCGAAACTGAAGCTGGATGAGAAAGTTACCTGGCCGGGAAATTGACCGGAGAGCAGTGCTAAAGTCTCCTGGATACTGAGACCGGCGGTCTTTTGCTGTAGTGCTGTTATGTTATTATCTGCGGAGTTTGCCATGTTTGTCGTAAACTTTTTTATGAAAAATGAACCTGGGACCTGATGCTATGGTGTGCGAAAGATCAGCAGCGTTTGCTGAAACAGAACATGCACACTGGCATTATGGAGGAATTCATTCGCATAGTTTTCATGTATTGTCTACAACAATGGTGGACAAAGATAGGCCCCGATTTGGAACTGCCAAAAATAATTTCTACTGACTTGGTGGACATTTATTTGGATGGGCCACAGAAACTCCATTTTTTTAAAAATGGAGTTTCTGTCGGAGTGTTATTCACAACTACAATATCGTTTGGAAAGTCCTGGTCCTGTTGATTTTTAAATCCCTGAGGATGCCGCTTTTGGGATTGAAGCTGATATTAAAAGAAGGATATAAACCAACCGGAGTTACGTTAATAGACAGTTGCCAGCAGTGCATTTCCCGGCTAATGAACATAGAGAATTGTTCGATGCTAAACTTGCGTGCATCTATATACCCCGATCCGCCCAGTTTCCACTTGGGCGAGAGGCTAAAATCGCCATTAACGTTTAAGTTGGCGGTGGTAACAGAGGTAAAGCCGCTATAATCCGGTTTTGGCTGCTTGGAAATATTGAGGCTAAAAGAAAGACTCACTGTCCATGGAACATCGAAATCAGTGAATTCGGCCGGGTGATTGCGAATGTATTCCTGCTGCTGGTAGTCTTCTTCGGGGTTGTAGTAGTCGCTATCTTTACGTGCCTCTTCTTCCTCTTTTTTCTTATCGTCTTTCTTTTTGCTGGCCAGGCTGGTGCTCATGCTAAGGCTCAGGTTGTTAATGTTCCCGAGTTTAAATTTATCGCCGGCCCAGGCGTATTTGCGGGTACGCTGGCCATATTTGTTTTGTTCGTAAGGTACCAATGACGTGCTGGCAGTGATGCTTATTTTATCGAACAGAGTGGTACCCATATACATCGAAATATCGCTAAGCTGGCAAGTATCGCCCTGGGCAAAAAAGTTATAACCGCTATTGATGGAGATATTGTCGATAAGCCTGATCTTTTTGGTGGCCTTGCCGCTACTGTCAGTCTTGTCTTTCACCTTGGCTTCCACCTGCTGGTTAATGCCAAAACTCATACCACCAAAGGGCCCCGGGGCAAATCCGGCCCCTCCGGTAATGGAATTAAAGCTGAGCTTGTTTCCAAGTGTGTCTATCTGCGATTCATAGTAAAATTTCCTTGAAAGGTCTGGCGTATAGTTGAGGCTCACATTGGGCCTGATGGTATGCCGGATGGCAACCAAATCTCCTTTCTTAAAGTTGAATGTTCCGAAAATGCCCGTTTGTAAGCCCAGCGATGCACTGGCCTGCCGTTGGGCAAAAAAGCCACGAACCTGCAGGGTATCTACTTTTTTCCTAACCTGGTTCCAGCTCATCAGAATTTTTTGACCAAACCATCTTTCACTGTACGAAATGCCTGGTGATACCTGGAACACGCCCATTGAAGGAAGTGCCAAAGTAATGGGAATAGAATGGGTAGCGCCCCATTGGGTGGTATCCAGCACGTATTTAAAAAATGATTTACCACGCGTTTGCGGATAATTTACGGTGTCGTAAAAAGCAAACTGGTTCTGGATCTGTCCGCTATAGGAAATACCAAATTTCTCATACCATTTTTCTTCGCCAATCCGCTCTTCTTTCTTGAACGGGAAAAAAGTGGTGGCGTTAAAATTGATATTGGGAAGACTAATATTATAGAGGTGAAGGTTATTGTTTTGGCTATGCGTGCCGCTCACCTGCAAATTGTATTTACCCTGGCTCCAGGTTTTGGAATATTGAATGGCCGAGGTGAGGGTATTATTGTAATTGAGTACAGGGTTATTAGCCACATTCTGGTTAAACTTGGAACTGCTGATATTTACGTTGGCCCCAAAAGTGACGCCTGGCCTTGCTTTGCTGTCCATACTATGATTCCAGCCGAGGCTATAGGTATTGCCGGTATAGTAATCCGGGTCGCCCTTAAAATTGAGTTTGGTGTGCTGGTAGGTAATGTTAAGGCCGCCGCTGTACCTGTAGCGTTTTCGGTAAGAAGGAACCACGTTTACCATATGGCCACCATAACTGTAAATATTCGTTCGTACAGTCACGTCCAGCCTTTCACTTAATACTTTATAATAGCCCAATCCTTCCAGGCCGTAACCAAAGTTTTGCGTAGCCGAAAAGGAAGGTGCCAAAAAACCGCTATGCCTGCCCTGGCTTAAAGGAAAAATACCAAAGGGAAGACCAACGGGAATCGGAATGCCTTCCACTTCAGGATAAGTGAGGCCGCTGTATGCCCACTTGTTGGTAATGAGTTTCATTTTTTTAGTGCGGAAAGCAAAGTGCGGCGTATCAAGATTGCAAGTGGTGAAACGTCCATTTGAGGCAAAATAGGTGTTTTCAGAAACCTTTTTGATGACGGCAGCGTACACATACATCTCACCTTGTTTGGTCAGTGTTTTTTTGGTAAGTCCTTTTTGTGATTTCAGGTTGTAAAAAACAGAATCCATTTGCGATGTCATCTCCCCATCTATCATTACCGGGCTGCCAATGGTAAAACCTGAGGAATCTTTGACGCCATATGCTTTTGCTACCTGGTGCTGGTTGTCTATTTCTATAACCGCAGCGGTAATATCCAAGGTTTGGTATTTCGCATTCGCCTTGCCATACAGGAAAAACTTTTTGCCGGGTATATCCAATACGCCACTGTCTTCAGCGCTGTAATTAATAGGTGCTTCCAGGCTGTCCTTGCTGAGGTTATCGAGGCTGAATGTATCCACAACCACAATGGGGGTATCCGTTTTCCTGATGCTGTCTGTAAAATTTTTGATGGGAATTTGAACGGTGCTGTCAACCGTTTTTTTCTTTGGAATTGTATCTTTAACCGGAGGTTTGGGCAGAACTTTTTTTGTTAAAGGCTTTTTAAAATTCTTTTTTTGCCTTGGCTGTGCGACCATAACCAACGTTATTATCAGAACGGATAAAACAAGCCCTGCCCGTGCAAGCTGTTTTGCCCTATTTTTACGTTGATTGATTCTCATAAAGGCTTCAAAAGTAACGTGAATGATATAACCCACTACTCTTGAATCGTTAAAAAGTGAAAGACGGATGTTAAAACGACCCCTAATCCTTAAGTTGAGCGTTGCGCTTGTTGTGATGTGTTGTGCTGTTGGCACCTATGCACAAAAGCCCCCTTTGCAAACTATTATTCTCGATCCGGGCCATGGTGGTTTAGATCCCGGTGCCGGCGGACAGTATAGTACGGAAGCCCAGTGTGCATTGGCTATCAGCTTTAAGATACGCGACCTCCTGGCCCAGGAAATGCCCGATGTAAAAGTGCTGATGACCCGGGAGAAAGATGAATTGCCCGGCGGTAGCCGTAGCAAAGATGCTGCCCTTAAATACAGGGCAAATTTTGCCAATGAAAATAAAGGCGATCTTTTTTTATGCATACACCTTAACTCGGCTAATGTGAGATATGGCCGGCGTTTAGAAGGTTATCGCACCGAAACCTATTTTGTGTATACCGGTAAGGGTAAAAGGAAAAAGAAAATTTCCAAAACAAGGGAAGTGCCTATTTATACCAAATACAGGCTGCCACACGAGCAGCAGGCACACGGTACCGAAACCTATATATGGGCAGCCAATAAAGGAACTTTTAAACAAGGCGCAGTAACGGCCACGGAAGAAAGGGCTGCTGGTGAAGGAATGGAGTCTGATTCAGCTTTCCAGGCAGAGATAAATTCTGTAGAATATAAAATCAGGATGGGCCAGTACACCAAATATTTTTTTAGGAAAAGCTATAACCTTGCAACTTTTTGTGAGGAAGAATTTATTAAGGCGGGCCGTTTTAGCCGTGGCGTAATGCAGCGCAATGAGAAGGGCATTTGGGTACTGCAGGCGACGGGCATGCCTAGTATTTTGGTAGAAACAGGTTTTATTAGCGATAAAGATGAAGAAGATTATCTGAACAGCGAAAAAGGGCAGGCAGAAGTGGCCGCCAATGTGGTTACGGCGGTGAAACGGTATAAAGAACTATTGGAATCAAATATGAAGAATGCCGTTGCGGTACCGGTTGGCAGCCAGTAAAAACGAACTTTTTAAAAGAGTTTTAAGATCCCCGCAACGAAACTGCGGGGATCTTTTAGTTTTAATCAGGGATAGCAAGTTAAATGCAATTGAGTAGCCTTATAAAGAAGTAAAGCTGCCCAACCCACTAATAAACCAATCAACTAATCAACCAATCCACCTCTCAAACGAAAACATCTCTTATTTTTACAGCCCTACCTACGCCCCACACCTCATTACCGATGATTAAATAACCAGCGCTATGCCACAATATCCTAACAGGCAATTCCTCCAATTTGAAACGCCTATTAAAGAATTGTACGAACAAATAGAGACCACTAAGAAGATGGCTGAAAAAAGCCATAAAGTGGATTATACCCAGATACTGCAGCAGCTAGAGCTTAATATACTTGATAAACGGAAAGAGATCACTGAACAGCTCACCAGCTGGCAAAAAGTACAGTTGAGCCGCCATCCCGACAGGCCCTACACCTTGAAGTATATAGATAAAATGTGTACCGATTTTGTAGAGCTTCATGGCGACCGCAATGTAAAGGACGATGCAGCCATGGTAGGTGGTTTTGCAAAACTGGGTGGTGAAACGGTGATGATACTGGGTCAGCAAAAAGGCATCAATACCAAAATGCGGCAGATGCGCAATTTTGGTATGGCCAATCCCGAGGGCTATCGTAAAGCATTACGACTGATGCGGCTGGCGGAGAAATTTGACAAGCCAATTGTTACCCTGATTGATACGCCGGGCGCTTATCCCGGTATGGAAGCTGAAGAACGTGGGCAAGGTGAGGCCATTGCAAGGAATATTTACGAAATGATGCGGCTGAAAGTGCCCGTGATCTGTGTCATCATTGGCGAAGGAGCCAGCGGAGGTGCGTTGGGTATCGGCGTTGGAGACAAGGTGCTGATGCTTCAGAATAGCTGGTATACGGTTATTTCACCGGAGAACTGCAGCTCTATTTTATGGCGTAGCTGGGATATGAAGGAAAAGGCAGCAGAAGAGTTAAAACTAACGCCGGAAAAAATGCTGGGCTTTGGTTTGGTAGACGGTATTGTACCCGAGCCACTTGGCGGCGCCCATTGGGATTACGATGAAGCCGCTGAAAACCTCAAAGCAGTACTCATACCATTGATAAAACAGTTACAACAAATTCCCGCCGAAGAAAGGGTAAAGCAACGTATAGAAAAGTTCAGCAAAATGGGACATTGGGACGAGGTGGAGGCGTAAGGTAGAAGGTAGAAGGCATAAGGTTGAAGGCATAAGTTGGAAGGAATAAGGTAGAAGGCATAAGTTGGAAGGGATAAGGTAAAATAGACAATGGCGCGGGTTTTCCTTACACCCTTTGCCCTAAGCCTTTAACCAATTCAAAAATCATAAATCAAAAATCATAAATCAAAACGATGGTTAGTTTAGCAGGTGTGGGTGTGGCTTTGATCACGCCGTTTAAAGAAGATCTTTCAGTGGACTATGATGCACTGGATAGGGTGATCGATTATGTAATGAATGGTAAGGTAAATTATATTGTTACGTTAGGTACGACCGGCGAAACTGCTACGCTTACTGAAGAAGAAAAATTAGCGATACTAAACTTTACCTACGATAAAGTAAACGGTCGTGTTCCAATAGTAGTGGGCATTGGCGGTAACAATACTGCCGAAGTGATTGAGACCATTAAGACGTGGCCTTTGGAAAAAGCCGCGGCTATTTTAAGTGTTAGCCCATACTACAATAAGCCCTCGCAGGAAGGTATTTACCAGCATTACGCGGCTATAGCCAAAAGCACGGAGAAGAACATTATTCTCTACAATGTGCCTGGCAGAACTTCCAGCAACATCACTGCTGATACTACTATCCGGCTGGCCAACGATTTTAAAAATATCATTGGTACAAAAGAAGCCAGTGGCAATATGGTGCAGTGCATGCACCTGGTAAAAAACAGGCCTGCCGGTTTCCTGCTGATCAGTGGCGATGATCATATCACGCTTCCCCTGGTAGCATGTGGTTTTGATGGTGTTATCAGTGTAGCAGCCAACTGCTTCGCTGCAGAGTTCTGCATGTTGGTACATCGTGCACTGGATGGCAATTGGGAAAAAGCCAGGGAAATCCAAAGCAAATTGTTGGTGGGTATTGACTTGTTATTTGCAGAAAATAACCCGGCCGGTGTAAAAGCTTTCATGGCTGAAATGAAGTTGATAGAAAATGTGCTAAGGCTGCCGTTGGTGCCATTGAGTGAGGGTTTGCATGAGCAGGTGAAGGAATTTGCGGGGTAGAGAAAACACCGACTGCGGGTTGATATTAAGTGGGAATCACATGTTATAAGGACCGTCATTGGCAGGGTTCTTACCCGTGGCAATCCCCAGCTATTAGTTGTGCGGATATTTGTTTATTTCAACCAGACCCACGAATTGCTGGGGATTGCCACGTCGGGCAAGAACCCGATCTCGCAATACCGGGCGCCGACAAATTCATGGGGATTGCCTCGTCGGGCAATCCCGAAAAAATCGGGACTCGCAATGACAGCAAACTATTACTATTGCATGCTACAAAAACGATTACTTCTGATTGCTTTTCTTTGCTATGGCGCCACTCTGGCAGCGCAAATCAAAGTCACCATAATCGTCGATAAACTCCCCGCATTTCAGAACTCAGATCCTGTTTATGTCGCCGGTAATTTCAATAGCTGGAACCCATCCGACAATAGTTTTAAATTAAAACAACAGCCGGGTGGAGAATGGCAGTCTGTCATCAATTCACAGAAAGACAATATCCTCGAATTTAAATTTACACGCGGTGCCTGGACCAAAGTGGAATGCACAGCAGAAGGAAAAGATCTTGGCAACCATTCTCTGAAAGTAGCCGGTGACACAACCTTGCGTTATACGATCGGTGGCTGGCAGGACGCGTTTGCACCAAAATCGAAACGGCATACAGCTTCCGCACAGGTGCAGGTGATGGATTCCGCATTTAAGTTAAAAGCATTGGGCCGGGACAGAAGAATTTGGATCTACCTGCCAAAAGATTATGCCACCAGCAAAAAGCGTTACCCGGTGTTGTATATGCACGATGGCCAAAACCTCTTTGATGAATTTACCGCTGGTTATGGCGAATGGGGTGTGGATGAATTACTCGACGCCTATTTTGACGAGACTAAAAAAAGCTGCATTGTTATCGGGATAGACAATGGCACTAAACGCATGACGGAGTACGATCCTTACGATAATGAGCGGTTTGGTAAAGGGGAAGGGAAGGCTTATGTGCAAAGCATTGTTGAAAGCTTGAAACCCTTTGTGGACAAGCGATACCGCACGATTAAAGACGCTTCCAATACGTGGATAGCGGGTAGCAGCATGGGTGGTATCATCAGCCAGTGGGCGGTGATGGCATACCCGAAAGTGTTTGGCAAAGCGGGAATTTTTTCACCGGCTTTTTGGGTGGCGCCTGCATTTAAAACTGACGTGTCCAGCATGATGAAAGGCTACGCCGGCGAACTATATTTCTATTCGGGTGAAAAAGAAAGCAAAACGATGGTGCCAGATATGGATTCTGTGATGATGAAAGTAAAAGGGGTGTCTAAAGCGGCACTCATACGATCTGTAACCGCTGACGGCCAGCATAACGAACAGAATTGGAACAGGGTTTTCCCGGAATTTATGAAGATGGTTTTTGAATGAGTAAATAACCAGGATCTATTTACAATCTGATCGCTTTAAGGTGACATTGTAGTCAAATTTTAGAGCAGATTTATTTTTGAAAACTGTTTTACCCGATTGGTCTTCTATTTCTCCATACCCTTCGATCCAACCGCCATCATTTTTTAGGAAGGCAACTTGTCTGACTGAATTTACGCCTTCCGACATAAAGCTGTAATCAGCAAACAACGTGTCACCCTTCATTTCGCCCTGGATAGTTCCCTTGTTTTTGTCTTTTTGATACCAGGCATATTCAAGGCTACCAGTAACGATGTTTTCCTTAACAGTAATCCGCATTGATACATTATTACTGTCTTTCGAATATGTATAACAGGCTTCAGGTGGCGTTAGGTTAGTGGCCACTACAGTTGGTTCATCGTTTTGCTTTGTTTCGCCGTCACAAGACACAAGAACGGTAACGCTAAAAGCGAGAAGAATCATGAAGATTTTCATTTTCGGGATGTTTGAGTTTCATTCTTATCATATATCGCTCCAGAAAATAAATTACCAACGGGAATGATGGCAACCCTAAGCTTAATGGTAACTTCTGAATTATAAATCTTCTTATCCAGGCAGGCAGGATAATAAACTGTCAATTTCCCCTGCATCATTGTACAGGTGTGGCGATACGCGAATGGATGTTCCCCTGAAACTCACCACCACATTTTTTGATTTCAACCGGGCCTTAAATTCATTTACGTCCAGGCCATCAAGCGCGATGCTTACAATATGTCCAACAGTCTCGACCGTGTCATCCAAAGGCTTTATGTAGTTTTTATAATCAACAATTTTATCGGTTAATTTCTTTATTTCTGTTTGAATAAAACTGGCTCGCCATTCAATGATTTGCTCCAATCCTGCGATTGCCATGGGTGCGAGGTTTAGCTGCGGAAATTCACCCATATCGAATTTTCTGGCACCATTTCGATAAGCATCAGTATAAAGCGTTAATGCCGTAAAATCGTCACTGTCTTTTCTTGTAGCCCAGCTGTATTCCAGTGGTTCTCCTTTTTCCTGCCATTGTTCAGAAACATACATGTAACCCAAACCATAAGGTCCCAGCATCCATTTATATCCCACGGCAACTGCAAAATCAGGCCGGATGGCGTCGATATTGATGGGCAAAGCGCCCATTGATTGGCTGAGATCCAGCACCAGGTAAGCACCCGCAGTTTTTGCCGCATTGCTTATTTTCTGCAGGTCAATCCAGCTACCATCAATCCAATGACAATTGGGAATGGCGATGATACCAGTGTTTTCGCAGATCTTGTCTAATAGACTTTCGGTTAGTGTTTTCCCAGGCGATTTGCCCACCATAACCATCTGTAAATTCTTCTGTTGGGCCAGGTTTTCCCACACATAGTAATTGCTGGGAAATTGCTGTTCTAAGATCAGAATGTCTTTACCTGCTTTCGGAGAAAGATTTTTTGCCGCCACCGCCAGGCCATAGCTGGCCGAAGGGATCAACGCCATATTATCATTGCTTGTTTGAAAAATGCTGGCGGCCAGCCCTCTTAATTTTTCTGCACCTGTAAACCATTCTTTAGAAGCAAGCTTCCAGGGACTGGCCCTTGTTTGCATGGCCTGCAAACCTGCTTCCCGCACTGATTTCAACATGGGGGACATGTTGGCACAGTTGAGGTAGGTGAGGCCTTCTTCGAAGAGGAAGAGGTCTTTGGGATTCATTGGGGTAATCATGCCGAAAAGTTAGAAGTGTGTTAGCCGGCATTCAGGAAAAATACCTATTTCAACTTCATCTGCGCAAAATAGGGGTGTTCGGGATTTACAATCAATTCTCTTTTGTAAGGGTGGATCAACACATCCATGTCTTCCAAAGGGATCGCACCTAACAGTAATTCATTATCACCCGGTAAAACCATTGCATCTACCACGCACCTGCGATTTTTAAATCTTACTTCTATTGGGCCTGCAACATCGTATTCCACCACGCTTCCATCGGCCAGTTGGCCTTTACGTTGTTCTACTATATTCAATTGCAATTGTTCCTGGACGGTTTCGTTGATACACATATATACACTGCCGGTATCAACCAACATATTGACAGTCATCCGCTTTACTTCTTCCTCACCAATATGATGGCGTTTTGCTAATCCCAAATCAATTGCATTGATCAGTTCTATTTCTGCATAAATTACTCCCATGGCTACATTTTTTCCAGTTTGCAAATTCATCGTCTGTTATATTCACTTGCTTTCTTCAAAAATAATTAAAATATCAACCGTTCTTCTACAACACATACGTTACTCCTTCCAGCGCTAACTCCGTATTCTCAAAAACACAAGTAGCTTCCCCCAGCATATCCGTCAAGTCTTCGTACCGGCTGCTGAAATGTCCAATTAGTAATCGTTTGGCGCCGGCTTTTAAAGCAATATTGGCCGCTTGTTCCGAAGTGGAATGAAAGCGCTGGGTGGCGAACATCTCATCCTGTTTCATATAGGTGCTTTCGTGGTAGAGCATATCTACCTCTTCAAAATACTGGCAAAGGTTGGTGTCATAAATAGTATCGGCTGAAAAAGCATAGGAACGGCCTTCGGAATTTTTATGTGTCAGCAATTCGTTGACGATCGTATCGCCATCGCTGCTGATATAATCTTCGCCCTGTTGCAGGTTGGCATAAAAGCTAAAAGGCACCTGGTATAGTTTCGCAGCCCCGGCATTTATTTTACGGGGCAGCTTTTTTTCCCTGAACACAAAGCCATAGCACGGTATGCGGTGCTGCACAGGGAAACACCAAACTTCCATTTTTTCGTCATCCACAATTCTTGTAAATGAGTCAGGATGAGGGAAAAAGTGAATCGGAAAAGGAAGGTTTGTAGCAGCTACCCGGAGGTGAATATGAATCACCTGTTCCAGTGCTTCGGGGCCGTAAATATTGAGTGGAACCGTACGGCCGCTAAGGCCCATGCTGGTAATCAGTCCTATTAAACCGAAATAATGGTCGCCATGCAGGTGGCTGATGAAAATATGGTTGATGCGGCTACCGCGTATCTTGTACTTTACGATCTGCATCTGGGTGCCCTCACCACAGTCTATGAGAAATACATGGTCTGCAAAGGTGAGTGCCTGTGCTGTGGGGTGCCTGTCAAAGGCGGGGATGGCGGAGTTGTTTCCAAGTATCGTTAGGCCGAACAATTAGATCTGGTTTAAAAGTTTACAAGTGAAAGGTTAGAGGTACAGATGTTTAAGATTTTAGAGGTTTCGAGATTCGAATATGCTCTATTTTTTCGAACAGGTTGTTTGGCTGAGACGTTTATTTTATCACAATTGGAATAAAGTCACCAATGAACCAATCAACTAATTAACCAATCACTAATCCTCCTCCTCATCAAAAAACTCCCGTTCTATTTCCTCCATCTGAACAATATCCCAGGCTTCGCTTAGCGTGGGGGTAATATTCATGGTTTCCAGGAGCTGTATCTCATCCAAAAATTTTTCTACCTGGGGCTGCACTTCGCATATTACAAACGATGCACCGTTATCATAAAAATTTTGCTGGATGGAAACCAGTGCTTCGGCCGCCGCCGTATCTAGGGTCTGCACATCCGTCAGTTGCAGAATAATGTTTTTTATATCGTTTTCTAGGTAAGGGTTTAGTAAAACAGTCAATTCTGCTGTCATATTAGCAGCAATATGCGGCTCAGCTACCTTTATTTCATGGAATTTTTCTTTGGTATCAGTTTTGAGGAGCATTTGAAAGCATTTAGGATTTAGGATGTTTGATGGCTGATTTTTCTTTAAAAGCAATTAGTGTAAAATTCTTCGCAGTACCGCTCTTTGTGTTTTCAAGATTTCTTCTTCGTTATTGAACTTTTGGCTTCTGATTATTTGTTTTGCGATTTGTGTACGTCCGTCGATTCTTCTAATCGTTAATAGTCAATCTCCAAAATCAATTGCGACCGGATGCCGGATGATTGCGAAGGGTAGCAAAGCCAATCATAAATCATAAATCCTACATCAAAAATCTTTACACACAATGTGCATTTTGCACCACACTTGCAAACCGAAAATAATGGTTAATATTGTAACAACAGAAAGATGAAAACAATGGATAATAATTTTTCAGCCCAGGTAAAAGAGATCATCAGTTATAGCCGCGAAGAAGCGTTGCGTTTAGGCAATGACTTTATCGGCATTGAGCATCTCTTGTTAGGATTGATACGTGACGATGAAAACACCGCCATTAAGATCCTCAAACAATTCAATGTAGATCTATTTGAATTGCGTAAAGAAGTGGAACTTGCCGTAAAAGACAAGACAGGGAAAAATATCGCCAACATCAACAGTCTCCCGCTTACCAAGCAGGCAGAAAAGGTGATTCGCGTCACGGTTTTGGAGGCAAAGGCATTAAAAAGCCAGTTTGTAGAAAGTGAGCACCTGATGATGAGCATCCTTAAAAACAAGGAGAATATTGCTTCACAGATATTAACCCAGCAATACGGCATGGATTACGATACATTCCGCAACGACCTGGGTATGGTTCATACCAGTGAAAACCCTACAAAATCTGAGTACACAGGCGACGATGATGACGATTTTGAAGAAGAAAGAAAAGGTGGCTTTGGCAACCAGCCGGGCAAAGGCAGTGGCCGCCAGCAACAGCAGGCCAATGCTAAAAGCAAAACCCCCGTGCTGGATAATTTTGGCAGGGATATTACCAAAATGGCCGAAGCCGGAACGCTGGATCCAATCGTAGGCCGCGAACAGGAAATAGAAAGGGTTTCGCAGATATTGAGCCGCCGCAAAAAGAACAACCCCATTTTGATCGGTGAGCCAGGAGTGGGTAAAACAGCTATCGTAGAAGGCCTTGCCCTGCGTATTGTTCAGCGCAAAGTAAGTCGTGTATTGTTCGACAAAAGGGTGATTAGCCTTGACCTTGCAGCCCTGGTTGCCGGTACCAAATACCGTGGCCAGTTTGAAGAAAGGATGAAAGCCATCATGAACGAACTGGAAAAAAACAGGGATGTGATTTTGTTTATTGACGAGATCCATACCATTGTAGGTGCAGGCGGTGCCAGTGGTTCCCTCGATGCCAGCAATATTTTTAAACCAGCCCTCAGCCGTGGCGAATTGCAATGTATCGGCGCTTCTACTTTAGATGAATACCGCCAGTATATAGAAAAAGATGGCGCTTTAGACCGTCGTTTCCAGAAGGTATTGGTGGAGCAACCAAGTGTGGAAGAAACCATCGAGATACTTACCAATATTAAGAGCAAGTATGAAGATTATCACAATGTTGACTATAGCCCTGAGGCCATTGAAGCCTGTGTAAAACTCAGCGACCGCTATATGACCGATCGCCTGCTTCCCGATAAAGCCATTGATGTAATGGATGAAGTGGGAGCCAGGGTACACCTCAAAAACATCAACGTACCGGAAAACATACTCGAACTGGAGAAGAAGATCGAGGACGTAAAACTGGAAAAGAATAAGGTTGTAAAAAGCCAGCGTTTTGAAGAAGCAGCTTCATTAAGGGATGCTGAAAAACGCCTGGCCGAACAACTCGAGACTGCCAAAGCCGAGTGGGAAGAAGACAGCAAGAACAAACGCTACCCTATCGATGACGAAGCTATAGCCGAAGTTGTGAGCATGATGACGGGTATACCAGTAAAACGCATGGTACAGGCGGAAACAGAGAAGTTGCGTAAGATGAACGAGGACATGCAGGGGATGGTAGTGGGCCAGAACGACGCGATCGTAAAAGTGGTGAAAGCGATTCAGCGTAACCGCGTGGGTTTAAAAGATCCAAAGAAACCAATCGGTACATTTATATTCCTGGGTCCAACGGGTGTAGGGAAAACAGAGTTGGCAAGGTCGCTGGCTAAGTACATGTTTGATAGTGAAGATGCGCTGATTAGGATCGATATGAGTGAGTACATGGAAAAATTCAGTGTGAGCCGGTTAATTGGTGCACCTCCCGGTTATGTTGGTTACGAAGAAGGTGGACAGTTGACAGAAAAAGTACGCCGCAAACCTTATAGTGTTATCCTGCTGGATGAAATTGAGAAGGCGCATCCGGATATCTACAATATCCTGTTGCAGGTGCTGGATGATGGTCAGCTTACCGATGGCCTTGGCCGTAAGATCAATTTCAAGAACACGATGATCATCATGACATCAAATATCGGTGCCCGGCAATTGAAAGATTTTGGTGATGGCGTTGGTTTTGCGACGGCCAACCGCCAGAGTAATATAGATGAGAACAACAAGGCGGTGATTGAAAAAGCTCTGAAACGCACATTTAGCCCCGAGTTCCTGAACCGTATTGACGATGTGGTGATCTTTAACAGCCTTACCAAAGAGAACATTTTCGACATCATCGATATCCTGATGAAGAGTGTGCTGAAGCGGATGAACGCACTTGGCTTCTCTTTAGAATTATCTCCGGATGCCAAAGAGTTTATCGCCGACAAAGGTTACGACAGCCAGTTTGGCGCAAGGCCGCTTCACAGGGCCATACAGAAATACCTGGAGGATCCGCTGGCCGAAGAGATTTTGAACATGACCATTAAGAACGGCGATGTGCTGATAGGCGACCTGGATAAGGAAAACCAGAAGATCACTTTTACGCTGAAGGAAGGAACAATCAAAGAGATTGATTCTACAAGTGTGGCATAATGTAATTCATCGATAATTTAAAAGGGGCATCATTAACTGGTGCCCTTTTTCGTTTTCACACATGTGTTTGACCGATGGATTTCAACAATGGTAAGCACGCGATAGTGGAACAATTACTTCCGTGTTCAACATTTACTACACGTCAACAACCCTCTTTTTTATACCTTTGAAAAGTGGCGAAAAAGACAAAATACCATTTGGGAATTGAGATTGACAAACTAACAAATAGTATAATCAATACTATTTCCGGCGACAGTTTTCCGACTGATATTCATCCGGTATCAAAAGCAGATTTAAAAAATGCCACTAAGAAAAATGGCTGGCTTTTTAATTGGGCAGGTGAATGTAAACTAACCGACAGGCAGGTTTTCAAACTGACAATTAGGAATAATCCTGATATTGTTCAGGGCATTTTAAGCATTAGCGATTACAACGACCACTATTATTTACACCTGATTGAAAGTTCACCATTCAACTTCGGCAAGAACAAAGTTTATGAAGGAGTTCCTGGCAACCTGTTTGCCTTCACTTGTAAATCTTCGTGGGACAAAGGCTATCAAGGTTTTGTTTCTTTCACTTCCAAGACCAGCTTGATTGCGCATTATGAAAAAACTTTAGGTGCAACACATGTTGGCGGACATAAAATGGTGATCTTTCCGCAAGAAGCACTCAGGCTAATAAAAAAATATTTTCCAACGTAAATTGTGAGACAATGGGATACATAAAAGAACCTGCAGGTGTTGACTTCCTAGTTGACCCAACACCTTTAACAGCAGCGGATAGGATAAAAATTAGCGAGATAATTACTTATTATAAAGAGACAGGTAAAAAAATGTCGCTGCAGAAATCAACGGTAAAAACCCGTTTGACAAGCACAAACAAGAAAAAAGCACTGGCTTAATTTAGATTACAACCACTCTGATGACAAACCATATGCCGCTAACAAGAGTATTGCAGCAATTGAGGCAAACGGAAATAGCGGCATCAACTATTTTGTTTCATCTTTACCCACTTTTAATGGGTTAGAGTTTTATGAAAAAAATTATCATTACCATCGACGGCTATTCTTCCTGCGGCAAAAGCACATTGGCAAAGCAATTGGCCAAAGAACTTAATTATGTGTACATCGACAGTGGCGCTATGTACCGGGCTATCACGCTCTATTTTCTTCGTAACCATATAGACTGGACCAAAAAGAAACAAGTGGTGGAAGCATTGGCCAACATTCATCTTGAATTTCATTTCAATCAGCAAAGCCAGCAAAGCGAAATGTACCTCAATGATGAAAATGTGGAGTACGTGATCCGCGACCTCGTAATAGCCGAAAAAGTAAGCGAAGTTTCTACCATTAAGGAAGTACGTGAATTTGCAGTGGCAGCCCAAAGGGCCATGGGCAAGAAAAAGGGTATTGTAATGGATGGACGCGATATTGGCACCACTGTTTTCCCCCAGGCCGAACTTAAAATATTTATGAACGCCGATAACGCTGTCCGGGTGGAAAGACGGTTTAAAGAGTTGTATGAAAAAAATCCAAACGTCACAATTGAAGAGGTAAAAGACAACCTCGAAATGAGGGACTATATCGACAGTAACCGGGAAATAAGCCCGCTGCGAAAAGCCGAAGACGCCATTGTACTCAACAATACTAATCTTACCCCTGAAGAACAATTGATCTTTGCGCTGGGCAAGGCCAGAGATCTGAAAGTGCTGTAAGACTTAAATAACGATTGCTAAAACCATTTGCAATGAAGGGATCCCTTTTGTTGATCACTATTGTGTTCATGGGTCTTACCGGCATTGGCCAGCCGGCATCTTACAAGGAGCCGCATCGCCCGCAGTTCCATTTTTCCCCGCCCGCACATTGGATGAATGATCCAAATGGCATGGTGTTTTACAAGGACGAATACCACCTGTTTTATCAGTATTATCCTGACAGTACCGTTTGGGGTCCCATGCATTGGGGTCACGCTGTCAGTAAAGACATGGTGCATTGGCAACACCTGCCCATTGCCCTTTATCCCGATTCGCTGGGGTATATTTTTTCGGGAAGTGTTGTGGTTGATAAGAACAATACTTCCGGTTTTAAAAAAGGTGCTGAAGATCCACTTGTGGCTATTTTCACCTACCATAATATGCCGCGGGAAAAAGCCGGGCAAGGGAATTACCAATACCAGGGAATTGCTTATAGTAACGACAAAGGAAGGACCTGGAAAAAATATGCTGCCAACCCTGTAATCAAAAACACAGGTGACAAGGATTTTCGTGATCCCAAAGTGTTTTGGCACGCGGAATCCAAACATTGGGTAATGAGTTTGTCGGTAGCCAATAAGATCGCCTTCTATCATAGTAAAAATCTCAAAGACTGGGCGAAGACAGGTGAATTTGGAACCGGAGATGGCAGCCATGGTGGCGTTTGGGAATGCCCGGACCTGTTTCCGATGAAACTGGCAAACAGCAATGAAACCAAATGGATTTTGATCGTAAGCATTGATAAAGGTGCTCCCAATGGTGGTAGTGCCACCCAGTATTTTGTGGGCGATTTTGACGGTAAGGTGTTTAAGAATGAGAATCCGCCGGCAACCACTTTATGGCTGGACAATGGCCCGGATAATTATGCAGGGGTTACCTGGAGTAATATTGCCACTAACAGGCGTTTGTTTCTTGGCTGGATGGGCAACTGGCAATACGCCCAGGTAGTGCCTACTGAAAAATGGCGCAGCGCCATGACCGTACCCAGGGAACTTACACTGGCAAAAACGGATGGTGGTATCCGTGTTTTGTCAAAGCCGGTAAAAGAATTGGAGACTTTAAGAGGTACCAGGAAAAACATTGCGCTTGCGAAGAAAATTAATCAACCCGGTGTTTTAAGCGACATTATGTTGGAATTCGATATCGACCAATCATCTGCCAAAGAATTGGGTATCGAATTTTCTAACTCCCTTAATGAAAAAATACAAGTGGGTTTTAGTAAGGAACACAACCTCTTCTACATCGACCGGGCATTTGCTGGTAAAAATGCATTCAGCAAAGTATTTGCCACCCGGCATTTTGCGAACCGTATTTCTAAAAATAAAAATCTGAAAATGCGCCTGTTAGTCGACAGGGCATCGATAGAATTATTTGCCGATGATGGCCAGGTGGCTATGACTGAGATCTTTTTTCCAAACGAAGATTTTACGAACCTGCAATTATACCAGCACGATGGTGAAGCTAAATTGTTGCAGGGAATTGTTTATGAATTGAAACCGGGTTTGGGTAAGATGAAGTAAACTTCTCAAATGATTGTTGGCAAAGCCAACATAATAAGCTGTACGAGACGGGACGTCTCGTACAGCATCGCTTCGCCTTCGCATTTTATAGTTTTACAAACCTGATAGTGGCCGCCTTTCCCGCCGCAGTAAATCCTGACAACTGATAAGTTCCTGAAGCCAATTGCTGCATATTAATTGAAATAGTATTTGAGCCGGATACGATATTGGCCTGTTGTTTTTGTACCAACTTACCGCTCATATCTGTAACGATTATTTCCATTTTGGCAGGCGCAACAGAACTTACATTTAAGACTGCGTTGCCATTGCTAACCAGGGTTGGGAACAATCCAACAACTTCAAACCCGCTTTCTTTATTAATGATAGCGATAATCATAGAGTATGAGATAGAACCGTCGGCTTCCATCATCTTTAACCTATAATAATTCATGCCTTTGAGCGGACTGTTATCTGCAAAATCAAAAGGCATTGCGCAACGGGCTTGAGTGGCCGTGAAACTTCCTGCCACCACAAACTTTCTGCCATCCGAACTGCGTTCAATATCAAATTTTACCTGGGCCGAACTGCAGGATGCTTTCCAGGTCAGGAGGTTACTAATGCCCTGTTTATGGCCTTTGAAATATTCCATTAAGATTGGTACAGTTTCATCGGGTGTAAATTCATCAGCACCGATATCCGGCGTGGTAGCGTTGCGGGTATCGGCGTCGAAGTCCGTGGTAAAACCTGCTATGGGCGTAGCTTTGGCGTTGATGGCAGTATTGGCAGTAGCCAGCAGGTGGAGGTTAGATGCGGAGTTTACATAATCTACTGTTACGCCATTTAAACTATGTTCATCGCTTGCTGATGCCAGCTTCCAGTTGGCAAAACCCTGGTCGCCACTCCAATATCCGACGGTGGCGCCATTGGCGTTTAAGACATTATAATCCGACGCGTTGGCGGTCCAGCCCGCCACATTACTGGTGGCATTTCCATAACCATTGGCTATTGCAAAATGCCTGCCCGTGCCCCCGCTGCGGCTGTTGGTAAAAATATTGTTACGGATATCTACCGTTGGTGCACCAATAGATGTGGCAAAATCACCGCGGTAATAGCAGAATGAAGGTTGTGATCCACCAGCTGCTGTTCCTTCAATGTTTACCGAATTGTAATAAATCTTAGCAGAAAAGTTTGCTGTGGCCAGGTGATTCCAGATACCAATAAAGGCAGTATTGGTGGTTTGTGCGTTTCCCACCGAGATCATATTGTTAGCAATAGTCATTGGGTTGGCAACATTGGCATTACTACAATAAATACCGGCAATGATTCCCGGAAGCGTGGTACTTGCTGAAGTGCTGGCATTTGAAAATCCTGATATATTATTTCTTGTGACGATTACCCCATTGGTGACCAACAAATAAATCCCCGACAAAACCATGCCTGCTGATGCGGGATTCGTAGCACTCAAATTGAAAATAGTATTTTGATCCACAATAACACCTGCTGTGGTATTGGTGTTCAATAAAATTCCCACCCCGACATGGGTGGTGATACTATTACTAGTTCCATAACCCGTCATATTGCTAATAGTATTCTGCGAAATAGCTGCTGTACCTGCCTGGCATTCTATACCACGAAAAAAGCCCAGCGTACTACTGCTGTTATGCGTGAGGTTCCTGATAGTATTACCTGTGATGGCGATAGTGCCAGCGTTATTATTGACGATGCCTCTTGCGATGCCGCTTCCGGTGGTAGTTCCGACTGTGCCCACCCTTAAATTATTGGCGGTAGTGTTGCCAATGGTGTTATTGCTGACGGTTACGGTGCCGCCCGAAGCTCCCATTGTTTGAACACCGATCAGGGTTCCCGAAGTAGCACCGGCTGGTAACATGTCGATAGCTCCGATGCTGTTGTTGGAAATGGTGACCACTATACCGGCACCGGTACTGGTGCTTAATACACCGATGCCGGCGTTACCACCAATCGTAGGTGTAAGTACTATTGAGCTGGTGCCTGTGGTACGGCCGATAATATTACCGGTAATAGTTCCCACATTAACACTACCGCCAGCAATATTAATCCCCACAAACAAGTTGGCATTGTTGCTGGTAGTAAAGGCAATTTCTGTAATGGTATTGTTCTGAACACTGCTGGGTACAACAGTTCCCACGGCAAGGTCTATTCCAATAAAACGCGACGATACGGCACCAGCCATGGTATACACACCTGTACCGGCAGCCGTGTTATACCCGATGATGTTGCCCGAAATAAGGTTGTTATTGCCGGAAGCTACCTGAATCGCCCTATGTATGAATGCGGCAGTAAAAGTTCGTGGTGCTGTTTGGAAAAACCGGTTGGTTGATATGATCCAATCTGAATTACCTGTGGACAAGATAATACCGGCAGTAGCCAGTGCGGGATTAAAAAAATTGGAAATATTGTTATTTGAAATCGTGTTGTTACTGTTTTCAATACCCGCACCTACATTGCCGGACGAATAAATACCATTGACCGGGCAGCTACCAAATACATCAGCCAGGTCGCAGTTTGTAATGGTATTGTTATCGTTGCCTGTCGTAGTGCCAGTGCTAAATACCACCGTTGCCGACGCAGCACTTGTGCCCGCACTGGAAAGTGACGTTTTTTGAATGGTATTGCCGGATGCGTCGTTAATAAGCCTGATGGCACAGGGATTGGCTGAACTGAGATTGGCATTGCTTATTGTCAGCGAATTGCCGCCTGTATTCAGCCCATCTATGGTCACATTATCAGCGCCATCCAAGTCTACCAGCGGGCCCGGGATGTTGCCGCTGATGGAACTGGCTATCCCACCTGTTGGTTTAATAGAAACAGCAGTGTAGGATGATGTTCCGCCGCTGCCCAGCAAGGTGGCTGTTTCTGTCTCCACATAACTGCCATTAGTGGTAATTGTTATTACACCCTGGTGTGTACCATCGTTTACTGCATCAAAAGCCGATTTTAGACTAAAATAATTGGTTGGCCCCACAGTGCCGGCAGTGGCAGTAACCACAATAAACTGGCCAAAGGATGTAGCAGCAGCAAACAATAAAAATAAAAACAGGTAAATTTTTTTCATGAGAACAATTTAGAAGTTTGGTGGTTGTTAAGGTCCGCGCAATGTAAATAAAAATGTTGTCTTGATATCGGGGGGCATTTTTATTCGGTTGAAAACCCGCATATAGATTTTTACACTGCTGTGCAAGAGCAGTTTATGCTTACATTCGTATTTAATATTATGGCATTCAAAGTATCAAACGAAACAAAAGTAGGGGCCCTGTCAGCAGTTGCAATAGCGCTTCTAATCCTGGGATTTAATTTTTTAAAAGGCCGTACCTACTCCGGTAAAACCTTTCTCTACGCTAAGTTTAAAACCATCGACGGCCTGTTGCCTTCAAATGCTATTACTATCAATGGCTTCCAGGTGGGTACCGTAGTGGATATCACCGAAACAGATGCAGATCTCAGCGGTATTTTGGTAAAACTCAAACTGATAAAAGATATCCGCATACCCAATACGGCTTTTGCTTCGGTTAAAAGTAATCCTCTCGGCACTACGCAGGTAGAGATCAGGTTTGATTCCACGCAGCAAATTGCATCGTATCTTAATACCGGAGACACTATGCGGGTCGGACCCTCATTAGGGTTGTTGAGCAATATCAGCAGTGTACTTGATCAACGGCTTTCGCCTACCATTGATCAATTGAAGGCTTCCCTTAAAACACTGGATGATGTGCTGGTAAATGTCAACAGCATCTTTGATCCCAATACCAAGGGCAACCTTCAAAGTGTGGTGTCCAATGCCAACAAAACGATGGCAAGCCTGGTAATGTCTTCTGCAGAACTGGAGAAAATGCTGAACAGTAAAACCGGCGACCTGGCGAGGAGCCTGGCCAGTCTTTCCGAATTTACCAAGACCCTGTCTGATGGTAAGGAGCAGGTAACGGGCATTTTGCAAAATGTAGAAAAGACGACTCAGACGCTTTCGAAAATGGAACTGGATAAAACGGTAAGAACGCTGAACGAAGCCATGGCTAGTCTAAAAAGCACATTGGCAAAAGTGAGCAGCACCGACGGCACCATTGGCGCCCTGATCAACGACAAGAAAATATACAATAACCTGGCTTCTACGGTAAATAGTATGAACCTGTTGCTGCAGGATTTGCGCCTGAATCCCAAACGCTACGTAAATATCTCTGTGTTTGGCAAAAAAGATAAAGGCACCCCGCTCATGAAACCCATGGATGAAGATTCCATCACGCAGGAACAACGGAAGTAGTAGTTAGTTGATTGGTGAATGGTTGATTGGTTGGTTGGGTAGAAGAGGATAGGCCCTTTGATTCACCCGGTTTATTAAAGTTGGCTTATCCAGACAAATACAGGGCCACTGCGTCATTATTCACCGCTGGCGGGGACAGGTTTTGCCGAAGGCAAAACCAGGGGTGGGAAACTCAAGGTCGCCGATAATCATGCCTTTTTTTGCTTTTTTTCTTTTAACCCGTCTGTAGCACTGCTATTTAGCTGCATTGGCGTCGCACTCTTGTACTGCATATCATTATTCAGCATTTCTACCACAAAGCGTTATCACATTCAGAACCGCTATTTCGGAGATCGGATTATTTTCACAAAACCATGTTGTTTAATCAACGATTAACATTTTTCATCTTAATATTTGCACCTGCCGGCTATAAATCCGGGCCAGCCCAATGGCAAATCAAATACTGCTGCTCAATTTCCGATGAAAAAATACGTACTGTTTTATCTGACCGCTTTCATATTGGGTGTTGCCATTGCGGGTGATGCCCAACCGGTAGCCATACCCATTAATACAGACAGTTCGTCCAAACTGGAAATATTGCCCGGCTCGGGTAACTATAGTTTTGAGAAAGTAGATTCACTCAATACGATCGTTACGCTTGCCCGCCGGGCAAGAATCAAACAGGATAAAACCCTGATAGACGCAGATAGTGCCAAAGTGAACCTGAACACCAAGATCATGGAAGCTTTTGGCAATGTTCACATTAATGATGAGGACACCCTCAACACCTATTCTCAGTACATTAAATATTTTGGCAAGGAAAGAAAGGCGGTACTGAAAAAAGCAGTGCGGCTTACAGACAGCAAGGGCGGCACCCTTAGTACTGAAGAGCTTAACTACGACCTGGTTACAAAAATTGCCACGTACAATAGCGGCGGTAAAATGGTGAATAAGGGAACCGTGCTTACCAGCAAGGAAGGTATTTATTATGGCGAAACAAAGGATGTGGTGTTTAAGAAAGATGTACTGCTGGTAGATCCTGAATACAAACTGATCTCTGACTCTTTGTTGTACAATGCCAATACCGAAATTGCCAGGTTTATTGCTCCTACGACTATCATCACCGGCACACGGAAAATTTATACAAAAGATGGTTTCTATAACCTCAAAACAAAGGAAGCATATTTTGGAAACAATGCCACAATTGTTGATTCCACCTTCTCCATTACTGCCAAAGAGATGGTATTTGATGATAAAAATGGAACGGCTCAATTTAAAACAAATGTTGTTTACAGGGATACCGCAGAAGGCATTGTGATCTTGTCAAACCAGATGAATGTGGACCGGAAAAATAAAATTTTTCTTGCCACGGAACACCCGGTAATGATCCTGAAACAAGACAAAGATTCTTTATACATCACGGCTGATACTTTATACAGCGGTAAGCTTACAGACAGGGAAAAAATCAAAAATGTACCCGTAGTAACAGATACCATAAAAAACAAACGTGTGTACGACCTCAACGGGAAAGACAGTGCCAGCAACCGTTTCTTCGAAGCCTTCCACCATGTACGTATTTTTAGCGACAGCATGCAGGCCGTTTGCGACAGCATGTTTTACTCTTCTGTTGATTCTACTTTTCGTTTATATAACAGGCCCATTCTCTGGGCCAATAACAGCCAGATAACCGGTGATACCATCTATTTATTTACCAGGAAAAAAGTAGCAGACAGGTTGTACGCTTTTGAAAATGGTTTTATCATCAATAAAGTAAACCGAACTTTTTTTAACCAGGTAAAAGGCCGCACCATCAATGGCATTTTTAAAGAGGGCAATATTGATTTTATACGTACCAAGGGCAGTGCAGAAAGCGTGTACTATGCACAGGATGAGGAGGAGAAATTTATTGGTGTAAACAAAGCCACAGCGGACGTAATCGATATGTATTTTAAAGACAAAGCTGCAAACAAAGTGGTGTTCCGTAACGATCTTAAAGGTACCACCTATCCCATACAGAAGATTACCCCTGAAGAACTGCAACTGCGGGGCTTTAACTGGCAAGACGCCAAGCGGCCGAAAACCAAGTATGAGTTGTTTGGGAATTAAAATAATTTGCAAATGGGCAGATGTGCAAATCTGCAAATGACAGGGACAGGAGTTATTTGCAGATTTTCACATTTCCACATCCCTCACAATTTCAAATTATCTCCTGCTCACCGGCCTTGGCTTTACCATGTCGATATTAATCACAACACTGGCTTTTAACGATGCGGCAGTACAAGCCACTGCTAAAGTCGCAGTGCTGTTGTCGCTGGTACTTTCTGTAATTGCCGGTTTTTTATGGATGTCTTTTTCTAAAAAGAAATGAATGTCCAAATTGAACCAATTCACAATGCATAATGACCATCGGCCTTATGACCAATGATGCAATCGCAAAACCCCTACATTTGAATCACACAATTATTGCAGCCATGCTAAAAAAAGAAAGGCAAGCCTTTATCATCCAGCAACTTAATATCCACAATAAAGTGCTGTCGTCTGATTTAAGTGTCCAGTTAAATGTTTCGGAAGATACCGTGCGACGTGATTTGCAGGAACTTTCCGAAGAAGGCAACCTGCTGAAAGTACATGGCGGTGCGTTGAGTAATTCGTTTCATTTTACCCTTCAGAACAACCAGATATATTCCCTGCCTGAAAAAAAGAGCATCGCACAAAAGGCAGCCAGCCTGATAACCGAAGGAATGCTGGTGTTGTTATCCGGGGGCACCACTATCAGAGAATTGATCAAAGCCCTGCCTCCAAAACTCAATGCCACATTTATCACGGTAAGTGTCCCCATTGCTTTAGAACTGATGAACCATCCTGGCAGCGAAGTCATCTTTATTGGAAACAGACTGCTTAAAAGTGCACAGTTGGCTGTAGGAGCTGAAGTGGTACAAAGGCTGGGCGAAATAAGGGCCGACCTCTGTTTCCTCGGCACCAACAGTATTGACGCCGAAGAAGGCATCACCGATTCTGAATGGGAAGTGATTGAGGTAAAGAAGGCTATGATAAGGGCTTCGCAAAAAGTGGTATCCCTTGCTATATCAGAAAAACTCAATTCCGTCCAGCGCCTGAAAGTATGTGCTATGGAAGAGGTGGATGTTCTAATAACAGAGTTGGACGCCACCGACCCTGCCCTGTCTCCCTATATTGTTAAAGGATTAACTGTATTGTAGTCTTTTACAAGTGACTAATTCGTCGTTTTTGCCGCAAAAACTTGCCCGTTTCTGCGTTTTCGCCAATGTTTATTGATTGGGAGCAAATAAATACTTGCATATCCTGAAATTTTTTTTAACATTGCTCTAGAGAAATGTGTTTGATTTAATAATACACACGTGCGTTTTTCTGCGGGAAATTTTTCCTGGCCTAATTTATAACCCACCGGCCAAATGTTAAAAGTTCAGGCAGCAACCTGTGTCATTTTTTTGTCAGGCATAAATTATTATCCACCCAAAAACCACTGCATATGACGAAGTATTTAAAACTTCTGTTTGCTTCATGCCTTTTGATTTTTTCATCAGGTGCTTTTGCACAGAACAACACCGTATCGGGTACGATACTTGCAGACGATGATGCAACCCCTTTAATTGGTGTTACTGTCACCAATATCGCCACCAACAAAAAAACCCAAACCAACCAGGCGGGTTATTTTTCAATTGCTGCTGACCCCGGACAAAAATTGCTGGTAACCTATGTGGGCTACGCCAGGAAAGAAGTGACCGTGGGAGCTGATAAGCTGGTCAACATCCGGCTGGTGGCATCGGATAAAGACCTGGATAACGTTGTAATTACTGGCTATGGACAAAAAAGAAACAAAAGGGAACTTTCATATCAAACACCCACCGTTAAGGGAGAAGAAATTGCAGCTACACGCCGTGATAACTTTTTAAATGCCCTGGCGGGACGGGTTCCCGGATTAACCGTTACATCTACTTCAGGTTTACCCGGAGCAAGTGCCCAGATTATTTTACGCGGTGCTACTTCAATGAGTGGAAATAACCAACCATTATTTGTTGTAGACGGTGTGCCACAGGATAACAGTGGTCTTAACCAGGAGAACCTGATTGCGGCCAGTAATGCAAACGGCGTAGGTTTTGCCAATCGTAGCAGTGACTACACCAACCGTATTGCCGACATCAACCCGGAGGATATTGAAAGCGTGGTGATTTTGAAAGGCCCGGAAGCTACAGCCCTCTATGGTTCAGATGGTGCATCTGGTGCTATCGTGGTTACCACCAAAAAAGGAGTATCGGGCCGTACCCGCATTAGTTACGATAATACTTTCAGGATAAATGAAATGTATCGTTTCCCCGAAATACAAACCAAGTATTCAAGAGGCGCCAATGGTTTGTACAATCCAGATGCATTTAGCACGATCTATGGTTTTAAATATTTTGGCCCCGCCTATGGTCCCAACGTGCAACTTTACGACAACCTGGAAAACTTTTTTCAAACCTCCACATCGCAGCAACATAATGTAAGCCTCGAAAATGGTACTGCTGATGCCAGTTATCGTTTTTCTGCCGGTTACCTTAAATCTGACGGCGTTATCGTTAATACAGATTATACCAGGATGACTTTTCGTTTTACAGGTCAAACCAAGTTGGGTAAGATAATGAACATGACTTCCAGCTGGACTTATACTATATCTGACAATAACAAGGTTTCTAAAGGTGCAGGTTCCTATTATAACAACCTGATCACTTTTCCGAGAGAGATAAACGCTGCAACAGATTATGTAAATGTAGACGGCACGCGTAAATATTTGCGTACCTCGCAGGCTGGTATGGATGCAGAATTTGATAATCCATATTGGGATGTAAACAAAAACCCGTCGAACGATAAAACAGATCGCCTGACCGGTACGGTAAATCTTGGTGCAGATGTGACTAAATGGCTTAACCTGACCACCATTGTTGGTTTGGATAACTTTTCCACCCAGGGCTATACCCAGACACATAAGCAATCCAGGTATGGCTTTAACACCGGTGGATTTTTCGGTTCCTACACGACAAATTACCGCAATATAAATGCAGTGGCCAGGGCTACTTTCAAGAAAACCTTCGCCAAGATTTTTACCAATACATTGAGCACTTCTTTTTATATAGAGGATGGTAAGCGTGCAGTGAACGCTCAAAAGGGAGAACAGCTTTTTGAAACGGAATTCATTTCCATCAACAACACTGCTCCGCTAACACAGGCTGCTAAACTGGTACAAACCAACATTCGTAAAATTCGCATGTTCGCCAACTATACAGCTGGATATAAAGACATATTGTATGTAACACTTGCTGGTGTAAGAGAAGGTGTATCTACCCTTGCATCCAAGAATTTTAATACACAGCCTTTCTTTAATTATGGCAGTGCATCGATGAGCTTTATCTTCAGCGACCTGGATGTATTTAAAAAAGCAAGCTGGTTTAGCTATGGTAAATTAAGGGCTTCCTACGCCACATCCGGCAAAGCTCCTTATGCTGCTTATGTAATCGATCCACAGTTTGCTACCCAGGTCTCTACCGGCGGTGGTTACGCCCTTGGTGTTTTTGCCAGCAACAGAAGTTTACGTCCGGAAAGAACCAAAAACTTTGAAGTTGGGGGCGAATTTCAGTTCCTGAAAAAACGTATCAGCCTTGATGTAGCCTATTATATATTACGTACCGAAGACCAGATAGTAAGTAACCGCCTCAGCTATGGCACGGGTGGTGTACTGAAATTTATAAACGGTGGTGAGGTAGAAAATAAGGGTCTGGAAATTCAGTTGAAAGCAACACCTGTACAATCCAAGAATTTCATATGGGATGCCACAGTGAATTTCGACAAGAACCGCAGCAAAGTATTGCGCATGCCTGCTGATCTCCCGCTGTACTATGATTCTGATACCTGGGTTTTTGGTGCCGTACGTACTGAGGTTTCTGTAGGTACACCGATGACCAATCTTGTAGGTCTTTCATTCCAACGCAACGATGCTGGCCAATTGCTCATTAGCCCTTTAACCGGTCTTCCGATAGCAACTGGTGCATATACCAATATTGCCGACCGTACACCCGATTTCAAAATTGGTTTGATCAATAGTTTTACGGTATATAAAGATTTTAACCTGTCTTTCAACCTGGATTTACGCCGTGGTGGTGATGTTTTTAACGGAACTGAAGCGATGATGATGCTTACCGGAACCAGCAAACGTACACTGGATCGTGAGCAGCCCCGTATCGTAGATGGTGTATTGGCAGACGGATTACAAAACACAGCTACGCCTACCAAAAACAATATTGTGGTATTGCCTTACCAACGCAGCGATTACTACGATGTGGCTTTTGCCGAAGGCGACTTCGTAGAAGAAGTTAACTGGTTGCGGATGCGTGATATCACACTTTCTTATGCACTGTCGAGCAAGTTGCTGAAAAGGCAAAAAATTGTAAAATCAGCTTCTGTATTTGTTACCGGTACCGATGTGTTTATTATCACCAATTATTCCGGAGTAGACCCGAATGTAAATGCATTGAACTCTTCTACCGGTGGTGTAGGTGGTATGGGCATTGACTATGGTGCTATTTCCAATCCCCGCGGTATCAACTTTGGTGTGCGTCTGCAATTTTAATTTGTAAAAAAACTCTAACATGAAAAATACATTATTGAAAACCGGTTTATTGGCAGTAATGGTAATACTGTTGGTCGGTTGTAAGAAATTCCTGAATATTAATTCCGATCCTGATACACCCCAGGCGCCCTCTAACAGTTCGGTGTTACCAGCCATGATATCCGGTATTCCACGTGGAGTACAGTACGATGCCCGTTATATGGGTAAGTACACCCAGAACTGGCTTACATCAACTGTTAACAACGCCGATACCTGGGATAGAATGGGTTATGTAGGAAATAGTGACAATTCAGGGGATATATGGCGCCAGACTTATTTTGGGCTTGGCGGCAATCTTGAATACATAATAAAAAATGGGATTGACAAAAAGGAGTTCGATTATACAGCTGCAGCCCTTACACTAAAAGCCCTCATGTTCCAGATGGCCGCCGATTACCATGGCCAAATTATTTTCAATGAAGCTTTTGTGGAAGGCAAATATTACTTCAAATTCCAAAGGCAGGATACGGTTTATGCCGGCATAGATTCTTTGTGTCGTAAAGCCATCGAATATTACGACATGGCAGCTTCAAACCCTGTAACACTGGGACGCGGCGACATTTCTTACGGCGGTGATCTGACCAAATGGAGAAAACTGACCTACGCTATTTTGGCCAAAAATTTCCATCGCTACAGTAATAAGCTCAATGGCGTTTACAAAGCTGATTCTGTAATTAAATACTGCGACCTGGCTATGACGTCAGTCGCCGATGATTTCCTGGTTCCTTTTGATGCTTCTAAAAATGACGACTCCAATTTTTGGGGAACTTACCGCAACAACCTTTCCTTATTCCGCCAAAGTAATTTTATAGTAAAACTGCTGGATGGCACCACTTTTAGCGGAACTACGGAATTTGCAAAAAGAGACCCAAGGCTCAGGCATATGTTGAGTGCTTCGGAAGATACAGCCAACGGAAACGGCGGTTATCGTGGTGTGGAGCCCGGTGTTGGTGACCAGTTCAGTGCGCTTACCGCTGTTTATGCGGTAGGGTCCACTAACTGGATTAATGCCCGCAAACGCGTGGCTGCTCCATGGGGCGATAGCTTGTATGCCAATCCAAGCGCCTCTGTGTTTGGCCTGAATTATGGTAAATACCTTTTTAAAGACAAAGCTGTAATGCCAGTAATTTGCTTTACAGAAATGCAGTTTATTAAAGCCGAAGCAGCCTTTATAAAAGGGAATAAGCCATTAGCTTATACCGCATACCTTGCCGGTATTAATGCCCATTTCGATTTTATTAACCGGACTACCTTCCCTCGTTCCAATGCAACTTTATTCAACGGTTCGGTCATTACAGCAGGCCAGCGCACAGCTTACCTGGCCAGCACCAATGTAAAAGCCAGTTCGGATGTGCTTACTGTAAGCGATATTATGCTGCAAAAATATATTGCCTTGTGGGGCTGGGGCTGGGTAGAAACCTGGGTGGATCTTCGCCGCTACCATTATAATGCCGACATTGACCCGACCACTATGTTGCCGGTGTATAAAAACTTTGCATTGCCTACTACCATTTTTGCAAGTAACCTGGGTAAACCTGTGTACAGGGTAAGGCCCCGTTATAATTCGGAGTATGTATGGAACCTGGGAGAACTGAGCCAGGGTTATATTGGAGGTAATTTAATTAACTACCATACGTTCGAAACCTGGTTCAGCATCCGCGAATAACTAACTCATACCCTTTAAAATATTATTATGAAAATAAACATCATTCCGGCTTTTGGTGCCATCCTTGCTTCCATGTTGTTGCTAACTGCATGCGAGAAAAATCAGTTTGCGCTAAAAGAAAACGTATTTGTTACCGGGAAAGCAAGACTGAAAGTAAATTTTGCCTCTTCTTATGGTGCGAACCCGCTTTACCAGGTAAATATTGACGGCATACGCGTAAGCAATGGCCTCACTTTTTTTACCCCTTTTCCAGGTGGCGGACTTAACACCGGCGGAAGTAATTATGCAGACTACCTGGCTGCTGAGCCCGGTATGCGGAAAATCACCATTTCAAGGCCTTTTTTAGGCACCGCAAAGGATTCTGTGGAATTGGCAAGTGCCACGGTGGATCTTACAGCAGACAAGATTTATTCGCTGTATTTTGTAGATACAGCAGCCAACACAACGTCAGTGTTAGTAGAAGATATTCTTAATTCACCTGATTCGGGTTTTGCAAAATTCAGGTTTATTAACCTGATGCCTGATATGCCCACAGCCGACTTATACTTTGGCACAGGTACAACGGCTGCCACTTCCACCAAAGTGGCTGGGCCAATAGCCTATAAAGGAGTAAGTGATTACTTTACGATACCCATCACTACCGGTACGGTTTGGTCTGTAAGGCCAGGAGGCGCAGCCTCCAGCACAACAGCTGATACCTCTTACACAAGCGCCAGTACATTAACCAATCAACGGATTTATACGGTTGTTACCCGGGGATATCGTTTGGTAAGGGCTGCTGCTGATGTACGTAAGAGAAATGTGAGTTTTATTTATAACAGGTAGTTAATGTATTTTTAACATTCTGAAAAAGCTCCGAAAATTTTCGGAGTTTTTTTTAGGCTAGTTTTATTGATGGTCTATAAAATAGCAGAACGTAAAGCTCATCAAATCTTAAATGGGGCGTTGATGAATAAAAATTGAAGGGATACATTGTAAATCCCGATCTTAAAATGATTGATGTTATGAAAATGAAACCTGCAGGCATTAAATGGTTGGCTTTTATTGTAGGCGCGTTGATGATCCAAACTCCGGCAACGGCACAACCATCTAAAGAGCAACTTGAAAAGTGGAGCAGCGACAACCCCCAGGAAAAAGTGTTTCTGCAAACCGATAAGGATCAATATTTTGAGGGTGAAACCATTTGGATGAAAGCCTGGTGTGCTTTGGATGGAACACCTACATTTCTCAGCCGCATATTGTATGTGGATATGGTAAATGCAAATGGTGATGTGGTGCTGAAAAAAATGTACAAGCTTGATAGCCTGGGCTCAGCAGCTGCCGATTTCGACCTGGCGGCCGGGATTCCATCGGGTAAATATTCCCTGAATGCTTATACCCTTTGGATGCTCAATTTTCCTGGTTTTATTTTTAGCAAAAGCATTTTTGTGTATGGTGCTGATTATATAAATAAGCATGAAGTCACTGGCCTTGCAAAAGTATCATTGCAGTTTTTTCCCGAAGGTGGCGATATGGTAGCGGGTATAAAAAGTAAAGTGGCTTTTAAGGCGCACGATGGTAATGGGTATCCAATAGCCCTGAAAGGAAGTGTAAAAGATAACACTGGTAAACCTGTGGCCGCTTTTGAAACAGAACATGATGGTTACGGTTCATTTTATATCGAGAGCCCGGAAGCTGGTAAAACATATACTGCTATTATTGGCGGATCAACAGGGGCATTTAAAACATACAATCTACCTGCCGTAAAAGCTGAAGGTATTACTATGGAAGTGGCCAATAACAATGAAAGCCGCTTATTTGTAATGCTGGGAAGAGGAGAAGTTCAGAAAGTCAAATACAATACCGTTCGGGTTGTGGCACAAATGCATGGCCATATTGTGTATAATACTGTTTTAAATGTAGAGGAAGGAGAGACAACAGCTCCAATACCCAAGAAAAAGTTACCCGCCGGTATACTGCAAATCACCGCCTTTGACGCCCAAAATAATCCCCTGGCAGAGCGATTGGTTTTTATTGGCAATTATGAAGCCGTGAAGCCCATCGTGCAACTGGACACTGCAAACTTTAAGGCAAGGGGCAAAAACAAGTATTCCTTTAAACTGGATGATATTGGCCCATCATCAGTTTCAGTAGCAGTTACCAACGGTACTATCGATGGGGCCATAAACGGGAATGAGAATATTCTGTCCTCGTTTATGTTGACCTCGGATTTAAAGGGTTATATCCACCAGCCGGGTTATTATTTTGCTAACAAGGATTCAGCAACACTGCATCATTTGGACCTATTGCTGATGACACATGGCTGGCGCCGTTTTGATTGGAAAAAAATACTGACCAATCAGAACGCAGTATTGAAATTTCCCGTAGAAAGTGCTATGAGTTTGAGGGGTACCGTTACCAAAAGCGACAGTAAGAATGTAATTAAAGACGGCAAGGTTACATTTATTATAAAGGGAGATGACTCCACCACCGTATTAGCCGAGGCAAAGCTGACCGACAAAGGCGAGTTCCTGGTAAGCGATGTCAATTTTTTGAAAAAAGCGTCGGTAGCTTATATGGGTACCAATAATAAAAGTGAGTCATTTATTGTGGATGTACACATGGAACCCGCATATATCGATAGTCTTAAAAAATCGAAAGCAATACCATCTATCAGCCTTGATACCACAGACATCACAAATAGAAAGAATGCCTGGGCAAACTTTTTACAGGGTAATATCAATTCACTTCAGTCGGCTAATTTTGATGGCTTTAATAATTTAGGTAACGTAACGGTAAAAAATAGACGCCGGCCCAAGGAAGATTCTTTAAATGCTGAGTATGCGGGAGGTCCCTTTCTTATGGGTAAGGGTATTGATCCTAACGACTACAAGCAATATTCAAACGTTTGGCAAATTATACAGGCTGCTGTACCTGGTATCAGGGTTGAAGGTGATTTTTTTAATCCTATTGTCTCTTTCAACCGGTTTGATAATCTGGATGTTTTCAACAGGTCAGGGAGCGAAACGACAATTTTGTCCAGCAGTTCAGGAGATGCAGGTCTTTCCCTTATAACCGACGCCGGTGGAGTTACATTTTTCCTCAACGAAGTGAATGTGCCCAAGGATGTGATTTCAACGCTAAATGCAAAAGACATTGCTTTAATTAAAGTTTTGAAGACCGAAGGTGCCGCAATTGGTGCTCCTTTGGGAGCAATTATCATTTACACAACGAAAGGGGCAGTAATTAATAAAGGGGTTTACGATAAATCCTTCACCAAAATAAGCCGCGAAGGCTATGCTATTTCCCGGCATTATTATGCACCCGATTATGAGAGAAATCCTGAACTAAGTAAATCGGTGACAGATAAACGTTTTACGCTTTATTGGAATCCTAACATAAAACCATCTAAAGACGGTACGTACCGGTTCTCATTTTACAACAGCGATTTACCCACCATGTTTAAACTCATTATCCAGGGTATCGACAAAGATGGCCAGCTAGTCCATCACGAACAGGTAATAAAACCCTGATTCATCCAGGTACCTCCTTCCCAAGAGGATAATATTTACTTAAATAAATGCCGCTGGTATAGTAGCTGCCATTTGGTAAGGGCAGGGCTTTTATCTTTAGCAAATGCGTAATGGTCTTCCTCTTCTTATTTGCCTTGGAGCATTCCTGGTCTTGCACACCTCCGCCAACAGCCAGAGTTTTGCCGGCAAATGGCGCTGGCAAATCAAGGCATCGGAGCAAGACATTCAACAGGATTACCTGCTCGAACTCGACCTGAAACAGGAAGGAAACAAAATCTACGGCACCCGAACCCTTTATCTAAAAAAATACGAGAACATGATCGTTTGGGTGGAAGGCGAAGTAGGGAAAAACGGAGAGGTCACTATCAACAGTAAAAGACTGATTAATTTCAAGCTGCCGGATTCTATTATGGTAGCTAAGTCCTTCAGCTATTCCTTTAAAAAAGATAAGTTCAATGATGAAATGATGGTGGGCATATTTCGCCCGGAAGAAGAGCTGGCCCGGCGGCCGTTAAGGAAACTGGACCCCGGTTTTTACGATGCTATTTACTTGCGCCCCGTTCAATCGATATTTAAAAGACTGGCAGATACGCTTTCCGCAGCTATCGATAGCCTGATTGAAACCCAACACCCATCTGCCAAACCTGTAGTAACGCCTGGACCCGCCATTGTTACAGAAATTGAACATACCCTCACCATTCCAGCAGGTGATGTAAGCATTGAATTGTACGACAACGGCTCCATCGATGGCGATATTGTAACGGTATTGGTGAATGATAAAGTCGTTTCCGAACACCAGAAATTGGGCATTGCTCCAATAAGCATCAAGATAAAAAAAGAAGACCTGGCCGATAGCACCATGGTGATCATGCAGGCCGAAAACCTGGGAGATATTCCGCCCAACACCGGGCTGATGCTGATTACTGTAGCAGGCAAAAGATACGATCTAAACCTCAGCAGCACCCTCCAAAAGAGGGCGGCAGTGGTTTTGTATAAGCAGGGGAGTAGTAAAAAATAAGTAGCAAGAAGCAAGAAGGGGGAAGCAAGTAGTTAAAAAGGGAACCTTATGCGTCAAGCGTTCAGCGTTCAGCGTCATGCTTTAGACGTTCCAATACAAATTCAGCAAACATCCAATCCAACGGAGTATCAATATCCAAAGATGAGACCTGATCCATTTCAAATTTCTTTTTTTTGAGCAAAGCAATGCTCCCTTTTGCTTTTAGCGCCTGGATATTTATTAGATAAATAGCTCCATTCATCTGCCAAACCGCCGGACAATCCTGCCTGCGGATCGCATTGCTGGTTTTAGATCTTTGCAAGAATCCATTTTCATCTTCTTCGTATAAAACGCTGTAAGGGTTGGCAGCAGTTTCTGTTACACCGGTAATCATTTCGGTTTCGGGGCCATACATGGCCATCGCAGCTTCTATATGCTCTTTTTTTCTAAAGGGAGAGGTGGGCTGTAACAGTAATAAAGTATCGTAGTTTTTTCCCGCGGCTTCATAAAACTTAATGGCATGGAGTATTACTTCATTACTACCCGAGTTATCGGCAGCCAATTCGGCTGGCCTTAAAAAAGGTACGACAAGACCAGCGTTTTCGGCAACAACTTTTATTTCAGCAGAATCAGTGCTGACACAAATATCGGCGGCATTAAAAACTTCCAGGGCAGCTTCAATGCTATAATTGAGCAGGGGCTTACCCGCCAGCGGCTTTATGTTTTTGTTGGGAATGCCCTTAGATCCTCCTCGGGCTGTTATAAGTACCAGTGTTTTCATGTTTGAAGTTTACGGGGAATGGCTTTCCTGGTTCGAAATGCAATAAATGCCAGCAGTTCCCCACCCCTGTTTTTGCCTGCGGCAAAAGCTGTCCCCGCCAGCGGTGAATACAGTTCGGGCAATCATTACCATTTCAAAAAGGCTTTATTCTGAGATTTGAGTAATTGAAATTTTAGAATTGTTTCTATACAAGCCATGCATCACAAATCAGAAATCATACATCCTAAATCGAAAGGTGTTTAATGTCTTCCTGTGCTTTTTTAAAATCATCATGCTGACCGATGTCCAGCCAATATCCGGTGATGGGGTAGGTAACCAGTTTCATATTTTGATTGAGCATCAGCTGCATGATATCGGGAGTGTCAAAAGCCACACCGTCCGGTATTAGCGACAACAATTCTTTCTTCATCAAATAGATACCCGCGTTGGAAAAATATGTGTAACGCGGCTTCTCTTTCAGCGACTGGATCTCGTTGCCTTCTTTCATTTCAAAAACAGCATAGGGAATATCCACATGATAGGATGTTGCTGCCACGATCATATCGGCACCTGAGGCAATAAACGTATTATAGAAATCAGCAAAGTCGATATTGGTAAGCAGGTCACTGTTCATCACCAGCAGGTGCTCGTGTTCGTAAGCACCGGCCAGCTTTACAGAGCCAATAGTGCCCATGGGCCTGGTTTCCCTTATGTATTGAATGTTGATCTGCTTATGGCTGCCATCTTTAAAATGATCTTCTAAAACATGGGCCAGGTAGTTTACACTGAGGTAAATATTTTTCACACCATGCTTTGCCAGCCTGTCGATATTGTGCTCTATAATAGGCTTGTCACCAATAATGAGCATGGGTTTAGGTATTTTTTCCGTAAGCGGGCGAAGTCGTTTGCCTTCGCCTCCTGCCATCATCACAACATCTACGGGCAAAAAACCTACATGCTTATCCAGGTCTATTAATTCTATCAGCTGCCGTTGTTCGTTGGCAACAGGTACCAGCCGTATGTTTTTTTTCCTGATCTCGTCAAGGTCGGCCGTTGTATATTGTCCTTCCGGCAAAAACCTGAATTTGGTGTTCATGGCCTCCGTTACGGGCGCAGACACAGGCACATCACGCAAAATAGTACGGCGTATATCACCATCGGTTACAGAACCCAGCAACGTATTGGTATTGTCAATGACAAACAAATTGATGGCTTCCAGGCCCATGCTGTTGAGTTGCAGCATGGCGTCCTTTATAGAGGCAGAATCCAGTATCAGGTGTTTGTTCATGACGAAGCTATTTTTTTAAAGTAGTCGCTGATGGTATGCTGGTATTGTAGTGTGGTATGGCTTGCCAGTTTCTCCGTAGAAATATCCTGTATATTTCCCCATACAAAATCGCTTTTTTTAAACGATGTACCATAACTGATATTCAACGCAGCTTCTGCCACAGCTATCAGTTCTTTAACCGTATATTTTTCCGGCCCCGGTAAATTAATGGTTCCGGTATTTTTAGGATCCGTGCCGAAGATCAAATTATCAATGATATCCACGGCATCATCTACATGAATATAATACCGCAGCAGCGAACCATCGTTGTCAAAGAAAATACTTTTGTTGCCATTGTACTCTCTTTTCAGGTAGGCAATCACACCTTTGTTGGCGGCATCGCTGTATAAATTAGATAGCCGGATGTTAAGCAGGTTCCCGGGTTTTAGCAGTTCGGCTACAATATTTTCTGATGCCAGCTTTAGTGCACCATAGGCGCTGTCAGGGTTGCAGGGCGTCGTTTCGTCTACCAGTTCCGCGGATCCGTATACCGCTAAAGATGAAATTTTTACATAATACACTTTGGTGCCAGCCACTGCCTTCGCTATTCTCAAAGCTGCTGTGGTATTGATGAATGCACAATCAGTGATGGGGTTGGTGACCTGCCCCAGGCAATCGATCACTATATCGTACTCCTTCAAAAACTTATAGTCGTCGCAGGTAAGTGCATCCAGTTGCAAAAACCCAAAGCCATTTAATGCTTCCTTACGGCCTGCAAGATCCACAGATACGCCATGGCTGACCATTTTTTTTGCAAGGGCTTTTCCCAACAGGCCTGTGCCGCCGAGGATGATGGCTTTTATGGCGGTACTCAATTGTAAAATATTTTCTGTAGCGACACGTCGTTCAAATCAATTTCTTTTAAAATGCGTACGATCTCTACCGCTGAGTTGCCTTCGCCATAAGGGTTCTTAATGGCTTTTACCATCGCCCTGAAATCTGTATCGAATAAGGCTTTTTCAAGTGCGGCTTCTATCGCATCGGCATCGCATGGCACATCCAGTACATTGCCCGCACGTTCGCGGCCTATCTGCCTGTTGCCGATATTGATGGCTGGAATACCCAGCGTTGGTGTTTCATGTATACCTGAACTGCTGTTTCCGATCAAGGCCCAGGCATTGCGGTAGAGGTTCACAAATTTGATGGCAGATAAACTCGGGTACCATTTCAGCCCCGAAGCTTTTATTTCATTTACGATCTGGCTGTAGCCTGCGTCGTTATTGGGCAGTAATACCATGGCCTGCACGTCTTTTGCCTTTAAAGCTTTGATGGTCTCTTTTATCTGGCTCAGCGAGTCTTTCGATTCGGTCGTTACCGGGTGTTGGATCATGAGTACCCATGGCTTGCTAAAATCCAGGTCAAATTCTTTCTCCAGTTCTTCGGCAGGATAAGTGGGTGTATCCACCAGTACATCTATCGAAGGGCATCCTACCACATACACATCCTTCGGGTTTTCGCCCAGGCGAACGATACGCTGTGCTGCATCTTCCGTAGCAGGAAAATGTACATGCGAAAACTTGGTCATGGCGTGGCGCAGGGCTTCATCAATGCTACCGGTTACCTCGCCCCCCTGTATATGTGCCACATGGATGTTCATGTGCGCAGCCGCTACCGTTACTGCAAAATTGCCGCCGATGTCAAAACCACTTAACACTAAGTCGGGTTTTACCTTACCCAGTTCATCAGCGATCAACTCCATAAAACGGGCGGTTGATTTTACCATTTCCTGGTTGCTGTCGGGTTTGCCTTCCAGGAACATCGGTATTTTGGAATTGATCACAAAGCCATCTTGCTCAATATAGTTTACATCCTTACCATGGTTTTCCAGCAGGCAAATACCTGTTACTACCAGGTGGATGTCAAAAAATGGATCTTCCTTCATCACACTTAAAATCGGCTTGAACCGGCTGTAATCAGCTCTTCTTTCAATTACTACAAATACTTTCATTCTTATTTTTTATCGTTTGTTATGTTGTTGTGCTGATCAGGGTATAAGGTTTCTAAATTTTCAAATGACTGCCCGATCTGTGTCTTCCGCTGGCGGAGGTGGCCGGTTCTTGCCGGACGGAGGTGGTCATTTTTTATATTATTTATCTGTCGGTTTTCTGCTGGGTTTTTTATCGGTGAGGAGGGAGACGCCAGCATGGCGTCTCTGCGGGGAACCCAATTAACGCCAGGGTTGACATACAGGTCAACCCCTACATCACATCTGCCCATTTTACTTGTTCGTCTGCGTCTATATCTGCAACGGCTTTTTTACCCAATAATCCATCGTAATGTTCTGCCAGGATCTCGCCGCTACCGGGGCGTTTTACCCAAATATTTTCTGTGGTCAACAATTCACCGGCGGCGATCGGTGCAATGGTACAAACGGTGGCAAAAGCGAAATTGATGGTTGGTCCCTCTTCTTTAGCTGGTTCTTTTTTACCACCCCGCATCAGTTTCATCAGTTTGGATTGCTCTATCAGTTCTTTCAAAGCCTGTTCATCCATCGAGCATACAATATCCGGCCCCTGCCGCTCCATGGTATCTGTAAAATGACGTTCCAGGATGGATGCTCCACAGGCGACCGCGCCAAGACAGGCAAGATTACTCGTGGTATGGTCGCTGAGGCCAATTACTGCCTCGGGGAAATTAGCAGCCAATTCCTGCATGGCACCTATGCGTACGAGGTGTTCCGGCGTGGGATAAATATTTGTGGTGTGAAGTAAGGCATAGGGTGCGCCATGTTTTTTAAAAATTGCCACCGCCTTTTGCACAGCTTCGATCGTATTCATACCAGTGCTAAGGATAATGGGCTTTTTTTGCTGCGCAATATGGTTCAGCAGCGGGTAATTATTGCATTCACCTGACCCGATCTTGTAGGCAGGGATATCCATTTTTTCGAGGCGGATAGCTGCTGCTCTTGAAAAAGGCGTGCTGATAAAGATCAATCCTTTGGAAATGGCGTATTGCTGCAATTCAATTTCGTCGGCCTCGTTCAGCGCACATTTTTCCATGATCTCGTAAATGGATTCCGTGGTGTGCCCGGGGATTACTTTTTTAGCGGCCTGCGTCATTTCATCAGCCACGATATGGGTCTGGTGTTTAATGATCTCAGCACCGGCCCTGGCGGCTGCATCCACCATTTGTTTGGCAACTTCCAGCGAGCCATTGTGGTTAATGCCAATTTCAGCAATCACCAATGGATCGTAGTCAGGGCCTATTTTTCTACCAGCTATTTCAAATACAGGGTTCATAAAATTGCTATGTTTTTATGGGAACACGGATGACACGGATTTGGGTGGAAAAGAACGGTTTTTTTTATGTTTTTTGAATCGACGATGTTTTTCATTTAATCAATCTGCGTAAATCAGTATAAATCCGTGTTTCCATCCTTCTTGTCTAAATATTGTAAATATTCGATTTGTAACTTTTGCGGTTTTCGTCTATGCTGAACCATTCAATGGTTTCTTTCAGTCCTTCTGCCAATGAATATTGCGGCTGCCAGCTGGTAAAAGATTTCAGTTTTTCATTGGAGCCAAACAGGCGGAATACTTCACTTTTCTCTGGTCTCAGGCGGTCCGTATCGCTCACAATTTTTGCCAGTGGATTTATTTGCTGAATCAATTCAGTGGCCAGTTGTTCAATAGATATTTCTGATTGGGTAGCAATATTGCAATCATGACCAATCAGTTCATCGCATTTTGCAATGGCTATAAAACCTTCCACAGTGTCCTTTACAAAAAGCAGGTCGCGGGTTGGCCGCAGGTCACCCATTTTTATTTCGGTATAACCATCCAACAATTGTGTAATAACTGTAGGGATCACGGCCCGGGCCGATTGCCTTGGGCCATAGGTGTTAAATGGCCGAACAATGGTCAGCGGTAAATTAAAACTGTTGTAGAAAGATTCGGCAATACAATCAGCGCCGATCTTGGAAGCAGAGTAGGGGCTTTGGGGTTGCCGTGGATGTTTTTCATCTATCGGAACATATTGGGCGGTGCCATACACTTCGCTGGTACTCGTAACCAACACCCTTGCCGTTCCCAGTTCACGGGCTGCCTGTATAATGTTGAGCGTTCCTTTTACGTTGGTGTCAATATAAGAATCGGGAGAATGATAGCTGAACGGAATGGCAATGAGTGCAGCAAGGTGCAGTACCACATCCACATCTTTCATAGCCGTCCGCACACCGTTGGGGTCGCGGATATCACCGGCAAATACTTCGATTTTTTTAAGGTCTTCCGCCGGGGTATGATCCAGCCAGCCCCAGCTATTAAATGAATTATAGTTTACAAACGCCCGTATTTTGCAATCTTCCCTGAGCAATGTTTCTGTAAGATGGCTTCCTATAAATCCATCGGCCCCGGTTACCAGGACCCTTTTTCCTTTTAAATCCATTAGTTTGATTCGTGTTTAAATGCGCTGCGATGTTTCTAACCGCAATAGGTGCGGTGCAGGTTGACACTACCGTTTGGTAGTTTCCGGCAAATGTATTGGATTAATGAATTTAGCAGCGTTCATTTTGAACCCTCGTTAAATTTTCATCTCCCGGTGCCGATGCGCAGTAACAGGGAAGTAACCGATCAAAAAGGGCTGGATTATACCAGCAACAGGTTCTGAAGCGTCGTACTCAGATTTTTTTGATGACCGTGCCTCATAACGGAACTAATGATGGTTTGCAAGATTTCATTGAGTTCACCAGGGTTTTCCAGCATGGGATAGTGGCAGGTGCCATTCATGTGGTAAACCTGGTAGCCGCAGGTAGTCCATTTTTTCAGAGCGGTTTCATTGGTGGGTATATATTCCACATTTACCAGGTGCAGTTTAAAATGTAGCAGCGGTAACAGCTTTCTTTCGGTTTCGTACATATTGAATACCTGGGGTGTTATTTCCATGCCCATGGGCTGGTAGGCATCGCGGTAGGCATCCACTACTTTTTCCACAATTTCCGCGGGAGTGTTCGCTGTTAGTAAGGCCATCCTTGCATATTGTTCATTGGTATTTTCAAAACTGATTTTCAGGTTTTGCAAAATGGTCTGTGTTTGGTTCTGGTACTCTGCCGGCAGGGGCATACCGGCATTTTTAAATGTGTCAATGCCAATAAAGCCCAGGATGGGCTCAGGATATTGTGTAGCGGCCATCAGGTTGATAGCACCCGCCAGCGAATGGCCGATAAGGATCACATTTTTTAACCGCAGGTCGTTGATCAATACAATCACATCTTCAGCAAATCCCTGGGTGGACCAGTGATTGCGTTCCAGCCCCGAGTGCCCGTGACCTGGCAAGTCCATGGTAACCACCGTATAGTCGGAGCTAAAAAAAGCCACCTGCTCATTCCAGCAAGATTGGTCCATATAAGAACCATGGACAAAAAGTAAAGTTGTTTTTCCTTTGCCGGTTATAGTGTAACGAATAACGGCACCGTCTCTTTTAATTTCCATCATGGTAGGGGAGTTTGCTTTTTTCTAGCTAGAAGAATTGTGCCAGAATCAGCTTCGTTAAAAACCCGGGCTATTTTTTAACAGTTGCGTGACGGCCTGAAGTATTCCAGGCATCGAACAGCGGCTTCAAATTTTGAACGAAGGTTTTACCGTCGCTGTTATATTTGCCGCATTGGCGAAAAAGCTGGGGGATTTCTGTCGTTTTCAGAGACCACTACCTGACCAATTACCTTATTTATGAAAGAAAAAGGAAAAGTCTGCCTGCTGATACCCGATGGCATAGGGATCCGCAATTATTTATACAGCGATATTCTGGAGCAATTTGATGGAGATGAACTGGTTATCTGGCATGCCCTGCCAAACGAGGTCACCCATCTGGCATCCCAATTGCACCAAAAGCAACTGGCAGAAATTAAGCTGGCTCCCTTTGCAGAAAATACCAGCCAGCGCTTTTTACGTGAGGCTGCGCGGTATGCCAGGCTGTTTTTTACCGCGAGGGTGGACAACAACAGCAGTGCCTTTTTTCATTGGATGCCCAAAAAGAACGGGTTTGCAAAAAAGGCATTTTATACATTGATGGAAACCCTTGGCCGTTGGGCGTTTAAAAAATACGATCGCGTTTTATGGCTGGAAAAAAAGCACGCAGCATCGCTTCGGAAAACGGAAGCTTACAAAAATGCATTGGAGACTATCCGGAAGCAAAATATAACAACCATTCTGTGCACACACCAGCGAAGCATGGAAAGCATGCCGGTAATGCTTGCGGCTACAGATGCAGGGATAAAGGCTGTGGTAGCCATTTTTAGCTGGGACAATTTGCCAAAGGCAACGCTTTTTTGCCGTGGTAACCAATACTTTGTGTGGAGTGAATATATGAAAGGGGAGATACTGAAATACTACCCGGAGATTGATGAAAACGCCGTTGAAATAACCGGAACACCCCAATTCGATTTTTATAGAAAAGGCGATTGGATCGAAACCAAAGAAGCATTTTACGACCGTTTTAATATACCTGCAGATAAAAAGATCATTTGCTTTTCGGGCGATGATACCATTACCTCGCCCTTCGACGATTTGTTTTTACAGGACAGCTGCAAGGCAGTTGCCGAAATGAATGAAGCCGAAAGACCGGTTATTTTATTCAGGGGTGTTCCTACCGAATCTTCTGCCCGGTACCAGCATGTTTTTGATCAGTATCCCAATATTGTCATCGAAGCTAAACCCCTCTGGAAACAGGCCGAAGGCTCCGGCTGGCATCTTTTTTACCCCACCATTGAAGACCTGAAATTGCTGGTGAATTTATGTTACCACAGTTGCGGTGTCATTAACCTGGGAAGCACGATGGGACTCGATTTTGCCATGTTTAACCGGCCAACCCTGTATGTAAAATACAATCACGACCGCAAATATCCCCGTTGGAATATGGTTGACGTGTACGACCTGCAGCATTTTAAAACACTGGAAGGGCTGGACGCTGTGGGTTGGGTAAATGCTGAAAGCGAACTGCTGCCGATGATCCGAAAATTATTGGAGCAACCGCAATTAATTGGTAAGGATAAATTAATGTGGCGTAAAAGAATAACCCAGGATATAACCGATGCGGGGAACCGGATTGGGGCGCTGCTGAAAAGTAGTTCTTAACACCGCAGGAATCAATATCGCACCACCGCACGCACCACCCACTTACTTACATTTTACTATCATTGCAAAAAATTTATAAGCCCTGTTCCAAATAATGAAGAAATTATTGTACATCATTTACTGTTCATGTTCCGGTATTCACAGCATGTCCAGGCCATTTTTAAAAAAAGCGATCAAAGGATTTACCAAACGGCCGAAAGTGTTGGATGTTGGGGGTAGAAAAAGCCCGTATACAGTAGCGCTGCCCATCGATCTGACCATCTCCGATATCCCACGTGAAACGGATGTTCAAAGCCAGCTCAATCTCGGTTTTACCGATAACATTACCAATCAGCTGAAAGCCCGCGACAATGTAAAAGAGGTGGTGTACGACGATATGACCAAAACCAATCTTGCCCCGGAATCGTTCGACGGAGTTATTACGATTGAGGTGATAGAACACGTTCCCGAGGACGAAAAGTTTGTGGCCAATATTGCCAAAGTATTAAAACCCGGCGGATTCCTTGTACTATCTACCCCAAATGGCGACCATGTTGTTAACGACACCAACCCCGACCATATACGCCATTATAAAAAGGCGGAGCTGGAGGCTTTACTGAAAAAATATTTTTCTGAAGTAATTGTGTATTATGCCGTTCCGGATACCTGGTTCCATAGCAAAAGCCATTATGGTATTGTAAAATCAAAACCGTTGCGGGCTATTTTCAGCACAACCTGCGGTATTATTTCGGGTATTCATACCAGGCTCACGTATCGCAATTCCGATCCAAAAAAAGAACACCTTTTTGCAAGGTGCACCAAGTAACCGGTAGCCATTATGCATATTTGCTTCATTACCGACGAATACCCCGTGCCGGGCAAACCACACGGGGGGATTGGCACATTTGTGTATGCACTCGCTCATGGCCTGATAGCAAGAGGGGTAAAAGTCACCGTAGCTGGTCACGGCGATGCAGACAGGCAATATTACGATGGAGCAGTATCCGTTCATCACGTGAGACCCAGCAAATGGAAGCTGGCTAAATTCATTGATTTTTACGGACGGCTCAACCAAAGGTTAGAACAAATTCACCAGCAACAACCCATTGATGTGATAGAAGGGGCGGAATTGACTTTCGCCTGGTTACCGAAAATCAAAGAGGTAAAATATGTGATCCGCCTGCATGGCGGACATAATTTTTTTACTAAACTGCTACAAATCCCTACCAGCAGATGGCGCTCGTTCCAGGAGAAGCGAGCTTTTAAAAAGGCAGACCATTTTGTAGCTGTAACCCAATTTGTTCTCGATGGAACCAGAGTGTATTTACCTATCCCGGATGATAAGGCCACCAGGATTTTTTATCCGGTCAATTGCCAGAAATTTTACCTGGCCGATCCGGCCAAAATGCTACCTTTTAAAATCGTTTTTGCGGGAACTGTAACAGAAAAAAAGGGCGTCAGGCAATTGGTAATGGCCATGCCGGCAATACTGAAACAATTTCCAAAAACCACGTTAGATATTTACGGAAGGGATTGGGTAAATGCTGATGGAACTTCGTTTATTGCCAGTTTGGCCCCCTACCTCACGGAGGATTTGAAGGATGCCATCAGTTTTAAAGGACCGGTACTCCACGAAAGCCTGCCTGCTATATATGAAACGGCCCATCTCTGCGCTTTCCCCAGCCATATGGAAACCCAGGGCATCGTGGTTTTAGAAACCATGAGTATGGGTAAAGCGGTACTGTTTTCCACCAAAGGCCCCGGACCCGAAACCATCGATCATTTAAAAGACGGGTTGATAGCCGACCCGTATTCACCGGAAGATATTGCCGAAAAAATCACCCACTTATTTAGCCACCCCGGCCTGGAACTGGAACTGGGCAACAATGCCCGCAAAAAGATGCTGGCGAATTATGATTTGCCGGTGGTTACCAAATTAAATATGGAGTTTTACGAACGCCTGACGCTTAACGCTTAACGCTGGAAACCAAAACCAACGTGGAGTTAGACATGGCAATGCAACGTCTCTACACATCAGACATCATAAATCCGAAATCATAAATCAGAAATCCGTGCATGTCCTTTTTAACAGCGACCATTACCCAACGCCTGGCGGAAGCACGGGTGGTATTGGTGTATTTGTGCAAACGCTGGGGCGCATGCTGGTGCAGCAGGGTATTCAGGTAACCGTGGTTGGCGCTGGGTATAAAAAGCATAGCATTGAAAATGATGAAGGTGTAAAGGTGATCCGGATCGCAAAAAGCAAATGGCCGGCGGGGAAGTTTATCCAGCAGGTATGGCAGATAAATGCTGCTATTAAAAAAGCGCACAGGGAAAATCGGGTCGATATTATTGAATGCAGCGAAGTCGGATTCGCCCTTATTAGAAATATAAAAGGTGTAAAACGGGTGATCCGTATGCATGGCGGCCATCATTTTTTCAGACATTTTGAAAAACGGCCACTGGTAGCCAAAACCGTTTGGCAGGAAAAAAAAGCCTTTGCAAAAGCACAGGCGCTTTGCGCTGTGAGCAATTTTGTAAATGTTGAAACGGCTAAATGGCTGCATTTCGACCCATCTCAAACCACCATTTTGTATAATGGGGTAATGCCGGCAAAATTTGAAGCCCTTGCCGCAGGAACTGAAACGGTAGAAGGCAGGATCGTTTTTACAGGTACGGTTTGTGAAAAGAAAGGAGCCCGGCAACTGGTGCAGGCTTTTGCCGCTGTAAAAGCAGCCGTACCCGCCACCACTTTATGCATGGTAGGGCCAGACTGGTTTTTTGAAGACGGCAGTTCCTACAAAAATTATTTACAGCAGTTTATCCCGGATGAAATAAAACCGTTTATAGAATTTGTAGGTCCTGTGCCCAATACCGAAATTCCCAAATGGATTGCATCGGCTCATGTATGTGCCTACCCCAGCCATATGGAAGCCATGCCGCTTGCCTGGCTCGAAGCAATGTCGTTGGGCAAACCAGTCGCTGCATCTCAAACCGGCCCCGGTCCCGAGGTAATCAGCCACGAAAAAGACGGCCTTCTTTGCGATCCGCACGATCCGGAAAGCATAGCAACGCAACTAATCCGCCTGTTAACAAACGATGATCTTGCCAGGATCTGTGGCATAAATGCTAAGCAAAAAGTGCTCGATCATTTTGATATGAAGCAACTTGTGAATCAGAATATTGCCTTTTACCAACAGGTAGCCGTCGAAGAGCAACAGGCAAAAGGCAATAGCAAAAAGCAATCGGCGCCTAATCCCTAATCCCCAATCCCTAATCCCCAGTTCCCAATCCCCTTGTTCCATGAACCCTGTTCCTTTATCTTCGCCGCCATGGGCATATGGGCACTCATAAAGTCGGATTACCGGAAAACAAGGAAATACGGAGAAAATTTTTTCAGCATCGTTTTTCTTACGCAGGGGTTTTCAGCTATGTTTCAGTACAGGGTGGCTAATGGTATTTATTATTCAGGGATGCCCTGGTTCCTGCGCAAGTTTTTACAGGTATTCATGCTGCTTTGGCAAAAGTGGATTGAGGTCACGACCGGGGTTTGTATTCCGGCTTCTGTAAAAATCGGTCATTCATTTTATATCGCTCATTTTGGCGCCATTATAATGAACCGTCACACGGTGTTTGGTAACAACTGTAATATTTCACAAGGGGTAACCATTGGTGTCAGCGGACGGGGCGAAAACCGCGGGGTGCCTGTTATTGGCGACAATGTGTATATCGGTGTAAATGCTGTGATCGTAGGCAAAATAAAAGTGGGCAACAATGCCCTTATCGCCGCCAACAGCCTGGTAAATAAGGATGTGCCAGACAACGCCACTGTAATGGGTGTGCCTGCTGAAATTATTAATTACAAGGGTTCGGAAGGTTATGTGTAAATAATGAGCGGTGAACAAGCATCCATTTTAGAAAATAAACAAGATTGGTAAAATAATAAACCGTTAGCCCTCATCTCCGATGCCGGAGTGCGGACAGTATCTATGAAGTTTTTAGTAGTAACATTTGCCCCCATCATTTACAAAAGCGGAAAGGCCTATGCATATGCGCCCTACGTAAAGGAAATGGATCTTTGGATGGAACATGCGGATGAGATCATGTACGCATGCCCCGAGTGGGAAACCGAGGGGGACCTGCTCATCGCACCTTTTAAAAGTGCCAAACCATTTATTCATACCAGGGTAGCCCCTTTTGATGTAACCACTACCGCCAGGAAACTGGGTTTTATTTTCAAACTGCCCAAAATGGTGTGGACCATTTATAAGTCTATGCGCTGGGCCGATCATATACACCTTCGCTGCCCCGGTAATGTGAGCTTGCTGGGCTGTTTTGTTCAAATCCTTTTTCCTAAAAAAGTAAAGACCTGCAAATACGCCGGTAATTGGGACTGGAAAAGCAAACAACCTTTTAGCTATCGCCTCCAGCAAAAGATATTACACAGTACATTTCTTACCAAAAACATGAAAGTACTGGTATACGGCAACTGGCCCGACAAGAACCGGAACATGCTGCCCTTCTATACCGCGTCTTATTCCGAAAAGGAAATCGTAGCTACACCACCCCGCGGTTTGGATGGCGAGATACGCATCATGTTCGTTGGAGCTTTTATGCCTTCCAAAGAGCCCATTACCACCATAAAAGTGTGTGAGCAGTTGATAAAAACCGGGCACAATGTATACCTGGATATGTATGGCGATGGCAGCGAAAAGGCCGGATGCGAAGCCTATGTGGCGGCCAATAACCTGCAGGACCGGATTGTGTTGCATGGCAACAAGCCGGCCTCCCAGGTGAAACTGATTTTTCAGAAAGCGCATTTCCTGGTGTTTATTTCACGGAGCGAAGGATGGCCTAAGGTGGTGGCAGAATCGCTGTTTTGGGGCTGTGTGCCCATTACTACAGCTGTAAGTTGTGTGCCGGAAATGGTAGGCAATGGCAGCCGCGGAAAACTGGTGACCAACAATGCGACAGAGATAATTGCGGCCATCCAATACTACCTCGACAGACCTGCGGAATATGCAGCTGCAGCCGAAAATGGAATGCAGTGGAGCCGGCAGTTTACTTTGGAACGATTTGAAAACGACATCAAAAAAATATTAGATGGAACCCATCCGGGTGTTGCAAATAGTAGATAACCTCACCCTTGGCGGAACGGAAAGTGTGGCATTAAACCTGGCAAACGATCTCAACGACGAGCCGGGTTTCCAGTCATTTTTGGTATGTACCCGGGAAGAAGGACCACTGAATGACCGGATAAAACCCGGAGTTAAGTACCTGTTCCTGGCCAAAAAACGCCAGTTGGATTTCAAAGCCATCTGGAGGTTGCACCAGTACATAAGGCGCCATAGAATAGATATCGTCCACGCCCACAGCACGTCGTTTTATTACCCGGCATTGCTTAAAATGATCCAACGGTTTAAATTAGTATGGCACGATCATTTTGGGTTGGAAATGAAGCCAGACGGCAAGCGCTGGTATCCATACATACCTTTTAGCAGGGCTTTTAATTTTGCCATTAGCGTAAACGAAAGGTTGCTGGCCAGCAATAAAAAGCATTTACATGTAAAGGCTGAAAAGCAGGATTATCTTCCAAACTATTCCGTGGCGCTGTCTACCGCCAACAGTAAGGAACTTTCGTTAATTGGCACTGATGCCTGCCGGGTGGTATGCCTCGCCAATCTTCGCCCGCAAAAAGACCATCAGAACCTGGTGGCTGCTTTTAGTGTCGTAAAGGAACGTTTTCCGGCCGCAACCTTGTATTGCCTGGGCCTTTGTACAGGAGATGACTATGAAAAAGAGATCCGCCAGCTGATAAAAAGCTCCGGGCTCGAAGATAGCGTGGTGCTTACCGGTGGTGTAACCAACCCGTTTTTGTACCTGGAAAGATCAGCCGTGGGGGTGCTTTCTTCCTTATCGGAAGGTTTACCCCTTAGCCTTATTGAATATGGACTTGCGGGTCTGCCGGTGGTGTGCACCAATGTAGGCCAGTGTAGTGATTTGCTGAAAGCCGGCGAAAACGGGATATTGGTGCCCCCGGGAAATGCGGTTGAATTGGGTAATGGGGTGGTGCGTCTTTTAGAGGACGAAATACAAAGAAAAAGGCTGGCTGCCAGCTTTAATTCTTTTATTAGGAATCATTACTCCAAACAGGCAATTTTGCAAAAATTGAAAATCATTTACAAATCACTTGTATAAAAGATAGTTTGGTATGCTCAAATGGATGATAGACGATAAGAAGGAGGTGCTTTGGGTGCTTTTGCATGTGATGCTGGGGATACTGAGTGCCTTTTCTAAGTGGCCTTTTATTTTGTGGTTTTACACGCTGATGATTTCTTCATTTATTTTATTGGTCAGCAATAAAAATAAAGATCTCATTACCATCAAATTGCTGGTGTACCTGTTGGGTATTGAGCAAATAAACCGGTCGTTAGGTGCCTGGCCCCTGGTTCCCTACGAGATCGGAAAGTATACATGCATTTTCCTGGTATTACTTGGATTCCTATACCGCAGCACTTCCAAAGGAAACTCTGCTGCAGGCGTATTTATGCTTTTTCTAGGGTTCTCGGGTTTTATTCCACTTCCCGCGGATGTTCCTTTCAAGCTCATCTCGTTTAACTATTTCGGTCCCCTGAACCTGGCTTTGTGTATGATCTACTTCAACAAACAGAAGATGACATATACCCAATTCAGGGAACTGCTGAAGATCCTGATTTTTCCAATTATTTCGTTTGCCGCACTCATCATATTGCGGCAGGAACAGGGGGCCAAGGTGACTTACGGTTTGACGGCCAATTTCGAAACTTCGGGAGGTACGGCTACCAACCAGGTGGCCACCACATTGGGTTTTGCATTTGCGGTACTGGGCCTGATGTTCTTAACGGGCCAACGGCTTTTTAAAATAAAATTCCTCGACCAGATACTCACTTTCATTTTCCTTTTCAGGGGACTGCTTACCTTTTCACGGGGGGGCATCATTACCGCTCTTTTGGCGCTGATATTGGTATTGTTAATGCCCAAAACGCGTAACCTTTGGGCAAACAGGCAAATTGTTTTTCGAAAGATAGACCCCAGGTATTTCATATTCGGTGCCATATTTATGGTTATCACCTTCCTGATGGTGAACGCCCTCACCGGTAACTTCCTACTGCTCCGCTACCAGGGTTATAATGAAAATACGATCGTAACCAACAGGCGAAATCTTAATAATATTACTTCCAACAGGTTGGGTATCGCCGAGAGCGATATCGCCATCTTTGTAAATAACCCGTTTTTTGGGGTGGGTATTGGCCAGTCGAGGTACTGGCGAAGGGCCTATGGGTACACCATGGATGCACTTCCACATATTGAGGTAACCAGGATGTTGTCAGAACATGGAACGTTTGGGTTACTGATGGCGATCATTTTTATGTTTTATCCCTTTTACCGTATTTCAAAAGAGCAGAGCAATTACAACCGGGCCGTAATGGTAGTATTTTTTACCATCGCGGTTATATCTACTTTCCATGTGGCCATGCGAACGATCATTACCCCGGTATTATATGGGGTGGCATGCCTCAATCTTGTACCCGACAAACTTATCCGAAGAAATGGCAGGAGCAAATCTGATGCTGAAGAAGCCGTCAATACTAAAGAGCAACTGGAACTGGCCGGATAGCATTTCAATTTTTTCATTGCCAGGCAACTACCAGCAGGCGTTTTCTTTTCGCCTGGACAGGTTATACGAGTCTTACCCCTTGCATCGCTTTTCATTCGTAAATGGACAGGCTTTGATGGAGGGAATAGCTTATAATGTTTCAACAAAGGAACTGGAAGCACTGGTTCAGCAAGTGTTTGGCGGGGAAAAAGTAGATATCAAAGAGGTGCAGGCACTAACTTCCGGCTGGACGGGCGAATGGTGTCTTTGGGTTCAAAAGGGGGCGAGCTTATATATCATCAACGATAAACTTGGGCGCCTGCCCATGTACTGGTACCAAACAAACACCCATTTTTTTGCAGGCCGGCACCTGGGGCTACTGGCTGAAAATCAGTTGCTGTGCCCCGATCAAATGAGCGTAGCCTCGTTATTGTGGAGCGGGTATTTAATAGGTCACCGCACTTTGTATAAAGATGTAAAAAGGCTGCCGGGCGGTTCTTTTATTCATATTCAATTGAATAGCGGCAGCGCAGTGGTAAACGAGGGCAGTCCATTTAATTTCGACGAAAGAAATAGCCAACCCTTAAAACAGCAGGCAGAGCAATTAGCCTGGTTATTTCGCCAGGGCTGTACCCGGATAGCCGGTTCCTGGCCGGGAACGGTGAATATTTCCCAAAGTGGCGGGCAGGATTCCCGGGCCGTTGCAGTCGGTTTCCGTGAGGCGATACCGGGTGAAAGATTGATCGCATCCAGTTTTGTTATGCAGGGGTCGGAGAGAGATGCATCGCTCGGTAACACCATTGCGGCAGCATTGCAGATTCCATTTACAAGTTATAAAGTGCAGGGTAGTGCAGCAGATGAACATGAGTTGCTGGCGAATAAAATGGGGATGAACTATGTGGCCATGGCTTTCATTCACGATTTTTATAAGCAGATGCTCGCGAAAAACGGCAACTTTTTATACGTTACCGGGGATGGCGGTGATAAGGCGTTGCCCTATCTTGGTGAAAAGAACCCCGGTATTTCCCTGGATCAGCTGGTGGTTCAATTAAGCCGGCGACATGCCACCACACCGGTGGAAAAAGTAGCTGCCTTAACAGGTATTCGTACAGAAGAATTGCTGCAGGTAATCTACAACACTGTCAGTGCGTATCCCGAACAAGAGGTAAATAATAAGAGCATCCATTTTACCATATACGAAAGGGCTGTGCAATGTTTTTTTGAAGGTGAGGATCGTAGCCGTTATTTTGCGTGGGCCACCACACCCTTTTACGATCTCGATTTTTTTAGAGCAGCCATGAAGGTGCCGGATGCTTACAAAAAGCACTACACCATTTACAGGCCTATTCAGAACGCACTCAGCAAAACCATAGCCGATATTCCCGATGCAAGCGGTCACAGCATTAACAGCTGGAAATTTATTGCACGAAAAGGAGTGCAGGAGTTATTTAGAAGTGCCCCGCCTTCGGTAAAAAATATTGTCCGTAAATTGGGCGGTGTTGCCATTGCCGTTAATACAGGCACAGAAGCCGGTCACCAGGAATTAATACAGCGGCTAAAGGCATTTAAAGAAATGAGCAACATACTGGATCCGGAAGCGGTATCAGTTTTTTTTGCAACTTCAAACCAGGAGCAATACCAGTATGTAAGAACATTAATTTTATTAGATCAATTTTTAAACCAGCATCTTTAATTAATGAAGGTTTTAATCATACATGTAGGCACGCCGGTGGATCCCCAAAAATATCCGGGTGAAGAATTGCACAAGGAGCCTACATTAACTTATGGTACAAAATACTTTCGTCACTATACGATCGTAAACAACATGCAAACCCGTGAAAGCTTAAAAGGCGCGGGCATGCAGGTAGACCATATCTATTTTACAGGAAGAAAAAATCCTTACAACTGCCTTAAAGCCTCTTTGAAAATAAGAAAGCTGGTAAAAGAAAACGGCTACGACCTCGTCAATCAGTACTGGGGTGGTCTTTCCTCTTTATTTGCTTCTGTTTTTTGTCCTTGCCCCTATGTTGTGTCCCTATTGGGCAGCGATCTGTATGGCCAATATAAACAGGATGGTTCTAAAACAATGATGGGTAGAATGCTGGCACTTTTCAGCCAGCTTACCGGTATTTTTTCCAACGGTGTTATTGTAATGAGTGAAAAAATGAAACAGAAAATGTGGCCTGTTTCACGAAAGAAAACCATAGCCATTCCCGAAGGCATCAGCAAAGGGATATTTTACCCGATAGATAATAAGGTGGCGAGAAAGCATTTGGGCTGGGACGAAAAGCAGCCGGTCATATTATTTTTCCCTTCGGCTGCGTATGTAAAAAATACACCCCTGGCCAGGGCTGCAGTTGAAAAAGTAAAAGAGCAAATGCCCAATACCGGCCTGGTAATGGCTCACAACATACCGCACCGCGACCTGGTATGGTATTATAATGCTGCTGACGTTTTGATAATGACATCGTACCACGAGGGAAGCAATAACTCCATAAAGGAAGCCATGGCATGTGACCTGCCGGTTGTAAGTGTGGATGTGGGCGATGGCAAGGAGCGCCTGGAGCGTGTTCATCCTTCGGTGGTGGTAAAAACCTTTGAACCACAGCATTTAGCAGAAGCTATACTTCCTATTTTGAAAGAGCGCCAACGCAGCAATGGTTCTGCTGTGGTTCACGAGGTGGAACTACCACATATTGCCTCCAGGATTGTGGCATTTTATAAAACAATTCTCAAACGGCCGCAAACAGAAAAAGAAGTAGCAGAAATTAATAATACCACACACTAATGATCGCAATTATCGACTATGGTATGGGCAATATTGGCAGCATCGCCAATATGATAAAAAAAGTGGGTTATCAATCAAAAGTAGCCCAGTCGGAAAACGACATTGCAGATGCAGATAAAGTGATCTTACCTGGCGTGGGTGCTTTTGATACTGCCATTCAGCAGTTAAAAGCACTACACCTTTTTGACGCACTGAACGAATTCGCGTTGGTTAAAAAAAAGCCGGTTCTGGGAATTTGCCTGGGTATGCAGCTGCTGTGTAACAAAAGCGAAGAAGGAGTGTTACCTGGCTTTGGATGGATAGACGCAGATGTAAAAAAGTTTGATTTTAGTAATATACCCGGAGGTGAAAAATTAAAGATCCCCCATATAGGATGGAATGTGGTGAGGCCGGTGGACAATGATTTTGTTCTGTTCAAAAACCGGGAAGAGGAAATGAGATTCTATTTCGTACATTCTTATGCGGCACAGTGTAACAACCCGGCGCATAGCAAAGGAAAAACTGCTTTTGGTTACGAATACGACTCTGTAATAGGCCGGGATAATATTCTCGGAATGCAGTGTCATCCCGAGAAGAGCCACAAATTTGGAATGAAAGTGTATAAAAATTTTTGTGAAATGTGAATATAGGTAGAAGGTAAAGGGCTAAGGCATAAGGTAGAAGCCGGTATTTAAACATGGGTTTGAAAATATTTGGTAACCACCACAACATTGACCCTAAACCCCAAACCTTAAACCTTAAAACAAAATTGATGCTAAGTAAAAGAGTTATTCCGGTGTTGCTGTTGCGGGGAAACGGATTGTATAAAACGGTTCAGTTTAAAAACCCGGTGTATATCGGCGACCCGATAAATGCGGTAAAGATCTTTAACGAAAAAGAGGTGGATGAACTCTGTTTTTTGGATATAGAGGCAAGCAGAAACAAAAAAGAACCCAATTATGAATTGCTGGGGAAGATATTGGACGAGGCATTTATGCCATTTGGGTACGGGGGTAATATTACCAATGTGGACCAGGTCCGGAAATTATTAAAAATGGGTATAGAAAAGGTAGTGATCAACACAGCTGCCTTTGAAAACCCGAGGCTGATCCCTGATCTGTACGAAAAATTTGGCGCGTCTACCATTGTGGCAGCGGTGGATGTTAAAAAGAACCTTTTTGGCAAATATGAGCTTTACAGCCACGATGGAACCAAAGCACAAAAAGGGAATGTGTTTGATTACTGTACACAGCTCGAAAAGGCTGGCGCAGGGGAGTTGTTGGTGAATTCAATAGACAGGGATGGTAAAATGAATGGTTACGATATCGGGTTGATTAAGGAAATAGCCAATAAAGTAGGCATCCCTGTAATTGCATGCGGTGGTGCAGGTAAGTTGGAGGACATAAAAATGTGCAGCGACAGTACCAATGCAGCTGCTTTTGCCGCAGGATCGATGTTTGTGTATCATGGACCACATAAAGCAGTGTTGATTAACTACCCGACACAAGCAGAGTTAAAAGAATTATTAAAAAAATAGAATGACTTACAATATCCTGTTGAATGCGATGATAGTGAACGGACAACGGCGGTCATTGGTTTTTATAGAATACTACACCACACAATCAAACGAGATTTAAACCCTGAACTGTATGAAAGAAATTAGAAGCACTACTGACCCGGATTACCAGATCTGTACGAAAACCGTAATGGATAATATAGCCGACCCTAATATCACCTTTGATGCAAGCGGAGTGTGTAACTATTACTATGATTTTTTAGATAAACTCGAATACAGGCTTCCAAAAAATGAAACAAGGGATGCTGAATTTAAAAGTATTATCGACCGGGTTAAATTGGAAGGCAAAGGGAAAAAATACGATTGCATCATCGGCGTAAGCGGCGGGGTTGACAGTTCTTACGTTGCTTACCTGGTAAAAAACCTTGGCCTCAGGCCGCTGGCTGTTCACCTGGATAATGGTTGGGATAGCGAACTGGCCGTAAAAAATGTGGAGAATATTTTAAAAATACTCCACATCGATCTCTACACAGTAGTGGTGGATTGGGAAATTTTCAAAGACTGGCAACTCTCTTTTCTTAAAGCTTCCACTCCCGATGCGGAGGTGCCCACGGATCACATCATATCGGCCACGATGTACGATATCGCTCACAAGTTTGGGGTGCGGTATATTTTGAGCGGTATGAATTTTAGAAGTGAGGGCTTGCTGCCCCCTACCTGGGCCAGGGGTTACCTGGATTGGAAATACCTCAAAGGTGTTCAGAAGAAATTTGGTACCAAAGACATTGACTCACTTCCTCATTTGGGAATTTGGAAATTCTTTTACTACAACGTTATTAAGCGTATGAAAGTGGTAAATGTGCTTAATTACCTGGACTTCGTAAAGAAAGACGCCATGGTGATCCTGGAAAAGGAACTGGCATACAGGCCATACAGTGGTAAGCATTATGAGAGTATCTATACAAGATTTTTCCAATCGTATATATTGCCTACCAAATTTGGTATTGATAAAAGAAAGGCACATTATACCTGCCTGATCCTTGGCACCAAGGAATTAACAAGGGAAGATGCGCTGAAATTGCTGCAAGAACCAACGGCACCACCCGAACAGATAGCGGAGGATACAGAATACATGCTCAAGAAATTTGGCATCACTGCAGGGCAATTCGATGAAATAATGAAAACACCGGTAAAGAATATTTTTGATTATCCCAATAATCATAAATGGGAACTAAAATTCCGCAGGCTTCTTAATAATTTAAGGAAGAAAGGATTTGCTCCTAAATAACCTGTGTCATTCGTTTCAAATGAATTTGCACGCCGGCGCCATTATTGGAATTTTCTGAGGGTGGTGTGAGGTACAGCAGGAAATGACATCCGGTTCCAGGCTCCTGCATGAGTGGGAGCTTGACTAAAATAACCTTTCGTGGGTAAGCTGGAGCGTGACCGGGTAAACACCCTTATTTTGAATTGAATGCCGGATTGATCCAACAACGGCATGGTAGACTATTGTAAACTTTTATTATGGATGTAAAGTTATTCATCGAGGGCTTGGGTGCTCATTCCAGCCAGATATTTACAGGGTTCGGTTTACTGGAGACAGCAGGCCTGGTTCGCTTAACTTTTATGAAGGGAAGAAATTACCGTCCTCTGCGTGGTATCGTTTGTGCCGAATTTGACAATCGCCGTATTGTCTATGATCTCGGAGATAATCCCGAAACGGTGATGGAAGAATACTATAGGGACGCAGATTTTTATTTTAAAAGAATGGCCCAGCAGCATATCATCAGTAAGTATCCAAAGATATTGCCGATGGGTCTCAATTATCCCGTTTACGATCCCTCCGACCGGTATTTGAAACGGGCCTTTATCATGAAGGAAAAGCTGTCAGTGGTACGTGCGATGCTTAATAAAACCAGTAAGTTGTCGGATATATTGGGCGTAAAAAGTGCATCTGCCAGTTCCCGGCTCGACATGATGCAGGCGTTTCCCAATCCGATGCAAAAGCCAAAAGTGATTTTTGCAGGCAGACTTTGGAACCAGTTTACGAGTGATGAACTTAAAAATGCGGAACGAAACACCATCAACAACCAGCGAATTGAAATCGTAAGATTGCTGAAGAAAAGATTTAATGAGAATTTTGTAGGCGGTATTGTGGAGGATGAATTCTCAAAAAAGGTTTGCCCGGAATCAGTGCTGCCAAGAAATACCTTTACCGAAAAAGGAAGCTACAACAAGCACCTGCTTCAATGTTCTATTGGCATCGCTACCCCGGGACTCGAAACTTCGGTAGGATTTAAATTTGCAGAATACATCGCCTTTTCAAAAGCCATCGTCACCACACCAATAAATGCCATCGTACCCGGAAAGCTCCAGGCAGGTAGCCACTATAGCGTTTATAATGATCCGGAAGCGTGCCTAGGGCAGGTGGAGCGGCTGATGAACGATAACGAGCTAAGAAAAGAGATGATGGAAAATAACTTTGCCTATTATCAGCAATACCTGCGCCCCGACAAATTGGTATGGAACACCATATTAAATGTACACGGGTACCAGGTTTAGGGATATCATCCACTTGTTTCGTGTGTCTATCTGTCCATTTCCTGTGGGTTAAGAAATCAGCTTCTCATAACTGCTGTGGGCAAGCGGATGATGCCCTATCTTTAAGCCTCAATCATAATTCAGTTTTGCCTGATAAACAATACATTTCTTACCGCATTAATGAACCCGATGCGGAAAAACAGGATATCCTGGTAGCAATGCTCCAGGATTTTGGTTTCGATGGTTTTGAACAGACGGATACCATGTTAATTGCCAATGGGTACGACGGATCACTTGATGAAAAGGAAGTGGAAGGTTATTTAAGCGAAATCAATGCGGGCTATTCCAAAGCTGTTATTAAAGAAGAGAACTGGAATAAGATGTGGGAATCGGATTTCCCCCCAATCATTATTGAAGATTTTTGCGCAGTCAGGGCAGGTTTTCATCAGCCAATCGAAGGGGTTAAGTACGAAATTGTTATTGACCCCAAGATGAGTTTCGGCACCGGCCACCATGCCACCACCTGGATGATGATGAAGGCCATGGCATCTATCGGTTTCAAAGACAAGTCGGTAATCGATTTTGGTACGGGTACAGGTCTGCTGGCGATTCTTGCAGAGAAAATGGGCGCCAAAACCATTGCCGCCATTGACTATGACGACTGGTGCATTGAAAATAGCAGGGAAAATACAGCCGCCAATAATTGCAGCAATATCGACATTATCAAGGCTGATAACCTGGATGGCTCGGTTGTGTCGGATGTCATACTTGCCAATATTAACAAGCATATCATCCTGGCAAATTTCCCCGATTTGAAAAAGTACCTGTCGAAAAACGGCCTTCTTGTTATCAGCGGAATTCTGACAGACGATGAAATTGATATTTTGAGAACTGCAACTTTTGTTGGCCTCAAAATGGTTAGTCAGTTAGAGAGAAGCGGTTGGTTAAGTATAGGGTTTCAACACGCTGCATAGCGGTTGTTAATTTATTATTAACTAATCTTGTGAATGGCTATTTTTGCCACCCTGCCTCCTCACACCCCGTGTATTTAGCTTACTGCCTTACCATTGTTAACATATTCAACCTAAGCATGAAAGAATTACTCCTCATAGTAATTGCGTATATGATCGGCTCTATACCCACTTCGGTATGGGTAAGCAGGTACTTCTTTGGAGTGGATATCCGCGATTATGGTAGTGGCAATGCCGGCGCAACCAATACCTATAGGGTTCTAGGAGCTAAATGGGGCACATTTGTAATGGTGGTAGATATGCTTAAGGGGGTAATGGCAACAACGCTATACCTGTTGTTGCCCAGCGCTTATATGGGTGCCGATCATGAATTACACCGTACTAATTTTCAGATAGGACTTGGTTTAGCCGCCATCCTGGGGCATATCTTCCCCATTTGGGCCGACTTTAAAGGGGGTAAAGGCGTGGCCACAGTTTTCGGAATGGTGCTCGCTATTCAGCCCATGGTGGCGGTTTGTTGCGTGGGTGTTTTTGTTTTGGTTTTATATCTTACCAGGTTTGTTTCACTTAGCTCTATCCTTGCCAGCATAGCATTTCCTATCTTTCTCCTGCTCATTTTCAGGGAGCCCGTGCCACTGTACAGGGTCTTCGCAATTGCCGTGGCATTGCTGGTCATTCTTACCCACCAGAAGAATATCAACAAGCTTTTAAACGGCAACGAGAGCAAGGCACGTATTTTGAAATATCGTGACCGGAGGAGAAACCGCCGCAACTGGTAACTAAAAAGAAGGCGGCGCCTTTTAAATTTAAAAATTTCTAGTATGAAAAAAATGCTGTGGCTTGTAGCCCCACTGTTTGCGTTATTGTCTTGTTCAAAGAATGCAGTAACCGGAAGAACAACTTTACCATTTGTATCTGAAGCCCAAATGCAGCAAATGGCTGATCCCCAATATGATAGTTTTCTAAGAGTAAATAGGGTGCTTTCCAATAGCGATGCCGCGATGGTGAAACGCGTTGGGCAAAAAATAGCATCTGCCATTACTACTTATTACCAGCAGCAGGGGAAACCCGAAGTATTGGAAGGTTATAAATGGGAATACAACCTTGTTGATAGCAAGGAAGCAAATGCCTGGTGTATGCCTGGAGGGAAAATTGTTGTGTACACTGGTTTATTGCCGCTGACACAAAGTGAAGGCGCGCTAGCCGTAGTAATGGGCCACGAAGTAGCTCACGCCATTTTACAACATGGAACCTCGAGAATGAATGAAGCAGTACTGACCCAGCTGGGTGGCACGGCGCTTTCTGTATTGCTGTCTACAAAATCTGAACAAACACAGAATATTTTCTTGTCTGCTTATGGTATCGGAACCCAATTTGGTTCAGCCCTGCCAAACAGCCGTAAACAGGAACTGGAAGCAGACAGGTATGGGCTGTTATTTTGTGCCCTTGCCGGTTACGATCCAAGGGTAGCCGTTCCTTTCTGGGAGAGGATGGCTGCAGCGTCAAATGGCTCAAAACCACCGGAATTTTTTAGCACGCACCCCGCCGATGCCACCAGGATCGCAAAAATTAAGGAGTACCTGCCAGAAGCATTGAAAAGTTACAAGGGCGCAAAATGATGAATCTTGTTTTATCTATTATATAGTTTTATTAAACAAAAAAGAAAAAACCCCTGAAACAGGGGCTTTTTCTTTTTAAACCGTTTGCAAAAACCGTTAGAAAAAATTACTTTTGCACACTCATTTTTTCAGCTACCTTAATTTTATTGGAATGTCGCAGCAAAGTATTTTGGAGAAGTTGAATTTAAAGGACGAAAGGAATTTACTGATCCAGGGATTGCCTTCCTCCATTGAAAAGCAGTTTGCCAAGTTATCATTCGCCAAGAATGTAACGCCATTGCTCAAGACCAGGAAGATAGATTGGGCATTGATTTTTGCGGTAAACGAAAACCAGCTCAATACCATACTTAAAGATGTAATGCCCGCCTTGCATCCCCAGGGGAAACTTTGGATCGCTTACCCCAAGACTACATCGAAAATAGCCAGCGATCTTAACCGTGATTGCAGTTGGTATTTGCTCACCTCTAACGGTTTCGAGGGTGTGGAGCAGGTGGCACTGGACCATGTATGGAGCGCTTTATGGTTTAAAAAAGGCGACACGGTAATGTCCAAACAGCCCGTAATTACCGTTGCAGACCTGGAAATGGACTACGAAGAATCGCATGCCGAGCTCAGCAAATACACCATTATGCCGCCCAGCGAACTGATGCAGCTTTTTGGCAAAAACCCAAAAGCAAAGGTTTTCTTTGAAAACCTGAGCACTAATAACCAGCAGGATTATGTAAGCTGGATCAGTGATGCCAAGAAGGAAGAAACCAGGGTAAAACGCTCAGCAGCCGTATTGGCTAAATTATCGGCGGGAAAGCGGACCCTGGCAGAGAAATAACGATATCATTAAAATATTTAGAAAGGAATGTTGGTTTGATACCGGCATTCCTTTTTTTTGTGATCCTGGTTTGAATTCCCAACCGGGCAGCGCATAACCACTGAGCCAATACCCAACACCATGCACCTAAATGTAGAAATAAAAGCCCGTTGTGAGGCGCCGGATTCAATCCGGAAAATATTGCTGGGTCTCCATGCAGAGTTTAGAGGAACTGACGAGCAGGAAGATACCTATTTCAATGTGCCCGAAGGCCGGCTGAAACTAAGGCTGGGACCGATTGAAAAATCGCTGATCTTTTACCAGCGTAATAATCAAAGCGGCCCTAAGATTTCGGAAGTGACCATGGTGAACGTTACGGATAATGGCGACGCATTAAAGAATGTGTTGGACAAAGCTCTTGGTAAAAAAGTGGTGGTTAAAAAGAACAGGGAAATTTACTTTATCGATAATGTGAAATTTCACATCGATACCGTTCCCGGCCTTGGCAGTTTTGTAGAAATTGAAGCCATCGACATCGACGGATCCATCGGCCAGCAAAAGCTGGATGAGCAATGCCGTTTTTATATTGACCTGTTTGGCATTGCCGATACAGACCTGCTCAGTGTGTCTTATAGCGACATGCTGCTCGATTTACAGAAATCGTAAATCAGACATCCGAAATCATACATCATAAATCGGTTGTCATTTTAACGCGTCTAGTACCTTGTACATTTTATCTACAAGCGCCGCGCTGCTTCCATTATAATTGTTTACCATTAACGACACGATATAGCCATTGTGATATCCGGCAAAACACTTGGTGCGATGGATGGTGCCGCTTTTTAATTTCATGCCATTGTACAACGGCAGGGCATCATAAAATGCGGGATACCAGGCCCGGCCCTGGGCATATTTCAGGGCTTTTACCTGCGATAATGGGGTAGTGCGGTTCGTGGGTGCCAGCCCGCTGCCATCGGTCATATGAATGGCTTTGGTGTCAAAGCCGTTGGCTTTGTAAAAACTATCAATCCATTCCAGGCCTTTGTCGGTAGACCCATATCCCTTCTTCTGAAAACCTATGGTACGCACCAATGCTTCACCATATAGATTTACACTTTTTTTGAGGAACCAGTAAACGATGGAATCGAGGGTGGGGGAGTAATGGGTAAGGAGCAAAGTTGTGGGACTTGCCGGTGTTATTTTTTCACCGAATACTTTGGCAGAGGGGCTAACTAGTCCCCTGCGCATGGACACACCATTTTTTTGCAACGCCCCGACGATAATATACAGGCAATCTATATCGGCCAGGCTCAGGGAGCCTGATACTTTAAAACGTTTTTGATCAGATGTAATTTTTCCCTGGATGATTTTGACACGGGAAAAAGGCGCTGTATAAATGGATGAACCATCACCTGTATTGGCATCACCAGTTGATACTTCATTGTATATCGTTGCTTGTTCCATTTGAAAATCTGGCTCAAAGCCTGCCAAAGAAGTGGAATCACCAACTGCGGATCCCGACTTAAAATACACATCATATTGATTTTCTCTCCAATTAAGCGCCCAATGGCCGGCACCATAATAATTGCCCATATCGCCCCACATCCAGTTATCAGGAATTGGATTGATATCAAAACCTTCGCCGGTGGCAACAACATCGCCGCTGATGGATTCAATGCCTGCTTTTTTTACGGCATCGGTGATCTTTTTCAATACGACATGTTCTTTGGTACCTGAATACCTCCATGAACCAAAGGTTGGATCGCCGCTGGCTTCGATCACAAGATTGCCATTTAGGCTGCCGTTACTGATGCTTCCGGTATATCCAATTTTTGTTTGATACGTGAAGCTGCTGCCCAGCGCCTCATATGCTGCTATTGTCGTGAGTACTTTTTGAGTGCTGGCAGGAGCGAAGCCAATATTGCTGTTCTTTTCAAAAACGACCTGCCCGGTTTTGGCATCCATTACGCAGATGCCTGCCAGGCCGTATTGAAGCTGATCGTCTGCCATAAATTTCGTCCACGCTGTTTCCAGTTTAGGGCTGATGTTCTGGGCAGCGGTTGTAAGCGATAAAACTACCAGGAAACAAATGCTTGAAAATTTCACCATCATGTACATGCTATTTATTCAAAACTAACCGGTTTTTTGTCATACTTGTGCCGATAGTTTCGACCAGGAACAAACTGAGAAAAGTACAAACGAAAAAGTTTTATGACGATTGCATTAATCTGGGTGCGCTACCTGAATTTCCGAAGGAAAGGCCCATTTTGTACATGTAGCGTTCTGTCCACTGTAGCGATACACTGGTTCAGCAAAACAGCGGGGCAGGGCGCCTGACTGTGGCAAATCGCCACCGAACAAACACAAACCGTCGTTTGTCTTCGTATTATTGTTCATCATTTTAATTAAAGGGATTTTTTCATGCAGCAAACTTTCGCATCCATCATCACCATCGGCGATGAATTGTTAATAGGGCAGGTAATAGACACCAATAGCGCTTATATAGCCAGGCAACTCAACTCTATTGGTATTTCGGTAAAACACCGGCTGGCTGTTGGCGATTCATGGGAGGATATCTGGCAGGCATTGGATGAGGAGCAGCAGCATGCATCTGTGATATTGATTACCGGTGGTCTTGGTCCTACGGCAGATGACATCACCAAGCCCTTGCTTTGCGAATATTTTGGCGGAAAATTGATCGTAGATGCCGGGGCGCTGGAAAATGTGGAAGCGATCTTTAGAAAACTGAAACGGCCGATGATCGATCGCAACCGCAAGCAGGCCGAAGTTCCGGATGTCTGTACCGTGATTCCGAATAAAAGAGGTACGGCACCAGGTATGTTGTTTGAAAAAAACGGGGTGAGTTTTATCAGCATGCCCGGCGTACCCCATGAAATGCAGGGTATGACAGATGATTTTGTATTACCATATTTAAAAGACGCACGGTCCCTGCCCACCATCATTCATAAAACATTGCTAACCGCCGGTGTAGGCGAGTCTTTCCTGGCTGATTTGATACAGTCATGGGAAGAGGCGCTACCCGAAAATATCAAACTTGCTTACCTGCCCAACTACGGCATGGTACGCCTGCGTTTATCCGCCATTGGTTTCGACAAGGATATACTGGAAGCCACTGTTAACAGCGAGTTTGAAAAACTACAGTTGCTGATAAAAGAGTACCTGGTAACAACAGAAGACGAACCCATGGAAAAAGTAGTGGCCAAACTATTGACACAGCGCAAAGAAACAATGGCAACGGCGGAAAGCTGTACCGGCGGCTATATTGCCCATTTAATTACATCAATGTCCGGTTCATCTGCATATTATAATGGCAGTATCGTGAGTTATAGTTACGATGCCAAGGAAGATATTCTTGGCGTAGACCACGACCTGTTACTAAGCAACGGCGCTGTTAGCGAAGCGGTGGTAACACAAATGGTAAAGGGTGCTTTGAAACAACTTAAAACCACTTATGCAATAGCCGTTAGTGGTATTATGGGGCCCGACGGCGCCACCACCGATAAGCCGGTCGGGACTGTCTGGACAGCGGTAGGCAATAGCCAACAAATTATTGCTCAAAAATTTCATTTCAGGTTCGATAGAAAACGGAATATTGAGCTGACCGCTACCAATGCACTGAACCTGTTGCGGAAATTTATTTTGGAGCAATAACTTCGGTTGGCTTTGGAAGAATTCTTACGAATTCACCAAAGCTTCAATGGTTGTCAAAGCTTTTTTGAAGCAGCTTTGTCATCTTCAAAATTATAGTGCAGCGAAGTTGATTTACCTACATTTGTCCCCGTTGTAATGGTCATGAGGTTAATAGGTCAGTAAGTCATTTTGTAAATAAGTACCGTTATAGTTACAGGTTAATAAATGACCACTTCCTTTTTACTCTAAAAAATTGCTATATGCCTTTAGTAGATCTGGTAATGCCCAAGCTGGGTGAAAGTATTATGGAAGCCACCATTCTTAAATGGCACAAAAAAGTGGGCGATGCTGTAGCGCAGGATGAAACCGTGCTGGATATTGCCACAGATAAAGTAGACAGCGAAGTTCCGAGTACCCATGCCGGCGTCCTAAATGAAATCCTTTTTAAAGAAAACGATGTGGTACCTATTGGAGCCGTCATCGCCAGGCTTGAAACGGAAGCAGGTTCCGCGAATGCCCACCTTTCCAATTCCAATGGAAATATTACGGCGGACGAAATTCCTTATCAACCCGCCAATATCACTCCTGCGGCAAATACTGCACAGCCTTCGGCAGCCAAACCGGCTATTCGTTTCTATTCACCGTTGGTTTTAAAAATAGCACAGGAGGAAGGTATTGGCATGGCCGAACTGGAAGCCATACCCGGCACCGGGCAGGACGGAAGGGTCAGTAAAAAAGATATTCTTGATTATTTATCTAAAGATTCAGGCGCCAGGGTTCAGGTTCCAGGTGCACCGGAAATAAAAGAACCGGCTACAGTGCAGCCGGCAAAAGCCAATTTACCAGCGGTTCAAACCAGCGTTCAAACCCAGGCAACCGAGGCCAGTAAAACACAGGTGGAGGTTTCTAATTACGGCCCTAACGTGGAGATCGTGGAAATGGACCGGATGCGGAAACTGATCGCTAAGTTTATGGTGGATAGCAAGCATATCAGCCCCCATGTAACCAGTTTTACCGAGGCCGATGTTACCAATCTCGTCATGTGGCGTGAAAAGGTGAAGAAGGATTTTGAAAAAAGGGAGAATACCAGGATCACTTTTACCCCATTGTTTGTAGAAGCAGTGGTAAAATGTCTCAAAAAATTCCCGTTGATCAATTGCAGTATCGATGGCGACAAGATCATTATTAAAAAAGACATCAACATAGGGATGGCTACGGCCTTGCCAAGCGGGAACCTTATTGTACCGGTCATTAAAAATGCTGACCAGCTAAACCTGGTAGGTCTTAGCAAGCAGGTGAATGGCCTGGCAGATGCCGCCCGTAATAACAAACTGAAACCGGATGATACACAAGGCGGGACCTTTACGCTTACCAATGTAGGTACTTTCGGCAGCCTGATGGGTACGCCGATCATTAACCAGCCGCAAGTGGCTATACTGGCCGTTGGCGCCATTAAAAAACGCCCGGTTGTAATTGAAACACCCCAGGGCGATACCATCGGCATCCGCCACATGATGTACCTGAGTATGAGTTACGACCACCGTATAGTGGATGGCAGCCTGGGCGCTACCTTTCTTACGGCTGTAGCAAAGGAGCTGGAAGGTTGGGATGTGAATCGGAGCTTTTAGTAATCTGGAAATGTGGGAAATGTGGAAGTGTGGAAATGAGAGAATGAGGGAGTGTGAGAATGAAGGGAAGCAGAGAATGAAAAATGAGAATTGCATCTCGGCTAGTTGAACTTGAGACATGCAAACTGGTAATCTTGAAACTTGGGATTTGTCCCTTGTGACTTAAAAAATACATGAGAAAATCTATCGGTGCCATTATACTGTTCATGGCTCTTTTTACGACTACAATGGGCCATGCGCAAACTGATGGACTGGGTACCTGGAATGTAGCCAACCTGCGCGTTGATGTCAATAAAAAATGGGCGGCATGGACCGAATTGCAGACCAGGTCGTACAAGATCTACCACGATTTTTATTACCATGAAGTAAAGGGCGGCTTTCAATACACATTAAATGGTACGGCTGCAGGGTTAATGGGTGTCGGCCAGTATGCCACGTATACACCTGGTGGGGACTTTAAATCGCCGGTAACAACACATGAGTTCCGGTTATGGGAGCAGGTCATGCTCACCAATAATATTGACAGGCTCAAAATAGAACACCGCTTCCGGGTGGAGCAGCGCTGGCTTACAGCTGGTTATCGCAACCGCTACAGGTACCGGCTCAGTGCCGTGGTTCCATTGAACCATAAAAAAGTACAGGCCAAAACGGTATTTGTAAATGTATTCAACGAAATATTTCTAACGAATACGGCACCATACTTTGAGCGAAACCGCTTGTACCTTGGTGCAGGCTATCAATTTACTCCTTCCTTTACACTGCAGTTTGGTTTTTTAAATCAATTTGATTACCGCGCAAATGGCAGTAAGTTTTCCAAAAATTATTTTCAAACGAATTTATTTTTTACGCTGCATCTTAAGAAAGATGAACCTCGCAGGGAACAGCATCCGGGTGCTGTGGACTGAGGAATAATTGATAGTAGGATAATGTATATTGGATAACGGATTTGGTAATGGTTGAAATCTTAATAACGTTTCCCGCCTTGTGGATTGAATGATCGTCCACCTGACTCCGTGTCTTGAACCTTGACGCTTGTACTCTTGAACCTTGGCGCGTGAACCCTGATCCTTGTGACTTAAGGAAAGACTTTTAGCTAAGTTTTTATGTGATGAATTGGATTGCTTAGTAATTTACAGCAACCAAATTGTTGTAACAGATGAAAACATTGTCCGAAACATGGTTTGCTGAAGGCTATATCGATTTTGAATTAAAAAAGTACACACTGTTGGCATACCTGCAACAGGTGAATGGTTTTTTTAATGAGAATAAATTGTACCCGCAACTGGCCGATGTGATTTTTCATCACAACAACCTGCTGCATTTCAGGGATAATAAGCAATACCTGCAGCAACAATTTCCCAAACGGCTTACGCAAATAGATATGCAGCGGCTGCAGGTATTGTACCAGGCCATGATTGAGGATGATGAGCTGATGAAAGAACTGGAGGATATTATGCACTACGCCCTTAAAAAAATGAAACACACCATTGAGGAAGGCACGGGCATCTACGAGTTTGTAGAAGAAAAGATGAACATTACTCCAATTGGATTGATTCCGCTCGACTGCCAGGAGGGCTATTTCTTTTTGGCCGATGGGAGCTATAGCGATACCCGCGTGTACCAATACCGCCTCAGCATTTTTGAAAAGCACGATGAGCGGTACCGCAGTATTAAAACGGAGTTTATCGCCGACTGGCAACGTAGCATGAGCCACACCTACGAAAGCATCAAAAGCGAACTGATACGCCATCGCCAACAGTTACCCAACCCGGCGGTGTACAGTATAGAAACAGACCTGAAATTCCCCGTGGAAGAAACATTGCTACCCATCGCCAAGCGGCGCCTGGTGCGGTATTTGAGTATGTAGTTGATTAGTGGATCGGTTGATTGGTTAATTAGTTGATGCTTAGGCAAGTCATTATGAGGATAACAGCAACCGGAACTCAAACAACTAATGAACTAATCAACCAATCAACCAACCCATGGTTTCAATCGCAACATTCCGGCAGATGGCGCTTTCATTTCCGGGAGCCATCGAGCAGCCGCATTTTGAGAAAATATCATTCAGGGTAAAAAAGAAAATATTTGCCACCCTTTCGGAGGCGACAGGCATTGCAGTCCTGAAATTATCCCTGCTGGATCAGTCTGTATTTTGTGCTTTTGATAAAGAGATCATTTACCCTGTACCAGGTGCCTGGGGCAGGCAAGGCTGGACGATGCTGGTTCTAAAAAAGATCAAAAAGAACATGCTGAAAGATGCGCTCACGGTGGCTTACAGCACTGTAGGCTGAACGCTCTACGCTAAACGCTTTACGCTGAACGCCAAACTCCTAAACCAGGCTTTTCTGATATCCCACTCCCTGGCTTGTAAAACCCATCACGCGGATAAAATTTTCATGACCTTTATTCGGGACCTTGTCATACACAATTTCGTTTACGCCGTGTGCCAGCAGGTATTCTTTTTCCTTGTCAAAAATAAAACGGCCCACTTTAAAATCGCGGTAATGCGGCACGGTGTAGTTTATTTCCACGGTCGCTTTACCATCATCGTGTAATCTCGCCACAAAAATATTGGCTATCACCAGGTCTCTTAAAACCACGAAGCAAATCCGTCCGTCGCTGCCTGCAAACCTGTAACCGGGGAAATAAGCCTGGATATCGGACTGGTAGAATGCAAGGAATTTCTCAATAAAAGCGTCCCCGGTTTTAAAGGCTACATGGTGAAATGTTTCTTTAAATGTGAGAAGCTTTATGAGCTGGTAGATATTGATACACAGCAAAATGGAATTAGCAACCATGATCGGGAATGCATTGATAAAAGCGCCATAGGTAATGAAGCAAATGTTCCCGGCAATATTGAGCCATCTAAAGCGGAGGGCATTGCTCATCATTAACGATACAGCCAGTATTGCCGAGGCGAGATAGCCGATGACTACAATCATTTTTTTCGCAAATATCAAAGATTATGAGTCGCCGAATCTATTCCCATTGCCGTTGGCATAAGCTAATGTCTATAGATAGCTAATGGTGGGGGTAGCCATCATCTATTCATTCCCGTTGGCGTCAGCTAACGGCCATCCAAAACTTATCAAACCATCACTTGGTCATCTATCGGTGTTTCCCCTACTTTTGCACTCACTTCACCAAAAAATTATCCCCGTCATGAGTGTGTTAGTTAATAAAAACTCCAAAATTATTGTTCAGGGTTTCACCGGAACAGAAGGCACTTTCCATGCTTCGCAAATGATAGAATACGGTACACAGGTTGTAGGTGGTGTTACCCCGGGAAAGGGCGGCAGCACCCATCTGGACCGTCCTGTTTTTAATACAGTTGCCGCAGCTGTAGCGGGCACGAGCGCCAATGTGAGCATCATTTTTGTGCCACCCGCTTTTGCCGCCGATGCTATTATGGAAGCAGCTGAAGCAGGAATTGCGCTGGTAGTTTGTATTACTGAAGGTATTCCGGTACAGGATATGGTGAAAGTGAAGAATTATTTACAGGGTAAAACAACCCGCTTGATCGGGCCTAACTGCCCTGGTGTTATCACGGCCGATGAATGTAAAGTGGGAATTATGCCCGGCTTTATTTTTAAGAAAGGCAATATTGGTATCGTAAGTAAAAGCGGAACGCTTACTTATGAGGCAGCTGACCAGGTGGCCAAAGCAGGTTTGGGAATTACTACCGCCATTGGTATTGGTGGTGACCCAATCATTGGTACCACTACTAAAGAAGCAGTGGAACTGTTGATGAACGATCCTGAAACACATGGTATCGTAATGATCGGAGAAATTGGTGGTGGCATGGAAGCTGAAGCTGCGCGTTGGATAAAAGAATTTGGTACCAAACCCGTTGTAGGTTTTATAGCAGGACAAACAGCTCCTCCCGGCCGCAGAATGGGTCATGCCGGAGCTATTGTTGGTGGTGCAGAAGATACCGCTGCTGCAAAAATGAAGATCATGGAAGAGTGTGGCATCCACGTTGTGGCCAGCCCGGCAGATATTGGAAAGACAATGGCTGAGGCAATCAGCAAATAAAGAACTGCGATACTGTTCGTTCTGTAAAAAAATAAAAAGATAGTTTAAAGCCGGTGCCAGTAAAGCACTGGCTTTTATTCTTAATGGCAGGTGAGGGAGGTAATTTGTTTTGTCCCTCAGGCAAAAGAATAAAATTAAAAAGCACTGCATTTCGCAGTGTTTTTTTTGAAAATTCACTGAAGATGACACCGGTAATGTATGTCCATTCCTGTCTTCAATGCCTGAATGAAGGAATTAATTGCCGGATATGGGCAGGACAACGGCATGTTTTTACCGCATTCCTATCATTTTTTTGTTGGTATAGTATTTGGGTTGCCAGTAGTACAACAACTCAATAAAAAATGAAAATTTTAATTACCGGAATTTTAATGATAAGCCTGTTTTTGGGTGCTTGCAAGTCGCCAAACAACCTTCAGAAAGGAACCGCAATCGGCAGCGCCGGTGGAGCGGTAGTAGGGGCTGCTGTTGGCAGTATTTTTGGTAAAGTAGGTATGGGTGCTATTATTGGTGCCACTGTGGGCGGTGTAACAGGCGCCGTTATTGGACGCAATATGGATAAACAGGCGGAGGAAATCAGAAAGAATTTACCTGATGCCCAGGTAATACGCGTAGGAGAGGGTATAGAGATAGAATTCAGTAGTAAGATTTTATTTGGCGTCGATCAATCTGATCTTTCAACTGCTGCCCGTAGCAGCCTCGATAAATTAATTAATGTACTCAAAGCTTATCCCGATACTGATATTGAAGTGCAGGGTCATACAGATAACACTGGGACGGAGAGTTACAATCAGTCACTTTCTAAACGCCGGGCGTCGTCCGTTTCGGGTTATTTATCCTCGAATGGTGTTGGATCGTCGCGACTGAACATAAAAGGGTTTGGCGAAACCGCACCTAAGTATACGAACAGTACAGCAGAGGGCCAGGAACAGAACCGGAGGGTAGAGTTTCTTATCACAGCAAACGAGAAAATGAAAGCAGACGCAGCTAAAGAAGCTGAAAAAAATGGTGGGAAATAAAAAATTCCCGGCTTATTCGTTTAACCAGCAGCGCCCCTTTTTACAGGGGCGTTGTTAGTACAAAAAGGATTAAAAAGCGTGATTTTGAATTGCAACTGAATTCTTTGTCATTTGGTAAATTGAATTAATTTTACAATATGACATTCATCGATTATTATGAAATATTGGGCGTTCCTAAAACAGCCGATGCGGAAACGATAAAAGCAGCATACCGTAAACTGGCCAGGAAACTACACCCCGACCTGAACCCAAACGACAAGGATGCCAATAAAAAATTCCAACAGGTAAACGAGGCCAACGAGGTATTAAGTGACCCTGAGAAAAGAAAGAAGTACGATACTTACGGCAAGGATTGGGAGCATGCAGAAGAATTCGAAAAAGCAAAACAATCACGGGGACAATCGCAACATTCCTATGGCCAGTCGAACGACTCCGGATTTGGCAACGACGATTTTTCGGAATTTTTTAGTTCCATGTTTGGTGGATCAGGCCCTGGCTCGCAGGGCAGGGGTAGCCAGGTAAAATACCGGGGGCAGGATTACCAGGCCGAACTAAAACTACACCTCGAAGCCGCATACTCCACCCACCAGCAAACCTTAACGGTAAATGGTAAAAACATTCGCATCACTATACCGGCCGGTGTCGAGAACGGGCAGGTGATAAAACTAAAAGGCCACGGTGGACCCGGTCGCAATGGTGGCCCGTCTGGGGATCTCTTTATCACTTTTGTAATAGAAAATAATACGATATATAAAAGATCAGGCGACGACCTGCACCTTACCGCCGGTCTCGATCTATACACCGCCCTGTTGGGAGGAGAAATAACCGTTGATACACTTGGCGGAAAAATAAAATTGAAAGTAAAGCCCGAGACACAGAACGGTACAAAAACAAGATTAAAAGGAAAGGGCTTTCCTGTATATAAAAAGGAAGGCCAGTTTGGCGACCTCTACATTACCTATTCCATAAAATTGCCCACCAACCTTACCGAACAACAAAAGGAATTATTTAAACAACTGTCCGAACTTTCATAGAAAAAATAGCCGTATGAAAACAGCTGAATTGATACCCGCCCAAACCTTTTGTATCCATCATAATATTGAATTCGCTTTTATTGATTCTTTGCAAAGGTTTGGCCTGGTAGAAATTATTACCGAAGAAGAAGCGACCTACCTTCCGGAGAGTTGTATACCACAGCTGGAACAGTATGTAAGGCTGAATAAGGAACTGGATATTAACATGGAAGGCATCGATGCTATTATCCATCTATTGCAACGTATAAAAAAAATGCAGGATGAAATAGTCGGGTTGAAGAACAGGTTGAGTATGTATGAAGGCGGGTAGAAATGCAAGCAGTATTTCACCAATACTAAAATGGCCCCGATTCAATGGCCATTTTTCACTCCTCGGTAATAAAATAAGGAAACAATTTCTCCTTCAATGCATCGGGCATTTCGCAGCGTTTCATAGTCGCGGCTTCCATAAAATATAATGTTACATCACCGGCGGTGCAAAGTTGATTTTCTTCATTGAATACTTCCGAATGAAAAACGACCTTGTGGTGGATGGGTAGTTCCCGCAGCGTAATTTTTACCGTGATCAGCTCATCGTATTTTACAGGCCGCAGAAATTTTGTGTGCAGGTCCACGACCGGCATAATGATGCCCATGGCCTCTATTTCTTTATAGGTAAAGCCCAGTTTACGAATGGCCTCTGTGCGCCCAATCTCAAAAAACTGCGCATAATGGCCATGGTACACAACGCCCATTTGATCGGTAAGTGCATAGTGCACACGTATTTGCGTAGATGCTGTGAACATTGTTCAGGATATTTTTTATCTTGACTAAAATTATACCATGGCAAAGAAACTCATTTTAACTGCAATTTTATCGATTGGACTGTTGCATATGTCGATGGCAGACATAATTACAGAGGGCCAGATAGCCCGGCAGTTTGTGATCAACAACCTGGCTAAATACAAAGGGTTCTCCTTTACTTATAAATATTACACTTACCATTATCACCAGGGTTATCATGCCGATACCCCAACGATAAAGGAATGCCTGCAGAACGAACGCTATACGGCGGGCACACGTTTCGACAAAACAAAACTGGAAGCAAAAGATACAAAAGGGAACTTGTATGAAAGCGATGTTTTTATTGGTGGTGATACCAGGGTAACCAACAGAAATATACAATCTGTAGTAGATGTGTATGCAGTAGAGTCGGTGAAGAATGGGGTAATCAAATTAAAGAAGCAGCATGAAATAATCGTGTATGCCGATGGTAAAGAAAAGAAACGGAAAGCGGAACTGGGAGCCTTTATTACCGACGACGGCGATAACATGAAGCCCTGGTTGATCGGCGGTGCCATAGCTGCCCTGGCCGGCCTGTTGTTCGTGTTTTTAAAAAATAAAAACAACCGTTTCCAGATACCTTATAAACCAACCCCATCCCTTAACTAATAAAAAATATCGGTTGACCAATCCCTAATCCCCAACCCCTAATCCCTAATCTCTAATCCCCTTACCCCCTAAACTTCGCCACGATCACCATCCTCGGACTGTTGCGTACATGATAATCGCCTAACTGGTAATCACCAAACACTTCCTGCACCTGCATATCCTGGAAGGCCAGCATCTCTGTAAAGTCGCCCAAAGAGAATTTAGATACCTTTTCGGTAAAAATGTGGGGCTCCTGGAATTGATCATCCTCCACTTCTATTTTCTTGTAGAAAAAATCTTCGTCCATCCACTTGGTGATGTGGTAGTTGATGCCGTCGATCTCTTTATCGAACCTGAATACAAAATGGTCTTCGGCATAATGCACATTCAGGTAATCTATCACCAGCACGCCTTTTTTATTAAGCGATTGCGCCATGGTTCGTATGGCATTGTCGTGTTCGCGGCGGGTACGGAAATATCCAAAACTGGTAAAAAAATTAAAGCAATAGTCGTAATAATTGATGTAAAACGGCAAGCGCATATCGTGCTGAAAAAAATGCAGGTTGTCGCATTCAAAAGCCTTGGCTTCGGCTATGGAATTGAACGACAGGTCAAGGCCTGTAACATCAAAACCCTTATCTGCTAATTGTTTGGCATGGCGACCCTTGCCACAAGCCATATCCAGCATGGTACTGCCCGGCAACGGCCCCAGGTGGTCGATCAGCCTGTTGATAAAAGCAGCAGCTTCCTGCTCATCTCTCTTAAAGTAAAGCTGGTGATAATAAGGGGAGTCGAACCAGCTTTCGAACCAGGCTTCCATAGTGCTATTTTTTGTAAATGTAATTTTGTTTTGAACGCTGAAGTATTTTCAAAAGAATCTCTCTAATTTTAGCCACCCTTCATTCTAAAAAACCTCATCCATCTATGCCTTTCACAAAAGAAGATATTAAAGCCATGACCATGGAACAGCGCATGGCGCTCATTGATATGATCTGGGAAGTGACTGACGAAGAAAATCCGGCATGGAAAGATGAGCGCAGCGAAGATGAAATACTGGCTGATGGCGATGAAGCTGAACCGGCAGAACCTCCCAAAGACGGTGGGTAGCGGCCTGGTTGCCTTCCCATTTTTTGCAGACTATCAGCTGAGCAACCAATACCAGCCGGCTGTACTTAATACCCCAATACCCGCAAGTATCAAACCCTGAGTACGGGCTTGTTCAGAAAAAAAAGGGACTTTCTTCCCTTCTCTATCAGTTTGTTTCAAGCAATAGATCATTAACCCTCCGATAATCGGGAAGAACCATCCCAGGAAACTTATTATGATAAGTAAAAAATACGCAGGGTTTGAAATCGTACGTTCAGTGGTTATTTTTTGCTCTCTTTCCAGCTCCATTTTTTTTAGTTCAGTGTCTGAAACTTCAACACCTTTTTCAGCCAGTAAAATTTTGGCCCCAATACTATCAAATCTGCTCCATTTGTCCGGATATGCAAGTATATCCATCAGTTCCTGGCGGCTCATTTCCCTTAGAGGATAATCGGCCGGAATACCTTTTTCCTCCAGGTCTTTTTCAATGGCCCTTAATGCGGTATCAAATTTCTGCAGGGGAATTTTAATGATAAAATACTCATTATCGCGGCTATGGCCTACAATCGCGTCAAAATGGGATTTGGGTGTTTCCAGCTCAACTTCAATGCCATTTTGGTGCAATAATTGCTGCAAATAGTCCGCATCCTCTTGAAACAAAAATTTTTCAAACCCAACGAATTCTGTCATGGCCATTTTTTTTGCAAAATATGCTATTTGCCGGCACCGGTTTTACTCTTTGTAACCGCCGTTTTTTCAAAACACCCCTATCTTCGTTTTTCGAATAATCCAAACCCTAACTGTGTAGTATGGCATTGATTAAATCTATATCCGGTATCCGCGGAACGATCGGCGGTAAACCCGGTGATACCCTTTCGCCTCTTGATGTGGTAAAGTTTACTGCGGCTTATGGCACCTGGCTTAAATCCCAGTCGGCCGATAATAAAAAAGTGGTGCTGGGCCGCGATGCACGTATCAGCGGCGAACTGATTCGTAACCTGGTGGTTAGTACGCTGAATGCTTTAGGTATTGATGTGGTGGATCTCGGCCTCAGCACTACCCCCACGGTGGAAATGGCTGTAACCATGGAGCAGGCAGCAGGCGGTATTATTCTTACCGCCAGCCATAACCCCAAAGAATGGAACGCTTTAAAATTGCTCAATCATAAAGGCGAATTCATCAGCGGAGATGACGGTAAGAAATTGCTGGAAATAGCCGCCAGCGAGGATTTCAATTTTGCAGGTGTAGATAAACTAGGCACTTGCACCATCGACGATTCGTACATGCAAAAGCATATTGATGCGATCCTGGAATACGAATTGGTGGACGTAGCCGCTATAAAAAAGGCAAAGTTCAAGATCGTTGTGGATGGTATTAACAGTACCGGTGCCACTTTTGTACCGGCATTGCTGAAAGCACTTGGCATCAAGGAGATCACCGTTCTGAATGAAGAAGTAAACGGTCATTTTGCCCATAACCCGGAACCTTTGCCACAGCACCTGAACGAAATAGCCAGCGTGGTAAATAAGCGGGAAGCCAGCCTGGGTATTGTAGTAGACCCGGATGTAGATCGCCTCTGTTTTGTGTGCGAAGACGGTACCCTTTTTGGGGAAGAATATACACTGGTAGCGGTGGCTGATTATATACTTAGCAAACGGCCCGGGAATACGGTTAGCAATATGAGCAGCACCAAGGCGCTGAAAGAATTGACCATTAAAAATGGTGGTGAATACTTCCCCAGTGCTGTGGGTGAAGTGAATGTGGTGAGTAAAATGAAGCAGGTAAATGCGGTAATTGGCGGCGAAGGAAACGGTGGCATCATCGTCCCCGATTTTCATTATGGCCGTGATGCCCTTATCGGCATTGCATTGTTTTTGACCCACCTGGCACATAGCAAAAAGTCGATGACCGCCCTTCGTGGCAGCTATCCGAATTATTTTATCAGCAAAAACAAAATAGAACTCAATAACGGCTTTGATCTGAGCAAGATTTTTGGCGAACTCAAAAAGAAATACAAGAACCACCCGATCAATACGGAAGATGGTCTGAAAATAGAGTTCGATGACGACTGGGTACACCTCCGTACCAGCAATACCGAGCCCATCATCCGTATCTACAGCGAAAGTGATTTCGAAACCAAGGCCAATAATATCGCCATGCGATTGATGCAGGATATTAAGGAGTTTATGTAAAAACGCAAATTGGGGATTGCAAATGGCAAATTTTGTGAGGATGCCATGTTATCCTGTTCTGAATAAGGTTGATGAGCTATAATACTTGATTCGTATAAAAAAAAGTCCCCTTCGTGGGGACTTTTTTACATTTGCCCCCTCTTACGAAAAAGCAGCAGTGGCAGGTGCCAAACCAGCCATAAAAAATACGACCATGACTGAAAGAATCTATCTCGACAACGCCGCCACCACTTCCCTTGACCCACAGGTTCTGGAGGCTATGATGCCATACCTAACTGAAAAATTTGGGAATCCGTCCTCCATTTACAGTTATGGCCGCGAAAGCCGCCTGGCGGTAGAAACCGCCCGGAAAAGCGTTGCCAAAATTCTGAATGCGCACCCCGCCGAAATATTTTTTACCAGCGGGGGAACGGAGGCCAGCAATACCGCCATCAATTCAGCCGTACGCGACCTGGGTTGTAAGCATATTATCAGCGCACAGATAGAGCACCATGCTACCACGCATACTGTAGAAGCGTTGCATTGCAATGGTGAAGCCGAACTAAGCTGGGTAAAACTATTGCCCAATGGCCATGTGGATCTCGAAGACCTCGAGGCGCTGTTAAAAGGCAGCGAAGAAAAAACTTTGGTAACACTGATGCATGCCAACAACGAAATCGGCAATATGCTAGATATACATGCCACTGGCGAACTGTGCAAAAAATACAATGCTGTTTTTCATAGCGATACGGTTCAAACAGTAGGCCATTTTCCATTTGATCTCCGCAATACACCGGTTCATTTTATTACAGGTGCCGGGCATAAATTTCATGGCCCCAAAGGCACCGGCATTTTGTACATCAATGAAAACGTAAAAATAAAGCCGCTGATAAAAGGTGGTAGCCAGGAACGCAATATGCGGGCTGGTACCGAAAATGTGTATGGCATCGTGGGCTTTGCCAAAGCGCTGGAAATGGCCACTGCCAGTCACGAAACAGACAGTGCCTTCATTAAAGACCTGAAGGTGTACATGATGGGTCAATTACAAAAAAATATCCCCGGTGTATCGTTCAATGGCGACCCGCTTGGCCGCTGCCTGTATGCGGTACTTAGCGTATCCTTCCCAAAAACGGAAAAGAGCGAAATGATCCTATTCAACCTCGATATCAATAATATTTGTGCCAGTGGCGGCAGCGCCTGTACCAGCGGAGCCGATGCCGGCAGTCACGTGATCCGTGCCATCAACAATAACCCCAACCAGGTTACCGTTCGCTTCTCTTTCAGCAGGCACAATACAAAGGAAGAGATAGATATCGTGGTGGAGAAACTGAAAGAAATGATTTAGTTGCCAGGAATGGCAAGCTTACCTCGCAGCATTAGGGTGGCGTTACACTCATCGAAAGTATTAAGATCGCATTTTATCGGGTGGCCCGAACATTATCCCCCGCTGGCGGGGGTGGCAGGTTCTTGCCTGACGGGGGTGGCTACCCGTTCGATCTTACATATAAAGCAACAAGCCTCAGCATTCCTTGCATGCAGGTATTCCACCTCCGGCTGTTCTTCAAGAATAGTTGAGATCAAAACATCCACATCATCATCCCCAACCAATCGGGTGAAAACCATCAACTGTTCTTTATTGTATCCAATTAAAGACAACGGAAAATTTATCTTATCGGCCTTTATTTCCCGAGGAAACCGATGCACATCCCGGTAAGCCTCCACTTCTTTTTTATGGATGAAAACCGGCCCTGGCTGGTAAAATGCATTGTCCAATTCAAATGGGCTATGGCTGACCAACAATCTCGTATCCACACCGGGTACAAATGGTTTTAATGAAACCCTGCAGGGCCCCAGGCCGGTCGCCAGTTGTTCAATGACTTCATGTCCAAAATCATCTTTATTGGCTGACCGGATTTTGGCCGCGTAGGCTACGCTTAGTGGAACAATTTTAAACTGTTTCATGGATGATTATTAAATGATTGGAAAGCCAGTTTTATTTCGAATAAGCAGGCAGATGCATTATGGTAGTGCTGTGGCAGGCCATCGGTATTCTGTAATTTGAAAAGTCCCAGGTAGTCAAAGCCTGCATTAGTGTAATGCCGGATCAGCTTTTCATTATTACCAATGGTATCTAGTCTGATGAACAATTTATTATTTTTTTGTGCATAATCTTTTGCCCATACAACGATATCAGCCACAAAATTCCTCCCTCTGTAATCGGGGTTTGTAGCTATCCGGTGGATATAGATTGCCGGGTCCGCATTCCGTTCTTCCCAGATTTGCGGATCGCTAAAGCTGATGGCCCAGATACAGGCAACAGTACCGTCGATCAATAATTTCCATTGCCTGTTTTCATGGATCTCTGTTTCCACAAGCGACCGTTCAAACTCAGGCCAGTACACGCTAAACCTGGGTTTTTGATATTCGGTGGCAATCCTGTACAGCCTGAATATTTCGTCTATATCCTGAATGGTACAATTTTCTATTTTCATCAGGTTCTGTGTTTGTGATTAGCAATTTTTGAATTCGGATCAGGAACAAATTTTTGCGGCTTCCCAGCCAAGGATCGTTGTTTTACGATTGCTCCCCCAATGATAATCACCTATGATCCCAGATGATTTGATCACCCTGTGGCAGGGAATAAGATAAGCAACAGGGTTGCTCCCTATGGCGGTGCCGACAGCCCTTGATGCGCCCGGGCTTTGGATATCTTCGGCAATCGTGCCGTAGGAGGTTATTTTTCCCAATGGTATTCCCAACAACGACTGCCATACTTTCAACTGGAAAGGGCTGCCTTTCAAATGAAGTTTAACCTGTTTCAGATCGTCCCATTTACCTGAAAAAAATCGCAATGCATGTTGTTGCAACATGTCAGTTTTTTGGATAAATGAAGCGTTTGGAAAAAAGCCATTCAAGGTTTCGATTCCTTGCTGTTCGCTGCTTACAAACGACAGGTGACAAATGCCTTTTTGGGTGGAAGCAATGATGATATCCCCGAACGGTGTTTCTGCAAAACTGTAATGGATCTGCAGGGCCTCGCCACCGTTTTTATATTCACCGGGCGTCATCCCTTCGATGCCGATAAACAAGTCGTGGAGCCTGCCCGTTCCACTCAAACCCGTTTCAAAACTGGTATCGCTCAGGCTCAGGTTTTGTTTCAGTAAGCCCTTGGCATACTCCACGCTGATAAACTGAAGAAATTTCTTAGGGCTCACCCCGGCCCAATCTTTAAACAGCCGTTGAAAATGAAAAGGACTCAGGTGAACCTGGCGGGCCACTTCGTCCAGGTCGGGCTGGTCTTTAAAGTGCTGCTTTAGATAAACAATGGCGGTTTCTATTCTTTGGTAGTCTGTCATGATGAAGCAAAACTACAGGGGGGATAGGTGCATGCAAACCCGAAACTTGCGGAGTTTGAGAGTAGATTTTACCGGTTCGCCGAATCAACCAATATGCCAGTCATTGCGAGGGTTCTTGCCCGAAGCAATCTCCTGCTATTTATCAACTGTCTACCAGTTTTCCTCCAGACTCCAACTAAATGCTGGAGATTGCTTCGGCCGGGCAAGAACCCAGCCTCGCAAAGACGTCATTGTTATGCCCGTCATTGCGAGGGTTCTCCGCTCAGGCGGAGCAGGCTGTGCCCGAAGCAAGCTCCTGCTATTAATCAACTGTCTAACCGTTTTCCTCCAGACTCCAACTAAATGCCGGAGGTTGCTTCGGCCGGGCAAGAACCCAGCCTCGCAAAGACTGGCAGCAAGCCGCGATGATCACAATTTGTGATGATGGGTTCGTATCAGCTCGTGTCCTTATCGGCTGCTATCATAACTCCTCTTAAAACTTATTCTTCCACATCATACTCTCCACCGGTTTATTGATCTGGCCGCTGTATTTGGCATCTTTCTTTTCGTTGTATTTTATTTCTATTTCACCATCTACCGGGAAGTAGATCAATTGCCCAATAGGCATGCCTTTGTAAATTTTTACGGGCTGCTTTACTGAAATCTCAAGTGTCCAGTGGCCGCAAAAGCCGACATCGCCTTTGCCGGCCGTGGCGTGGATGTCAATGCCAAGGCGGCCTGTGGAGGATTTGCCTTCCAGGAAAGGTACATGGGCATGGGTCTCGGTATATTCCTGGGTTACGCCCAGGTAAAATATATGGGGGTACAGCACAAATCCTTCTTCCGGTATTTCAAACGAATCGATCTGGTTGTGTTTTTTGGCATCAATAATATGCTCTTTGTACGTAGCCAGGGTGCTGCCAAGATGGATATCATAGCTATTGCTGCCCAGGCAACTGCGGTCGTAAGGCAATATTTTGATGGTCCCTTTTTCTATTTCTTCCAGTATGCGGGTATCGGATAAAATCATTCGATTTGTGATTTATGATTTGTGATTTATGATGTGCCTGAAGCATTGATCTAAATCCCAAGCCTGGTGTTGGCGATCTGCCGGTTATTGTCTGCAATCTATTGTCTGCTATCTCTTATCTGAATTCTTCTATCTAAATATCTTTTGTCTAAAATCTAAATACTAATTATGGCCAAAGAAATACAAATTTGCCATAGCATTTTAAATACCGCCCGATAGTTGCCCCTATTTTATTCACATACCATCAACGACACCAGCCGGCTGGCTATCTGGCATATTGCCGAGGCCGAAGATTTTTTCCTGGAAAAAGTGCCCATCAGCAGGCAAATCACCCATCCGCACAAACGCCTGCAACACCTGGCGGGCCGGTATTTGCTGCAACATTTGTTCCCGCAGTTTCCGATACACCTGATACAAATTGCCGACACCAGAAAGCCGTACCTACCCAACGAAACCCACCATTTTTCTATTTCACATTGTGGCGATTATGCAGCGGCCATTGTAAGTACCACTCACCGTGTTGGTATTGATATAGAAATACCAGTTGAGCGGATAACGAGGATCCGGCATAAGTTTTTATCGGATGATGAAACCCGGTTATTGCTTCATGACCAGCCGGATATCGAGCAGGTTAAAAGACTAACACTTGCATGGAGCACCAAAGAATCGATATTTAAATGGTACAGCCTGGGCGAAATGGATTTTAAGAACCACATGCATCTCCAGGAAATTTTGGGAGATGGTGACAATGGCGTTATGAATGCACTGCTAACCAAAACGGAGAATGTTGAATTGAAGGCAGTTTACCGGTTTTTTGAAGGACTGGTTTTATCCTGGCTGGCTACTCCGTCCCCAACCGGATAAATACCTTGCAGTGGGTATATAGATGCTGCGGATCTTTTTATTATTTGTGCAGGAAAATAACAACAAATGGCTGCACAACAGACACTGATAAAAGATGCGTACGCTTACGACTATGCCCGTAGCGAAAATTCGTTTTCGATTGTTGCTGAATTGAAGCAAATATGCTCGGCGGGTATAGCAAGGCTTTTTTTCTACCCGGTTCATATTTTAAGCCAGCGCTTAGCCACCCGTTCTGATTTTTTTAAGCAATGCAGTAGCCTGCCTCATTTTACGTCACTATGGAAAACGATCCGTGGCGGTTCTTTTGCCTACAACAGCCTCCTGTTGGGCATTACTCCGCTGCACTTCGCTGCCTCCAGGACTGTTATTGCAGACCTTACCTGTCTCGCCATTCTTTTTGGAGATGAGTTTATTGATGGTATCAGCCAAACGACAGGCAAGCCTTTTGTTGCATCGCTCATGAAGGATAATAAGGAACATTTTTATTTGCAAACCAAATCAGAGAATGGCAAAACTGTTTTGTTTTATCAATTTGATGTAAGAAAGCTGATCAGCGCTGAAGTGCTGAATACGGTGAATGCGAAGTACGCGATTACATATAGCCGGTTTTACGAATTATTGTTGCTCCTGCTGGAAGATCTAAATCAACATTTGACAAAGCTTTCTGAAAGCGATGCGATAGAAGCAGCAGGAAAGATTGTGACCGTTTGCAATGCCTGTTTTGATACCTATATCCATGATATAGAAACAGCGCCGGTTCAGCAAAGCAGCGGAAGTGCATCGCAGCTGCTTTACTTTCATACACAAAAAAACCAACCCATCCAGTACCAGCTACTGGAGCTAAGATGTATGCTGGCAAAGCGTTTACACGTGATGCAGCAGCCCTCAATTACTGGCTGGCTCAACATTATTTCTGTCATGCAGTATTATGATGATATGATGGATGCTGCTGCTGACGACGAATACCAGGACAATATTTTCCTGAACATTGCCAGCCAAAAATTTGAGGATGAATATGAATGGTTCAGGAACCATAAAGAACTTCTCACCGCAGCTGAAAATACAGCCGCTGTTTTGTCAGTTCACATGCCTTGTTCTGTGCATGAATGCATGAAAATGATAGCCAAGATGGTGAGCGAAATGGATTGGCAGCAACGAAAAATATGCAATTACCTGCTACGCAAAAACTGGTTTGTAAAAGATAGTGCTTCAAACGAAATAAGCCAGGCGGGCATCAACAGTTTGTACGAACAAGTCGCCCAAAAAATGAGCGGCAGGGTAGGAGCCACAGAAATAAAGGCTTATGTCACCGATTTATGTTTCCACGCCGTTTCAATGCGGCAACAACTTTTTGACCGTAGCAGACTTGCCGAACGCTACGAGATGCGGCTGGATATGTTATCGATGAGCCCGGGGAAAAAATGCCAGATTTTCGATAAAGTATTTGCCGGGAGTTTGTAAATGCTGCCGTTTTTTAGGAGGTACTGAGCATGTCCAGCGCATTTTCTTCTGTGGCGGCAATGCTTGCCTTATAACGGATCACCCTCCGGCCAATCAGCAATACGATCATGCTCGCAACAGAGCAGCCCAGCATTACCCCTGTCATAGGCAGGGCGGTATGATTGCTTAAAATGCTCACCAGCACCGAAGTAAAAGCACCCATGCCCATCTGGATGCCGCCCATTAATGCAGAAGCACTACCTGCATTTTTACTGAATGGGGCCATCGACAACGCCGAAGAATTAGGAAATGTGAAACCCTGGCAACTGAGGAAAACACAGCAGCCGATAACCGTGCCTGTGAGCCCCAGCCAGCCGTATGCTGAGCCAACAAAAAGTACAATGCCGGTAAGGCTTTGCATCAGTAATGCGATCCTGATGATCTGTTCACTTTTGTATTTGCGCAGCAGCAAACTATTGATCTGGCTGCTGATGATAAGTCCCATGGCCACGGTGGCGAAGATCCAGCCGTATAGCTTTTCCGATGCTTTAAAAAGCTCCATAAAAACATAGGGAGAACCTGCAATATAAGCGTAGAGCCCGGCTGCGGCGATGGCGCCTGTAAATGAGTACGTATAAAATTGCGGATGCTGCAGCACGACCCAATAACCTTTGAAAATTGGGCCTGGTTTTAAGGAAAACGATGGGTCGGGTTTACGGCTTTCGGGTAAATAAAAATGCACCGCTGCCAGTATTAATGCACTCATTATGGCCAGGATCACAAACACAAAATGCCAACCGATTAAATGAGTGACATAGCCACCCAAAGTGGGTGCAATAATGGGCGATACCGCGATCACCAGCATCAGCTTGGAGAATACTTTGGCATTTTCTTCCACCGGGAAAAGATCTCGTACCATCGCCCTTGCGGCTACCATTCCGGCACAACCACCAATGGCTTGCAAAAAGCGGAGTGCAATCAACCCATTGGCACTGGCCACCAAAGCGCAGCCCACGGATGCCACCAGGTAAATAGTGATGCCCGCGTATAGCGGCCTTTTACGCCCATAGCGATCCAGTAAGGGACCATATAAAAACTGGCCAAAACAAATGCCAATGAAAAAGCTGGAAAGGGATAATGAAATGGTGGCGACATCAGTACGCAGATCTGTGGCAATGGCTGAGAAAGCCGGCAAGTACATATCAATTGAAAACGGCCCAATAGCCGACAGCATGCCCAGGATAATAATGAGAAAGGTTTTTTTCTTGTTGAGGGGCATGGTGGTGTTTATGAAGCAAAACTAACAATCTCGTGACTTTAAAGTTCGGGCTAGGGCTGTAGATATGAGTCTGGTTAATAAGATAGTAGGATTAGGTAAATTATTCGCAAAGTGGGGTAGTGCCGGCAATATTAAGGCGCTTTCAATCCAAATGGGAATGCATATTTATAGCAATTGGGTATCGAAATTAACGTTCGGCCCCCTTAGGCAATGTAGTTAAGCAGGTTGGCTAAATTGCAGATTGAGCCCAACGGGCTCACATGTTTATAGAAAAAAATTACAAGTTTTGAGCCCGACCCCAACGGGGTCGCATGTAAATGTTTACACGCTTGCAAGTCCGTCGCCAATTATGCAATAGGAATCTGTTCGCACGTGAGAAGTAGAAATTGTATTTGATGTGAAGTTATCCTGAGAATTTTAAGATGTAACAAACTTACATGCGACCCCGTTGGGGTCGGGCTCGCTATTTCTATTTTTTCTATAAACATGTGAGCCCGTTGGGTTCATACCCTTGCTTTAGGTTATTAATGACATTGGCCGGTAGGGCAGTATCTAAAATCACCAATATCTAACTACTGACAAGTCACTTTGGAGTGAAAAGCCAGGACAGTACCGGGTTTGCGAATGTTATTCATTATACTAATAAGACAGCTGCTCTACAGCAAAGTCAATATGGGTACGGTAGCTATTTTAGCAGGTTTTTCGCATCATTTTGTTCAATGTGTCCATGCACATAACTGGTAGTAATTGGCTTTCGGTGACTTGGATTAGCCGACGTCCATTTTCATTTTGATCATCGTTCTGCGATGTTAACAGAAAGGGTGGTTTCGTAAAGAGAAGTCAAGTTTTACAAACTTGATTTCTCTGCGAAAGCTTCACCTGTGCCCCCATCTGTGCCTCAGCCCCGGACGAACAGGATTTACAACTTGACAACCGATTTACCTGAACTAAACGCCATTGGAGTCGTAAGTCCTAAAAATATACACTACGCCCTTTCCGATAATAATCTTAAAACCCGTGACGCTTATAGCTGCCGGGAATTACTTTAGCGGATTCTGATCCATCAACCCTTTAAACTTCACCGCCGTCGCTTTTACCTTTTTCTTCCTAAAACACAACTGTGCCTTACCGGTACCACTCAGGCCATTAATACTGGCAAGACCTTGTATGGTCCATTTGCGGTTTTGCCTGTTTCGTTTGTACCAGTTGTATTTTAAAACTTTGCCATTGGGGAAAATATAATATTCCGCCAGTTTGATAATATGATAGCTGTGTGGAAATTCGGTAACGTTTGCTGCCCAGGCATCCAATGTTTGCAGACTGTCTGCGGTTGCCGGGTCTATCATATAATATTGTAGCTGGCCATCTTCCAGAACGGGAAGCAGGGCAGCCACATGATAGTTCCATAATTGCTTGAGGCCGCCAATATGGTTTTTTAAGAATGCCCCGCTAAATACCCAGCCTTTATAATTAGGGATTTCCCATTCATCCAATAGCATACAAACGGCTTCTGCCCTGGCTTCACAATTATTATGAACATCGGCCCACCTGAAAACCGGGCATGTTTTAAAAAATGCGAACAATTTTTCTGCATCTGCCTTAGTTACTGTTTCATCGGGTGTCGGGTAATCGGATATTGCGTATTCAAAAAGAGTAGGTAGTATAATTTCGCCCATGGTGATGAAGATAGCAGTTATCTACCATAAGATTTATTATGAAAATGTGGAGCCGCGAAAAATGAATAAACCATTAAGCGTGTAATAAATTTGCGGGATTCCGTTTAACAAATGTTAATCCTCCTGCAAAATTCATCCCTATATTTTTACGGCTTACTTTAGCGGCCCAGAGTTATTTTGAGAGATATGCCAAAACAATTTTTTACATCGCTGATCATTTTCATTGCTTTTTTTTCGGTTGGTTATTATGGCCATGCCCAGAATATGGATTCACTAATAACGATCCAGCGGGAAGCCGATCCACAGGAAAAGATCTATGTCCATTTTGATAAGAATTACTATAACCCGGGCGAAACGATCTGGTTTAAAGCCTATGTTTTTGCCGGGATGGATCCTTCTGAAGCCAGCAGAAATTTCTATGCGGAACTGCTGGATGAAAGCGGCAGCATCATAGACCGGAAAACGGCTCCTGTAACGGGTTCCAGTGCCTCGGGCAGCTTCGATCTACCTGAAAAACTCAACAAGCCACTGCTCTATTTCAGAGCTTACACGGTGGGGATGCTCAACAGTGATACCGCATTTGTTTACCTAAAGCCAGTTTCCATCATCGTTCCGGTGGTAGCCGTGAAAGCGACAGCCAAAGCCATTACACCGCCCACCATCCGGTTTCTGCCCGAGGGCGGCGATTGGGTAACAGGTCTCAATATTTCGATGGCATTTAAAGTAACCGGGGCCAAAGACATGCCGGTGGAAGCCACCGGCTTTGTAAAAGACAATGATGGAAATAAGGTAGCCGATTTTGCCACCCAGCTTAACGGCATGGGTGTGTTTATGATAAGCCCGCTGCCCGGCCGCACCTACACCGCAGTGTGGAAAGATGAAACTGGTAAAAGCTATACTACGCCCATGCCGCCCCCGAAAGCACAGGGCATTGCATTGCAGGTGAAAGACGATGGCACGGCGAATAAGCGTTTTACCATTCAAAGAACAGACGATGCCCCGGAGCCGGAAAAAATGTTGCACCTCGTGGCCACCATGAATCAGCACCTTGTATTTTCGGCCAATATCAATTTAACCGCAAAAAAATCTACCGCGGCTCTTTTACCGGTAAAAGACCTGCCCACGGGCATTTTACAACTGACCCTTTTCGATCAAAACTATAAGCCACTGGCCGAACGTATTTGTTTTGTAAATAACCACGATTACGAATTTGATGCGGATGCATTTGTACCACAAAAAAATATGGGAAAAAGGGGCCTGAATAAAGGCGAGATCGTGATCACGGATACCCTTGCCGCCAACTTGTCGATCTCCATAACAGACGCGGATCTGAACGAATCTGAAACCTACGACGACAATATCATTTCCCATCTCTTACTCACCGGCGACCTTCGTGGCAAGATCGTTAACCCCTATTATTATTTTTTCAGCACATCCGACAGTGCGGCTTTTCACCTGGACCTGGTGATGCTGACCCATGGCTGGCGTCGCTATAACTGGCCGCAGGTACTGGCGGGTAAGGTGCCGGCCAAACGATGGCCGGAAAACAATTACCTGAGCCTTGACGGGCAGGTGGCCGGCTCAATGGCTGGTGGTTTTGCACCCGGTACCACACTTACGGGTATTATGAAAACCATGGATTCGGTTACTACCATTGTTAATTTACCCGTTAGCAGGAAAGGAAAAGTATTTTCAGATGGTATGATTTTTTACGACCATGCGAAATTCTATTTCCAGTTCAGTGATAAAAAAATGCAGTTCGATAAATCGATGCTGACTGTTACAAACGGCCTTAGAAACGGATACAAAATAGCAGCCATAGATACGGGTAGCAAAGCTGAAGCAATGCTGTTGGATGCGGACATCATTGCCCGGAACATAAAGAACAATGCAGCCGAACAAAGGATGATTGCATTGCGCAATATGAAAGCGGTGGAGCTGCAAAACGTAACCGTTACCGCAAAGGCCAAAACGCCCCTGCAAAAAATGGAGGAAAAATATGTCAGCGGTATGTTTAACGGCGATGGCAGGGGCTTTGATCTTACCAGCGACCCATCTGCGATGGCTTCTCAATCGGTGTTTCAATACCTGCAGGGCCGTGTAGCGGGGTTGCAGATAAATGCGGCGCAAAATCCACCTACACTTAGCTGGCGTGGCAGCAGTCCCGGGCTGTTCCTGAACGAAATGCAGGCCGATGCACAGCAAATTGGAAATACACCCATGAGCGACATTGCTTATATCAAAGTATTCAGCCCGGGGCAAACAGGTGTGCTTTCAAACAGTGCCGGCGGGGCTATTGTAGTGTACACGAAAAAAGGAGAGGATAGAAAAAGCGATGCCAAGGGCCTCGATTATTTGCAGCTGACCGGCTATTCGCCTGTGAAAGAATTTTATGCACCCGACTATGCCACCAGTGCTGCCATGAATGATGTCGGCGACCAGCGCACCACCTTATACTGGAACCCATATGTTGTTTTGAATAAAGCACGGAAGCGGTTTAAGTTCCAGTTTTATAATAACGATGTCACCAAACGTTACCGGCTGGTGGTGGAAGGCATTAACGATGAAGGAAAACTATTTCATGTGGAGAAGCTGATACAATAGGGTTGTTAACAACGGACGAATAATATTCCAAAGATTCCGCACCGGGAGGCGGCGACATCATTTGGCATAATAATGGAACGCCAGAAAATAAAATAATCGATATGGATATTATCATACAGTCTTTGGGATTTACAGCAGGAACCTACCTGGAAGATTTTATACGCGCAAAGCTCAGTACGCTGAAAGGCGACCGGATCGTAAGGGCCAACGTCATACTCTATAAAGGCCCCGCAAGTGAGCCGGCCAATGATTACTGCGAGATCCGCCTTGAAGTGCCCGGCAATGATCCTTTTGTAAAAAAGCACAGTCCCCACTTTGAGACTTCTGTAAATGAATGTGTGGAAGTATTGTCTCATACACTGCATAAAGCAAAAGAACGCGCCACCCACAGGCAGGCCGACCCTGCAATTATCCAGGACATTTTGCTGGACGCGGAATTGAGTAGTGATGAGGATGTGGAGTTGGAAGATGTGGTGCGGTAAGGCTATATTTTACTTGCCTGGAGTTCGATATAGAATTCTAATAATTTATGATGATGTCCTTTCCAATGGATGCGGAATTTCTGCACCCATTGGAAAGGACATATTTGTTTGAATGGGCCGTCTACAGCCTCGGCAGGCGCAGGAATGAGGCGCTGGCCATTGCGGGTGGGCTTCCTACCGCTTAGGCGGTACAAGTCGTGCCGCTCCGTTACTTGTCCCTCCGCCTTGGTTCGTGTCTCTCCGTATTGGCGCAGGCGTCTCGCCTGTGCCTAAAATATTGCAGCGTCCCGCTGCTGCAGCGGACGCTGCAATATTTTAGGTCCAAGCGGGACGCTTGAACCAACTGGGGCATCTTTGGTGGGAGGCTGGCTGTGTTTCGAAAACCCGCGGTTACAGCTTTTCGTCCAATTGGTGCGGAATTTCCGCACCAATTGGAAAGGACGTATTTTTTTGATTTACTCAGCCATATTATGGAGCATGTTTGAAAAAAGCATGCAATAAGTAATGACGAAGTTTGGCTATTTTGCAAATCGTGGACGTATGCTATAATCAATAGTTTCCTAAATACGAAGCCTCCAATAAATGGCATATTTTAGAAATGGTAAACGACTGTCTAAACATCAAAGACCAATTAATTGAAAAAATAGCATCGCTTTAAACGCATCGGATTCGATGCGTTTAAAGGTTACGAATCCAGGACCTTTAAAAACGAAGAATAAATTTTAACTAAGGCGAATTTGCCACAATTAAAAATGAGCCCATGGGCAAAAAGTAAAATAATAAGCATTGATAAGCACCCGATAGCAATTGTGTCGCACAACAATGAAGATTATATATCCTTGACCGACATGGCACGAAGCCAATTAGGGGATGTCGTTATTATAAAATGGTTGAGTTTAAAAAATACAATTGAATACCTCGGTGAGTGGGAAGCAATGTATAACCCGGGTTTTAATTATACCGAATTCGGTACAATTAAAAATACTTCGGGCGGAAACAATTTTGTGCTATCGGCTAAAAATTGGATTGAACAAACAGGAGCAATAGGGTTGACAGCAAAAGCTGGTAGATATGGGGGTACTTATGCCCACAAGGATATTGCCTTCCATTTTGGCATGTGGATAAGCCCAAAATTCCAATTACTCCGTTATTGGCGCAGGCGTCTAGCCTGTGCCTAAAATATTGCAGCGTCTCGCTGCAGCAGCGGGACGCTGCAATATTTTAGGTCCAAGCGGACGCTTGAACCAACTGCGGAGTATCATAACGCCAGGGACAGCAAAAGCTGGCCCGCTTTTTCATTAGCTGCCTGCAAACCCGCGATTTCCGCAAGACAAGCAAACCATTGCTTACGGTAGCGGCTTTGTTTTTCGATCGCCTTGCGTTGCAGCACCACCAGTGTTAATTGTGTGGTTTCATCCATTTGCACGCCGCTGTTTTGTATCGCCGCCGACTTCGCGATCATATTGCCTGCATGGCGTGTCTTTATTTCCAGCGCGTCTGATCGTTCTTCCAGCTTGCTGATTTGTAATGTTCGTTTGCGCAAATCCATTTCCATTGCCTTAAGTTCCGCTTGTGTATACACATTATCTGCTTGTCCCGATGAGGGATTTGCGGGTTCATGGGTTAATAACCGGACGAAGTTTGCCGCGGCCCGGGGCAAATTTCGCCGCCCGGACTCCGCCATGGCTAACTGACCCTCGTTGCAACCAATAAGATCAGCAAATTCATTTTGCGACAAGCCCAGCTCTATTCTCATTTCTTTGAAATATTCCATCGGAATTTATTTCCGCTTTCAAACTTTTTGGATGCCAGATGCAAGATTGGTCGTGCCTATGGCACTTAATGTAAATAACCAATCTGAAACCCGGCATTGAAATGCCGGCCACAACATTTCCCGTGCCCACGGCACTACAAAACCTGTCTTTTACCGCTTAAGCTGACCGCTATGGTGGGGACACCGACCACGGCTCCCTAAAAAAACTTTTGTAAGAAAAACTTTTGTAAGAAAGTTTTTTCTTACGCACACCGATTCTTACAAAAACTGTAAGTATTTCCGTTGTAAGTATTTTTTTACTTACAGAACTTTTTATTACAAAATTGTAAAAGCGCTGGCATTCCGTCTACAGGCGCAGGAATGACGCGCTGGCTTTGTGGGTTGCCTTCCTACCGCTTAGGCGGTACAAGTCGTGCCGGGCCGTTACTTTTTTGCGAATTTTTTGCGGTTGCGAAAGGGCTGGGTCTTACCGCCGCCTCTCTTTGTAGTTACATAAACCGGGATGACTAAATTTCATCCAAACCACAACCACTAACGAACTAAGCACCAATAAGTTTGGAATTATCCCTGCCGGTAATCTATCTTTAGCCACACCCCTATGAATCAAAACCCTGAACAACTTGCCCGCGATCGTATCGACGCCGAATTGCTGCGTTGTGGCTGGCTGGTGCAAAACAAAAATCAAATCAATTTAAATGCTGGGCCGGGGGTGGCCATTCGGGAATACCAAACCGATATCGGGCCGGCGGATTATGTGCTGTTTGTAAATAAAAAGCCTGTTGGCGTAATCGAAGCGAAAAGAGAAGAAGAAGGCCACCGGCTGACGATGCACGAAGAACAAAGCGAAGGTTATGCCGCGGCAAAACTGAAGCACCTCAATAATGAAAAGCTGCCGTTTGTTTTTGAAAGCACCGGCGAAGTAACCCGGTTTACTGACTTCCGCGATCCCAAACCAAGAAGTCGGCCGGTTTTTACGTTTCACCGGCCGGAAACTTTCGTAGCCTATAGCAGGCAGGACAAATCTTTAAGATCCGGCTTGCAGGATTTGCCGGCTTTGCCGATAACTGGCTTAAGAGATTGCCAGGTGCTTGCGATCAATAATCTCGAAGCATCATTTAAAGATGCACGGCCAAAGGCATTGATACAGATGGCCACGGGTTCAGGCAAAACTTTTACTGCCATCACTTTTATCTATCGCTTATTAAAATACGCCAAAGCCAAGCGGATCCTTTTTTTGGTGGATACCAAGAATTTGGGCGAACAAGCCGAGCAGGAATTTATGGCTTATGTGCCAAATGATGATAACCGGAAGTTTACAGAACTCTATGGTGTAACAAGACTTAAAAGCAGTTTTATTCCCGCCGATAACCAGGTGTATATTTCTACGATTCAAAGGATGTATTCGATTTTGAAAGGCACCGAAATGGATGAGAGTGCCGAGCTGGAAAATCCTAATGAACGATTCCAGCAGAAGGAGCCTCTTCCCGTTGTGTACAATGAAAAGGTACCGGTGGAGTTTTTTGATTTTATAGTGATCGACGAATGCCACCGGAGTATTTATAATTTATGGAAACAGGTGCTGGATTATTTTGATGTATTCCAGGTGGGGTTGACGGCAACGCCGGATAACCGCACGTTTGGGTATTTCAATAAGAATATTGTGAGTGATTATGGCTATGAAAAGGCGGTGATTGATGGCGTGCTGGTACCATATAATGTATTTACCATCGAGACGAAGATTACAAAAGATGGCAGCAAAATCTCCATGGGTGAGAACGTGGACAAACGCGAAAGGCTGACCCGCAAGAAGTTTTGGGAGGCCGTGGATGAAGACATTGAATATAGTGGCAAGCAACTGGACAGGGATATTGTGAATCCCAGCACTATCCGAACTATTGTAAGGGCTATCAAGGAAAATATGCCGGCCATGTTTCCTGATCGCATAGATAAGGATGGCAAATTTGAAGTGCCCAAGACCTTGATCTTCGCCAAGACGGATTCCCACGCAGAAGACATTATTGATATTGTACGCGAAGAATTTGGTGAAGAAAATAAGTTCTGTAAAAAAATCACCTACCGTAGCGAGGAAGATCCGAAAACGGTACTCAGCCAGTTTCGCAATGATTATTACCCCCGTATTGCCGTAACGGTAGATATGATTGCTACCGGCACCGATATCCGGCCACTGGAAGTCTTGGTATTTATGCGGGATGTAAAAAGCCGCAGTTATTACGAACAGATGAAAGGCCGCGGCACCCGTACCTGCAGCCTGGAGCAATTAAAAGCCACTGGTACCCCATCAGCAAAGTTTACCAAAGATCATTTTGTAATCATTGATGCCATTGGCGTGGAAGGCTCGCAGAAAACGGATAGCCGCCCATTGGAGAAGAACCCCGGCATGAGTCTAAAGAACCTCCTGGAAAATGTAGCCATGGGCAATACGTCAGAAGAAATCTTAAGCACCCTGGCTAACCGTCTAATCCGGCTGGATAAACAAATCACTGATAAAGAAAAAGCAAATTTCGCAGCCGAAGCAGGTGGCCAAACGATCAGCCACGTAGTAAAAGAACTTCTGAACGCCTACGATCCTGATACGGTGGAAGGTTTAAGGCGTATGGTTGAAGCTGAAAACCCTGACGCCTCCCCGGATGCCCAGCTTTCTGCGTTAAGCGTTAAGCATTCAGCGTTAATAGAGCAAGCCGTCACTGTCTTCAGTAACCCGGAACTGAGAATCTATATTGTAGATGTACGGAGGAAATACGATCAGGTAATTGATGGTATCAATATCGACAGCATCAACAATATCGGTTGGGCAAAAGACCAGGAAGCTGCGGCGGGGCTTACGATCAGCAATTTTACCGCATGGATAGCTGCACATAAAGATGAGATTACTGCCCTGCAAATCTTTTATGGCCAGCCCTATCGCCGCAGGGAACTCACTTACCAGATGATTAAAGACCTGTATGAAAAGATAACCACCGAACAACCCTTGCTTGCGCCCCTTCATGTATGGCGGGCCTACGAGCAACTCGGCCAGGCCAGCGGCAGTGCCAAAAATGAACTGACGGCATTGGTAAGTTTAATTCGTACTATCGCTGGCATTGACGGATCGCTTACCGGTTATGATAAAACGGTGGACAAAAACTTCCAGGACTGGGTATTTAGAAAACAAGCCGGCGCCACAAAATTCACCGCCGAGCAAATGGATTGGCTGCGGATGATCAAGGATTTTATCGCCGGCAGCTTTCATGTGGACAAGGAAGATTTTGAACTGGATCCGTTTAATAAGATTGGCGGGCTGGGGAGGATGTGGCAATTGTTTGGGGATGGGACGGATGGGATTATTGAGGAGTTGAATGAGGTGTTGGCAGCGTAATCTTGTTCGAGTCATTGTAACGCATTATCATTAGACTTCAAAACCATTACATTTTTCTACTAAAAATAACGGACAATGAAGAATTGGTCACAAACAGCAAAAGCATATACAGAGGATCATCTGTCGAAATCACTTGCACAACCGGAAAGGAGATTAAATGCACTATCTGCAATAGAAAATAAATTCAAAGAAGAGTTTCCGTACATGCTAAGAGATGAAAACGTATTTAGAAATATTCAGAAAATCTATCTTTCAAAACTCTATGAGTGTTTAAAGGGAAAACCCTTAAGCAGTGCAGAAGAATCAGTATTTACTGGCCTCTATAAATTTTGTAATTGATGAAGGAAGTGAGTGGATTACCAAGAGATTGGATGTGGGTGAAACTCGGAGAAGTTTGCCGTACAACTAGTGGAGGCACACCTAGTCGAAGAGAACCTGAATACTATAATGGAAATATTCCTTGGGTGAAATCTGGCGAATTAGATAGAGGAGTAATTACAGATACGGAAGAAAAGATTTCAGAAGCGGCAATTAAAAATTCAAGTGCAAAAGTTTTTCCTAAAGGCACATTGCTAATTGCACTTTATGGGGCAACGATTGGGAAACTGGCATTTCTCGGTGTCGATGCAGCAACTAATCAAGCTATTTGTGGCATTTATCAAAACGAAAAAATCAGTTCCTTTTTTTTGTACAATTATCTATTCTACAAGAAACAAAAATTAGTTGGTCAAGGAATTGGCGGAGCACAGCCTAATATAAGCCAGACAATTTTAAAAGAGCTAGATCTGCCTCTTCCTCCCAAAGCCACACAAGAAGCAATTGTTTCCAAAATAGAAGAACTCTTTAGTGAATTAGACAAAGGCATAGAAAACCTGCGTACAGCTCAACAGCAACTAAAAACTTACCGGCAGGCTGTATTAAAATGGGCATTTGAGGGAAATGAGAAGACAGGAACTCCATTTTCAGAAATTATTCTTTCCTATCAAAATGGCATTTCAAAACGAAGTGCTACAGAAGGAGAACCTTTCAAAGTTTTAAGGTTAGCTGATATAAAAGGGGGAGAAATAAATTCAAAGGAACCTAGAGAAATAAAGCTATCTAAATCAGAGATAGAAAAATATAAATTGAATGACAATGACATTATTGCTATTAGAGTAAATGGAAGTAAAGAATTAGTGGGACGATTTGTATTGGTAAATACTAAAAATGAATGGGCGTTCTGTGACCACTTTATAAGAATTAGATTAGATAATAAAATGGCTCTACCTGAATTCATAAAGTATTACGCAGAAAGCAGATCTGTAAGACGATTCATTGAATTGAATATGGTTTCAAGTGCCGGGCAAAATACCATAAGTCAAACAACTCTCTCATCACTAGAAATTAAACTTCCTTCAATTGAAGAGCAAAACAAAACCGTCCAAGAAATCGAAAGCCGTTTCATCGTAGCCGATAAAATGGAAGAAAGCATAACCCAAAGTTTACAACAGGCAGAGGCATTGAGACAGAGTATTTTGAAAAAAGCGTTTGAGGGGAGGTTGTCATAAATAACTCATTATTAATGTAATTAGATATTTAATCCTATGAATTTAATAGACAAAGAGCTCATTAAGATCAATTTTATTGTTGCTCAATATACTGATGATAGACCTACAGTATATGAGCATAATACTAAAATAATTGCTGACAAGCTAGCTAAAATTATTGATGAATTGGCGCCAATTTTTGGGCTTACATCTGTAACTACTGTAAGAAAAATAAAGCATTATTCATTTTCTCCTAGAGTGAAGGACGCTGAAAGTTTAAAAGAGAAATTAATTAGGAATAATTTATTTAATTCGTTTGTTCCCCTATTACCAGAAGGCTTTAACCCTGCAGATGGCGGGCTAATAAAGAGTGTTAAGGACAAACTTATTGAAAGCGACGACTTAATTGGGATAAAGCTATTAACCGACCTTAATACTGATTGCTTAAGAATGTATGAATTGATAAATTCCTCCGAATTCAATTCAAAAGCAAAAGCTCAGGATATTTATTTAAATGAAGAAGATTTAAACAAACAACCACAACCTATGCGCAATGGTTTGGATATTTATAAAATCAGGGCAAAATATGATAAATATAATTTTGAGTTACAGATAAAAAGCAAAATTATATCTGCATGGGGTGATATGGAGCATTCAATTTTCTATAAAGATTATGCAATTTCCCCTGTCAGAGATACTGCACAAAAATCTATGAATCATGTAGGTAAACTTTTATTCCAAATAGATGACTTTGTTGAAAGCATTCGAAATGCAAACAAAGATTACAGCGAAAATGCCTATGCCTTAATGTTTCTGCAATGGTTTGATAATAAGTACAATCAGAGAATTAGAAATAGTCTTGATAATGTCGGTTATCGTATGGATGGTATATCTGAATTGCTGTATGCTTCTTACAAAAAGTTAGGTGGTACAGAGGATTTCGCTACTCGAAAACTAAAATTTGATCATTTTGAATTTAATATTAATGACCCCCAGTTATTAAAATATGTAGCCAGAAGAAATAAGATTTATGATTTAAAAATCCTAGAAGCAATTGTGATGAGTTGGTGTCTTGAATCTGAAAGAGAAGTAACACAGGAAAATATAGAAGAGACACTTACAAGATATATAAAAGTATTAATTAGGTCTGCCTCATCTTTTTTATGTGAAAGGCACCAAGCGTACGAAATAGAAGAAATGGAATCCTTAGTAACGAAATTCTACGATACTGGGTTTAAATACGATTGCAGCGAAAGGTTTCTCCTTAGTTTGAATAAGCTAGATGATTATTTAACTACGTGCTTTTATATTGATGATTTATTAGAGTCGGTAATCGAGAATAAAATTATTAAGATTATTAAAAGAACGGTTTTTGTTCAGCTTAATAAAGGCAAAACGCTTGAATGCTTGACGGATCTGCTATCGCATCAAGAACCGGAAATAGATATCGAAACATTTAAAATTGGCGTGATGCAACTTCGTGATCTGATCGACGGAAAGAGCAGAAAAAACAGAATTGATGTATTGAACATAGTTAAAAATATTATTGAACTTATTTAAATTTTTAGTATGGAGTTTCCAATTATAAAGTACAGTCAAAATAGCCATCAGCTTATTTCAACAGTACTTCCATTTGAAATAATAAATCTCTTTAGCCATGTTCTAGTTTATGGCAAGGATGATGGAGGATATCAAAGAGAACCTGATCCAAAGCACTACAATAACATAAAAAACTATATTAACGAACATCAGACAAGCCCTAGTTTTATATTTCCAACATCAATAATCCTAGGAATTGATGAAGATGTGACAAAAGCAATTATTAGTGAGGGAAAGGAAGTTAATACGATTAAGCTAGAAAAAACTAAATCTGCAAAAATATTTAGGATAATTGATGGTCAACATAGAGTAAGGGGATTAAATGAGGCACTTAGTACAAATAATGAAATAAATAAAGTCCAACTCAGTGTAGTGATACTAATTACCCCTCCCAATTCTAGATCAATTGAAATGCAAATATTCAATACAATTAATTCAAAAAGCAAAAGAATAAAGGTTGATTTAATTCAGTTGGCGAGTTTTGAATATAGAATTTTGGAGTCAAAAATTGAGCTCACAGAAGTCAATGAACATATCTCCGTGCAAGTAGCAAATTTATTAAACGAAGACAGTTCTAAAACTAACAAATGGTTTAATGCAATAAAATTTGGAATACATGATGAGCAGAAGGTCGGGATCATAGGAGTAAATGCTTTCAGGGAATCAATTAGAGCCCTTGTTACTAGATATTTACAATTAAATATCGATTATCATAATTTAAAAGGAAGTAAATTAATTGAGTTTACCAGAGTAGCAGCAGAGAGAATAAAAATATTTTTACTACATGCATGGGAAATTATTTATGAAAAGTGGCAGGATTGTTTTAGTCAAAAGAGTCAAGAGGTAGATTATGATTTAGAAATAAAAGAGTTTTACTATAAAAACGACTATTATATTCAAAAAACGTTAGGGACGAAGGCTATTAATTATTTATTAGGTTCAATTGTAAGTGAAGGCGATCATAAAATCGACCAAGAAAGTTTGTTAGCTTTTAAAAAATACATACTAGACTCAAACCTGCTAAATAGTGATTGGAAAGTTGGTAATACATTCAGTGGATATAGCTCTGAGTCTGCTTTTGGTAAGGTTTCTAAAATTGTAAAAGGGGAAATACCGATTCCAAGAAACTAATATAATCTATTGCAGGACTATATTTTATTTAATCAGACTAATTTAATTTCATAGTATTTATGCTATCCAATATAGACATACAAAATAATCTGGGGAAGAACATAATCATTGAACCATATGAATCGAAATGTCTAAGCCCAATAGGATACGATTTCAGGATTGGTAATTTTGTTTTTTCTATTGAATCTGGAATAATTAATTCCAAAGACGGCGGCTATTATTTACCAAAAAAAAGCACAGTTCAGATTCTAACCAAGGAATCTCTGTGGGTGTCTAGCAAAATTGCTGGAACGTTTCATTCTAGGGTATCTTTAGTGTCTCGAGGTATTTCTCATATATCGACTACTTTAGATCCACTTTGGTTTGGACCACTTTTAATTACCATTCGAAATAATACCGAGAAAGAGTTGTTTTTAAAACAAGATCAGAAATTTGTAACTCTAATATTTTACAGGCTACAGTCGCCTACAGAATTTGTACAACGCAAGTTCAGTTTTGTACAAGGTTTACTCTATGAAGAATTAAAAAATCAAACTAACGAGTATGCAGAGAGCATAAAACCGATCCTTAATGACTCATATGCACATGAGGAGTTCGTAAAAAAAGTCGAAGAGGCAAATGGCCCAATGATTAAAAAGATTCTAACCACTTTGAGAAAAGCAAAAAAGCAAAACATTTATAAGATTATTATAGATATCCTACTTTACGCCTCGATAGTGGCAATGTCTTTTTTAAGTTTATATTGGAACAGTATTAAGGTATTTTTTAAAAATGTTGATTATGATTCCAAAATTATTGCAATGCAATTTCCATTGATAGTGTCCCTTATTTTAATTCTAATTTCTAGAAAGAGAAAAACATGATAAAAATAATTCTAAAAGCTACAGTTTAGGAATTCAGATTTAAATTATGAGTAACAATACGACAAACACTTCCTCCATCGTCTCCAAAGTCTGGGCCTTCTGCCAAACCCTCCGCGACGACGGTGTAGGCTACGGTGATTATTTAGAGCAACTCACCTATTTGCTGTTTTTAAAAATGGCAGACGAATACAGCAGGCCGCCGCATAACCGGGCAATGCCCATCCCAACAAAATACAATTGGGAAACACTGACCAATAAAAGCGGTGAGGCGTTAGAGGTGCATTACAATAGCCTGCTGCGGGAACTGGCCAAAGAAAAAGGTATCCTGGGCCAGATATTTACCAAGAGCCAAAATAAAATAACCGATCCGGCTAAACTGTACAAACTCATTGCTTTGATTAATGCAGAGCAATGGGTGCTGATGGGTGTAAAAGACAAGGGTGATATTTACGAAGGCCTGCTGGAGAAAAATGCAGAAGATACCAAGAGCGGAGCCGGCCAGTATTTTACACCAAGGCCACTGATTAAAGCCATGGTAGCCTGCCTGCGCCCCGAGCCCATGAAAACCATTGCAGACCCGGCCTGTGGTACCGGAGGTTTCTTTTTAGCCGCCTACGACTGGATGACGGAAAACAATGAACTGGATAAAGCCAAAAAGAAATTCCTGAAGTTTGAAACCTTCTTCGGTAATGAAATTGTAGCCGGCACCCGACGCCTGGCATTGATGAATTTGTTCCTCCACAATATCGGCGATATCGACAGCGAAAACATTTTTATCTCCCCCAATGATTCGTTGATTGCCGCTTCCGAAACCCGGTACGATTATGTGCTGGCCAATCCACCCTTTGGCAAAAAAAGCAGCATGACCTTCACCAACGAAGAAGGCGAACAGGAAAAAGAAGACCTCACCTACAACCGCCAGGATTTTTGGGTTACCACCAGCAACAAGCAACTCAATTTTGTACAGCATATTAAATCGATGCTTAAAACCACCGGCCTTGCCGCTGTGGTGTTACCGGATAATGTGTTGTTCGAAGGCGGTGCCGGCGAAACTGTCAGAAAGAAATTATTAGAAACCACCGACCTGCATACCATCCTGCGTTTGCCCACAGGTATCTTTTATGCCAATGGCGTAAAAGCCAATGTGCTCTTTTTCGATGGCAAGCCCAGCAGCAAAGATCCCTGGACAAAAGATATTTGGGTGTACGATTACCGCACCAATATTCACCATACCCTCAAAAAGAATCCATTAAAGCTGGATGACCTGAAAGATTTTATTGAGTGCTACAACCCAAAGAACCGGCATAAAAGAAAAGCCACCTTCAGCGAATCCAACCCCGAAGGCCGCTGGCGGAAATTTACTTATGATGAGATTATTGCCCGGGATAAAACTTCGCTGGATATTACCTGGCTAAAAGATAAATCGCTGGCAGATTTGGATAACCTGCCCGATCCGGATGAACTGGCATTGGAGATTGTGGAGAATTTGGAGGCGGGGTTGGAGAGTTTCAGGGCGATTATTGCTTCGCTGAATGCGAAGAAGTAATGCTGCATTTATATCCTCGTGCTAAAAAAGCATGGATAAGTTACGAGGAGGCACAGGAAGGCCACCCGCGTGGCCAGCGCCTCATTCCTGCGCCTGTATGAAGAAGTTTGAAGAACAATATTGCGTCAAGAGAACCAGACCAGAACTATGAATATTTTTAAATCCCTTACAACCGGTCATGGAAATATTTCTGAGACCAACATCACCTCCTTTCTTAGTTTCCTACTGAATAGCACGAATGAACTGGACAATTCATTCCTGGTTCTTTTCCTGGAGTTGATAGATCAGAACCTTAAGGATAACCGACTCGCAGATTTGTTGCAATTACGGCAACCCGGTTTACGTGAACGTATCTCCCATTTTTCCAAACATTTTACAGTTACAGCTACGCCGGAACACGCGGTTATAAGCAATGAAAAACAAATTATTGACGTGTTTTTAAAAATAGAGGACAAAAAGAATGAACTAGATATTGCGTACATCCTGATAGAGAATAAGATAAAGACTACTGCTAAAAAGAACCTGCAGGTATCTAAACAGTACGAATTGTTTATTGAGAATGATGACTATCAAAAAGGGTTACCGATCTACTCTATTTTACTCACATCTGACTTTGAAATATTTTCATCCATGTATATAAATGCTGTTGCGATAAATCCGCGGTGCGCCTGGATCAGATGGACTAACCGGCAGGATGCAAACAATTCTGTAGAGGCTACATTGAGAAAGCTTCTTGTGGCTGAACAGCATGCCGAAATCCAGCCTATTAATCCTAACAGCCAGTTTATTATTAAATCGTTTGTTGATTATATCGTAACTGAATATTCAAATTCCGGATTGGGCAGAAAGAATTTCAGTTTAAACGGAGCGGAGGAGATAGATGCTGCAAAGGCGGTACTTGGATCAGCAAACTATACACTTAAACGATACGACAACCATATGATTCGGATTTTTGATTCAGAGGATAACTTGCTGGAAATAGAGGTAAGGCCCATACTCAGAAAAATCAATGAAGTATATAAATTGGGCATCGACTACAACCATGTGACCGGCACTGAGAAAAACACGCAGGTTTATGGCCGGGAAATTATTAAAGCCCTCAATGGTTTATTGGCATAGCATTCAACACCATTTGCAACTCTGCTTCCTGTCCATGATATCTATCTTGCTGATACCTCCTTCGTCCAACATTGACGTATCTCAACGATGGGTGTATTAACAGAACCAGGTTGCTTTTGATGTCATTACTAAAAGTAGCCTGAATGACTTGCTTTTCTAATTTATCGATAGCTGTGAAGTTTGCAATGCGTTTCCAATCTTTGAGTTCATCTGATAACGGTGCCAGGAATTCACCGACAAATTTCCCAAGTACCAAAATAACTTTAGGCCGTTGAACTTCGAGCTGCAATAAGAATAACTTGCGGCAAGCAACAATGAAATCATCGTTTTTGAAAGCGGGAGATTTACCCGTGCCAAGATCGCCTTCGCGTACGCCCATGAAAGCATTTGTAAAAAAGCAATCGTTGCGCGAAATCTTAGCGTCTTCAAGGAATTTTAGTAAGTTTCTCCAGGTAGGATTTTTTTATGGTCTTCCTTTTGAGCCTTATAAGTTTTATCATAATTGGTCTTGCAATCAAAATCCTGACCTAATATCATAATAGATTTGTTGGAGAGGATATCGTCGTTCTCAAATGTGCCCTTACCTGCAGGAAAGAATGCTAAGCCGGAGATAGTATTATCAACTTTTACCATTTTACCATCCACCGGATAGGAAATCTTAGCTGCTTCTATAAAAAGTCTTTCTATATCTGTCATAGTCGTATCAATAGCAATTTTCGCAAGGTTTTCCGTGACCCAACTCCTTTGCTTCTTTTATGGTAACGGTATCGATTTTATGTGTGCAGTTCTTCAGACCCCGGCATAGTTTGTTGTGGTAGGCGTAGCTGGTTTTGGAATGGCAGATGTAGACTTTATCCTGGGCGAAAAACCGGGTCAATAAAAGAAAGAATGGTAATAATAAAATCAATTTCATGTTGGGGCAGGTTTCAGGGGTGTGGTAAATGTACTACATGCAGAAACTCCGACACAGGTTTTTACAACATTGAACGACATGGTGTTATTTCCGATTAATCCGGCGATTCCTGCAGCCCACACACAAGTAACGGCCCGGCACAGGAAGCAGCGCACAGGGCCCACGCCTCATTCCTGCGCCTGAGAGGTGGATGCTGCTTTTTTCTTTTCCTTTTTTTGTCGATCTTTAATTACGGCCAAGTCATCGCGCCCAAGCTCCTCCTCACTAAGCATGGAAATAAATTCATGTAGGTCCAATTTGTAAAATTGGCAAAGCCTCAGCGCCATCAAAAAACTCAGTTCTCTTTTTCCGCGTTCCGTGTTGAGGTAAGTTGTATATGATGTTTGTAAAGCCTCGGCCAATGCCTTGGAATCCGCCTGATAAATGCGCCGTAACTTGGCCAATAGTTGTGCAAGCGTAAGCTTTGTTTCTGAAATCGATGATTGCATAATTGAAGAAGTAATAGCTGCCCAAATATCGGATTTTCATAACATCTCTCTCGTACGCAGTATCTCCAAAAAGGGGGCTATGTGGGGTAACTTGTTGCCATAACAGGCTCTATAAAACTAAAAAAAGGATTACAAGGTTTTACACTCATAATCCTTTTAAAAAAATATTACCTGATTTAAATTATTTAAATATCTATCGCCTCACCATAAGCCACAGCCACAGCCTCTTTCAAACCTTCGCTCATGGTAGGGTGGGGGTGAACAGCATTGAGAATTTCGTGGGCGGTGGTTTCCAGTTTACGGGCTACCACGGCTTCGGCGATGATGTCGGTTACATTGGCACCGATCATATGGCATCCCAAAAATTCACCATATTTGGCGTCGAAGATCACTTTTACAAAACCTTCAGTAGCACCGGCGGCAGTGGCTTTTCCACTGGCCATGAATGGGAATTTACCTACTTTAATTTCGTAGCCGGCTTCTTTAGCCTTTGTTTCGGTATAACCTACACTGGCGATCTCAGGAGTGCAATAAGTACAGCCAGGGATATTATTGTAATCCATCGCTTCGGGATGATGACCTGCAATATGCTCAGCAGCGTTGATGCCTTCTTTGGAAGCTACGTGTGCCAAGGCCTGGCCGGGTGTACAGTCGCCAATGGCGTACACACCTTTCAGTGAAGTTTGCCCGTATTGGTCTACAGTGATTTTTCCTTTTTCGGTTTTGATTCCCAGTTCTTCCAGGCCGATGTTTTCGATATTGGCTACCACGCCTACTGCGCTTAGTAATATATCGGCTTCCAGTACTATATTTCCATTGGGCGTTTTAACCGTTGCTTTTACGCCTTCGCCGCTGGTATCCACACTTAATACTTCGCTGCTTGTCATAATGTCGATGCCACCGCGTTTGAATTGTTTCTCCAGTTCTTTGCTGATGTCTTCATCTTCTACCGGCACTACCCTTGGCAAAAATTCCACCACGGTAACCTTGGTACCCATGCTGTTGTAGAAATACGCGAACTCAACGCCGATAGCGCCACTACCACATACGATCATGCTCTTTGGTTGAGTGGGCAGGCTCATGGCTTCGCGGTAAGCAATTATCTTCTGGCCATCAACAGGCATGCTGGGTAATTGCTTGGCACGTCCGCCGGTTGCGATGATAATATTTGCGGCTTCCACTATTTGTTTGGTTCCGTCGGCTGCGGTTACTTCCAGTTTATTGGCGGCCACCAGTTTGCCGGTGCCCATGATCACATCTATCTTATTTTTCTTCATCAGGAACTGGATGCCCTTGCTCATTTTGTCGGCTACGCCACGGCTGCGTTTTACTACGGCGCCAAAGTCCTGGGTTCCTGTTGCCTGAATACCATAGTTCTGTGCATGTTTCAGGTACTCGTACACCTGTGCACTTTTAAGCAATGCCTTGGTAGGGATGCAGCCCCAGTTGAGGCATACGCCGCCCAGGCTTTCTTTTTCTACAATCGCTACTTTTTTACCCAATTGCGATGCACGGATGGCGGCAGGATAACCGCCGGGTCCGCTACCGAGAACAACTACATCGTATGCCATTTGATTTTGGATTTATGATTTGTGATTTATGATTGATGATGTGGGCAGTGAATCGTGAGTGGTGCGTGAATAATTGGGCGAAAATACCTTGCTAATGGCAAACTGCAAATTTTGATTCGGAGCCACTCAAACCCTAAACACGAATCCAATGTCGTTTAGTTAGGGTGTCGCCCTGAGGCCCAAATAAAAGTGAAGTTAGGTTCTTTGAAATGTCAAGTTAGAGGCGCTTAGCCCTGAAAGGGCGGAACACATTAGCCCGGGGCACCGCCCTGGGATTGAAATGTTTCCTGGCGACAAGCCCTGAAAGGGCGTAACACCCTTCCGCGTAATTATCATTGCGAAATGTTTTTGTAACGCCCTTTCAGGGGTGTGTCACGAAGATATTACTTGAACAGTAATGTCTGTAATT
>JAZKFT010000036.1:0-52673 GCA_040386335.1 Bacteroidota bacterium
TTCGCAGGTGGGTCAACATCGCCGGAATGGTGGGTCAACATCACCGGAATTTACATTACGCTGTGGGTTAGTGGGCATTGGGCATTGTAGGAATGCCAGCGGCAAAAATCTACAACTACAAACCCAATAGCATTAAAGGACACGAATAGTTGGTTGATGAATAAGGCTATTTCCAGCGAGGAATTCTACGCTGGTATCATAGCTATTTATAAGCTGAATTCAGCTTCAAGTCCCGTGAATTTGCCGGCACCAGGCTAATGGCAGCGCCACCGCCCTTTGCCAATTGTAGATGCAAGATTGTATTGCTGTCTGCAATATATTTTTCTATTTGATATGCCTCCGGATTGTCCTTCCAGTCGGCACTTTCTGCATCGCCATAAATGGTTACGAGGTATTTTACATTCTTTGAAAGGAAACTCAGCGGAACAGTTGCCGAATGGCTGTTTTCATCAGTAATAGCCCCGATAAACCAATTTGGTTTTGCTTTCTCTTTCCGCGCAATCGTTATATAGTCGCCAGGCTCGGCTTCAATGATTTTGGTATCGTCCCAATCTGCCGGCACATCTTTAATAAACTGGAAAGCATCCATGTGCGCCTCGTAATTTTCTGGGAGATCAGCGGCCATTTGCAGTGGGCTATACATCGTTACATACAGCGCCAGTTGTTTGGCAAGCGTAGTATGCATCTGCCTGTTGGGCGCATCTTTTGCATAGTTTCTTAATTTAAAAATGCCGGGTGTATAATCCATGGGGCCACCCATCAGCCGGGTAAATGGAAGAATAGTTTCGTGTTCAGGAGGATTGCCATCGCTAAATGCATTCCACTCATTTCCCCTGCCGGCTTCACTGGCGATAAAATTGGGATAGGTACGGTGTAATCCCGTTGGCCGCACAGGTTCGTGCATATCAATCATAATTTTATACTGTGCCGCCTTTTGTGCCGCCCGTATATAATGATTAATCATCCATTGTCCGTCATGGTGTTCTCCACGCGGGATGATCTGGCCTACATAGCCTGTTTTAACTGAATAGTAACCAAATTTGTTCATTAACTGAAATGCCGTATCAAAGCGCCTTTCATAATTTACTACGCTGCCACCGGTTTCATTATGCATGATCATTTGCACCCCTTTTAATTTTGCATACCTGGTGATTTCCTTTATATCAAAATCAGGATACGGTGAGACAAAATCAAAGTTTTCCTCCTTCCAGTCGCCCGTCCATTCTTCCCAACCTTTGTTCCAGCCTTCCACCAATAAAGCGGGGATGCCATTTTTTGATGCGAAATCAATATATCGTTTCACATTAGCGGTAGTGGCGCCATGCCGTCCGTTGGAAATCTGCTCACCTCTTGCTGTAACAGCATCCAGGTTGTTGCTATAATTCCAACTTGTTTTTCCCACCTGCATCTCCCACCAAACGCCCATAAATTTAGTAGGCTTTATCCAGGACGTGTTCGCAATTTTGGACGGCTCATTCAGGTTTAAAATCATTTTAGAAGCCATGATATCTGTAGCCTTATCACTAACGATAATCGTACGCCATGGCGTAGTTGCAGGCGTCCGTAGATAGGCTTTGTTGCCAACAGCATCAGGTACAAGGGAGGCGGTTAACCTATAAGTTTCCTTGTTTACATGGAGTTGCATCGACGGATAATTTACCAACGCAGCTTCGTGGATATTGATATACAGTCCGTCGGAAGTTTTCAGCATCAGCGGCGTTTGCACCACATGCGGATCGGGCAAGTTATCCGCCCGGTTACCGAACGAAAGTATCGGTATTTTGCTGGCATCCACCTCACTTATTTTCGAGGTGGTGTAGGTATATTCATTCGAGTCAAAATCGCCAGGAATCCAAAAAGCCTTATGATCGCCAGCAAGATTAAATTCGGTAAACTCATTAGCGACAATAAAAAATTTCAAGGTAGGTTGAAGCGGGAATTCGTAACGGAAACCCACGCCGTCTTCAAATACTCTAAACACAATATTGAGTAAAAAACCTGGCTTATTTGTCTGCTGCAAATGAACCGTTAGTTGCTGGTAATGGTTATTGATATCGCCGACTTCGCCTAACACCGGCTTCCAGCTTTCATCAAAGTCTTTTATTTCTGTATTGATTATTTCAAAACCGCTACCTGCCAGGATATTATTGTTGAGCTTAAAACCCAATCTTGATGGCTGTATTACAGGTTTTCCCGAAAACAAAACGGAGTAAGAAGGAACGCCATTTGCATCCAGCTTAAATTCCAGTTTTACTTTTCCCAGCATGGCTGCGGCTATGTTCTTTTCTTGTGCCAAAGCACCCGAATACAAAGTACAAACCGCACTTACAAATAGAAATGCTTTTTTAATCGACATATTTTTAGCTTAAACCGATGAGTAAAATCGGGGATGTGAAGACCAACAGTTGATCAGGAGAGGAAACTTATTTTTTAAGGATAAGGTAAGCGTACGGTTGTAAAGAAACCTTCGTTGTCAACGTTACATTTCCGCCATTTATTCCATCTGTCCATGCAGAATTCGCTTGAGCTGCAGGCAAAGTATACTCTGATACTTTATTCCTTAAATTTATAAGTACCATTACTTTTTCATTATCAAGTTGTTTGGTAAAAGCACACACATCATCACTGGTGTAAGCGAACAATTCTCCTCTGCGAATGGCAGCGCTACCGTTTCTGAAAGCTAGTATTTTTTTATACTCAGCAGATACATCAGGGTTAATGTTCCAGTTGATTTTAGTTGACGCGAACGGAAACGTTAACCTGATAGGGGTCCCCACTTCCTGCCCATTGTATATCATCGGAACACCTTTCATATAGGCAGCTACTATAAATGCAGCCATAGAACCTTTTTTGCCACCAAACAAATCCAAAGGCGTGCCATCCGAACTGTTTACGTCATGGTTGGTGATATATCGCACTACCTGCGATTCCTCACGGCTATTGCTATATTCGGTTGTGTTCAGTTCATTAATTGTTGTGATAGATTTCCCCAGGTTAAAAACTTCTTTTAAATTATCAAAAAACCGGAATCCAAATTTTAATTGAAAACCAGCATTGAAATGATCAGACCTGGCACCCTCCGCAAAAAGAATTAACCGGCGACCTTCTATACTGTTAAGTGAAGTAACTGCCTGCTTCCAAAAATCGAAAGGAACATTGTCAGCAAAATCAAACCGGTATCCATCAATATTGGCCGTAAATACCCAATAACGCAGGGCTTCAATCATTGCAGTACGCATTTCCTGGTTGTTGAAATCCAATTGGGCTACATCATTGTACCCTGAAGGGCTAACAATGTTACCTCCGGCATCCTGCTTATACCAGGATTTGTTACTGATCCATGCATTATCCCATGCTGTATGATTGGCCACCCAATCTAACATCACCGCCATATTCCGGGAATGAGCCCCATCTACCAATGCACGTAAATCATCCAGCGTACCAAAGTCAGCATTAACGGCTTTGTAATCTTTAACCGCATAAGGAGAATTAAAACCCCGTAAAACTCCTACTGGCGTAATGGGCATTAAGTAGATCACATTGATACCCAAACTTTTTATAGAATCCAATCGGGCAGTAACACCTTTCAGGTTTCCTGCCGCGCTGAATGACCTTAGGTTAACCTGGTACATAGCAGCATCCCTGCTTTCAGGCACATTTTGAAAAGGACTACCGTATTGCACCGGATCGCTGCTGAGGCCGGTTGGAGTAATTGTTTTAGACTTTGTACAGCAGACTAAAAGCAGTGATATAATTAAAGCTGAGAAATTTTTCATCTGTTCTGATTGAAGTTGAAATGTTATTAGTTCTTTTTAAGAATGTATGTGTAGTTGCCGGAGTTGTGCAAATCCAGCGTAATGGTATAGTTGCCATCCACAGGAACTGCCAGGTTATTTAGCCCACCAGTGTATCCAAAAAATGGGTTATCGGCATATACCAGTTTGCCGGTGTTGTCTATTCCAAAGTCAATCACCCAGGCATTATTGGCCCTGAATTTAAAGGAGCCACCTGCAGTCATATTCGCAATTACTTTCCACTCCTGGGTTGCAGGATCGTATGTTAGTTGAGTGTCGGTTCCCCAGCCACCGGGTGTTGCATCTCCGATAATGCTCCATGTTGTTTTAGTGGCGGTCCATTTGTTCGTGATGAGATTAGCGGTCAGCTCATAATAACCTCCGTCTGGCACGGAAAGTCCGGCGGCAGCGCCATCGGTGCTGAATGTACCACCGCCGCCATCGCCATAATTAATATGGTTCCAGTCTGGGGCATTGGTGAATTTGTAATACTTGGGTCCTGAACCGGGCATGTAATAGTAGCCTTCATACATTTTCGGCCGGCCACTGGCTTCTGCTATTACAGGCGCAGTTGCCGGATTCCAGCCCTGGTATTCGCCGGGCACGTACAGTACATTAACAGTAGCAGCCCTATATGGCTTTATTTTTATAGCCAGCGAATTGGAGTAAACCGACCTATCCAGCATAGCAACTGCCCTAACCACAAAACTGTTTACAGAATCTGCCGGAAAGCCTAATTGATCTATTGCAATTTTGGTAAGGTCGATGCCCTTAAATGATTTCCCCAGCACATTTTTCCCTACATCGATCGTTACCGCTTTGCTCCAGGCCGTGGATCCAATAGTATCAGCCGGAATATCGAGTTGCAGTTTGTATGTAACTGGCGCTGCAATCTTAAATTCCACTTCAGGCCAGGAAAAGGTAATCACAGAGGAATCCAGGTTGTTGGCTGTAATCGTTACATTATTTGCAGAGGCGGTAAATCCTGCAGGAAAAACTACGGTGTCCAGGTAGGTTAAAACCCCGGCTTTTTTGCAGGATGCCAGTAGCAATACACCGGCCGCAACGATGAAAATTTTATTAAGTATCTTTTTCATTATTTTTTTCTTTTAATGGTGAAATAACGCCGGATCAATAGCCTGGATTTTGAACCAGGTTTTTATTGGCGTTAAGGGCAAAAGTGGGAATAGGGAATAATTTTCTAGACACCGGTGAAGCAGGGGTAAAATCATGAGCCAGCAGAAATTTATCAAACCGGATCATGTCCTGCCTTCTGTGCCCCTCAAAGGCAAGTTCAAAGCCTCTTTCGTTATAGATATCCTCGAGTGTAGGATTAGCGGCATGACCACTCAAACCAGCTCTAACCCTTACCTGGTCTATGAAAGGTTTAGCAGCCCCTGCATTGCCCAGCCTTACATTACACTCCGCTTTCATGAGTAAAATGTCGGCGTATCGGTAAATGGGAAAATCGTTAGATGCACCACCACCGTTCAAAGGTGCCGCCATCATAAATTTCATATTACGTGCGCCAGCCTCCCTGTCTGCACCGGGGTTATCCAACGAACCAATATCGAGGGAATAATTTACACCGCCAGCCTGCTGCCCCCAAACAAACTGTTTAATCCTTATATCATTTGCATTAAATTTTTCAATGTAATTACGGTGCGTCACTGTTCCGTTCCAGCCGTTGACACCAAACAATGCATTGGCATGTGGGCCCTGTAAATTGCGTATGCCATAGATGTTTCTTCCTACGATATCTACTTTCAAATAAATGGAGAGTATGGTTTCATCAGCAGGGCTTTCATCACCAAATAATTCAAAATATTGGTAACCCAACGGGCTGCTGGCGTTTGCTGCGCCGGGGTGTAGTGAAAACCCACCGTCGCTTACTTTATTGCAGGCGGCAAGACATTCGGCCCACATCGGTGTGCCACTATAAACTTCTGCATTCAGATATACTTTTGACAACAACGCGTATCCAGCCCATTTATTAAACCGGCCATAGTATTTGCCTCCTTTGGTAGCAGATAATTGATCCACATTTTCTTTCAACTCTTTCACAATAAAATCAAACACCTCTTTACGGCTTTTCTGTGGCAGGTTTTCTATGGTTACTGTATTTTCTGTGTAAAAAGGAACGTTTCCGAAATCGCCAATCAGCAAATAATAAAAGAAAGCCCTTAATACTTTTGCCTCAGCAATTTTAGACGGCTCTGCTTTAGCAATGGTTAATTGTTCTACAGCAAGGTTCGCTGTGAAAATTGACTTATACAACCAGTTCCAGGTATTGACAATAATGCTGTGTGTAGGCAGCCATTCATGCTTATACAGTTGCGCAAAATCCAATTGCCAGTCACCGGTATTACGATGCGGTATTACCTGTTCATCTGACGACATTGCATTAAGATCATAGTATCCATTGTCGGCTCCGGCATAGCCAACGCCGTTCCAGTTACCTGCAATCTGGGCATAAACACTTGCAAGTGCCACATCAGAGCCTGTAGGCGAACTGTAAAAATCGCTGGCGGCGTATTTGTCATAAATATTTTCATTCACCTTGGTGCAGCTTTGCAAAAGCACAAGAGCCAGCAACAATAGCATCGTTATTTTTTTCATATCGGGATATTTTTGAAAGAGTTATTTAAAGATCACGTTCAGACCAAGTGCTATATTCCTGGTTCTTGGATAGATACCATTGTCGCCCGCTCCACCGTAGCCACCGCCCAGTTCCGGGTCTATACCGGTGTATTTGGTGAAGACAACCAGGTTGCTGCCTGTAAGCGATACCCGCAAGGCATCTATATATTTAATGTTTTTTGTACTGAAGCGATAGCCGATGTTCAGATTATCAAACCTTAAGAAATCACCTTTTTCCAGCCACAGATCTGAACCATATTTAGTAGTAAACAGGCCGAGAGGGATAGCACTTTTCAAAACGTTTGACTTCCCCAGGTTTTCAAAGCGGCTAAGGTTCGAACGTAAGTCATTGTATAACAAATTGCCGCCGGCACCACGCCAAAGCATGGACATGTCAAAGTTTTTATAAGAGAACGAAGGGGTAATAGCATAGGTATATTTTGGAACTGCAGAACCTGCTATATAGCGGTCGGGGCTTTCATTTCCCTGGTCAATAACATTGTCTTTATTTCCATCGACCACTATTTCTTCACCGCTTGCGCTGATGCTTTGGTGCCGCAAAACATTAAACGTTCCGATTGGCATGCCCTTGATCAGGTATGAATTAGAGCCCCAGCCTACATAATTTGTGTTTAACGGTACGCCATTGATACTGCCACTTAATTCCAATACTTTATTTCGAAGAAATGAAACATTACCACCCAGGTTAAAAGTCATGTCTTTGCGTTTGATCACCTGGTAATTCAATGCTAATTCTACGCCTTCATTTAGCAGGCTTCCCACATTGGCCAGGATAGAACCGTAAGGGTAGGGCGGTGTTGGAACGGCGTAGTTAAACAACAGGTTGGTGGTAGTGGCTTTAAACACATCGACAGAACCTGTTAGCCTGCTCTTCAAAAGCGCAAAATCAAGACCGATATTGGCCTGTTTGCGGGTCTCCCATTTTAAATCGGAGTTGGCATTTTGGGTAATGATGAAATTGGTTATTTGCGAACCACCGAAATAGGTGACGCCCGCAGATCCAACCAATTGCGTGGAATTTTGCGGGTACAATCCCTGCTGGTTTCCTGTGATACCATAACCGATCCTAAACTTTAAGTCATCAAATATTTTCTGATGCTGCATGAATGGCTCGTTGCTTACTCTCCATGCCAGCGAGGCGGATGGAAAATTGCCCCATTTGTTATTCACGCCTAATACAGAAGCACCATCACGACGCAAACTTGCGGTAACCAAATAGCGGTCTGCAAATGAATAGTTCACCCTTCCTAAAAACGACACCAGGTTACGGTCATTTTTGTAGGAGCTGAAATCACCCGGAGTAACTTTTGACAAGTCACCATTTTGCAGCGCATTATAAGTGGTAATATCATTGATAAACCCCTTCGCCTGTGCATAATTTCCCTGGTACACCTGGGCCTGGTACTCATATAGTCCCAAGACCTCAACCCGATGTTCGCCGAATGTTTTTTTATAGTTAAGGCTAATATCCATTAACCGCTCATTTGCCCGGTTGTTGCTGATATTGGCCACGCCTTTATTGTCTATGGCATAAGAAACAGTTGACACAGCGGGGAGATAATATCCCCAATAGTTATTGGTTTTCCGCCAGCTTCCAAACCAGCTCGCTGTCAGACCTTTCAATACTTCTATATCTGCACGAAGTGACCCGAATAAATTATTGGACCCACCCTCATTAATTACAGTTTGGGAAACTGCGTAAGGGTTGATGTATTGAAAAACATTAGGGTCGGTAAAATAACTGCCATCTGCATTAAATATCGGGTCAGTTGGCCGGGCGACATACGAATTGCTGATGAGGTTAGAAGTAAAAGCTGCACGCCCAACACTGGCCGGGCTGCCCGTGGTATTAGAAACATTGCTGTTCAAATTCATGGTCAGGGTCAGCTTATCGTCGAGCGCCTTTTGGGTAGCCTGGATACGCCCGATATAATTTTTGAAGTTGGATTTGATAACAATGCCCTCCTGCAACACAGCCGCCACCGATGCACGGTAATTGAACTTATCCGCCCCGCCGCCAAAGGCCAATGAATGGTTTTGTGTAAATCCATCCCTGGTCAGGATGTCGAACAAATCTGTATTGGAAGCATGATTTTCAGAAGCCGGCACATTGTATTTCTGCGCCTGCTGCCACCATTCTTCAGCATTTAAAACTTCCAGTTTATTGCTGATCATATCTACAGAAGCAGAGGAGTTAAATTCAACTGTACTTTTACCTGCCCTGTTCTTTTTTGTGGTAACAATAATAACCCCTGGTGCACCACGTGAACCGTAAATGGCCGTTGCAGAAGCATCTTTTAAAACGTCCACCGATTCTATTTCGTTCGGAGGAACCTGCCTGAACAGGTCCATATTGCCCTGTACACCATCTACTACAACCAGTGGATCGCTTCCTCCTACTAATGACGTGATGCCCCTGATACGTACACCCGGAGCACTGCCTGGCTCATTGCCAATCTGGATCACATTTACTCCGGCCGCTTTACCAGCTATTTGTTGCAAGGGGCTGGTTATTGGCCCGGGGTTTAAATCTTTACTACCAATTGTGGAAACGGCACCGGTTACATCCTTTTTCCTTGTGGTTCCGTAACCAATTACTACCACTTCACCTATTGCCTGGGTGGGCGAAAGCAATGTGATGGAAATATTGTTTTTATCCCCAATGCTGATTTCCTGGTTGGCATACCCTACAAAGGAGATGACAAGCATTTTAGCAGATGCTGGTACAGAAAGCGTAAAGGCACCAAGTGAATCAGCCGCAGTGCCGATAACACTACCTTTCACGCTAATACTGGCTCCGGGAATTGGATTGTTTTTTTCATCGGCAACAGAACCTTTGATCATCCTGTTTTGAGCCATAACCTGCTGCGTTCCGAAGCCGATTAGCAGCATAAGTACAGCAGGGAGCAATCGTTGTAATGTCATTTTCAAAAATTTACTGATTAAGAGAATGGAAGCGGTTTAAACAGAAACAGACCGGACGATTGACGGTATCAACGCCGCCAATGGGTGCGGGTAAAAAAGGAGAGTTCCGGGACGGACATATCGATGTAGTACTGATGGAATGGGGCATCGCATTTCGTTAGTTTTTTCAGTGATTTACTTGAATTCAGGGATTGAGGTAAGAACAATCCTGATGGCAGAACAAATCTGTTCCATCCTGCCGCCTGAAAAAAAGATTAAATGAAAAAGATAGAAAAATGTAGCGAAATGAAGGAAATGTGAATTTGCAACATGTTGTAAATCAACTTGTTGATAAAGTATGGTAAAAAAATTGCATACAGTTGAGAAATGAACCTGGATAGTGGTTTTGCAGGGAATATTTAAACAAAAGAATGGGTAATAGCTGCTTTAGGCGCTGAAAATGCCCCTTGGCATTACAAATTGAGGGTCGTTATTTCCATTATTTTTCGTTCCAGTTCTTCTTTTGGAATAATGGTCTTGCTGCGGATTTTTGTTTTTTTGGAGTAAATGGTATTAACGGAATAATCGAGAATTTCGGCGATTTTTTCGTTGTCGGTGATGCCGAGCCTGATGAGGGCAAAAATGCGCAAGTCAGCGGTCAGCAACTGATCGTCTTTAAGAACGATCTTATCCTCTTCATTAAAAAGGGTATTGAACTGTGCTATAAAATTGGGAAACAATTTGAGAAAGACTTTGTCGAAGTTTTTCAAGAGGTCATCTTTTTCTTTTTTCAAATCCACACTATTGACCAGGAATTTGATTTCATCCCATTTTCGCTCCGGTAATTTTTTGTCAATGGTATGAATGAGTTTTTCGATTTTGGCAATAAACTCCGTATCCATACTAAAATAATATCCGATATACTCTTCCTTGATTTTATTGGCTTCACTTAGTTGCCGGTTGATTTCCTGCAGACGATCGTTATACTTCTCTTTAATATCGTTGGCTTCAACAAGTCGTTGATTGGTTTCACTCAATTGCGCATTGTACTGTTCTTTCATTTGGTTAGCGCTAACCAACTCCTGGTTGATTTGCTGTTGTTTCAAATTGGCCTCCAGCAGGCTTGCCCTGGCCGCCTTCAATTTTTTTACCTGCTTTCGGATGATTAAAGCTAACACAGCCAAAGCCAATGTCAATACACCCAGTAATACCAGGTAAGTGACCAGTCTTTGCTTTTGCACTTCGATCGTGTTGATCATTTCGCCTTCGATCAGCGGCAAGACTGCGCCAATTTGTACTTTTCGCAACCGGGCATTGTAAAATGCAGCATCGGCGTTCGCTTTTTCTATAAACTGCGCGGCATTCCGAATCTTGCCTTCTTTAAACACGATGCCGGCCAAATACAGCAAAGCCAGGGTTTCTTTGGTGGAAGATTTAATATCAGCGATCGATGCCCGGATAAGGTAGTCTTTGGCCAGGTCATTTTGTCCCTGCTTCATCAGGATGCCACCAATCATGGAGGTTGCGAGAGCAGTTTCATGATAGGACAGCTTTTTAGAATAAATCAACGTTTGCAGCTTCGCCATGGAACTGTCGAGATGCCCGCGCTTAAAATCCCTGAGACTGGATTGAAAAATATGATCAAACGAACCAGTTGGAAATAATGCAATGGCAGAATCGATATAGGAATTCGCAAGGCTATTGTACAAAGGACTGTAAAACCGATCGTCATTAAAATCTGCCAGGTCGTAGTAGCATCGGGCTTTTAGGGAATAATATTCGCTCATCACCGGTGTTGCAACGGATTTGATGGAAATACTGTTTAGCGTATCAAAGGTCTCCTTAAACATACCGCCGGAGAGCAGGATAAACACCAGTTTTGTTTTTGCATCAGCGAGTAGCGAAGGATCATCCTGCTTTTCAGCTAAGTTTTGAAGTTTTCTGACATAGGTAAAAGCAGAATCGTAATTGTAATATTTATAAGCATCGTAAAGTTGCAGGTTGATTTGATATAAGTGAGTGAGATCTGAATGAACAGTTTTGCTCAGCAAGCTTTTTAGTAATAAAATTTCCTGCAGTTTCTCCTTGTCATATACAGTAGCGTTTTTAACGGCGCTATTCAATTCGCTCATCAAACTGTCCGAAAATGGAGTGGCATCATTTGCAAGGTGGGAAAGGAGTAAAGCCGTAAAAATCAAAAAGCGTTTCATTGTTTGGCTGGCCATTTTATTCGTGCGTTTGTATTAAACTGCATCCTATGGGTGTAAATATTGCCATTTTTGGCCAACGGGTAAATAAAAATAATCTTATTACAGGTATCCTGTTATTGATTCCTTTGTAATGAAAAGGTGGTAACGGTTTTAATACCTTATCCTTTTTATGGCGATCAAAATCCAGTCTATCCCAGGATTACTATTGATGGTGAAAGAGTAGAAATCTGTACTAAACGTTCAAATCCGATTAAAAAATGGAACTAGGTCACCCGCAAGGCTATTGGAAACTCCGGGGAATCTCAGTCCCTGAATAACGTAGTCTCATGACACTATTTATGGAAGTGAATATATCAATGCGATAACTGTGGACGAATAAGATGTATGCAATAATTGTTAACTTTTTTAACTTAGCTTCACCCTTTTACTTTTATTCTTGCCTTATAAATTACATAGCTTCTTCTTTTTATTTGCAGCCCTTTTACTTTATTGCAAGATAAACTTCGGGCAAACGCCATCTCCAGATCGTAACAGCGACTATATTATTACCAAAAGGATACTGACAGCAGAAAACGGCTTGCCTGGTAATTCAGTGATTTGCGCCATACAGGATAAGGACGGATTTATGTGGTTTGGAACCGATAAGGGATTGTGCAGGTATGACGGAAAAAGTTTCACCAGCTATTCTAAGGAAAAAGACGGTTTAGCAGGAAATACGATCAACCAATTGTTCCTTGATGACTCCAACCGGCTGGTGATTGTTTCGGCCGGTAATATGGTAGCCCAGTTGAATCTAATGGATCTAAGGACATATACGATTAGTACTGCAAAAAGTATCGGCAACTATGCCTTTTTAAAACCACCCTTGAATTGGAAAACCAATGAAACCAGTAATTTAAAATTCCTCGACAACAGTATTGCGTTAAACCTGGAGAATAAAAGAATTGAAATTTATTCAAAAAAAGAACTATCAAATCTGCCCACACTTGTTTTCTGGGGCAACTACCTCGATCAGTATGATAACAATTGGCTTTGCACATCTTCTGGTCTTTTTCAAATCAGGTACCGGCAAAATTTATTCAATAATTACTTAAATGACCAGCCAACAGGACCTTTTAATGACAAGCAAGTAAGAAATATCTATACGGAAGCCAATTTTAAAAACAAAAATGACAAGTCAGATAAACGAATTTTTACCTGCCTGGGTAATAAGTTAATTATTCAAAAAAACAATACAGTTAAAACTGTGGCGAGTAAAGATTTTTATGTTTACTCGCTACTAAAGACGCCGGGAAAATTTTATGTTGGCGGGTCTCAACTACTTGTCCTTGATTTGGAAAAACCAGCGTTTAAGGTAGAAGCTAATATAGATAGCCGGGAAATATGGGCTATGCACCCGGCCGCTCCCCGTACTATTTATTTTGGTACAAACACTGGTGTTTATTTATATAACGACAGTACCCGAAAGTCCGTACTGCTAAAAGCATCCAATAGCAGTTTCCCGTTACCATCCTTTATATATCGATTTGTACAAACCGTGAAACATGGCTTATTTGCCGTTGCCCAAAATGGATTGTTTCAGATAAAAGACAACTCGATTGCTGACTATTACGGTCCGGGTGCCAGATACGCTGATCATAAGTTGCCCATAGCTGAGATTTATGACATGCATGAGGACAAGGAGGGCATTTGCTGGATAGCGTCCAACGGAAATGGCCTTTTTCGCTGGAACTGGGCTCCGCTAAATAAGAACGGCGCATTGCAAAACTTTAGCCTTCAAGCCGGGGTGCCTTCTAATATATTGTGCAGGATAGAAGAAGATGATAACAATAACTTATGGATCAGCACATTCAATGGCCTGTTTAGTTTCAATACAAAAACACAAATGATTTATAGTTTCCGCACAGCCGATGGGATTATCAACAATGAGTTTAACCGGGCGTCTTCTTTTAAAGGTCCGGATGGCAGAATGTATTTTGGTACGATCAATGGATTAACAGCCTTTTATCCTGCCGAGGTTTTAAAGAACGATATCATAGACGCTGTTCCTTTCCAGGTTACCATGATCAATAAATATTCGGCTGCCAAAAATGATTTTGAGCCCTGCATCAATGAGTATAGACAGCGTAATAAAATAGTAATTCATCCCGGGGAAGGAATATTAACTGTTGAATTTTCATTATTGGATTTCGAGCAGCGGCCGCATGTTTATCAGTATATTATCGAGGGTTCACCGGGCAAATGGAAACAGGGAGAGGGTAACACGCTTAATATTAATAGCCTGCCTTACGGTGAATTTAATGTAAGAATAAAAGCCCGGCTGGCCAATGGCCAGTGGAATCCGGTTGAGATTGACATTCCCATTGTTGTATTAAAGCCGTTTTATCGCAAGCCCTGGTTTATTATTTTATGCATCATTGCGTTGGCTGCCCTAACCAGCTGGTATTTCACCTCGAAAACGAATAAACTTTTACGAAGTAAAATAACGCTGGAGTCATTGGTACAAAGCAGAACGAATAGTTTATCAAAAGCGCTGCATGAGAAAGATCTATTAATAAAGGAAGTGCATCACCGGGTTAAAAATAACCTCCAGGTTATTATCAGTTTATTGCATTTGCAAAATGACAAGATTACTGATGAGCATATGAAGTTATCTATCCTTGAAAGCCAATCGAGGATTGGCAGTATTGCACTAATTCACCAGAATTTATACCAAAACGATCAACTCGATGGCATCAGGTTTGATGAGTTTGTGATGAACCTGGGTAAACAGCTCGACGATTTTTATAAAAAACTGCATCGCGAAATAATTTTGGAAACCGATATTGTAAATGCCTGCATCGATATTGATACTGCAGTGCCGCTGGGGTTAATTTTAAATGAGTTGTTCTCTAATACCTATAAACATGCATTTAAAAATACTTCCCGTATTAAAGTCACTGTTTTGCTGCAGGAAATGAGTAAAGGGGAGTATAGATTAGTGTATCATGATAGCGGCCCTGGTCTTTCTGAAGAACTGCGTTTTAATAATGCTGAAACACTTGGGCTGGAATTGATCAGGGGCCTGGCCAAACAATTACATGGGAAAGCCAGTTATCAATACAGGGAAGGAGGTGAGTTTACAATATCTTTCAAGGATAGTATAACACGAAAAAATGACTGAAAAATAGAATAGCCTGTTAATCACGGATTTTGGTTGTTTCATCCCAAATAATGATTAATCCCGGCAGACTTCATTTTATTTGGGTATGTCACTAATAGATATAGAAAAGGTGAAGGCTTTTGAAGCCGATGATTCGGTTGTAAGATGCAGGGTATGTAAAGCAGCAATGAAACCAGTAGAAATCGGTTTAATAGACCGGCTGGCTCGTTTATTGATTGGTACAAGGGCAACTGTCATGCATTATCAGTGTCCGGATTGTAAAAAGGAGCTGATAACGATGGAAAAATAAAATACATATGGATGAAAGAAATTAAGATTGGCGTGGTGGAGGACGAAATGATAATAGCCAAATCTATCGTTAGCACATTGCTGGCCCTACAATATGAAGTAATAGAACCCGCTGCAAATTATAAAGAGGCGATTGAGATGATTAATGCGGCAGAACCAGATGTATTGTTGCTGGATATTAACCTGGGAGGACAAAAGGATGGTATAGATGTGGCAATGTATGCAAGAGAAAATTGCTCGCTGCCTATCATTTTTCTTACCGCCAACAGTGACAAAGAAACTATCCAAAGGGCTAAGATAGCAAAACCCAATGCTTACCTCGTAAAGCCTTTTAACAAAGAAGATCTGTACGCTTCCATTGAAATTGCTATCAATAATTTCCAGGATAGCAAGCAACCGGAAATCAAACAAAACCCCACCATTCTTTTTAAAAATGGCCATGATTTTGTATCGGTTGAATGGAGTAAAATCACTTTTATCGAAAGCGAAACCAACTACCTTAAAATTCATATTGAAAACGAAAGGACGGTTATGATCCGGTCGACCTTAACCGAGGTGCAGAAGATACTTCCACCTCAACATTTCACTCAAATCAGGAGGGGCGTCATAGTCAATCACCGATACGTCAAAAAAATAGCATTCGACAGTATAGAACTTTTATCCTTCACGTTTAAGATCACTCCCGCTGCAAAAAAAGAATTGCTTGCAAAGCTGAATACCTGATTGGATCAAGGCAAGAACATCCCGGTTTATTTTTAAACGGGCATTCTATGCCTGCAACTGGGAAAAGCGGGTTTTATCACAAATAATCCCTGCCTCATCCCTTATATTTTTCTGCTTTTTTTTTATCATCTACAATTACGTGTCAATTCGGTTTTTGACCCCGGCAACATTGTAGACATTAGTCGTATTCCGTTGATTTTATCGAATAGTTGCTGCCTGCGTTTTAAACCGATGGTATGCTTTAATGGCATTTTTTTGAGTTAGATCAAAATTGATTTGCGCAATAGTCACCATTATGAATTACGTCCAATGCTTTACAGTGCTGCAAACACCAGGTGCCTTACACGGTCGGGCATTGTCATCCTATCTATTTTCTTACCCTCAATCATTGTAAAATGAAGAAATTATTACTCCTGTTCTTTGCCCTTGCCTTTTTTTACATCGCCAATTCTGCGGTCCCGGTCGTCACTAACAACAACGATGCCGGTGCAGGTTCCCTGCGCCAGGCCATTTTGAATGCTAACGCAAACCCGGGATTTGATTTCATCGACTTCGATATTTCCGTCACTGGCGTTATTATACTAACAACCGGTGAATTGGCCATCACCGATGAAGTAACGATTGTTGGGCGGGGTGCAAAAGTGTTGTCTGTTTTGGGCGCCAACACCAGCCGCGTGTTTCATATCTCCGGGGGAGCAACCGTTACTATCAGCAATCTAACCATTAGCGACGGCAGCACAACAGGCAATGGCGGCGGCATTCTCGTTGAAGGCAGTGTTTTGAATTTAAACAACTCTGCTGTTTCAAATAATTCGGCCAATGCAGGCGCCGGCATTTGCATTCTGCCTGCTAACTCCATAGGGTCGGCAACTATTACCGGCTGCACCATTGCTTTCAATGATGCTAATAGCGGGGGTGGTGGCACCGGCGGCGGCATCTACGTCGGCTCCGACATGACTTCCTGTGGTACATTGGTGGTGATCAACTCCACTATCAGCCGGAATTACGCAGCTTCCGGTGCCGGCATCTCCACCTTCTGCTCCGGTGCCGGGTCTACAACGCTTACTAATACGACGCTCTGTGAAAACTGGGGAAATGCGGGCCAGGGCGGTGGTATTTACAACCGGGCGACTGTAACCCTGATCAACTCCATTGTAGCTAAGAGCATAGGGGGTGGCGACATCGTGAATTTGGTTGGTACAACGAATGCGCAGTACAGCCTGGTGGGAGACGGATCAGGTATTAACGGCACCAGCAGCAATAACATCGCCGGCAACCCGCAACTGGGTCTCCTGGCTTACAATGGCGGCCCAACCATGACCAATGCCCTGCTTGCCGGCAGTCCTGCCATCGACAAAGGCAAGGCCGTGGCAGGCATTATTACCGACCAGCGGGGTAATGCCCGTCCTTTTGATAATCTTTCCGTTTCAAATGCGCCGGGTGGAAATGGCTCGGACATCGGGGCATTTGAAGACAATCCCTGCACAGTTTTCACCAACAACCGGGCCTACGTAAGCGCCGGCGCCTCCGGTGCCAATAACGGCGCAACCTGGGCGAATGCCTTTACCAGTTTACAGTCAGCTTTATCTGCCGCCGGCACCTGTTCCATTTCGGAAATTTGGGTGGCAGCAGGCACTTATATCCCTACAACCAGCACCGATGCCAACATTTCATTTGTGTTGAAAAACAACCTCCGCATTTATGGCGGGTTCAATGGTACGGAAACACTGCTCACCGAGCGGGACTGGTTCAGCAATAATTCCATCCTCAACGGAGATATACCCGGAGGGAACAGCTATGCAGTGGTGCGTGCCAATACGGGTACTAATACAACCGCTATTTTGGATGGATTTACCATCACAGGAGGTCATGCCACCAGCGGGGGCGGCCTGATTCCGGGATCCAGGGGTGGCGGCATGTGCATTTTGAATAGTGCTTCCCCAACTGTCAGCAATTGTATTTTTTCAAATAACATCGGCGAATATGGTGCCGGGGTGTACAAAGGGGCTAGCTCATCACCGGTTTTCACCTCCTGCACATTCCAGTCAAATACATCTCAAACTGGTGGAGGCGCCGTATACTGCGAGGCAGGTGGAAGCCCTTCTTTCAGTGATTGTTTTTTTCTGAGTAACACGGCAGGGCAATACGGTGGAGCTTTATATGCAAATGGTGCCAATGTAAACTTTGCCAACTGCCGCTTCGGTAGTAACCACGCAAGTTTTGGCGGCGCCATTTTTACAACGGCGGGCGCCGGTCAAACAGCCAATCATACCCTCGTTAATTGCGATTTTAGCATGAATTCTGCGAATAACCTGGGTGGAGCCATCGTTCATGGTTTTGGCGGTGTTGCAACGGCGGGTTCAGGTCTTTTTGATTGTACCAACTGTAAGTTTACCAATAATTCGGCCACTAATTATGATTTTACTTCCGGCAGCGGGGGCGCTTTTTATAATGGGGCTACGGGCTTTAACGGCAGGTTTACAAATTGCATATTTAATAACAATGCTGCCGATGGCAGTGGCAGCGACGACGGCGGCGGCGCCATCATGGTCTACAAAGGAACGGTTGATGCCATCAACTCCACATTCGCTAATAACCACGCATTTAAAAACGGTGGCGCTATCACGATCTATTTCAGCAACGGCACGCTCCATGTAAAAAATTCCATTTTCTGGGACAATGCTGCGCAGGTGAATGGCCCCAGTATCTATACAGGAAACGGCCCTGCTGTAGCTACGCTGGAATACAGCCTGCTGCAGGATGCCAGTTGCCCGGCCAACGTCACTTGTGGTGCTGGTAACATCTATAGCACTGATCCACTCTTTGTAAACCTGGCGAACAGCGACTTCCACCTGCAAACCTGTTCGCCAGCTGTGAATGCGGGCAACGATGCAGCCAATGCTACCACCACAGACTTTGACGGACTTACCCGCAAGGTCGGGATCATTGATATGGGTGCTTACGAGCTACAGCAGCCAGCCAGCCAGCTCCTGATCGCTGCTGAAAAGCGTATCGTAACCCGTAACATTGGTTTCAAATCAATGCTGGCATTTACCCAGGATTGCCGCCTGATCACGGGATTAAAATCGGAAGGTGCAGAGCCGGTGTTTGGTAATGTAACGGCTACCGTTTGGATAGAACCCGTGCAACCCACCTACAACGGGCGGCCTTACCTGCGCAGGCATTATGAAATAACAGCTACCAGCAACGCGGCAAATGCTACAGGCACCATCACACTTTACTTTACCCAGCAGGAGTTCAATGATTTCAATGCCGTTCCTGGCCATGGCCCCGATTTGCCTGCCAACAAGGACGACCTCTCCGACATCCTGAATTTCGCCATTTACAAATACAGTGGCACCAGTAATAATGGTACGGGTTTGCCAGGCACTTACCCGCAACCGGGTGTGTTGTTGACTGCACCAGCCGTAAACCTGGTATGGAATAATGCCAAACAATGGTGGGAAGCAACCTTTGCCACCAAGGGCTTCAGCGGATTTTTTGCGGGAAATATTGGCTATACTATTTTACCAATAGGCGACCTCCTGAATTTTAATGTGGTGAAACAAGGAGGTGGTGCAGCACTTAACTGGCAGGTAAATGCAGGTCATAATTTTAATATGTTCACGGTAGAGAAAAGTTATAACGGCCGTGACTTTACGCCAATGCAAAGTATGTCCGGCAAAAAAGATATCACGAATTACAATGCGATCGACCCAACGTTACAGAATGGCTTGCAGTACTACCGCCTTAAACTAAGCGAAAAAGATGGTAGCATTGGATACAGCGCTGTAAAAACATTGATGGTAAACAGGAGCCTGGTAATTACTATGGCACCGAATCCAACAAAGGGGAGATTTACAATAGACCTGAAAGTCGAAGGACAATCAAATGCAATGGCACAAATACAATTGCAGGACGTTGCCGGCAAGATCCTATACACCCAACAGGCCAAATTAAATGCCGGTATGCTGAACCAGTCCGTCAATATGCCTGCATCAGCTGCCAGCGGGGTTTACCTGGTAAGAATCTTAATAGATGGCAAAACGTATCACGCCAAATTAATGTACGAAAAATAAGCGACGACAACGGCTGTAGCCGCAATGACATTATAAAAAACCGGCGGTATATATATCGCCGGTTTTTTGTGTGCGTTGGGCATGAATATCAGCCATAGGGTGCAATACCTGGTTGAGTCTAAGCAGGGAAGCATTCCGGTTGTTTGAAAACGGACGTTCATATTCGTTTAACAGGGAAAAGGCGGTCTTATCACAAATTACCCCTGCTTCATCCCATATATTTTTTTGCTTTTTTTTTATTATCTACAATTACTGTTCCATTTGGTTTTTGACTCCGCAACGATTGTAGCCATTACTCCGTATCCCCTTGATTTTATCGGGTGATTGCTGCCTGCGCTCTTAACCGATACTACGCTTTTGTCGCAATTTTTTTAAACCAGATCAAAATTGCTGTATGGCATACCCTATCCTTATAAACTACCTGTCAATGAAAAAATGCTACACGAGAAAATTGAAGTTTACGTTGGTCTTTACCGCCATTATTTTTTTAGGCATATCAAACGTCCACGCACAGCCAGCTGATACGCGGCCCTTCGTAAAATACCTGGTCAACAATTATTCCAGTCTTTCAAAGAAAGCATGCGATACCTGCAAGGTGCTAATAGGCACGGCGTTAGAGCGGTTTAGACCCATTCCGTTTCCGGAAGCTCCAGCCATCCAGGCGCTGACAGGCATTGATGTAAAAGACATTCCCGGAATATCGGCACCCAATTTTTTTGGTGGAGGATCTCCCGAAATAAAAGGATTGGTTAAAGAAGTTGCCGGGATGAAGGATATCACTGCCAGTACCAGCCTCACCAGGAATGGAGAACTGCTGTATTTTAAAAATGGTGCTAAAGGGGTTGCCGTTTCTACAACTGGAAAAATTTATACCAGTTCGCTCACCATACCGCTTGGATCTGCACAGTCCCCGGTTAATGGATTTTTTTCATTCAGATCGGAACCCAGAATCTTGCCCACATTCAATGAAGTTTCTGACCGGAAGTTTATGAAAAGCCCGGACCAGGTTTATGCTAAAGACACATTAAAGGATAATCCATGCAAGCAGGTAGCCTATTTCGCTATTGACCCGCGAAATGAAAACATTATGTATGCGAGCCTGAGAGATTCCGGAGATTACGACGAAAGGCGCCTGGTAAGGAGAAATTCGGATGGAACCTGGCGATTAGTGGATTGGAAGGCAGGCGGCGGTGTATTGACAGAAGATGTATGGGGTGCATTGGCGGTAGACCAGTATGGCAGTTTATATATTGCTGATCCTAAAAAACATGTAATTGTAAGAGCCCGGTTTGATGGTAATGGCGACGTCGTCACCTGGGAAATTATTGCGGGGCAATTTAATACGCCTGGATATAAGAATGATAGCAATGGCCCGGATGCCTTGTTTAAGAACCCCGGTGGTATATGTGTTGATTTGGACGGAAATATTTACATAGGGGATGCGGGAAACAACAGGGTAAGGATGATAGACGATGGTGGCGAAGTAACTAACTATGCCGGTGATGGCACGGCAGGTTTCAGAGACGATGACGATGCGTTTGACGCAAGGTTCAATGGTCCTACAGCGGTGGCGTTCAATGAACAGACTCAATCACTGTTTGTTGTTGATTTCAACAACAAACTTGTTCGGGAAATCGATGATGACCAGGAAGTTTCTACACTGGCTGGCAACGCCGGATCGCCGAATCCCTTAGAACCGGCAAAGTTTGCCCTGCAATTGTATTATTTCCTGGCTAAGCTGAACCTGGATCCTGATGAAGCAAAATTTGACAATCCAACCGGCATTGCTATTGACCCCTCCGGACATGGCTTGTATGTGAGTGATGGTAACTATGTCAAGTATGTAAGTACATTTCCGGCACAATTTATTATAACATCTGCTTTCAGAGAATCTGACAGTACTTTTTTACCCATTCCTATATTGCCTCCGGGCATTATCATGAACGCCAATAATGGCTCGTTTTATGGCATTCCGCTGTTGGCGTGGGAACCCACGACATATGCCATTTCGGTAATCAATAGCCAGGGTGCCAGTTTATTAAATGGAGTTGTCACGTTTGAAGTGTTGGCTTGTCCCAGGGTGCCGGATACGACCAGTGAAAGTATAACCATCTCCGTCAGTCAACTGCCTTATACCTGGAATGGAAAGCAATTGGACAATGCCGGAACTGCGGTTGCTACCCTCCAAAGTTCGCTTGGGTGCGATAGTATAGTGGTGCTAACCTTAAACGTGAAGCCGGATTTCAATTATAACAGCGAACCCTATTTGCTTAGCCTGGGCCAGCAAATAACACCCATTGTACCTACCACAGCAGGCTCACCGGTTGAGACTTTCTCCATTATCCCCCCACTTTCTGCAGGCCTTGTTTTAAATGCCCAAACGGGAGTAATCAGCGGCACGCCGCTTACCACTACCAACCAGCTTCTACCGGCAATTGGGCCCCGTACGCCGCCGCAATACCCGGCTCCGTGGACGCTTGAAGCAGGTGCTGGTGCGGATCTTACCGAGTTTAAGATATCGGATGGTAATCAGAAAACCGTTTTTGAAAATAACAGCGACTTTAGAAGTTTAGCTGGCACCGCTGGCCAGGGCACTGGTACGGCCGGTGCATATACCGATTTTAGTGGATTGGGTGCCATCAAACTGTTTAGCAACAGCCCTTATAAGGTGCGTTTGTCCAATGCTCTCTATGCGCCAGGGAGGGAGTTCGATAACCTGAATTATACAAGATTCGCCAGGGAGACCTTTAATTATATGAACTCCTATGCCGTGTATATTGATTACAACAGGGATGGCGATTTTGCTGATGCAGGTGAAAGGGTATATATTTCCGGAGGCCCGCAAACCCCTGCACATGCCGAAGCTTTTAATTTAAACATACCGCTTACAGCATCACCTGGTGTAACCAAAATGCGCATCTACGCTGTAGAGGCTAAGACAGCTTATCAGCTTTACCTGTTAGATAATGGTAGTGGTGGGTATAATAGTGTATATAGAACGACAGAGCAGGCATTATCCTTTTACCCATTTTTTAATGACATATCTAGTAATGGGGAGTTTCACTTTACATTAAATATGGACTACGGTGAGTTTGAAGACTATAATATTGACATTATCAGTCCGGCAACCCAATCGTACGTTGTTACAGGCAGTAATTCACTTGGTACCGACTCATCTACTGTAACGCTGGCTATTAACATACCTAGTGCATCTATCACCAATACAACTATATGTTCAACTGAACTTCCTTATCACTGGAATGGCCTGACATTTACGACGGCTGGTAAAGACACGGCTCACCTGGTCAATCAGTATGGTGCCGATAGTGCAGCTACTTTAAACCTTGTTGTTAAGCAGGCAACCTCATCAGTAGTAGACACCGCCTACTGTGGTCCATATACTTATCGCGGGGTGGTGTATAAAACCTCAGGCGATTACTTAGTTCATACTTTCAATGCTGTAGGTTGTGATAGTGCCATTACTTTTAGATTCCGCCAGATAGTTACTACTTCGACAACAACCGTTGAAGTAATACCGAGCGCATTGCCATATTACTGGAACGATTCAAGTTATTCACCCGCTGGTACCTATTCTGTTAGATTTACGAATGCAGAAGGGTGCGATAGTGTTGCCACCTTGGTGCTTAAGGTGCAATTCAATGTTTATTATCCTCCTACTAATACTTTAGCAATTAACCAGGCAATACAGCCTATCATTCCGCAGTTTGAAGGTAATTATACACCGGGTCCGGACAATCCCAATTACGGATGTTCTATAACTCCAAACTTACCCTTGGGATTGCAGTTAGATATCAATACCGGGATTATTAGTGGAACGCCTGCACAGCTAAGTCCATATACAACCTATACGATCACAAGACAGCAACAAGGTGCAATACCCTCAATTTTCAGACTATCTGTAGGTCACCCCACTTCATCTACAACGACTGTAGATAACTGCGGTCCATTTACCTGGAATAGCGTGGAATACACGACACCCGGCACTAAATCGGTTACTTTGAAAAATCAATATGGTTTTGACAGTACCGCAACCTTGTTACTGTCCATAAGAAACCTGTCTGCCACAACTGTTCCTTTGTTGCTACATCATTCTGCGATCCCTTATACCTGGAATGATACGACCATAACAAAAGAAGGCGCCGTAACGATTCATCGTATCAATGCTGCAGGTTGCGATAGTGCAGTAACAGCGATTGTAACCATCAGCCCTAAAATATCGTATCAATCGCCTAATATTCTGGCACCAAATGTACCGATAGCACCTATTATTCCGCAACAAACGGGAGGCGCAGTTATGAGTTATACCATACGTCCTGCCCTGGTAGCCGGGCTGTTGTTTGATCAAACAAACGGTATTATTAGCGGTACACCTGCAGATACATTATTAAAACCTGTTACACATACGATTCATGCTTTTAATAATGCAGGAGCAGACAGTACCGAAATGATCATTGCTGTTTGTAACCCGATAGCTACATCATTTACACTAACTGCATGCGACCACTATGTATGGAATGATAGCACTTACCGCAGTAGCACCACCCATACACGTACACTAAAAAACAGGGGCGGTTGTGATAGTGTTGTTACCATGCATCTTACTGTCAGATACAGTACTACAGGTCCTACCGACACCATTACAGCTTGTGGAAGTTATTTATGGCATGATGTAGCCTATGATTCAACTGGTGTATACACTAAAGTTTACTACCCTAACGCGGCTGGTTGCGACAGTACTGTGTATCTGAAACTGACCATTAAGAAGCTAACTTATCACAACCGGTACGTAAACCTCAATCAATCAGACTTGCCGTATACCTGGAGAGGACTAACCTTTAATGAACCAGGTACTCAGTCGATTATTTTGGAGAATAGTGTTGGATGTGACAGTGTGCTTTCGATGATAGTTGGCATATCGGATGTATTGCCCGATATTAGTTATGCTACAAAAGATACCATCTTGTATTGGGAGAAGACTATTGATCCGCCCATTAGCATGAACAATACAGGCACACCCGTACCTGCTTTAAAATTGGGTGAAAGAGATGAATTGATTGCCTTTTCAAATGGTCCTGGTGATCTTATAAAACCTATAAAAGGCCCCAATGGTGTATACTACGCCAGGGTATTAGGCAATAGTAATATTTTTAAATTAACCAGTTCAGGGGTGTGGAGTGTTTTTGCAGCATTAGGCGGACCAGTTGAGGGGATGACTATTGATAAGTCGGGTAACCTGTACGTCGGTATCAGCGAAACAGGTAGCCAGGTAAGAAAAATAACACCCGGGGGGGGGGTAAGCATCGTACCCGGATTTAGAACTTTCTCTGGTATACATGGTGTGGCACTTGACCCTGAAGGCAATTTAATTATTCATTCACAGTTGCCTCAAAATCAAATTAGAATTACCAGGCTCAACCTTTCTACAAATCAGTATGTTCAGCAGGATCTGGACAACAGTCCTTATTTTGATTATTATCCGGAAGACTTCAAGACCGATTCAAAAGGAAACATTTATATGTATCGCAATGTGGGCGGTAATGTTGTGAAAATTAAGCCTGACGGCCACATGTCAGGTATTGGTCGAAATGAGACAACTTTTGGTGCTGCTTTTATACCTGGAAATGGGATAGATGCGAGGATACCTCCGATAGCTAGTATTGCTATAGATTCGACAAATGATAATGTGTATGTTATGGCCAATGGCCGCCTTCTTAGGGTGGATACAGCCGAAAACGTAACTGCACTTACCGGCCCCTTCCGTACTTTTGACCAATACAAAGACCAGATTTTCAGCGTTGATAGTGGTAAGATATCTATCGTCAATAGTTCAACTGGTAAACTCTACACTGTGAATGTTTATGGCGTAGGTTCCCTTCCGTTTATGGATAATTATGGCGCAAGCGGTATTTCGGGTCCACAATTTGGAACGGTAAACTTTGAGGATTTTGATAAAAGAATACGCCTGGATAGTAGCGGTGCCATTGTGGGTACACCCAGGGCAACATACTCGCAAATAGGTACCAGGTATGGATCCAATTCTTCTATTGCATATGCTATTATAGCAGCTAACCAATCCGGCATCAGCACCGCTCCTATGATAATACACACCAAAGGCATTACTTATAAATCGGAGAGATTTGTAACTACCAGTCTTCCTTTTATATGGAAAGGCATGTCGTTTTATGCCCCCACAGATACTGCAACGTATTATGCCAGGAACAAAACACAGAATAATGATACGATGTACGTATTGCATTTAGTGTACGAACGCGCTCCGGAACCTATCATCACCAAGGGAGATTGTGTGGAAGGGCAAATTACCCTTACTGCAACGAACGCCGCCAGGAATGCCATTAGCCTTGATGGAAACAATGTGGGTGCTATTAAAAATACGGTTTTTGGGCGTGGACTCAGTTATTATGGTTCGACACCCTATACCAAACCGGATGGCAGCCCGGGAGTAAATTTTCACACATCATTTGAAGTTTGGCTAAAGCCCGAAACGGTAGATAGTATACAATACCTGATCACCAGGGATACTATCAGAACCTTTGGTAATTTCTTCGGGTTGTCGATTCAAAATCGCAAATTCGTTTTTGAATTTACGAAGGGCGCATCACCATTTGCACAATACAAGATTAGTTCAGGCATTGATATAATTCCAAATGTATGGACGCATGTGGCTGCCTCTTACTATGATTCTACCATGTATATTTTCGTTAATGGTAAGTTGGAAGGAAAGTACCAAACGCCTGAAAATACTTTTAACGCTTATTACGACCTGCCCGGCACCTATGTAGGCATTTTTCCAGACTTCAGCCTTGGCGGATTAGGTCACCAATTTGGCTTTAAAGGCGAAATGGACGAATTGCGGGCATGGGCTACAAGACGAGATACCACTGCAATTAGGGCAACTATGAACTCCATTGTTGACCCATCGAGTGCGGGGCTGGGCCTGTACTACCGCTTTGATGGAGAGGATAGCAACCGTGCCAGCGATATTTCCAGGTCAGGTGCGCCGGCAACTTTTATTAAACCTGCAACCAACGTATCGCATTCCGGGGCTCCTATCAATTTTGCTTCCCATAAATGGATGCCCGGTGGTGATACGACAAAATCTGTTGTAGTCAATGTGGCAAGCAACACGCTGTATACGCTAACGGTAAAAGACTATAAAGGAACTTCAGGATCCGATAGTTTGCTGGTGTACCCTACACAAGGTCCCACTATTACTGCACCTGCGGCCGTTAGCAGAACGAGCAGCCCAACTTCGTGTACCGCCTTTGTTTCAGATGCTGATCTTGGTTCAGCCACCGCGACTGATAATTGCCCTGGACTGACTGTAACAATAACCGGGGTGCCGGCAGGCAATCTCTTCCCTCTGGGAGTTACTACCATTACCTATACAGCTACCAATGCAGCCGGCCGCACCAAAACTGCCACGCAAACAGTAACGGTAACTGATATTAGTAAGCCAGCATTCATTACAAACTTATCTGCCAATCCAGACGTAATATGGCCGCCGGACAATAAGATGAAAAATGTAGCACTCACCTACACGACTATGGATAACTGCGGAACTGTTACGAACAAAATAACAGTAACCAGCACTGATCAAATTGCGGGAGATTGGGTTGTATCCAATGACCACCTGGTACAACTCAGGGCTAAACGTACAAACGGAAAAGACCGCGTTTACACCATTACGGTCACCCCCGTTGATGGATCCGGCAATGTGGGTACACCGCAATCCACAAATGTTTATATCATCAAAGACAATCCCGCTACTATTGCGCAAACAAGTGGAACTACTGGCAACACACCTGTTGCTTCAACAGCGGGCGCTTCGGCAAAACAGAACAACTTAATGGCACCATTACAAGCACAGGCATTCCCTAACCCAAGCCACGGGCAGTTTACCTTGCTTGTTCAAGGCAAGAATAATGAGCCGGTTAGCATTCGTATAAGTGATATTATGGGCAGGTTAGTGGAAGAACGTAAAGGTTTGTCAGCAAATGGTACATTGACATTGGGGGCTTCTTATCGTCCCGGAATATTCATTGCAGAAGTTTTGCAGGGAAAAGAAAAAGTCGTGATTAAACTTATGAAACAAACAGAGTAAATATTTAAAAACCTAAACCCGTAAGGCAGCTTGTAAAGGCTGCCTTACTTAATTCCGGCAGACAATTATTGATACGTCAACCGGGTTAAATCCGGCGAACCCGGTTCAAATGACATGTATCGGCAGCCAGTGGGTTTTTCCCTGGCAAGGATAATAGATGGCAAAACTTATCATGCCAAATGAATGTTCGAAAAATAAGCGACAACAACGGCTGTAGCCGGAATAACATTATAAAAAGAGGCTGTCTCAAAAGTAAGAGGCAGCCTCTTTTTATTCGGGTGGGTGATGGAAACCACTTTCGTTTAAGCAATTCTCAGGGCCTGCATTTTACTTTTAAGACATCCTCTTTTTGCGTACGCCAGTCATGTATGTCAGCTATAGGATGCTATACATGAATGGGCCCAGGCAAGCAAGTATTCCGCTTTGTTTTTAGAGGCGCGTTCATATTCATTTAACCGGGAAAAGGCGGGCTTATCACAAATTATCCCTGCTTCATCCCATATATTTTTCCCCTCGTTTTTTAACATCTAGAATTGGGTTTCAATTCGGTTTTTGAGTCCGCAACGATTGTAGCCATTACTCGTATCTCCTTGATTTTATCGGGTGATTGCTGCTTACGTTCTAAACCGATAATACGCCTTTATCCCAATATTTTAAGTTAGATCAACATTGGTTTAAGCAATAATATACCCTTATAAACTACCTGTCATGAAACAAAGCTACACGAGCAAATTGAAGTTTCGGTTGATTTTTACCGCCCTTTTATTTTTAAGTATTTCAAGTGTATACGCACAGCCAGCGCAGCATTCGACGATCATGAAATACCTGATCAACAATTTTTCAACAGTAGCAAAGGTCGCATGCGATACTTGTACCATTCCATATATAGGTACCCCATTAGTACGATACAGACCTATTCCGTTTCCGGAAGCTTCACTCATTCAATTGGCAACAAAGATCGATGTATCTGACGTTCCCGGAATAGTTGCTCCCAATTTTTGGGGTGGAGGTTCTCCTGAAATAAAAGGTTACGTTATGCAAGTTGCGGGGATAAGGGATCTATATGTCGAAGGGTCAAGGGGTAAGGCGCTGCTTTATTTTAATGGCGCACAAGGTGTTGCCATTTCTAAAAAAACCGGAAGAATTTTTACCAGTGCACCTACTACTACACCAGAAGACCAACCGGTATACGCTAATGGATTTTTTACATTCAAATCGGAAGCTCGAAGATTGCCAAAATTCAATCAACTTTCTGATTCGACGTTTGATAAAAGTCCGAAATTGGTTAAAAAATTATTTCAGGGTCAACAAGAAGAAGAACTAGCTAACAAATGCACTCAAACAATGTATTTCGCTATCGACCCGAACCATGAAGAGATCATGTATGCAAGCATGACAAATCCTAATGATACGAGCCAGAGAGTGCTGCTCAGGAAAAATGCTGATGGAGATTGGTTTATTATAGATTGGACGGCAGGAGGTGTATTGACAGGACCAGTATGGGGTGCATTGGCAGTAGATAATGAGGGTAAATTATACATCGCTGATCCCTATAAAAATATAATTTTAAAAGCGACGTTTGATAATAATGGCAATGCCAGCACCTGGAAAATTATTGCAGGATCAGGTACAGCCGGATATAAGAATGATGATGCAGATCCCCTGTTAGCCGAGTTTAACAGGCCCAGTGGTATTTGTATTGATAATACTTCGGGAGATATTTACGTAGGCGATGCAGGAAACAATAGGGTGAGAAAGATTGAAGAGGATGACGAAGTATCTACCTATGCTGGTAGTGGCGACGTAGGTTTTAGAGATTCTGAGGAATGGTATACCGCAAAATTCAGTAGTCCTACAGCCGTGGCATTCAATGAAATAACTAAATCATTATTTGTTGTTGATTACAAAAATAACACCGTTAGGGAGGTCGATAAAGACCGGCATGTTAGTACACTGGCCGGACACCCGGGATCTTTTAATCCCACAAACCCCTTAGAGTTTGGCATGCGATTTTATTGGTTATTGGCCAAGATGAACTTTGATCCTGATGAATCAAGACTTGTTGAACCAACTGGTATTGCGATCGACCCTTCCGGACATGGTTTATACGTAAGTGATCACAACTTTGTCAAGTATATAAGTACTTTTCCGGCGCAATTTTTTATAACAGGTTGGGTCAGAGAATCTGATCAAAAAGATTTGTATCCCCTCCCCCCTGTATTGCCCCCGGGTATTTTTATGAACCCTAACAATGGTGCCTTTTATGGCATTCCGCTGGCAGAGTGGCCAGCCACAACGTATACCATTAAGACAGTCAACAGTTATGGCGCAAGCATACTGCCGGTAAATGGTTTTATTACGTTTGAAGTAGAGAAATGTCCAAGAATTCCGGATACGACTTATGTAAATTTAACCATCAACGCCAATCAACTGCCGTATACCTGGAATGGACTGAAACTAGACTCTGCCGGAAGGGCAACTGCTAAACTCAAAACTTTTATTGGGTGCGATAGCATGGTGGTGCTAACTTTAAATGCGAAGCCTGATTTTAATTATGGCAGCGAACCGTATTTGCTTAGCCAGGGAAAGGAAATAACACCCATTGAACCTGACGTTAAAGGCTCACAGGTTGATCAATTTTCTATTAGCCCTGCACTTTCTCCCGGGCTTAGTTTTAATACCCTAACGGGAGTCATTACAGGTACACCTACTACACTCACCAACCAGCCTTTGCCGCCAATAGGGCCAAGAACTGCAACGCCATGTGTTGCTCCATGGACGCTTAAAGCAGATGAGGGTGCAGATCTTACACGGGTTAAAATATCGGATGGTAATAAGAATACCATTTTTGAAAACACTTCCGCCTTTGGAAGCTTAGTGGGTAGTGCCGGTCAGGGTACCGGTACACCGGGTGCATTTACCGATTTTAGCGGAATAGCACCGATCAAAATGTTTACGAATACCCCTTATTCAATGCAATTGTCTAATGCCGTTGCACCGCCGGTTGGGCCACCATATAGTTTAAATAGATATAATACGTTCCTGAATTATATGAACTCCTACGCCGTATATATTGATTATAACAGGGATGGAGATTTTAATGATCCTACTGAATTTGCCTATATTTCCGGAGCTCCGCAAAGAGATGCCCATACCGAAACATTTAATATAAAGATTCCGGTTACTGCAAAAGCCGGGGTAACGAAAATGCGGATCTATGCCGTGGAAGCTGCGACGTGGGGTCGTAACTACTATTTTTACAATGATCTCGGTATGCTATATAGTGTATATAGAACATCAGAGCAAGCGATATCATTTTACCCATATTTTAATAATATAATATCAGATGCTTTTGGCTCGGAGAAAACATTCCACCAGAATAATTTGGACTACGGCGAATTTGAAGACTATAATATTGATATAATCAATATGGCCACCCAATTATACACTGTTGCCGGCAGCAATTCGCTTGGTACTGATACAGCTACTTTATTCGTGGCTATTAACGTGCCTACTGCATCAACCACCCATAAAACGATCTGTTCAACTGAGCTTCCTTATCACTGGAATGGACTAACCTTTACGAAGGCTGGTACAGACACGGCTCACCTGATGAATCACTATGGTGCAGATAGCGCAGCTACTTTAAACCTTACTGTTAAACAAGCAACCTCATCTATAGTAACCCAGTCCTGGTGTGGTACGTTTAACTACCTGGGGGCTGATTACGACGTTTCAGGCGATTATCCCGTTCATATTACCAATTCGGTAGGTTGCGATAGTGCTATCACTTTTAGATTCCATCAGATAGCCACTTCTTCGACAACAACCGTTGAAGTAATACCGAGTGCACTTCCATATCGCTGGAACGGTATAGATTTTTCACCCGCTGGTACCTATTCTGTTCACCGTACCAATGCTGAAAATTGCGATAGTATTGCCTATTTGGTGCTTAAGGTGCAATTCAATGTTTATTATCCGCCTACAAATACTTTACTAATTAATCAGGCTATTCAGCCTATAACTCCGCAGTTTGAAGGTGGTTATGTACCGGGTCCGAACAATCCTAATGCAGGATGTACTATAACGCCAAACTTACCATGGGGATTAGGATTTGATGTAAATACAGGGGTTATTTATGGAACACCTGTACAGCTAAGTCCGTATCAAACCTATACTGTAACAAGAGCCCAGGAAGGTGCATTACCTTCGACTTTTACACTTTCTGTAGGTCAACCAACTTCATCAACCACTACTGTAGATAATTGTGGTCCTTTTAGCTGGAATGGAGTGGAATACACCACACCCGGCACTAAAACTGCTACTTTTAAAAATCAATATGGTTTTGATAGTACCGCAACCTTGTTACTGTCCATAAGGAATCTATCTGCTACAACTGTTCCATTGTTTCTACATCATTCTGTGATACCGTATAGCTGGAATGATACTACTTTAACAAAAGAAGGACCCTTAACCATTCACCGTACGAATGCAGTGGGCTGCGATAGTGCTGTTACAGCGCTAGTAACCATCAGTCCTAAAATATCATATTCATCGCCTAATATTTTGGCGCCAAATGTACAGATAGCACCGATAGTTCCACAGCAATCAGCAGGGGCGGTCATTAATTATACTATTCGACCTTCATTGGTAAATGGGCTTGTGTTTGATCAGGCAACAGGTATTATTAGTGGTACACCAACAGATACGTTGTTAAAACCTGTTACGCATACGATTCATGCTTTTAACAATGCAGGAGCAGACAGTATTGATATCATAGTTGCTGTTTGTAATACGATGGCTACTTCATTTACAGAAAATACATGCAACCAATTTGTATGGAATGATAGTACCTACACCACCAGCACAACGCATACCCGTACTTTAAAAAATCAGGGAGGTTGTGATAGTGTTGTTACTATGCATCTTACTATCAGATACAGTACTACCGGCCCTACCGACACCATTACAGCTTGTGGAAGTTATTTATGGCATGATGTAGCCTATGATTCAACTGGTGTATACACTAAAGTTTACTACCCTAACGCGGCTGGTTGCGACAGTACTGTGTATCTGAAACTGACCATTAAGAAGCTAACTTATCACAACCGGTACGTAAACCTCAATCAATCAGACTTGCCGTATACCTGGAGAGATCTAACCTTCAACGCGCCCGGTACTCAATCAATTGTTCTGGAGAATAGTGTTGGATGTGACAGTACCATTTATATGACAGTCAGGGTATCAGATGCGTTGCCCGATATTAGTTATGCTACAGCGGATACTATTGTGTATTGGGAGAAGACAATTGATCCGCCTATTGGCATGAACAATACCGGTACGCTTATACCTGCTTTAAAATTAGGGGAAAGAGATACTTTGATTAGATTCTCAAATGGTCCGGGTGATCATATAAAAACTATAAAAGGCCTGGATGGTACATACTACGCCAGGGTATTTGACAATGATAATATTTTTAAGATAAATAATTCAGGAGTGTGGTCTGTTTTTGTTCATTTTGGCGGACCAGTTAGGGGCATGGTCATGAATAAGGCAGGAAACCTGTTCGTTGCTATTGGGGAAACAGGTAGTGAGGTGAGAAAAATAACGCCTGGGGGAGATGTAACTATCGTACCCGGGTTTAAAACTTACTCAAGTATACATGGTTTGGCACTTGACCCTGATGATAATTTAATTATTCATACCCAGATCGAAACAAATCAAATTAGAATTAGCAGGCTCAACCTTTCTACGAATGAGTTAGTTGAAAAGGATCTCAACAACGCTCCTTATTTTGATTATTATCCGGAAGACTTCAAGTCCGATTCAAAAGGAAACATTTATATGTATCGGAATTTGGGTAATAATATTGTAAAAATTAAACCAAACGGACACATGTCAGGTATTGGGAAGCGTACTGTATGGGTTGATACGTATAAGCCTGGAAATGGAATAGATGCGACTATACCTACGATAACCAGTTTAGCGATCGATCCTTCTAATGATAATGTGTATGTTATGGCTAATGGTAACCTGCATAGGATCGATACAGCCGAAAACGTAACTGTACTTACCGGGCCCCGCCGTACTTTTGACCAGTTCAAAGACCAGATCTTCAGGGTGGAAGATGGTAAGGTATCTATCGTAAATAGTGCAACCGGTAATCTCTATACAGTGAATGTTCATGGGGTTGGTTCTATTCCGTTCATGGATAATTATGGTTTAGTCTCTCTTAGTGAAGGAAAAGTAAACTTTAGAGATCTTGATAAAAGGATACGCCTGGATAGTAGTGGTGCCATTGTGGGTACGCCCAGGGCAGCATACTCGCAAATAGGTACCAGGTATGGATCCAATTCTTCCATTGCATATGCTATTATAGCAGCTAACCAATCGGGTATCAGCACAGCTCCTATGATAATAAACACCAAAGGCATTACTTATAAATCAGAGCGATTTGTAACTACCAGTCTTCCTTTTATATGGAAAGGCATGTCGTTTTATGCTCCCACAGATACCGCCAGCTATTATGCCAGGAACAAAACACAGAATGATGATACATTGTACTTATTGCATTTAGTGTACGAAGCCCCTCCGGAACCTATCATCACCAAAGGAGATTGTGTGGAAGGGCAAATTACCCTTACTGCAACCAACGCCGCCAGGAATGCCATCAGCCTGGATGGGAACAATGTGGGTGTAATTAAGAATTCGGTGTTTGGGCGTGGACTCGGTTATTACAATTCGACTTCCTATACTAAACCGGATGGCAGCGCGGGATCAAATTTTCACATGTCGTTTGAAGTTTGGATAAAGCCGGCATCTGTAGTCGATACACAATACCTGATCACCAGGGACACTGTCAAGACCCATGGTACTTTCTTCGGATTGTCTATTCAAAACCGCAAATTCGTGTTTGAGTTTACGAAGGGACGAACAACACCATTTACAAACTATAAGGTTAGTTCTGGTATTGATATCACTCCGAATGTGTGGACCCATGTGGCTGCCTCATACTACGATTCTACCATGTATGTTTTCGTTAATGGTAAATTGGAAGGAACATACCAAACGCCTGAAAATTCTTTCAATGCATATTACGACCTGCCCGGAACCTTTGTAGGCATTTTCCCGGACTTCAGCCTTGGTGGATTAGGTCATCAATCTGGATTTAAAGGGGAAATGGACGAATTGCGGGCATGGGCTACAAGAAGAGATGCCACTGCGATTAAGGCAACTATGAACTCCATTGTTGACCCATCTATTGCCGGACTTGGCCTGTACTACCGCTTTGATGGAGATGTTAGTAAGCGTGTCAGCGATATTTCCAGGTCAGGCGCGCCAGTAACCTTTATCAAGCCTGCTACCTCCGCATCGCCTTCAGGGGCACCTATCAATTTTACGTCGCATAAATGGATGCCCGGCGGTGATACGACAAAATCTACTATCGTCAACGTGGTAAGCAACACGCTTTTTAGGCTAACGGTAAAAGACTATAAAGGAACTTCAGGATCCGATAGTTTGCTGGTGTACTCTACACAGGGTCCGGCTATCACTGCACCTGCGGCCGTTACCAGGACCAACAGCCCCTCTTCCTGCACTGTATTTATTTCAGATGCTGACCTGGGTGCAGCCATAGCGACCGATAACTGTCCTGGATTAACTGTGCAAAGTACCGGCGTTCCGGCAAGCAATCTATTCCCGTTAGGCGTTACTACAATTACCTATACAGCCACTAATGCAGCCGGCCGCACCAAAACTGCTACGCAAACAGTAACGGTAACTGATAGTATAAAGCCAGCTTTCACCATCAACCTATCTGCCAATCCAGACGTAATATGGCCACCGGACAATAAGATGAAAAATGTAGCACTCACCTACACGACTGGTGATAACTGCGGAACGATGACGAACAAAATAGCAGTAACCAGCACTGATCAAATCGCGGGAGATTGGATTGTATCCAATGACCACCTGGTACAACTCAGGGCAAAACGAACAAACGGAAGAGACCGCGTTTACACCATTACGGTCACTCCTGTTGATGGGTCCGGCAATGTGGGTACACCGCAATCCACAAACGTTTATATCATTAAAGACAATCCCGCTACTATTGCGCAAACAAGTGGAACTACTGGCAACACATCTGTTGCTCCAACAGAGGGTGCTTCGACAAAACAGAACAACCTTGTGGCAACATTACAAGCACAGGCATTCCCTAACCCAAGCCACGGGCAGTTTACCCTGCTTGTTCAGGGCAAAAATAATGAGCCGGTTAGCATTCGTATAAGTGATATTATGGGCAGGTTAGTGGAAGAACGTAAAGGTTTGTCAGCAAATGTCACATTGACATTAGGGGCTTCTTATCGTACCGGTTTATACATTGCAGAAATTTTGCAAGGAAAAGACAAAGTAGTACTGAAACTTATGAAACAATCAAAGTAGATACTTAAAAAACCTAAACCCGTGAGGCAGCTTATAAAGGCTGGACTCCCTGTCGCACTACAAGCGTTGCAAATCAATTGATTGCAACGCTTTTTTATTGCCTGTTGTCGAAATTTCTTGAAATAACTCAGAGATGCCGGACCCGACCGGGAGTTATCGATAAAACCATTTTGAGATCCCGATCGGCGCTGAATAAATAGTCGTTAACTAAAGCAGCCCTGTTTTTTTCAATGCTTCTACCCGGCTGTTGACTTGCAGTTTTTCATAAATATGGCGGATATGTGTGCGAACGGTCTCGAAACTGATAGAGAGTTTCTCAGCAATCTCTTTATAATAGAAGCCCCTTGACAACTGTTCCAAAATCTCCTGTTCTCTCCGGCTCAGGGTTTGAAAGTATTCATTCCGGTTTTCTTTTACCTGGAATGCCTCGATCACTTTTCTTGCTATCTGGCTACTGATAGGAGAGCCACCGTTATACAATTCCCGGATAGCTTCTATGATCTTTTCAGGAGCAGTATTTTTTAGAATATAACTGCTGGCACCCGCTTTCAGGGCATCAAAAATGCTATCGGCATCGTCGTACACGGTCAGCACCATCATCTGCATGCGGGGATGAATAATGTTTAGTTTGCGCATGCATTCAATGCCGCTCATACCGGGTAATTGTACATCAAACAAGGCAACCTCAACAGGATCGGTTGATAAATGCAACAGCGCAGTTTCCGCATCAGCATATGCATCTAATCTTTCCACATCAATATGCATCCGGATATTTTCAACAAGAAAACGGCGGATGCTATCATCATCTTCTATTATGGCAATTGACTTTATTATCATAGCGGGAAACCGAAATGCTTCGTGTTTTAAAATTACTGCAAATTGTTACGCCTCATCAAATGAAGGCATGCAAGAAATAACATGCAACAGGGTTTTATTATTTTGGCCTTTAAGTGTAGCCAAACAATCAATAATCAACGCACAATGCTCAAAGTTCGATAGAGAACAGTTCGTCTACAAGTATTTGTATATTGAAAATTGACCGGTGAATATTGATCATTTTTTAGACGCCTTTATATTACCAATATACGGCGCCCACCGTTCCCCTCATGTGTGCCAGTTCCGCATCGGTTTCTGCAAATTTGACGGTAATGTAATCGGCCTGAGCTTTAATACCTATATGTTTAGATAGTTTGATCTCAAGCCCGGGGCCACCTCCAAAAGCAAAGCCGCTACCTTTCGACATTCCGTACTTTTCACCACCCCAACCGGCAAGGATATGAAGATCGGGCCTGAATGTGCGGTCGCATTTTTTTAAGTCACCAAAATACCAGGAGCCAATGCCAAGAACAAAATAACGGGCCAGGTTTTCATCATTGATTTTCTTTGTATGTACGCTGGCATCTATACCAACACCTATGCGCCGCCGCCCCGGGTTAAAAATAAATGAAGCATGACCACCCAGTGGAAAGCGCTCCGTTTTATTATCAGCAAACGCGGTAAGAAAGCTGTACCCTGCAAATACTCGTGTTTTGGGCGCCTGGCATTCACCGCCGGGTATTTTACTACAGGCTGTTTCATGGGGCTCCAGCGAAGGGATTGTTTTTTCCCCGATCTCTTTTAAGTCCTCCTTTATCCTCTTTTCCATTTCCTCTTGTTCGGGAAATTTCCCACCTCCATCAATGGAATGTAATTCGCCACTAGCAGCCCTTACGAAAATAGATTTAGAACCTGAAAACCAGGTTTCGTACCTGACGACGTTTTTATTTTCATCCATGATATAGCTGCATTTGCATGTTGTTTTTCCACCCACTGAACGAACTTCCACCTCCAGGCTCCAATTTCCTTTTACATTATTGGTCCATGTGTCTGTTTGCCTGATGGTTTTATCTTTATCTCTTATTACAACCGTTACGATCTTATTCAGTTTTTGATCCGTTGTAACGGTTGTAGTTATGGTAGCGCCGGCCCCATATTCTGTGCCTTCATAAGGTTCAGGCTTTTCTTGTGCCGCAGCGTTCCGAAACAGGCTGAGGAAAAGAACTGTAATCAGCAAATAGATTTTCATAAAAAATGATTTGATGTGATTTTCTTCTGCTTTCTCCTTTGAAAATATTTGGCATTATACTTACCTGAATGATGAGCCGCCTCGTATTTGTCCCGACCGCATAAGGTTTATGATCACACCAAAGCTTGCCACAGCATTGTTGATCATCTCATCCTGGTTTTTAAATTTAACACCGATGTAATCTACCTGGGCGCCCAAGGCAATACTATTTGACAACTTATAACTCAATCCTACCCCTGCGCCAAATGCAAAACCACTGCCTGAACTGGTGTAACGATTCGCCCCGGTATTGATCACTGATCGCTCAGTGCAGAGGCCAAGGTATACATGAAAGTCAGGAGCCAATTTTGGCAAACAGTTATTGGAAGAAAAATCCAGCCCGGAGGTGGTATCGTTTGGATTGTAATCACTACCAAAATTGTACTGCCCTTTGGCCAGGAAAAACATCCGGCTTATAGTTTGATCGCCGGTCTTTTTAGTGTGATAGCTGATATCGGGGCCGAGGGCAATATCCGGCGTTAGATTGTACGCTAAAGAGGCTTTTCCACCCAGCGGAAAACTTTCTCCATTGTCGCCAAAACCTGAAAGATAACTATACCCCAAAAACATTTTCAGCTTACCCGAACAGGCAGTACCACTCATGCACGGGCCTTGGGCAGGTGCCACTGAAACACTTCCTCCTTCCTCGATACTTTTTATTTCATTTCTCAATACTTTTTCGAATCGCAATTCTAACCATACGCTTTCAGGTTTATATTCACTGCCATCTTTCCTATAACCAACCCCTTCTCTGCTTATCGATTCCACTCTACTGTTAAATCTGTCAGTTACTTTACACATGGGTCTGCCACTTTGAGTAAATATTTCATCTATCCTTGTGTATTTACCATTAATGTCTTTTTTCCATGTTACTTTTTCCCTAACCCTCCCATCGTCATCTTTATATTCAATTGTAGTTATCTGGTCCAGGTTATTTGGATCAGTTGTCTTTGTTACCGTCCGGGTACCTTGTGCTCCCCACCTGGGATCAGGTACAGGAGGGGAGGTCTGGGCATTCGTGGCCATGCAAAAGGAAAATAACAGGGTGGTTAAAATAATAATTTTCATAATAAGAATAATAGTTCGGTTAAGAGATAAATGCAATAATCTGTCGCCCCAAAAAATTGATTTTTTGTTACTCACTGTTGTCACCGCCCAAATTTTAATTCATGGGAGAGATTACCGATATTAAAGAAAGCACCGGCGCTGGCACGTATATCGGAGTTGATCTCATCACTATTTTTAAACCTGGTTCCGAGGTAATCCGCCTGTATTCCCAGCCCAATGGTTTTGCTTAGATTGAAATGAACACCTGCACCTGCACCGAACGTAAAGCCGCTCCCGGAACTTTTGTAAGTATTGCTCCCCGTTTTGATCACGGATCTTTCAGTGCTGAGACCGATGTATACATGTAGGTCTGGAACAACCTTCGGTAAACAATTATCAGAGGAAAAATCCGGCCTGAATGTGGTGTCATTTGGATCGTTATTGTTGCCAAAATTATATTGCCCTTTGGCCAGGAAGAACATCCTGGTAATCGTTTGATCATCGATCTTTTTAGAGTGAAAGCTGATGTCGGGGCCAAGGGCGATATGAGGCGATAAGTTGACAATAAAAGATGCTTGTGCGCCCTTCGGGAAACTTTCCCGGTTGTTACCGAAATCAGCATTTAAAAAACTATAACCGGCAAATAATTGTGCTTTAGGCTGACAAGTACCACCGGGCATTTGGCTGCAGCCTGTTTTTCTTGAGACTATTGGATCATTTTCTTCGATGCTTTTGAGCTCATTTTGATATTTTAATTCGTAGTTTTCCACACCTCCCTTCCACCAGTAATTCTCCATAGTTGCAGGCCCCCCATTCCAAAGGGCACCTTCTTCTGTGCGATTATATGTTGCATCTTTCCCGCTTTTGAAAGAAAGCATTTTCATGTTCTCATCAAATTCTATGGTAATCTTGCATATACTTTTGCCACCCGGCGTTAGATCCTCTTCCTCTCGTTTAGTTTTTCCACCAATTGCTTTTTTCCAAACTATTCTTTTTACGACCATACCCTCGTTGTTCCTGACTTCAACAGTGATTGTTTGCTCCAGGGTTTTTTCGTCGGTTGACTTTTCGATCGTCACGGGTTTTGGTGGTTGTGAAATGCCTGAGATGTAAAGCCAAACGAACAGGGTAGTTAAGAAAATCTTTTTCATAACAATAGGTTTTAAGAAACAAGATAAAACGTTATGAAAATTCCGGGAGGGTGACAAAAGGGGGATAGTGATTAGCCGGGAGGTGAAGAATTCACGAGGCTTATAATGGAATTTCGTAAGCAAAACAACAACCGTTGCCCGGAGTTGAGGTAACAGATAGCGTACCACCAAGTTCAGCAATTCTTTTTTTGATATTCCTTAAGCCATTACCGCGGTATAGTTGTAGTGTATCAAAGCCGCATCCATTATCTGTAATGGAGAACTGAAGCGCTCTTTTTTCCTGCACTGCTTTTATTTGAATTTCTTTTGCGGTACTATGCTTGATGGCATTGTGTACGATCTCTTTGGCAACGAGTAACAGGTTTCTTTTTTGTGCATTGTTGAGCGTCACATTTTTTCCATTTTCTGGGAAATCAATTTTATAAGCTATCCCTGAGTATTCCAGCAGCTGCCGCAATTGTTCCCGCAGGTAGCCCAGCAATTGATCCAGTGTGTTTTGTTCCGGGTTCATGCTCCAGATGATCTCACCCATATCGCTTACTAATTTGCGGCTGGTATGGGCGATCTTGTTCAATTGTTCTTCATTATGCGTTTTGCCCGATCCGTCATGCAGGAGTTTTTTAGCATGCTCACTCATCATAGTGATCTGGGTAAGCCCCGCCCCAATATCATCATGCATCTCCCGTGATATCCGGAGCCGTTCTTCATCGATCATTCTTTTTCTTTCCAACTCTTTGATCCGACTTTTCAATTTTATGCGTACCAGGTAGCGGATGAGCAGAAAAAGGATCGTTGCGAGGAAAATAGCGGTTACCACTATAAATAAATTTGTTTTCCAGAATGGTGGAAGGATAGTAATAGCAATTCTTTTTAAGGGTACAGCATCTTTGCTGAAGCTATTGCCACCATACAGTTCAAGCACATATTTACCCGGTACCAATGAGTAGCGGGCCAGGCCCCTGTTAAAACTGTTGACCCACGCCTCATCCACACCCAGCATCCGGTATTGATAATTATACTGGTCGGGTTGCTTTACCCCTCCAACGGTAAACTCGAAGGCCAGGTTACTGTTGAGGTAGTTCAGATCCATATGCTCAACATTCCATACAGCGGTGTCAGTTTTCCATTCAGTATCTTTTATTTTAATAGATGTAACAAATAATCCTGGCTGTTCTTCATTTTTCAATACTGTTTCGGGATAGAAGCTGCTGACACCATTTACACCTCCAAAAAACAATTCGCCATCGGTTGTTTCAAAAACACAGTTCGTATTGAATTCGTTTTCCTGCAAGCCGTCATATTTATTGTAGTGAAAAAAATGACCATTTGAAGTCATGCAGCTGATTCCTTTGTTATGACTCATCCACAGGTTGCCTTTTTTATCACCGCACACTGCATATATGTTTTCATCAGCAAGACCGTCCTGCCTATACAGTTTCCTTATTATTTTTCCGTCTTTGTCCAACTGGTACAATCCTTTTTCTGTTCCCATCCATGTTTGCATGGATGGATCGGTGTAAAAAGCCCGGACAATTACCTTCTCTGCAACATCAAACGACTGGAAGGAAGTGATCTCATCCTGGAACATGAAATATTTCCATCTTCCCCCAACCCAAAACCTGTTAAACCTGTCAATACAAGAACTAACAGATGCGGTGGAAATGCCAGTATATGCTGTAAACTTCAGGCTGGACTTCCCCTGCCATTTTATTTTATAGATGGCATAGCTGTTTTGCACAATTATTTCTTCATCATTTAACCGGAAGATGCTCATGTGGTAATCAGCCAGGTTCCCGGGAGAAATAGCTGTTGTATCAAGATCGATCCGTTTAAGGGAAAAGGACAGTGTGTTCAGCAGGTATGCTTTCCACTCCCCCTGAAGGAACAAGAGGTATTGGTGAGGAGCCATTCTTTGCACGGCCCCGATTGTGTGTAGTGGGGATGCTCCGGGGAAATGATCAATAGTTTTAATTAATTGCTGCAGCGTATCAAATACCATCAGCCCATTTTCGACAGTGCCACATAGTACACGGTTATCATTTTTATCTGCATAGATTGTTTTGATGAAGTTCTTCCTTTTGTCATTTGTGCCATAGTAACTGAATCCTGTAGAACGATAATCCACTTTCCGGATGCCCTCACTTTCTGACAAAATCCAGAAATTATTGAGGCTGTCTGGCAGGAAACTGGTTATATGCCCTACCTGGACAAAATTTTGGTTTTGCAGGTCAACCAGCCTGGATAGGTATTTTGTTTGTTCCACATTCACCTCATAGATATCCAAGCCCTCATTGACCAGGTAATTTCCATTATTTAATTTGCAAAGGCTGATTTCGCGTTTCGTAGCCACCAGGGCCGGACTGGTGTAAGTGCAGACTAAATGGAAGCTGCCTGTTTGGATATCCATTTTTTCGATGCCTCTTTGAGTAGCCACCAGCAGCGTGTCGGGCTTATATTCCACAAGGCCAATTAACATGCCCTGTAATTTTCCGGCGCTGATTTTTTTTGTGAATTTTTTGCCTGCAAGGATTATCGCTGTTTCATCGAATTTTGCGAAAACGACACCATCTGTCGGTGAACTTACAATAACTATATTCCGCTCCTTTGAAATACCAGGAAAAAAAATGCTGTCTGTATAGAGGCCTTTTCTTTTATCAAGCAGGTAAAGCCCTGCCTGGCCCAACCGGCACCAAACACCATCATTTGTTTCAAAAACAGGCAATAGATATTTATCAGGATCGGATGTGGCCCGGGAAACGATTTTTTGAAAACGATTGGTGCGAATGTCATATTCACTTATTCCCCGGGAATGCCCGAGCCATAAGTTGCCATTCTGCAGCCTGAATAGGTGTACATACTTATCATCAGGTATGCCACTGTTGTCATTTGCAATGGGGATTGAAAAAAAATTCTTTCCATCAAACCGTTGCATGCCACTGCCGCTGCTGATCCAGATAAAGCCATTGCCATCCTCCACCAGGTCCATTACCTGGCTATGAAGTAAACCTTCATTCACATTATAAGAAATATGATTGAGCTTCTTTACTGCCTGGCTTTTTACAGGGGCATTACAAACAAAAAAAGCCAGGAAAAAAACGGCATATTGTCGGTGAAAAAAACAGAGTGGTTTTTTTATGTCGTTTTGGTGTATCAACATATCCATTCAAATGGTGTTTTTCTTTGACCATGTTAGGGGTTGTATTGTTCTGCCGCATGTCAAATTTCCCACAGACCTGGTGCAGGTCTCCTGAATTTAAAGGTTATCTTTTGCTATTACACTCCAATCATCGGTACCGTGCCCTTTTGCTATCCACCTATCCATTTCGGCAGCTATGGATGGTATCACAGTTAGTTTCGCATCTTTTTCTTTTGCAACGCTCATCATTAAACCGGCATCTTTACGGGCCATGTTCAATTCCCATGAAGCTTTGCTGAAATCGCCTGCTGCAATCTTATTGAACCTGGCAGGCATGCTTGCCCCGGGGTTCCACGACGCAAACAATGCAGCTACATCCGAGGCCGGGATACCCAAAGCTTTGGCTAATGCCAGGGTGTCTGACAAGCCTGCTGTCAGCGACAAGAGAAAAAGATTACCAACAAGTTTTATACCCGCGGCTTTGCCTTCTTCAGGTCCCAGGTTAATGAGTTTACCTGTCATCCCGGATAATACGGGCTCTAATCTCCTGATCAATTCCTGGTTGCCTGATAGAAGCATGTTTCCACTACTTTCCAGCGCATTGGCCGGCCCCATAAATACCGGCGCATGCAGGTAAATACATCCTTTGTCTTTCCAGGCTGCGGTTCTATCAATGGCACCTTTTGCTGATGTAGTTGTATGATCAATAATGATGACTCCCGGTGTAAAGCCAGGACTGGCGGCTTCCAGAACTTCGTTTACAGTGTCATCATCCTTAAGCGTAAGGTGTATCATATCTGCTCCCCTTACAGCATCAATAATATTCTCAAACACTTCGGCGCCATTCGTTTCAAGTGACTTTGCTTTTGAAAGGGTCCTGTTCCAAACCTTTACTCCTTCTCCTTTTCGGAGCATCGCTTTAACAAAATTCGAGCCCAGGAGCCCCATTCCCAAAAATGCTTTCATAAACTGTTTTATTTGTTTGATAAAGGTAGACAAATCCCTTTCCCCGGTTCGGGGAGGGAACTTTTAGATAGGGGATCCGGGCTTAGGGTGCAAGGCTTTCATCAGCCACATTGGTGCTCATGGAAATGCCTGGACGCCGCAGATGTCCTCTGTTTGACGTTGTATTACAATGTCTGAATTATAATAGTAACAGATAAAAATGGGTTGAATCAGCGATGTTTTATCGGTTTTGAAGGAGACGTTGCAATGCAATCTCTACTCCGTAAAGACAGGAACTGCTCGCATGGTGTCTACTCAGGAGACTTAGCGCCATCGCAAAATGACTGGCGTTTCAATTTCATTTCTTTTTTCTGGGCGGAGGATGGTTCCTGAGTATCTGAACCATGGCGGCAGTTCAGTGATGCCTGACGAATCAATAAGTAGTACCCAATCTCTTATCGTACGATCCATTTCGCCCTTTTCCCTGGCTGCAATTTACTCAAACTGGTTCAATGGTAACTATCATGAGCCTCTTACTGTTTTCACCCACCGTTTCTGTGATAAGTATTGCGGAGCGGCTGCTACTTCTTAAATTTATTGCTGACTTATTTCACAAGATGACATCAGCCGAAAACCATCATTTTTTCTATACCAGACTTAAACATAAAATCTTTTAATGGAACATGTAAAAACAATCGGCATTATAGGCGCCGGTTTTAGCGGACTGGTTACTGCGAAAACTTGTTTGGAATATGGCTATTCCGTGAAGCTGTTTGAAAAAGAAACGGAATTGGGTGGTGTCTGGTCTTCTTCGCGGAGGTATCCAGGTGTCACCCCCCAGAATACGAAAGACACTTATAACTTCTCCGATTTTCCGATGCCCCGGCATTTTGATGAATGGCCAAGAGGTGAAGATGTTCAGGCCTACCTGGAAGCTTACGCAAAGAACTTCAACGTGTTCCCTTTGATACAGTTCTCGCATGAAATAACAGGTGCCAGCTTTCAAAACAATAAATGGATCATCAGCGGGAAAAATACGACGACTGAATTTACCGAAGAAGTAGATTTTTTGATCATCTGTAACGGCACTTTCTCCGATCCTTATATTCCTTCACTTCCCGGTATGGAAAATTTTATCGAAGCCGGTGGGGAAGTGCTGCATAGTTCACAATTTCATCATACGGAACAATCCAATAATAAGCGGCTGGTCGTAGTTGGGTACAGTAAATCGGCCCACGATGTGGTAACAGCGGGCTCGGAAACAGCTGCCAGCACGCACCTCCTTTTTCGCGAAGCAAAATGGAAAGTGCCCCGTTATATCAGGGGTATCAATATGAAATACATCATTCTTAGCCGCTTTGGAGAAGCACTCATCAAACCGGAGCAGCACAATTTTATGGAACGGTTTATTTATAAAATTGGATTAGCAAAAGCAATGCTAACCGGCATGGAAAAATACATCAGCAAGCGACAAAAGCTCCGGGAAACCGGCCTTCACCCAACAGCCAGCATTAAAGACCAGGCATTTGGAGAAGTAACATTGGAGACGCCGGATTTTTTTGAACGGGTACAGCAGGGAAAAATCATCGCAAAGAAAACAGAGATCGTTTCATTGCAGGGAAAGCAACTTACACTTGCCAATGGCCAACAAATAGAATGTGATTTGCTGGTTTTTGCTACCGGATTCAAACAAAGTATTCCTTTTCTCCCCAATCACTTTTTAAGCGAATTCACCGATCCGCAGGGCAATTATCTCTTGTATCGCCATATACTCCCCGTGGGTGTGCCGGCACTTGCTTTCGTAGGGTACAATACTTCCATTCAATGTCCTATTTCTTCAGAATTTGGAGCCCTTTGGGTATGTGAATATTTGAAAGGACGTATTGCAAAACCTTCACCCGCGCAGATGAAAGAGGCAACAACCGCTTTTATTAAGTGGAGATCCCAATTCAGGCCCAACGGTTCCTCCCGTGGACTCAGCACCATGCCGGGCACTATTCACCATGTTGATTTGTTGCTGAAAGATATGAATGCGCCGCTGTCATTCTTTTCACTACTCCCAGATTGGTTACTCACCATCCAGCCCCGCCGTTATCTGAAACTGAGAAGAAAAATTCTGAGGCGGAATAATGGCTAATCTGAAAGCTTGTTATTGAGTTCTATTACCCTTGCCAGTATCGCCATAAAAATCTCCATTCCATCCGCCAGGCTATACAATTCTTTTTCTTCGTCAAATATTTCCTGCATCAATTGTAAGCCATCGTGATCAATTTCTGCCAAGCGTTGTATCATTTCATTTTTAGTGTAGGTAGGTACCATAATTTATTTTTTTGTCCCGGCGAAATCCAGCGGCGATTATCCTCCAGTGGAATAACGTGCTGAGCCGGTGAAGGTTCATTTATGCGGTGTTTGTTATGGAATTCCGCCCGGGCAAATGTCGCAAGACTCCTTTCCGGGATTGAGCCTGAAAACCGCATAAAATTATACGGTAAATAAGGTGCCCGCCTAGTTTAATACACGGATATGAACATGGAGGCGACCGGCTGGTAACTATCAGTCGATTGGTTTGTCATCCCAATATGACCATGGTTCGCGGGATGAAGCCACGAAAAAGGAATGACATTTTTTATCGGTTCGATGTAGAGACGTTGCATTGCAACGTCTGAAGCATAACCGATCAAAAAATGTTCGGATTGCAAACGTTTTATCGGTTTGGAAGGAGACGTTGCAATGCAACGTCTCTACAGGATGCCGATTGATTTTAGATTGTCGAAATGGCTGTTATTTCAATTTCAAGCGTACATAGTATGCTTTCGAGGGTTGGGATCTTTTAGCCGTATTTGACGATAACAAACCACGAAGAGAGTTGCTTCAAATGATTCTTAATTCCATCACGGGAATGGAATGCACCGGTGCCTGCGAAGATTGCCGCCAGGTGGTTAAAAATGTCATGCAGAATATCCCCGATGTAGTATTGATGGATATAGACATGCCGCCTGTAAATGGCATTGAAGGGGTTGCGAAAGTTGGAGCCCAGGCGCCAACAAATAAGCTTTGACCACCACTATCCCAAAAGCGAATTCGAACATGTTATGCCAGGCCATTTGCTCCAGCGGAGCATCCTGTTTATAGAAATGAGCATTTTGGATGACCATAGACTCCGTCAGGAGTCGCCTAAAAGCACAGGAGGCGCCTGACGGAGCCTTTGAATGCTAAAGGTTTTGTGTGGCTATAAACAGGAAGCTCCTACCGGAGCTATTCCTAAAGAAAGCATTTCCTGCTTTTCAGGAAGGTTTCGAACAGTAGTGGCCGGGAGGCCTGAACTGGTGGCGTTAGAGTTTTATATAGCTGCCACGTACCCTTTTTTCGATGCTGTTATACATTTTATTGGCTGCTTTTTCATCCCCCAATGCTCGGTATAAAAGATATGCACCGTAATCTTCGTCGGGGTAGAAATCACTTTTGTTATAGGCTTGCCGGATGAAATCTGCAAGTAGTTGCATCAGTTCCCGGTCGCCGGCATCGATGATCTTTTGTATCTCAGGGATGGCTTTGGTGCCCGTTTCATCGCTACGCACACAACAACGCAATGCGTTCGATAAATGTATCACATCGATCCCTTTCTTATCATTGGCATAATATACTTTCAACAGCATCTTCAAGACTGCCTGCTCCAGGTTGCTGTCAACAGAATCCCGGCCTTTCAGGTATTCATACAGGTCCTGGAAATAAGCGGCATCGGGGTAATAAGCATATTGGGCACGCCTTACCTCCGGCATTTTATGTTTAACGAACAGGGGATCGGTGATCACTTTAATAGCATCATTTTCCGGGAATTTAGCCAAGCCTGCCATCATCTGGGCCAGGGTCTTTTCAGTGTACATCGTGTTCAGGTATGTGTAGGCAGCCATAAAAGTGGTGTCGTCTATCCATTTACGGCTGAGCCGGTATTGCATTACCTGCCCCGCCGCTTTATTTACCTCTCCTGATCTTTTAAACCCATCGTTGTAGATGCCGGCCATAAAGTACCAGCAGGCCGAGGCAGGATTCTCTATTTCAAATGCAGCATTGATGGCCATACAAAGAAAGGGACTTGCGGCTGTTTGAAAATGATCTTTGGTCAATACCATAGTAGAACCGGAGCCCCGGCTACACCTGGCTTCATCCTTTTCATAAAAATAAATGAAACGAAAAAAAATATTATTGGCGTATTCCGCTTCCTTAATTACCGCCTTGTATTTACCCTGGTTTTCCAGTAATTTCATATAACCCACCTGCACTTTAAGTCCCAGCACCTGTGGAATAGTATGATCAATGATATTGAGGCTGGCAGCATCTGTAAAAGCTTTTTTGTAAGCGATACATTCAGCTTCATAGGCAGCCTGTTCTGTAGCAGTGTGGGAGCTGGTGGCAAAGTATATTTTTGATAGCTCACCAAAAGCTCTTTCTTTATCCCGCATGTCGGAGCAAAGGTTCTGGCAGTATGTTGTTGTAACAAAGAATAGTGTAAACCCGAGGGCGGGGATAAATTTCTTCATAATTAAAGATCGCTGATCGCATCCGGTTATATGCTACCCAGTAGCACGGATTTTTAAAGGGCTATTTTTAAAAACAGCGGTTTGAATTAAATAGTCCACGTGCCAGGGACGATCTTTATTCAATGTTACACGATGTTCCTGCAGGCAGAAAACGGGTCGATAGCATCAATACTCCACTGGCGCTGTTCGAAACTTTATGGAAGCGCTGGTAAACTCATTCAAATAGTTCCGGAGGAACTTCCTGTTTATAGCCACAAAAACCCACCGGCGTACTGAGGCCCGCCAGGTGCCTCCTCTGACTTTAGGAGACTCCTATGGAGTCTAACCTCATCAGAAATGTTTCATTTCTATAAACAGGGAGCTCCGATGGAGCTCAATAGACAGTCCTTACATCTTCGAACTTAGTACGGGTTAGGCTTTCGAACAGTAGTGGCCTCCCAACCTGTGTTGCCAGATTACTTGTCTGTAAATATCAGCAACGGAAAAATTCCGCTCCATGTAACGGTCAGGAATCTCCTGTTCCGCCTTAGCGGCAGGAGGCCGGCCCACCGGTTACACGCCTCATTCCTGTACAAGTGAAAATAAAAACCCCTGCTACCATGGTAACAGGGGGCTTAAAAATAAGGGTTGAAGTTTGGAATTTAATTAATGCGCCACGATTAGCTTTTCGGTTTGCCGTTTACCTTTTTCATCGGTAATGGCTACCCAGTATACCCCGCTTGCAAGCCCTGCTACATTTATTGTAACCAGTCCATCTTTTACAGACACCAGATTTAATTTTTCATATTTCAGAAGCCTGTTGCGGCTGTCGTATAATTCCACCGCGGCCGGACCGGTGTACCCCTTAAGCTGCACATACACAAAGCCGGAAGCCGGGTTAGGGAAAATTTTAGCCTGGCGCATATCAATAGCTATTGCCTCAGTATAAATTGGTGCTACTGGTTCCGGTGTCGTCATTACTGCATCGTCATTTAATATGGCGCCCGTGCCAGTACCACCGGAGATGGAAGCATTTACCGGGTTGCTGAGATTAACGGTAAATGTTTCATCAGGCTCTACCGTTTTATCACCGGTTACCTGGACTGTAATGGTAGCAGAGACTGCACCGGCTTTAAAGGTAACTGTACCAGATGCCGCAGAATAATCAGTTCCGGATAAAGCAGTGCCATTTTGGGTAGCATAATTCACCATTACCTTTTGCGTAGAAGTCTTGCTGAGTGTTACTGTGAAAATCATTTTTGTTTTCCCCGCATTGCCTTCCAACACCGATACATTATTTATAGAAACATAAACAGCACAGCCCTCATCAACCTGTCCGTTGCAGTTATTATCTACACCATCGCATATTTCGACAGCAGCAGGATTTATGGCTGCATTGGCATCGTTACAATCCCAACCAAGGCTGGTTGTTTTATAACCTGCAGGAATAGTATTTCCATAGCAAACCATTGCACTGCCATTGGTATAGCCATCGCCATCCACATCTATAAAGAAAGAAGCGCTGCGCCATTTGGTATTGTCGGTAGGAGCACAGTCGGTGTTGTTTAAAGAATATCCGGCTGGAGGGGTGGTTGCATTTACTGCACATAAACTCACCGGGTTGCCTGCACCAAAACCATCGTTATCGCTATCCACATAGAAAGAATAGGAAGCATGTTTTGTAATATCGATGTCGTTACAATCCGCACCCAGGCTGGTTGTTTTATATCCTGCAGGAATAGCGGCTCCATAACAAACTGATGCACTACCATTGGTATAGCCATCACCATCCACATCTATAAATAAAGTAGCACTGCGCCATTTGGTATTATCGGTCGGGGCACAGTCGGTGTTGTTTAATGAATAACCGGTTGGAGGAGTAGTGGCGTTTACTGCGCATACACTTACCGCGAGGCCTGCACCAAAGCCATCAGCATCAGTATCTACATAGAAGGAATAAGAAGCATGTTTGGTAACGTCATCATCATTACAATCGGTGTGATCACTCACATAGCCTAAAGGTTTTGTACAGGAGCGCGTAGTATTTCCTGCATCACCAAAACCATCGCCATCGGCATCAAGATACCAGGTAACAGAAGCAGTGATGGTCAAATTTAAAACCTCCACATGACAGCCGCTCTCCACGCGGTATTCGCCTGATGCTGTGTACTCCTGCCCGTTCACAGCCCATGTGTAGCTATCACATGCAGTTGCAGAGGTTGTGTGGCTTGTTGAAGTGGTAATAGTCAGATCAAGTTTCTCAGTATGACATCCGTTCACCACTTCGTAATGACCCGATGCTGTGTATGCCTGTCCGTTCACAGCCCATGTATAACTATCACATGCAGTTGCGGTGGTAGTATGGCTGGTTGAAGTGGTAATTGTCAGATCAAGCTTCTCTGTATGGCATCCATTCACCACTTCGTAATGACCCGATGTTATATATGCCTGTCCGTTCACATCCCAGGTGTAACTATCACATGCAGATGTTGTGGTCGTGTGGCTTGTTGAAGTGGTAATCGTCAGATCAAGTTTCTCAGTATGGCATCCGTTCACCACTTCGTAGTGACCCGATGCTGTGTATGCCTGTCCGTTTACAGCCCATGTGTAACTATCGCAATCAGTTGCAGTGGTCGTGTGGCTTGTTGAAGTGGTAATCGTCAGATCAAGTTTCTCGGTATGGCATCCATTCACCACTTCGTAATGACCCGATGCTGTGTATGCCTGCCCGTTTACAGCCCAGGTATAAGTATCACATGCAGCTGCGGTGGTCGTGTGGCTTGTTGAAGTGGTAATCGTCAAATCAAGTTTTTCCGTATTGCATCCGTTCACCACTTCGTAATGGCCCGATGCTGTGTATACCTGTGCGTTTACAGCCCAGGTGTAACTACCACATTCAGTTGCAGTGGTTGTGTGGCTTGTTGAAGTGGTTATCGTCAGATCAAGCTTCTCTGTGTGACATCCGTTTACGACTTCGTAATGACCCGATGCTGTGTATACCTGTCCATTCACAGCCCATGTGTAACTACCACATTCAGTTGCAGTGGTAGTGTGACTTGTTGAAGTGGTAATCGTCAGATCAAGTTTTTCTGTATGGCATCCGTTCACCACTTCGTAATGACCCGATGCTGTGTATACCTGTCCATTCACAGCCCAGGTGTAACTACCACATTCAGTTGCAGTGGTAGTGTGGCTGGTTGAAGTGGTAATCGTCAGATCAAGTTTTTCTGTATGGCATCCGTTCACGACTTCGTAATGACCCGATACTGTGTATGCCTGTCCATTCACAGCCCATGTGTAACTATCGCATTCAGTTGCAGTGGTAGTGTGACTTGTTGAAGTGGTAATCGTCAGATCAAGTTTTTC
>JAZKFT010000037.1:0-188818 GCA_040386335.1 Bacteroidota bacterium
GTGGTGTGAGAGGACAGCAGGGGAAATAATCCCCTGCTTCCTACTCGATTACTTGACTTCGACTTTCAGCCTGTAAAAATTTAATAGTCAAGTAACGGCCAGGCACAACCTGTACCGCCTTAGCGGTAGGAAGGCAACGCACAAAGCCAACGCCTCATTCCTGCGCCAAAGTGCGACTCTCAGAGCTGTCTTGTTATTTTATTGTACTGTGTATGTTACAGCACTTGTATTTGCACTAAACTGACCGCCAATGGCAGTGGCGGGAAAAGATGCAGAACTTTGTACGGCGCCATTTACAGAAATAGACACAGTAACTGTCCCGGCCGACGTCAGATATATATTTTGCGCATTCATTATAAGCACAATTGGCCTGTATTCAGTATCTGTGACTTCCGTTTTTGTCCATACTGTTCCAGCTGAAAATGGTTCAGACGTTTCCTGGGTACCGAGTCCTGTTTTTGTGATGACCCTGGTGTAAGGAGCCACCACCGGTACTGAAGTCTTTATTTCGTATACAAAAGTTAACTGATCCTTCTTTTTACAACCCATAAATAACAGGCCACAAAAAATTAAAATAAATCCCAATAATTTTTTCATAAGATGATTTAAGTGATTGAATGTGACGCCATGCCCGGGTTGCATGGCGTTTCGGGTTATTAGGCAAATTACCGGATTTTAAATAGCGATCGGCATAAAGTTTATATGAGGTAGGGGCAGGCGCAAATTATGTTGATCAAGCTTTGTGCAGCGGCCCTGGAATAACGCCGTATCACTGCTTTTTTATATAGGGGCGTAAAACCCTGACAGGGCGAAAGCCAAGCCCTGTCAGGGTTACTAAATCATAAATCATAAATCATAAATCATAAATCATAAATCTTACCGGTCCATCCACTTTTTTAGTAGCGGTGCTTTTTCGCGGCTTACGTCTACTTCTGTTTTTAACGGTGGTTTTAGTTGCACCATCAACTTCTGGTTACCGTAAGGTTTCACGGATAGAATAGAATTGATATTGACGATGGTTTGCCGGTTGGCCCGGAAAAAAAGTTCGGGGTCAAGTACTTCTTCTATTTCCTCCAAAGGGGTGTAGTCGTAAATTAATTTGTCGCCATTGAACTTGTAGAAATAGATCAGGTTGTCACGATAGATCACCGCAATGTCTTTGGCTTCAACGGGCGTCCATTTGTTGAAACTGTTAATGATGAAACGTTCCTTGTAGCGGGGTTTACTATTGCCGGCCTGGGCAAAATAATCCATCAGCGATTTGATATCGGCTGGCACCGCAGGGGTTCCTTTTTGCATCGAACGCACTTTGTCGATGGATTTCTTGAGGTCTTCTTCCTGTACCGGTTTCAGCAAATAATCCACGCCATTTACTTTAAAAGCACGTACAGCATATTCTTCCCAGGCGGTGCAGAATATCACAGGGCAATCAATGGTAAACTGGTCAAATAGTTCAAAACTCAAACCATCACTTATCTTAATATCCATAAACAACAGGTCGGGCATCCCGTGTTCGGTAAACCATTTTACAGATGATTTAATACTTGGCAGTATCGCCAGCACTTCTACATCTGGTGCCACTGCCTGGATGGTGGCTTTCATTTCGGCGGCTATCAGGTTTTCGTCTTCAATAATCAGAGCTTTCATGGCCATATTTTTTTAAAGTAAAGGAATACGTATGGTGAAAAAATGTTCATCCTCAGAAATCTCAATTTGTTTTTCGGTATAAAACCGGTACAATTTTTTAAGGCTGGCCAAACCACTTTTGTTACTGGTTTCCACGATGCGATAGCGCTGCAGGTTATTGCGTACCACTACATAATCGCCATCGGAAAAAATTTCAATCATTAGCGGTTCATCAGTAGATGTGGTGTTGTGCTTAATGGCATTTTCCAGCAGGTTTTGCAATATTACCGGGGCTATATACCGGCCGTTATGTGCCTCATCAATATGGATATTAACCTTGAGCCCCTCGCCAAAACGTATTTGTTGCAATTCAGCAAAGGTGGTAGCAAAACCTATTTCATCCTGTAGCAATACCAGCTCCTGGTCGCCACTCTTAAGTACGTACCTGTAAATCTTGCTCATGCCATCGAGGAAACCTGCAGCTGTTTTTGAATCGGTTTTAATGAGGCTTCGCAGGGAGGTGAGAGAGTTGAATAAAAAGTGCGGGTTGAGTTGTTGCTTCAGGCTTTCGTATTGTATAATGGTCTTTTCTTTTTCAAGCGCATCCGACTTGCTTTTTAGCAAGAGTATCTGCTTTTGTTTGTTAAGGCGGAACCGGTAGAAATAGTATGAAGCACCGAGGACCAACAAGATCAACAGGATACGGAACAACCATGTTTTGTAAAACGGTTTGGCAATCACAATATGCAGGCGCTTTTCATGAGACTGCCAGGCATTGTTTTTGGCAATAGCTTTTACCCTGAACACATAGTTGCCGGGTTCAAGATTATTATATTGCGCTTCTGGCTGGCTGCCCTGCACGACCCATTTTTTATCCACTTCTTCCAGCATGTAAACACAATCATAGGGGAACAATTCTTTATCCGTAAGCAGGCCAAACTGGATGACCAGGGAGTTTTCATCAGGCCGCAGGCTGAGCAGGCTATCGCTGTCCAAAAGCCGTTGTTTACCGGATACCTGCACCGAACTGATTGACGGACTTTTGATAAAGGGTTTCAATTGTAAGCGCTCGGGGAAAAACTCAACCAGGTCATTATTCGTGTTACTGAGCAGGTGCCCGCTACGAAGGAATACCGGGTGGGCAACCCAACTAAAATTGAATTGTAATAATGGCACTACAAAGTTTGAAAAGTTACCTGTAGCTGTCGTTAACACTGAATATTTATTACTACTGACACACCAGATATTTCCTATGGTGTCGGCAAGCACGGCCTGGAGATTATTCTTTGCCAATCCATCTGCCTGGTTCCAGTGGGTGGTTTTCTTTTTAATGGGATCGTACCTGTACAAACCTTCACCATTGTTTGCCATCCAGATATTGCCATCAGTATCCACATCCGTATCCATAAAATAGCCGAAATGTTCTTCCGGGCGGTCTTTTATATTTACATGGTTCAGCTTGCCGTTTTCAAGGTAGGTGAGCCAGCCGGGCCATGAGATCATCCAAAGAGGCGATTGATTTTTTTGAGACATCAGGGCGCCGCCAAACCGAATTCCCTTTGTATGGAGCGGCTGTGGTGCGTCAATAAATTTCAGCGATCCGGTTGAAGGGTCGTAATTGCTTACCCTGAAACCATCAGTGGCAATGAGTTGGCCGTCGTTAAGAGGCACGATTTCCCTGATCATATAATTTCTGTCTTCGGCCGGAAGATCGATAAATGGTGCCAGTTTGCCGGTAGTGGGATTTAGCTGCCATGTTCCGCTGGTAGTACAAAATACGAGGTTGCCGTTTATGAAAACCATCGTATGAACATCGCCGAATATCCTGCCAAATTTATCAGAAGGGGCCTTGGAGAGATGATACACCTGGTAGCGCTGATCTGCAGGATAATAGCGGAAAAGCCGCTGATCGGAAGTGTATACCCACCAACTGTCACCGGCAGGGTCTTCGATCAATGAACCAATGTCGGTATTGGGGTTAAATTCTGGAATTGCCCATTGCAACCGGTGGATCCGGTACACGGTTTTTGAAAGATTGCATTTCGAAATGCCATTAACGGTTCCCAACCAAACGGTACCATCTTCATCTTCAAGGGCTGCCCAGAAAAAGTTACCACTAATGGAAAGCGGGTCATTTTGGTTAAACTGGATAGGATAAACCGCATTCCTGCCTGTGTCTACCAGCACTAATTCATGGGTCCAGCTGCTGAACCAAAGTCTTCCGTCGGCCGACTCAAAGATGGTAGCACCGACAGCGTTTGGCAACACTTTGCCGATATCAACCCGTTTCAACTGTCTTTTTTCAACCGGGTCAAATTGCACGATTTCCCTGGTGTTATTTTTAAAATAGAAAAAATGTCCCTGTGCGGAGGCATGCAGGGCTGCTACATTATTTCGTTCGAAAAGCGGATTGCCTGGATAGGTTTGGAAATTGTTGAACCTGCCGGTTTTCTTATCATAAAAATGCAGACCCGCTCTGGAAGCAATCCATATGGCTTTTCCTGAAGGGTCTGCCAACAATCCATTTCTCCTGAGTTTGTAGGTTTCCGCCGAATCCTTGTTCTTGTTCAGTTCGCCGATGTTTATAAAACTGTCAGTCGCCCGTTGGTATTTGAATATTGAAAAGAAATTGTTCGCCCAAATATCACCCTCTTTATCGCATACAATGGTCAAAGCTGCCGCAGCAGATCTTGTTTGGGGTAGTTTGTATCGTTTGAAAATATCCTTGCCTATCTCGTAACAAAAAATCCCATTATCGGTCCCACCCCAGATTTTTCCTGCTTTGTCCTGGCAAAGACTGTGTATGGAATTGTTCACCAGCGAATTGGAATCTTTGGTTTGATTGAAGACGTGGAATTTACCACCATCGTAATAATTAAGACCGTTCAGCGTACCTATCCAGATATTTCCGTTCCTGTCTTTGAGCATGCTGTTGATGAAATTATCGCTGATGCCATCCCTTTCGGAAAGGGTATGAAATGCCAGTCCCGGGCCTTGCGAAAAGGTCGCAGTAGCAGTTGCCAGGAACAGGAATAAGGCGAAAATGGATTTCATGCTAAAATTTAAAATACGGTTAGTTCGTCATTTACCAGGCTCCTCATATTTTGTCTTCAATCATAGATGCTTTTATAAAAAAATATTTTAAAGTAAAGGAATCCGTACCGTGAAAAAATGGTCGTCCTCTGTAATGCCTACTTGTTTTTCGGTGTAAAAACGATACAGTTTTTTCAGACTTGCCAGGCCGCTTTTGTTGCTGGTTTCCACGATTCGGTATCGTTGCAGGTTATTGCGCACCACCAGGTCATCACCATCAGAAAAAATGTCAATCACCAGCGGTTCATCTGACGAGGTCGTGTTGTGTTTGATGGCGTTTTCCACCAGGTTTTGCAAAACCACCGGCACAATATACCTTCCTGCATGGCTTGGGTCGATGCGTATGTTCACCTGTAAGCCCTCTCCAAAACGCACCTGTTGCAGGCCAGTGAAGTTGGTTACAAATTCAATTTCATCCTGTAGCATCACCAGCTCCTGTTCGCCGCTTTTAAGTACATACCGGTATATCTTGCTCATGCCATCAAGGAAGCCGGCAGCGGCTTTGGAATCGGTTTTTATCAGGCTACGGAGCGAAGTAAGCGAGTTAAACAGGAAATGGGGGTTCAGGTGCTGCTTCAGGCTTTCGTACTGGATAATGGTCTTTTCTTTTTCGAGCGAATCGGCCTTACTTTTTAGCTGGAACATTTGCCTTTGCTGACGAATACGATACCGATAGATCGCGTACAGCGCCAGCAACAGCATCGCGATAATCAACACCCAGAACCAAACTGCTTTATAAAAAAATGTCCCCAGGTTTACCGTTACTTTTTTTGCAGGGATGCGATCCCAGTCGCTGTTGTTTACAGACGCTTTATACAAAAAGCTAAAATGTCCGCCGGGAACATTGGTGTACACAGCTTTCGGGTCCTGGGTATAATGCCATTCTTTCTCGAACCCATCCAGTTTGTAGGCAAACCAGGTTTGGGTAGGATTGGTATAATTGAGTGCCACCAGATTAAAGGTAAACGCGTTTTCATGTGGCCTTAAGTTAAGCGCCAGGTCGGCATCGTAGGAGTTGACGGTGTGCTGTTGTTCGAAGATGGTATAGTCAGAAAGATAAAAATTCAAAGCCGTTTTTTCCTCTTTAAAATTCAAGGGGTTGAACCGTATATAGCCGCCATATGTGGCCATCATAATATCACCGTTGCGCATTTGAACGCCTGCATGTTCGGGAAAGCCGATAGATGGCAACCCATCGCTTAGCGAAAAATTGGTGAGCGTTTTGCGATCCGCGTGCAGCATTGCCAAACCACCGTTTACACCCATCCAAACCCTGTTCAAGCTGTCTACCATCACAGGAGATGCCCAGTTGCCGGGTAGCCCGTCTTTTTTGTTGAAAGACAGGTACGTATCTTTTTCCGGGTTAATACCCGTAACGCCGTTGAAACAAGTTATCCAGATAATGCCATCCCTGTCTTCTTTTATATCCATCACCAGGTTGCCAATAATGCCTTTCCCCCCGTGCTCCGGTGCCAGGTAATGTTTTGTTTGGTTTGTTTTTTTATCCAGCATTACCAGCCCCTCCCCGGAAAAAGAGATCCATAGCCTTTGCTTGCTATCTTCCATCACATACGATGTGGGTGCAAGCGTTTTATACTTTACTAATTGCGGGTGTTCGCTGATGGTGTGGAATTTTTTGTCGCTGGTGGAGTACCAACGCAGGGCTGATGAATCGTTGCCGCAGAACCAGATATTGCCGCTTTTGTCTGCTGTTATTGAATTATAAAATACCCGGGGCAAATCTTTTGAATTAATGAATTCCATGGTGCCACTGCGGCTGTTAAAACGATTTACGCCAGATGCCGTTCCGATCCATATATTATTGTCACCATCACAATACATAGTCCTCACCACATTATTATACAACACCGGTGTCTTGCGTTCCTCATTACGCCACACGGTATAGCTATTGGTAGCCGGATGATAACGGGTTACACCATCGTGATTACCCATCCACACATCTCCCTGCTGGTCTTCAGCGATAGCCCTGCCCACGATCCTTGCCCGTTCGTCGAGCCTGTCGGGGAAGGGAAGGATTGTTCTAAAAAAATTTTTATCGGGCTCAAAAAAATCGACGCCTGTAAAGTCAGCACCCAGCCAGATGATACCGTCCTTATCCTGGAAAATGCAGCGGTGATTATTGTCGGAAATGCTTGATTGCAAAGAACTGTTGTGTATATGTTTGTGAAAACTATTGTTGCTTCGGTCATATTGCAACAGCCCGTCTACCGCAGTGGTGACCCACACCCTGTTACGCTTATCTACAAGGATGTCTGATATATTCAGCGGGTGGGTATTTAGTTCCGCTGAGAGGTATTGGTCATATTTGTCAAGCGTTTTAAGATCAGGACGCAATTTTGCCAGTTTGATCCTGTCGTGCATCCCCATCCAAACATTGCCTTCATCGTCTATGGCCATGGAATGAATGGCAATGCCTTCGAGTCCGGCTATAGTGATTGAAGTAGCATTCATGCCGGAAATGTGCATGAGAACCAGTCCTGACTTTGTGCCCAGGTAAAGAACGTCTTTGCGAATGCCAAAATCAAACACTGCATTGTCAACCAGCGGCGCATGTGCCGGATCTTTTGACTGGGCATAAAAAAAAGCTGAACCGGTGGACGGGTTTAACCGGATCAGGCCCCTGGTGGTTGCAAGCAGGAGAGTAGTATCGTTGATATCAACAATCCTGTAAATGAAAATTCCATGCACCGATGGAAACTTTATAAATGCAGATGTGGCAAAATCATAGCGCATCAGGCCTGTCGCGCAGCTTATCCACAACCGGCCTTTTCTGTCGGAATAGATTGCCCTTGGCTGGCTGCCATAAGGCGAAGTGGAATCGCCTGGAATATTCGTGAACTGGGTTATTTTTTTGCCATCAAAGCGGTTGAGTGCACCTACGGTACCGATCCATATATATCCATACTTATCCTGACCTATACACCTGGCGGTTCCATCGTGCAGTCCGTCTTTAAGCCCCAGTTTCTGAAAACTGACAGAGCCTGGCTGGCCAGCGGCCCAGCACGGCAGTACAAGCAGTAATAAAACGTTCAGGCACAACTTCATATAGTTTCAAAATACCTCTAAATTTTACGAAACACCAAACCGGGATATGGCAACATGATATTTTGGGGGGTGAAACGACTGAATAAAGGCTTGAAATGTTGAATGATCGCCAGGTAGCTGAAGGATTGCCTTCCGTCGCTGTTGTTTAAAAGATTTCCCTGGGTACACCGGGGCGGATTGAGGTCATAAAACCTCATAATGACCCTGCCATCACTTCAAATATTAAAATATCCGCTTTACCAAAGTCAATAACCGGTTTGCAGATAATCTGCTTTTAACAGGTGAAATCAGGCTTTAGGTTTGTGAGATAAAAATTAATCATCATGAAAAAAATCGCCATTCTTATAGTAAGCATTTCAAGTGTGCAGGTTTCCGGTGCACAAACTAATATTGGCATTGGTACCGCCACCCCCAATAACAAGCTGGAGGTGATTCACACGGTGACAGGTCCATCTTATGCAACGATTTTTGGCAACAATACAGGTACTTCAGGAAACGCTGTCTACGGGGTTTCACACGCAGGGAATACGAGTGGCGTGCGGGGCACATCCACGTCTGGTGTAGGAATATACGGCTATTCCAACACCTATATTGCTGTGGGCGCAGGGGCAATTGGTGGTACTGCGGTGTATGCACAAAGCGCCTCCGGACTTGGCCTGAGTGTATATGGCAAAATTCAGTTAACCGGCGGCGACACTAATCCCGTAGATGGGGCCATACTTATCAGCGATGCCACCGGTAATGCCGTTTGGAAACCTAAACAAATTGGCTTCGCTGCTAGTTCAGCTGCCAATACTTCAATACCTATCAGCACATTTAGAAAAGTGGAGTATGGTATTGAGGATTTTGACCTTCAAAATAATTTTGTGCCTTACCCGGGCGCAACAAGTTCGGCAACCAGTGTATTTACAGCACCTGTAGCAGGTATTTATCATTTTGCTGCTTCGGCATTTTTTCAAAGTTCACAAGACATAGACGCTGCCCAAATACGATTGATAAAAAACACTTCCTCTACAGTACTGGCCAACTTTGAAGGAGATGGTGCCGCTCACAGTCCTTCAGTTTACTACGTTTCATTGGACATTGAAGGCGACTATTATTTGGCTGCCAACGATAAAGTATGGGTAGAAGTGGCGCAGCGAAATCTTTTTAACAGTCCGCTTGGTTTAAGTTCATTTTCTTATCGTGGCCGTTTTACCGGCATGTTAAAAATTGCAGATTAAACGCTGAAGATATCCTGCTCTTATTCTTTATTTTTTTACCATCTCAACAACAAATTATGAAAAAAGTAATCTTACTCTGCCTGTGTTGGGCGAAATTATCACTTGTAGTTTTCTCTCAGAATGTAGGCATCGGCACCACCATCCCAACCAGTAAGCTGGATGTGGTTTCTGCGGCGATTACCTCAACCAATGCCACTATTTATGCTACGAATAATGGCACAATCGGTAGTGCCATACATGGTATTTCCAATGCGGTTAATACTTATGGGGTACGGGGAGCCACAAATACAGGTACAGCTGTGCAGGGTTATACCAATGGTGGGTATGCATTAATAAGTAATGCCTCAAGCGGAGCCGCAATTTTAGTCCAAAGCCAGGCCGGGTATGGGCTCGTCGCATCTGGTAAATTGAGGTTTAATGGTGGCAATACCAATCCCACAGATGGAGCGGTGCTTACATGCGATGCTGAAGGTAATGCCACCTGGAAACGGTCTAACCTGGCATTCTTTGCAAACGGTGCTGTTAACAATATAGCGAACCACGCATTAGTAAAAGTGGAGTTTAATAACGAGGTGTTCGATACCCAAAACAACTTTGTGGATTATGCCGGAACGGTTACCTCAGGTAGCAGTGTTTTTACTGCGCCAGTTGCCGGGGTGTATCATTTTTCAGCATCTGTACTATTTGAGAAATCAGGGTTGGTACAATATGAGCAGGATCTTAACAATGGAACGATAAAGATCATGCTCAATGGGGTGGCTATAGCAGACCATTCATCGTCAAGAGTAAACCACCTCAATTCCAGTTCCAGTTTTTCCGACTATTTGTATTTGTATATCGATGTTGATGTGCATTTAGCTGCCAATGATAAAGTTTGGGTGGCTGCAATGCACGAGCAATATGCACATTCTTCGACCACCTCTGTGCCCTTAGATGGTAGTTCTTATAATGGAAGGTTTAATGGGGAACTCGTTTTTGCAGACTAACAGTTAACCATTTTATCAACAATACCATCTCATCACGATCCTGGCTTTGCAGGTACCGATACAATGGATTTTGAAAACTTCCCGCTTTGCCTTCAGTGATCATATTAAAAGTAAACAGCCGCCGGGGGCGGTCAAAACCAAAAAAATGAAACAAATAATAATTATTCTAAGCATTGCCTTGGGTGTAACGGCCCCTGTATTTTCCCAAAATGTTGGTATAGGTACCAGCCCGACTACCAATAAACTCGAAGTCGTATCAACTGTTGCCTATCCCGGTGTAGCGGCCATTTTGGGTGTTAATAATGGCCTGACAGGCACTGCTATAGTTGGTAGCTCACTTGCTGGAAATACCAGGGGGGTTGTAGGTCAATCTAACAATGGTTACGGTTTGCAAGCTGGCACCACTAATGGAGTAGGTATTGGTGCCTATACAATCAGCGGTATAGCATTAAATGCCTCCAGTCTCGGAGGCTATGCATTGCTAATTACCGGCAATTTGAAATTTAGCGGCGGAAACACGAATCCAACAGAGGGGGGCGTGTTGAGCAGCGATGCACTTGGCAACAGCACCTGGAAAAAAAGCAATGTTGCTTTTTTAGGTACGGGTGCTTTGAGCACCCCATTTGCTGATGGTGTTTTTACCAAAGTGGAAATTATAAATGAGTCGTACGATCTTCAAAATAATTTTGTAGGTAATAACGGCACGACTACATCCGCCTCAAGTGTGTTTACAGCACCTGTAGCTGGCGTATACCACTTTTCATCAAACCTCAGTTTTTACAGCGGTGTCAGCACCTGGTATTTCAACTATGGAGAGATAAAGCTTGTAAAGAATAGTGCAGGGATCCTGATTTCGAGGGCCCATCCATATTATGATTTTGGTGATAATAGTAATCTTGATCTTCAAATTGTAGCCGACGTTCATTTAAATGCGGGCGACAAAGTATGGGTGGAAGCCTTGCAAAAAAATGGGTCCGCCGCAGAGTCGATTGATATTGGTACTGATGCTGCAAGATTTAGTGGTCATTTGGTTGTGGCAGATTGATGCAGACATCATTTAGAGCAACATGGATTTATTTTTCAATATAAAAAAATCGCCACAGTAAATAACTGTGGCGATTTTATTTAGAACAAGAATCCCGGATTAAATTAGATTATAAATCATAAATCATAAATCCGAAATCACCTATCATTTGTACATCTCAATCCGTTGCTCTTTTACCCTCGCATCTGCCAGGTATTCATCAAAGGTCATCAGTTTATCGATAATACCTTTAGGCGTGAGTTCAATAATACGGTTGGCTACAGTCTGCATAAAAGTATGGTCATGGCTCGTCATCAATACAGCGCCTTTAAAGTTTACCACACCTTCGTTAAAGCTCTGAATACTTTCGAGATCCAGGTGGTTGGTAGGCTCGTCCAGCATGATCACATTGGGGTTTTGCAGCATCATGCGGCTTATCATGCAACGTACTTTTTCACCACCGCTCAATACGCTGGTTACTTTGTTTACATCATCGCCGCTAAAGAGCATCTTGCCCAAGAAGCCACGCAGGAATACCTCGTCCACATCGGTCACATGTGGTGGTACAAACTGGCGTAGCCATTCCATCAGGCTCATGCCTTTATCGAAAAATTTGGAGTTGTCGTTGGGCAGATAGGCTTTGATAGCAGTAGTACCCCATTCAAAAGTTCCGCCATCAGCTTCCGCTTCGCCATTGATGATTTCGAAGAAAGTAGTGATCGCCAGGTGGTCTTTGCTTACGATCGCAATCTTATCATTCTTGTTTACATCAAATGACACGTCTTTAAACAGCACTTTACCCTCCGCGGTTTTCTTCATCAGCTTTTCCAGCAGCAATACCTGGTTGCCCAAATCGCGTTGTGGCTGAAAAATAACACCGGGGTATTTACGGTTACTTGGTTCAATATCTTCTATCACCAATTTTTCTAAAGCCTTTTTACGACTGGTAGCCTGTTTGCTCTTACTGGCGTTAGCACTAAACCGGGCAATAAAGTCCAGGAGGTCTTTCTTTTTCTCTTCGTTCTTTTTGTTGCGGTCGTTTATCTGGCGACTTACAAGCTGGCTGCTTTCGTACCAAAACGTATAGTTACCGGTGTAGGTCTTTATTTTGCTACGATCTACATCGCTTACATGGGTACAAACGGTGTCCAAAAAGTGGCGGTCGTGACTTACTACGATCACGATGTTCTCACATTCGGCCAAAAAGTTTTCCAGCCACAAAATGGTCTCCACATCGAGGTCATTCGTGGGTTCATCCAACAGCAGGATATCCGGGTTACCAAATAAAGCCTGGCTGAGCAATACCCTTACTTTCATGGCGCCTGGTATATCTTTCATCAGCATCTGGTGGTATTCCTCTTTTACCCCCAGTTCGGCCAGGATGGTGCCTGCGTCACTTTCGGCAGTGTAGCCGCCCATTTCACCAAACGCTTCTTCCAGGTGCGCGGCTTTCATGCCATCTTCTTCGCTAAAATCTTCTTTCAGGTAAATGGCGTCTTTTTCGGTCATGGTATCCCACATTAATTTGTGGCCCATAAGTACGGTATTGAGAACTGTCACTTCGTCAAACTCAAAGTGGTTCTGCTTTAGCACCGCCATGCGTTCGCCGGTACTTATTTCCACAGAGCCTTTGTTGGGTTCTATTTCTCCGCTCAATATTTTTAAAAAGGTACTCTTTCCGGCACCGTTAGCGCCGATAATACCGTAACAGTTGCCCTTGTTAAATGTGATGTTTACTTCATCAAACAAAACTCTTTTACCGTAACTCAGCGTCACGTTTCTTGCTGCTATCATTTGTTGTTTCCTTGTTTTTAAGGCCGCAAAGGTAGGGGTAGGGTGTTGGTTTTCGGAAACGATTTCAACGTAGCCCCGGTAGGGGCAGACCTGTGTGTCTGCCCCTGTGAATGTGAACGACCATAGAATTTGTCGGGATGATAACAGGGTGTATTCATACGAATAAGGGGGAGAAAATGGTTTTGGCAGGATACCCAAACGAATTTCGGACAGGTTTACATTCATGGGCGGACACACAGGTCCGCCCCTACGAATGTGAACGCCCATAGAATTTGACAGGATGATGAAAAGGTCAATTCTTTGTAGAAGGGGTGAAAATGGTTTTGCAGGATATCAAAACGAATTTCGGACAGGTTTACATTCATGGGCGGACACACAGGTCCGCCCCTACAAATGTGAACGACCATAGAATTTGTCGGGATGATAACAGGGTTATTCATCTGTGTAAAGGGGTGAAAAAGGTTTTGCCGGATATTAAGACGAATTTCGGTCAGGTTCATATTCATTGGGCGGACACGTAGGTCCGCCCCTACAACCTGTCCAGGTACTTTTTCATGTAATAGTATTCCTTCACTTTCAGCAGGTCGCTGTCGGGGGTGGTGCCGTCCTGGTAATTTTCGATGATGGGCTTTACGGCGCTGTAGATTTCGGATTGCAGTTGTTGGGTTCGTTGCTGCACTTCAGCATCATCGGCACCGTCCATTTTAAGTTCGTTGAGTTCCATCACTTCCATTAAAAAAGCCGGTGCCAGCTGGTATTTTTCTTCCTCTTCCAGCAGGCCTTTTAGTTGGAGTACATATTTAATTGTGGCGTCTGTATTTTTAAATGTTTTGAGCGCCTTATTGGCCATGGATGAAAACTCAAGCGCTCCTTCCTGTTCATCCGGGGTTGCATTTGAAAAAAAATCAGGGTGGTATTTTTTCTGCAGTTCGAAAAAGGTTTTGGAGAGGTTGGTTTTATCGATCGATAAGGAGATAGGAATCTGGAAGAGTTCGAAATAGTTCATTGGGGCAAAGTTAACCGGTTTGGGCTTTTGCGACCCATTGTTACAACTGTTTACCTGCGATGTGCTTAGATTCTTTTTATTTTGAGTGGGACCTGTTCTGCTGCCTGGCAAATGGCTTTTAGTGTGTCAATCGTGAAGCTGTCTTTATTTGGAGCGATCTCAAATATTTCCGCCTTGTTTTTCAGGAAATACAACTTCATCGTTTCAGTTCTACGATACCAGGCAGGTGAAAAAGACATGATTTCCAATATAGCATGTTCGTAGTTAACGGCCTTGGTTTGCCTGGAACCCAGTAGACTTTTGTAATAAAATACCACTTGCCGGGTATCATTGTTGAAAGTTAACTGATGCAACCGATTCGTGTTGATCCTATCAAATGTGGAGGCAAATAAAAGAAAGCCTACAATAAAAAAGTAGTTGTTCTTTACGAGATGTGTGCTAAACAGCAAGTCGATAAGCACTGGTATAAAAGCAAGAGACAAAGAGAAAAGCACAGATTTCAAAACAATGATCCTGTTATCGCTTTCATCTTTTCTAAAAATAATGGTATCTGGCACGGGTTGTTTTTTGATAGGGGGTAAATATAGCAGCCGGGCAATTATCCGTTGCATAAATACCTATACCGGTTGCGGCAATACCTTAACCCGTTTTCATGAAATTGCGTTTCTTCGCTTTTCAACCCAACAACCCTTAAAACAAAACGAATATGAACCAAAAAAAAATCCAGTTAATTGCCGGTATCCTTTTGTTGATTACGGCGGCGGTACAACAATTTACCCTACGTTCGGGCTATTCAACCAAAAGCCATACCACTACTATGACCATAATGGCAGGAGGGATGGTGGTTCTGGGTATTTTGCTTATCAGGAAAGGAACTGCGAAAGACAATACCAACAAGCCTGCCTAAACAAAAACATTTTGATCACCACCATTATTATTCTTTGTATTGCTGCTTTTGCTGCTGGTTTTGTAGATGCCATCGTAGGCGGCGGCGGGCTGATACAATTACCGGTAGCATTTATTGCACTGCCCCAGTATCCGGTTCATACGGTGGTAGGTACCTTAAAAATCCCCGCCTTCACAGGTACTTTTTTTGCAGCCATTCAATATATCCGCAAAGTGTCCATCAACTGGAAATTGATGGCTGCCTGTGCTGCTACCGCATTTACGGCAGCCTGGCTGGGTTCTTATGTGCTCAGCCTTGTAAGCAGCAGTTTTATGAAGCCGGTAATACTTTGTATACTGGTGGTGGTGGCTATTTATACTTTTACGAAAAAAGATTTTGGTCAACACACAGAAAAGGAACATTCGGTAAAAGAGTGGATGGGTTATGGTATCGCCATTGGCTTGGTGATTGGTTTTTACGATGGTTTTATCGGTCCAGGTGCCGGCAGTTTCCTGGTATTGCTGTTTATTTCGATCCTGGGCTTTGATTTTTTAAAAGCCAGCGCCCATGCCAAGCTGGTGAACCTGAGTACCAACCTGGGTTCTATAATTTTCTTTGTGGCAAAGGGCACCATTATTTACAAAATTGCCATTCCCATGGCCATCGCCAATGGGTTGGGTGGTATGGCAGGGGCAAGGCTGGCAATATTAAAAGGCAACCGCTTTGTAAGGATCTTTTTCCTCGTGGTGGTCACGGGAACGATTATTCGGTTTGCCTGGGATATTTTTTTTAAACGATGAATGCGGGGAAACCGATTCATTAACCAATCAACCAATTAACCAAATTGCCTGTAACCAAAAACACAATATTAAAGGGTTCTCTTTTCGCCACCGCCGCGGCCATTATCTGGTCGGGGAATTTTATTGTGGCGAGGGGGATTGCCAAAGAGATTCCGCCTTTTAGTTTATCGTTTTACCGGTGGATTATTGGTACCATTATCATTTTTCCTTTTGCTTTTGCGCAATTCAAAAATGAAATACCGATCATTAAAAAGAGCCTGTTGCATATTTTTTGTACCGGGCTAACTGGTGTGGCACTTTTTAATACCTGTCTTTATGTTGCCGGTCATTATTCGGAAGCGATAAACCTGGCTTTGCTGGGCACCGCTACTTCGCCGGTCATTTCGGTGTTGCTGGCCAGGATATTTTTAAAGGAAAAGATCACCCCGTTACGAATCATTGGGTTACTGGTTTGTATCGCAGGCATTCTTTTCCTGCTTTCAAAAGGTAGTTTGGAAACGCTGCTGGCATTCCGTTTCACAATCGGTGACCGCTGGATATTGCTGGCGGCCTTGTCATTTGCTATTTACAATACACTGGTTCGGAAAAAGCCTGCCGGGATTTCGCCCGTGCCGTTTTTATTTGTGGTATTTGCTGCCGGTACTCTGCTTTTAGCGCCATTTTATTTGTGGGAGATCAACCACGAGCCGCCGGTGCAATGGAACCCACGCCTGCTGTGGATCTTGCTATACATCGGGCTTGGTGCTTCGGTACTTTCATTCCTGTTTTGGAATAAAGCCGTGGCCACTCTTGGTGCCGCAAAAACGGCCTTGTTTGGTTACCTGATCCCCGTTTTCAGCAGTATCGAAGCTGTTTGGTTGCTGCACGAAAAAATTACCTGGATTCATTTTGTATGCGGCGCACTGGTGATCGGTGGATTGATCATTGCCAACCTGGATAGTTTTATAAAAAGCAAGTGAGTAGTAAATAGTGAATAGCCAGTAGGGCGGCAGCGCCTATTAGACGATAATCAGTGAACGAGTGAACAGGTGAACTAATCAACCAATTAACCGGTGAACTAATCAACCAATCTCCTTAATTTGGCGCAAATATTTTCTTTTGGCAAAATCGTCTGTTTTATTGCTTTCGTCACGTTGGTTTTTTGCGTTGGGGGGATTGGTTATTTTGTTTATCGTCTGGTATTTTTTAGACCTGCCCATCCTGCTACCTGAAGTGCTGGTGGGTTCTTTTTTTATCATCAGCCTGGCAGATATCCTTTTTTTATCCATGGGAAAAAGCCCTGCAGCGGTAAGATCCATGACCGACCGATTTAGTAACAGCGACTGGAATCCGGTTCATCTAACCGTCACCAATCATTTTCGTTTTCCCGTAACCATCCATGTGATCGACGAATTGCCCGTGCAATTCCAGGTACGCGACCAACAGCAAACCCTTCGACTGAAGGGGGGCGAAAGACGGGATATATGTTATAAACTCAAGCCCGTAGAAAGGGGGGAATATGAATTTGGAAACATCATTTTGTTGGTAAAATCCGGGCTGGGGCTGGTGGTAAAAAAAATACGTTCAGGCGAAGAAGAGACGGTGGCCGTGTACCCATCGTATGTGCAAATGCGAAAATATGAACTGTTTGCACAAAGCGCTTACAGCAATGAATTTGGCAGCAAGCGAATCCGCAAGATCGGCCACAGCATGGAGTTTGAGCAGATAAAAGAATATGTGACCGGTGATGATGTACGCACCATTAACTGGAAAGCAACTGCCCGCCGTGGCAATATGATGGTGAACCATTACACCGATGAACGTAGCCAGCAGGTGTATTGCATCATCGATAAAGGGCGCCTGATGAAAATGCCTTTTGAAAAACTGACACTGCTGGATTATGCCATCAACAGCACACTGGTGCTGAGCAATGTATGCCTGCACAAACAGGATAAGATCGGCCTGATCACTTTTTCCAATAAGCTGGGATCGTTGCTGGTGGCGGATAAAAAGCCCATACAGCTCGATAATATTTTACAGGTGCTGTACAAACAGCAAACCCAGTTTTTAGAAAGCGACTATGAGAAACTGTACCTGCAGGTTCGAAGCCAGGTAAAACAACGCAGCCTGCTGGTGTTGTTCACCAATTTTGAATCGGTAAGCGGGTTAAGAAGACAGCTTCCATATCTCAAAAAAATAGCCCATCATCACCTGTTGCTAGTCGTGTTTTTCGAAAACACCGAACTGAAGGCCCTGAGTGAAAGACCCGTCAATAATATCGAAAGCCTTTACACCAAAACCATTGCCGAAAAATTTGGTTTCGAGAAAAAAATGATCGTAAAGGAACTGGCCAACAACGGCATTCTCAGCATCCTTACATCGCCACAACAGTTAACCATCAACGCCGTAAATAAATACCTGGAGTTAAAAGCAAGGCAAGCCATTTAGGGTGTAGGGCTTAAGGTGTAGGGTGTAGGGTTGATTGGATTAAAGGATTATGATATCATTTCTCAGGCCTGTCAACTTTTGTCCCGCCTTATAACTACTTGTTTTCCCTAAACCCTACACCTTAAACCCTAAACCTTCCACCTTAAAAAAATCGTAGATCCCCTTGACACAAACCGAATTATTAGAAGGCCGCGTATTGCTGATAGATAAGCCCCTGCATTGGACATCGTTCGACATTATCCGCAAGCTGCGGAACATTTTTCGCATTAAAAAAATTGGTCATGCCGGTACGCTGGATCCGTTGGCAACCGGGCTGCTGATCGTATGCACGGGTAAGTTTACCAAGAAAATAAACGAGTACATGGGCATGGAAAAAGAATACACCGGCACCATTACGCTCGGTGCCGTTACCCCCACCTACGACCTCGAGAGTGATCCTGAGCAACACCAGCCTTTCGAACATATTACAATGGAAGAAGTGGAACGTGTTTTCGAAACTTTTACCGGTCCCATCATGCAGTTTCCTCCTGCCCATTCGGCCATAAAAGTGGATGGCAAAAGGCTGTACCAACTGGCAAGGGAAGGCAAGGAAGTAAAACTCGAGGCCAGGGCCGTAACGATCTACGAATGTGAACTAACCAGGTTTGATTTGCCTGAAATTGATTTTAGGGTGGTATGTGGCACCGGCACCTATATCCGCAGCCTGGCAAAAGATGTAGGCGAATCACTTGGCTGTGGCGGCTATCTCTCGAAATTAGTACGCACCAGGATCGGTGAATTTTTGTTGACCGATGCGCATTCGCCCGAACAAGTGGATGAGGCTTATGTTCGACCTGAAGCTAACTTGTAGGTCATTAGCCAAAAGGTCAATGGTCAATAGGTCAATAGGTCATTGGTCATTAAGTCATTGGTCATTAAGTCATGCAGGTCAATTGCCATGAGAAATATCCTGGACCTTTTTTTGCCAACTGCCAACTGCAAAACTGCCAACTGACTTCTAGAAATATCCCGGACCTTTTTTTGCCAACTGCCAACTGCAAAACTGCCAACTGACTTCTAGAACGGATAATCAATCCCAAACTGTATCGCGTAATTCTTATTCTCAATATTCCCCAGCTTGTTAGGGGTTTTATATTCAAAGCGCTGCAGCCAGCCATTTCCCGGTCTTACAGGATCTTTCATTTTATAGGCAAAATCTAAGCGCACACGTAGGTAACTAAAATCCCAGCGGATACCAAAACCCGCTGCTACGGCCAGGTCACGCAGTAAATATTTAAACGCAAAGACTCCATCTTCGGGATGTATCGGGTCCTTGGAAAAGCGATTCCAAACATTACCCATATCTACAAATGCAGCACCTTCCACGGGGAACCCAATGATCTTACCGATATAAAACCGGTACTCCGCATTTCCTTCCAGGTAAATATCACCCAGGCGGTCTTTAAAACTGGCGGTGTCCTGGGCAATACTGTTTCCGAGGCCAAGCTGTCTTAGCCGCCATGCCCGCATACTGTTGGGGCCGCCCGCAATAAACTGCCGGAAGAAAGGCAGCGTTTCATTGCCTGACTGGTAATTACGGCCGTAGCCTCCTGTAAGTCTGAAAGCCCAATTGTGTTTGCTGAAAAGAATGCGATGTTTTATCTCGGCATCGGCTTTCCAAAAACGGAGCGTATTTTTTATGATGCTGCCTGTAATCAAACCTGATTCTTCACCATTGACACGAACATAGGTGCTTTGGTTGGGCCTTTTGCGCCACGCAAATTCTCTTTGCCAGCCAACTGATACACCCAGGACCAGCCCCTGGTTAAAGGAGTAAGACAGGTTTTGATTCTGTTTGATCAGTTGTAACAGACTGTCGGATTTTTTTAGGTTGACAAATTCCACATTCGGAATTTTTACCGTCCAGATATTATTTTTTTTCTTCCACTCGTAACCCAGTGCGATATTGAGATTGGTAAGCGTGTAAAAATTATTACGGTCGTTATAACCACCACCTATATTCAAAAAGGTACGGGCAGCATCCGTTCTTTTAACGAACCACCTGAATGGCGGCCATAGTCGTGGGATGGAAAAGGTAGTACCGCCGGAAAAAAGGAGTGATTGAAAAATACTATTACCAATACCCGAATTTTTTCCGCTGATTTCCACACCGGCCCGCAGGTTGGTATTGTTTTGAATGGCGCTGCGGGCAAAATTCCTGTTAAGTAAATTGCCTACCAGTGAAATGCCAAAGAACGAACCTGTAAGTACGTCCACCGCATTGCGGCCAATATTTTGGCTGCCTTCAATATCACCCTTGATACTGTATTTTTTAGCAGGAGTAAGAAAAAGATTGATATCAACTTTTGGGACGGTATCAATGCTATCGATATAGGTGCTGGCTTTTACATCCACCTGCTGCCAGCTTCCAGCCTGGCTGTATGCATTTACAGTTTTAAAATAGGTTTCTTCACTGTACAGGCTATCTGGCCGCATGGTATTAAAGCGGCGAACAGTGCGGTTGGTAAAAAGGCCTTGTTTGTACCTGATCCTGATATTTGAATTAACAGGAGGGGATTGACCAAAACTGCCAATGACTTCCCCGATGCTCACTTTCTTTTTGAGGGAATCGTAGGTTCGGGTAACGTATGCAGTGGTCAGGCTGGAGTCGGCCATCAGCTGGTCCTTATCCTCGTCAATCCGTGCCTCAGGATAGATAATAATTTTACCCAGTTTGTATTTCAAAAACGCGGTGGTATCAGCACCCGGTCGCTGTATAATGCGAAAATCGACCGTTGGGTTTCTCCTTCTTTCCTGTGCCTGCTGGAACACCAAAAACGGGTCTATGTCCAGGTTGATCAGGGCCTCGTTGATGGAATCAAATTCGGCAGCGAGGCTGGCCCGCGACATTCTAAAATACCCTTTGCTGCGATAAATGGAAACCAGCCTGTCCAGTTCCTGGCCCACCACTTGTTTGGAATAGCCTTCCCCCTTTTTCATCAGTGCCTTATCTCTTGTCTCAAGGGCCAGTGCCTCCAGTTCCGGCACTTTAAGATCGTATGCAATAGAATCGAATTTGAGTTGTATACCAGCATCTACCTCAAATGCAATAGAAGTGCGTACGCCAGGCACTTTTTTACTGGTGTGAAAATTGAAAATCCACCATTTAAAGAACCTAGGTTTCTTCACCATCACTGAATCATACTTCACTTTCACGGTATCGAAAGTGGCTCCATAAAATCCGAGGGAGTTCAGATAGTTTTTGAGAAAAGCTTTACTACGGTCTATATTGGCCGAATCGAAGACCGGTGGATTTATTTGCCTGGCAAATCCGAGTACTGACTTGGTCTGGATTTTCAGGCTATCATCCAGGTAGTTGATCATTTGTTCCTCCATATCCTTTCTCACCTCTTTGCTCACCGGGGCCTTAATGCTTACAGTGCTTTTATGTACAAAAGGCTTCCCTTCCGGGTAAAGTGTGGGAGAACAGGACGTAAAGCCCCAAAAGAGAAATGGAAAAATCCACCAATACTTAGTCCAATCTTTGATATTTGTATGTTCAATCATTCCTTTCTATGCTTCCTAAAAATGAGCTCAAATATATCCAAAGTTTAAGCCAGAAAAAATCAAGGACAGAATATGGGCAATTCGTTGCAGAAGGCACGAAGCTGGTCAGCGAATTATTAACAAGAAAGCCAGGTTGGGTTGCAAAATTGTATGGCACCAGCGATTGGTGGAATAGCCAGACTTTACAGGCAAGAAATAAATTTCAACGGCAGTTTGTCGAAGTGGCGCCTTTTGAACTGGAAAAGATATCAAACCTGCAAACACCACAGGATGTATTGGCTGTGGTTCAAATGCCTTCGCTACAATTTCAAAATGCTGATAGCGTATCCGGTGAGGGGGAGTGGCTGCTGGTTTTGGATGGCATCCAGGATCCCGGGAATATGGGCACCATCATCCGCACCGCGCATTGGTTTGGTGTAAAGCAGGTAATCTGCAGCCCAGATTGTGCTGATGTGTTTCAACCAAAAACTGTCCAGGCTAGTATGGGGAGCATTTTTGATGTGGCCGTTTATTATGAAGACATGATTGATTTCTTCACGGCGAACCAAATGCCGGTTTACGGTGCGTTGCTTAAGGGAGCGTCTCTCAACAACATCCAACCGGATACTAAAGGTGTTATTGTGATTGGGAATGAAGGCCGTGGTATCCGGCACGACCTCATTCCGTTTATTGATCATCCTGTAACGATACCAGGTATAGGCGATGCTGAGAGTTTAAATGCCGGTATTGCTGCTGGTATATTGCTGTATAGTTTTACGAAAAAGGTATAAAACCGTTCAAAAGCACCAGCCTGCTTTTCACTCGATTGTTCCAAGACTTACTTTACCATTAAAACCACTGGAACCGGGCGTTCCGATAATAAAACCGGTTTCATCCAATGCGCAGGAAAAACCAAAAACGGAATAGTAAAATCCATCCGGTTCAATGACCCTTTTTGCCAATCCGTAGCTGCCATCGGTCCTTCTTTTAAGTATAAAACATGCTCCCGCGCTGATCATTCCGTTCACTTGTTCGTACGGACTGTTTACCATAAGATATCCGTTGGATAAACTCACATTGGCGCCAAACAGGCGGTAGGTGTCGCCCATGTTCTGCGATGGAGATAAAATATCACCCATATTGGCGATAGGTGCCCAGGTAATACCGGAGCGTGAATACATTTGAACGACACCATAGTTATCTGAGTAATCATATGGGCCGCCTATGGCAACTTCATCCTGGTAAATGCTTACAGAAGCGCCAAAGCGTCTGCCGGTCTTTTGTTGGATGCCCTGTATTTTTGTTTGCTGCGACCATAGTCCATAATTTCTGCTGAATATATAAGCCGCGCCCGCATTAAAAATGCTATTTGGGTAGCCCACAGAAGGTGCACCCACTACAATATAGTCGCCATAAACATCTACACTTGTTCCAAAAAAATCGCCAATAGTACCATCATTGGAAATTAATTTGCTTTGAAAGTTCCAGTTAAGACCGTTACGGTAATAAGCGTAAGCAGCACCCTGCTGTATATTGGTGCCCACTTTGGATCCGTATGCACCTACTACCGCTGTATTGCCATTGATAGCAACACTACACCCATAATAAACCGCATTGTTATTATCTGTTAACTTAGCCCGTTGTATCCAGTCGTTGCCAACCAACTCATACACATATGCCGCCCCCTGGGTAATGTTAACCGGGCCGGGAGCAGTTTTCGCTCCAATGATAATATAGTTGCCACTAATATCCACCGAGTACCCAAAACTTGAATTACTGGTGCCATCAGCAGCTGTAAGTTCGGCCTGCTGCAGCCATACGCCATTCACCCTTTTTAAAACCTGTGCACTTCCCTGGTTATGGTTGTTGCCAACGGAATCGCTAATGGACCCCACCACCGCATAGTCGCCATCTATTGCAACGGCATGTCCGTAGCTGGCCTGGCTGATGACCGTTGTAGTTTGTACATTGTTGATCATTAAGCCCGATTTATTTTCTACGGAAAGGGGTAACCAGAAGTTGCCGTCGTACATATAAAGACGGTGTTTGTCTGTATCGTATACCAGCAGACCCACATCGTTGCTGCCACTCACTTCCATGGTATTTCTTTGTGCAGTTGTCATACGGGGCAGGAGCATGCCTTTCGAATTGCTCTGGACATCGAGCATGGAATTGCTATTGGCTTTGGCGCCGTTTCCATTAATGGCCACCTGCGCCTGTAGGGTCATAAAAAACAGGCAATTTGCAATGCCCAGGGAAAGTATCTTCTTTGTCATGATAAACATTTTTTGTGTGAAGGATATACAAATAAACCAACGCACCATGCGACAAGGCAAATGCAATGAATAAGCGGAAAACTTCAGTTACCTATCGGGAAAGATTGTCCGCTAATTGCGGTTTAATAGTGAAATAGTGGGGCGAATGACAGGCATTTGGGTTTAAAATGCCTCTGTTCAATAATTTTTACGCCCAAAATCCTTGCCAGTAAAGGCTTTCCACCCGGTTGTTGAAATGATACCGATAATTTTTTTGGATAAATAGTTCATGCCCTTACATTTGCGCCGGAGAGTTGGCAGAGCGGTCGATTGCGGCAGTCTTGAAAACTGTTGAGGTGAAAGCCTCCTGGGGTTCGAATCCCTAACTCTCCGCACCTCAAAACCTGGAATATAGCAGTGGCTAATGTTCCAGGTTTTTTTGTTGTTAGGGGAGCAAAATGGGGGGCATTATTAAACTTTGGACGGCTACGTTAACTACATTTTCGATAGTATTATTCGAAAACTTCTTCCCTGGTGAATCCTTTGCCCCATCCGTCTTCGGTAAAACTGAACTTAAGAAATAAAGATCCCTGGGGCAGTTGTATCCCATTTGTGGCCATTACATTCATGATTTTCTGCAATTCTTCAAGTGTTTTTGGGGAATTATCTACTATTTGACCGTACATTTCTACTGTGCCTAACCAAAACAGAAGGTCAGTTAATTCCTGAATCAAATTATCGGAATTGAAGTATAATTTTTTCAGAATCCCGTATTCACTTCGAGTCAATTTCTCAAATCCTTTCTCACTAAAACTAAGGTCTTCTAAAATTGAGGATGCCTTATATTCAGCGAAGGAGTATAACCATTCGTCTATATATTCAATTTCCGTGAAACTCCATAGTTCACGCAATATCATTTGCCAGTCTTCAACATCATAATCAAAGTGCTTTAGGGCATTCTCAAAGCAAATAATACCAAATGCCATTCTTCCCCTAATAGATACATTCCTAAATTCATTACTATGCATAGTTTTTTGTTGATTTGACAATGGTATCCTGAAAGCCCATATAATCGTATGATAGGCACAATAGGTGCACGGCTCCTGGCGGTGCCGGTTTGTTACTTCACTTTCACACGCAACAAGGCAGCTAAAGGAAAAGGAGCAACAGATATGCTATCCCGATAACGAACGGGAGGTTCTGGAAGTAAGTCGCTGTGAGCGTTTCGCGGGAATTAATGCTTTTGAACCCCTTTAATGTAATCTGCCACTTCTACCATCGGCGCAATCCAAATATCCCTTTCATGCTGTTTTAAATATTGCAAAAATTGCCTGTGGGCGGTTACCGATACGTTCAATCCATTGCCGCCACCAACGCCATGAAAAAGGATCACCAGCAATGATTTGGTTTCAGTCGCTTTTTTGACCCATTCGATTAACTGTTCCCCGTTTTGACCATTCACCATATAACAGTCCACATCGTTTAGATTCACCTGTTGGATCCGGTGCATTTCAGCACGCACGGATCTCATTGCCACAAAATCATTAGCGAGTAAAGGTGCAAAGGAAGAATCGCCAATTTTCGTATCCCCGCAGGTAAATGCAAAGGTTCTTTTTGTTTTTCCATCCATTGATTGCAACAACAAATTGGTTGCCCGGGTTTCATCTACAAGGCGCTTGATCGTGTATTTATTCAAATCATAGTCCGGCTGTACCCATTCTCTTCCCGGAGTACCACCGATGCATGGATGATACATGGTATGATTGCCCAATTCATGACCGTGTGTTGCAATTTTTTTCCACTCATTCAGTCTAGCCTGCATGGAAGCCGAAAAGCCGGTGATGTAAAATGTAGCTTTCAAACCCAATGAATCCAGCAATGGCACGGCATTATCCAGGTGTTCGTTGATGGCATCATCATAGGTTAGCACAACTGCACATTTTTTTTCATGCCAGTCTCCTTTTTCCTGGGCAGGGCACCATTGAACCGAAAAAAGCAGGCCCAGTAACATCCATTTATTCATTTGAAAGTTTTTAGTGGTTCATGTTTCTTTTCTTAGATGGGATTCGCATGTACTATTTGCTTGCCTTTGTATACTTCAGCACCCGGTTTGCCCACGGAATAAAAAATTCAAAGTTAGGCGCATCGGTATGGCCGCCATCGTGTTGTCGCCATGCCAGTTCACCTCCCAGCAGGCCGGTTAGTACCGGCGGCATTTTTTCAGTTTTATAATCGTTGCTAACACCCAGGTCTTTCGCCCCAAGTAATTTAAATACCGTACCTGCCGCAACAGTTGCTTTAAAGCTGCCGGCCTGATCCAACCATTTGGCATCACCTTTTTCCGGTATCCCATAGCTTACAAAAACAGGCCTTGGTGCACAAAGGGCTAATAGTTCATGAGAATCCACAGGCAAGTCGCAACCGGTTTTGCGGCCAAATGATGATTCCTCGGTGGCATACTTCAAATAATTTCCAGCCATCCAGTGATACCCACCGCCACCGGCAAGGTTTTCCACCGCTTCGCCGAAAACACGGCGGTGGAGTGTGGCGCCACCCTTGCCAGATGAGCCAACCAGTACGATGCCAAAACGTTGATCAAAGGCCATGGTAACAAGGGCTGCCTTGCCATAACGTGACACACCTTCAATGCCCACTTTTTTGGCATCCACCAGCGTGTCGGTTTCCAGGTAGTCCAGCGCCCGGGATGCACCCCAGGCCCATGCCCTCAAAGCGCCCCAATCGTTTGGCTGACGTGGCTGGCCTTTGTTAACCAACCCAATGATACCACGGGTGAGACCAGCGCCATTGTCGGCCTGAATGCTGCCGGGCTCCAGTGTGCAATAGCCCCAACCTGCGGCTAGCAGCTGTTCTGTGGGCGGCGAATCTTTGGTAGTAGCGGGTGCAAAAAAGCTGAAGCCATTCTGGAGCCGGGTAATGGGTGAATAGGCAGGGTACCGGTCAAAAATGGCTTTCATCTCCGGGTTGGTTTGTATCATCAACGCCTTAAATGTCGCATTGATTTTTTCCAGGTCTGCCAGATTTGGCTGGGCTGGTGCCGGCAGAGATGGAGATCCGAACATTATCAGCACTGGCACTGGTCCTTTTACATTTAATGGAAGCACCAGTGTCATATTGATATTGACGCTGATCAATGGATACGCACTGTTGTCTACACGGCCCACCATTTGTTTGGCCAGCACAGGCGTTCGCCCTACAAACTCATAATCAGTGATTTTTGCTGTCCAGGTTACAGGCGGGGTATTTCCAGGAATGCGGCCATACACTTCTGTTTCAAAATCTTCCACTATTTCCTGGCGTCTTTGTTGCCACCATTGCTCCGGTGTCGTTATTTTTTTTCCTTTCCTGGTCGTGAGCGGATCTGGCAGTATGGGGCATGGTTCTGCAACCGTTTCGTCATAATTGGCATGGTTGGTGTCAGACTCATTGCCGCTTTTTCCGGGCCGTAATTTTTTGATACCCAATTGCTGCATCATCCCGGACTGGTCCTGCTGCGCCGTAAAGGTTTGGAGGCGTGGGTATTTACTGCTGTCGATCAAAGAAGGCTGCGCCAGGGTGTGACCAATTGCCGCAAGCAGCGTTAAAAACAACATTGCATTTTTCATTGGTTCGCTGATTTTGATTGATGATTCCCCGCTATTTGTATTGATAGAGTTTAACCCGTTGAATACCCCATTCCCCCACCGGTATCCTGATGTGCCGGCCCTGGTGATCCTGGTCGCCATTCATTCTTCTGCCGGGCTGCCATTTTCCGTTGACATAAACGCCCTCATCTGCCTGTAAAATGCCCGCTGAAGCATTGGCATTGCCGTTTATAGTAAACGTAACCACCACGCCGGTACCCGCGAAGATGAATTCATCCGGTGCTTCCTGTATCACCAAAGCCCCGGTTTCAGGCCAATCGGGCTTTTTTGCATCGGGCGACCAACCGAGGGTATAGTCATGCGAAAAGGTCATCTTGTAGGATCCCATTATGATCTCCTGTTTTTTTGTTTGGGTGTCTAACAACACGCCTTCCATCTTACCCGTGCCCTGGTATTTTAATATTTGAGGAGCTAATTGCGATAAAATAGCATAGCTTTTTCCGACCGGCTCATCTTTTGGTTCATCTACTGATTCTATGGAGAAAGGGGAGAAGCCCATCGCCTGGTAATGGCCGATCGCATAGAACGCTTTTGCGGCGTCTGAAGGCTCCAGCCGGATCTCTGGAATAAACAAGGGATTGTTTTGCCTGGTATAGAGATCGTTGTAGTATTTAAAACGGGGGTTGTAAAAGTCGGGAGACAACATGTCAATGGCCGGGGCGGCAGCCTGCCATATATCCATAATATGTGGTAAGGGTCCGGCGCTTGGATACTTGCCCGGCTCCACATTCCTGTGATTGAGTGCTGCATTTACGAACATCGGCAATGGATATGCTTTCTTTCCGGCCGCTGTAACTACCTCCGTAAATTTTGCATAATGCCAGGCCTGGAATAATTCGTCCGTGGCAAGGCTTTTTCCAAAAACAGCTTCCCAGTTCCCGGTTGTTGCAAACCCGTTCTTTGACCAGTGTTCCCTTAGTTCCGGCACCAATACATCCTTTTTTGAGACAAGGTAATTCATGAGTTCACGCGGCACTTCACTATTAAATAACATGTTTGCTTCAGCGGTGTGTTCTCTTGCTTCTGTAAGCATGCCGATCTCATTTTCTACCTGTACCATGATCACCGTTTGCGCCTTGTCAATGGCCCTGATATGGTTCATCATAGCAGCGAAGGCGTTCACATCTGCGTCCAGGTTGTTTTTACTGAAGGCCGATAATATTTCCAGCCCCTTTCCAGCCCGATCCTGTGCCCTTGGAAACCTTGCCTGGTTGGTTTTAACCCATGCAGGTGCATAACAACTCATGCTGTTTTTCCAGGAACCAAACCATAGCGGGATGACCTTTATATTATTTTTACGACTGATATGGATGAGGCTGTCAATAAGGGTGAAATCAAATTTTCCTTCTTCAGGTTCCATCAATTCCCAGTACACGGGCATCAGCACTGTATTTAAATTCATGGTTCTTAGCTTCTGCCATACGGGTTTCATATAAGGCAGGCTGGAGGCGCTTGAATTACCTAACTCTCCACCCAGTACCAGGAAAGGCTTTCCTTCCACGATCAATTGTTTTGTTGATCCTTTATTTATCAGATGGGGCTGTTTGGTACTCTGCGACTGCGCTACAGCCGGAACAAAGAAGCTCATACCAAGTAAGATAAGAGACAGCCTTTTCCGCATGTTTGTTGTTTCAGATAATAGCATCGTTATTTTTCGTGGTATATTATGGATATTGAAAATTATTTATCAGTTCTGAATGGCGATGCGGGCAAACCTTCAGTGTTAAACAAATTGGGATTCACCGGGTTGTCGGCCCATGAATAGCGCACAAAAGCTGGATCAGCTATCTCGTCATTCCAAACCACTACTTTATCGCCTTCTATTCTGGCCTTTGCCCAAACGAATTTTTTATCTGGCCCTGCAATGGCAAATTCACTGAGAGCTTCGCCATCTTTGGCTACCAGGCCAGTGCCTGTATTGGTAAAAGAAACAACGATCCTCTTACCATCAATGGTTGCCGTTTTAAAAGCCGGTCCCTCGCCGACTATGGTTTCTCCGTACACCAGTTTCAGGGCTGCCAGTGCCAGCCGTTCGCCTACATCTTTTTTATTGTCGGGATGGATATCATTCCATTCGCCAAGGTCGATAGCCACAGCCATGGCTGTCTTCGGGACTGAAAGCGCTTTTAGCTGTGCTTCCCTCAGGATGGCCATATTACTTTCAGATGGCAGGTAGTTGTATTCTGTATACCCGGGAAGTTGTACATAAAGAAAAGGCAGGCTGTCATGGTTCCACTTATTTCGCCAGTCATAGATCAAGGCAGGCAAAAGTCTCTCATACTCCTGGGGCCGGCTGGTGTTACTTTCACCCTGGTACCAGCAAAAACCCTTGATGCAATAGTTTATCACAGGCGCTACCATCGCATTGTACAAAGCTGCCGGCTGATTTTGGGCATTGATGCCGCCACCGCCACCAAATAATCCCCCACCCACGGGGCGGAATACCGTACCCACCTTATACTGCCAGGTACCCTTAAGATCTATGGTGTCGTTGCCTGCAAAAATGCAATACGGCTTGTCGGGAACAAAGCCACCCTTACCATTGGTATTGGTAACGCGAACTACGAAAATGTTTTTCCCCGGTTTTAATACACCAGCAGGCACCGGGTACCGGCGCTGTGGATACATATAAGTAGTGCGACCCACCTGGCTGCCATTAATATACAATTCGTCGGCGTCCACGATCCGGCCAAGAAATACTTTGGCAGGTTTTTCAATCATGGTAGCCGGAATGTCTATTTCTTTCCGGTACCAAACGATCCCATTCAGGTCCTTAACGCCCTGGTCTTCCCAATAACCAGGTATATTGATGTTGTGCCAGCCTTTGGGTATGTAAGCGGCATCAAACCATTTTACAGCACCGTTCATACCGGCATCCACAGGGGGTTCTGCCCGGTTGGTGTTTAATGACGGGGGCCTTCGGTTGAGGCTGTTGAGGTAGGAAGTATCTTTATTTTTTTCAATAGTGGCAATTAACATTGGGAAGTCTTTAAACCCTTCTTCGCTTGTCCAGGCTTCGATGGGTGTGCCTCCTACACTTGCATTGATGATCCCAACAGGTACTTTATATCTCTCATATATTTTTTTAGCAAAGAAATATGCCACCGCTGAAAAGGGTCGTACATTTTCGCCAACGGCAGCATTCCAATAACCGGCAGGGAGATTGGTTTGAGGGCCCTGAAGGTTCGTAAGAGTGGGTATCCAGAACTGACGGATCATTGGGTAATTCGCTTCGGCTATATCTTTTGCATAGGTGATATCATGTATGTTCAGCTGATGCACCATATTGCTTTGACCGCTACAAAACCATATATCGCCGAAAAGGACCTCTTTGATGCTTATTTTATTGCTGGCTGTAATGTCTATGGTATATGGCCCACCAGCCCTGGTAGCGGGCAGTTTTACCAACCATTTACCAGATGCATCACCTTTAGTTTTGTATGATTTTCCATTAAATAGTACTTGTACTTTTTCATTTACCGATGACCAACCCCAGATATTTACCATTGCATCTCTCTGCAATATCATGCTGTCTCTTACAATTTGTGGAAGCCGGACCTGCCCAAATAAATTGAGTGCTGCGAGCAGTACTGTTACAAAGATTGCAGTCCTTTTCATAGTGTAATTATTTAACGGTCTTTTCCTGACAATCTGTATATGTAATTTCAACTGTTGGTTCGGTACGGGTCAATGGTCTTAATCAGACCTTTTTCGTTGTACGATATTTCGGTGAATTTTATGCTCCGCAAATGAGTGACACCCTGACTAAGGCTGCTATCATGGTAAAATAAATACCACTTGCCTTCAAATTCGCAAATGGAGTGATGTGATGTCCAACCAACAACGGGATTCAATATCCGTCCAGCATATTTGAAAGGACCATAGGGATTGTCTCCAATGGCGTAGCAGATAAAATGGGTGTCGCCAGTAGAGTAGGAGAAGTAGTATTTGCCGTTGTATTTATGCATCCAGCTGGCTTCAAAAAATCTTCGGTCTGTATCGCCCGACAGCAATTCATTTCCGTCATCATCGGTAATCACCAGGTCCTTCGCCAATTCGTCAAATTCCAGCAAATCCCCGCTTAGCCTGGCCACTTTGGCACATAGCGCAGGTTCGTTTGCTTCGGGCAAAAATGCAACAGGGCTTTCTGGTTGTTCTTCATTAAAACTACCGGTTCTCCAGCGCTGTAACTGGCCGCCCCAGATGCCGCCAAAGTACATATAGTAGCTTCCATCATCATCTTTAAATACAGCGGGGTCGATAGAGAAGCTGCCTTTAATGGCTTCTGGCTGCGGGATAAACGGGCCAACGGGAGACTTGCTTGTTGCGACGCCGATCCGGAATATACCATCGTAGGCTTTTGCTGGAAAATACAAATAGTAAGTGCCATCTTTTTCTGCGGCATCAGGTGCCCACATTTGTTTGTCGGCCCAGGGTACATCGTTTACATGCAGGGCCGGGCCATTATCCACCGCTTCACTATCAGGGGAATCCATTGAAATTACATGATAATCTTCCATGGCGAAATGGCTTCCCAAATCATCAAAAGCCTCGCCGGCATCTACATCGTGTGATGGATAGATATAAATTTTTCCATTAAATACATGTGCCGAAGGATCGGCCGTATAAATATGCGAAACCAGTGGCTGCGAAATGGCACGGTTATTCAGATCGTTGAAATCGATATGGTCAATACTTTCTTCAGGCATAAAATGAGTTATGAATGATGAGTTATGAGTTATGAGTTATGAGTGGCGTCTTTGTTTCAGGTCTGCTTCAATTTGAACTTCCATCTTTTTGTTGATCTTATAAAAGAAAAGTAAACAAGCTCCGATCAGGAACGGAATGGCCGGAAATACGCTTACTAATAATTTGGTGCCATTGATAGCCGCTGCTGTTTGGATATCGCTGTTTGGTACATAATTCAGAACACCTAAAAGCCAGGTAAGCAGGGTACTTCCAATAGTCAGGCCCAACTTAAGTCCAACCATCATCGCAGAGAAAATGATGGCTGTGGCGCGGCGGTTATTTTTCCATTCGCTGTAGTCAGCCACATCGGCAATCATGGCCCAAAGCAGCGGAATAGTAATGCCGTAGAAAAAGCCATGCAGTATTTGCGAACCAAACATCAGTAGCACTGATTGTGGCTGGAAAAAGTAGAACAGCAAAATGAACAAGGTTGAAATAACCAGGGTAACTCCAAACACATCTCTTTTTCCGTATTTATCAGCAAAGCGCTTCGATAATGTGATGCCAACGATCATAAAGAGGATGCCACCAGCGTTGAACAAACCAAAGCCGGCAGACACGGGGTCTTCCCCAAAGAAATTAATGCCAATGCCCGAAAGGCTGGTGAGTATTGGTTTGATAAAACTGGTGAGGCTTTCCTTGTCTACATAATTTTTAAAATAGTACACATAGGAACCACCCTTCATGGCCAGCGTAACGAAAACAAGGAAAGTAAGTACTAACATGATTACCCAGGGCCTGTTTTGGAACAAATCGCCCAGGTCTTCTCCCAAACTCGATTTTTGTTCAGGCTTAGGCACAATACGCTCCCTTGTAGTAAGAAAAGTAATCAACAACATCACCGTTCCAATAATTGCCAGCCAGGTCATCACTTTTTCGATGCCCACTGCTTTGTTGCCAGCACCGGCTGATTCGATAATTGGCAACATGAACACCTGCACAAAAAACTGGGCAAACATTACTGCAACAAAACGGTAGGCCGACATACTGTTCCGCTCTTTCATATCGCCGGTAATAACACCGCTGAGGGCGGAATAGGGGAGGTTGTTAGCGGCATATAACAGCAGCAGCAGGGTATAGGTTATCACAGCATAAATTACTTTGCCCTTATATGAAAAATCCGGCGTGCTGAAAGCCAGCAAGGCAATTGCGCCCAGTGGTATGGCTGTAAATAGAATCCAGGGTCTGAATTTGCCCCACCTGGAAACTGTTCTGTCTGCGATAGCACCAATGATAGGATTAAAGCCGAAAGCGGCTATAAGCCCAACGGTAAAAATAACAGCGGAAGCATGATTCGGCTGAAGCCCGTATATGTCTGTGTAGAAGTAAGCCAGGTAGGTCATCAGGGTTTGAAATACCAAATTAGCAGCCAGGTCACCAAGGCTGTAGCCGACTTTCTCTAATACCGACAATTTTTCTGAAGTGCTTTTGATCATGTTTGTTCGTTGGGTTTAAGATATTGTTTATGGGATTAATCTTTGGCAATAGCCTTTTTGGTGGCAATAACGGAATAAAATGCGGGCTTGGGTTTTAAATCCCTGTCGAATAGTAACGGGTAGTTGGTCCTGCCGTTTACAGGCCAGTCATTTAGCCAGCTTTGGCCATCGTTGACGCCCCAAAATGTAACCCTTGTCAGCTTCTCCTTGTGTTTCAGGAAGAGCTTGAAAAGGGACGCATAATCGCTTGCCAGTTGTTGCTGTACACTGTCAGGTAATCCCCCGGTATAAGGGTTCAGGGAGGGATCGGTTTTCATACGCTGACTTACATCTGCTCCCGAAAAATTGCGGGGCAACACCTCGATGTCCAATTCAGTGATCATCACTTTCATGCCCAGGGCGGAGTATTGGAGAATGCTTTCTTCAATCTCCTTGAGCGGTATTTTGCCGACATGCCAATGTCCCTGGATTCCTACGCCATCAATACGCACACCCGCTGCCTGGATTTTCTTAATCAATGCGATGCAACCTGCACGTTTTGCCGGTTGTTCATTGTTATAATCGTTGTAGTAGAGCTCGGTTCCAGGCGCTGCTGCCTGAGCCAGCCTAAAAGCTTCGGTCACAAAATCGTCGCCCAGTTTATTCAGAAAAATGGACTTACGCATGGTGCCGTCTTCGTTCAATGCTTCATTCACCACATCCCAGGATAAGACTTTCCCGGCGTAACGGCCTGCTATCGTGTTGATATGGCTGGTAAAAAAAGTCTTGAACGAATCGACATTTTGAATATTACGGGCGTACGCGGGTAACTGGCTATGCCAGATCAACGTATGGCCATTTACCGGCATACTGTATTTCTTGCCGTAAGCAACTAATTTGTCAGCAAGTTCAAAATTGTAATTGTTCCACTGCGGGTGGATCACTTCTGCCTTCATAATGTTTTCAGGTGTAATCATATTGAACTGCTGTGGCACCAATGCAGCTGCTTTTGGGTCTCTCTCTTCTATCTGGGCAGCATTTAAAGCTGTGCCAATGCCGAAGTCATTCTTAAAAACAGACTTCAGCGAGGGAATGCCCTGTGCCATCGCATTTTTCTTAGTGTCGCCGCAGGCTGCTATCAACAGGCAAATGCTGTATATGAACAGTAATTTTTTTCTTTGCATCATAGCTTTATTTTTTATGATTAATTTTTTCCGGCGGACCCAGGTAGCTGGGTTTTAAATCACCAAAATCGAGTACCAGTTTTTGTAATACCACGCCTGGGTTCACCATCCAGTATTTTACGGTATGCCTGCCAGCTTGTAAAATTTTATGTTTGCTCGATTTGATGATGATATTCTCTGCTACCCACTTTCCCCATAAAGGGCCACTTGCAGTTTTGTCTTCTTTATTGATGCTGATCACCTGTGGGGTTTCATCGTCTATGGAAATGGCATACTGCAATCCTTCAGGTGTATTGTGAAAGTTTAGCGTAGGGGAAAAGTAGGCATTTATGGAAGGCGTTTTTTCATGGGCCAGGTACAAATCATATTCCAGGTGGGGTGCATTACCTGATGGTAGCTGCGCGTCAGCTGTTACAGGAAATGGTGTTACCGCCGAACCGGTTCTTCCATGGTCGGGCAGCACTTTCCAGGTGACCCCGTTTGTATTGACCGCTTTGCTAAAATGAGCAGCCTCAATAGACAGAAAACCATCCATACCATTTGATGGTTCTATAACCAGCGCCGGCTCTGCTATTGTTATGCCAGTCTTTACGACAGCGTCAAGCGGTACGTACTTTACAGCCGGCATTTTTTGAACAAGCGGTTGCTGCCAGTAGGTGTATCCAATATGGGTTTGACTCATCATGTGATTCCACTTCCCACCATTCAAATTGTGATATTCAAGTGTGATCAGGGAGTCGTTGGCATAGAATTGTTTTACTTTGTCCGCATAGAGGTTAGCCTGTTCCCATTTATTTGCATAGCCTTGTTTATTCAACGCCACGTTATAATACATTTCATAGAGATTGGCACATGCCTTTACAGGATGCAATACCAGCTGGAAATAAGCGTCTTTAAATGCCGCGGGTAATGCATCATTTATTTTTTCTGCCTTCTTCAAAAGGCTATTGTATCCGACCACTACCCGGTACCATTCACCGTAGTTGAAGCTATAGGTATTGGCATCCAGTAATTCAGGTTTTCGTCTTCCGTTATACTTGCCATACCTGGTAATAACATCAGCAATTTCTTTTGCATATTTACTTCCGAATTGAGCCGCTGCCCATTGTTCGGTATAGCCTTGCAAATCACCGGCATCTATTTTTTCTGGATTCCAGGCATAGTCCAGGAAAAATGAAATCGGGAATTCCATGGGTTTGATATCACCTACATTGACTATCCATATTTGCCTGGCGTTGTATTCCCACGCAAGGTGCATCTGCTCGTAAATACGGGGAAGCGGATTGGTGTTAAGCCATTTGTAATTCCGCGGCCCACCTACATAATCAAAATGGTAATAAATGCCATAGCCGCCTGTCCTGGGTTTCTCATGCAGCTTTGGCAGCTTTCGGATATTGCCCCAGTTGTCATCGCATAACAGTAGCGTTACATCGTCGGGCACCCGCATACCTTTATCGTAGTATTCCTGTACTTCTTTGTACAATGCCCACAATTGTGGGGTTTCGCTGGCTGGTTTACCCGTCACGTCTGCAATAATCTTACGTTGATCATTAACGATCCTTTCAAGTAATGTGGTCGCTGTTTCCCGGCTCATGGGTTCATCGCCATCGCCACGCATGCCAACACTTACGATTTTTTCGTTTCGTGCACGACTCATTCCCGTCCGCCAAAATTCCTTTAAACCGGCTTCGGTACTGTCATAGTTCCATTTTTGTTTATTGCCATATCTTCTCCATTCGTCGTGTGCCCGCATTAACGGTTCATGATGCGAGGTGCCGATCACGATGCCAAATTCATCGGCCGTTTTCATATTCAACGAGTCATCATCATAGAAAGCATTCCCCCACATGGCAGGCCATATATAGTTCGATTTTAACCGAAGCATCAATTCAAAAACCTTTGCATAGAACAGGTGATTGAATCCACCAAAAGTTGTCTTGCTCCAATTCGAAAGTGCCGGGGCTTCATCATTGATAAAAATGCCGCGGTATTTTACTTTAGGTGCGTCACTGATAATCGTCTTTGTGTTTACATAAAGGCTGGCTTGCTTTTTTACAGGAATATCAGCCCACCAATACCAGGGAGAAACGCCCATCTGTTTTGACAGTTCAAACACGCCGTAAGCCGTACCCCTCCTGTCACTCCCGGCAATTAGCAAATTGTTGCCTATCGATTGTATGTGATATCCTTCCCACTTGTCTTTAGTTTGTCCAGGTGTTATTTTTTTGGAGGCAATCAGTGTTTTTATTAAGGATGAGTTGGAAAAACTCCCGACAATAATATTAGCTTTTGAAGAGCTGTTCAATGCATGTACAAGGGGAATCTTTTTGCCAGTTACTGCTTCTATATCCTGCTGTAGTAACGCGGCTGCTTTTTTTACCAATTCGAAGTCATTAGGATCGACTACAATGGTTGCCTGCGCCAGATCAAGATTTGTCCTGGTGGCAGATATTAGCTGGCCCATGGCGTTGACCTGGAGCATGCTCCATAATACTGTCAATAAAATCGTTTTCTTCATTTACACTAGTTTGATATCGTCAACTGCAATCCCTTCTTGCGCCGGGAAAAAGCAATGTTCATTAAAAGCCAATACTATTACCGCCATCAACAGGAAGCACGACCCCGGTTACAAATTTGGCTGCTTCGCTGGCGAGATAGAGGGCTGCATTTCCAATGTCTTCCGGCTGACCCATGGTTCCCATAGGCGTTCTTCCAAACACTTTTGCTTTCCTTTCCGGGTCGCTGTTCAATGCTTTTTCGGTCATGGGTGAATAAATAAATCCTGGTGCAATGGCGTTTACACGAATACCGTTTGGAGAAAGTTCAACTGCCATAGCCCTGGTCATACCATCGATGGCTGTTTTACTTGCCGTATAGGCTATTACTTTGGGAATGCCGTACTGCGCAGCCATCGAACTGATGTTGATAATGCAGCCGGATTTTTTTTGCGTCATATGTTTTACCACTTCCCGGCTCATAACGAATACAGAAGTAACATTGGTGGTCAATATTCCCTGGAATTCTTCATCGGTAACTTCGGTGAATTCTTTCTTAAGATTAATACCGGCATTGTTTACGAGAATATCAATTCGTCCAAACCTTGTAATGATATTCTCAACGAACGGTGGGATGGACTTAAGATCACTAATATCGCACGGTAGCGCGAAGCATAGGTCTCCCAGTTGTTCTTTTGCAGAATTTAGTTTTTCAACATTGCGACCGGCTATAATTGTGGTGATATTGTTTTCGACAAATTTTTGCGCAATGGCAAAACCTAAACCAGATCCGCCACCGGTTACAATTGCTAGTTTGCTAATGTTCATATTTACTGTTTTTATAATTCTATTTCAATACGGCTATTAAAATTGTTTTTTGTTATTGAGTCATGACACGTGGCCAATCGTCAGCGGTCAATTACCCGGCGCGAAAGGGAAGCGTAAATTTTTATAATAATCCAGGGTTTTATCCGGCTGTTCCAGTTCGGCAGGGATGGGCATTTTGCTAAAACCCTGGAAATACAGCAGGCAGGCATCACGCCACCAAACAGCTTCTTCATATTGTACACGAAGCAGTTGCTTTACCTGGTTAAAACGCTCCTTGTCTGTATATGCCTCCACAGTGTTCCAATTTTGCATCATTTTTTTTACATCCGCCGTGCCTTCATGGTATTTGTGACAGAGTTCATTCCACAAGGTCCTCCCGCTTTTCAATTTAAAAGTCCATGGTGCGTGATGAAACCACAGCAGGTATTTTTCATCGCAGCTATTAATTTCTGCCCACTGTTTTTGTGCACCCGGAAAGTACTGAGCAATGGCGTTGCTGCCGGTGAATGTGCGGTCAAAACCAATGCCGGTTGCATCAGCCTTGTGATAGTAAACCGGGTTCCATTCTGGTCGTTTCATATCATTTACCCAGGGAGCCGGACCGTAGTGATGGCCCGTGCCCATGATATGGTGCAGGCCCAGTGGGTTCATATAGTTCACCATTGTTTCCCTTGAAGAAAGCATCACAGCTTTAACGGTACTAAGAAATTTTTGGTCGTTGCTAAATGTCATCCGAAGCCATTCATCGGCTATGGCACTGCTGCTTAAATCGTAGTCCCAACACAACCTTCCGTAGGCATACCAATTAGCCTGGGCCAATGGATGACCGCACCAGTTGATATCATTGCCAATATTGGCCACACCAGCCATGCCATTTAGTACATGTTGATCTAAACTGCCGTCAATAACTTTGGCAACAGTACTGCCACCTCCCTTGCTATAAGTGTCGCTATTGAGTACTTCTTTGTAGAGAGGCGCCAGGTAAGCCAGGGATGTTCCCTGCCCGGTGTATTCCTGTGTTATTTGAAACTCCATCATCAACGGCGTTTTTGGCATAGCGCCAAACAAAGGGTGAAAAGGTTCCCTTGGCATAAAATCGATAGCACCATTTTTAACCTGGACCATCACATTTTTTTTGAATGTGCCGTCCAGAGGTGTAAAATCATCGTAGGCTTGTTTATGCCTGTCTACCGGGTTCTCTGCGGCATATACAAAGGCCCTCCATATAACAATCCCATTGTTGGGCGCTACTGCATCGGCCAACATATTGGCGCCATCCGCATGGGAGCGTTTATAATCCTGCGGGCCTGGTTGTCCCTCACTGTTTGCCTTCACCAGGAATCCGCCAAAATCGGGTATAAGGTTGTAAATCTCTTTTGCTTTTCCTTTCCACCATTGTTGTACGCTTTCGTCAAGCGGATCGGCTGTTTTAAGGTTCCCGATTTCAATAGGCGAGCTAAATCTTGCGGTCAGGTACACCTTGATGCCATATGGACGAAAAACATCAGCCAGCGCTTTTACTTTTTGCAGGTAAGCCGGTGTAAGGATGGTGGCATTGGCATTTACATTATTTAGAACGGTACCATTGATACCAATGGATGCATTGGCCCTTGCATAATCGATATAACGTTGGTCAATATAGCCTGGGAGCGTATGCCAGTTCCAGATGGAAAATCCGGAGTAGCCCCGCTCTACGGTACGGGTTAGATTATCCCAATGATTCAACAGTCGGATTTTCAATTTTGGAATGGAACTGATATTGAGATTGCTGATATTTTGCTGTGTTTGTAATAGTCCCAGTAAATGGTAGGTTCCGTACAAAAGGCCGATATCTGTATTCGCTGCAATAATAGTTTTAGCTGAACCACCCTCAATACTTGTTTTAATAACAAAACCTTCATCGCCGACTTCGCTTATTTTGTTGAGTAGAAGCCCCGGTACGGCCCGTTCTTTAATATTTACGATGACTAACCGGCAAGGATTGGCCATACTTTCAGTAAAGACTGGTGATTGTCCGAGCATCCCGGCTGATGCCCTTGCCAATTCATCTTCAATAATTTGAATAGTAGATGAATTTCCTTTTAATGCAATTTGTTTTAACAGGGCCCGGTAAGACGTCAACAGTGTCTTATTACCAACGGGCTTGTATCTCAGCCAAAGTTCATAGCCGTTTTCTGCCTGTACTTGTAGTGCAGCCAAAAGAAAAGCCACAACCAGGAGTTTGTTTTTCATGCGAAGGAGTTAGTGCTTTTTTCTTAATGATGAATTTCTAATGATCAGGTCAGACCGGATAACAATGGTGTTTGTGAGGTGGATATTTGAGAGCCCCTGTAAATGATTGATAAGATTACGTGCGGCAATTTCACCCATATCAATACCCGAGTAATTGATGGTGGTTAGTTGCGGGGATACGATCTTGCTGATGGTATCATTATTAAAACCAACAACAGCAATATCCTCGGGGATCAATATTCCATTATTCTGTAATTCATGCATGCAAACCGCGGCTTTAAAATCATTGGTAGCAAAAAGGCCGTCTGGTAATGGGATCATTCTTAGAATTTCATGGGCCGCTGCAATAGCTTGCTGTTCACTAAGATCCTGTATCAGCACATAGTCATTTTGATAGGGGATACCAGCATCAAATAAAGCATCTGAGTATCCTCTGTGGCGTTCGGCATACACGTTTCTCGCGAGGTTGGATGTGAGCAAAACGATCCTTTTACATCCTTGTTCTACAAGGTGTTGTGTTGCCAGGTAGCCACACCTGTAGTTGTCAATAATTACCTTGGTACTTTCGTTTTTTTCCTCCACGCGGTCAAAGAACACGACCGGAATATTTTTTTCTTCAAAAGGTTTAAAATGGTCCAGGTTCCTGGTTTCAAACGATAGAGAAGCAATCAATCCATCTACTCTCTTATGGAATAAATTGAGTGCATTGGCAATTTCTTTTTTAGCACTTTCAGAGGAGTGGGCAATAATAATATCGTAGCCAGCCTCTGTGGTTACTTTTTCAATGCCTGCAAGTACAGAAGTGATAAAGCTGCTATTCAATTCATGGAGGATAACCCCAATGGTATTTGTCTTTTGCTTGCGGAGATTGCTGGCAAAATTATTATGGCGATAACCCAACTCTTTTGCGGTTTCCTGTATTTTTTTCCGGGTATCCTTATTAATTGCCGGATGGTCCTTTAGCGCCCTGCTTACCGTTGCCGAAGAAATCGAAAGCTTCCTGGCAATGTCGTAAATAGTAATATCCTTTTTTAGCTTCATTTTGCAATCGGTTGCAACAAACTTCGCTAAAAAATAAATAATTACAAAGTTTTGTTTTTCAGTGATGATGCGCGGATGATGAGATCGGAGCGCAGGACGATGGTATTGGTGGTCTTCACACTGCTGTGCCCTGCCAGGTGATTAATCAGGCTTGTGACAGCTATTTCGCCCATCGTATAGCCGGAGTAGTTAACAGTGGTGAGGTTGGGTTCCACGATCTTGCTGATAGGGTCGTTATTAAAACCGGCAAAAGCAATATCATCAGGAATAGTGATGCCATTTGCCTTTAGGTGAATCATACAATGTACAGCGGCTGTATCGTTGGAAGAGAAGACAGCGTCAGGCCTGTCTTTGGTCTTTAGCTTTAGAATGTGTTCGGCTGCCTTTGTTCCGTCAGCTTCACTGAGATCGCTGATATACACCAGCCTCTCACTAAATGGTATTTTATGATCCTTGAGTGCTTTCTTATAACCACTTAACCTCTCGGAATACACATTTCTCAACATGTTGCCCCCGAGAAGCATTATCCGGCTGCAACCCTCGTCTATCAAGTGTTTGGTGACTTCGTATGCCGCCCTGAAATTATCAATAATAATGCTGGTGCTATCCTTATGCGGAAAAACACGGTCAAAGAAAACCACCGGAACGCCTTTGCGGAAAAATGAAGAAAGATGGTCGATGTTCTCCGTGTCGTAGGAGAGGGAGACCAGGAGACCATCTACTCTTTTATTAAACAGGATTTGGGCATTGGCAGCCTCTTTCGTAGCCTTTTCCTGCGATTGGTTGATGATGAGGTGATAGCCCTGGGCATTGGCTGCATCCTCCATCCCCGACATGACAGATGCCATGAAATAACTGTTCAACCGCGGCACCATTACGCCCAGAGTATGCGTTTTCTTACTCCGCAGGCTACTTGCAAAATTGTTGGTATGATATCCCAGTTCTTTAGCGGCTTCAGCTATCTTTTTCCTGGTGAACTTATTGATCACGGGGTTATCCCTTAAACCCCTGCTGACGGTCGTAGCCGAGATATTCAGATGTTTGGCAATATCATAAATCGTTATTTCTTTTTCTGGCACCATACTGGTACCAATGTTAAACCAACATCTGTAATAATCCTAAAAAAAAGTTGCAACCGATTGCAATTTTTTTAAAAAAGTTGCTATATTCGTTTTGAATAACGAAGTATTGCGCCTTTCTGTTTGCTGTCACAACCAAAACATGCTTCCTGCTGTATGAAAATTAAGAGCCCAAACCGGTATCTGATATCGCCACATTTTTCGCTGGAAAGCGTGTTTTTTTTATACCTCATTTGTATCACAGAATTTGTCTGCCGGGAATTTTATACCATTACTGCGCCTGGAATTTGCCTGAAACGAATGCAATTAATGCGTCTCCACTTTATCTAGCCCTCTAATTTTTCCCCTTATTATCCCAATTATTAACTGCCAAAATGAGAATTATGAAACCAATTGTAAATTCGAAAAAGCCATTCTTCAGGAGTGGCGCACTCAAAAAAAACTTTTTAATAGCAGCTATTTTTCTGTTACAGTTGCTATTGGGTTCAGAACGGGTATCTGCCCAAAACAGAACAGTAAAGGGGCGTGTTGTAGATAACACAGGCCAGCCAGTGCAAAAGGCTACAATTCTTGTTAAAGGAACCAAAAACGGGACATCTACAGACGATAACGGGGACTTTCAAATTTCTGCTCCTCAAAACGCAACGCTTATTATTTCTGCTATTGATTTTGCTGAACAGGAGATAAGAACGGCAGACAAAACGGTTATTAATGTGACGTTAGCCGCTGCAAAAAATGATTTGGGTGAAGTAGTTGTTGTGGGTTATGGAACACAGCGAAAGGAGGCCATTACCGGCTCCGTTGCTTCAATTGGTGGCGAAAAACTACGTGACGTGCCGGCACCTAATATTACGCAGTCGTTACAGGGACGTTTGGCGGGTGTTGATATTTCTCAAACATCTACCAGGCCAGGTGCTACCATGCAAATCCGCATCCGGGGTACCCGTTCACTATCTGCCGATAACAATCCACTGATTGTACTCGACGGAATACCGTTTATTGGCTCACTTGCCGACATTAACCCCAACGACGTTAAAAGCGTTGACGTGCTGAAAGATGCCTCGGCAACAGCCATTTACGGTTCCCGCGGGGCCAATGGTGTTATACTCGTTACTACCGACAAAGGAGGTAAAAACCGCAAACCACGTATTGCATATACCAGTTATACGGGTGCTCAGCAAATATTTGCCAAATATCCAATGATGGACGGCCCGCAGTTTACGGCGCTTCGTAAAGTTTCAAAACAGCTGCCTGGTGGTAATTATCCCAATGGACAGGATGAAGCCGACAGTATCAATACAGACTGGCAGGACTTGCTTTACCGGACCGGCATTGTTTCTGACAATAATATCAGCCTGTCAGGTGGCTCCGAAACCGGCAGTTATAATTTTGGCGGAGGATATTACATTAACCAGGGCATTATTCCTACGCAACAATACAAACGCTACTCGTTTCGGGCTTCAATAGATCAGCAGGTAGGAAAACATATTCGTGTTGGCTTTACTACGAATAACAACTATAACCAGAGTCATGGGAGTCAGGTAGGGATCTATAACGCCTTAACGATGTCTCCTCTGTCTTCTCCTTACAATGCTGACGGTTCTACCAAAAGATATATCAGGATGTCGGCAGACAATACCTTTATCTATACAAGAGATGTAGTGGAAAGATTGAAAGACAATGGCCAGTGGTTAACAGATACCCGTGGTTTTGCTACCTACAACGCTGTTTATGGCGAAGTGCAGGCGCCGTTTCTGCCAGGATTAAAGTACAGGGTCAATGTTGGTGCAGACTTTATCCAGTCTCACGGAGGTGCATATACCGGATCAGGTGTGGGCGATGCCCTAAATCCAAATACAATCTCGTCTGCCTCGGTGGATAACAGGCAAACTTCCCACTGGACAATAGAAAATATACTTTCCTATGATCATACATTCGGCGGCAAACACACGGTTAATGCAGTAGCTCTATACTCAACCGAGCAAAATAAATATGACCGTTCCAACATGTCCGCCACAGACATTCCTTCAGATGCCCTCCAGTATTATAATTTGGGACAGGCGGTTGGCCAGCTCACAATCGACCCAAACAACCAGGATTACCAGTTGTGGGGTTTGATGTCGGCAATGGGCCGTGTGATGTATTCTTACGACAATCGTTATATGCTTTCTGCCACGCTGCGGTCTGATGGCTCATCAAGGCTTGCACCCGGTAATAAGTGGCATACATATCCGGCGGTATCTGTGGGATGGAATATCACAAAGGAGTCGTTTATGGAAAAAATCAAAGTCATCAATAACCTAAAATTCAGGGCAGGTTACGGGCAAACTTCAAACCAGGCTGTAGCAGTTTATTCTACTTTGGGCCGGCTGGATACAAGACCTTACAATTTTGGACCTACCGGTTATGGTGTTGGATTCTATGTTAACCAACTTCCTAATGCTAATTTAGGTTGGGAATATTCCAAAACTTTTAATGTGGGATTGGATTTCTCTATTCTTAAAAACAGGTTGTCGGGTACAGTGGAGTATTATGTTACAAAAACGAGTGACATCTTGCTTGGTCTTGGCCTGCCACCAACCTCTGGTGTAACCGGCATTACATCCAACGTTGGGTCAACAGAAAACAAGGGTATTGAAGTAGCTTTAAATGGCACCATCATAAATAATTTAAATGGATGGTCATGGGATTTGGGTGTTAATTTCTACGCCAATAGAAACAAACTGACTTCCCTTGCTAATGGCCAAACGAAAGATGAAGGTAACTGGTGGTTTGTAGGTCACAATATCAATGCCATTTATGATTACAAAAAAATAGGCCTTTGGAATAGTTCCAAGGATAGTGCAGATGGCTATTTGACTACGCTTGAGCCAGGTGGAAATGTTGGTATGATAAAAGTGCTTTATACAGGCGACTATGATGCTAACGGCAAGCCGGTTCGGGCTATTGGTCCTGCTGACCGGCAGATCCTGGATGTGGATCCCGACTGGCAGGGTGGATTCAACACCCGTGTGGCATATAAAGGTTTTGATTTGGGGATTGTTGGTATGTACAGAAAAGGCGGAATCCTTTTTAGCACCATCCACGGCTCAAATGGTTATCTTAACTTGTTAAGTGGCCGCAGAAATAACATTAATGTAGACTACTGGACACCGGATAACACGGATGCAAAATATCCAAGGCCTGGAGGCATTTTAAGCAGTGATAATCCAAAGTATGGCAGCACGCTTAGTTATTTCGATGGCTCTTTCCTTAAAATTCGTACCATCACATTGGGATACGACTTCAACCGGAGTTTAATCAAAAATTCAGCCATCAAACTCCGGATGTATGCGACGGTTCAAAACCCATTCGTAATGTTCTCTCCATTCCACAAAGAATCCGGACTGGATCCTGAAACCAATTCCTTTGGTAACGAAAATGCATCGGTAAACCTTAATGCCAATTTAAGGCGCATACTAACCGTTGGGTACAATACGCCTTCTACACGTAATTACATCGTTGGATTGAACCTGTCATTCTAAAAATAACAACTTATGAAACACGCTTATATAAAATCCATCATTGCAGCGGCGCTGCTTTTAAGCTCAGGTTCCGGATGTAAAAAAATCCTGGATGAAGAGCCCCGTAGTATTTATACCCCCGATTTCTTCAAAACAGAAAAAGGGATATTGGGCGGAATCACTTCGCAATATGCTCACCTGCGTTTTATCTACGGCCAGCCGTACTATTACAATACCCTGGAAACCGGCACCGATGAATATACCTGGGCCTCGAGTGCCGACCAAAATTTTAAGGATATGGACCTCAGCGGAGTGGGAAATATCACAAGTGCCAGCAGTCGTTCCGATGCTTTATGGGGAACTGCTTTTTCCAACATCAATACTGCCAGTGGTATCATTGAAAATGCCGCCGCCGTGTCTACGGTTACCGCCGCACAGGTTGCCGAAGCCCGCTTCTTCCGCGCTTTCGACTACTTCCTGCTTGTTCAAACCTTTGGTGGCGTTCCACTGGATTTAGGTGCCGGAGAATTAAAGTTTAATACGTCCGCATCCAGGTCGTCCAAGCGAAACACTGTTCCTGAAGTATATACCAGGGGTATATTTCCCGACCTCATCAAGGCAGTAGCAGATTTACCTGCAACTCCCCGGGCTACTGGTACCGCAACAAAAACTGCTGCCCGCCTGTATTTGGCCAAAGCATATCTAACATATGCCTGGTGGTTGCAAAACCCAAATAATATCCCTACCTATCCTGCCTCGCCCAGAACAGACCCCGATGGCAAGGATGCAACTTATTATTTTCAGCAAGCTTATACAATAGCAACGCAGGCTATTGATAACCCTGGCCCCTTTGGTTTGGAAACTACATTTTATGACTTGCACGTGGGGGGTAATGACCGGAACAAGGAAATGATTCTTTATGCCGACCATACACAGGAAAGTGCATTTTATAACGGGGCTCCGATTATCAGTGGCTCTGATGCAGAGTCTGGAAATGGCCGCAATGGCGCCGTGTGGATGGTAACCTGGAACTATACTGTAATCAGGAGCGCTCCTAACGCTAACGGAACAGGATCAGGTGTTAGTTCTGTACAACGTGAAGCTGCACCATCGTTAGGACGGCCCTACACGCGTATGGCTCCAGCAATTGGTCCATTTATTACCACTTTCGCCGATAAAACGCAGGACTCCCGTTATGATGGCACATTTGCCACGGTTTACCGCGGCAACTGGCCAAAAGGGGGAACCACCAATGCAGTGCTTTACAACGCCAACGACCTGCCCGTGGTTCCGGGCGACCCTATTATCAGTTTCCTTGAGGACGAATCCCAGACAGCAAATATCCTGTATCCTTCGGGGGCCACATTCCCAGGAAAAACCTCGAACAATGTTGGCGCAGGGGTATTGCCCGGCCGGGCTGATTTCGTGGTAAATCCAATGGGTATCAGCAGGATCGTTTACCCTAACCTTTGGAAGATGGGTGTATATCGTACCGATAACGGCACAGGGTTGGGTCAGCCAAACGCTACCAGCACCCGTCCGTTTAAAATTGCCAAATTCTCCGAGTTGTATCTGATTGCTGCTGAAGCAGCAGTAAAAGGTGCTTCACCAACAACTGGTAAGAGTGCAAGAGAATTAATAAATGTTATTCGTGCCCGGGCCGGCAAATGGAAATTTTCCAATAAAAACAACGCAGCTTTCGTGGCCGACAACAGTGCTGCGTTGATGGCTGCCACACCTGCCACAATAGATATCAATTATATTCTTGCAGAGCGTTCACGGGAATATTTCGGAGAAGGTCATCGCTGGTTCGATCTGATTCGTACTCAAAAATGGAACGAACTTGCCGGTACTTACCAGATTGGTGGAGCAGGTTATGGTAATCATACACCGCAAACGGTAACACGTACCATTCAACCGCATCATTACATCAGGCCTATTCCACAGGGGCAGCTGGATGGAATGGATATGACTGCTGCGGAAAAAGCAGCCTATCAAAATCCAAATTATCAATAGCAACAAATAAAATGCGCATAATTTAAAACAAAACCGGGGATGAATCGATCTATCCCCGGTTTTTTCAATTCTGTGGCATTAACAGCCAAAAGCTTTAATGTTTCTCTTTTCCTGGAGTAAAAACATTCCCAATATTGCATGAAACAGATAATTGTTGTTTTCTACTGTCTTGTTTTCTACACCGCAGGTTCGTTTGCCCAATACCCACAGGTTAACATCCCTGGATCTGAAGTAAGGACCATCACTTCATCAATTGTTTCCGGCCAGGAATACGAGTTGCAAATTCTTTTGCCAGGTGGTCATGCACGTAGTAACAAAAAATACCCGGTAGTTTATTTGATGGATTCCCAGTGGGACTTTCCGTTGCTGAAATCACTTTATGGTCAGCACTATTATGATGGATTCATTCCGGAGATGATCATTGTAGGTGTTACATGGGGTGGTAAAAATCCTAATCCCGACAGTCTTCGGGCCAGGGACTACACGCCTACCAACGAAACAAGAATACCTCAAAGCGGTGGCGCGGATAAATTCCTTGATTTCATGAAAAGTGAACTGTTTCCCTTTATTGAAAATAATTATAAAGCTGATCCTGGAAACCGAACCTTGATGGGTTGCTCCCTGGGCGGACTGATAACATTGTATGCCATGTTTACCCATACTGAAATGTTCAATGGCTATGCGGCAGCAAGCCCTGCTATTGGTTGGGACAGGGAAGTATTATTTAACTATGAAAAAGTATTTGCAGAAAGAAAAGCAGGCAAACCCGTTCGTTGTTATATGACCATTGGAGATGTGGAAAGAAGCAGGCCGGGTTTTGAAAAGTTTGCGGCATTAGTCGCTTCCAGAAAATACCCTTCTGTAAATATCCGGTCGAAAGTGCTGGAGAATACCGGCCATTCCGGAACAAAAACGGAAACATTTGGACGTGGGTTGCAATACATTTTTGAAAAGCCAAAGCTAAACCTCGATGACAGCCTGCTCAATAGTTATACAGGGATTTATCAAGCCGGAAATGGAAACAATGTAGAGGTTAGAAAACAAGACAATATGCTTATTGTTTATTTTTCAGCAACCAACAACTTTCCTATGTATGCAGCCACAGAAAAAAGATTTTACTCCACGGCAGAGTTCATGAATATATTTTTTGACATCGAAAGTCAAATGCAGGCTACTATGACTTTGGAGCGGTATGGGAGCTCGCAAATCTTCAAAAAAATAGCTAACAAATGAAACAGCGTCTTTCGTTTTAATCGTGATGATTTCCCTATTCTTACATTTTTTTATTGAGCACAAACCATGCACAAATAATGGGGCTTATATTTGATGAGTAGCATCAGGGCTATAGGAAAGTGAGGGGTAAGTGAGAAAAGCAGGATTGTCTTTGAAACGCAGATTTATTGTAAATTCTATGCGTGGCTGCATCCAAAATGCTCCGCGGGTTGCCTGGAACCTGGTTCACTTAAGAAGCAGGTTTTTTTATGCCATGAGAAAATTATTTACCAATCTTACGTTTTGGGTGTTAACGGCCATCACCGCAGGGGCTTTGCTTGGGCATTATTTCCCGGCGACTGCGGTGAAGATGCAGCCCCTTGGAAAGTATTTTATTGAGGTGGTAAAGGTTTTTATTAACCCCATCATCTTTCTCACGATCTCTTTAGGCATTAGTGGTATGGGCAATTTAAAAAAAGTGGGGAGGGTAGGTGGTAAAGCCTTGTTGTATTTTGAAATAGTAACCACCGTAGCCCTGCTTATTGGTATCCTCGTGGCCTGGCTGATTCAGCCGGGAAGTGGCGTAAATACAGAGAAAGTAAAAGGGGGCGATATTTCCACTTACACCTCCACTGCAGCAGCATTTAGCTGGGTCAAATTTCTCAAGGATAACCTAACCATACAGGTGTTGATATTGTCGATTGTCTTTGGAATTTTTTTAAGTAAGTACAAGGGCAGGGACAAAATAATGAAGCCCCTTTCATCCATTTCTAAATATGTTTTTAAAGCCTTACACCTGGTGATGCTATTTGCTCCAATTGGAGCTTTTGGTGGTATGGCATTTACAATTGGTAAATACGGCATTGAAACGCTTAAGCCACTGGGAAAGCTAATGATAACAGTCTATATCACTATGGGAGTGTTTGTATTTTTAGTGCTTGGTGCCATTTTACGGTATTATAAAATCAGTATCTGGCAGTTCTTAAAATACATTAAAGAAGAACTGTTGATTGTTTTAGGCACCTCGTCTTCGGAGGCTGCATTGCCATCGCTCATGGAAAAGTTGGAAAGAATGGGTTGTTCAAAGCCTGTGGTGGGGCTGGTGGTGCCTGCAGGCTATTCATTTAATTTAGACGGCACTACCATTTATTTATCAATGGCAGTCATCTTCCTGGCACAGGTTTTTAATGTGGAACTTAGCTGGGGGCAAATGTTTACGGTGATAGGTATCTTAATGGTTACTTCCAAAGGCGCAGCAGGTGTTACGGGGAGCGGCTTTGTAGTATTGGCATCCACGCTTACTGCAGTTAAGGTAATCCCGGTAGAAGGATTGGCTTTGCTCCTCGGCGTAGACAGGTTTATGAGCGAGGCCCGGGCTATTACCAATTTTATTGGTAATGGGGTAGCTACCGTTTTTTTGGCCAATAATGAAAAGGAATTTAACCGACAAAAGATGAAAGCTGCATTTGCAAATGAAGTCTATGAATATGATTTTAAATCCCCTGATCTGCCTGAAAAAGAGCTTCCGGAATCCTAACAAAAACGACACAAAAAAGCCTGTGCAATAGAAAATATTTTCAAATTTGCACAGGCTTTTCGGAATATCTTGTTGTAGAATTTTACTCTTTCTGGAACTTAAACTTTACAACCGCATTTTTTTTCTCGGTGGATGATATCCGCAGGTCATAACGGTTTCCACCACATTTTACAATCATTAAAGCGGTATTGGGTGGTATGGAGCCAAGGTTTTCTGCTACCATCGTAATTTCCTGGTCAGGGTTGTCTTCGTCTATCTTCAATCTGAGGGTTATAGGTATTGTAGATAAACCTCTGCGGGAAGCTATTTGTTTGCCATTCTGAAATACACTGATCGTATCACCATCGATCTCGCCATTATCGTAAAGTTCAATAGAAATATCAGGGCCTGCTGTAAGAATGGTTTGTACCAATTCGTTCTTTCTTTCCTTGATTACTTTGGGCAGATCTATTGGTTTGATTGGTTCAATTTTCCTGTCAGGCTCAATCTTTACGATATCCTTCTTTTCTTCCTCTTTTTTCGGCGGTGTAATGATTGTTCTTTTCGGCACAGTTACTACCGGTGGCTTGGTTTTAGGAACGGTAGTTTTGGCTATTTCCTGTTTAGGTTTTGGAACAGGTGAGGTGGTATGCGTTATTTTCCTTGTCGTGTCTGGTTTACTAATGATTGGGGTAGCTTTTTTTACTTCTTCCTTTTCTTTTTCTTTCTCTTTTTCCTTTTTTATCACGAAGTCCTCTTTCTTAAAATCGGATGTTATAACCCTTTCCAGGTAAATTTTTCCGTTACCGCCATCTTTGCCGTTCTTATAATGTACACTGGTATAGTCGCCTTCCAGTATTTCTTTTTTACCTTCCTTATGGTACTCGAGATAACAGGTGAACATGTAAACCCCACCATCATCGCCCTGCATTTTATATTCCAGTAGTTTTTCCTCCTGGAAGATCAAATTTTTGCTGCTGGGCTGCCACATACCTACCAGCGAAGCTTTGCCATAAAATCTTGTATCCTGGTATGAATAAGTAATTCCTTTGCAGGCACGGCCAGCATTGTCTATCTGTACCTCGTATTTATTGTCGCTGCCAAACATGCTTTCGAGTTTGGTGCTGTAGAATGTGCCGCGCCACACGCCGGTAAGATCCTGGGCGGTGGTTTGTAAAGCCGGTAACAAGAACAATAAGAATAATTTCTTCATACACTGCACAATTTGTTCAAATCAATTTCAAGATATTATTTTTCAGAATGCCAGTTTTATAAAATGGGTAAGTGTCTCTTATGGATTCTTAAACGGTAATAAAATCCGGTTGTTAACACCACGCAAACCAGTAAACAAGCATTAAAAATACTCCAGTTTTTGAATGCCGGGCTGAAATGTAGCTGTTCCGGTTGTTTTTTAGCATTGCTTTAAAGGTAGCAATTCTGGTTTCACTAAAAAAGTACGGCCGCCTTAAAATATTTTCTTTCTTACAAAATAGTAACTGAGAAATACAGAGAGAAGAATGGATATGATCACAACGTAGTAGAATGAGTTCGCGTTGTTTTGAAAAGGGTTCGGAATATTCATTCCAAATACGCTGGAAATGAGTACCGGAACCGTAAGTACAATTGTAACAATGGTGAGCCGCTTCATTACATTATTCAGGTTGTTGCTGATAATACTGGCAAATGCATCGAGTGTGCTGCTGAGGATGTTTGTATAAATATTGGCCATTTCCAAAGCCTGGCTGTTATCAACGATCAGGTCGTTGAGAAATTCCCTTTCGTCTTCGTTTAGTGCAAGCATATTGGTGCGTTCCATTTTCATCATCAGTATTTCGTTGCTGCGAAGGGTAGTTACAAAATACACCAGGCTTTTTTGGATGCGCACCAACTCCAGCAATTCCTCATTGCGATTGCTGGCATAGAGTTTCTGTTCGAGTAAATTTCTGCGCTGGTTGATCTCTTTGAGGTACTCCAAAAAATTGGCTACGATCTTCTCAAAGATCTTTAACACCATCATTTTCCGGTTGTCGGGCTGCCGGTTTTGAAAAGTATTGAGGAATTTTTTTATGGCAGCATTTTCAAACGAATTGACCGTAACAATTTGCTGGTGCGTAAGGATGATACAAATAGGAATGGTGATGTAAAAAGCATCGCTTTCATTAAACGAATTGTTCTCCGTTGGCGTTTTTATCACAATCAGTTTCACATTGTCCTCTATCTCAAAACGGCTTCTTTCGTCTATATCCAACGAATCGGTCAGGAAGTCGAGGGGTATTTCCAGGGCTTCTGACAATTCGTGAAATTCTTCCTGTTTTAGAGGTGGCAATACATTAACCCAGGCACCAATTTCTGGTTTGGTTACCTCTACAGTATGGCTGTCAATATTGCGGAAGTATTGAATCAATGCTTGTTGGAGGTTTTTTATGGGTCATCGAAACAATTGGGCACCAGGTCTTTGGTCCAGGTTCGGGGGCAGACAAAGTTTAGGTATTAAGTCACCTAATAACAATATTCCTCCTATACCTTACCAACAGAACTTTACAGTTAAACCTCCCCAGTTTACATGTGTGTCGCTATTACCAACAAAATCAATGGCGGGCTGATAGTCCAGTTGGAAAGCTATGGGAGCTTTGGGTATTTTGTATTCCAGGCCAAAAACAAAGTCGATTCCCACGATGGGGTTTTTGATGTAGCTGTTCTTTTTGATATCGCTATCCCAAATGCCAACATGAAGTCCCGCCCCAAAAATAGAGCGGAGTGATCCTGATTTTGTAAGTTTTGGGCAAAGTTCCAAAAGAGTGGTTAACCTGGTTCCTTCGTTGTATTTAGACAAAAGAAATTCGATAGCATCACCTTTCTGGTTGTAGTGCTTTAACGAAACAGCAATGGGTGTGTATTTTATTCCAGCTGCCCAATTATAGGTGCCCCCGTTATTTTGAGCATGGGTAAGGCTGCCTATGAGCAGGCAAATACTAATAAAAGTTATTCTTTTCATCCGGATCATTTAAATTGGTTTAAAACAAAAGTGTGCAAACTTAGTGGTTTAGTTGATTGGTTGATTGGTTGGTTAGTTGATTAGTTGACTGGTTGATTGGTTATTGAGGTAAAAGTATTGCATGCCGCTTAACTGATTTCGGAGGTAATCCAAACGACTATTTTCAACGCCCATTAATGTACCGATCAACCAATCAACAAGTCAACTAGTCAACTAAAACCTACATTTGCCGCCAATAAAGAATACATGAAGACAAAAACGTTGCGGCGGGACAAAGTAAACATCATCACTCTTGGATGCAGCAAAAACCTGGTAGACAGTGAAGTCCTGAGCGGGCAATTGAGGGCCAATGAGATAGATGTGGTTCATGAAAACAGCAAGCGGGACCATAATATAGTGGTGGTAAATACCTGCGGCTTTATTGATAAGGCCAAAGAGGAAAGTGTAAATACCATCCTTGACCAGGTGGAACTAAAGCGCCGCGGAAAATTGGACAAAGTATATGTAACAGGCTGTCTCAGCGAACGCTACCGTGAAAACCTGATGCAGGAAATACCTGAGGTGGATGCCTGGTTTGGTACTTTGGAATTGCCACTGATGCTGAAACAATTTGACGCAGATTATAAAAGCGAATTGCTGGGCGAACGGATGCTAAGTACGCCCAAGCATTATGCCTACATGAAAATAAGTGAGGGCTGCAACCGTACCTGTTCGTTTTGTGCCATACCATTAATGCGTGGAAAACATGTAAGCCGGCCAATGGATGCGCTGGTGGACGAAGCAAAACGCCTCGTTCAGGGCGGTGTGAAGGAAGTGATGCTGATAGCCCAGGAACTTACTTACTATGGCCTGGATATTTACAAGGAACGCACCCTTCCGGAACTGATGCATAAACTGGCTGGTGTGCCTGGCCTCGAATGGATCCGCCTGCACTATGCCTATCCTTCTAAATTTCCGCTGGAGATCATTGATGCCATGAAGGCACATGATAATATCTGTAACTACCTGGATATGCCGCTGCAACATGCGGCTAACAATATGCTGAAAAGCATGAAGCGCCAAATTACGCGGGAAGAAATGGAGGATCTCGTGGGCGAGATAAGAAACCGGTTGCCGGAAATTTGTTTAAGAACAACATTGATAGCAGGCTTTCCCGGCGAAACAGAAAAAGATGTGGAAGAATTGAAAACCTTTTTACAAAAAATGCGTTTTGACCGCGTGGGTATTTTTAGCTACAGCCATGAAGAGAATACCAGTGCTTACGACCTTGTCGATGATGTTCCGGCCGAAGTAAAGGAACAGAGAGCTCAGGAGATCATGGAAGTGCAACAGGAGATCAGCCTGGAGAAAAATGAAGAAAAAGTAGGCAAAACCTTTAAGGTGCTGATTGATAAGAAAGAAGCCGGCCGCTACCTTGGCCGTACGGAATTTGATAGTGTGGAAGTGGACAATGAAGTGGTGATCAACAGCGCCAAAAAATTGCCAATCGGGGAGTTTGTGCAGGTGAAAATTACCAAAGCCTACGATTACGATTTAGAAGGCGAGGTGATCCCGTAGAGACGCCATGCATGGCCTCTCCTTCATGTTAAAAATTAATAACGGTAGGTAAAAAATAAACGTCATGGTGGTGGTAGTTGCAGAGCTACGTGTCTGCCCTGAAATTTCTTTATGCCCGAATATATTTACCCACCATCGAAATAATAAACAGGATTTAAAATAAAACACAGGTGCTGATTTATGCAAACCAATTGTACCTATTTACCTTACCCGGATACCCATTCCTTTTCCAAATTGGTGTTGGATTATCTAAACGCCGACGAAAAATTACAACCCTTTTATCAGCATCCTGTTTCGCTGGAAGGAATGAAAAAATCGATCAACGCAAGAAGAACGTTTACAACCAACAGAAAGGTGTTGGTAGATGAATTGTCCCACCAATATGCCGGCTACGAATTAACACCGGTACAGCAAGCCAACCTGTTGCTGTTAATGCAAGAGAACACCTTTACTATCACCACGGCTCATCAACCCAATATTTTCACAGGACATCTATACTTCATTTACAAGATTCTGCACACGATCAAGCTGTGCCAGCTATTAAAAGAGGAGTTACCCGAAAACCAATACGTACCTGTGTTTTACATGGGCAGCGAAGATGCCGACCTTGACGAATTGGGTCATATAAATGTGGATGGCGAAAAACTGGAATGGGAAACCAATCAAACGGGGGCGGTGGGAAGGATGCATACAAATGGCCTGGAAAAAATTATTGAAAGATTGGAGGGTGAGTTCGGCAATCTACCTTATGGCGAAGAAATGAAGCGTCTCTGCACCGAAGCTTACACCAAACACGATAATATACAAACAGCAACCCTGTACCTGGTAAATGAACTATTTAAGAACTACGGATTGCTGGTATTGATTCCAGATAATGCAAACCTGAAAAGGTTGTTTAATAGCATCGTAAAAAAGGAACTCACAGAACAATTCAGCCACAAACTGGTAGCTGAAACAATCGCCCAAATCGGTGAGCATTATAAAGTGCAGGCCGGCGGACGTGACCTGAATTTATTCTACCTGGATGATAGTGGCAAAAGGGAGCGGATTGAATTAATAAATGCAACATTCCAGGTACCGAACCTCGGTTTGATTTTTACAGAATCAGCAATGCTGCAGGAATTGGAAGAACACCCTGAAAGGTTCAGCGCCAATGTGATTCTCCGCGGTGTTTTCCAGGAAATGATTCTGCCCAATATTGCATTTATAGGTGGTGGGGGAGAACTGGCCTATTGGCTGGAGTTAAAAAAGGTGTTTGAAGCTGTTAATGTTCCTTACCCCATGCTTATTTTGCGAAACTCCTTTTTGATCATTGAGCCCAAACAAAAAAGGTTGATGAATGCTTTGCAGTTAACCGTTCCCCAATTGTTTTTGGGCGAAATGGAACTGCAAAACCTGCTTACCGAAAGATCTACCAAAAACAGGTTAAAGCTTGACGAGGAAGAAGAGCAGGTAAACCAGCTATATGCACAGATGCAATGGCTGGCTGCTGCCGTGGATCCAACGCTTCAGCCGCATGTCGCTTCATTGCATACGCGTTCGTTACAAAGCATTCATGGCCTTGAAAAGAAAATGCTTCGTGCCGAAAAACGCAAAAACACCGATCAACACAAGCAATTGTCCAATTTGCGTTCTGCCATTTGCCCCAATAATTCTTTACAGGAACGGGTTGATAATTTTATGCCACTGTACGCTAAGTACGGCAAGGATCTGATTGATGTTTTGTACCAACATTCGTTGGGGCTGGAAGGCCAATTCGGCATCGTAGAAATTTTGGCCGCTGAACCTCATAATTAAAGTTTTAATTTGAAAGTTTTTAAGGCAGAGCAGATGCCTTGCCCGTTAACATCCCACTTGCTTACATTGGATCATTTTTATTCCTTTGCTTATATGAAAAAAATTGCCATCTCTCTTCTCATGCTTTTTATAGCAGGTGAAGTAGTCAGTCAAATCGAACCAGTTATCGCAATTATTCCACAGCCTGTTTCTATGGTGAAATCCGGTGCTGGTTTTAACCTCAACGAAGCGTATATACGGCTTCTAAAAGAGGATAAAAACCTTAGAAGTATAGCTTCCCAATTCAATAATCAAATCAAAAATGCTATTGGCTACGGTTTAGAAGTATTAGTGGTAGAAGAAAACCGTGTGGCTAAAATGCCTGCCATTACTTTTTCAATTAACCCAACACTCAACGTTGAACTTGGCAAAGAAGGGTATACACTAAAGTCAAATAAAGCGGGGCTTATCATAGAGGCAAGAGAGCCGGCTGGCATTTATTACGGTGTACAAACCTTGTTGCAACTGCTGCCCAAAGAAATTGAAAGTAAATCCAAAATTAATAGAGCCGGTTGGCCAGTGCCAGGTGTTACCATTACCGACTACCCGAGATTTGGCTGGCGTGGGTTAATGTTCGATGTGAGCCGGCACTTTTTTACCAAAGCGGAGGTTAAGGATTTTATCGACCAGATGGCGAAGTATAAATACAACCTGTTGCACTTGCATTTAACCGACGACCAGGGTTGGAGACTTGAAATAAAAAGCCTTCCCAAACTCACCGAAACAGGTGCATGGCGGGTAGATAAAACCGGAACTTTTGGCACTTTCAGCGAACCTGCTGTTGACGAACCTAAGACCTACGGCGGTTTCTTTACACAGACCGACATAAAAGAAATTATTCAGTATGCACAGGCCCGTTTTGTAAATATCCTGCCCGAAATAGATGTTCCGGGACACAGTATGGCCGCCCTGGCAGCATACCCTGATTTAAGCACTACTCCAGGTCAGCCTTATACCGTAAATGCCGGTAACCGGTTTATGATATGGCCTCCCGGTGGTCATTTTTACGGAACAATAGATAATGCCCTGAATCCTGCCAACGAAAAAGTGTACGAATTACTGGACAAGGTTTTTACCGAAGTGGCTGCCCTTTTTCCTTTTGAATACATCCATATGGGCGGCGACGAAACTGCAAGGAATTTTTGGGAAAAAAGCGACGACATCAAGGCGCTGATGAAACGCGAAAACCTGAAGGATCTCAACGAAGTGCAAAGCTATTTTGTAAAACGGGTGGAGAAAATCATCCGCTCGAAAGGCAAAAAAATGATTGGCTGGGATGAGATACTCGAAGGCGGTCTGGCACCTAATGCTGCTGTTATGAGCTGGCGTGGCATGAAAGGTGGTATTGAAGCTGCAAAAGCCGGCCATGAAGTAGTGATGAGCCCTACAACTCATGCTTATCTTGATTATATGCAGGGGGATGCATCCATAGAACCGCCGGTATATGCAACGCTTCGTCTTCAAAAGGCTTACCAGTTTGAGCCGGTGCCTGAAGGTGTGGATGCCAAACTGATCAAAGGTGGACAGGCTAATATCTGGACGGAACAGATTTATAATACCAGGCACCTGCAATATATGATGTGGCCACGTGCATTTGCAATTGCCGAAGCGCTGTGGTCGCCAAAGTCGAAAAGGAATTGGAATGATTTTGTAAATCGTACTGAAATGCAGTTTCAGCGATTGGATATGGCAGGAGTGAAATATGCACCGAGCATGTACGATCCAATCATCACAGCCAAAAAAGACAGCAACGAAAAGCTGTTGATTGAACTTTCAAACGAGATTGAAGGCCTCGATATTTATTACAGTTTTGATAATTCTTCTCCTGATAACTTTTATCCCAAATACATCAAAACCCTGGTGCCTCCCAAAGATGCCTTAAAGCTACGGGTCATCACCTACCGCGGCGAAAAGCCCGTGGGTAGGGAACTCACATTACTCATTAAGGATCTGGAAAAACGTGCAGGTGTTAAGTGATACATGATGTATCCAGGTAAAAGTCAGAGGTCATTAGTCATTAGTCATTAGTCATTAGTCATTAGTCATTAGTCATTGGTCATTGGGTCAATGGGTCATTGGGTCTACTAAAGTGATGTGGTAATTTATCACTATTAACCCAATGGCCCATTGACCTATTGACCCAATGACCCAATGACCCAATGACCAAAATATCAGTCATCAACAAATGGCTGCCCCTGAGTTTGTTGCACTCGTTCTCGGGAACGATTGCGTAAATATTCACCTGGTAGCTGATTGCCCGGTTAAAATATCTGCTTAGCATTACTTGCTTAAAACAAACGATTGCATTATGAGAAATTTTACCCGGTACTTTTTTGTACTTATTACAGTGTTTTTATTCGCGCAAAACAAAGGAAGCGCCCAGTTACTGCAGTTATTGCCTGCAGAAATCCCTACAATAGCCAATGGCAGTGCCTCTAGTATTTTAAAACAAAACGCCCTGGTTAAGATCCAGCAAATTGGCGTTACAGGGTCAGCTGGTAACTATGTGGAGCTGAATAATAGCAATCCAACACCGGTTTTGAATGTGAATACAACCGATGCAATTACCATTGAATCCCTTACGGACATCACGACTCTAAAACTAAGAATTTCATCCAACGGGGCTGCAACGACAACAAAACCATTTGTAGGATACAGTTCCACGATTTCTCCCATGGGCTCAGCAACAGTAGCCATTGCTTCCTGCGAAATGGTGATACCAGGCGCAACAGGAACCACCTTTACCAATGTAACGTATACTGTGCCGGCAGGTACCAGGTTCATCATCGTAGTTCGCGGCAAGTCATGTGATACTGCCCTTGCAAATACAACCACCTGCAGGGTGGCGCAAATAGATGTTGGTTACGATCCGGGTACCCCGCCTACCGTCAGCACTACTTTTGCCGGCGCTACCGGTGGCTCTACGGGAACCGCCACCGGAAATATATCTGCTGGCGGAACCACCACCGTAACAGCAAGTGGTTTTTGTTTTGGTACTGCCTTGAACCCATCGCTAACCGATGGCGTTGTTTCCACCTCACCGGTTACGACTTCGGCAAGTTTTACATTGCCAATTACCGGGTTGTCGGCTGGCACGCTTTACCATGTACGAGCTTATGCCACGAATGGCGGGGGAACCAGTTATGGTGCTGATCAAACTTTTACAACAGATGCTGTGCCAACCCTTACCTTAAATCCATCGGCTTTGGCTTTTGGTGAATTGTATCAAAATACCATGTCTGAAAAAAGCTATGTCCTGGCAGGCTCTTACCTGACTGGTTTTCCTGATAATATTGTCGTCAATGCACCGGCGGGATATGAAGTATCACTTACATCAGGCTCAGGATTTGCATCAGCTTTAAATGTGCCATACGCTTCGGCCACTCTTGCAAACACAACTATTTATGTAAAATTCAGCCCTACAGGTGTCGCCGCATACAACGGATCTATATCACATGCAGGTGGCGGCGACAGCAAATTATTGACGATTACCGGTAATGGAGTATTGTATAAAACCGGCGATTATATGTCGAAGGCATCAGCAGGCTGGGATGCGGTGTCCACCTGGAATAAATGGGATGGTGCTGCCTGGGTAGCATCTGCTGATTTCCCCAATTCTACCACTGCAAATGTGTTTATTGATGGATTTAATGTCACCGGTACAACGTCTTCAAGAAACTGTGCCAATCTGACCCTCCAGAACAATGGAACCTTCAAGACAAACAGCGCTGTGAAATCGCCATTCTATATTAAAGTATATGGTACTACAGTGCAGGTAAACACTGGCTGCCAGATGGGTAGCGTTGATGCCAACCAGGGAGACCTCGCTGATGGCTTGAGCATCGATTATTTTGGAACCGGAGCGAATCCTACCTGTACTATCACAGGCGGTGGCGCCATTAACGTGAGCAGGCTAAGGACGAACACGGCCGGCACAACAATTATCATCAATACCAATGTATCACTTAACTACCATGGTGGTGGTAATTTTGGAAATGCAGCGGCATATTATACAGTCGCAGGCGATGGTAATACCCTTACTGTAAACCCCGGTAAAACATTGACTTTTGCGCCTTGGGCCTGTTATTTCCCCATTGCCAGCAGTCATGCAAGCGGTACATTTTCACAAACAATCAATATCAATGGCACGGTAACATTTATGCCGGGTAATCCGATACCGGACACCGTAGCCGCCTCAAGGGTTGGCTGGCATACCAGTGGCTATATGAGCAATGCGATTACTGCCGGCAAGTTTTTGAATGTAAATGTTGGCAGTACCGGTATTCTGAATGTAACCGAATTATATCCCAATGGTACCCTTGCCAATAACAATCCAGGTACAGGCGCAGTCTCCGGCCTGACCGTTGCTGCGGGTGGAGTTATAAACGTGAGTGGCATTGCAGATTTTAGAAATCCCGCTCAAACCGTTATAGGTGACGGAACATTCAACCTTGGCGCTTTGGCCAAACTTCGTATCGGATCTGTCGCAGGTATTGCAGCAGCCGGTGCCGCTGGTAGTATTCAAACTGCAACGCGCACATTCCCAACAACAGCCCATTATTTGTACGAGGGAATAGATCCGCAGGTAACAGGTAGTGGTCTGCCTGCTACAGTGGCCAGCCTTTTGGTCAACAATACGGATGGCGTTTCATTAACTGGTAATGTGGAGGCGCTTGATTCTTTAAAGTTAACGCTGGGTAGTTTGTATACCGGTAACGATACAGTGACGACAAAAACAGTAATCGGCGGTAGTGCATCCTCCTTTGTAGTTACCGATGGGCCTGGAGCTCTTAAAATCAGGAATATAGGTGCAGCACCTGTTACATTCCCGGTAGGACCAGCAGCTTCGCTGTACAATCCCGTGATCATTGCTAACAGCGGTACTGCAGACAACTTTGCGGTAGGTACCGGTACTGTGGCACCCAATTATATTAACGGCACTGGACCAAGTGTAAATGCAGCATGGTATATCGGTGAAGAAGTCCCTGGTGGATCCAATGCTACGCTTACCACACAATGGGACGCCAGCCAGGAGCCAGCCGGGTTTACCTCTAATAAAAGCCAGGCATTCCTTTTTCATAGCGACGGGTTTGGGGCAACAGGTACGGTAACGCCTCAAAACATTACCGGGCTGTACACCATCACTGCTAGTGGATTTACAGAATTCTCACCATTTGGTGTGGGTAGCTCACCCGTAATTCTGCCAATTGTGCTGGAATATTTTAAAGGAAATAAAGCCAATGGTGGTAATGCTATCAACTGGAAGGTAAATTCCACATCGGCTAATATTACGATGGAGATAGAGCGTAGTACCGATGGCCGCAGGTTTAACAGCATTGCCACGATAAATGCGGACCAGGCCAGGTGTGCATTGCCATTCGACATAGTGGATGCACATCCGCTGAATGGCACAAACTACTATCGCCTGAAGATGATAGACATGGATGGCAAACTAAGCTATAGCGCCATAATCGCGATTATGGGTGCCGGCAAAGGATTCGAAGTTGTGGGTATGTACCCGACGGTTGTAAACAGTAATGGCTTCTTAAGTGTAAGTGCTACCAATGCCGGAAAAATGCAAACCACAATTACGGACATCAGCGGTCGCAATATCCGGACATCAACTCATGTTGTTGCAGCTGGCAGCAACCTGGTACTGGTTGATTGTTCAACACTTGCCGACGGTGCTTATCAACTGACAGTGTATTCCGATGGTGCCATAAACCGTACAATCAGGTTTATTAAACAATAAGTTGTAAAAATAAATTTTAGAAATGGGCTGTCACGAAGTGGGCGGCCCATTTTTATATTGTAATGAGAGATGGGCCCGGTCATTGGTCAATAGTCAATAGGTCATTGATTCTCCTGGTAGTATGTATTATAGTGGAATCACTGCTGATTCAATGATTACTCAATATTTAAGCTTGCAAACAGGTTTATAAAGGGGGCGGATTATTAATCACCCGGGGGAACAGCCACTTGTATTTTAAACAGGGTGCTTTCACCATTGTCGTTATCACTTACCAGATGTGCTACAAGGCTATTGGCTTCCCTGTTTTCAAAACATATTGACTCAACCTTTTGGCCAACAAAAACAGGGTCTGCTTTTGCCAGGTTAAGTAAATGGTCCGGCTTTATCGTGGGGTGAAGGAGCCGCCGGGAAATATTATGGATACATCCAATATAACTGTCCCCAATGCCGCCATCATCGTAGGCATTCGTTGTTTCTTCAACAGAAGCGGTAAAGAATAGTATATCTGTCGGGGCGTGAAAAGATAAAGCGGAAATACCAATAGGGAAATCCTGGAAAGGCATTTCAATGTTAATGATCTGTAATGGTGTCGTTGCTTGTTCCAGGAAGTAACTGGCAGAGGTGACAAAAAGCAAATTGTCAGGGTTGTTTTTATTGCCACGGTTACTCAATAACAACTGGCTGCCAACCGAAGTGGCGCCTTCTATATTCACCTCGCTCACTCCTGCATCTGAAAGCCGTTGTGTAAATACACGGGTGTCAAAAATCTCAAAGGTTGAGGCTTCATTTGCAGGTAAAGAAAGGAGGAATGCCCTTTCTCTCAAAGCCCTGGATGCGGATCCTAATGCCAATAAGTGGGCAAATCCATTGTGTTCAATGATGGCAGACGCCTCAATATCCGCCTTTTCTATTTTTGGGATCCGTTTCTCTCCGCTTGCAAACAGGTTGATATAGGTCAGCGGCTCATAAGCGGTATCCAGCACTACCACCTGGCGGGCATCATCGCCCATCAGGTAAATATTGCCATCAAAAAATTCCATAGCAGAACCGCTGGGGAAGTCTTTTAGCACCACCATTTTTTGAAGGGTAATATGGAAAGGAGCCGACATTACAGGTCAAAATCATTTGGCCAACCATCTGCTTTTACTGCCTGGACTTTTTCTTCCACAGCCGCCGCCAGCGATGCTTTGTAGATAGCAATTTTTTCTGCTACCACATTGTCAAAAGTGCCAATGATTTGCGCAGCAAGAATACCTGCATTTTTCGCTGCATTTAAAGCCACGGTAGCCACTGGTACTCCATTGGGCATTTGTAAAATGGACAAAACAGAATCCCAGCCATCGATGGAATTGGAAGATTTTATAGGTACTCCAATAACGGGAAGGGTTGTAATACTGGCTACCATTCCGGGCAGATGCGCTGCACCACCGGCACCTGCTATGATCACTTTCAAGCCACGGCCCAGCGCTGTTTCAGCATAATGTAACATACGGTTAGGCGTGCGGTGGGCACTTACAATCGTAAGCTCGTAGCTCACCCCAAGTTCTTTCAGTATTTCAGCAGCCTGTTGCATAATTGGCAGGTCGCTGTCGCTGCCCATGATGATTCCTATCATAAGTTTATTTGATTGTCCAAACTTCCAATTGGATATTATGGAGGCGGATAAAATGTTTTGTATTGTTGGTGACTAAGGTATAGCTATTGGCAATTGCCGTTGCGCCAATCAATAAGTCGAAATCGGCAATTAATAGGCCAGCTTGTTTCAATCTTATTTTCTCAGTTGAAAAAATATCGAAGGCTGAATCAATGAGCTTTACGTTGATCATCGAAACAAAAGAATCTATTTTATTTCTGTTGTTTATTTTATCCCTGCTACAAGCCGCACCATACATTAATTCGAGAACAGTGATTTCGGAAATAAAACAATTATCCAAACCAACATTTAGTGCTTTAAATCCAACTCCATACTTTCCAGCCATAAAGTGGATACAAGCGTTTGTATCAAGTAAATACATCATTAACTATCGAATGTTTTTACTTCACTGATTGTTCTGGAAGATTCTATTTCTTTAATCAAATCCTCGGGTGTTGTATCAAAATTGAAGCTGCCGCTTAATGCCAGAAAAGCTCTTTCTTTTTCTTCCTTTGTTTTTGCACCAACCGGTTTATTTATTTTGTCGATTACTTTTAAGCGGGAATCCGGTGGAAGTGCATTTATAATATTTGCGTATAAGTCAATCAATTTTTCATCAACGGTTATCGTTTCCATAACTATTTATTTTATCCCAAAATTAAAACTTTTAATTCACCAGCGCTCCCGTTAAATACTGCAAGGTTACCTGGTTCAACTTCATAGTGTACAGTGCATTGATCAGGTTGGTTTGAGTAGTTACCAGGCTCAACTGTACCTGGCGGAGGTCTACTAAAGTAATGGCCGCACGGCGGAAACGTTCCATTGCGATAAAACTGTTTTCTTTTATCAACGCCAGGTTTTCCTGTTGCAAAGCGTGTTGGCGTTGGGCATTTTCGTATTCGTTATAAGCATTCACCAATGTGGTTTGCAGGGTGTTTCGCAGGTTTTCAGTCTGGGTTCTTTGTGATTTAAGCTGTATATCATTCACCTGTAGTTGTCTTTTTACCACGCCACCCTGGAAGAGCGGAATGCTAATACCAAAACCAGCTTGTGGCCCGTAGTTCTGGTTCAGCAAGTTAAAACCAGCGCTATTATTGGCCCGTACAAAATTAGCCCCGGCTATCAGGCTTACGGTAGGGTAGAGCTGGCTTTTGATCTCTTTATATTGATCCAGGATTACAAGTTCTTGCCTTTTTGCACTTAAAATCTGGGGGTTTAAAGAATCTATATTTTGCAACACAAGATTTTTGGAAGGCAGTATCACAGCATCTACTGAATCGTTTACAGCAAATTGTGTGGCCGGGTCTCTTGACATCAGGTTGTTCAAAACCGTTTTTGCTGCCTGTATATCATTCTCAATTTGCATCATGGTATTGCGTTGGTCGTTGAGATCCACCTGGCTTTGCAGCCAATCGTTTTTCGCTGCAGTTCCTATTTCAAAGCGTGCTTTGGAAAGCTTGACCCTTTCTTCAAACAAGCCAATAGTTTCTTTAAGTGCAGACAATTGCTGTTGTAGACGTGCGACATTGTAATAGTTTGTAATAACGTTGTAGACCGTGAGGTTACTTTGCTGCCGCAGGTTGATGGTGCCAATTTCCTGCAATGTTTCCAACCTGTGTTTGGCAGCAATAACCCTGTAGCCGTTAAAAATATCCCAGTTGGCGGCAATGTTGGCATTCAGGTTACGGTTGATGGCGCCATTTCTTTTGGTGGTAGTACCGTTGCTCAGGTTCTGCGTCAGGTTAGTCAGCGAGTAAGTGTAACCCACCCCGGCACTAACAGTAGGATACCTCCCTGCCAAAGCCCAGCTATTACTGATAGCCGCGATCTCAGCATCATTCTTTGCCACTTGTATATCGTAGCTATTTTGAAGCGATGTTTTGATAGCATTATCAAGGGTAAGCACCGGCTGAGCCATGCCCTGTAACGTGAGAAGGAAGGAGTGAGCGGTGAATACTATTATTAGTTTCTTCTTCATGATAGTCTGTTGTTTTTCTGATGACTGTTCTCAGAATTCATAAGTATGGGTGAATCTGCTGCCAAATAATGGTTAGTCCGCACAAAAGGATGACTAGCCGGTTTTTATTGAAAAAGTATAGTAACAATCCCGCAATTGTTGCGATCGTGGTCACGAAGGCGGTCAATATGATTGGCTGCGTTATTTCTAAAATTACAGAATCGGGAATTAAAGGAGATATCAGCTGAAACCGTGTTTGATAAATTGACATAAACAGCCAGGCAATTGAAACTAACGCTGCCACCAGGCTAATTTTCGCCGCTTTCTTTATTTGTTCGTTTCGCTGAATTGCGTACATCTAAATATTTGAGTTGCCATTTTACCAACAGCATTTATAAGTCACAGTCCCAAATCATCCATCCGAAATCATAAATCCGAAATCATAAATCGTTTTAGGGTGTTTGATTAGGGTCGTCTGCTTCGGTAAATACTTTTTCATCCCATTTCTTCTTTTTGCTGCTTAAGAAACTATACACCGCTGGTACTACAAATAGTGTAAGGAGCAATGCGAGTATTACACCACCAACAATTACAATGCCGAGCGGTATACGGCTGGTACTGGCCGCACCAAGGCTGAGCGCCAATGGCAGGGCACCCAGCGCCATGGCAAGGCTGGTCATTAAAATTGGGCGGAGACGCATTACGGCAGCATCAATCACGGCTTCTCGTTTTTTCTTCCCGGTTTCCTGTTGCTGGTTTGCAAATTCCACAATTAAAATACCATTCTTCGTCACGAGGCCTATCAGCATGATCATACCTATCTGGCTAAAAATATTAATGGTTTGTCCAAAAATCCAAAGGCTAAACAAAGCTCCGGCTATCGCCAGGGGCACGGTTACCATTATGATAAACGGATCAATAAAACTCTCGAACTGCGCTGCCAACACCAGGAAAATGAGTACCAGGGCCAACATCAAGGCAAAATTGGTATTACCCTGGCTTTCACTGTAATCGCGGCTGGTACCTGCAAGGGCAGTCGTAAAGCTTGGATCCAGCACTTTTTTTGCCACTTCGTTCATCGCATCGATGCCGTCACCAACGGTTTTGCCGGGTGCAAGGCCAGCACTGATTGTGGCGCTTTTGTACCGGTTAAAATGATACAATGTAGGCGGAGTGGTTTCATCTTCCATTGTAACAAGATTATCCAACGAAATGATTTTGCCGGTGCTGCTTCTTACAAAGAAACTCTTCAGATCGTAAGGATCATCCCTGCTATCGCGTCCCACCTGGCCCAACACCTGGTACTGCTTGCCCTCTTTAATGAAATAGCCCATGCGGCGGTTACTTAGTGCCAGTTGCATCGCCTCTGACACATCTGCAACCGTTACACCGAGGTTACTTGCTTTAAGCCGGTCTACATTAATGCGCAATTCCGGTTTATTAAACTTAACGTCCACATCGGTTTGAGAAAAGGTGGGGTTTTTACCAGCTTCCTCGAGGAATTTGGGTATAGCGGCTTTAATCTTTTCAAAATCATTATTCTGAAGCACGAATTGCACCGGCTGCCCGCCCCTGCGGTTAACTGCAATTGTTTGTTCCTGCACCGGAAATGCCCGAAGGTTGGGAAACCGTCTCATGTTCCTGCTTACCATGTCCACCACCTGTTGCTGGGTACGTTCCCGTTTGTCCGGTTCGGGCAACATAACCCGTACCATACCCGTATTTACCGATCCGCTGCCAGTAAATCCGGGAGCCGTAAAACTCAGTGCCAGCGTATTTTCGGGGATAGAATCCAATACAAATTGCGTCACCTCGTCAACATATTTATCCATGGCATCAAAAGAGGTGCCTTCTGGTGCGGTAAGCTGCAACCGGAAAGCGCTGCGGTCCTCCATTGGTGCCAGCTCACTTTGAAGTGTATTTCCCAATAAATAGATGGCACCAAAGCAGATGGCAACTAATAAAAAAGCTATCCAACGCACCCGCATAAAACCATTAAGCATGCTCCGGTATCCATTTTCCATACCCTGGAAAAATGGTTCTGTTTTGCGGTAAAACCAGGAATGTTTCATTCCGCCGCTTAGCTTAACATTCAGTACCGGGGTTAGGGTTAGAGAAACCAGGGCAGATATTAAAACGGCAGAAGCCACTACGATACCAAACTCCCGGAAAAGCCTGCCCACAAAGCCCGGTAAGAAAATGATAGGTAAAAAAACCACGGCGAGCGTGATGGATGTAGAGATGACCGCAAAATAAATTTCTTTCGACCCTTCCTTTGCAGCCCTGAATTTATTCATGCCCTGTTCCATCTTTTTATAGATGTTTTCCGTGACCACAATACCATCATCTACCACCAAACCTGTTGCCAATACTACGGCCAGCAGGGTGAGTACATTAATGGTAAAGCCGCAGAGGTACATGATAAAAAAGGCACCTATCAGTGAAACCGGGATATCTATCAGCGGCCTGAAAGCCATACTGGCATTGCGGAAGAAAAGATAAATGATCAATACTACCAGGCCAAGGCTGATGAGTAGCGTTTCTTTTACCTCGCTTAAGGATTTGCGTATGAACCGGGTTTGGTCGAGGGCAATATTCACCCTGAAATCTGCCGGGATATCTTTTTTTATTTCCTCGTAGCGTTTGTAAAATTCGTCGCTGATGGCTACATAATTACTCCCGGGTTGCGGAATTAAGGCGATGCCTATCATGGGGATGGCGCTTGCTTTTAAAACGGTCTCTTCGTTTTCCGGTCCCAATACCGCTTCGGCCACATCGCCAAGTTTTACTACACCCGCCTGGTTGCTGCGAATAATGACATTGTTGAATTCTGCCTCGGTATTTATCTGGCCAAATGTTCTTACGCTCAGGTCTGTCGCGTTACCACTCAGTTTTCCGGATGGCAGCTCCACATTTTCCCTGGCCAGGGCTGCCTGTATGTCGTTGCCGGTAATACCATAGCCATTCATTTTTTTTGTATCCATCCAGATACGCATAGCATACTTCCGTTCTCCCCAAATCTGCAAACCGCTTACACCTGGTATGGTTTGCAGCCTGTCGGCCAATACATTATTTACATATTCAGTGGTTTCAAGCTGGTTGCGTTTGTCGCTTTGCACCGTCATGCTCAATATGCTTTCGCCGCTCGCATCTGCCTTTGTAACTACGGGCGGACCATCAAGATCAGGTGGTAAGGAGCGGGCGGCCTGGCTTACTTTATCCCTTACGTCGTTTGCGGCTTCTTCCAGGGCTACACTGAGTTCAAACTCCACATTAATGCTGCTGGTACCCTGGCTGCTGCTGCTGGTAATATTCTTTACACCGGCAATACCATTGATCGCTTTTTCGATGGGTTCTGTGATCTGCGATTCGATGATATCTGCATTGGCGCCGGGATAGCTGGTGCGTACGCTGATATTGGGAGGGTCGATAGCGGGGTAGTCCCTTACCCCTAAAAAGCTATAACCAATAATCCCAAATAACAGGATCATCAGGTTAATAACGATTGCCAGTACGGGGCGGCGAAGACTGATTTCTGATATGTTCATTTAATAATTGTCATTTGTCATTCGTTCAATAGTCATTGAGCCATTGGACCCGTAGCTAATACAGCATCAGGATAACCCAATACCAATTAACTGTTGGACTATTTCACAAATCATCAGCGTTTTACAATATTCACTTTTGTGATTTTCTGATCGGGCTTTACTACTAATAAACCACTTGTCAGCAATGTATCACCAATCATCAGGCCACTTAATATTTCTACTGAGGCTGAATCACGGTATCCAGTTTCCACATTTTGAAAAACAGCCATGCCTTTGCGAACCACGATTACCCGTTTGCCCCTGGTTTGTGGCATGACGCTTTGGGTTGGAACCATCAAGGCCGGCCGGTTGGTTCCAATATTGATCAGCACATTCGCGTAGCCGCCAGGCTTAACGGAGGCATCCGCATTTTTTACAATTCCTTTTACCAATAAATTCCTGGTATCAGCCGCAATGCCGTTCTCTGAAGCTATTACGGTGGCATAATATTTTGTGTCGCTGCCAGTCATGGTAAATGCTACAGTACTCCCGTTAGAAAGGTCCCGTACATATTGCTCCGGTACGGGAAACTGTATTTTTACCTGGTTGACCGATGCAATATTGGTAATAATAGTAGCAGGTGTTACATATGCACCAAGACTCACCTGGCGAAGGCCAATCCGTCCATCAAACGGGGCCCTTATTTCAGTTCTGCTGATATTAACCCGCAGCAAGTCCATATCGGCCTTTATATTACTTACCTGCAACGATGCATTATCAAAATCCTGCTGACTGGTACCGTTGATAGCCAGTAGTTCCTGCTGCCGTTTACTGGCTGCTTCAGCAATTTTTAACTGTACGACCAGTTTTTTTAGCTGGGCCTGCAGATCGGCATCAAATAATTTCACAAGTAAGCTACCCCTTCGTACAAAAGCGCCTTCGGTAATCGATAAGCTCGTAATTCTTCCCGATATTTCCGGGTGCAGCTCGGCCATTTCATTGGGTAAAATGGTTCCCGGCGTTTCTACGCTGCGGTTAACCGGGAAACTTTCAACTATAACGGCATCATATACACTCCCACCGCCTGCAGGCTTTTGGGTAGTTACCGTTTTACTCTCCTCTTTGGAGGAACAGGAAAATAAAACGGGGATAAGGATCACCGATGCAAGTCTTACAAATTGATTAAACATCTATGCTAGGCTAATGAAGGGGCAAATTATGTATTAATGTTTACACATCATTGCCGTTAATACATCATTTTCAGCCCGGCCCAATTCTCTAACATCTATTAACATTAGAAGCAGGCTGGTCTTATAGGCATTACATACACTGGTACAAGTACGCAGGCTGAAAAATTACGGAACTAAAAACCGAAGTCCCGCCACGAGGGCAGGACTTCAGTTTTTTTATGTCATTGGAAAGGGCTGTATTAGTTTATGAAAACAATCCACCTTTCTTTAACTTAATCACTCTTTCGCCAATTTTAAACCCGTTGTTATACACTTCTACTTTGTAATCTCCCGCAACAAATGCTTTGTCCTGGCGCCAATCGAAACTTACTGCTGAACTTTTGCCTTGTTCGTAGTTGACATTAACTTTATTGGTAAAAAATTTCTGTCCTTCATCACGGGTATTAAAAGAGCCGCTGCCATAGGCCGGAATGCTGATGGGCTGGCCATCCGGGCCATACATGCACACGTATAATTCCTTTTCCCCACTGGTAGCAATTCGGTTTTCGTCTACATTAAATACAATGCGTAGTTTATCCACCCGTTTAGCTGTACTGGTTTCCTTTTCTTTGCCACCGCTTTTTTCATTAATAGGGATGACATTGATACCTGAAGCGTGTAATGTGCTACCCACGTCCTCCAGCTCTTTTTTCCTGGTCTCTGTTTCCACCAGGTTTTTTTCCACGGCCATTTTTTCTGTGGTGATCTGTTCATTCTTAACCACGAGTTGTTGGTTTTCACCTTTCAGCTGTTCGATTTCGGCTATGTATGAGGTGATGGTATTGTTCAGTTCACTTATTTTCTTTTTAGCGGTAGCCAACTCAGCAGCTGTCGCATTTTTCTTACTCAGAATAGATTTGATCTCGGATTTCAGTTTGTCTATTTCCCTGCTTCTTTCTCCCGCAAGCCCTTGCTGGTTTTGAAGGGTTTCAGTTAACTGCTGGTTAGTGCCGGTCAATGAATCCAGGCGCTGCAGCGAGCTGTTGTATAATAATTGTACTTCATTCCGGTTGCTATCCACGTTCAGATATTGGGTTTGCAACTGTTCAATTTTCTCTGATGACTTACTCTTGTCGTAAATAATGTAACCCCAGGTTCCCAGTAATGCAGCCACCAATACACCGTAGATCAGGTTGCGGTTGTCTTTAGCGGGTCGTTTTTCGGTGGGGGTTATAGGTTCGTAACTCATTGTTTTGTTTTTTGGTGAGCAAATTTATGATTCTTTAATTGTATCAGTTATATGGGGTAATCAAGACGGGGGGTAATTATGAATAATTCGTGTTTAGGACAACATCAACTTGTAATGTATGCAGTCCGTTTTAGCGCCTACCAGGTATTAGAAATACCGTGCCAGTTTTTCGCCAACACTTGTTAAAAACTTTCTTGCAGGAGCACAGCAGTTTTATTTTTCTTTGTTGCATGTCGGTAGAAAAAATAATTGGTGACTGGAAAAAAGGAGCTTTTAAGCCGGTGTACTGGCTTGAAGGAGACGAGCCCTTTTTTATAGACCAGGCCATGGACTATGCCGAGCACAAGATATTAAGCGAGGCTGAAGCTGGCTTTAACCTGACTGTGTTTTACGGCAAGGATGCGGAGTGGGCCGAGGTAGTAAATGCCTGCCGACGCTACCCGATGTTTGCCGAACGGCAGGTAGTACTTATTAAGGAAGCCCAGCAAATGAAAGATTATGAAAAGCTGGAAGGTTATGTGGAAAACCCATTGGCAAGTACCATTTTGGTAGTGGGCATGAAGGATAAAAAAGTGGACGGCCGCAAGAGTTTTGCCAAAGTTTTAAAGACCAAAGGCGAACTGCTTACCACCAAAAAAATGTGGGACAACGAGTTACCAAAATGGGTCGCTGCGCTGATCAATCAAAAAGGCTTTATCTGCGACCCGCGGGCTTTACAGTTACTGGTGGACCATGTGGGTAATGATCTTGGAAGGCTCAACAATGAAATAGAAAAGACCATTATCAACCTGAAGGATCGAAAAAATATTACGGTTGATGATATAGAAAACTATGTTGGTGTAAGTAAGGAATACAATACACTCGAATTGCAACATGCACTTACCAGCCGCAATTTATCCAAGTGTCTGCAGATCATCCAATACTTTGAAAGTAACCCCAAAGCCAATCCAATTCAGCTGATATTACCAACGCTCTACGGCTTTTTCAGCAAGGCCTACCTGGTTTTTGGCGCCAATACAAACGATGAAAACGAACTGGCCAAAATGCTTGGCTACAGCACCTACAGTCCCTATTTTAAAGACCTGGTAGGCTGCGCCAAAACCTACCGGCAAAAAGGTGTGGAGCAAGCGCTGTTACTGTTGCACGAATACAATCTTAAAAGTATTGGTATTGGCAGCACCGGTGTAAGCGACGCCAGTTTGATGAAGGAGATGATTGTGAAGATGATTAGTTAAGCTTCAAGGTTTAAACCACAAGGTTCAGGATATTACAAAAACAATTCCTCCAGTTCATTGCAACTTGAATAAGCCTCCTCCAAAAAACGGTTACGCTGCAACCGGCCATGACCACTAAAACCGGTGCTGTCTTGTATCACCGAATCCAACCAGAATTTTACCTCGTCGCATAGCGGGCCTTTTTCTACCTGCATGGTATTAAAAGTATTGAAACGTAAAAAGGCATTTTCACTGCCGTCAGTTTCTGCAAAGTAGGTAATGCAGCCGATGATGTCGTAGAAGTACCATTCAAACAAAATGCCGTTCTGTTTTTCATGGCTAACTGCATAGTTTTCGATGTCTTTCAATGTAGAACGGAGCTGGGCACAGATCAGTTGGCCTAAACCTTTATCGGTTATTATTTTTGCCTCCACTGCATACCTGAGCTGCTCCATGGTGTTATAAAGCGAACTTTTAGTCCATATCTCCACGGTCGGAATGGACTGGTACAATTGGTGGAGGTGCGCTGCAGACGCAGATATCCCGGTATCAATCATTTTATGATCAAATAAAAAGGGTTGGTTTTTCCCGAGCCTGGCATTCCAGAAATACAATTTAAAAGCGGCTATTTCCGGGTATTTAAACAGGTGAAAGATGGGGATGTCGTCAGTAGCACAGGTGAGTTTTTTTTGTTTTGCAGAAGCTATCTGGTACAAGAAATTTTCGAGGCTGACCAGGTATTGCTCCACAGAAAACCGCCCACCGCGAAAAGGCATAAAGCTAACCGGCGCCACTGTCCGGTTATTTAGTTTATCAATGGTAAAATGCAAGCCATATTTTTCGCATAGCAATAAAATTTCCTCTATGCTCAACATGGTTTTACCTGACATTTTGTTGTAAGCCTGGCTTTTCGATATTCCCAGGCATCCTTCCAATTCTGTAGCCAATAATTTTGATGGCCCCAATAACTTGCTAAGCCGCTCTAAGAATTGAAGTTGTATTTCTTTCATGAAGTTTCTGCTGACAAGTTTTTTAATAATGCAAGACTGCAGCAGGTATATTCCAGCTAAAGTAGATTTTATAGTTATCAATGGCTGTTTTTTCCAATAATATTAGACTAAGAATCTGCCGCTCTTATTTTACTGTAGTGCTAAAATGGGTCTCTCATTTTTTGAAGTTTAGTTTTAGGTGAGAACATAAAGTTGTCATCAATAAAAACATTCAAGACTTGCTGCCATGAGAAAACTGCTATTACTTTCATCTGCTTTCCTTATGGTGATTAGTCAAGAGGCAATAGCTTTTGGCGATAGCAGCCTGGCTGGGAACGATCATAACATTAAGAGATCTTACGGCTCCATTCATATAGGATTTGGTTTTAGGCATATTGCATTAGGAACTACACAGACAATCATTTTCAATAATGGCTGGGGATTTGGCTATTCGTACCTCGCAAATTTTTATGCGGCACCAAATACACCAAAAGATTACCAGGGCGGAAGGACATTTTTTATCAATACGGATCCCGCTGTACCTAGAAACAAAATTTTTGTCCATTCGTTACTGCTGCATAAGGAATTTTATACCAAAAGTGCAACCCGGCGTTTTGCCGTTGCCACAGGCCCATCGTTAAACTATTATCGTTTTTCATACTTCAAAAGCATCCCGCAAGAACTGTATTTATTAGGCATACTTGGTCGTACGGGCAATTACGAAATCTCCACCGAAAAGGCGACTGGTTATGGCTTTTCCATTATAGGTAGCATGGGCTTTTTTCGGGTTAGAGGCTTTGGCATTCAGCTCTCTGCTTTTGGTAACATCAACGCTGAACATAGCTACGGCGGCATCCAGTTTGAAATATTGTTTGGTAAGGTGATGGATAAACGAAAAAGAAAACGGCCCAATGACTTCCAGCCCAATCCAATACGTACTTCTAAATTATTGCCATGAAAAAACTACCAGTTATTTTATTTGTTTTCTTGTTTGTAAATAACCAGGAAGTAGCTGCTTTTAATGATAGCAGTTTTACTGAAAGGCAGCATTGGATAAAACGCATGTACGGAGGATTTGCGATAGGGGGTGATGGTGTTAGTGTCAGTGGCTGGGTAGGTATTATAAAAAATACTAACTGGGGAATTAGTTGTAGCTTTTTAAGCAACCCATATCCTTCAGAAAACAAACCGGATGATTACAAGCATCCCTGGGGCGGTTTTAGTAATGTGTTTGGTACTACATCTGACCTCACGGACTTCGCCAATATTGGCGCTATTTTAGTAGTGAGAGAAATACCCTTCCGCAGTAAAAAAATCAGGTTCGATGTGGCTGCCGGCCCTTCTGTTGGTTATCACCGAAAATTAGAATTTATATCCATACCGGAAGAACGGGGCAGCAGCTATACTTTTTTTAGCTGGTACTCGGGCAATTATAAAATAAACACCCTAAAAGATGGTCTGCCGGGCTTTCATTAAAGACAAGTATGGGCTTTATGCCCTCAAAATCCTTTTGCCTTCAACTGGCTGCCTATGCCAATCTAAATACCCAACATAGTTACGCTGGTTTGCAATTAGAATTTTTGTTTGGTAAGCTACGCGAACAGCTGAAAAGCAGATGATTGCCGAAGTGCTGACTTCAAATATCAAAATCAGTTGATTTTCTTTGCTGCCACTGCATCCTTCGCTAGTTGCTCCTTTAATGCATCCAGCCCAGAAAATTTTACCTCTCCCCTTAAATAGGCTTTTAGGTACACCCGCATGGTTTGTCCATAGATATCTTCATCAAAATCGAAAATGTTGACTTCAATAGTCCGTTTGGTGCCGTCAACCGTTGGTCGCACACCAATATTCATCATGCCTTTGAAAGTTTCGGATGGCAAATTGCTTATTGCAGATTGCAAATTGACTTCTACCGCGTACACTCCATTTCCCGGTACCAGTTTTTCATCATCTCCGATGCGTAGGTTGGCAGTGGGGTAGCCGATGGTCCGGCCGAGTTTATTGCCCTCTATTACGACGCCTTCAAAAAAATAGTCATAGCCAAGACACTCGTTAGCCGTATTTATTTGGCCGTTAATGATAGCTTGCCTGATACGGGTACTGCTGATGGCGCTGTTTTGCAGCACATGCCCGGGTATCTCTTTTACCCGGTAGTTAAACTGTTCTTTCAGATCTTCCAGTAAATGATAATCCCCTTCCCGGTTGTGGCCAAAACGGTGATCGTAGCCTATGATAATGGTATGCGGATGGAAATTTTCCACCAGGAAATTGGCTATGTACTCATTGGCGGGTTGTTCGGCGAAGGCTTTTGTAAAAGGTACAATTACCAGGTGATCGATACCATTGGCTTCCAGCAATTCTATCTTTTCGTTGAGGGTATTAAGAAGCCTTACTTCTGTGGTCTGGTTTTGTATAATCCTCCTTGGGTGAGGGTGAAAGGTAATGATCACGGATTCCCCTCCCACAGCTTTTGCTTCGTCTTTTAACTGGTTGATAATTTGCAGGTGGCCGGTATGAACCCCATCGAAGGTGCCGATGGTAACTACAGCGTTTTTAAAAGCAGGAAGTTGATCTAAGTTTTTGTGTACTGTCATAAGTTGAAATCCAGAATTCTAATTTTTTATCGGCGGCGGTGAATTAGCGTTTGTTCATGGCATTCATCCTCCATTTCCACCCCCGTCAGGCAAGAACCTGCCACCCCCGCCGGCGGGGGACAATAGTGCAGGCAGTCTTCCTTTTGAATGAGCTTGTTTTTATGCTAAAAGTATTTTTCAATTTTTATGTTGCGGTGGTAAAACCGGGTCGTAATATTTTGCGTACAGTTGTTAAAAACTATTTAAGTTTCAAAACTAAGCCTTCTTACTTTTGCGCCACATCAATTTCAGGGATTTGCCCTTAAATCATAAATCCAAAATCGTAAATCCAAAATCCTTCTATGTCTCTTTACGCTCAACGCGGTGTTTCTGCCCAAAAAGAAGAAGTTCATGCGGCGGTGCAAAACCTTGACCAGGGATTGTATGCCAAAGCTTTTTGTAAAATGTACCCCGACTATTTGGGGGGCGATGATGCATGGGTAAATATTATGCATGCTGATGGTGCAGGAACTAAAAGTATACTGGCCTACCTGTATTGGAAAGAAACAGGCGACCTCAGCGTTTGGCGCGGCATTGCCCAGGATGCAATCGTAATGAACCTCGACGACCTGCTTTGTGTGGGCGTTTACGACAATATTATTTTCAACAGCACCATTGACCGCAATAAGAAACGCATACCCGGCGAGGTGTTGAGTGAAGTCATCAACGGTACCCAGGAATTATTTGACACCCTGAAAGCTTTTGGTGTAAACATCCAATACCTCGGTGGTGAAACAGCTGATGTGGGAGATGTGGTGCGCACTATAGCCGTAAACGGAACCATGAGTGTCCGCTGGCCCAAAAGCAAAATTATTACCAACGAAAAGATAGTGCCGGGCGATGTGATCGTGGGCCTTGCCAGCTATGGCCAGTCAACTTACGAAAGTGCCTACAACAGCGGACTTGGAAGCAACGGACTAACAAGTGCCCGGCATGATGTACTGCATAAATTTTATGCTGAAACTTATCCCGAAAGCTTTGAACCATCGCTGGATGATGCGGTAGTATATATTGGCAAATACAGGATGGCAGACCTGGTGATAGACGAAACACATTCTATTGGCCAGTTGCTACTATCGCCCACACGCACCTATGCACCCGTGCTAAAACAATTGCTGGAAAATAACATTGATGCCATTCATGGATTGATCCATTGCAGCGGCGGTGGACAGACCAAATGCCTGAAATATGTGCCGGACAATGTGAAGATCATCAAGGACAATTTATTTGCACCTCCCTATATATTTGACATAATTAAGGATTGCAGCGGGGCCGATTCCAGGGAAATGTACCAGGTGTTCAATATGGGCTGCCGGATGGAAATTTATTGCAGTGCTGCTGATGCGAAGACGATGATCGATGTGTCAAAATCTTTCGGGATAGATGCACAGGTAATTGGCAGGGTAGCGGCCGCAGAAAAGCAGTCTTTGGAAATCAGGGTGGGAGATGAGGTGATTGTCTATTAGATTATCAATGTCTGCGGAACCCTGGGATCAGGTTTCTATCAAATACTATCCACATCAATGATCACCTGCACACGGCTAAAGCTTTTTTCGTGATGCAGGTCAATGACAAAATTTTGCAATTGTTGTTTGCATTGCTGCAACAGGCTGAGTTGCCGTGGCAGTTTCAGCATTAACTCGTAAATAAATTGGTTGCGCACACGACTGATGGGTGGTTCAGCGGGCCCATTGAGAAACTGGTCATAAGCTCCCAGTAGTTTACCGGCTAAAAACTGTGCTGCCTGTTGGGCGGTTGTTTTGTCTTTGTGTTTGCATTGTATTTTGATGATCCGGCTGAATGGCGGGTAAAAATATTGCCTGCGATATTGTATCTCGGTATCAAAAAACTCCTTGTAGTCATGGCGCTGGATCACTGCGAGCAAGGGATGTTTCGTGTTGGTTACCTGAACCAGCACTTTTCCCTTTTCACCTTTGCGGCCGGCCCTTCCACTTACTTGTTCCATCAATTGAAAGGCCCGTTCGTTCACCCGAAAGTCGGCAAAGCCAAGAATGCCATCTGCATCGAGGATACCCACTAATCCCACATGATCAAAATCCAACCCTTTCACCACCATTTGAGTTCCTACAAGTACATCGATACGTTGCTGCTCAAACAGGTTGATGAGAGCATCGTGGCTGTGCTTGCCCCGGACACTGTCAATGTCCATGCGGGCAATTTTTGCTTCGGGCAAAAGCTCATCCAATAGTTCCTCTATTTTTTCTGTACCAAAATTTTTCTGTGTAAAATCCTGGCTACCACAAGCTGCACAGGTTTTTACATTGGGATAGGTGGTGCCGCAATAATGGCAATGCAGTTTGCCACTGCTTTTGTGCAGCGTTAGCGATACATCGCAATGCTCACAATGTGGTATCCAGCCGCAAACGGCACAGATCTGGTAAGGCGAATAACCCCTGCGGTTTTGAAAAAGGATTACCTGTTTACCGCGGGTGATCGTGTTTTCTATTGCTTCCTTTAACTGGAGGGTAATGATGGGTTTGCTCTTATCCTTCATCACTACTTTCCGAAGATCGATGAGTTCAATATCGGGCAATTCAATACCACCATAGCGATCGGTCAGCTGCACCAAACCATACTTGCCCTGAACTGCATTGTTATATGTTTCCACTGAAGGTGTGGCACTTCCCAACACCGTTTTGGCGCCAATAACCGAGGCGTAGTAAATGGCTGCATCTCTTGCGTGGTAGCGGGGGGCCGGTTCGTGTTGTTTAAAAGAGCTGTCATGTTCTTCGTCCACAATCACCAGGCTGAGATCGTGGAAAGGAAGGAAAAGGGAAGACCTGGCACCGAGAACAATTTTTACATCCCCCGTTTTTACCTTATTCCAAAGTTCTACCCTTTCGTTTGGGCTGAATTTGGAATGATACACAGCTACATGACCTCCAAAATGCAACTGCAAGCGGCGAATGATCTGGGTAGTCAATGCAATCTCCGGCAGCAGGAATAATGACTGCTTTCCAAGCTTGATCTGTTCTTCTATCAGCCGGATATAGATCAGGGTTTTACCACTGCCGGTAACGCCGTGTACCAGGCAAACTTCTTTTTCCAGCAATACTTCTTTTACCTCCGCCAGTGCTGCTTCCTGTTGCGGTGATAGCTCAAATTCCACTTTCACAGCTTTTGGCAACGACAGCAATCTCCCCACTGTTCGTTTCTCTGCAACCAATACTTTTTTCTCTACCAGGGCTTTTAGCATGGCAATAGAAGCATTTGCCTTCTCCAGCAATTTTTTCTGGGTTACTTCACCATCCATTTTCTGGAAATGAAGAAAGGCCAGCAGCAGGTCCAGCTGTTTTGGCGCACGGCTCCATTCATTCACGAGTTTTTCGAGCGCGGCTTCACTATGGTAAGCCGGGTTCAGCAGGATATATGTCTCTTTTTTTTCCTTGTATTTTTCGGTAAGCGCTTCCCAAACATAACAGATCCGTTTTTCGATTAACCTTTTAATAACCGGGTAAACATGCGTCGCATCCAGCAGTTTTTGAACTTCCTGGAGCTTTAGTTCCTTTCTAATATCCAGTGCTTCTGCAACGATATATTCATCGTTGCTCAGTTTAGTTAATTCATAGCCGTGATCTTCGTTATAACTGATCACAGTTTCGCTGCTTAGTTTTAGGTGAGCCGGTAGTGCTGCTTGCATAACTTCGCCCTCGGTGCAGGCGTAATAATGGCTGATCCATTGCCAGAGTTTTAGCTGGTCCGGGAAAACAACAGGCTCAGAATCCAATACATTTAATATCTCCTTGGTTTCGTAGGCCGGTGCATGGCTGTGCAGGCTGCGCACAATACCGGCATATTTTTTATTTTGTTTCAAACCCACTTCCACCCGGCTCCCGGGAACGATGGCATGTGCCAGGTGCTGTGGCACGGCCCAGGTATAGGTACGTGGTAGTGCCAGCGGAATAATGACCTCAGCGAAAAGGGTCGGAGGGGTAAATATGTTGTTGGTCGTATTCAAAAGTTGGTTGAAAATACATTAAGCTTAGAAACTCCATTTTTTAAAAAAATGGAGTTTCTTTTAAAATCATACATCATAAATCCGAAATCATACATCCCTAATAATCCCATTTACCCAGCACTGCTGCATTTTTATTTCTTGTTACATCATCAATTCCTACACCTTCTTTGCCCATTAACCGTGTATGATGAAAGTAGGTAGTGTCGTTTAGTGCTTTGCTTAAACTTTTTACCACAAACTCGGCACAATACAGGCGGTCATTGGTTTTCCAGTCGAAATCCATATCGAAAGGCATGCCTATTTTATACAGGCGCTGTACTTCAGGAATAAGAATTTTTATCTGTTTTGGGTTGAGTGGCAAACGAAATACACCGGCTGTTTTATTATCTGCCGGGTGCGTGAAAGACCACAGATCTTCACGCTTCAGTTTCTGATCGGGGTTAAATTCTCCGCCGATGGAGTGGTACACAAATACCGTGTCGTTTTCAATGCTGGCAATACCAATATGGCTGAACGTTTTATCCTGTTCGTTCAACCTGCGAAGTATTTCGCTGGTCAGGTCGCTGCCACACCTGGTAATGATATCGCCGCTCCTTACGATGTCCAATATTTTCGGAAACACCTCATTGTTGTACTTTGCTAATCGTTCCTGCTGATACAAAGAATCCCGGTCATCTGACACGGGATTCTTGTTTTGCGTTACTGGTTCGCTGCAGGCCACAAGCAGGCTAATGGCTGCAAACAAACTAACGGTTGTTATAATGTCTTTTGTCACGTTCTGCTTCTATTTTATCTTCTTCTATTTTTTCCCTGTCGTACGCCTTAATAATGGCTTTTACCAGGCGGTGCCTTACTACGTCTTCTTCATCCAGTTCTATATGAGCTATTCCATGAACACCTTTCAAAATGCGGGTGGCTTTTTCCAATCCACTGCGCTGGTTTTTGGGCAAATCCACCTGCGTCATATCCCCCGTAATGATCGCCTTTGCATTGGCACCAATACGTGTAAGGAACATTTTTATTTGCAGATCGGTGGCATTCTGTGCTTCGTCCAAAATAATATAGGCATTGTCCAAAGTACGGCCACGCATATAAGCAAGCGGTGCTATTTCTATGGTGCGGGTGCTCATATAATAACCCAGCTTGTCGGCAGGTATCATATCGTCCAGCGCATCATATAAAGGCCGCAGGTACGGGTCAATTTTTTCCTTCAGATCTCCGGGCAGGAAGCCAAGGCTTTCACCAGCTTCTACCGCGGGGCGTGTAAGAATGATTTTTTTAACCGATTTGTTTTTTAATGCCCGCACCGCCAAAGCCACGGCAGTATAGGTTTTACCTGTACCGGCCGGCCCGATAGCAAATACAATATCATTTGTGTCCGATTCGGAAACCATCTTCTTCTGATTGGTGGTGCGGGCCCTTACTGTTTTACCGTTAGGGCCAAATACCAATACTTCATTTGGATTCCGTTCTACAAAATTGTCAACCGTTTCTGCATCGTCGCCGCCAAGAATTTGTGTGAAATAACTTTCTGTAAGGTGTCCGTTTCGTTCGAGATACTGGATGATCAGTTCTATCTTTTCTTTTGCGTGAACAATTTGTTCCTGCGCACCTGCTAACTTTAACTGCGTTCCTCTTCCTAAGATTTTAAGGAGTGGGAATTTCTTTTTCAGCAGATCCAGTTTTCCGTTGTTTACGCCAAAGAACTCAATTGGGTTTACAGTGTCGAGGGTGATGATTGCTTCTGTCAAAGTGGGTTCGTTTTTAGTTAATAATTAAGATACCGGTTCTTACTAATTCACCTTTCCAAATTTATTTTCTCATGAATTAGGAATACGAATTTACTTATCAACAAGTTGGGGAAAAGGGTTTGGATTGTTAAAACAACAACAGTCATTGCGAGGGTTCCTGCCCGAAGCAATCTCCAGGAGTCGAAAGTTTAAGTTTAAAGACATTTTAAATCAAACCCTGGAGATAGCTTCGGCTGGGCAATCCCGGACGTCCGGGACTCGCAAGGACTGGTTGACGGCTTTCGCTTGTAATGAGTGGCTCAATGTCTCAACTTATACCACCACAAAGCTGCATATTGTTTGGTAAAATAAATCGCGGCAAAAATGTACCAGCGCAAATCGGGGTAGAATTTTTTCATGAATTTGGCATGATTGCGGATGCCGGTCGTGCGTATGTTTATCCATTTATCCTTGCTGACACTACCCTTGTGAATATGCATCACTTTTGCCTGTGGCAAAAAATGGATTTTATAACCCAGTTGCTGAAAATCCCAACACCATAGCGTGTCTTCGCAATACATAAAAAAATCGTCGCTTAGCTTTTTCTTCGGCAATTGCTTAATAATACTTTTTGGAAACAGCATAAATGCTCCCCAAACCCAGTCGCAATCCATTTCGGATTTATGGTCGAAATAGGTGTGGAGCATTAACGCTTCCCGCTTTGGCTTCGGTAAAAATTTGTAAAAAGGAAACACTTCGAGTAACTCCCATCCAATAGTGCGGAACCGGCGGCAAGTGTGTTGCAGCCGGCCATCCGGGTATTGCAATTGGGCGGTAACCATGCCCACTTCAGGATTGGCAAGAATGTAGTCGTAACAGATTTTTGGTGCATTGTTGATCAGTTCGGTATCGCTGTTCAGCAGCAACAAATAATCGCCGGTACTATGTGCCACCCCAAGGTTATTGCCGCCCGTAAAACCGGTGTTTTCCAGGCTTTTTACCAATTTAATGGTCGGAAATTTTTGTAGAAACAGGTTTGGATCACATTCCTTCGATGCATTGTCTACCAAAACGATCTCATATTCCAGGTCTAACAGTTTTTCGTGCAGCGATGCAATGCAGTTGCAGGTAAGTTTGAACGTGTTGTAGTTGATGATAATGATAGAAAGCTGCATACAAAAATTTGAGGCCGCCTTAAGAAAGACGGCCTCAAAAGTAAGTGGACAAGTAGTTCGGGGGAAAAATCTTTTGTAAGTATCGTTTCTTACTAATGGTAGTAAATGATCAGTTTGGGATGTTTGCTGGCATCGCTATACCATGAGGAGGCAAACTGCCTGATGTTATAGATCACCTCATTTTGTAGCCGTATGAGTAATCCATAATTTCCATTAGTAACGAGGTCTTTAATAAGATTCGTTACATCAAGAACACTGTTTTGAAAGGAGGAAGTGCTCTGGGGAATTGCTACCTGGTTTATGGTTGATATGGCGGGTGGACTGTTCCATGTAAAAGGGCTCGGCGACGTCCATGTAGATGTAATTCTCTGAACCAGGCATGCATTACTGGAGCCAGAATGTGGGTCCACTAAGTTTCCTCCATGTGGTTCGGGCATTGCGAAGAGATATAGTTTGGCACTATCTATAACAGCCCCAAGCGGTAGCGAGCTAAGGTTATGCTTAATGATTGTTCGTTGTGTGAGGGGATTGCCTCCGGCGGTCCAGGCTTGCGGTGTTAATTGGGTATCCGGGGTTCCGGGAACATTCGCGAAATTAGTTCCGATACTACTTTCGTTGGGATTGTTTGCCGGTTTAATCACCAGGCTGTCCGAAGCGCAATTGCCCCATTGTGGAATGCCGCGGCAAATAGTTAACATTTGTCCATTTAACCCAAGCGGAATCAGTACCCATTTCACACCATCCCAGTATTGCATTTCCCCGGCAGCATTTCCTTTATTTACAACCGGATACCATACTGTTCCATTCCAAAAGTAGTAACCTGGCTTCACATTAAATGGTGTTGCGCCGGCGGAAGCGGTATTGTAAACTAGTAATCCCGTTGCAGGTTTGTGCACCGGCTCCTGAACGTTAGTGGCCGATAATGCCACCCTCGGCGGCAAAAAACCTTTGTTTGTGCTAGTTACATCAAGCTGTGCTGAAGAATCAGGAGTACTGGTACCGATACCCACTGATTGAGAAAAACCAAACAGGCAAATGTTTGCAAAGAAGACAGCGGTCAGGAGCTTTTTGAAAGGGAAGTAGGCAGGAGGGTTCATGCTGGTATTTTATTTTAAGGGTAGATGATGCCTGAAAATAATACAGGTACAAACGACAACCAAAAATTGTATTGAATTTCATTGAGTTACAAGACTGACAATCGTTATACCTTATAGAAATGGGGCTTATTTCTGATAATTTTTGGCGAGTGCTTTACCAGGCACCAAACATTTTGGGTGTAGTCGGAAAAATTCCTGAATGAATAACGGGATGCTCCGAATTTGAAGACTTTTTCAATTAACAGCCCCAGGAAAAAGACCGGAATATCAAAAACAAAGATGGATAACATCAGCAAAAACCACCCGACTCCATACTGCTTCCTGGTTCTTACAAACATGGAAAGCATAATTTGCCGGCCTTTCCGGTTCCAAAGATTTTTGCTGTTTTCGGATTCTTTGGTATCGTAAAAGCTGCCGCTGGTGGCTCCACCAATATGGATCACTTTGGGCTCGCTGTACAATACCATTTTACCTTGCTTACGCAAACGGCTGCACCATTCTATCTCTTCAGCGTACATAAAAAAATCTTCATCCAGCAGGCCGGCTTTATCGATGGCTGTTCGCCTCGCCATTAGAAAAGCACCAACGATCCAGTCTACTTCTACCCGTTCAGAAACTTCGGTAATACTGGGTATCCTGGTTTTGAGTTTGTAACCCCAATACCGTACGAACCGTCCGAGATAAGGCAGGGGCAACAAAAAATTCAGACCGCCCTTAACAAAATGTGCCCCGGAAATCTGGTAACTGCCATCTGTATTCAACAATTGTACCCCACACCCGGCGGCATCCTCCCTGCTAAAAAGGGCTATTGTTTTGTCCAGAGCCCGGTCAAGAATTATCGTGTCGCTGTTCAGCAGCAGTACATACTCGCCTTTGCAAACCCGGATGCCGGCGTTATTGGCGCGTGCAAAGCCCGCATTATAGCCGGTTTGTATCCACTGTACACCGGGGAATTTTTCCAACACCCGCTCTTTACAATCATCACCGGAATTATTATCGACTAAAATAATCTCAAAACTGGTTTCCCATGTTTGTTCGTACACACTGGTAATACAATCCAGGACTAGTTGTGCCGATTTATAATTAACGATAATGATCGAAAGGGTCAAAAGAATGGTTTTAAAAATCGGGTAAAAATAGAAGGTTGCAAAGTAAAAACCCATTCCGGATTTTAAACTATTTACACAGCTTGCATTTTTAAAACAGGTTTTCCAAAAATGGCTATGTTTGCCGCATTGCACCCTTATTTAATCATCATCGTTATCTAAATGACCAGGCTACCGTTTAAGAAAAGGCTACCCGGCCTTATAAAAGGATGGATTTTCAGAACAGGATTTTACAGGTTGTTACATCCTTTTTCTAATTTAATGAAATGGCTGGCCTACATATCCGACGAAGGCGTTTGGATTCGCAAGATGAAGAACAACAAATTCGTAATGAACGATTATTACACTGGTTCTTACGACTACGATAAGCGGTTTGAATTGTACAATGCCATCATCGCATCGGAAAAAATAAATGAAGGTGTTATTAATTATTTTGAATTTGGTGTAGCCCACGGAAAATCGTTTCAGTGGTGGATCAAACAAAATATGCACCCCGATTCCAGGTTTTACGGGTTCGACACATTTGAAGGATTACCGGAGGCATTTGGAAAATGGAAAATAGGAGAGATGAACCCCGAAGGAAATTTTCCTGTAATAGAAAATGATACGAGGTTTAAGTTTTACAAAGGACTATTCCAGGATACATTGTTACCTTCTTTGGTAGACTATAAAGCATCAACCAAAAGAAAAGTCATACTGCTGGACGCTGATTTGTTTACAGCAACCCTTTTTGTGCTGACGCAACTCTACCCTTATCTGCAGGTGGGCGACATCATCATATTCGATGAATTCAATGTGCCGCTACATGAGTACATGGCCTTTAAGATCTTTGTTGACTCATTTTATATCGACTACGAAGTGTTGGGAGCGGTAAACAACTATTACTGCACGGTGATAAAGATTACGGGAATGCATAAAGTTTCATAGTAAAAAAAGGCAACCAACTGGCTTGTCCCCATAAAAAAACCTTTGCCGCGGCAAAGGTTTTTTATGGGGTATTTATGTTCAAGCCTTCTTCGCTACTACATCTTCCTGCTTCTTTTTCATAAAGAATTCCTTTGCCACATATGCCAGCAGCAATATGATCAGTAACCAGCTGGCGATACTCGTAAGCATGCTGCCCGTTTTATAAGAAGCTGGTTCAAACTTAAACTCAATGGTGTGCTTTCCGGCAGGTACCGCCAGGCCACGCAGGGCATAGTTGGCTTTTATCACTTTGCCTTTGGCGCCATCGATATATGCGTACCAGTCTTTGTAATAGATTTCACTGAAAATGGCCAATGCTGCTACGGGAGAGTTGCTTTCATACTTAATAGCGTCGTTGTCAAAAGCTGTTTGTTTAATCGTACTCAGGCTGTCGGCCGGAGATACGGCTCCAATATCGGCCTTATATTTCTCATCCACAATGGCTGTATCTTTTGGGTTAAACGCAGTCAAAGCCCTCATTTCCTCAACCCCGCCTTTTACGTATGTAATGCCTTTTACAAACCAGCAATTACCCAGTGCCCCGGGGTTGCGTTCTGCCGTTGGCTGCTTGGTTTGCGGGTTTTGAAAAACGATATACTTTGTATTGAGCATATCCAACACCTGTTGGTTGTTCTTGCTGATCTGGTAGGTGATCAGGTCTTCATACAAAGCCAGTTTGGTAGGGTGGTAACCACCAATGGACTTGTGATAGTAACTGGTCTTTGATTCCTGGAATGGATCACCACCGGCAAAATTGAATACGCGGTAATTGGGGTCAGTATCTTTTAGTATTTCATCGTCGTACGGCATTTTTTCAAACACCTTGTTCTCGTAGCCGTCTTTGCTGGTAAAACTGGTTTTATTCAGGTACTTAAAGCCGATGCTTAAAAGATCGATCAGGATTAGAATCCCGACGCCACCGAGCATAACGCCCATATTTATTTTCTTCCGGATAAACAAGCCTATCAATACAATGGTTAGCGCCACAAAGGCGAAGGACCTGAGAATGTCTTTACCAAACAGCGATGCACGGTCTTCACGCAGAGCGGTTAAAGTACCCTTGGCCATCTGCACATCCCCCTTGCTTTGGAACACAAAGTTTTCGTACAGTTGATTGTCGGCTTCCGGTTGAAGTTTGGGATTCCGGTTAATGGAATCCATTTTGGCCTGGCCACCAGCCTGGTCAGCAGGGTTGGCAAATGCCACATTGAAAGCACTGGTGCGGGCTTTGTTTTCTTTAGCATAGTCTGCAGTAAAGTACATAGCTGCAGCGATGGCAAAAACAACCCCTGTTGCAATAACACTCAGCCTGAATTTTTTCCAGGTTTCTTCGTTCTGGTTGCTGCATAACTTATTTAAGGCCAGTGCACCCACAATCGGGAATACCAGCTGTGGAATAAACAGCGCCAGGGTGGGAACACGGAATTTATTGTAAAAAGGAAAATAGTCGAACATAAAGCCGTTCAACGCCATAAAATGACTGCCCCAGGATAGTAAAATACCCAATACCGCGGCTGCCAGCGCCCACCACTTGTGTTTGTTATCGAGGTAAAACATGCCAAACAGGAAAAGAAAACAAACAATTGCACCCAGGTACACCGGGCCTGCTGTAAAAGGCTGGTCGCCCCAATACAGGTTGCCGCCTAATTGCGGCGCAATATTGCTGCCCTGGTCCCCGCCCAGTTTTTCGTTCAGGTATTCGGCCACATGGCTGGTTTCTGTAAGCTCAGGAAATACACGGGTATCACCATCGCGTTCGCTGCCATGGTAACCATAGCCCATTACACCGGGAAACATCAGGCTCATGGTTTCCACCTTGCCGTAACTCCATTGAAAGGCATATTCCTTGCTCATGCCCTTTGTCTTATTGTCTTTTATAATGTTGGTAGCAGAATCTATCCTGCCATCCATTACCAACTGACCGGCCCGCTTGCTTTCGCGTACATAATCCGCTACCGGAAGTATGGTCACGGCATTGGCCAGTACGCCAATAGTTCCCGCAACCAATGCCAGGCCAAAGGCGATTCCTACATGTTTAAAATCTTTTACCATTACCCATCTTACCATATAGGTAATGGTCATTAAAGCAATCACTAAAAACAGGTAATACGAGATTTGTGTATGATTTTGTTGTAGTTCCAAAGCTGTAAACAAAGCACTGAGTATGAATCCCTTCAGGTATTTTTTTTCAAAAATCAGGATGATAGAACCAAGTAATGCTGGTGCATAAGCCATCGCCAGTATTTTGGTTTGATGACCTACTACGGCTATGATGGGATCGTACAGGCAGTACGCATAGGCAAGGCTTGCTACGATACCCACCCAGGTACGGATATTGAGAAAAACGGTTAAAAAGTAAAAACCAAGGCTTAACAGAAAGAAGTAGTTAATGGGCTTGGGTAAACCAAGTTGCAAAATTTTATCGATAATGCCCAATGGGTTAAAAGGCCCTTCGAAAACGGTTTGAAATGCCGGCATCCCTCCAAACATATTGGTGGTCCATAACGGCAGGTGGCCATGGAGCTGCTGGTACTCAAAACTCTGATGGGTCATTCCCTGGGTGCCGGCCATATCCCCTTGCTGTATCACTACGCTGCTGTCTAAGGCCGGCGAACAAAAAATTAGAGCTACCAATAAAAAAACACCCACAGCAATCAGATGTGGGATAAGCGACTTCCAGTTAAAAGACTTCATGTATAGATTTTGAGGTGGGCAATTTAGATAATAGAATTTAGATGGTGGGCTTTAGATATTAGATTTTGGGGATTAGCAGAAAGGCTTAATACTTTTTTATTGCTTTAACCAGCATTTTCGCAATCACCGCCAGGCCCTTGTCAGATGGATGGAGGCCATCGTAAGTCATGTCTATGGCATCAGGCGGGTAGGGGTATTCATCCGTTTCGGGGTTAAAAGGAATATTGATATAATCAGGATAGCGGTAGTTTTTGTATTCACCGGTTGCTGTGTCTTTTACCCGTTTGTATTTCACCATATTCTCAAGCCTGATCCCACTTTTGTAATACAGATCAACCACAGGGAATTTTTCAGATGCTGCTATTTTCTTAACTGCATCGGCATATTCAGATAGCGAATGGTCATTCTTGTTTTTATAGGAACCATATGCATTGTTTTTGAAGTTTTTGAAATAAACAAAATCACCGCGTTGCATAGGTGTTATCAGGATGATCCGGGCATCGCTATTCAGGTTACGGATCTTGTTGATAATGGTGCGGTAGGCGCCGTACATGGTTTTATTGCCGGTGCTGTTTTCATAGTCGCTAATGGTTCCCAAAGGAAAGGAGGTCCACCAATCGTTCGTTCCAAAAAAAACCGTGTACAGGTCGGCATTTTGAATGCCCAGTGTTTCAATAGCGTTTGCCATCCGGGCGGTTGTCCAGCCATTATGACCGTGATTCGTATATTGTATATGCGGCAATTTTTCCACAACCCTGGCCATATAGCCTTTGGTGATCCGGTTGTCGGCTTCCGCAGGATGGCCATCCAGGTAAGTAATGGAATCACCCAGAGCCATCCAACGCAGTTCTTTTTTTGGGGTAAAGGAGCTGGATATATAAAATACAACCAGCAATGCCATCCATTTCTTCATATTAATGTGTTGGAGTATCAGTCAAATATAGCTTGTGGTACATTAATTCAGCTCCGTCGTTAAAATGAATGACAGGGCGTTAACCCGGGATGGCTCAAACTTCTGACTTCAATTTTTATAAAACCATTTTTTTTGTTGTTCATAAAAGATGAATTCCTTTATTTTTGCCACCCAATAAAAAACGGTAGTCGTAGCTCAGTTGGTTAGAGCATCAGATTGTGATTCTGAGGGTCGGGGGTTCGAGCCCCCTCGATTACCCACCACTTAAAAATGTCCCGAACTGAACATCGGGACATTTTTTTTTAAAACAAGTACTATGAACCCCTGGATATACAGTATTCCATTTATCTCAGCCCTTATTCATTGGGTCACTATATGGATGGCATTAAAAATGCTCTTTCACCCCAAACTTCCCAAAAAGTTCCTGGGAATGACATTTCATGGTGTATTTCCCAAAAAGCAGGAACAAATCGCTGAGAACCTCGGTAAAATAGTAGGGCAGGAGTTGCTTTCTTTTAAAGACATAGAAGAAAAAATAACCGGCAGCAAAAACCTGGAGAACATTTATCCTGAGATAGAAAAAAATATTGACGAATTCCTTAAAGTGCGGCTCAAAGAATCCATGCCTGTAATTGGTATGTTTATCGGAGATAAAACGGTGAACCAACTTAAGGAAGTATTCATGGCTGAATTAAAAAATATGCTTCCCGGACTTTTAAAGAACTACGTGAACAACCTAAAGAATGAACTGGACCTCGAGAAAATCGTGGTTGAAAAAATAAAAGGCTTCAGCAGCGACAAACTGGAAGAAATGCTGAATAAAATTCTGACTAAAGAGTTCAGGTTTGTAGAAGTGATCGGCGCCATATTGGGTTTTTTAATTGGCGTGGTGCAAATACTGATCACGTTGGCGACCACTAATTAGGGTCACCCGGAAATGATATCTGCGACAGTTGATATTTTTTATATATCTCCTCATTTTGGGGAATAGGCAGTACATCAAGATTGAGGTATTTTCATCTGATGGAGCTGATTACAATGCCTAAAACGGCTGTTAACAAAAACTGGCACGGCCTTTTCAATACCAGCGTCATAATCAAATGACAACAAGTATGAAAACAATCATCGTATCAGCAGTAGTCGCATTAATGGCCTGTTCAACTGTCGTAAATGCACAAAAAGTAAACAAACTTAGTTTTGGACTGAGGGGAGGAGTAAATTTTGCCAACATTATTGAGGATGGCAACAAGAATTTCTCAACTGAAATAAAGCCTGGCTTTAATGCCGCTGCTTTTGTAGAATTACCAATTTTCAATGGTTTTAGTGTGCAGCCCGAATTACAGTTTTCGCAAAAGGGATATAAATCTTCCGGATCTTTCCTGACTAACCCTTACGAATACACAGCCACTACAAACTATGTAGAAGTGCCTTTATTGGCTAAGATCGTCCCGTCGCCCAATTTTGCGATCGTAGTAGGTCCTCAATTTTCTTTTTTGACATCTACAAAGTATAAATTCAAAACACCGAATACAGAATATGAGGATATTGTAGATAATGAAAACAACGACCTGAGAGATAATATATTAGGTGGTGTTGCAGGTATTGAGGCAGGGGCTGGTAAATTTATTTTCTCTGCCCGCTACAGCCTTGATTTTCAGAAGAACAATGGCGACGGTACAAGTTCCACCCCAAGGTATAAAAACCAGGTATTGGGATTGAGCGTTGGCTTTAAGCTATAAAATAATTCAAATAATTTCATAAGCATGGTGATCAGGTTTAAAATACCGTTTCTGTTATCAGGAGCGGTATTTTTGCTTTTAAACAAAGCCATTTGTACCTTTCGCATAAACATTACGCCTAAGAATAAACATGATGAAATGTGGTTGTTTCCGTGAATCTGCCTACCTTAAATAAAGCATTGACATAAGTATAGTTGCGGGAAAAATAAAGGGCGTTTGATCAGATAGTACCGTTTATCAATAATTAACAATGGTTAACCTTCGATTGAAGGAAGTTTGCACCCAATTAAGAAAAAATACCAACCTAACATGACACTCAAATTAATTACAGCTTCCCTTCTTGTTCTAAGTTTTGCCACTGCAAAAGCCCAGATGGGCGGTGGCAACCGGGGCGCCGGAGGAATGGGAATGCAAACTGGCCGTTTTTACGGTAAAGTGGTAGATCAAAAGACCAACAAACCTATCGACGCATCAAGCGTTCAGTTGATCAGTTCCAAATTCGACTTTGTTACCCGCAGCAAAAAAGATTCAATTATTAATGGCCAGCTCACAGAATCCAATGGTGACTTTAGCCTGGATAATGTTCCTTTTATGGGCGAATACCATCTTAAAATAACTGCTATCGGATACAAAACAACTGAACAAAAAGTTTCTTTTCTTACTCCTGAGCAGCAAAAGAAAATGATGGAAGTTTTTGCCGGAATGGCAGCCGCTCCGAAGGATTCTACCAAAAAGCCAGGTGCACCCGGCGGTAATATGATGGATCAGTTAAAGAAGATATTTGGGGATGATATGAGCAAGATGATGAGTATTGCTGATAAAGATCTTGGTAACATCAAATTGGAACAGGATGCAGCTCAACTCGACAATGTGACCGTAGTAGGTAATAAAGCCCTAATGACATTGGCAATTGACCGTAAGATCTTCAATGTAGAAAAAGCATTGATGGCGCAGGGTCAAACCGCAGTGGAGGTAATGCGGCAGATACCCTCTGTGAATGTGGATATTGATGGAAATGTAACATTGCGCAACGCAGCGCCAACCATTTTTGTAGATGGTCGCCCAACTACTTTAACATTGGAGCAGATACCTGCTGACGCCATACAGAGTGTGGAAGTGATCACCAACCCATCTGCGAAATTTGACGCCAGTGGCGGAACAGCGTCTATCTTAAATGTGGTAATGAAAAAGAACAGGAAGAACGGGTACAATGGTTCATTGCGTGTAGGAGCAGATTCACGCGGCAGGTATAATCTTGGAGGCGATTTTAATATCCGCCAGAAAAAAGTGAACTTCTTTTTGAACGGACAGTATGGGCAGCGTAAATCCAAATCCTGGACTGACGTGAATACCAATTACCTGGCCAGTGGTTCCAAGGTTGCATCAGCCATCACACAGGATATCAATGGAATCAGTAAAGGCCAATTCGGATTTTTGCGTGGAGGAATGGACTTTTTTATTGACAATAGAAATACAATTACTGTTGCAGGAACATTTGTCCGTGGCCAGTTTGGTAATGACGAAAATAATTACCTCCGTTACGATACCTTTTATAGTCCTGTAAAAACAGAAACAGGATATCGCAATACGGTTGCTGATGGTATCTTCCGTAACGTAGGTGGTACTGCAAGTTTCAAACACAATTTTGCCAAATCCGGTCACGAGTGGACTGCAGATGTAAACTATAACAAGAGCCGGAGCAATAACGAAAGCGATTTAGGACTCCAGGGCTTTTTGTCTAACGGCCAGCCTAAGGGAAATCAATTCATGCAAAATACCCTTGGCACCAGCAACAGCCAGTTTTGGGTGATTCAGTCAGACTATTCAAATCCGTTGAGCGAGAATGCTAAAATAGATGCAGGTGTAAGGGCGCAGATCCGCGATTTTAGCAGCACCAACGTTAACAGCTACTACGATTATGTAAGCAGTAAATACGTTACTAACGATCTTTTAAATACCAATTATAAATTTAAAGACCAGGTGTTTGCGGCTTATGTTACGTATACCGGTAAGAAAGGCAACTTTGGCTATAATGTAGGTTTACGCGCAGAAAGCAGTAATTACGATGGCACACAAATCAGGAAAGTGGGTGATACTACTTTTAAAGTGGATTACCCCATCAGCTTGTTTCCAAGTGCGTTCCTGAGTTATAAGTTGAGCGATAAGGAAGACATGCAGTTTAACTATACACGTCGCATTAACCGGCCTAACTTTTTCCAGTTAATTCCTTTTGTAGATTATACCAGTGATCCACTGAATATCAGCCAGGGAAATAGCGGTCTTACCCCGGAATTTACCAACAGTTTTGAAGCCAACTATAGCAACCAATTCAATAACAATCATAGCTTCCTGGCTTCTATCTATTACAAACACACCAATAACCTTATTACCCGTTTCTACGACACCGCTAAAAATCCTTTTACTGGCCAAACCGTAAACCGCAGTACGTTTATAAACGCCAATAGCAGCACCAGTTATGGCCTGGAACTAACCAGCCGCAATAACATTACAAAAGTGTGGGACGTAACAACCAACCTTAACTTCTATAATGCCAGCATTAACAGTGACAATATTACTGGTGGTACAGATAATAGCCAGTTTAGCTTTTATGGTAAAATAAACACCAACTACAAGTTAGGTAAAACCAGCAGCTGGACGATCCAGGTAAATGGCGATTACCAGGGCAAAACCGTAAGGCCAGTAGGCGGTGGTTTTGGCGGTGGTGGTGGAGGCCGTGGCGGCGGAGGCGGTGGTGGAATGATGTTTGGCGGTGGCAGTCAGCCTGCCGGTACCAACGGATATGTAAATCCAAATTATGGTGTTGACCTTGCAGTAAAGAAAGAGTTCATGAAGAACAAAGCAGCCTCGATCACCCTTAGTATGAATGATATATTCCGTACCAAGCTGAGAGATACTTACACTTATGACACTTATTTCAACCAACGCAATATCAGCCGTCGTGACCCGCAGGTTTTGCGTTTGCAATTCAGCTGGAGGTTTGGTAAACAGGATATTAACCTGTTCAAACGTAAAAACATCCGCGGTGAAATGGAAGGCATGAATGAAGGAATGAGCGGAGCAGGAGGAAATTAATAGCACCCATCTCTAATATATTAACAAAAGAGGCTGTCTCAAAAGGGGCAGTCTCTTTTGTTATATGGGTTATTCAAAAGTGTAGATAACTGCGAAAGGGAAAACATCGCTGGTCGGTATTCAAGGTGGATTTTCGTCATTAGGGTTTATTGTTACCCCTGTCGCAGGAAGAGTTGGTTCCAGCCGGTCATCCTGTACAGACCGAAGCGCGGTACAGGGCAAATTAGATCCCCATCCGACCCTTCACTCCTACAAAGCTGAAAATCCGTCATCGGAAAGTCCGGTAATAGCGACAAAAGGCTTCCTCAATTATTTTCAGACGGTATCTTTATTTGCATTCGCGATGTCAGATCTTCACGAATTATGTGCCATTGCTTTTCCTGCCAGCTTACGGGTCTTTATACAATTGCAGTAACCCGTTAATTATAAATTTTTTGCCCGCGGCCACCCTGATTCTTCCGCCACGACCGATGAATTGGTAATGGTTCAGCACACATTCACCGCTTCCTGCAGGATTTATGAGGATTTCTTTACCCCATGGCAGGTTGTTGGGTGGCATTGAATTGCCCACCCAATTGGCGGCCGTTTCCCAATTGCCATTTCCGGTGAATGTAAAGGTTTGAGGTACCGGCAGGTTTGTGGTACTTTCTATTAAAAAGAATTTGCTGTATCCTTCCAGGCCCACCTTTACTCCTTTAAAATTACCAAAGTCTGTAATCTGTGGAAACTCAAAAGTGGAGTTGAGGCTGGTGGCTTCATCGGCCGTGGCCGCGTTGGTTTTTACCACTTTAAAGGCACCTGGCAACCGGCTGTCTAATTCTTCAAGATTAAAATAAAGGGCACCCCGATAGGTAACATTGGGTGCAGATAGAAGTGGTTTTAGATCAATAACCTTTGCTGACCTGTACCCATCGTTAAAATACTTCCAGTCTGTTCCAGCCCCTGTTACTTTAGCTTTCATGCAGCCCATTTCGCTGGTTACCTCTGTCAGCGATACCATTAACTGGTGGTCCTGGGAAGAATAGAAGTAATGCTCCCCGCCGGCTCTTACATATGCCACAACCGAATCGTTCAATTGGCTTTCTATGGAGGTAGTATTTACAAAACCGGCAATCCTTATACGTGGCAATGTTATAGCAGTAGCTTCCAGAATCGTATAGGCACAGTTAAGAGTAGTAGTAGCATTTTTGAAGCCAATTCGTCTGGCGAAAAAATTGTTATTATTGTACGGGTCATAATTCAGCCCTTCTATTTCATCGTTTACGCCGCCGTTTAAAGCATCCAGGTCGTAGCAGTATTGTATTGCAAGGTTGTCGGTACCGTTCCAGTAAAAACCATTGCCGCTAAATGGAAAGGTATTGATGCCAGGGGCGGTATTATAAGCTGCTGCATAAAATTTTTCATACACAGGAAATGCAATAGTGCTGGCATTTAAGTTAGACGTGTTGGCCAAACTAATCCTGAAGTTTTTAAAAGGCAGGGTACTATGCTTGACCAGTACGTTAAGGCCAATTGAGGTAATATAGCCTGGTGCAAATCCAATATTTCGTAATTCATCCGCCGTATAAAGGCATTGAACAATTCTGTTTTTTACCGTAGCATTGGCTAAAATGGGGGCATTGCCAACCGCTATCAGCGAGTCGAAAGGCAAGGTGCTGATAATGGGTTTAGCTGCGGTAGGTAGGCCATCATCGTCCGCGATAAATATCTTGCAGGTTTGGTTATAACTGGCTGGCACGGCATTGCCGTTATTGGTAAAAATGGTATAACTCAGGCTGAAGTCTTCCGGATCTTCATGTAACAAATCGTCGAATATCCGTACGATACAGTTGCCGCTTCGCTGGTTGGCATCCAGCACAAAACTGGTGGTTCCCGGAAGTGTATAGTCCACCAGGTTTTGGGCGCTGCCTGGTATTACGTTAATAAATACGTTTACCGGCCCCGAAGGCGCCGGATCCACAGTTATGGTAACAGGTACGTCGCGGTAGGTGGCGCAACCATTTACCTGTGGCGGTACTTTTTCATTCATGGTTATGGCACTGGTGGCAAACCGGATTTGTGGCGCGGTACTACAACCGTTAAGTGCCATGGAGGCAAGCCTGGTATTCCATTGTGGGGCTTTATTGTACATGGCCGAAAACCAGAAATCACGCTTGGTGGCGGGGTCTAAAGCAAGTGTGTTATAATCGCCATAGCGATTATGGGCGTTGAACCATGTGCCTGCAACAATGCTTGTTTCGGGAAGCGTCATCGTATTCAGCGGGTCGCATGCATTGCGGCCGGTGAAGCGTACCGACGGGTAAGTATTGACACCTGACACATTGTAAGCGAGGATAATATTGCCTTCAACATCCATATTGATGCTGCCGAGAAAACGGCTATCTGTGTTGTTGGCAGGTGTACCGGTTTCAGTTGCTTCCTGGTAGATGGCCCAAGTGCCGGAACTGCCACCGGTGCGGCGTGTTTCCCACCAACGGAGGCCGGCAATTCCGTTGCCCTTGTTTACGGTAATGTTGCAAACAATGGCTTCATGCGTACTAAAATTCCGGTAGGTCACCTTATTGCTCATACGCCAACTCATTGCGGCAATGTCGATATCGGTACCTTTTTGAACAACACATTTACCACCTATTGCACAAACCTCGCGGTTCAATGGCGCACAAAGCATGCTTGTCTCGGGTGAGATAACCGATGCAGCCGGGTTGCCAAAATTGGGCGTTAGTTCAAAAATGAAAAGGGAGTCGGCATCAGCCGGGTCGGCGGTATAGGCGTCATCCTGGAAATACATAAACAGGCCGTTTGTGCCGTTAGCCGGTTCGGCATCGCCTTCCAGACACACGGGTGCCATGGGAAAATAATCATTGTCTGCGTTGGTGAGCCGGGTGCGGATAACGGTGGCAGTTGCCGCTCCGCTGAGCATGGCCGCCCGGTCGAAAGCGTAAATGCTGCTACCTAAATAGCCACCGCTAAAATCGTTGGTGGTGGCGTAATACGCGTTGTTCCAGATAGCAAATTTTGGAAAATCTGGCATAAAAGGGTATTCGTAAGCATATACATTCCACCCACTGGTAGGGTCGGAACCGGTGGAGACACAAATAATCAATGTGGTGGGTGACAACCCGCCGGAAATAGTTCCAAATTCGGTTAATAACCACCGGTTGGCGAGTTGGTCGTACATCACCACGGGGTCTCCGTAGCCCTGGATACCGCTGATATTACTAAGAAGCATATTGTTGACAACAATATTGCCTGCCTTGTCGAAAATGCGGATGGAACTGCCGCCACCTGCATTGATCATTTGTACCACATGGCTGATGCCCACGGCCATCGAAGGGTCGGCCGGGGAAGCACCTGATTGATGTCCGTCGATATTTACACCAATGGTAGCAGTGGACAAAGCCTGGTTAGCCTGCTGCTTGTGCCGGTCAATGGCACCGTCATTATCCACCTTCGTATCGTATCGTGTAGCATTGGGTTTTTCTTCGTTGTTGTCAATTTTCTTCCTATGCTTTTCTCTTCCCATTTTTAATTTACTCCCCAGCGGGTTACGGTCTTTTACATCGGCCAGGCGCTGAATGGAAAGGACCTTTTGACCGGAAGTACTTGTAAATACCGGCTTTTGGGCAAGGGCATCAATGTATGAATACAGTACCAGCAGGAGGGGAAGAATGATTTTTATGGTGGTGCCAGGCAGGGACTTAAAGCAGCAACTTTCTAACAGGTAGTTTTTTTTCATGCCTGAGTTTTTAGGGTTTCTGGGATTCTCTAAGATAAAAGCCATATTTAGTAAATCCAAATGGGCGCTAATCTTGCCCAACACATTTTCTGCCGGTTCAAAAATTAGGGTTGCTCCCGGGTAAGGAAATCAATATCAGGGAAAACCTGGCAAGTCTTTAGGGATATTGGAACTACTGATTGCCACAGATTGCTATTAGGGACTGGGTGCGGGCGGAACATTTAGGTGGGAAACCACTTGAATCAATCTGCTTTTTAGAGTTTAAAACTCTGTGGAAAATTTGGCATAGATGATTAACTATTAGCATACAGCATATCTACCTGATCAGTACAACGGTGCCATTTTTAGTGGTTACTGGTTCATTTTCAAATTGAAATATACACCGCCAAACAAATGCACCCGTGTTTTGGCTCTCACCATTTACATTTCCCTCCCAGCCTTTTGAGATGTCGTTTGTTTTGAAAATAAGTTGTCCATATCTATTGTATACATAGAATTCATACTTTACAACCTGCCCAAAAAGCATTGGTTTAAAAGAATCGTTTCTGAAATCCTTATTGGGCGTAAATGCTGTTGGAATATAAAAACCGGAATTGCAATTCTTGATGTTTACCACAATCGAATCTATGCCCTTGCAATTGTTCATGTCGGTGGCTACAAGCCAATATAGTCCAGGTTTTGTAATGCTAATGGTTGGGCTATTCAGATTCGTGCTCCACAAATAGTTTATAAATGGTGTCGAAGGTTTTAATTCAATGATACCATAGGTACAGATAGCGGTATCCAATGGTAAAAAATTACGAGGTTGTGGTAAGAAGCCGACAATTTTAGCGGTGTCCGATCCGGCACAATTCACAAAGTCTTTCACTTTTACCCAATAGATACCAGGCCCGTTAACCGAAATAGTTTGTCCAGTTGATCCGCTGCTCCATAAATAGGAAGAAAATCCTGCCCCCGGATCCAGCACTCGTGTTTCTCCATTACATATATAAGTTGTTTTATCTAATTGAACCACCGGGTTTGCATATACTTTCAAAACGGTAATTGTATCAGTGGAAACGCAGCCTTCGGCAGTTACGCCATTTACTGCATAACTGCCAGCGGTTTTGGCTATAATCGCCTGGGACTGGTTTCCTGTATTCCAGGTGAATTGGTTAAAACCGCCACCGGCATTCAATTGTAGCGAGTCGCCATTACAAAAACTGGTATCGGTGCCCAGATCGATGAGGGGTGAATGTTTTACACTTATCCTCACCGTGTCATACACAAAACAACCTGGTATCTGTACTGCTTTTACAATGTAAGATGTGTCTGCTGCAGGCCTCACAACAATATTCGCTCCTGTTACGGCACTGATATTGTAATTGGGGGACCAGCTGTAACTCATGAAACCTGGCGTTGCCGATAACTGTACGGTATCGTTATTACATTTTATTCGGTCAGCTCCTGCCGAGAGCGGCCTGGGGGGCAAATTTGTGATGATGATCGTATCGTGTAAAATGCCTCCACACAGGCTGGTAACTGCGACGGAGTATGTCCCGGTTGCAGATACCACCAATGTCGAATCTGTTGATCCATCCTGCCAGAGATAACCCAGGTGACCTGGCCCGGCACGAAGTGTAAGCGACTGGCCGGGACACAGGATGGTATCTTTTCCCAACGAAAAAGTACTGGCATTGGGAATTACATTCACTGTTATTGAATCAGTTATAATGGAGCAGGTTAAATGAATTTTTGGTTTAATCTTAAATACTCCGCCCTTGTTAGCTTTTATCCTGATAAAGGAGTCGTTTTTGCTGATTACTTGTACCTGGTTAGCTAATGAATCTATATCCCAAAAAACTGTTGCATCGCAACCCAGGTTTTTATTTGCCAGGTAAGTATACACAGCTGCCGTGTCACAGATGGTATTATTTCCCGAAACATTAATGCTGGTGCAGGTATTGGTACTGGCGCAATACAGTTGGCTATACCCAAATGAGGTACTTCGGGTTAAGATCGAATAATTGCTGATAACCGGAGGCGTAACATTTATGAAGGGCACGGTTTTGCTGGTTACCTGCATGGGTGCATCTACAATTGCAGACGACAAATCACTGCCACAGGACCCGAAAAAGCTATTAAAATTATATTTTTGCAAGGTACTGCCGACCCAGGTTCCATAATATGTAGCATATATTGAACTTACTCCGAAAGATACCGAGTCATTGTAGGGAGTGATGTCTCTCATAGTACTGGGCTGATATGTTTGGAAAAATTGCTTGTTTACTACTGTAAAGCTGGTATCTATTTCATAAATGCCGTTTATGTAATTTGGTGAGAAATACCCTGTTGATGTGAAAATAAACCGGTCGCTACCATTACGTTTCACTGATATAATCGTCCGGTCAGTTCCTGGCATAGCGATTTTTTTAGAATATATAAGGTCGCCATCTGATGAAATTTTCATGAATGCAGGACGCCTATCCTCGTGAGTACCAAATAAATAAACATAATTTCCCACGGCATACATGTTATGAGAATTATACCCGTTTACCCCCGAATTAGGAATCATATATTTTTTTGTCCAAACCTGGGTGCCGTTTGCTTTGTCTATTTTCATCAGTAGCGGACCTTCAGAGAACTGTTCGTTGAACTTAAGATAAATATAGCCCCCCATTTCTGTTAACGCACCATACCGTTCTATTAGTCCCCCGAAAGTTAGTGTACCAATATCAACCCGCTTCATCCACTGTACATTCATGTTCATATCCGTTTTCATCAGGTAACGATATTTTCCATATCCTGTTTTCTCCGGCTCATTAATATAGAAAAAAAGGTCTCCATTACCTGATTCAATAATATCTGCAATTAAGCCAAACTGAATTATACTGGATTGTATCTTTTTGCTGGAGATAGTATTGAGTTGGTCATCTATCGTAACAACCCACAAGTCATCATATCCGTTGTCGTTGCGTTTTAACCCGGAAATTAAAAAATTTCCATTTTGAAGTTTTAATAATCTTGAGTTTAAAAAGCCTTCCTTCCACTCAATATCTTTGGCGTCAACAAGGTTTCCCAAGGTATCGAACAATGCGAGTAAATTCGTTTCATTTTGATCATACACTCTCTTTTTATAAAAACCAATCACCATCAATCGATTTTCAGAAATTTTATCCACAGAACTGAAATACAACCTGTTTAGATCAGATCGAAAACCTTTTACAAAAGTCCTCGCACAGGATTCAGGCTCTGGTACTATGGGACAATGAAGAGATTTGCAAATTATTTGATTATTGAGTGTTTGGGCTTGAGTGAGTATGGCTAAAGGAAAAAATGAAAAACTACCCGGAATAGAGGAAAGGGTGGCTGGTGCACTTGAAATCGTTGTTGCAGTGACTGTGGCATTGACAGTATTGCTTCCACAATTCGGGATACTTCCGATAGTATCCGTTTTTATGATCGTAAGATCATCGGTGGGGCTGCTTGAGTTCAATATTCTTAAAAACCCACCATCATTACACTTTATATTACATTTTAACACGGAGGCAGTATTTAATGATAACTGCACAGCGGTAACCGGCTTGATATAATTATCTAAAAAAGTGTTTACCTGGTAAAGTGTTCCGGGCATGGTGTTATTTGTAAACGATATATTTTCTCCCGTGTCATCCTGGACAGATAGAAGTGATGCGTTTGCCGTAACTCCATTCACATTAAATTCCTCAATCCATGTAGTATACCCGGCGCCCGGTGCATAATTAATTCTCATTAACCCTGGAATCCCGCTTTTATAGATTAAACCAGTGATACGGGGTCTTTGAGCCAGGTATCCCAGGTTTTGTAAAACATATTCTGTGCCTGGGGTACCAATTGTGCATCCCACTTTGTAACTGCCTGTTGTATAATCCAAACTAAAAACAACTCCTCTTTTAATACCGCCGTAAACTTCGTTGTATGCTATGTCTACATCAGCATATTCGTTTATAATACCGATAACTTTAGTGAGTCCATTTGCCCGGTAACCTTTTGACCAAATAATAGTGCCGGATAAATCTATTTTGCATACCATGATAGCCGAATCGGTTTGCATTACGGTGGTAAAATAGTCCTCTCTTGTCTCCGCCAAAGCAATGCCTTCCCATGAAGTATTGCTCATTGGATCAAAAATTTTTGTCCATATCATGTTCCCATTGGTATCCATCTCTGCAATAAATGGTTTTGAAATTCCTTGTAGATCGGTGATGTTACCAAGTAGATACAAACTGCCATTTCTAAACTGCCGGATGTCTTTTACTTCTGTACTGCTGCTGCTATAGGGTAAAACTTTGCTCCATATGATATTGCCCTGGCCATCCAGTCTTACTATGAGACCATTGTTCCCTCCGTTAGTCCCACTGCTAATACTCCCTGCTAATACATAGGAACCATCGGGTAATGACAGGGCCGAACTGATGGTTTCATTAAATGCGGTTGTTCCCAATGTTGACTGAAACACCCAGGTATTACAAGCAGAGCCTGTAGTGACACTGTTCGGAAGATTGCTAAGGTGGTTATTGATTGCCAGGTTTTTTAATCCAGATGCCGGGATAGGTTGTGCACAAATTGCCAATGGTGTCCATAGCAAAACAAAAAATACCAACAAAAAACCAGGGGTGTGTCTCATAATAAGGTTAGGGGAGAATTTGTTTCGGTTTCGATTAGAAAAAACAGGGAATCCGGTAAAAGTAGGGTCTAAAAGGGAATCGCCTTATTTTCTGTTTTTTAGTGCAACGGATTGTAACAGTTACGATTAGAAACTTCCCCGGTAACCTTACAGGAAGACTGAGTTGTAAACAGGCTTAATGTTTTGTACCCCGGCCCGGGATACCAGGTTCGACCGGCGGTATGCATCTCTGATTGGGTTATATTCAAAAGCGCTTCACCCGGCTGGATTTCACAGTTGCATTTTATTATTGATTAAGAGCCTTGGGGTTTTGATGACATCCTCCGAATTGTGTTTCGAAATAGCCTACAAACAATAAATACCGGGCAACACATCCTTCACCAACGCCTTTCATCAAATAAAGAACACTCATCAACGAATTGTTTCGTAATCTCATACACCATCCTTCAAATTGCTTACAAAACATACTATGAGAAGGTTTTTATTGTATTCCCTGGTGCTGGCATCCATATTTATAAGTCTTGCAGCCTATTCGCAAGGCACAGCAAAACTGTCTGGTACTGTAACAGATAGTAGTCGCAAGCCCCTGCCTTTTGTAACTGTCCGCTTTTTTAAAGCAAATAGCTTGCAAACGCCTTTAAAAACTGTATTGTCTGCGGTTGGTGGCACTTACGAGTTCAATAAAATAGACTCCGGAAATTATATTGTCAGTTTTACTCATACGGGTTTTGCCCAGCAACAACAAAACATTAAAGTAGAGCCGGGAGCCGTTCTGCAATTGGAACCGGTGGTACTAGGCGCTGCAATAGGTACACTGAAAGACGTGGTGGTAAAAGCTACACGGCCATTGGTAGAACAGGCCGATGATAGGATCGTATTCAATGTGGAAGATGATCCAACCAGTAAAACCGAAACAGCAATTGACCTGTTGCGCAAGGCGCCCTTTGTTACGGTTGATGGCGAAGACAATATAAAAGTAAATGGTAAAGCCAATTTCAGGGTGTTGCTCAATAACCGGGAAACAACCATGTTTGCCCGGAATATTAAGGAGGCATTGCGGGGCTTTCCCGGTGCGCTCATTTCAAAAATAGAAGTGATCACCAGCCCTTCGGCCAAATATGATGGTGAAGGCATTGGTGGCCTCATCAATATCATTACAAAGAAAAAGATAGTGGGGTACAATGGCACCATTTCCAGCTTCTCACGAAGCAGCGACAAGATCAATAGTATTTCGGTAAATGCCAATGCAAAACTAGGTTCGCTGGGATTGAGTGTTTTTTATCATCTCGGCGGCTCCAGCCCGGTGCCGCAACAAAATGTCAACACCACTATTCCTACTACACCCGATGCCTATAGTAAACGAACGCTGGCTGGTGACAGGCGCAATAGCGGTGGATGGAATTTTGGCAATGCAGAACTAAGTTGGGAATTAGATTCCCTCAATACGCTGAGTGTGTACACAAATAGCGATAGCTGGAGCGATAAGACTGTATCCGACCAAACCATTACAACGGAGTTTTCCGGCAGCCCCACTATGGTGAGCTACTACTACCTTAATAATAAAACAAATGCCCCGGGTAACAGCGTGGGTACCGACTATATTCGAAAGTTCAGGAACAACAAGGAGCGGGAATTTAGCCTGAAACTATATGGAGAGTTTGGTAAAAGCGAATCCAATGTCAACAGCAGCCAGGATAACCCCGGTATTGACCGGTTTTTAATGAATAATAGTTATGCGATCAATAACCAGTATACCATCCAGGCCGATCATAGTATCCCACTTAAAAAAGCCGGCAAGCTTGAAACAGGCGTAAAAGCCATCCTGCGCCGGGCCAGCTCCGATTTTGAAAGCCTGGTAAAATACGATCCCCGGGCTTCCTACAAATTATCGCCTGCCAATACCGACCGTTTTAAGTATGCCCAGGATGTGATCAGTGTCTATGGTATGTATTCTTTTAAAGTGAAAAAATCCAATTTCCGCTTGGGTGCACGGGTAGAGCATACCAGTGTAGATGGTAATTTTATAACGTCCAACACGCTGGTAAAAAATAGTTATACCACAGTCTTACCAAACATTCAATACACCAGCAAGTTGAGCGATGTGACCACCCTGGTGATCGGGTATAACAAGCGGTTGTCAAGGCCGTACATCTGGGACCTGAATCCTTTTGTATTTAACAACGATTCGCTAAATATTTCTTTTGGTAATCCCAACCTCGGTCCGCAAACCATTCATAGTCTTTCTACACAGGTTCGTTTTGGCAAAGGCTCCACATTTGGTGCTGTTTATGTCGAAGGCAGCTATAGCGATAATAAAATACTGCAATACGCTTCATTTGATCCGCAAACCGGGATTACCAAAACCACCAGCCTTAATATCGGTAAGGAATTCCAGGGCAGCCTGAACCTGGACCTGAATATGAAACTGACAAAAAAATGGAGCATTTTTGTCAACAGCTCGTTGCGATACAGTACAGTGACCAATAATGCCAACAAGGCGCAATCCAACAGCGGCTTCGGGGGTAATTTCAACTTTAATACCAGCTATAAATTCAACCCCAAATTAGGGATCAGCACCTATATCGGTTTATGGCAGGAGCCAGTCACGATTCAAACCACCTATCCATTTGGCACCTGGTACAATCTGGCATTGAATTACAGGATATTTAAGGAGCAACTGAACATTTCTGTACGGGGCGTAAATTTCTTCGAGAAAAACCGCAGTTTCAGGACTGTTGTTAGTGACCCGAATTTTTACAGCGTCAATATTAATACACCAGTCAGGCGCGGAGCCGTGCTATCCCTCACCTGGAATTTTGGAAAACTAACTGAAAGTGTTTCAAAAAAGAAAGGAGTGACGAATGATGACCTCCTTACCAAACCAACATCACCATCAGGTAATTAAATAGGGTAGGGGCGATATCCGATACAACAACATCATGTAGCAACCATGTATATGTGTAAGCAAACGCCGGATAAACGGGATGCCGGCTGTTTCAGACGGTGCGTTCATTTTGATGAATGATTTGATGCGATTACTGGCCGGCCATTTTCGGGTATAGCAGCAGCCGCTACGGCATAGTAATAACTAAGTGTGATAGCAGTAGGTGGATCAATTGGGTGTCCGGTGCCATTGAAAAACGTTGGGTTCATACATTGAAAAGGTCTGAGCACCGGACCCCATTAACTCTAGGCCAGCATGGTAGGCAATAACCGGTACACGCCCGAAAAGCTAAGCACCACCTGGTCTACTTTGTCAAGGTTAAGCCCGGGGTTATCATCTGCCACGATACGGACAGTCCAGGCGGCGAACGGGCTGAGGCCAATGATATCCTTATTCAATTCATCGCCACCTAAACTACCACCACTTTTGTATACATCGGAACCATTGCTAAAGTCATATTCATAGTTAGACAATACCGAGCTATGCGAAAACGGCATCGCTTTACCACTCATGTTGAGGACCTGTACCTGGCCGTTATGAACCAGGCGGGTATCCAGTTTTTTGTTGGTGGTAACAGCTCCGGGTATAGAAATGGAATAGGTATTTGCCAACACCTGCCAGCGGTGGCTGCCAAATGCCGTGTTGTCCGGCAACAGCGAGAAAGTAAGATCATGTACTTTATTGCCTTTGGGTGTAAGTCGTATGGACCTGAATTTTTCAAATTCGGCTGGATAGTCTTTTGCAGTGATGGTAATGACCGAGCCCGAAAATTTCTCTTTTAAACCAAGTATCGTGTTTTTCTTATCGATGATTTCTCCTTTGAGGCTTGCATGCGCCGTAGCCATCTGGGCAATGGTTAAGGTACCCGATTTGAAAGGCCGGGTTTGGAGCGCCCAGAAAATATAGGCTTCGTTTTCTTCAAACAGGTAGCGTAATATCATATTTTTAACACCAGCGTAGGCGGTTTCCATAAAGCTGGCCAATTCTGTCAGCGATGGATCGAAGGCACCGGCGATTATCGACCTGATACGTGTTATTTCTGCTGTTTTTTGATCCACTTCGGCACCCAGCCTTTCTGTGTCTGTCACCATGCTGCTATATTTCATCACCTTTTCATTGCGGGTTTGCACGGTGTTGAGATAGTCGTGTACCATTTGTTTATAAGCACCGGCTTCCTTCATGTCGAGGTAGGGGGCAATGGCATTGTCAAAATCCTCTTTCTGCACGGCAATCTTTGTTGTATCGGGTGCTGATTTTGGAATCGTTTTTTTCGCATCATCCCACATTTTTTTAAAGTCAGCAATGCCTTTGCCGGCTATTCTTACTTCCTTAATTACATCCTCCATTGATTTCGCGATATTGTCGACCATCTGTATGGCTTTTACAATCCCGGAAATGGCATCGTATACATCCACACCCATAGTGATTACAGCAGCAATAAAGCCAAATATCTGGTCGAAGGTGCATTTGGCTTTATCTTCCACGGCCTGTTTAAAGGCTGCCGAGGTTTTGTTTATCTGGTCCAGTTTATCTGAAACGGTAATCGTAAGCTGTGCTATTTCATTTTGTATTTCCGGCATTTCCACATTCATCAGCTGGCCGCGGATGGTAACGATCTGCGCTATTAATTTATCCTGTTGCGCAGCGGTCTCCTTTAATGCCGTGATCTTTTCATCTTTGCTTTTTTGTGTATTTGTATAGGTTTCATACCTCGCTTCAATGATACCACCCAAAACAATCAGGCTGTCCAGTTCCTGCTGGTAGGCGCTTAGTTCCAGAACCGGTACATGGCTGCGGGGTTGGCCATAAAAACTGAGGCCTTGCTTTAGCTGGTCCATCAAGGCTGTTGCACGACGGTTGATCTGCACCCATTCCACCGACTGGCCTGGTGGCTGGATGGGATCACCTGCTTTTGGTGTCACCTGCATCAGCCATTTCAACATGGTCACGGTATTGTCGTAGGCTTCATTCATATACAGCAATTCTGCCACGCGAAGGCTAAGGCTTCGTTGGGAAAGGTTAGAAGGGTAGGTGTTAATAAAGGCCGTATAGGGAATATTTGCTTTCGGTACATAGGTCCCGGCGGTACCATCTTTGTATACACCTGTATTTTCAATTTTGTTACCGTCGTCTCCGTGCCTGCCGTGTTCATGATATCGCACTTCCCGACCATTATCTGTGGGAAAACTCCAGATTATTTTTCCACCGGCTACCCAGCCACGCAGCCCGCCCCGGCCGCCATCTTTACCCTTGCCTGGTACGCCGGGGATAGCTTTTTCGCCAGCTTTGCCGGCGGTTGCATTTACATATATATTACCCGTCATGTTAATGAAAGCACCGGTAGCTGAGCCGCCGTTGCCACCTGAACCGGAAGCTCCTGCCGGCCCGCCATCACCGCCCCTGCCGCCATCCTGCCCCCTTGTGCCGTCCTTGCTGGGCGCATTATAGCCCGCCCAGTTTTGAGAGAACTGGTCTTTTTCGCCATTGCCTCCCGGCATCCCATCGCTGCCATTGCCCCCATCCTGCCCCCGCCCGCCGTTGCCGCCGTTGGAGGTTAACATGAAATCGCCGAAAATACTTTCAGCCACGATCAGGAGATTGCCACCATTCTGACCAGTTGAGCCTACACCCGGGTTGGGACTTCCCGCATTGCCATTATCTCCCATTCCGGCAACGGCCAAACCGTCTGTGGCCCTCGATCCGGCGATAAAATTATCTTTCGGACCACCACCCGACAGATCAATACTGCCGCCAAGTGAAATGATGTTCCGTGCATGGATGGTTATGTTTTTGCCCTGCAGATGTAACGGCGCCTTTACAGTAATTGTATCGCCATAAAACACCATATCTTTCCCTTCACCTACCATATCCTGTGTGATCTCGTAGTTGATGCCGCTAACTACGGAATGGGCGGGGTCTTTGTCGTTTCGGCTTAAGGCTATTGAAGCAGGCAGATCTGCAGGTAACAATCCCGGCACTTGTGTTATGGTAAACAGGATGTCTTTTTTATTTAATGTTTTAGATACATCCAGCACCAGCGGAATGGTTACCGATGGCTGGCTATCGCCGGCTACGGTAAGCACCAGTTGGGATATGCCAGGGTATTTACTAATATCCAGCGGTGCGGAATGGACTACTTTGTCGGTGACCGTTTTAAGTTCTGACTGGCTATTGGTGGAAGCGTTTTTCAATACTAATGAATAGCCGCCCACTGGCTGGGCGGGAATACTGCATTGAAAATGTCCGGCTGCCAAAGCAGGCAGATCGCTTACATGCGATGAAATGGCAAAGGATTTGTTTTCCATAGTGAATTTTTAAGGAGGGTTAAAAGACAGGCTTATTTAATAGTACAGGTTGTAATTAACGAGGGTTTGCAGGTCACCGGTGTCACGTTCGAGGCCCAGAACATAACTGTTGTGTTCGTTGCAGAGGGGATAACCTGCCATTGGTATAATCCCGAACAGCTGTTCGCGGGTGAGCTGCAACTGCACGGGGAAATTCCGGTGATGCGTAGCGATATAGAAATATTCACTTTGGCTCAACAGACCGGAAACGGATTCGGAAAAATTGAAATACTCCAGGGCATCGCGCCATTGATGCTGTGCAAAAACGGGGTATAATTTCAGGCTGTACCGGCCGTCCATATGGAGATCGAACCCGCCTGTGCGGATACGCCGGAGCAACGATGGCGGGAAACGGCCAGGCTCCATTTCCGTAAGTAACAGCTGCATGGCGGGACCCATGGCTTCGCCTACCAATCCAAATTTTATGCGGGAGTCGGGCAGGTGCTCCCGAAGATCAATACCCACGGCGAATTGCAGGGACCCCTCCAGCTGCGATAAAGTGGCTTCCACCTTTTGGATGATGGCTTCATGTAAGACGATGCCCTCTTCCTGTCGTATCCTATCCACAAATGCCCTGAAATGTTTCCAGGCAATAAAAATATCTTTCTCTTCCAGGTAATAAAAAAGGGCTACCCGGCCCGGAAACACCTGCCCATCCTGCACCTTAACCGAAACTTCCAGCATACTATGGTAGTCCTTTGCGGCCAGGTCATAAAAATGGCGTAGCAGTCCGCGCAATGGCAGCTTAAAATGACCGATATGGTCATTTAGTTTATTGGATCCCTTGAAGTGCAAAGTGGTTTTCGTAGAATTTTGGTCAGGCTCTCAAATATAATTTTCTAATTTGATGATTCAAAGCGTTTTTAAAATTTGTACCGTTTGGATGCTGTGTTCGGGTGTTCCGGGACGGTTGGCGGAATTTTGAAAGGATATTCCGTGTGATAATGCGGCATTAAACATCGTTTCTCCCGACGGAACCTGCATAGATCATCAATGATAACCTGGCTCTCGCTAAATTTCATAACTATGAGGTGGGGATGTATATTTGAATCTACTTGACTAGTACTCATCCCTCAACTCTATTCAACACAACATGAAAACATTTTTACTATTCTTATGTATTATTGCCTGTTCTCTTTGTTTGGCCCAAAACAGTGTAGGTATCGGCACTACCACGCCCCATGCTTCGGCCCGGCTGGAAATTGCCGACACCACCAAAGGCATCCTCATTCCCCGGATGACTGCGGAAAAAAGGGCAGCTATTGGCAGCCCCGCTACAGGCCTGCAAGTGTATCAAACCGATGGAGAGGCGGGGTTCTACTACTACAATGGCACGGCGTGGCTGCTCCTGTCGCCTATTCCGGCAGGTTCTACAACTGGTGATATGTTATATTGGAATGGTACCCGATGGATAACGATTGCAGGCGGCACCCATGGACAAGCACTCAACTATTGTGACGGTAAGCCCACCTGGGGGCCATGTAACCTCCCGGTTATTAGTACATCTGCGGTAACTGTGCCACCAAACGGTTTTCCAGTATCGGGTATTACCATTAATGGAAATGGCGGTTCTTCAGTAACTACTTATGGTATCTGCTGGAGCGTCAATCCGCTTCCAACAACTTCGGATGCGAAATCTGTCAATGTTGCTTTTAGCCAGTCGTTTCCATACAGTCTCGCCAGGCCATTTTATAAACTGTTGCCGGGCACAACTTATTATATCAGGGCTTACGCCATCAACGCCAATGGCACAGCCTATGGTAACCAGGTTGCATATACCACACCATCTACCTTATTTGTAGGGAGAAATTATAACGGGGGTATCATCTATTATATCGATAACACTTCCCTGCATGGATTGATTGCGGCGGAAACCGATCAGGGAGGCGTCAATAACACTGCCTGGGGCTGTAACGGTGTGTTTATCTCCGGGGCTACCGGTACTGCAATCGGTACAGGCGAAGCAAACACAGCTGCTATTGTAACTGCTTGTGCCACTAATGGCATTGCAGCAAGACTTTGCGCAGACCTGGTGTTGAACGGTCAAAGCGATTGGTACCTCCCATCGCGGGATGAGTTTGCCAACTTATGTAGTAGCGGTTTGCCACTTTCAAATAGTATTTATTATACCTCTTCCCAGTTTAATGCTACAAATGCCTATTATTTTTCCTCCGCACCTTGTATTTTGTTTAGCGGGGATCGTTCTAAGGATTTTCCAATGACGGTTCGGGCAGTTCGAAGTTTTTAATGTTGAGATGAAATGCCTTTATTGTAACGGCAGGTAAGTAGTAAATTAAAGAGTGAGTTGTGCCTGGTGAAACGTAAGTGCGGGTTTCACCTTTATGGCTTCCATGGATAGCATGATGTTGATTGGGTGATGGCAGCTATGTTTCTTAAATGCCGGCAATCGAATTTGACGCATGATTTTGAGTTAAGAAAAACAACCCCCAATAATGAAGCGATGATAAAATATATATTGAATTGGTGTTTGATATGCATGTCGATGCTGCCGGTTTGCGTCGTGGCGCAAAGCGCTGCAATACCTGGTAAAGCGCTGAATATATTCACCCTTGGCGATAGCAATGGCACATTTCCCGAAAGTTGGCCAAAGCAAATACAGTTGGCCCTACCAACTGCCACCGTATTCAATATCAGTAAGTCGGGGAGGACCATCGGTTTTGTAAATAATGGTGACAGTTCCCTAAACTCACTGCTGGTAATTGACGAGAATCTTAAGAAGGCTGATGCTGCAGCGAAGGATCACTCCTATGATTTTATTGTAATGGAACTCGGGACCAACGATGCTAAAGCCGTTTTTACCAACCGGCAGGAGGAGGTTGCCAACAATCTCGATCTGCTCATTAAAAAGATCAAAGGTTGCAGCTATCCTTCAATCAACCAGGCTAAAATCATTATCATTTCCCCGCCACCTTATGGCATCAGGGCCGACACGGTGGCAAAATATGCCGGTGGCAACAAGCGGGTAAAAAAGATGGGCAAAGCCTTTAAAAAAGTGGCCAAACGCAATGACTGTCTTTTTGTAAATGGCTACAAAACACCCGGACTGGATATTGATGCGATGACTACGGACGGCTTACACCTGGATGGAACTGCTTCAAAGAAACTGGTAGCGCCTGTAGTGAAGCGGATGCTGACATCAGCTTTATAGCCACTATATTTTTTTTCTATTGCAAATGCAAGGGCTTACTTAACTGCCTATGCCATGCTGGTAACCGGCTGAGTGTCTGACTGACGGATATGCTCAATTTGAATAAAATGCCTTTGCTCATGTGCCATAAAAAAACGGAACGTGTCACCCAGCTTTAGTGATATCAATTTGCTAATGGATGTAGGTATGCGGATAGTGCCCAGATTTTTAGATTTGGCTATTTGCAACAGGTTGAGCAAATGATGCTGATGTTCCATAAATTCCTGCAGCATTTCAGCGGCGTTGGGCTGGGTAGATGGCAGGGCATTTTTGGGTGCTTTCATCTTCTTTCCTATACTGTTGTCTGGCCTTGGTTTCATTAGTGCAGTGAAATAATTGCCCAACCAACCCGGCTTAAAATATTCAGTAGCTTCATATTCGTTGCCATGAAACTGCTGTTCAACGGCGTGGATATAGTGGCGGCTGTAAAAATTAAGATGCTCTAGTACCTGCGCAATATTCCATTTCTCCGGCGAAGGGTTTCTTGTCATTGTTGTTACAGGCAGTTGTTCTAACCGCTTGGCCTGGAGGATAATTTGCCGCAGGTCTGATTGTAAATTGTTCAGCAGGGTAATGCTTTTGATAGATCTCATATTTTGTAATTTTTAGGATACAAAAATGAAGCAAGCCGTTAAACTGTGTCTTGGTAAATACCAAGATTTTATATCCTGATACTGCCTAATAGTTTACTGAAATTGGTCGCATCCATCCCGAGGTACGATGCCAGGTATTTATGTGGTACCAGGTTTAAGATATGCGGGCTGCGTTTCAGTAGCGTTCTGAATTTTTCTTCATTAGTAAAACACTGCAATTCAATATGCCTTTCCAAAGCCCCTTTTAATGCAAAGGATGTGGCTTTTAAAAATAACTGCAGAATAGCAGGGTAGGATAGCATGAGTTGTTGGATTTCCCCGTAAGAAATTCGTAACAGGCGGCTGGCGGTGATGGTTTCTAAAAAATACAAGGAAGGGGTTTGGGTAAGAAAACTATCGGCTATACCACTAAACGATGGCGGATACGTAAATACGATCGTCGCTTCCTTGTTGCCTTCCCCAAGATAAAAAGCCCGCTGCACACCTTCGAGTACGAAGTAGAGATAATGTTCTGTTTCGCCTGCGGCTGTGAGTATGGTTTTTCGCTTTGCCGTGTATGGCTGCCATTTACTAAGTAGCGCATCCATTTCCTTTACAGGCAGGGGATTAATTTGCTGGACAAACTGTTGTAAACTACTGGAATCCATAAGACTAAAGTAGACAAAAGCTGGTTGACAATACAATCCCGTGAAGCTGAGCATCAGAAAATGCCGGTCAACTTACTGCTGTAATAATTGTAAGAATTTGCCGTGCCCCTAAACTGCGAAAAGCTACCGCCAGCCTCGTCTATGGCCTGGAAACCAAAGAAAAAGATATGGTTCGGCAAATTGGTATGAGTGGTACTTTTAAAATCCGGTTATTATCTAATTTGGGATGAAACACCCAATAATGATAAAGCACATTATTTACTGCGTTTTCTTATCCAATAGTTATACTTCGTTGAATGCACAGCCAATGACCCCTCACAAACGGGCACACCACCAGTTGGTCTACAACGAGGCTGCGAAAGCAATTGTAATGACCACGGGCAGTACGCCTTTGGATGGAGGCAAGTCCTTTAAACTGTTCAATGATCTCTGGAATTTTAATGGAAGCAAATGGACACTGGCCGGCACGGCGGGCGACGAGCGAAGTGGTGTGATGCTTGCCTACGATACTAAACGGAGAAAGATATTTTCATTCGGTGGTTTTACTGAAGACAATAGCAGTCATGCGGAATTTCGTGTGTTGGAAAACGGCGTATGGAAGACGCTCTCCGACTTTCCGGAAATGAAAGCGGCAGAACCTGGATTTGTTTATGATCAGCACCGTGACAGGATGCTCAGTTTTGGAGGTTCCGCCGGAAGGGGCCTGGTGAATAATATTACGTGGGAATGGAACGGCAAATCATGGAAAAAAATAGCAGGTACAGGGCCGGAAGGAAGGCAGGCATTTATGATGGTGTACGACGCCAAACGTAGAAAAACGGTGGTGTATGGCGGTATGGGAACCAGCCCCCAGGAAACATTTACCGATACCTGGGAATTCGATGGCAGCAAATGGAAAAAGCTGTCAGTGTCCGGGCCCGGCCCAAGAATGTCTGCCGGATTTGCTTACGACAGTAAAAGGGGGCTAACGATTCTTTTTGGCGGTATGGGTGCTACGGGAATGTTGGGCGACACCTGGAGCTGGGACGGAAAAGCTTGGAAAAAGCTGGCAGACACTGGCCCGGCAAAAAGGGCCATGGGGTATATGGCTTATGACAAAGCCCGTGACCGTATTGTATTATTCGGCGGCCGCCTGGGCTGGCCCAACGATGCCGATGATACCTGGGAATGGGATGGTAAGGAATGGAAAGAAGTGAAATGATCAATCCATGGTTTGGATGCCAGTTCAACCCCCAGCGCAAGGAAACGAGGCTTTTAAGAAAACGGTTGCGCAACAACAGTCTGCATGAATCATTAAGACCACATTCAGCTACTTTTGTGTTCTTACTATTATGAAGCTAATCAACCGATCATGAAGAAAATTTACCTCACTATTTTATGTGTTGTTACCACTGTACTCAGTTTTGCCCGCTACACGACCCCGGGCACCGGCGTAAAATGGACGCTGGACGACCTGGTCGCTAATTCCGCCGGAAAATTTACCTATGGCGATTTTTACCAGGCAAATGACACCATTTTCATCAACCTGCTGGACACCCTGACGGTAACCAATGATGCAACCGTAAAATTTGCCGCCAGTACTTATTTTGATGTGAACGGGGTGATTATCGTCAACCCGCCTACGGGTGTTACTTTTACGGCACTCAATACGGTCAGCGGTTACCTGGGTATGCGGTTGGATTCTACCAGTAATTCCCTGCTGAAGAAATTAACCTTTGAATACGCGGTGGCGCTGCGTATTGCCGATTGTTCCCCGCTGATCGACAGTTGCATCTTCCGTTACAATAATAATAGTGTTTCCACATCATTTGGAAGCAGCGCCATTTTTCTAACCCGTTCCAATGCGACAATCAGCAATTCCCAGTTTTTGGATAACGGAAGAGCCGCAATTGCAGGCGGATTTAATATCGCCAATGCACCTAAAATTATTAATAATTTATTCAGGGGAAACGACACGCAAAATATAAACACTCCGCAGATCAATATGAGTGCCACCGGTAACGATACAATGCGGATCATTAATAACCGACTCCTGCGGGCTTCTACGAATTGCGGAGGCATTGGTTTTTTATCTTCTGCTACTACCAATGTGGTGATTACTGGAAACCTGGTAATAAATAACCGGTACGGGATAACATTTAATGGCGGCGCAAATATTAATGCCCTGGTAAGCTATAACGTGTTAGACAGTAATAATACGGACGGAAATCCTCTTACCGGAGGCAGTGGCATCGCCTTTTCGGGCGGCACGGCAAGTAGTCATCAAAACGTGATTGTAACGGGTAATTTATTTCGCTGGAATTTGTGGGGCGTAACGGTTGGGCCAACCAGCACAGGGGGCGGTGCCAAACCCAACCTGGGCAATATTACAAATGCCGATACCACAGATGATGGCAAAAACCAATTTGTAGGAAACAACAATGCCAATACACCCCGTATTGATTTATACAATAACAACGTGGATAGTATCTATGCACAAAACAATTCCTGGGGATCGGATAATGCCGATACCGCTGAGGCCCGCATCTTTCACAAAAATGACAATGCTGCGTTGGGTATCGTTATTTATTCACCATTGCTGACCCCGTTGCCAGTTACACTATTGTCATTTAACGCTATTGCTGAAAAAAACAATGTGTTGCTCGAATGGAAAACCGCCACCGAGAATAATAGTAGTCATTTTGAAATCGAAAGCAGCAGCGATGGACGCAACTTTTATTTGGTTGGAAGGATCAATGCAGCTGGCACCAGCATTTTGCAACGCAGTTATCAATTCAGGGACGTGAATGCCCTGCAGAGCGGAGCTTTAGTCTATTACCGTTTAAAACAGGTGGATAAAGATGGAGCAGCAATCTATTCCAAAGTGGTAGCAGTAAAATCCGGTGCAGCCAATTTGAAGTTTGTAAAACTATATCCCACATTGATTTCGGAAACGCAAAAATTACAGGCCGAAGTATTCAGCAGTGGCTCGCAACATCTACTCGTTCAATGGTATGACGGCCAGGGGAAATTATTGGCGCAAACCAATACCAACCTCAATGCAGGTAACAATATAATCCCTCTGCCGGTCTCCACAGCATTACCCAGCGGGCCGTTATATATTCAATTTGCCGGGGAACATTTCACAGAGACTATGAAAGTGGTAAAACAATAGGAGGCACTAATGAGGCAGTATTCATCAAAGGACGGCGTTGCAACAAGCAATACCGTCCTTTTTTAGCTTTGTCATTATGTTCTTTGTGTGAAGCAATGAATGATACCCTGATACCCGGTTGAAGCTGAATTCCTATGGGCAACAAAAACCCGCCGAAGGTTTCCGGCGGGTTGCTATTATAAAATGGCCACCTGTAGTTATTTACGTTGGCTTATCTGCCGTGTTTTTTATCAGGCCGATTCCCGATACGAAGAAAACCGTACCCAGCAGGCCAAACATAATAATCGTTTTGATACTACGCGTACCCTGACCGGTTTTCATAAAATGATAGCCGGCAACGATAAGTCCCACAACACCAAGGAGAATTAGGATTATACCAATCACTCTTTTTTCCATAATCCGATTTTTTTCCAGACAAGGGCAAACACCATGCCGCAGAATCTACAGCTATCATGCTGTGCAGTAACTGAATGGATAGTGAAAGATGTAGAAATATTACCCCTTATTGATCTTGTGTGTTATTTGAAACTAACCAGCGAACGTTAAAGGTGCTCCCACAGCCAGTGCATAATTTCCTTGATCTTATCCTCCAGCAACTGTTCAACGGGGCTAAACGGCGTGCCATCGAAATACCTGGCAATGCTACCGTTCCCATCGGGGCTTCCGTGGTCCTCGTCGATGGACTTCCGCCAACGTTCTGCGTGGGTGCGCCATTCCTCCTGGTCAACAAGCGCCGGCTCTGTAAACCACACATTCCAGGATAGCAGGTTACCAGGTTGTAGCATGTTGCCCGAAGCCAGGTTGAAAATATCCATTATCAGCTGGTTAAAGTCGTCGACGAGCGTATCCCCGGTTTTTTTGATGGGACCGATCTCTACTTCAATATTTGCTACAGCCCATGCTTCATTGTGAATAGCAAAGGGAGGACTGGTAAATAGTTCGGTCTGTCCGATGCGAACCGGGAAAATAGGTTCGTTGGGATCCTGGTACTTATGAGTGGTGACGATGATCGCATGTTCCTTGTCGTGCGGAAAAGGCAGGCTGCTGTTTTTAAAGCTGTTCCATAAAATCTGGACAATCGGGTTTTGCTTTGCGGAGGCACTAAACCAGATCTTACCTTCCACAGTCATGTCGGCGGCGACCTCCTGGTCGGTTTCGTTTACCCAGCCCCGTTGACCGGTTACGGTAACCTCTACATTGAGGCAGCCAAACCTTGCATCATAAATTCCCTGCTGGGGGCAAATAATGGAATATATCCGCCCGGTGTCGGTGTAGCCCAGCCTGGAGATGTATGGGGCGAACATCTGGAAACATCTTTTTGGGTCTGGATTTCCATTTTCGCTATTCCAGCTAAACTCGGGCCACTTTACACCCTGCTGTCGTTCGAGTAAATCGATGTTGGCCATGTTGTCCAGCATGGGCAAAGACGAAAGGTCTGGATTGGGATACGCAAAGGCAGGGTTTGATTCGGCGAATCCGCCTACCCATCCGGGCACGACGACGCCATTCTGATTGGTTGTCATAGAATTTTCATTGATTTAGATGGTTAACGGACGACCGTCAAATGGTCTCTTGACAAACCGAATGACAGCAATCCTACTGCCATTGGCGACAGTAACGGTAAAATACTCCAATTATCCGGCTATCCAAACTAAATGAATAAAATCATCATATTACGCGTCAATGGTGAACTGTTTCGATCCTACAACATCCGGCGAAATTGTCTGGGTTAGATCAAAAAAATGGGGAAGTATAGAAATACCTCCCGCGTTACCCTAAAACCTATTTTAAAACTACATTTTTTGTTATGTTTTGCCCTGTAATTCCCGGCAGCTCCGGTTAACCAATATGCCTGTTGTTTGAAAATGTTTGCAGTATTAATTGAAACCATCACCAGCTGAATGAAACTCAAGCCCGGAAAGAGCCCTGGCCTGGAACCGGGATTAATAGTCTACATGATAATCTTTCTTAAATGGTGCTGCACTCCAGGCTTTTTTAGCTGTCCAGTCGGCCGGAGGGTTTGCCCAGAATGCATTGTCTGCCGGCAAGCCCAGCGGCAGAAATGCCAGTGTAGCCATGTACAGGCTACCTGTAGAAGTATAGCCGTCAGCGATCATTGGCTGAGAGCCACAAAACCCAAGTACCAGCCATCCGTCTTTATCAAAATTATTGCACTGGCCAAACATTTTCTGCATCACTGCTGTAACGGCACAACGAACCTGGGCAGGGGATACACCTGCAGGCAGCTGTTCAAGCAAGGCTACATTTCCGAGGGCCTGGAATGCTGCTGTTCTGTAAGTAACAGACCGTCCCATCGGGGGATAGCTGCCATCCGGGCCAATGATACGTTCGGAAAATTCTGAATATCTCACCATCCTTTTAAGCGCGGCGTCATACTGATCCGGTTTAACCCTTTTCTGCGCGGAAAGCACTTTTAAAAAATCCACCAGCATCGGGTGAATTACATATGAATTATAGTAATCCATACTGAAGCTGGGACCGTCACTATACCAACCGTCGCCCTTGTACCACTCATTCATTTTGTTTGTGGCAAATTGAATCCTGGCCGGGTCTGGTTTTTCACCAACACTCAGCAGGAATGCCTCGTTTATCCCCGCGAAAATCAGCCAGTTATTATAGGCGCCTGTTCTTGTTCGTAACGTTTTAAATTCTTCGATCACCCTCGTCTTCGTGAGGGAATCAAGTGGGTCCCACAATGCTTTGGGTGCTCTTAGAAATGCCTGTGCCATATAGGCGGCATCCACGATTGGCTGGCTCTCTGTTCTGAAATTAAGATAGTCAGGATTAGAGGGGTCAACACCATTTTTAATTCCCTGCAGCAGGGCCAAACGCAGTTCCTTTCTCACTGCGCCTTCTTTACTGTCATCATCAGGAAGCGCCAGCCAGGGAGCAATTCCCGCCATGGTACGGCCTACCGCTTCGAGGTGCGTTACTTTCAGAAAAAAATCTGGTTTAAGTCCGGGGGGCACTTCCACCGGCATGTTTTTTCTAAGTGTACTTTTAGAAAGATTCAAAACCACCGGGGCTGCTATTTTATATAACAGTTCAGCCCAGTATTGGCGGTCTGCTAAACCATTTGTTGGTGGTGCCGGTTTTGCTGTTTCCTGTTTTCCCTTTTTTTGGGCATGGACAGGGCCGACCGATATGGTAGCAATAGCGGATATCAGTAAAATGTACTTTGGGAATTTCATGGGTGAAGCCCTGTTTAATTGTTGGTGATTTCAAAAAATCTGCTGCAGCCTTCCGTAAGCGCTGCTTTGAAGTTTATTTCGGTTGGCTTTTTACCTGAATAGCTAACGTTTACGGGAATCATTTTTCCGCTGGCTGCATCCTTTACCACCAGGTCTTTGAGGCGTTTGTTGCCGGTCTTTTTTGCAATCACCTTCCAGGGAACATGTATCACTTCCTCTTTCGTAGCCGGAGTATTATTTTGTGCTTCGGCTATGAAAGCCTGGTTCCTGTTTTGAAGACTTAGCCTAAAAATTTCACTCCCCGCCAACAGGAAGGCACCAACACCAAATACATCTGTATCGTCGAACCCTACTTTATCCGGAGCTGCACCCTGGGGCTGTACAAAACCCAGTTTACCATTTGTATGTACCGAACTGGTTAGCGCCTCCCAGGCTTTTGAAATTACCGGTTCGTAGTCGCTGAGTTTGATAAGACCATTATTGACGCCCCATGCCATTGCGTAGCAAATGAGGCCAGTACCGCTGGTTTCTTTCGATGGATAACTTTGTGGGTCCAGCAGGCTGGCATGCCAGGTGCCGTCCGGTTGCTGAAGTTTTGCCAGCGCCGATACCATTTCTCCAAACAACTTAACGAGTTTTTTCCGCTCCGTATGGTCCTTTGGCGTGGTTGACAGCAGCCTGGTGAGACCGGCTATAACCCAGCCGTTTCCCCGGCTCCAGAAAACTTTAGCCCCATTTTTCTCTTTTTTGGAAAAATACCGGCTGTCGCGGTAATACAAGTGTTCCTCAGTGTCAAAAAGATAGCTGGTCGTTTTCCACCATAGCGATATGGCCGTATCCCTGTATGCAGTGTTACCAGTGGCAGCACTTAAATATCCAAGGGCGGGCGGACCCATAAAAAGCGCATCGCACCAGGCCCATTCGCGTAGGTAGATGCTGTTTTTCCATTCCAGTGAACTGGTATGCGGCAGTTGAACCAGTGAGTCTGCCATGCTTTTGAGGTCGCGGATAAATGCCGGATCTTTATATATTTCATACAGCTGGGCATAGGTTTGGCCCACACAATAGTCATCGGCAAAGTACCGGTACTTACCTATTTCCCAGTTATTTTCCTTTCCGGTTCGCAGAAGCTTTGAATAGTACAGGTTGGTATCTGCAAGGCGGCTAAAGGCCACCATGCCTGTATACATGACCGCACTTGTCCAGTCTTTTTTTGGATCCTTCCATCCCTCTGTCTCCAGCTTCTTCCACTGCCAGTCGGCAACTTTTTGCATCCGGGAATAGATACTATCCGCATGAAGTTGACCGATTTGTGCATGGCTATAACATAAGCCGAAACAAAGCGGCAGGAATAAGAATAGTGTTTTACGCATGTGGGGCTGGCATAATTATATGTAAAAAATATATAAGGGAATATCTTTTCTCCGGTAGTAAGTATGTTGGAAACAAACGCGAATGAACGACCATAGAGATGTTGAATGATGTTTGCAAAAGGTAGATTAGCAGCAATGATCGACGCTGAATGTTGAATAGTATCAGCGTGTAAATGTAGCTTGTCCCTTTTTTAAATAGGCCAAAGGCGTGCCATTTTGCACAACCGTTTGCACAGAGAAGCACTCTTTTATCAGCATTCAGGCATGGCGGCAGTCGTCAGAAATTCGTTTTAAATTGCCGGACGAGGCAGTTCTGAATAAAGTGGTTCGTCCGTTGCTATTCAGGGTATGAAGGATCTGATACTCAAACAGAATCATGACAATTTTACACTCGCCGGAGACCTCAATTATACAAGGGCCACAAAGGCTTTTACGGTATGGAATGCTTACCAGGCGTCATGGCCCGACGGGATACGATCTTACTAAAAGATGCTATTTGATTCCAGCCAATTGGTAGCACTTCTTCTTTACCACTGTTTGGTTGCGGTACCCACCACCTGCACACATGTAGTGGAGGTATTAGCCGCTGAAGGATTGGGCACATCCCCGCTGCCGTAATAGCAAGTGCCCCCCAATCCGGCAATGACACCCAATTGGGAAGATACAGATGTATACACTGCGATATTAGATGGACCCCCCGCTGACGATTTTTGCGTTGGGCGCTTTAGTGCAAAATAATAGACCGTATTATTTCCCGCAGGGCCTGAAATATTGGGTGTTCCGGCTCCGGAAGCAGGGATATCTGCATATCCACTGGTCTGCGATGTTGTACTTAATTTTAATTTTACACCCTGCATGGAGGTGGGGGCAGCTAATGCACCTGTTCTAATAGACATGGCAATGGGATAAGTGCCGGCTGGAAACACGGTTTGATTGAAGAAGTTTTCTGTTATGGTAAATCCACCTGACCAGGTATTGTTTGAGCTGGTACCCATTTGGGTGGGACTTGCAAAATAAGTGCCTGCACCATTTAGCATGGTAAGCAGTGCATTATATTCTGTGTTTGTTATCTGCACCCAGGTGTCGGGGCCAGCAGCATCATAGGCGCCGCAACTGGCGCAGCCGCTGGCTGCGAATACATTTCGAATGCCGTCCAAAGTAAGTACAGGTGTAAGACCTACCACTTCCCAGCAAGTAGTGTTTACTGCGGTGCTGCCGTTGGCAATTATTTCAAGTGTATGGTTTGGAGGAATATTTACGGACAATGCATTGTCGATGAATACACTGCCACTACTGTTGAGGGTAATTGCGTAGGTGCTACTGTTGTTCCTGATCTTGTAAACGCGGCCCTTATTCAATGTAGCTGCCGCGGGTAATGTAAAAATGCCCACTCCAGGACCGGGAATCGTTTTTTGATTCCACACGATATAGTAATCATCAGCGAGGATGGTGTAGGTATTGGCAATAATGGCCGTGTATCCGGCAGCCATAGAACCGTTTACGGTAAGCGTGGAACCTGGTGTGTTGGTACCAATACCCACATTGCTTTGGGCGGTGGCGGCTATGCTCATTCCCATTTTAACTATAAAAGCAATCGTTTTTCTCATAGTTCCTTGTTTTTAACGATCATGGAGAAATGCTGTTTGCCTGGTAGCTTTTTATGGTTGGCAATAAAGCAACGGTTAGGCTCTACTAACTTTTCTTTTCTCCAGTTGTGAAACATTCAAAGTCAACAGATTAAAAGGTAGTTAAGGTGGTTCTAGTCGGCACAGTACTTTACCAGTAAACGTGCCTGTCTTTTGCTGAAACTCTGACAATGCCAATCATACAACATCTTGGATCAAATACGGGCCGCACCGGCTGCCAGATAATTAACAGGATTGCTCAGGTAAGAGGGTATCCTATAGACCAAAGGCCATGTTACCCCGGCTGGATAATTATCTCTGTGCCTTTATTTAACTCAGAATTTAAAGAAACCAGGTACTTTATCTGTGCCGCCCGGTACTGCATGTTTTTAAGCCCGTAACCTTTTTTTACCTCGTTTACGTTAAAGCCTTTGCCATTGTCGGTTACAACGATGCGTACCTTTTTCCCACTGGCAGTTATGGTAATATCTACGCGGCTGGCACCTGAATACTTAATACTATTATTGATGGCCTCTTTGCAAATTAAAAACAGGTTACGTTTTTCTTCTTTGGTTAGCTGCCGGGCATTTATTTCTTTGTCAGTCTCAATAATGGCTTCAATATTACTTGCTATGGCCACTGGTATTGCAAACTGCCTGAGCCTGTTTATTAGTTCATCTACTGTATCCAGTGAGTCGTCCAGTACCCATATCATATCCCTCAGGCTCATGGTAGCTTCGGTTAAATTATATTTCACCTGTTGAAGACTTTCTTGCTGTTTTACCCCACTTATGGCAAGGTTGGTAAAAACTTTTACACTGTTAAGCGTGCTGCCCAGGTCATCATGCAAATCGGTGGCAATATTTTTCCGGATCTCGTGTTGTTTTTTTATCTGCCGTATCCGGTATCGGTAAAAGGCATAAATTATTCCTGCTGTTGTTAACAATACCAGGAGTTTAAACCACCAGGTTTGGTACCATTTGGGAAGGAATTTTAAAACAAGTTCTTTAGGCTCACTCCAAACGCCATCCTCGTTGGCGGCTTTCACTTGCAGGTGGTAGGTGCCGGGGGAGAGGCCGATAAGGGTTACAAAATTCTGTGTGTTAAGGTTTATCCAGGCCTCGCTTTGTTCCAGAATCCTATAAGCAAATGTCGTTCGTTCGGGATTACGCCAGTTTATTCCGGCAAAGTAAATTGAGGTTTGCAGGATATTGTTGTTGATAGTGAATTTTTTACTTAGCACATTAATACTGTCCTGCTCCATTTCTGGATATTTACATAATATTCTGGCAATAAAAAGTACGGGGGGAGTTCTATTTACCTTAATTTTTTCAGGTATTATTTTTGTAAAACCTTTCACCCCACCTGCTAAGATTGTATTATTCATATTGACTCCGCATGCTTCTTCAAAAATGTCCGAGTGAAGTCCATCATAACTGGTATAATTTGAGATCTTGTCCGTGTTCAAGTTAATAAGATTTATGCCATGATTAGTAGTAACCAGTATGATACTATCGGAAACAGTAAATAACTTATAAACTCCGTTATTCGACAATCCATTTTGCGTGGAGTAAGTTCCCAGGATTTTATAATTCTGATCGGTTTTAATTACACCTACTCCATAGGCCGCAATTAAATTAAATTTTCTTTTGACTAAAATATCAAATAGAATTCCAACTGCCTCCTTGTTTCCTTCCTGTTTTATAATATAGTTTTGAATATTATTTGTATATACATTCAATACTGCCAGCGACTTGTCTGAAAGAACTATTACAGAGCTGTCATTATGCCTACTTACAGTATTCACTACATTTGAAGATAAACCAGCAAGAGAGGATGTATTTGTGATATTTTTTACAGTCTTTTTTTTTCTGTTCCAAATTAGTACACCATTAAAACTTTCCGTACCCAATACAATTATTGAGTCATTAAGATAAACATGGCTGTTTAACGAACATCGTCCATAGGGGCCAAGTTCAGTGTAAATGTTATCAATATCATATAGAATGTCATTTTTTAGAATTTTTATCCCTTTTAGTTCACTTGCTATATAAGTGTCGGTACCGGTTTTAAACAAATAGTTATACCATACGTTTTTGTCTATTTCCAGAATCTCAGAACGCTCATTGATTTTATAAAGCCCATTCTGGCAGCAAGCATAATATGAGTGGGTATCATAGAAGGAGACAAAAAAAACATGCTCAAGACCAAGATTTGCCTCTTTGTCCCTGTAATAACTTGTGAAGGCTTTGTCACCAATGTTAAAATAGCTTAAACCGTTCCGGCCGCCGAGCCACAGTAGATCAGCCTGGTCTGAATACAAGGTCTGTGCGGAACTAAACCAATCTGATTGTGATATAACATACCTGTCTCTGTACTCCAGAATTTCGTTGGTTTTTAAAGAGATCTGGTATAGTGCATTAGTTGCAATGTATAAAAAGTTGCCCGCCTTACACATGGCTTCGATGGGAGCATTTATAAATAGTTTGTAATTTATAGGGTTATGGGTGATTGCAATGTTTCTATAATTGCTATGGCTACAAGCCAGAATACCTTTTGACGTTGCAAGAAAAACGGTATCTTTTCCTATTGAGGCAACATCATTTATTTGTAAATTATTGATGAATGACTCATCTCCCAAAAGCTGTCCGCCGGGGTTTTGAATAGACAGGTCATCATTATAAATTATAGCACTGCCACCACTGTCAAAAGTCCAGACATTCCCATTATAGTCTTTGAATATCTTCTTTGTAATTACCGGATCATTGGTGCTGTTCTTTTTTTCAATAGTTAAAATAAATTTATTATGTCTTCTGTCGAACACCCAAACTCCTTTAAAACCGTTTAGCCAGATATGGTTTTGAGTGAGTATAATATCCATAAACCAATTCGATTCCTGACCTTCTGGTTTTTCTATCCTTCGTACGATAGATCCGGTGATTGTACTAAATATGTCGATGGAACCATAGGAAGAAAGAACATACATTTCGTTATTTGCCGTATCCTCTTCCGCATCCCAAACATCAACACCAGAAAGTCGGTATTTAGGTCTGACTTCAGTTGAAGTATACCTAGTTATATTATGCCCATCAAAACGAACGGCACTCTCTTGGGTTACAACCCATTTAAAGCCAAATTTATCTTGAGTAATTTTACGTATATTCGATTCATAGATCTTATTTTCACTATTCAAACCTATTACTGTTTCGTAAGAAATGGATTGAGAAGCAGCAGTCTTTGAAATTAAATATATTACTAAGAGAAAAATAAATTTACTATGAATCATGAGTGGCTTATTATTTTCCTTGTATCGGTGGACATACAAGATACCAATAATGATGAAATAAATATTGTGGCAAAGGAAATATTGAAAGATAAATTTAATGCCGAAATAATTGAAAAATTAAAGGATGTTGTGGTTGATGATACCATCAAGGTAGTGCTTATAAACAATGTGAAACTGATATCAAAAGAGATAACATATGACACTGAGTGCCTGGAATTAATAGGAGAAAGCCTGCAAAAAATTCGGATAAAGCTGCCTGACGCTTTTCAACTTCAGGACAAAGAAAGTCTCTTGATGTTACTGCTACATCTACGTAAAAATTTTAGATCGACCCGAGTGATGATATCTACTTATGGTCATGGGTCAATGTTCGGCATTTTTACAAGCCGGAACTATAAAAACGATAAAAAACTCACTAATTACACTGCAATTGAAAATAGAGACTTAGATTATTGGAATGTGGTCAGTCCAAATCTGATGAAAAGGGGGAGCCTGAACATAGGCGAGGAGAGAATTGAATATTTGGTTGCGGCCAGACCATTTAGTAATGATAAATATTTATACAAAACCTTGAATTCGCCGTGTCAGGAGATTATTGTCTTAGGAACCAATGGAGGTGGGCAAAACTTTAAAGTTCTTTCAAACGAAGAATTTGCCTGGGCCATTAAAAAATCTTTTGGCAAAATAGATTTCCTGATATTCAACAACTGTGTTATGCAGAATATTTATGTTCAACATAGTTTTAGGGGAGTCGTAGATTATCTAATTGCACCCACTACGGGGATAGTCTACCCATGCTTTAACTTAAGGGGGATTATTGATTTTTTGAAAGCAGGAACAAGATTAGAAAACCCAGAAATTTCCCGATTTATTGCGGAGAAAAGTTTTAGAGAAGGTAACAATGACTACCCGATGCATAGTATTGTCATCGAAGAATTTATTGTTGTTTCAATGCGATTAGACAACTTGACAGACATCTTTAATATATTACAAGAAATAAAAGAATTCCTGGAAACTGAATTGGTGGGTGCAGATAGAAATTCATTTGCCTGTGCAATAGCCAATAGTCTTGAGGAAACATATCCTATGGAGTACAATACGTTTACCGGAGAAACTGTGTTTGATCTTCTCCAGATACTCGAGTCTGATTATTTAAAGGAATATGTGACTTTGCAAAACTTTAGACAACGTCTTCTGAAAATAATATCAAGCGGCAGTGACTTTATACATACGTTTACAGGTAGTACAGCATATCATGCGGGTTATAAAGAATACTATCGATCAAAGAAAAATATAACAGTGAGTGGTATTTGTATCTATTTTCCAAAAAACATTGATGAGAATGAATATATCAAGCCGTTCTTTAATTCTATAAGTTATGAAAACGATCTGGAAAAAGGAATGAACTGGTATAGGGATGTTATTAAAGCCTATCTGACCGTTATAAAAAGCTAATAAATAACCTAGGTTCGTTACCCCATTTGCCAAACTTTAGACCCTGCGCCCATTTGCCAAACTTTTTTCGCATTTATTTTAATCTGTACATTAAGCGTTAGGTCGCCTTCTATTCCGGTAAAAAAAACAACCGGACTTCCATTGCTGTTTAAGTTTTGATCTAACAACACTTCAATTTCTCCGTATTGCCATTGTGTCGGGTCATCGGGCATGCCAGTTGGGTTTTCTTTAACGCCACCCAAAGTTGTGGGAAATACAATCTTACATTCCATTTCTATTTTCCTGGTAGCCGGATTAATTCTGAATTTTAAGGGTAGGGTTCCGGCCGCTATAGCTTCTGCCTTTAATATATAGCCGGATTGAACTGAAATTGATGCTGCCATAATACAAAATTTGATAAGGGGTTAGAAATAATTGGTTGGGTAATTTTAAAACATCTCTCTCATAAAACCAAACGTTTCCTGGAATAATCAAAAATAAATATCCTGATAAACTATCCTACCGTGTTTTCACCCTTTTTTATTCAAAATCATTATTTTCATACGGTATTTTCAAAAACCCTACCCAATGCCCACAATCGTTTTAATTGACGACCACTCCCTCCTGCGTATGGGGCTTGCAACTCTTGTTGAAAGCCTTGATAATACCGTTTTATTTGAGGCCGGTAATGGCAAGGAATTCCTGGAGAAACTGGATAGAAATAATTTGCCCGATATTGTTCTGATGGACATCAATATGCCCGAAATGGATGGGTTTCAAACCACATACTGGCTTAAGCTAAACCATCCCGAGGTACATGTGCTGGCTTTGAGCATGTACGACAATGAAACGTCCATCATACGAATGTTAAAGTGTGGCGCAAAAGGATATATACTTAAAGACAGCGACCCGGCCGAACTGAAGGCGGCGATCCATGCAGTGATGGCCCAGGGGTTTTATTACAGCGACCTGGTTAGCGGCAAATTGATGCATGCTATTAATAAATTGGAAGATGATGGCGACAGCCTGAAAAGCCTGGTGCCGCTTAACGGAAAAGAAACTGAGTTTTTAAAATATGCATGCAGCGAACTGGCATACAAGGAAATTGCCGGCAAAATGTATGTAAGCCCCCGTACCATAGATGGATACCGGGACACCCTTTTTGAAAAGCTGAATGTAAAAACACGTGTGGGCCTGGTAATGTACGCTATCAAAAATGGAATCTTCAATCTTCATTAAGGCACCACTGCTTCTGTGCTGCCTCTATATTATGGCTCTATCTTCCCGGGCACCCAGGCAATAATTCTCAAAGGCCCGCCTGTGCCGGCTTTTATTTTCATCGGTAATGCAATAATATAAGCGCCTTTCAGCGGCAGCTGATCCAGGGCCGCGACGTTCTCAAATCCCAAAATATTTTCGGCATACAATAGCTGGTGGGTTTTAAAATCTTTTGACTGTCCATAATCCACGCTGGCGGTATCGATGCCCAATGCTTTTACTTTCCTGTTTTTGACTAGCCATGCCAGGTCTGGGTGAACGGATGGGAAACCACCACGTTTTTCTTGCCCGATCTGCAGAGAGGCCCGGTTCATACAGGTACGTCCCCCGGCGGTTGCACCTGGAAGCAAGGGGATAATGTGAACTGAGGTGCCTGTGCCCACTCCGCATTTCAACTTAACGTTGTAGTTCCATGTGTCCTCAAAAAAATTAACCTAAAAAAAATAAATGGCGGCGGTATTTTTTATTAGGGGAGTGGCAGTTAGCCTCTCGTTTTTAATCCATCAGCAGTGGCAGAAGAAAACTGGCTACTTTTTCCCGGGACGAGTCACTATTTAACAAGGTGTGGATCGGGTATGTAGACGAGAGAAGTTCTTTCGATATTCTTTCCACCGGAGTTGTCATTGTCATTAATTAGTAAAAAACCTTGCTTATAACGTACCAAGCCTTCCCAGTTTAAATTAGCAATGCTCAAATGGTTCAGTAGAGGCTTAATGGTATATGCCGGAACAGTGACGATTTCGTAATTGTTTGGCTGAGAAAGGAGTCCGTAGATATTTTTGGTAGCATCGTCATAATATGTCTCAGTAAGCCTTTTCTTGATTTGGGATTTGACACCGGCGGTCTCCGGCGTAAGTTTTCTTAGCTCCAAATCTGTTAGATGGGCCAGGTATTCGCCAGTCGCTGTGTTCTTATATTCAAAAGTCATCAAAAGTGCATTGTTAAAAAAAGTAAGGCTTTCAAACCCGCCATCATCGTTGAAATCGTATCCTGGTTTTTTGATTGCAACAGAATTGTCAATATAAATTTTGCCGTCTTCGTTATTAAAATGCCCCTTAGCTAAAAAACAGTTACCACATCCTTGTTTGTTATTAGTTTCTATTGCGAAATAAATATCATTGCCGACCACTACTGTTGCCTCAATACCATCGTAACAGCGTTTGCTGGATATGTATTTTTTAAAACTCTTCGTGTCGAAAGAAATGGGTCGATGTATGACTGTGTACTTGCTATCGGCTAGAGCTTTATCAATCTCTGTCGGGGAGACGGCATATATTTCCAAACTTGGCTTATATCCATTGGCAGGATTCTTTAAGGTTGGAATCAACAGGACAGATCCATCAGGATGAATGGCCATGCTTGAAAATTCATGGGGTGTCTTTTCGCCGGATAAGGAATCATTCAGTCTTATGGTTCCAGGAAGACCTGTAGTATTTTCTTTTTGTTTTGGTTCCGGACTTTCCTTTTTTGTAGCAACTATCTCTTTTTCACAATCAAAAAAGTTACTAAAATTGAAAGCTATTCTATAGCTGCTTAAAACATTTGTACCTGTAATATTTACGTCAATACTTGAATCAAGTTTTTTTTCTTTATTAGAATCGTTATCCACTGCTTCAAAATAAATGCGTAATGGCGCTTCCCAGGTGCCTGGTTCAACTTTTGATATTTTTACCTTGCGCTGCTTTTTAGCACCTTTTGGAAAATAATAGAAAAGGTCTTTTTTGACAAGCATTTCATTCGCTTTTTCTACTTCACTCAATAAAATACCTCCAACAAGTGAATATATTTCATTTGATACATTTCTGCTTGAGTTTACAAGTTTATCCCTTTCGACCACGATACTGTATTTATATGTGGCATTACATACTATATCTTTCAAAAAAATAAGTATCTGTGCAAAATTGGGTCCATGTTGTCTCGCAGAATCTATTTTGGTACTGTCAATTTCTAGTGTAACTCCCGATAAATGGCTATAATTAACGGGTCTATAAATTATTGTGTCAGGGGCGCACGGTGTTGTTTGGAAAAAACCTGGTAGGTAGTCATTGATCGGAAAAAAAGACTTTTTTTTAGGAAAATAAAAACGCATTCCCGCCTTAAAATCCTGAATGGGTACGGCTACGCCATCAGGGCATTTGGCTTTTTGCGTTGGCTGACCATTTGAACCTAAAATAAACACAAGGACCAGCAGGCAGGTAAACAATAGAGCTTTCATATTTTATTTTATCTTAAATACTGACAACAACTCTGCTTAAGTGGTCGTTTAATAAATTGTGCTCGTCCCTGGTATTCTCGGCAACTGCCAGGCTTGTAGTAGGATTTCCAATAACCTCGTCATCGTCGGGGCAAAACACCTGGAAAAGTGTTAGAACATTGTTTTTGGTTTTCGCGGAGATCTTTGAACTACCTTGAACTACTTTGGGTATATGTAGCGGTTTGTTCAGCAATTTTGCTGCTGCAGTCAGGGACTTAATTAGTTTCTCTTCGCTGCTGTTTGTTTTAGTAACTTTTGCCATAAAATTTAATTAAAAAAGGAATCTAAATGGTATTGTAAATGAAATGCCGATTTCGTTTCGATTATAGTATCTGTCATCTGTGTTGTTACTGTTGAACAAGTCATTAAGCCTAAGGTATATCTCCGTGTTAAAAAGAGGTTGATCCTTGACTGTATTTTGGAATGAAACAAGATATCCGCAAGTGAAGTCGCAAATTGCCTTTCTATTAGCCCTGAAGTCGATGGAAGGAAAAAGGTGAAAACCAGATGGTGTTTTTCCAAATATATAATAGGCATGGGCAGATACATTAAATGTGTTGTACTTCTCAATTGCCGCTGTATAGGCTTCATACGTATCTGAAATCTCACGAACTGAATCTCCAGTCGCATTAACTACGGTTTTTGTTTGTTTTATTGTTGTGGTACTCAGTGAGGCCAAATTATTTTTTCTATTTAGAGAAATGCCTGCATTAAAAAACCATGTCCTTAGTTTCAAGCTGTCTTGCCTGAGCAAGTTGACTGCAAATCCAAAACTATGGCCGTTAAATTCGTCTTTTCCAACTTGAGCATCAAAAGGTACATTCACATTAAAAGTGTTAAACGCCTTCCTGGAATAGTTTGCAGAAGCGGTAAACCATAGTAATGAAAATTTGACGAAACTGATGTCTGAAAAAAGTTTATCATAATCAGACTTTGTCGTTTCTCTCAATTTGGCCAAATCAAGTACAGTTATGGACCCTGCGATAGCTGTAAGATTTTTAATGGAATCAATAGCAGCAATTATAATTTGCTCCTCTGCCCTGAGGGCAATACTTTCTTTCATTAGGTTTTGAAGCGTGTCTGCCATGCCTGCACGATCGAGGATGCCAGCGCCCAGCGAATCAACTGACTTTGATAAAAGATCAATTTGATACTGCTTTTTTCGAATAGTATCTGCATTCGAAACTTTTTTCAGCTGTAGCAGATACTGATATTTGGTTAAAAAACTTTTGCTTTGATTTTGCAGTGCATTTAATTTTTTTGCACTGTAGGCCTGTAGCAACATTGTTTTTCTAAAGTAAAAGTTCTGCAGCTCGTCTGCAAAGAACCGAACTTTTGGCCTTTTAAGCTTAAAGTTATATTGAGCTCCCAATTCAAATCCGGCATTTAATGATGAATTGGAAAATACGGCTCCGTAATTCTTGTCTGTAAGACCTCCTTTGACCAATATACTTAGATATGAGATTCTTGATGTGTCAATGTTTAATCCTTCCTCGAATGTTCTCCCTTTGACTTTTTTCCCCTTTTTTGATATAGGAATTGTACTTTTTGCCTCAAAGCTAGCGTTAGCTACGTCCAGAGAAGCATAGTTTCCGACAAGACCGGTATTAGAATTGGAAGTCACTATTTTGCCAAAAAGATTATTAAAAAGCCGGTTTAATTCTCCTTTGTCGATAATTGCCAGGGAATCTTGCCGCTGCTCCTGAGCATACAGAAATGAGAACGGCAATAAGTTACAGACACACAAAAATAATATCTTGATTAGTGCTATGCGATTTCTCATAATTTATAAGTTGTGTTTACCTCTTGCTTTATGACTTACTTTTTATAACCTGAAAGATTGATGGTGTAAAGAAAACAAGTCCGGCGGGATGGTCATAGCGTGAAAACACCTTTTTTTTGATTTTACCAGTATTCGACTTCTGCCAGGGTAGCGTCAATTATTTATATTGTTACTGTTTCCTGGTTTATTTTTGTTTTCGCGCTTGCACCAACCACACTGCCATTGTATTTTATTACCATGTGATGTCCAACTCTGACAAAACCAGGATTGTTTTACTCCTACCCCGGTATGAGAAACCAAATTGTCAACACTCATTTCGTGGAACTTGCGGGCGAATAATAAAGTCTCACGTAAACAAAAAGATCTGTTCTACCGGGTTGTAATATATGTATAATAGCTTTTGATCGAAAACTGCATTCATCCTTAATTATTTGCTGAGGGCTTTTCTTTTTTTATGATTGCGCATTGCGGGAAGAACACACAACAACGGTGGAGGGTAGTCACAGTTAGATTGCCGTTTACGCCTTACACCATTAATCACATAAAATGCGATTAATTTTTTTATGGAAGGTCCAACCATTTTAGCTCAACTATCTGCATGTAATATAATTATTTTTCAAAACTGTCACAAATTGAAACTGAGAGATATTGGACGCTTTACTCAAAAAAACCGCCGGCAATGGGCTGCCATTCGCAATTATTTCAAGCGTATGGTTTGGGGGAATATTTAAGGAGGGCGCATTGTCGATGAACACATTACCACTACTATTGAGGGTAATTGCGTAGGTGCTACTGTTGTTCCTGATCTTGTAAACGCGGCCCTTATTCAATGTAGCTGCCGCGGGTAATGTAAAAATGCCCACTCCAGGACCGGGAATCGTTTTTTGATTCCACACGATATAGTAATCATCAGCGAGGATGGTGTAGGTATTGGCGATGACTGCAGTGTACCCACCTGCCATAGAACCGTTCACCGTAAGCGTGGAACCAGGAGTATTGGTACCAATACCCACATTGCCCTGGGCACCCGCGGTTATTGTCATTCCAATCATAACTATAAAAGCAAAAGCAAGGGTTGTCCTCATACATTGTTGTTTTAACGATCGTGAATGAATGCGGTTTACCGGGTAGCAATTTTTTCCAGTTTGTAATAAAGCGAAAGTTAGTGCTTAACCCCAAACCGGGCCAGTTGTTTTCTTCATTGTGGGGCTGCGATTCCGCTATCTAAACGGCTTTGTTCTAAACAGAATTATAGCCGCGGCATTGGTCAATTGAAACGAGGACCGGTGCATTTTTTTTGAAAATAAGATTATTTATCTTTGGATACATAGCAATTCTTCGAAGTTTTTTTTGACTGGCATTATTATGGTGCATGATTTGATGCACCTCCACAAGGTAGGGTAGGAGGTTAAAGAAGGCTTTCGCCGATCAACCGAAAAGTATCCATTAAGGCTTGTTCACTACATCAACAATTTCAAAATAAATCTGCAACCATGAAAAAGTTTATCATTTTTGGAATGGGGCTTTTGGCCTTGCAAAACAGCTATACGCAAACTACCCAAAGAGTCGGCATCGGAACTACTAATCCACTGGCCCGCTTTTCTGTTGACAGTTCTATTATGGTAGATCAGTCCAACACCAACATTGGCACCCTGCAAAGCGGCTCACTGATTTTTGGCAGCGATGCAGCCGTGGGTATAGCCCGAAGTACAGTTATTGGCAGCGGTGCACGGAGCGGTTTAGGTTTTTATACGAATGAATTCAGGCGTATGCTTATTGACTCAACGGGGAAGGTTGGTATTAATACTAGTTTCCCCGCTCAACCTTTACATGTGAATGGTAATATTTATGCCAGCGGGAATATTGGTATTAATGTACTCAGCCCACAATACGATCTGCATGTTGCCCTTAGTGCCCGGTTCGGCGGCTATGTAGGTATTAATGCTGATCCCCTTTCACCCCACCGTTTGCGTGTGGCTGGGGATGCGTATTTTGAAACCAGCAATGTCGGCATCAATATAGCTCCATCCGTTTCGTATTCTTTATATGCGTCTGGCTCAGTAAGGTTTACGGGAGATACACGCATTGATGGGATCCTCAATCCCAACAATGCATTGGCAATTGGCAACAACGCCAGCATAGATGGCAGCCTTACCGTGGGTGGACGAGGGATTATAAGAGGTAATAATTCAGCTCAATGGCGACTGGTAAGACTAACCGTTGCTTATGCAGGTGGCCTGTCTGCAAACTCCGATCTAATAGGCGCCACATTTGCCTATAGCCTGGGAGGAGGTACTATCGCCGGTATTTTGGTAGGCCCTGTTGTAGAAGCGGGATCGGGTAGTTCGAACCTGGGCAGTATTGGTCTCATACCGGTAAACATGACCAATACAACTTGCAACTTTCTTATTATGAATGCATCTTCAACCGCAGCGAACATGGGCACCAATGAGAATCCCACCCGGTGGCAGCTTACTATTTTGGTATTTGATTAAGGGAGGAATTCTTATTTGAGGAAGACCCATACCCGATAATAAAACATCAGTGATCAATTAACGGATGGGGGTGCTGGCCAGTTCCTGACAGGCCTGCTCCGGTAGGAGGGTATGTGCCTGGGAGGGACTGCCGGAGCAGGAATTAATTGCGGTACTTTAAAACTTTTAACCCCATGTGAATTTCCAAATATTTTTGATTGCCGGGTCCCATATCCCATAGTGTGATGCTGGTCTTTACATCGCCATTAGTCATTAATTCAAACCTTGCTTTATTAAATCCCAACCCGCCTTCAAACGAATTATCTCCTTTATAAACCATCGTTTCGGTATACTGGCCATTCATTTTTAATATGAGCAGGTCGTCTTCCTTTGTAAATTCAGCCATGCCTTTTTCCAATTGATAAAGACCGGAAATTTTTTTATAGGCAGCGTCCTCCAGCAGTAAGGTCTTACCCAATACCACATCAAAATTTACAACAGTTTCGCCGGAGGAATTTTTACTCATGTCTAAAATGCGTTTGACGGATAAGGGAGACGACGCTGAGCCATCTTCTTTAATATGATTGTCGCCTTTGAAATAAATTTGTGTGATGAGGTCCTGGTAGCCATCGCTTGAAATCCTCAGGTGCACATGCGCCGGCCTCCAGGTATCACCATCCTTGTAGGGTACTGCCACTATTGTCTTAATTGCATACTTACCATCTTTGCCGGTTCTTACACAACCCCGGAATAAATACTCATCAGAGACGTTATCATAATGTTCATGCTCATCGCACTGCCAGCTTTCAATAAGTGTACCTGCTAAAGGAGTTATGCCATCAGCACCAAAAATTGTTCCGCTTAGATGCATAACAGGGGCGGTGGATCCGGCAGGCACCAGGTTGCCACGCATAGGTGCGCCGGGGCGGTAAAAGGGGCCAAGTATATCCGTAGTAGTAACGCTGTCGGCTTCAAAACTTTTACCATTCCAGTTTAAAGAACCATATGCTGCTATACTGAAAGCAGTAAGTGTGGAATTTTTAATAAAGAATCTGCGTTTCATACTGGTACAGTTTAGTTTGGTTGATTTGTAGTTTTTCGGTTATATAACTATCTGTCTGTCTTGTTCTTCAATAGTTCATCTGAACTTGTGCGGCGGATATTTATGAAGGGACTTTTGAACAGGTACCAGAATGTTTGCTTTCTTTCCTCATCGAATTCTTTTAACCCAAATTTTATTTACAATGCTAATGGAAGATACCAGCCAGGGCAACCCTGGTGTTTATGTAGCGCCTGGAACTGGCGCCGTCGCGAAACACTAAGATTGCCGTAATATTTGTACTTTCCTAATTTTACGGTTTATTACTTTCAATGTGGTTGCAGCATTTCGTAGGTTCAGCTATTGTGCTGAAACTGTATCAAGGTTATTTGAATTTTGCGTAGTTACTATTTATGGCAACTTTTGTTTATGCCTCGCCTTCCGGAAATGTCTAATCAACGAATGGTACTTTGTGCAAACAGGCAATGGCCTGCGGTATACATTTGCGACAGTATGGTCTGCACCTGTACAAATCAGTAAGCGCAGTCAGATACCAGCAACAGTAGCGAAAACATTGCTATCATTCAGTCTTGCCAGGCACCCAGGCAATAATTCTCAAAGGCCCGCCGGTACCGCCCTTTATCTTCATGGGAAGGGCGATGATGTAAGCGCCTTTCACAGGTAACTTGTCCATTTCGGCTATATTCTCAAATCCCAGGATATTTTCAGCATACAATAGCTGGTGGGTTTTAAAGTCTTTTGATTGTCCATAATCAACGCTGGCAGTGTCGATTCCCAGCGCTTTTATTTTCCTGTTCTTAACCAGCCAGGCAGCCAGGTCGGGATGAATGGAAGGGAAATGAAGACCAGCAACTGCTGCATCACCTTTTTCGCTGGTTCCCAGATATTTTTTGGCATCAGGATAATACTTGCCCCAGCCGGTTTTAAACAACAGGATGGCGTTGGCGGGAATTTCACCATGTTGTTTTTCCCATGCTTCCACATCAGCCACGGTGACCTGGAAGTCCGCATTATTATTCACACTGGCTGATACATCAATTACCACTGCTTCTCCCAACAATTGCTGCAGCGGAATTTCATCGGTACTCCATTTTCCCTTTGCAAAATGTACCGGCGCATCCAGGTGCGTGCCACCATGTTCCGGTGTAAAAAGTGCGTTAGAGGAGTAATAAAAGCCGGCAGGTGTGGTGCCATTAAACTGGGTATCCAGTTTGAAACCAGTTGGATTATTAGGCCAGTATAACGTCTCTGATGAGAAATCATAACTCAGATCGATCCATTCGCCCTTGGCGAGTAGTTCTGGTAAAGTAGGTTGTTTGGCGGGTTGACTGCACGCAGTCACAAGTACCAGCAGGGAGCATAAAAGTCTTTTCATCAGGGCACTAATAGATTAATCTGCTTGATTGAATTATTACCTGGTAAAATAGTGATAGATTGGAACTTCTGCAAGTATAAAGATCAACGCAACGAGAGGATCGAAAGCTGCTTTCACTTGCGCAACAACTGTCATTGGCAGGAACAAAGCGTGGGCATTGCAGGCGGCTCAGGAATGACCTTTCTCTCCGGGGGCAAAATTGAAGGACTTTCCATAAGCCCCGCACATTTGGTTGCCTTTTATGTCAAGTCTTGTACAAAGATGCAGGTAGGCTCCATTGCAGTATGGAAGTGCAAGGGGTTTAGTTAATGGTTATTGCATTGTCCGGATTACCCTGCACCCAAACATCCGCCCCGCCGTTTTGCCATTTGTAGATTGGACCATCACTTCTACCGAAGTTTTACCCTCGATCAATGCCGCAGGAATTGGATATTCCACATCAAAGAACTTCCCCGTAGCACCACCTTTCAATTCCACGGAAGCAATTTTTACACTGTCAATCAATATGTCGAAGCTGCGGTTTTTATCATCCCCGATGTATGTGCATAGTAAGGTATTCGGTACCCCTTGCTGCACCTTTATGTGGAACGAAAAAAATCCGGGACTACGGGCTTCCCGGCCCGTACGGCCAAATGCATCACTGGTATAGGAGTTGTCACTTGCCCTCAGGCGGTGGTCACGTTCGGGCTGCATTTCGCCGAGCCGCATGATGTCGATCGTTTGTGTCTCTATTTCCTGCTGGTGTTTTTTCTCAGCCTCGTATTCAGCCTGTCGTGCCGCCCATGCTGCACTCGTAAAATAGTCCCAGTACACGCTGTAATAATTATCGGTGTTTTTGTAAAAGGGAGAAAGTTCTACGTCAAAGGGCTTTGCCGTATTGCGGCTATGAAATACCAGCGGGCGACTGCTATCCGGAACGGCCCAGGTCCTGACATCGTGGTTGTCTGTAAGCAGCACCGGCGTGCCGTAAACCGGGTCGGGTTGGGTGGTGCCCAGGTTGCCGGCCAGTACGAGCGGGCCATACATCACTGCTACCCGGTCGGCATTATCGGGCATAGCCTCTGTGTACAAATGCATGGGGAAGCCGGCGTCTACCACATCGCCTTTACGCCATTTACGACTGATCGAAAGGTACCCGGTTGTGTCTTTGACAGGAATGACCAGTTTGCCATTTACCCGCACGGTGGCCGAAGCAGCCCACCATGGCTGCCGGATACGGATAGTGAAAGGTTGAGATGTGGTGGGGTTTATAGTAAGTTTTGTACCTGTCGTTTCGGGGTAGGAAGTGGTTTGCGTAATGGTGGTTTTCCTGCTTTTCCAGCTAAGCTTCGAAGGTATAAACAGGTTCACATACAGGCTGCCATCTGCGCCTTCAAAATAAATAGCTTCAGTGTATTTAGCGTGGTTCTCCATACCGCTGCCCACACAACATGTAAAGGTGTTGAACGAATCACTAAACTGCTTTTTGCTACCCATCCGGAGTGGTTCAAAGTAGAGCGTCATACCGGTTTTAGGATGCTGTGATGCCAGGATGTCGTTGTACAGTGTACGCTCGTAGTAGTCGGCCAACCCTGCTGAAGGCTGCCAGGTAAATAAATGGCCGGTGAGTTTGAGCATATTGTAGGCGCAGCAGGTTTCAGCAGTATTGTCGCTTAGCGAATTGTTGAGTTTGCCGGGTTCGCCAAAATATTCGTAGTTGCCATTGCCACCTGTTACATAGGTATGGTGTTGAACCACCTGTTGCCAAAAAAAGGAGGCGATGGTCTCATCGCGGGTATTGCCAGTTAACTCATATTGGCGTGCACTGCCGATGGCTTTTGGAATATTGGTATTGGAATGTTTTCCTGCCAGCGGATTTTTTTGTTCACTCAGTGGTAGCATTACAACATCATCGTAAAATTTATACGACAGATCCAGGTATTTGTGGTCCCCGGTAAGGCTGTAGATGATGGCAAGTACATCGCTCATACCACCGTACTCGCATTTCAACATTTTCTGTAGTTGTTCGGGTGTCAGTGGGTTAATGATGGTGCCTGTCCAGTCGGCCATGTCTTTTACAATGGCCAGGGCCTGGGGGATGTTACAATACAGGTAAGCGTCCACCAGTCCGGCCATTACTTTATGCACCGTGTACCAGGGGCTCCAGCCGCCATTGAGGTCAAAACCACCGGATTTAATGTCGCCCCGCTGCACCTTATAAAAAATAGAATCTTCCTTTGGGATAGCGCCTACATAGCCGGTTTTACGGGCTGCCTGGCATCTTCCTAATTCCCCGACAATATAGCTGACCCTTGTTTTAAAGGTGCTGTTGCCTGTGGAGGCATACATCATAGCACATGCCGATAAGTAATGACCAAGTGTATGGCCGGATAAGCCTTCGTTTTCCCACCCGCCGTAAATACTGTCTTTTACCGGCAGCCCTGCATTTTTGAAAAACCGGTGCAACAGCCTGTCGGGACTGAGGGCGAGCATGTACGCTTCATCCATATCCATTGCATGTTTAAAAGGGCTGCCCTCCAATAGTTGAACATCGTTCAAATTGAAAGCATAAGCACGGAGGCCGATCCTGAGCGGCACTTTCATAACAGTGCTGTTCCGCAAGGGCAGGTACGATTGCGAAAGACCATCAATGTAAACACAAGACAGCGCTATAACGGCTAAGGCTGCCAGCATCCGTTTTTGTATCATCAGCAGAACAGTTTTCCAGGTTTAAATAAGAAAAAATTTCAGCCTTTGTAAAATACAAGAAAAACATGGATAGGCCCTGAATGGCGCAAGTATTTATATGCGGGAAATTTACAATCAATCCTTATATATCTTCAAACTGCCTGTCGATTTTACCGTTAGTAAAGCACCTGTTTGCAGGGTCAGCGAATGGGCCTCGGCTCCTGCGGTGCTGATAACGGGATCGTTCGTTACATTGGGAATCGTCACAATCGATTTTGCAACAGGTACGCCGTTGGTCCAGTTGCCCCACGTATACCAGTCGGTGCTTACGGCACCCGTCCAGGTGGTGAACGCGCTATAGGTAAGTAATACAGCAGTTGGTGTATAGCTTACTTTCCAATTGGTCACGGTGTAATATACTATTGGAAATTGGCCGGAAATGGCAGGTGCAGTCATCAATGTAACCTGGTCCCCTTCCACAGGAGTATAGTTAATGTATACAGCGAGGAGGCCCCCGAGCGTCGCTGTTCCTGAAGTAAGCGTTAATTGGTCGTAATTAATGCCCGGCACACCTGTACCATTTACCTCCATTAAAATGTAATTATTAGTAAAATTTTCGCTGTTATCAAAGGTCATCTTCCCCGGGGAATAGCCGGGGGCAAGGCTTCCGCCGTTATTTACAAACCCCGCCGCGGAAAGATTGCCGGTACCTTTAACGGTTCCGTTTGTATTGTTATTGAATATACCGGTTTGGCTTGTCACCAGGTTGGTGATGGCTACCAGCGAGCCAATCGTAACCGTGCCGGCATTGGACACCGTGCCTGCGAAAAGAAAAATACCTGCAGTATTTGCACGGTCTACCTGTAAAAAGCTGCCATTATAATTGTTAAATGTACCCTCATTGTAAACGCCATAATCGCCCGTACTGGCAGTATTGCCAGTGCGGATAGTGCCAACATTGTCTACAGTGCCCTGGTTCCAAAGTCCGGACGCAAAGCTGCTTTCGCCATTTACCGACAACACGCCGCCCGCACCTATGGTCAGCAGGGCACCAGCTTGCACCTTCACACCTCTTGCCACCGCATTGCCGTTGCTGATCACCGGGTCGTTGGTTACGTTGGGTATCGTTACCGAACCTGATTCGAGTGGTACGCCTAAGGTCCAGTTGCCGGCAGTATTCCAGTCGGTGCTCACATTTCCCGTCCAGGTGTTTAACGGGTATTTAAGGGTCACTGTTTTCGCACTATAAATTAAAGACCAGTTTGGAAGAAGCCCGGTCACGTTAGCGAACGTTCCGGAAATGGCATTGGCACTCACCAGTACGACCTCGTCGCCGGGAGATGGCGTATAATTAATGGATAAAGCGAGGATGCCGCCTAAGGTCGCTGTTCCCGCAGCAAGCGCTACCTGGTCGTAATTGACACCGGGCACACCTGTCCCATTCACCTCCATGTTCATAAAGCCGTTACTAAAATTTTCGCTGTTATCAAAAGTCATCTTGCCCGGCGAATAGCCGGGAGCCAGTCTTCCGCCATTCTGGACGAACCCCGCCGCAGAAAGATTGCCGGTACCTCTGACGGTGCCGTTGTTATTGTTATTGAATATACCGGTTTGGCTTGTAACCAGGTTAGGAATGGGCACCAGTGAACCAACGGTAAACGTGCCGGAATTGGACACTGTTCCCGCGAAAAGAAAGATGCCCGCGGTATTTGCGCGGTCAGCCTGCAAAAGGCCACCACTATTATTATTAATTGTTCCCTCATTGTAAATGCCATAATCGCCCGTACTGGCTGTATTGCCGGTGCGGATAGTGCCACTATTGGCTACAGTTCCCTGGTTCCAAAGTCCGGGTGCAAAGCTGCCTGTGCCATTGACCGACAGTACGCCTGCCGCAGTTACGGTGAGCACTGCACCGCTTTGCACCTTCACCGCTTTTGCCACTGCATTGCCATTGCTGATCACCGGATCGTTGGTTACGTTGGGTATCGTAACCGAACCTGATGCGAGTGGTACGCCTAACGTCCAGTTGCCGGCAGTACTCCAGTCGGTATTTACATTTCCCGTCCATGTGTTTAGCTGGTAGGTAAGGGTCACTGTTTTCGCATTATAACTTAAAGACCAGTTTGGAGGCACCCCGGTCACATTAGCAAAAGTTCCTGAAATGGCATTTGCACTTACCAGGACGGCCTGGTCGCCGGGGGAAGGCGTATAGTTAACAGATAATGCGAGTGTACCACCTAACACAGCTGTTCCATTTACTATTACCTGGCCATAATCAACTCCGGTTATACTGGTTCCGTTTACCACCGAGCTCACAATACTATTGGTGAAACTATAATTGTTATTCAAGGTTAGTTTGCCCCCGGACAGCGTACCTCCGGTATTTACAAAACTATTTAATGCGACCGTGCCGTTGCCTTTAAAGGTGCTCCCGGGGTTGTTGGTCAATATACCGGGACTCGAAACTACCAGGAAACCAGGGAGGGCACCGTCCTCTCCGATATTGATGGTACCGGAATTAAACACGAGATCAACAGGTTCTATGCCATTTACCGAGCGGTTGATTTTGATAAGCCCACCCGTGCTGTTTATAAAATTGCCCCGGCAATAAATGCCTGTTGGAATAGTTGCGCTGCCTGCCAAACCAATATTGATAATTCCGGCATTTGACAAGTTCCCGGCTTCAATGTCTGAATACACGCCATACTTTGATGTATTGCTGATATTTAAAATACCACCGGCGGTGTTGTTAAATGTTGCATCAACAACATAGAGGCCATTTGCTCCTCCACCGGTAATGCCACCGATGGTAATTGTTCCTGCATTCGTAAAACTGGCTCCGGAATTCGCAATTCCAAAGGAATTTACGTCTGTTACACGGTCGATGTTGATATTGGCCCCGCTGTTGTTATTAAAGCTTCCATAGTTTTGGATCCCGCCTAGCGGGGCTCCGATAGTGGCGCCGATATTGATGGTGCCGCTGTTTTGAACCGATCCCCCGTTGTATATCCCGAAAGAACCCGATCCATTGATGTTTAAACTGCCGGCGGCATTAATGGTCAGCATGCCGAGGGAACTTAGTTGTACGTATCTTGCTACAGCTCCTGCTGCGCTGATGACCGGGTCGTTGGCCACATTGGGAATCAAAACGTCGTCTGCTGCATCCGGCACACCGGCCGACCAGTTACCAGCAGTGTTCCAGGCGGTGCTTACGGCACCTGTCCAGGTGGTTTGGGCGCAGAGGTTCGTTGTTCCTGCTAGCAGTAAAATGGCAAATAGCATTAAAAAGCCTGGTACAGGCAGGTTGGAAAATTTCATGATCAGGGTAAGGTTTAGGGGAAATAAAAACGACTGCTGTTTCGAAAAGCATACGCAAATTCAATAGTGATGGTCGAGGCTGGTTAGGTTGCCTGGCTGCCACAAATAGAGCAAGCGATTGATAAATATAGACTTTAACAGCAAAAATGCTATGGAATTTGTTTGTTGCTGAAGCAGGAGAGAGGCGCTGGTTCGCGGTTGGCTTCCCGTGCCGGCGGGTTATTTTTTTTCCAGGTTTGATGAAGCAGGTAAGCGGGCTATTTGCCCCGCTTTATTTTTAAGCATGTTTTAGTGTCAACACGATTGGAAGAAATAAAGTAGTCCTCGCGGATGAACATGGTATCCGGCCAGTTTGCGGATGGTTTTTCAAAATAGCTAAGGGTCACCATATCGCCGGAAATTTGGTACTGTCCCTCCACTCCACCAGCACCCATTTCCATATAAAAACTGTTGTCTTTATAAAGTGTGAAAGACTGACAGCCAAAAACAAGATCGTTTAATCCGGAGTATCTGACCTTACGGGTGTCGTAGCAATTGGCGATAAATAGGAGCAGAAAACACGCATATAGATAAGCAGGTTTTATTTTCATAGTGAGATAATTGCAACTGTATTCTGGCTGGTTAGTGGTTAGTCCACAATATTAAACGTTACCGGATTGGAAAAGCCGGTTTTTAAATCCGTAATTCTAAACGGATATTCACCCAAGTGCCTGCCTGGCTTCCCTGTAAAACGTATCTAACCTTTGCGCTATAATTGGTTTCCGGGAAAAATTTCTGTTTTGGTGTCTTCCCGGTGACAGACGAGTCGTGGCTAATTGGGCTTCACAATCAGCGGCCCTTTAACGGTCATCGTTCCCTGGTTATAGATAGCTGCGTTCCTTCCGTTGAAGAGTAAGGTTCCGTTGGTGGTTAAACTGCCCGTGGCATTGACTGTAAGAGCCCCACCCGGCTGTACGTGTATGGTCCTGGCGCCGGCCCCTGCTACACTGATGATGGGGTCATTGGTTACATTAGGAATAATTACATTGTTTGCTGCAGTAGGTACTGCACCGGCCGACCAGTTGCCAGCGGTGTTCCAGTTGTTATTGACCGTACCTGTCCAGGTATTTGTAAGATCGTAGGTGAGTATTACAGTGGTGGATGTGTACGATACACGCCAATATGCCGGAAGCCCCGTTACGGTGCTGAATGTGCCGAAAATGGCCGTTGCATTCAGAATAGTCACCTGGTCGCCATTGGTGGGTGTATAGTTAATAGATACGGCGAGGGTACCACCCAGCGTTGCCGTGCCCGAAACGTTTACCCGGTCGTAATCGACGCCGGCTGTTCCGTTTTCGTTTACTTCTATCGCCATGGTACTATTGGCAAAGTTTTCTGATGCATCGAATGACAGAATGCCGGGAGAGTAGCCGGGAGCCAGTGTACCACCCGCATTGGCAAAGCGGGCCGCAAACACAGTGCCCTTGGCTTTGAATACCCCACCTGTATTGTTGCTAAATGTACCCGATCCCTGGTTATTAAACAGGTTTGTTACGCCACCTAATGCACCAATGGTAACAGAGCCGGCATTGGAAAATGTGCCCGAGAAGGCATATATGCCCTGCACGCACCGGTTAATATTGATTTGTCCGCCAACGTTATTGTTAAGTGTGGCTGCTGCAGTAATTCCATAGAACATAATTTCTCCGCCGGCCTGCGAGCCAATGTTAATTATACCTGCGTTATTCATAACGCCTGAACTTTCATTAATGATCCCATACCTGGTAATGCGATCAATATTAATTTGCCCACCTGTATTATTGTTAAAAAGAGCGCCCATATTTACTATGCCATCTCCAATAGAATAGGCATTAACGCCCAACGAAATGGATCCCGCATTTGTGAAGACTCCATTGACAGTGCTGTTAAAAAGTTGCCCGGAGCTGGTTCGGGCGACAGCAATTTGTGCACCGCTGCTGTTGTTAAAAACCGCCTTGTTCCATATGCCATACTCACCCACGGCTGAAACGTTGCCAATGGCGATGCTGCCATGGTTTTGTACAGTGCCCTCGTTTAGTAATCCCTGTAACACAGAACCATTGATGGTGAGGGTACCAGCTGCACTGATGGTGAGGATTCCGCCGCTCTGTACCGTAACGGATTTGGCAAGCGCCCCTGCCACACTGATCAGCGGGTCATTGGTTGCGTTGGGGATGATCACATCAGTTGCGGCATCCGGCACGCCTGCCGACCAGTTGCCGGCAGTGTTCCACGCCGGGCTTATTGCGCCCGTCCAGGTGGATTGCGGTAAGCCATATGTCAAAACAACGGATGACAGGTAGTAGACAACATGCCAGTTTGCGGGAAGGCCTGTCAAAGTCCCGAAGGTTCCGGAGATGGCGCCGGCACTTACAATCACAAATTGGTCACCAATGGTAGCAGTATAGTTAACGGCAAGGCTGAGTGTTCCGCCAAGGGTGGCGGTGCCTGATACGACAACCTGGTCGAAATGAGTACCTGCAACGCCGGTACCATTCACTTCTATAGCAAGTATGTTATTGGCGAAAGTTTCGGCCGCGGTGAAATTCATTTTACCCGGTGAATAGCCTGGCGCCAGCGTGCCGCCTGCATTCGTAAAATTGTCACCGGGAAGGTTTCCGGTACCTCTTAATATGCCATTTGTATTATTACTGAATACACCAGTTTCAGCCAGCATCAGGTCTGCTATCGGTACAATTGCCCCGATGATAACAGTTCCGGCGTTAGAAAATGTGCCTGACAGAAGTTCAATTCCGGTGGTGGCGGCCCGGTTTATGCTGATTTGAGCACCGCTGGTATTATTTAACGAGCCTGCATTAAAAATACCGTAATCTCCAACATTGCCTGTATTGCCAATCTGCAACGATCCATTATTGTTTACTACTCCCTGGTTCCAGATCCCATAGTAAGCGCCATTATTGACAGACAGCGAGCCGGATGCGGCAATATTGAGCGTACCGCCGCTTTGCACCCAAACAGATTTGGCAACTGGCCCGGCAGAACTAATGAGCGGGTCGTTGGTTACGTTCGGAATAATCACAGCATCAGTGGCATCCGGTATCCCGGCGGTCCAGTTGCCAGCGATGTTCCAGTTGGTGCTTACATTACCCGTCCATGTGTTGGCAGGCAATTGCCCGTAGGATAGTATTACCTCAGTAGGGGTATAGTTGACAACCCAGTTTGCCGGAAGCCCGGTTACGGTACTGAAAGTTCCGAAAATGGCCGTTGCATTCAGAATAGTCACCTGGTCGCCATTGGTGGGTGCATAGTTAATAGATACGGCGAGGGTACCACCCAGCGTTGCCGTGCCCGAAACGTTTACCCGGTCGTAATCGACGCCGGCTGTTCCGTTTTCGTTTACTTCTATCGCCATGGTACTATTGGCAAAGTTTTCTGATGCATCGAATGACAGAATGCCGGGAGAGTAGCCGGGAGCCAGTGTACCACCCGCATTGGCAAAGCGGGCCGCAAACACAGTGCCCTTGGCTTTGAATACCCCACCTGTATTGTTGCTAAATGTACCCGATCCCTGGTTATTAAACAGGTTTGTTACGCCACCTAATGCACCAATGGTAACAGAGCCGGCATTGGAAAATGTGCCCGAGAAGGCATATATGCCCTGCACGCACCGGTTAATATTGATTTGTCCGCCAACGTTATTGTTAAGTGTGGCTGCTGCAGTAATTCCATAGAACATAATTTCTCCGCCGGCCTGCGAGCCAATGTTAATTATACCTGCGTTATTCATAACGCCTGAACTTTCATTAATGATCCCATACCTGGTAATGCGATCAATATTAATTTGCCCACCTGTATTATTGTTAAAAAGAGCGCCCATATTTACTATGCCATCTCCAATAGAATAGGCATTAACGCCCAACGAAATGGATCCCGCATTTGTGAAGACTCCATTGACAGTGCTGTTAAAAAGTTGCCCGGAGCTGGTTCGGGCGACAGCAATTTGTGCACCGCTGCTGTTGTTAAAAACCGCCTTGTTCCATATGCCATACTCACCCACGGCTGAAACGTTGCCAATGGCGATGCTGCCATGGTTTTGTACAGTGCCCTCGTTTAGTAATCCCTGTAACACAGAACCATTGATGGTGAGGGTACCAGCTGCACTGATGGTGAGGATTCCGCCGCTCTGTACCGTAACGGATTTGGCAAGCGCCCCTGCCACACTGATCAGCGGGTCATTGGTGACATTCGGAATCGTTACATCATCAGTTGCGTCCGGCACGCCCGCAGACCAGTTGCCCGCTGTATTCCAGGCGGTACTTACGGCGCCCGTCCAGGTGGTTTGGGCGTAGAGATTGCCTGCTATTGCAAGTAGCAAAATGGCCATTGGTATTAAAAAACGCAGACCTGTAGGTTGAGCTACAAATTTCATTTTAAATGGATTTAATTTCTCACGATATAAAAACAGTAATTGAAAAAGTATAATGCTGGATTGAACTTTAGGTTTGGATTCAATGATAGTTGTCCTTCATGAATTTTACGCCGCCACGATAAAAAAGCCTTCGTCCGTAACGCCTGAAGTGAAATGAAAAAATCATTTTAACGCGGTCGGACCAGTAGGGGAAACGTACCTTCAATCCCCATAGATCCTTAGACTGCCTGTAGTTTTCACTGTTAACGAAGCACCAGGTTGCAGGTTCACTGAATAGGCTGCCGCCCCGGCGACACTGATAATGGGATCGTTTGTCACATTGGGAATAGATACAATAGAGGATGCGGTAGGTACGCCGTTCGTCCAATTGGCTGCTGTATTCCAGGCCGTGCTGACGGTTCCCGTCCAGGTTGTATTAAGGTCATAAGTAAGCAATACACTTGTTGCTGTATAACTCAGTTTCCAGCCAGGCAACAAGCCGGTTACTGTAGTGAATGTTCCTGAGATAGACGTCGCACTTACCAATGTTACCTGGTTGCTCTGCGCTCCCGCAAAATTGATAGACAAGGCTAGTGTTCCTCCCAATGTTGCTGTTCCGGTCACCACTACCTGGTCGTAATTAACACCTGCTGTCCCGGTGCCATTTACTTCCATGCTCATAATGTTGTTGGCAAAATTTTCGCTGGCATCAAAACTTAGTTTACCCGGTGAGTACCCGGGAGCCAATGTGCCCCCGGCATTGGTGAAGTTGGCCGATACCACATTACCCGTGCCTTTGAATACTCCGCCGGTATTGTTACTGAATATGCCCGTCCCCTGGTTGCTAAACAGGTTTACTACGCTGGTTAATGCGCCAATGGTAACGGTACCTGCATTGGCCAATGTGCCAAAGAAGGGATAAATGCCCTGGGCAACCCGGTTAATGTTTATTTGTCCGCCAGTATTGTTGTTGAATGTGGATCCATAAACAATACCATAAGCAATGGTGTTTCCGCCGGCTTGCGAGCCAATATTAATGGTTCCTGCATTGTTAACATCGCCGATATCCGTGTCAAGCGCATATATGGTAATACGGTCAATGTTGATTTGACCAACGGCATTGTTATTGAATGCACCATTGTTAATATTCACGCCATTTTGACCTGAACTGGCTATTGCACCGATATTAACGGTACCTGCGTTGGTGAAAATTGCATTCACGGTGGTACTATAAAAAGCAGTGACCGTTGAGCGGTTAATATTGATTTGTGCACCGCTGTTATTGTAAAAGGCAGCTTCGTTACGGACACCGTATGTTCCCACAGCCGATACACTGCCAATATGGATGATGCCGTTGTTCTGAACAGTGCCCTGGTTCAGTAAGCCTTGTGTAATGGCACCATTAATGTTAAGTGAACCCGCAGCGCTGATCGTGAGCAGGCTGCCGCTCCGTATTTCGACGGATTTGGCAAGTGCACCTGCCACACTGATTACCGGATCATTCGTTACGTTGGGTATGACAACCTCGTCTGTAGCATCCGGTACACCCGCCGACCAGTTTCCGGCAGTATTCCAATTGTTGCTGACAGCGCCGGTCCAGGTATTTGTCTGCGTTGAGTAGGAGAGTGTTACACCAACTGCTGAATAATTGACATTCCAGTTTGCCGGCAGGCCCGTCACCGTGCTGAAAGTGCCGGAGATGGCGGTGGCACTGACAATGGTTACCTGGTCGCCACTGGTTGGGGTATAGTTGATGGACACGGCCAATGTACCGCCCAGTGTTGCCGTGCCCGACACGTTTACCCGGTCATAATTGATGCCGGCAGTGCCTGTTCCATTTACCTCCATTAACATAATGCTGCTGGCAAAGTTTGTGGATGGATTGAAGGTGAGGGTACCCGGTGAGTAACCAGGAGCCAGTGTGCCGCCGGCATTGGTAAAACGGGCCGATAACACAGTGCCCTTGCCTTTGAACACCCCGCCGGCATTGTTGCTGAATGTGCCCGATCCCTGGTCGCCAACCAGGTAATCAACAACGCCAATCAATTCACCAATAGTAACGGTACCTGCATTGGCGAATGTGCCTAAGAAAGCATAGATACCGGTATTCACCCGATCGATATTAATTTGTCCGCCGGTGTTGTTGTTGAATGCTCCGGCAAAGACAATACCGAAGGCGATGGTGTTTCCGCCGGCCAACGCCCCAATATCAATGGTTCCCGCGTTGTTAAGGGTGCCGCCACTCGTGTTGACCGCATAGGTGCTAACCCGGTCAATATTGATTTGCCCACCGGAATTATTATTAAGCCCACCATTGTTAATCACGACGCCATAACCACCTGCGCTGGCTGCCGTACCGATGTTGACAGTACCTGCGTTGGCGAAAATCGCGAGCACGGTCAGAATATACAAAGCAGTGGTGGCCGACCGGTTGATACTGATTTGTGCACCGCTGTAATTGTTGAAGGTTGCCTCATTTAGAATTCCATAGGCTCCCACAGCAGAAGTATTGCCAATGTTGATGGCACCACTGTTGTGTACGGTGCCCTGGTTCAGGAAGCCCTGCTCAACAGCACCGTTGATGGTGAGCGTGCCTGAAGCACTGATGGTGAGCATGCCGGCGTTCCAAACTCTTACCGATTTCGCAAGAGCACCGGCCACACTGATTACGGGGTCATTCGCTGTATTGGGTATGGTGACTTCATCTGCGGCATCCGGCACACCCGCCGACCAGTTGCCCGCGGTATTCCAGGCGTTACTTACACTACCTGTCCACGTGGTTTGTGCACTTAGGTTGCTGATGCTGTAAGCAATTAAAATAGCCGGCAGCAGTAGAAAACGTTTAGCGGAAATCATAAGTGAAAATTTAATATCATTTAAGTTTGATGGTATGGATAATCAAGGGTCTTTTAGGAAAATATCTCTGCTTATTAAGAACTGGTTATTGGCTGAAATTTCAAATCTTCTTTTACTTAATTCGGCTTCACCATCAGCGGCCCTCTAATCGTCACCGTGCCCTGGTTATACAGCGCGGCATTTATGCCGTTGAAATTTAAGACACCGCTGATGGCCAGGCTGCCGGAGGCGTTGAGGGTAAGGGAGGCGCCGGGTTTGACGTGGATGGTGCGGGCGACGGCACCGGGGAGAGTGATGAGGGGGTCGTTGGTCATGTTGTAGATGACCACATTTGTGGCAGCAGTGGGCACCAAACCGGTCGACCAGTTCCCTGCGTTCTGCCAGTTATTGCTGAGGCTGCCGGTCCAGATATTGATAAAATCATAGGCTAGTATGACGGCGGTGGGCGTGTAGATGACGCGCCAGTAGTCGGGCAGGCCGGTTACGTTGCTGAAAGTGCCGGAAATGGATTGGGCACTTACGATGGTTACCTGGTCGCCATTGGCGGGGGTATAATTGATCGCTAACACCAGTGAACCTCCGAGCGTGGCAGTGCCGTTTAAAAACACCTGGTCGAAACTGACGCCGGGCGTGCCGGTTCCATTCACTTCGATCGACATGATGCTACTGTCAAAGTTCTCCGATGCATTGAAGGTCATTCTGCCCACAGAATATCCCGGGGACAGGGTTCCCCCCATATTGGTGAAACGAGCGGCGGCAATAACGCCTGTACCATAGAATGAGCCACCCGTTTTGTTATTGAACATACCGGTTCCCTGGATACTGATCAGTTGCGACACGGCGGATAATGCGCCCATCGTTACAGTGCCATCATTGTTGAAAGTGCTGGTGCCGGTATTAAAGGCCCAGTTAACGCGATCAATATTTACCTGCCCGCCGGTATGGTTGTTGAACGGCGCATTGGTGATAATTCCGTAAATATTATTGGATCCGCCAACAAGGGAACCAATGTGGAGGGCTCCATAATTATGGAAGACTCCACTGGCGCCTGTGGTTTCAATCCCATTACTTACACGGTCGATAAAGCATTGTCCACCCAAATTATTATTGAAAATGCCCTCATTGTAAATACCCGTGGTTCCGCTGGCTACGGTGGTTCCGATGCCAATGGTTCCTGTATTGGTAAAGGTTCCCGAAGGGCTGTTGGAAACGTTTGCGGATGACGCCCGTTCAACCTGGACCAGGGCCCCCGTTTTGTTGTTAAAGCTGCCTTCATTACGCAGGCCGTTCGCTCCCACGGCCGAGCTGTTGCCAATAATGATGTCACCGCTGTTTTGAACCGAGCCCTGGTTCAGGAGGCCCCGCACAGCAGCTCCGTTAATGGTAAGCGTGCCTGCAGCGCCGATGGTGAGCAAGCCACCAGCCTGCACCGTAACGGTTTTGGCCAGGGCCCCGGCAACGCTGATGACAGGGTCGTTGGTTGTATTCGGGATGATGACGCTATCTGCCGCAGCCGGCACACCGTCAGACCAGTTGCCGGCTGTATTCCAGGCAGTGCTGACAGCCCCGGTCCAGGTGGTGACAGCGGTGGGAGGCGGAGGTGTACCAAAGGTTAGTATTACTGCAGTGGCCGTGTAACTCAGTACCCAGTTTGGCGGCAGGATGGATACATTGCTGAAGGTTCCGGAAATGGAAGTGGCGCTGACGAGGGTTACCTGGTCGCCATTGACGGGCACATAGTTAATGCTTACCAACAAATCTCCGCCGCTCAGCGTGGCCGTTCCGTTAACCACCACCTGGTCGTAATTCACGCCGGGCGTGCCTGCTCCTTTCACTTCCATCAACATCGTACTGCTGTCAAAGTCCTCAGATGCGTTGAAAGTAAATTTACCCGGCGAATGGCCTGGTGACAGGGTGCCGCCGGCATTGGTGAAATGAACAGCAGCGATCAGGCCCGTACCGCTAAATACGCCAAAGGGCTTGTTGTAGAACATACCGGTTTCCTGGATGGCGATCAATTCCGAGAGGTTGACCGCCGGTGCAAACCAGACTGTGCCGGCATTATTGAAGATGCTGTTGCCGGTATTGACTGCCCAGGTGCAGCGGTAAATATTTACCTGCCCACCGATTTTATTGTTGAATGGCGCATGGCAGCTAATGCCGTAAGCAATATCGGGTCCGCCGGCAATGGAACCGATGTTAATGGTTCCCTGGTTGTTAAAGACTGCACTGGCGTTATTATTAATGTTAACCAGAGCGTTCGTTACACGATCAATAAAGAGTAGCCCACCCGCATTATTATTGAAAACGCCACCATTGTAAATACCCTCAGATCCGGCCGGCGCGGTTGCCCCGATACCAATGGTTCCCGTATTGGTGAAGGATCCCGGGAAAGTATTGAAAAGTCCTACGCCCGATGCACGTTCGACCTGGAGCTGGGCGTCGTCATTGTTGGTAAAAATGCCATCGTTGCGGAGGCCGTGTGCGCCCACAGCCGAGTTATTGCCAATAATGATGCTGCCGCTGTTTACAACCGTGCCCTGGTTCAGGAAGCCCTGGAAAGCAGCGCCGTTTATGGTAATGGTGCCTGCAGCAGCTATGGTGAGCAAGCCACCCGCCTTTACCGTAACGGTTTTGGCGACTGCTCCGGCAACACTGATCTCCGGATCGTTGGTTACATTCGGGATGGTGACGCTATCCGCCGCGTCCGGTACACCGGCCGACCAGTTGCCGGCTGTATTCCACGCGGTGCTCACACTGCCAGTCCATGTGGTTTGGGCATAAAGCTGCTTTGCTGTGGCCAAAATGAAAGTGACCGACACCCAAAGCAAACGACGGGAAAAAACTGTTGCCGGAGATCTCATGGTTGACGATTGTATTTCGTTAGAAAAGTGGTGCAGACCGTTTTGTTGAAAAAGCCCCCGATGAGTTCGTTATATGTATGATGGCGGAGGATAACGGCAGCCTGGTTGTTGGTTAAAATTACCCTGGTAGTGCGCGGGTGGCTATCAGGAATCCGTCAAATACTGTCGCGTTTTCGTCAGGAGGGGATTGAAACGTCTTTCCATGGCTACGCGGTCTCCCGGTAGCCCGGTTTTAGGATTACCATTCAGGAGGGAGCTCCAGGCGATGCAGCGGAAAAAACAATATCAGCAATCGCCCATTGCTATAGTGGCATCAGTAGCGACTTCGGAGTCAATGGTGCTGGCTGTTTTGGTGGCGCTGAAGCCAGTTTGCAAATTGTAAAGGCAACCGGTTGGCATCCTTGTCTTTCATTAATTAGGCTTCACCGCCAGCGGTCCTTTAACGGTCATGGTTCCCTGGTTATAGATCGCTGCGTTCACGCCGTTAAAAGGTAGAACGCCATTGGTAGTCAGGCTGCCTGTGGCATTGAGCGTAAGCGATCCGCCCGGCATTACATGTATGGTCCTGGCAACGGCTCCCGCAGTACTAATGATTGGGTCAATGGTCACATTAGGAATAACGACATTGTTTAAAGCAGAAGGTATCGCCCCGGAAGACCAGTTGCCGGCGGTGTTCCAATTGTTGTTGACTGTGCCGGTCCAGGTATTTGTAAGATCATAGGTGAGGGTTACAGTGGTTGCTGTATAGGCCAGTTTCCAGTTGGGCAGCAAGCCGGTTACGGTAGCGAATGTTCCTGAGATAGAACCTGCACTTACCAACGTGACCTGGTTACCCTGTACTCCCACGTTGTTAATGGATAAAGCGAGTGTCCCACCCAGTGTTGCTGTTCCATTCACTACCACCTGGTCAAAATCAACTCCCGCCGTGCCAGCACCGTTCACCTCCAGACTCATAATGCTGCTGGCAAAATCTTCACTGGCATTAAAGGTTAGTTTACCCAGGGAATGGCCTGGCGCCAGTGTGCCCCCTGCGTTTACGAAAGAGCTTGCCTTAACAGTGCCGGTAGCTTTAAAAATACCACCGGCATTATTATTGAACAAACCGTTTGCTGATGGTGCAAACAGGTTACTCACAAGTGTCTCCGCTCCAATGGTCACCGTGCCCGCGTTAGTCATGACAAGGTTAAGATTTTCAATGGCATTGGTTACCCGGTTTATATTGAGCTGTCCGCTGGAAGTGTTATTAAAAGTCCCGTAATTGCCTCCGACGCCATAAGACATCGTATTGCTTCCGGCCGGACCAATATTGATGATCCCGGAATTGGTAAACCCACCGTTTGCAATCCACAATGCGTCATAGTTTGTATTGCTGATATTGATAACGCCACCCGCGTTGTTAAAGGTTCCACCGTTGTTGTGAAGGCCAAATCCTCCGCCCGAAATAGCTCCTATCCTGATGGTCCCTCCGTTCGTAAAGACAGCTCCCGTTGCATTATTAAGAGGATTGATGCCACTTGTGGTCCGGTCAATATTGAGCTGTGCACCGCTGTTATTATTGAAGATGGCCCCATTTTCAATTCCGGTTAGTTTTGCAGCCGTAGTATTGCCCATGTTGATAATCCCATTATTATGAACCGTGCCCTGGTTGAGAATGCCATAGCCATTGGCGGCGTTCAGATTTACAACCCCCGAAGCGCTGATGGTTAATACGCCCCCGCTTTGTACGGTGACCGACCTGATCGATATTCCTGACGTACTGATCACCGGGTCATTGGCTACATTGGGAATGGTAACATCTGTGATCCCATCTGGAACACCTACCGACCAGTTCCCCGCTGTGGTCCAGGCCGTGCTTACAGCACCGGTCCATGTGGTGGCGCCTACTCCATAGGTCGCTACAATGGTTGTAGAGTAATATGCAAGGTTCCAGCCCGCTGGTAAGCCGGTAACGGTGCTAAAGGTGCCGGTGACGGATGAGGCACTTACAATGATGAATTGATCACCCAACGTGGGCGTATAATTGACTGTCATATTAAGTGAACCTCCTATTGTGGCCGCACCAGACACCACAACCTGATCGAAATTAATGCCCGCTGCCCCGGCACCATTGATCTCAATGGCAAGTATGTTGCTGGTGAATGTTTCCGGGCTATTAAATGTCATCTTACCCGGAGAATAGCCAGGTGAAAGTGTTCCGCCATTATTGGTAAAATTTGCCGCGGAAAGGTTGCCGGAACCTTTAACGATACCACCTGGATTATTACTAAATGTTCCTGCCTGGCCTGTTATCAGGTTATTGACCGGTACGAGTGAACCAATATTTATCGTTCCTGCATTAGCCATTGTACCAGAGTAAAGATCGATACCTGCGATAGCTGCACGATCTGCCTGGAGCATACTTCCGCTGTTATTATTGAAAACAGCTTCGTTGTAAATACCATAACTGCCTGTACTACCCGTGGTACCGCTACGAATTGTGCCGCTGTTGTTTACAGTACCCTGGTTCCAAAGTCCATAACTGCTTCCGCCGTTTACCGTCAAAATGCCTGCCGCAACAATAGTTAATGTTCCGCCGCTTTGCAATTTCACAGATTTTGCAACAGCGGCATTATTACTGATTACCGGATCATTGGCAACATTGGGTATTGTCACGTCATCGCTTGCATCGGGTACTCCGCCCGACCAGTTGCCTGCTATATTCCAGGCGGTACTTACTGTGCCTGTCCAGGTGTTCAAAGCAAGTGGCTGGTATGAAAGGATTACTGATACAGGCGTATAATTCACATACCAGTTTGCCGGAAGGCCGGTAATAGCACTGAATGTGCCGGATAGTGCGGAGGAAGTGAAAATAGTTATCTGGTCGCCGGCAATCCCCGCATAGTTAATGGAGAGGGCCAACGTTCCGCCAAGTGTTGCTGTTCCATCCACCGCTACCTGGTCGTAATGAACACCAGCTGTACCGGTACCATTCACTTCTATATTTATAATGCTGCCCGTGAAATCTTCACTGGCATTAAAAGTTAGTTTACCAATGGTATGGCCTGGGGCCAGTGTTCCACCTGCATTGATAAAAGAGCTTGCCTTAATAGTGCCGGCTGCTTTGAAAATGCCACCGGTATTATTATTGAACAAGCCGTTTGCAGAGGGGGCAAATAGGTTACTCACAAGTGTTTCCGCACCTATGTTCACAGTGCCCGCGTTGGTCATAACGAGATTAAGATTTTCAATGGCATTGGTTACCCGGTTTATATTGACCTGTCCGCTGGTAGTGTTATTAAAAGTTCCGGAATTGCCTCCCAGGCCGTAAGAAATCGTATTGCTTCCGGCCGGACCAATATTGATGATCCCGGAATTTGTAAATCCACCGACTGCAATCCACAAAGCGTCATAGAATGTATTGCTGATATTGATAACGCCACCTGCGTTGATGAAGCTTCCCCCGCCGTTGTAAAGACCAAATCCTCCGCCCGAAATAGCTCCTATTGTAATGGTACCTCCATTTGTGAAGGCGCCCTGAGCATTTATAAGAGGACTGGCGCCGCCTGATGTCCGGTCAATATTAAGCTGTGCCCCACTGTTATTGTTGAATACTGCTTCGTTTTGAATTCCATCCGCCGCCGCAGCTGTAGTATTGCCCATGTTGATGATGCCATTATTATGCACTGTTCCCTGGTTGAGAAAGCCGTCGGCACCAGCGCCGTTGATATTTAAAACACCGGCAGTGCTGATGGTTAATATGCCACCGGTTTGTACCGTGATGGACTTGACCGAAATTCCCGAAGTGCTGATCAACGGGTCGTTGGTTAGATTGGGAATTGATACGTCGTCTGCTGCATCGGGTACGCCGGCCGACCAGTTGCCGGCAGTATTCCAGGCGGTGCTTACTGTGCCGGTCCAGGTGGTTTGGGCAAACATTTTATTGTTGCTGCCAGCAAGCAAAATGGCCGTCAGTAACAAGAAACGAGTCGTGGAAAATGTAGGCGTAAATTTCATGCCAGGTAAGTTTGATGGTCTGGATAAGTTAGAGTTATGAGTTAGGCATCCGTTGCACATTGCCTAAACTAATATGATCAAATGGTAAGTTTTTTCTATTTCTGTAACTTAATTAGGCTTCACCATCAGCGGTCCTTTAACGGTCATGGTTCCCTGGTTATAGATTGCTGCGTTCACGCCATTAAATGGTAAAACACCATTTGTGGTTAAACTACCCGTGGCATTGAGTGTAAGCGATCCGCCCGGCATTACATGAATAGTCCTGGCAACAGCTCCCGCAGTACTGATGATAGGGTCAATGGTCACATTCGGAATAACGACATCGTTTATAGCAGTAGGGATCGCCCCGGAAGACCAGTTGCCGGCGGTATTCCAATTGTTGCTGACATTTCCCGTCCAGGTTGTCGTAAGATCGTAGACCAATATCACCGCCGTGGCCGTATAAGTGACCCGCCAGTTTGCAGGCAGACCGGTTATGCTCGTGAATGTGCCAGAAATGTTCTTTGCCTTCAGAATAGGTACCTGGTTGCCATTCATTGGGGTAAAGTTGATGGATAAGGCCAGTGTGCCACCCAGCGTCGCCGTACCATTGACGTTGATGCGGTCGTAATCTAATCCCGCAGAGTCGGTACCGTTTACTTCGATGGCCATGATACTGTTGGCAAAGTTCTCCGTGGTATCGAAAAACATGGTTCCCGGGGAATAACCTGGTGCTAATGTGCCTCCGGCATTCGTAAAGCGGTCCGAAATAATAATGCCGGTTCCCTTGAATATACCACCAGTGTTGTTACTGACCGTGCCCGAACCCTGTTCGAAAATTAACTCTGAAAAAGAGCTGGGCAGTGGGCTAATAGTAATGATTCCTGCATTGGCAAGTGAATTGGTATAGGCATGGAGACCAAAATACACACTATCGATATTTATTTGTCCGCCGGTGTTGTTATTGAATGATCCACCAATGACAATACCAGTATTGATGATTTTTCCACCGGTCTTCGACCCGATGTCGATGGTTCCCGCGTTATTAAAAATACTGTAGAAGCGCGTGTGGATCGCATAGGTGAGCACACGGTCGACCTTGATAAGGCCACCAGGAAGGTTATTAAATATACCATCTTCAACCATGATGCCGTAGTAACACGCAATGGATATCGCACCCACATTGATAGTTCCTGCATTGTTGATAGTTGCATTGATCTCCCAATTCGCAAGTCCACAGGTGTCCGACCGGTTGATATTTAACTGCGCGCCGCTGTTATTGTTGAAGGTTGCTTCGTTGCGAAATCCTTCTTTTCCTGTTCGGGACGTGTTCCCGATGTTAATGATACCATTGTTCGCCACGGTGCCCAGGTTCAGCACACCGTATATGCCGGCATTGTTGATGGTAAGCGAACCTGCAGCTCCAATAGTAAGCACGCCACCACTTTGCACCGTTACGGATTTAGCTACTGCACCGGCCACTCCGATTACAGGGTCGTTCGCCACATTGGGAATAATAACGTTGAATGAAGTGTCTGGTACGCCCGCCGACCAGTTGCCCGCCATGAGCCAGGAACTGCTGATAGCGCCCGTCCAGGTTGTTTGGATTTGCGGAGGTCCATACGATACCACGACCATATTCGGATAATAACCAACGATCCAGTTTGCCGGAAGACCGGTTATGGTTTGAAATGTACCGGAGATAGCAGTGGCACTTACAATGGTAAACTGGTCGCCGGGGTTAGCCGCATAATTAATGGACAACGTGAGGGTTCCGCCAAGCGTAGCGGTGCCCGAAACCAATAGCTGATCGAAATCGATACCTGCTACCCCTGGGCCATTTAATTCTATCGCGAGTTTGTTGTTGGTAAAAGATTCCGCTCCGGTAAAAGTCATTTTACCAGGGGAGTAGCCCGGCGAAATAGTACCGCCGGCATTAGTGAAATTGGCAGCGGGAAGATTGCCTGTCCCCTTTAATATTCCGTTTGTATTGTTGTTGAATGTACCGGTCTCGCCCAACATGAGATTTGTCATGGGCACCAGTCCGCCGATGGTAATGGTACCGGCATTGGTAAAGGTGTTTGACAAGAGTTCAATGCCTGCGGTGCTGGCACGGTCCACGGTGAGCTGACTGCCCGCATTGTTGTTGAAAATGCCTTCGTTAAAAATGCCGTAGGCGCCAATATTGCTGGTATTCCCGATTTGCACAGATCCGGTGTTATTGAACATACCCTGGTTCCAAACTGCCTGTGTGCTGGCACCATTGACGGCAAGCGAACCGGTTGCTGATACCGTAAGGACGGCTCCGGTTTGTACTTTTATGGATTTGGCAATAGCGCCGGTTGTGCTGATAACCGGGTCGTTGGTCACGTTCGGAATAATCACATCATCCGTGGCATCGGGTACTCCGCTGGTCCAGTTGGTTGCAAAACTCCAATTGCTATTAACCGCGCCGGTCCAGGTATTCACCACTACCGGGCCATAAACCAGTGTAACACCTACCGCTGTATACACTACATTCCAGTTCGCAGGCAAACCGTTTATTGTTCCGAACGTACCGGAAATGGCTGTTGCGCTCAGGATGGTTATCCGGTCCCCGACGGTCGGGGTATAGTTGATGGTAAGGGTCACTGATCCACCCAGTGTGGCCGTGCCTGTCACATTCAGCTGGTCGTAATTTACCCCTGCAGTTGCTTTTCCGTTAATCTCTATGTCGAGGAAACTGTTGGCAAAACTCTCCGATCCATTAAACGACATGATGCCTGGAGAGTATCCCGGAACCAGGAAGCCTCCGGCATTCGTAAAACGGGCTGAACCAATTGCGCCGGAGCCCTTTAAATTTCCGCCTGCGTTGTTGCTGAATATGCCCGTGCCCTGGTCGTCGATGAGAGCGAAAGAATTGCTACTCAATGCGCCGATAGTAACGACACCTGCATTGGCGAACGTTCCCGAAACCGCAGAGATGCCATAAGACACCCGGTCGATATTGATTTGGCCACTGTTTGTGTTCGTGAAAGATGCGCCAAAGCCGATGCCATAAACCATGTCACCTCCTCCGGCCAGCGAGCCAATGTCGATAAATCCTGCATTATTGAAACTGCCGTTGTTTGAGAGAATGGCATAGGTAGTAGCGCGGTCGACAAAAATTTGTGCATCGGAATTGTTGGTGATTGAGCCAGCCACAAGTGAAATACCATTGGTGCCTGCACTGGCCAGTGCACCAATGCTGATCGTACCCGCGTTGGTGAGATTTCCACTGGTGTTATACAATGCGCTGCTGCCCGACCTGTTGATGTTCAATTGAGCGTCGATGTTATTGTTGAAAGTTGTTTCGTTATTGAGACCGTATGTTCCAACTGCTGATGTGTTCCCGATATTGATCGTGCCGTTATTCTGCACCGTACCCCGGTTCAGGAAACCTTGTGTGGTAGCACCATTGATAGTAAGTGAACCCGCAGCACTAATGGTGAGCAGCCCGCTGGTTTGTACTGTAACAGATTTGGCAACCGCATTGGCTACGCTGATAACAGGATCGTTGGTAACATTACCGATCGTGACATCATCAGCGGCATCCGGAACCCCCGCCGACCAGTTGCCGGCTGTATTCCAGGCGGTACTTACTGCACCGGTCCAGTTGGTTTGGCCATAGAGCTGCTTTGCCGTACCCAACATCAAAGTGATTGACAACAATAGTAGGCGTTGAAAAAAAGAGGTAGCAATGGATTTCATAGTTAAGAATGAAGTATTGTTAGAAAACGGGTACCGGTCTGTCAGCAGCAACTCTTCGTTGTTTTAAATCGACAAGGAAGGAGAATGAAAAGGCATGGCCGCTTAGTAAAATTAACCGCATCACTGCCCCGGAGGCTATCGCGAATCAGTCAAATGCTATCAGTTTTTCGTCAGAAGTGGATTAAAACATTATAACACGGAGTTCCCCACGTTCCGGGGAGACCGGATCGGTATTTACGGTATGATTTGATGGCAAATAAATCTGGTTCCAATGCGAGTACCGGATGCCAGGATAAAGAACAAGTATGACTACAATGTGTTACGTATTCTTCAGCGATATGTTTTCAATCAATAGAGCGGCGCTCACAATTGCGTGCCATAGTTGTAGTCAAATTGACATCTGCTGATTGCCTCGGTCATATTGGTGACAGAAAAGCAGGAGTCAATGCCAATCGCAAAAGGTGAATTCTGGCAGTGGATTATTTCATTCGCGGATTTGATGTCATAGCTAATCTTTAGTAATGTCACTGTTATTGAGGTTACTGGCCCTTAGTTTACTGAAAATGGAAATCCGGTAATGCGATGGCAAATGGCCGTGTATTTAAGGTACATACCTATAAGCCCACTCAGTTGAAGATCAGCAATTTTTAGCGATGCTCATGGGCCCGATATAAACGTCAACAACATGAGTTGGGGTGACCGTGGTCATGGAATTTAATGCGTGACAATTTTATCATATTGACTTTTAGACTGAGATACTATATTTACAGAAAATAGTGGTGTTAATTCCACCCTGTTTTATAAAAAATTTATTTAAATCTATATCTATGAAACTAAGGATCATGTTCCTGTTGGGCTTTGCTTGCAGCTTGTTAGCTGTTGATGCACAAAACAAGTATAATCCCAGGGATTATAAATCGAAGCCAGTGTGGATCCAAATGATGGATGATACGACCGTTAACTATTTTGAAACGGTAAGGGCTTTTCGTACATTCTATACCTATCGTTTTTTGCCCAAAGAACCCCTGGAAACAGAGGAAAGCGATGCGTTTGAGCAGGAAGTTGGACTGGAAGAAAATGAAACAGCCAATAAAACGGTGAAAGAACTCGAACGGGAGCGGATTCGCGATAATAAGCGAAAGAGCCGGTACTCCAAAGAGCCAAATTATGCCGCTGAAGTGCGGGCCTTCAAAGCCTGGTTCTACACTACCAAGTCTTGGCTGCGCCCCGATGGCAGCATTATCGGACCTGCAGAACAACAATCTTTGATCGACCGGCAACGGGCCGAACTGAAGGCCATTGAAGCAGCCAACAAACAAAATTAACCCATCCAATTAACGACTCAGATGAAAAAACTTCTATTTACCATTGCATACTGTACTATCATCACATTCAATGTCCACGCACAACTTGCTAACTGGACGAATGGAGGGCTTACTAATTTTCCGACAAACAGCAGTGGCCAGATCAATGGTTTTTGCCGGATAACACAAATGAAATTTCATGCCACAGACCCCAATAAATTATATGCGGTTACGGCCGAGGGTGGTTTTTTTACCAGCGACGATATCGGTCTCAACTGGACGGTAAAAGCTGGCACAGAAAACCTTACAGGTAAATGTGCATCTTTATGTATTGACTATACCAACGACCAGGTAATTTTTCTTGGCACCGGGGATCCTAACTACTACTCCAATGGAGAAGGTATTTTAAAATCGACCAACGGGGGTACCAGTTTTACCGCCACTTCCCTTACTAATTGTTTGGTGATGGAAATACTTCAGGATCCCACGACACCCACCACTTTTGTGGCGGCTACCAATAAGGGTATCTACAAATCAATTGACAATGCCGTTACCTGGATACCTGATCCTACGCTCATTGGCGTTCCTTTTTGCGACCTTAAGGAAAACGCGGCAGTCAACTCACCCATTTTGTATGCCTGTACCAACCAGGCCGTACCAAAGTTTTACCGTTCCACAAATTTCGGCAGCACCTGGACACAAGTCACAACTGGCATAACTGCCTCCACTACATTTATTACAGGCGGTGCCAAAATAGGAGTTACACCCGCAGATCCCGATGTAGTCTATTTTGAAGTAATCGGTGGCGGTGGCATTATTCATAAATCTATCGACGGAGGCCTGTCATTCACGGTAAAAAAAGGCGAGGGAACCGGAACGCTGGCTAATCCATACCTGACTTTTTATGATTACAATAATAACAATGGCCTGGGTACCCAGGGGCTTTATAACAATGCTATCTGGGTGGATGTGGCAAACCCTTCAAAACTATGGCTGCATTCTCACAACAACTGGGTAAGCACCGACGATGGGGTAACATGGACGGAGCTTACGCACTGGAGCACGAAACTGCATACAGATATGCACCAGGTGCAACAAAGCCCTTACGATGCTACCAAATTATACAGCTGTAATGATGGGGGCGTGTGGGTGAGTACGGATGGAGGTAATAACTGGACTGCCCGCAGCAATGGATTGTATGCATATGAAATCGGAAACAACTGTGGTAAAAGCAGCCATACCAACCGCGATTACCTGATCATCGGCACGCAGGACAATGGCAAACTCTACCGAAGGGCAGCTGGCTGGTTTACGATTGGCGGCGGAGATGATTATGAACCTAAAGAATACGATTACCTGCCCAATGGCGGTTATTTTTATAATAAGAACAACAACACCAGGACCATTGCACCCGGCGGAGCTTCCACCACCTACGGATTGCCCACGCTGAAATGGCAGGCCATGAGCTTTAACAGGACCAACCCGAACCTGGCATTTATGGATAGCATGGATGTGTACCGAAGCACCAATCTGTCTGTAACAACGCCAGCCTGGGAAAAAATTTCCAGTTTTAATAAGACGATAATGACATCGCACAGCTGCGTTGCCGATGCCAACCGCCTATACGTAATTACCAGCGACCAGAAAATTTATGTGAGTACAGATGCCTTATCAGCTTCACCTACTTTTATATCGTACAATCTGCCTACAAGTTCCAATACCCTCGCCAGCATTGCGGCAATAGCAAGCAATGCCGATATTGTATATATATCCATCAACAATAAAGTGTATGTATCGATAAATGGGGGAGCAACCTGGACCGACAACACCTATAACCTGCCAGGCGTAAATCACCGGAAGATACTATCTGAAGACTATGGCGGAACCGAGCAACTCGTATTTGTGGCTACCAATAACGCCGTTTATTACAAGAAGGCGGGCCAGAACACATGGACTAATTATAGTACCAATCTCCCTGGCAGGAGGGCGCCTACCGATTTCAGTATGTATGATGACGGTACCAGCCAGTCGCTGATACGTTACAGCAGCTTTGGACGGGGGATGTGGGAAACTGCTTTTGACAATCTTCGCGCATTGTCTGCACAGTTTGTTATCAATGGTGATAGTAACCTTACCTGCGCCAATCCCTACATCCAGTTTGCCGATGCATCCGTTGGCACCAATCATTCGCCGGTTACGTATTCGTGGAGTTTCCCCGGCGGAACACCAGCCTCTTCTACTTCGGCCACCCAAAATGTTACCTATGCCAGCACCGGAACTTATTCGGCCACACTTACAATTACTGATGCCCTTAATAATACATCTACCAAAACGATTACAAGAAATATACAGGTGATCAAGTGTACACCCGATACCATTCCGGGGTCGGCGATCAGCATAGCAGGCACCAGCAATTACGCCACTACTTCTGCGCTGGCTATGGGTAGCACCAACACCGTAACGCTCAGCACCTGGCTTAAAATTGAAACCACGCAGCCCTCATTTGCGGGTGTGGTTGTGTCAGGAGACGGAGGCGGATGCGGAATTAATTTCAGGAACAGTAACCAGATAGGTTACACATGGAATAATGTGGCCAGCACCTACAACTATGGAGGTGGCCCAACCATACCCACCGGGCAGTGGACACATGTGGCGCTCGTAATTACCGCTACCAATGCCACGATCTATGTAAATGGCGTGGCTTATACCAACAACGTGGCGAATGTCGCCACCAATTTTGCCAATAGCTTTAACCTCGGAAACGACAGAAACAATGGTAGTCGCACCATGACCGGTCTTTTGGATGAAGTGTGCATCTATAACCGGGCACTTACCCAGGCTGAGATCAGGGAACTGATGAATATTACGAAAAATCTTACGACGACAGATCCTTCGCTGAAAGCATACTACCAATGTAACGAAACAGGAACTACGATTTACGATCGTGCCGGTAGCCTTAATGCCAGCTTACAGGGTACAGCTACCCATGTGGTTTCTACAGCGCCGGTAGGTGGAGGTGTTGCCCAAAGGATTAATGTCACAAGCGGCGGAGTTAAGGATTTTTCAATACCAGGCGTGGAACTTGGTTTCCCTGCGAGTGGCACTTACCCGAATGGTGAGGTTGTGGTTACGCGCCTGAATGTACCATCCGACCAGCCTGCTGCGGGCAGTGTATTGCCGGTGGCGCCTGCTTCTTATTACATAATTCGCAACTATGGTACTAATGCCAGTTTTTCAGCGCTTACAAGCTTGAAATTTAAAGGTGTACAAGGTGTTACCGATGCCATGGTGAATATCCCGAATTCTTTAAAGTTATACAAGCGGGGTTCCAATGCGGATGGAGCCAGCTGGGGCAGCTCTATCGACGATGCAGATGTAGTGGTGAACGGCACTACTGAGTCGGTAGAATTTAGTACAGACCTGGTAAACACGAGTTTCAGCCAATTTTCTATCGGCCTGGATGCGGTGATATTGCCGGTACAATTGCTTTCTTTTAATGCCGCTGTAAATAATCAACAGTCTGTTGCGCTCAATTGGAAAATTGCCCTTGAGTCGGGTTTGAAACAGTATGAAGTTGAAAGATCGGCTGATGGAATACGGTTCACAAGGGTGGGAATAGTAACTGCAGGTGGGAGGTCTTCGTACGAATTGACAGACGACCTGCCGGCGCCAGGTGCCAATTATTACCGGCTGAAAATGATAGACTTGTCTGGAGTCTTTACTTATAGCCCGGTAAAAAGAATTGATATCACTTCAAAAGCCGTAATGGTCATAAAAGCCAACCCGGCCCGTGGCAAGATGTTCAGCTTTAAACTACTGGGGATTAAGAGTAATCTCTCACTGGCCATGGTCGTTAATAATGCCACCGGCGCAGAAGTGAGAACCGCAACTATAAAAAATGTAATGAATGATGCCAGTTATGAAGTGAAGCTGGATCAACCTGGTGTGTATTTTATTAAGATTGTTTTAAGCGATGGGCAGACGATGGTGAAAGAGGTATTGGTATTGGATTAGGGTTTATAAGATGCCTTAAACGCCTCCCGTTCCGTAATCAGCTATCATCCGCTCACTTTGGCAAAAAGTGGGCGGATGATTTTTTTAGGTACATGGCTGATCACTCTCATGAGTACTAAATAGTTGGAAGATTAGCGCCAGCAGGTTCGGTTTGTCCTGCTCAAAAATGACATCTGCATATCATGGTTTTTGTCCCCACGAACCATTCTCCGCACCGATAAAAAGTATTCAACAATAACGCGCCGGCAAATGAAAACCCTGGTACAATGACCCTCGTTTTGCCCCCGATATAGTATATCGTTATTTCCATGGTTCGTGATGTAACTGCCAGGGTCCGAAAACTTTTCAATGGCCGCAAGTGGGCAGTGTCCAAAAAAGAAAAACAAGGTATGCTGATCTTAATGGTCATGGAATCACATGAAATATTTCGCCCGAATGGTTGGAATCAGCGATCGTTTTCATTAATGTGAACAGATGGTATAATTATTCGAAACGGTTTCGCCTGGAACTACCCTTTTTTGTATATCTGATGCCATCCTGTTGTATCCTATAAATCTGGTGTGACCCGCCTGGATCGACATCTCCATAAACCAGCTATTTTTAGATAAAATTATTCATCATGAAAAAACTTATCATCTGGGGACTTGCTTTGATAGCAGGGCAAAATGGACATGCACAACGCATAGGCATCGGTACCACCAATCCGATGGCCCGTCTTTCTGTAGACAGTGGCATTATGATCGACCAGTCTAACAGGCACGACGGCATTCTAAGTACAGGGGCTTTAATGTTCGGCAGCGATGGAAAAGTAGGTATTGGCAGAAGTACATTGGTGGGGACCGCGGCCAGGAGCGGCATTGGTCTGTATACAAACTCAATAAGACGTTTGGTGGTCGATTCGGTGGGTAAGGTGGGAATTGGCACCAGTACCCCGGTTCAACAACTTCATGTGAGCGGCAATATATACACACCGTTTAATATTGGCATTGGGGTTGCTGATCCGTTGTACCGGTTGCACGTAAGCGGTGACAGCTATTTTGAGACTAGTAATGTTGGTATCAATATAGCTCCAAATACTTCGTATGCATTGTATGCCTCAGGGATCGTTAGATTTACCGGTGATTTTCGTCTTGATGGTATTCTCAATCCCAATAATACCCTGACCATTGGTAATAATACAACAATCGATGGCAGCCTGACCGTTGGCGGTAGAGGCATTGTGCGGGGTAGTGGGGGCTCACAATGGCGCCTGGTAAGAATTACGGCAGGGTTTCAGGGTACCGTGGCCGGAAATTCCGATATCGTAAGTCCAACCGTTACGTATGACCTCGGCGGAGGAACTATTGCCGGAATTTTAGTCGGCCCGGTTACCGAAACCGGTACCGGTAGTTCAAACCTTGGAAGTGTAGGGCTGGTCGCCATCGACCTGAACAATACTTCATGCAATTTTATCATTACGAATGCATCCTCAACTGCTGCAGAACTTGGTACACTTGCCAACCCGACCAGGTGGCAACTGACTATTTTAGTGTATGATTAATACATTGTTCTGCGTACTAGCGTTTGCCCTGGTGGCAGGTGTGACATTACTTGCAAACAAGCCGATGCCATTGTTTGTGCCCATCACGAACCGATGCCAAGGTTTGTGTCCTCATGCCAAGGTTCGTGTCCTCATGCCATGGTGCGTGTCCTCATGCCATGGTTCGTGTCCCCACGAACCATACTCCGCTCCGATAAAAAAGCAATACAAATAATACCCCTACCCGGAATGAACTCCCACAAAACCCATTTTACCGACCACATACGATCAGTAAATACCTAACCGCAGATGCAGAAAGCTTACACCTGCCAAAAACAAAAAGCCCCATCCTATCGAAATAAGATGGGGCTGATTTTATAAAGCAGTTTACTATGGCAACGAAAGCAGGAAACCAATCGAAAAATTCGCATCCCAGTCAAACACAAATGTATCGCAGCCAGTTGCATCAATGATGGCTTTGTAGATGTTGAGACCACTTTTTGTTTTCGGCTTATCGGCGTTGTAGGCGGCCGGCGATTTCAGTACGGTATACCGCTCTTCGCCCTGGCGATGCTGATTGGCCAGTTCAAAAGGAACCCCGCCAATAATAAAGCAAACTTCCCTTTGTGCTTTTGGTATTTGCGACGCTTTGTTTTTTACTTCAGCATACACGGCGTCATCTTTCATGTCTTTTTCAAAATACTTGGCACCGGGTGCTTCCACGGCGGTAACACTGCCTCCATTCATCCAGGATATCTTGGTGTTTCCCGAACCGATATCTGTTACAAAAGCACTGGAGTTGTAGCTCGGCGGCATAGCACTTTTCAATGCCAGTTTGCCTTCCTGTTCGGCAGTAATCAGGTTCACTACAAACCCCATTTTCTTAAGTTCTGAACTGATGATGGTGGTTTTAGGTTCCTTCTGCGCGCCGGAACTGATGACAAAATGGATGTTTTTAGATTTCACTCCTTTGTCGAACATGTCGCTGATATATTTTTTTAAACCCGCCCGTATGTCATCGGTAGTTGCCATGCCTTCGTATACCATGGATTTGCCAAAATCTTTGGATTTTATTTCCCAGCGTTTGGATTTGTCCATGTTGATGACAAAGGAATTAAAACCTGTGGCACCTACTTCCACCACGCCCTTTAATTCGCCGTCCACCGGCTTTTCGGGTTGATACGCAAAGCTTCTGCTCTCTTCTGAGTTGGTACTGCCTTTAGTATCTGTTTTATTCTCCGAACTGGTGTTATCACCTGTGGTCTCATTCCCGGTGGTGGTAGTGGTATTGGTGACGGTCGTATCGGAATTTCCGCCAAGGCTTTTAAACCATCCTTTTTCTGAACCGAGATACCCGATTCCAATAATTGGGAGGGCAATAATAAGCGCCTTAATGGGCCAGCGTAAACGACTCCAACCAGATGTTTCTGACATACATGCTATTTTTATAATGAATGAATGAAATGGAAATAAGTTTGAACGAATACCGCCAATTGAATGGTGTTTTTATAATAGCGAAAAACCCTGGTCCACTTTTTCGTCTTTACTCAAATCATGGCCTGCACTGCCAATCATGGAAACGTTCAGCATCGTGAGGTTCCTTTCGTCAACTCTTTTCACGAATGCTTCCAATTCTGCCTGGGAAGGGGCACCTCCAACAGTAATATTGTTATTCTGGTCAAGGAACTCCAGGTTGCTCCGTATGCTGGCAATATTCTGACTGATAGCCTGTGTGGCTGCACCCATGGCTTCCTGGAAAATCCATCCATCTTTTATATTAAACACATCTGCAAGCCCCTCGGTAGCATTCTTCATTTTCTGGGTTGCTTCCAGTTTTTTCTGCAGAATAGAAATGCTGCTGTCGAGCGTGCTGACATAAATTCGGGCTGCACTTTCATTGTCTTTCAGCACTTCTATAACTTTGGCAAATTGGTTGGCGTATTGTGCATAACTACGGGCATTGTGCTCTTCAGATTCGCCTTCTTTGCCCAGCAAAAATGCCTTGGTGCGTGTTTCTTTTGCAGCCCTGTTCAGGTCATTGGCTTTTTCCACATCGCCTTGCTTGCTTACGATACCCGCTTGTTCCTCATTGCGCCCGGCATCAGCCACAAACCGCTTTACCAGGGCATACTTTTCTTCAGCAGTTTTTTGCGCGGTGGTGCCGCTTTGTATCATGTCAATCCGCACCCCGTCTACATGGGCTATTTTATCTTTCACTTTTTTCAACGTGTCTTTGGCATCGTTGAGCAACATTTGCAACGCGATTACGGGGTTGCTGCGGATGATGGCTTTTTCACTTCTAAAAAGCAATGTTTTGCCCAGCCTGTGTAACACCGAAACAATTTTAGGTGCCAGCAACAATAATACGATCAGCACGACGCTGAATATTACAAAAAGAATCGATTTGGCAGCATAGGCCACCAATGTGTCGAGGTTTTTGAAAAACCAAAACGCCCCACCTAATATGATGACCCAGTAAAAAATGGAAGCCATTGTTTTGCGGCCCTCCGGCGTTTTCAATGGTGCGGGCAACCTGTCGCCCAACACCTGGAAAATGGGTAGTTGATTTTTAAGTTCGGCTGGAATTACAGTAAGTTCCTGCGTTTGGTTGCTCATGGTAGAAAGTTAGGTTAGGTCTTTTTGAATAATGTCTAACACCTGTTGCATTTCTGCGATCACAGAATTTACAGATTGCTGACCGTTATAAATCCTGTTATCGATGTCTGCTAGGCGTGGTTTGTATTTCCCGTCTATAGTATCTCTTTCTTCTTTTTTGGTTGCAAGTTTTTCCTGCAAAGAACGAATTTGTTCTTCCAGCGAGCCAATATCAGCAACCAGGCTGGCCTTCAATTGCTCTTTTTCCTTTTCAAGTCTTTGCTTTTCATCTGTCCGTTTGGTGGTTTCCTGGTCCAGCACCGAGGTCAGATTTTTTTTATAATATTCACCCGTCTCAGTGAGCTTGGCCTTTGTAAGGCTGCTATCGGCATATTTCAGCGAGGTGAATGCAGCTTTCACATTGGTGGTATTGGCGCCACCCATTTCTATGGATGCATTCCATACTTCGAAAAAGTCACAACCGGGCTTGTTCATCGATTCCAGTAGTTGGTAGACCTTTAGTTTCATATCCTTGTCAGAAACGGCTCCAATGGGTGTAAACTGGCTATTTTCCGCCACTGTTTCTACAGCCGGTCCCGTCTTTATGGGCGCTTGTTGCGGAGTGGGCGTTACTGCAGGTGCAGTCGAGGGTATTTGTTGCGCCGGTTGGTCGCTTACAAAAAGTAAATTTTTCAATCCTTTGAGTATGCCACTCCCAAAGCCTCCGGATGATTCGCTCATATTGCTAAGAAATTATTGAAACAAAAATAACGGAAATAACATACTGCAACACGCCATTTATAGGCGGTAGAGTTTTTGCATTGGTTTGAGGGAATTTGAAGTCTGAACTCACCGCAAGTGATGCGTTGTTCAATCGGGCAAGGCCTGCCAGACCCATGGTGAGGCTGGCAGTACTAAAAGCTGCCGCAGGCAAAAACAGCCCAACGCTTTAAATGCTGAAACACGCAGTTGGAAATGGGTTTTAGTCACCTCGCATATATTGACTTTGTGCGTGATAATTTCCTATACAATTTTACGGTAGAAAGCAGGAGGCAAATGCAAGGGTAGAGAATCGGGACGGCAAGAGCCAGGGAGCGGGAATCAGGGAACCAGGTTTACGGGATAAGCAGCAAGGCTAAATCTTAAACGCTAGACAAGTTGACCCAACACCTCTATAATGAGACTCCAGCCGTGGCCAGAAGAGATGGTAGCAACTACACCTGGCTACGTTTTTCCCGTTTGCTAATGGATACGACCCCATGGCTCATTGAACAAGCAGCGCTGTAGAATTGCTACTAGTTTTACAACATAAATTGACAATAGCAGCAAGACCAGGGATAGTATTGATCCGCCACCTTCCTTCAAAAAATATCATTCAAAGGTATCGCTAAAAGCTCCAGATCCAGTGCTGATGGGGCAAGGGAGCAGTATGCCTGTAACTGATAAAAATTAATCAACATACTTTAAAAATTACAATCATGAAAACAACAAAACCAACCAATATTCTGATGTCTGTCGTTTTATTTGCGATGGCTATCTGCTGCTCTTCCTGTGGAAAGGATATTGAAATGCCGGAACCGCCACCATTGCCTGAAAACAGCATTGCCTATATTTATAAAGGCGATAATAAAGATGGACTGGCCTTCAAGACTTTGCTGGAAGGGAATAAGTGCGCTGTTACATTGATCAGCAAGAATGATATAGCTTCTGTGGATTTCGCTGGTTATAAAATGATCGTACTGGATAATAATACTGATGTGGCTGAAGGCGGTACGCATTGGACCGATGTCGAAACAAATAAATTGAAAGATGTAAAAAAGCCGATGCTGCTGATCGGGATTGGTGGATTACAATTTGCAGAGAAAATAGGCAACACATCCCGCTACGGCAACGCGGCCCAATGGAACGACAAGGGTTTCCTGGTGGGGGATAATACCAGCAAACTCTACACCACACCTAAACGCATCGACATACCTGCTTCGTCTGCCGGCATCCACCTGTATAATACAGCAGTGCCTGGATGTGGCCAGCACATCGCACCCGGATCTATTTTAAATGGCAATATATACGTAGGTAAATTTTTCACAGCTGCCGACTACTATCCTGTTACTGTGGAAAGGAACAGGTACATGAATTTTGGATTTCAAAAAGGCGTGAGCGAAATGAATCAAACCGGCAAAGATTTTATAGTAAACCTATGCTACTACACTGCCGACCTAACCCTGTAAAATTTCAGCCAGCAAACTTTGAATCAAAACTATAATCAATTATAATCACGCACAGCAACGATTTCATTGTACACACACCATTACAAAAAAGGCATCCTTTCACGGGTGCCTTTTTTGCGCCCATAAATACCCTGAACGGGCGCTGGTACCAGACATTCAATTATATCATTCAATTCTTCCGATACAATGCATCACTGATGCAGCTGTTTCTGTAGCTGGATGCCATGGTTCGTGTTCCCCGTATGCCATGGTTGGTGTGGACGAACCATGGCAACAGTTAATCTCGGGACTAAATTTTGCGCAGCCCCGGGGCAAGTTTTGCCGCCAGGACCCGGCCAAGGCCAGCTGACCCTCATTGCATCCAATCAGGCCAGCAAATTCATTTTGCGACTGGCCCAACAATTCTCTCGTTACTTTAAAATATTCCATCGGATTTATCTACGCTTACAATTTGTTAGAAAATCTCTGTTAGAAAATAAATCCTAACGAGAAAACTCTAACAATTTATGTTAGGAAATTTTTGTTTTGAGAGAAAGTCTAACAAATGCTATGAGATTGCAATCTGGCGGCGGCTTCCTGTTACCGTGATTCCCGCTGCCATGGTTCTTGGACACAGGCCATGGCTGTAGGTGCATTTCAAGGAACAAATATTGTTTCGGATGGGTTGGTTGCAATGGCAAGTGCCTTCCTAAGCTGGTGGTTTTTTATCGGGGCGGAGCATGGTTCTTGAAGACACGAACCATAGCTGTAGAGTACACGAACCTGGTTGTAGGTTTCGGAAGCAGTGCACATTTCTGGGGCAACAATGAAGGCTTTATGTAGAAACACGTGCATTTTTTCGTAGGCAACCTCCCATTGATTTTCATTTCCCCTCCATTCATTTCATTTTCACTACTGGTTGTTTTGTTGTGCTTGTAACATGATGTGGGCATTTTCATATTTGTGTTCACAAAAACAAACAATCATGTCAGTTCTATCATTAAAATTTGCACTTAGGCTTATATCTTTCTTGCTGCTGTTGCAGACTTGTTTGGCTTCTAAGGGCCAGAATGTGGGGATCAACAACACCGGGGCCCAGCCGCATGCCAGTGCGCTCCTGGATGTAAGCAGCACCACAAAAGGCATACTGGCACCACGGGTTACTACAGCGCAACGTACTGCCATTGCCAGCCCGGCACAAGGCTTACTGGTGTACGATACCAACGTGAACGGTTTTATGTATTATAACGGTACGTCATGGGCTACCGTTAGTGGCGGGGCCGGCGGCGGGGTTTTTAACGTAACCAATGGCCAGGTGCATAATACGGGTGACATCAGCACCAATAATTTTATTTTCGGGAGAACAGCCCTGCCACAAAGTAATGAAGGGGTTGAAGATAAATTTATGTTTTTTCAGAAAGATAAGGGTGCGTTCCGGGCCGGGGCTATCGTGCAGGAAGACTATAATTGGGAGCCTGATAATATAGGCACTTCATCTGTTGCTATGGGCTACAATAATATTGCATCAGCCAACGCTGCGGTAGCGTTGGGAGCCAGTAATATAGCTTCTGGCTCCTATAGCACCGCTCTTGGATATTTTACAAAAGCAACCGGAGATTATAGCACCACCATAGGAAATAATTCAAAGGCTTACGGGACCTGTAGTTTTGCCGGCGGTTTTTTAAGCCGGGCCAACGGACAGTTTTCTATTGCCCTTGGTGATAACAGTACAGCTCAATCGTATGCCTCAATGGCAATAGGCCGGTATAATGATTCCATAACCGGAAGCAGCACAACTGCCTGGGTGGAAACAGATCCGCTGTTGACCGTTGGAAACGGTACTTCAAATGCCAGCAGGCGCAATGTCCTTACCGTGCTAAAGAATGGCAATGTAGGGCTTGGCACAACCAGCCCCGCCTCGCTGTTCCATTTAAAACGCAATAGCAGCCAGGGCTATGGTCATATGATTATTGAAGAAACAGGCGATAATGAAGATGGCAGCCGTATCACTTACAAAAATTCCGGAACAAACTTCTTTTGGGATTTGTATGGACACCCGGGCACTGACTTACCCGCACAGGCACGATTTAATTTTAATTTCACCAACCCTAATCCCGGAGGCATGGGCCGTGATGTAATGACGCTCACAGGTATCGGTATGGTTGGTATTGGTAATACAAACCCCTCTGCCACACTTGATGTACTGAGCGGTGCAAGTGGGGGTGTTCCCCAGTTCAGAGCAAGGGTAAATACTGCTGATTATGTCCGGATGCGAATGGCGAATACGGTGGCAACAAATTCATATTGGGATATTGCCTCCATAACAAGCAATACTACCTCGGTAGCCGCCAATATGAACTTCTACTATTTTCACAATAACACGGGTGGCTGGAATATTCTTTCATTACATGGAAACGGAAATGCAACCCTTTATGGAACCCTCACTCAAAACAGCGATGAAAGACTGAAGAAAAATATAACGGCCATTGATCAGCCAATGGAAGCCCTGGACCAATTGAATGGCTACCACTATAACTGGAAAGACAACCGGCGGGATAGTGCCATCCAAACCGGTTTGTTAGCCCAGGAAGTAGAAAAAGTAATGCCCGAACTGGTGAAGGAAGATGAGAAGGGCATCAAGAGCGTTAATTACAATGGCCTGATCCCTTATTTACTGGAAGCTGTAAAAGAGTTGAGCCAGGAAAACAAAGCGATGCGTAAAGAAATGGAGAAGCTGAAAAAATAATCATGATATAAAAAGGGTATTTGTATAAAATGCCCTTTTTATACTATGTGGCGGAAAACCATTTATTTTTCATTTACTACCGTTCAGTTGAAATGAATTACTGCTCATTGCGGGGCATTTGGCACATTTTGACCGTTCTTGTATCTTACCCTCCTATGATTTCCAGGATCATTATATTTATGGGTTGCCTCCTTTTATTCTTAGCAGGGTTAAAAGGCCAGCCAACCGTTTATTTTAATAAGGTTGGGGTAGAAGAGGGGCTCAATGATGGTGGGGTAGAAGCCATTGCACAAGATCATCTTGGCTATATATGGGCCAGTACTTTAGGGGGTATCAATTGCTATAATGGAAAGGAAGTTACCTTTTTCGACAGGGTTCATTCAGGAAAAACAACGATGCCAAAAACGATTTGCAGGTCCATAGTATCCGATGCTTCCGGTGGCTTGTATTTTGGATATGAAAATTGCCTGGCAAAATTTGATTTCACGGAGCGAAAATTGGTTGTGGTGCCGGCTTTTAAGAATCAATGGGTATATGATATTTTCAGTCTTTTACCTTCCTTAATGATCGTAGTTACCAGCAATGACTGGATGGCGTTCAATCCTGAAAAAAATGAAAAAATTCCTATTAACCAGGTGCTGAAAGATACTTCAGCTATTTATCGGCCATACGCCATCACACAAAATGCCCGGACTCTTTATTTTACGAATAAAAAAGGGTTGTTTTCCTACAATTACCCCGAAAAAAGACTCAGGCATTTTGATTTGCCAGATTCAGTAAAAGGCGGAATGGTAATGACAACAGACAAGGCCGGTGATGTCTGGATGGTTACAAGGAAAAATAATCAACTGTTTCGGTATAACCTGGCCACCCAAACATTAACCGCCCTGAGAAAAAATATCGGCGGCGGTGATTTTTCCATTACCGACATCAAAGCCCATCCCATTGACGGCACTATCTGGATATCGACAACTGTAGATGGCCTTTGGCGGTTCGACCCATCCAATGGGAGCTTCAACAATTACCGGTTCAATCCGTTTCAACCATGGACCCTGAACGGCAATTTGATCCGTTGTTTGTTAGTAGACAAATCTGGTGCGATTTGGGCAGGTAGCGACAATGGTTTAAATATCTATAATCCCATTCAACTGTTATTTACCATTATTCCACCCTTTGCCACCAATACCTATGAAAGAAACAGGCAGGTAGCACGTGTGGTCACCGAAGATGATAATGGTAATTTTTGGCTGGGTACTACAGATGGCGTATCGGTTGTTGATAGCAACTTTAACCAGGTAGCCGAATGGAACAACAGGATCGGTCAGCCGGATAAAATCTACTATAACTCTGTGCGTGGAATAGCGACCGACCAACTGGGAAGAGTATGGATCGCCACAGGGAAAGGCGTCAACCGCTTTGACACCAAAGCCAAAAAAATGGAATTCCTCGGCCCTGCTGATAGCCTGGGTATGGGTTTTTATTTCGGCGCATTTAAAGATCGTGAAGGCAATATCTGGTTTTGCTGCCGGGATGGTAAGGGATTATACTTTTACGATAAAAAGAAAGACAAATGTTTTAGCATCGCATCACATCCACATTTGAAAAAGCTGGCAGGATTTGGATTCAGGTCTTTTTTAGAAGACAGTAAAGGACGCTACTGGATGGGACTGAACGGCTCCGGGCTCGCCATGTACAACCCGGCCGACCATACGATCAGCCGGTGGGTGGATGTGGCCGACAGCCTGTCTGCCATTGCCGGCAGTTATGTCTGCGACATTAAGGAAGACAAAAGCGGAAAAATCTGGCTCAGCACTTTTACCGGCTTAAGTGCTGTGGATCCTATCAGTAAAAAAGTCACCAACTATACACAAATTGAGGGACTGCAAAGCAATACGGTAGCTCCCCTTGCTGTAGACTCACTCAACAGAATATGGATCGGTTCTTCAAGGGGTTTAATGATGCTGGACAGCAGCAGAAAGAACTTTACCGTCTTCGACAGGAATGATGGTTTGCCACACCTTGCTTTTAATGAACAGGTAGCTTATATTACCAAAAAAGGGCATTTTATGATGCCAACGTTCAACGGCTATATCCGATTCAACCCAATGGATTACCGGCCTGCAGGTACCCATATTCCCGTTTTTATTTCGGGCCTGATCATCAATAAAATAGGGAACTCACTACCGTTTCATCAAAAAAGAGATACCATTATTCAGCTGGGTTCTGACAAAAATGCCATTAGTTTTCACCTCGAGGCACCGCATTTTGCCAAACCCGGTGGCGCATGGTTTGCTTACAGGTTGAGTGGCTTTGAGAAGGACTGGCATTATACCCAGTCGGCTTACGCGGAGTATACCAACCTGCCGGGCGGCAATTATCATTTCGAATACAAAGCCTCCTCTGTAAATGGCGGGTGGGATAAGCCACATGAAACGCTCCGTGTAAATATTCGTACCGTTTTTTATAAAGCACTTTGGTTCTGGGCACTGGTACTGATTTTGGCAGCATCCATCCTGTATTGGATTTACAGGCAGCGATTGTTGCAACAGGAAAAGTTATTTGCCCTTCAATCAAAAACGCAGGCGCTCGAAAAAGAAAAAGCCATGGTAATGTATGAAAACCTGAAGCAACACTTAAACCCGCACTTCCTTTTTAATTCACTAACATCACTCAGTAGCCTGATCAGGCTCGACCAGGAGATGGCCAGTGATTTCCTGGAGCGTATGAGCAAAATTTACAGGTACATATTAAAAAACCGGCATACCGAAACCGTAACATTGAGCGAGGAACTCAATTTTGTCAGCAACTTTATTGAATTGCAAAAAGCAAGATTCGAAACCGCTTTAGTGGTAAATGTGGATGTAGAAGAAGAACAGTTGTACAAAAAGATAGCACCGGTTACCCTGCAAAACCTGGTGGAGAATGCCATTAAACACAATATGCTAAGCAAAGCAAAGCCACTCACAATAGATTTTTTTATAGAGCAGGATTACCTGGTGGTCCGGAATAATTTGCAACGTAAAAACTTTGTAGAAACCAGCAATAGAACAGGCCTCCACAGCATGAGGGATTTATACCGCTACCTCTCCCAAAGACCGCTCATTATAGAAGAAGATGAGAGTTTTTTTGTGGTGAAGGTTCCGTTGTTGTAGGAGGGGAGGTGTGGTGTGAAAAATAGCGTCTGAAAGGAGTTTCGGGAGTTTGTCAGGCTGAGACCAAATGAAAGCGATTTTAAGTCATTGAAATAACAACTTACATGCTGTATTCGTTGCCCCCGTCCCCTAAAGGGGTGCCTCTGTGCAGCTTTAAGATTTCAAATTCAACGACCCGAGTCAAATTGGCTCACTTTAGTCTTGTAGTCTCTGAATTTATAATTTCAAATCATGCATTTTAATTTTTAAACACGAACAGCAAGTACCCGCTCTTACACTGAGTCACCCCTTTAGGGGACGGGGGCAGAGGGGATGTCGGACAGAATCACAATTTGCTATTTCTAAATATTAATCATAAACCATGAAAGCCATAATTCTTGAAGACGAAACCCTGGTAGCCAGGGAACTTAAATACAAGGTAGCCACCGTAGCACCCGATGTGGATATCATCGGGCATCTTGACAGTCTGGAATCTGCCCATACCTGGCTTTCAAATAATGAACAGCCCGATCTTTTTTTTATGGATATTCAGCTGGGTGATGGTGTCAGTTTTGAGTTGTTTAAAAAAACCAACATTCAATGCCCTGTCATTTTCACCACTGCTTATGATGAATATGCCATACAGGCTTTTAAAGTAAACGGCACCGATTACCTGCTCAAACCAGTTGACCTGGAAGATCTGAAGAAAGCGATTGATAAATGCCGGACCATCATTCAAAGCAAATCACCTTACCCGCAAGACCTGCAGTCGTTGATTCAAGCTATTTCGGGTGGCACCACTGTCGGAAAATTTAAGGAGAAATTCATTGTTCATTCGAGGCGTCAATGGGTGCCCATTGATACCAAAGATATCGCTGTATTCATGCGCGAACACCTGAATTACCTCATCACATTTACCGGGGAAAAACATATCCTCGATTTTACCACGCTTGAAGAAATTGAAGCATTGCTCGACCCCCGGTTATATTATCGTGCCAACCGCCAAACCATTATCCATATCAACACCATAAAATCGGTGAAGCCATTAGACAATGCTACTTTAACCGTGACGTTAAAAGACCCGCTGAAACTTGAAACAAGTGTAGGCCGGGCTAAAACAGCCGAGTTTAAAAAATGGTTCGACCGGTGAAAGTTGGCGGGTAACCGTAATCAATGCAGGGATTACCAATGAAAGAACGTTTAGGACTTTTCTCATGTTTTAAATTTGATTTTGGGGAATGTGTTACTAAGATGAATTTGGATTTCAGGCCCCGAAAGATAGTAGGCGAATTTTTGGATTCCAGGCTTTAATTGGCTGTGTATGGCTAAATAGAAGGGGATGGGTATTAGAAACTGAAGCCTTACAAAAGCCACCTGGCTTGTTGGGTTTGCCGGAAATGAAAGAAGCTGCATTAATATGGAGTACCCTGCCTCTTGCATATGCTGACCCTTCATACCTGAAGAAGCTCATGGGAAAATCATTCTCATACGCTAATTACAAGTTAGTTACCCGGTTGCCGGAAACAATTTCTATTGCCTGTAATTCCCGTTCCCTCAATAAAGTGCATGATTATTCCCGTACCATAATCCAGGAAACCCTTTGCAAAGACGCCTCCCGATAACCCTGGCCCGGCGCTCTATTTTGCATGCTGATTGAATAAAACCCTATAAAACAGCAAGCATGAAAAAAGTAGGAATTGTTGGTATTGTGTTGATCGTTGCATCAAATGGTTACGCCCAGAACGCAGGCATCGGTACTGCCGCGCCTTTAATGAAACTGCATGTTGCAAAAGCTGATAGTGCAGTAGGATTGCTGGAGAATACGCAACTATTAAATACCAACGTAAAAACAGCCTTGTATTTTAAAACAGGCAGTGGCCCGTACCCATATACCGGGGCCATTAAAACCACAGGGGAAGGAACAAGTGCCGCCAGGCTTGGCTTATTTTCGTACGCCTCCACATCGCCTAACCAGTTACTGGAAAGACTCAGTATTACAGATGTTGGAAATGTTGGGATTGGAACTATTACGCCAACTGCAAAACTGGAGGTAAACGGGAATGTATTGGTAGATGGCGACGCAACCGTGAATGGTACTATGAAAGCCAACGGAGCGGTCATTATGCCGTTAAAAGTGGTGACCACTAACACTTACACCGTGCTCCCCTCAGATTATACCATTGTGATAGATATGCAACAGGATGAAAACAAGGCTATGCAGTTGTTTTTGCCAACTACCACTGTTGTAGGACGGGTATTGAAGATTGTTGCCATCAATATGGCCGAGCAATTTATTGATCCCAACGTGACGTATCCTTATAAAGGGACGGTAAGTATTTATGATAATACCCAAAGCCTCTATTGGCGGCTACAGGCTTTATCTTTTTATTTTATCGATGAAACACGTCATACTAACAGCTGTAGCTACAAATACGGAAACTTTGAAAAAACTACAGCATGCTCGCTGCAATATGCAGGCGCCACCGCCGGTTGGGTGATAACGGACCGGTGGTCAGAAAAGAGCTCAGGTGTTTATTATATTTATTAAGGGCAGTCCAATTGTCATAGTTTCATTCAATGATCCGGGGTATTGGATATGAACCAGTTTAGAGATGATAAATATCCGGCTTTCAACTAAAGGTTACTACGCCTGCCAGGTAACGGGTACAGCTAACTGTATGAAAAATTAGCCTGGCGCAAATGCGATTTAGTGGGATACTGGAGACATAGCCGACGAATTGAATTTTTCATAGACATTACCGAGGGTAACCATTTTTATAAACGGTTTTTCTCGTCGCTGTTCTCCTGTTCTATTTTCTTTTTGGTGAATGTTTTGCCCGCTTTGAAATTGTAACTGATGGAGATGGCGATGGTGCGGGTAGGGCGTTTTTGGTAAAAATCGATTCTGGTTTTATCGTACTGAGTCAGTTCTTTTTCGCGGGCGGTGTTGAAGAGGTCGGTGATGCTGAGGCGCAGCCGGGTTGTGTTCTTCCATAGTTTGCGGGTAAGGCCAAGTTCGGTGTAAAGAATTTCAGATTGACGGCTGTTGGCATTGATATAGGGCGAAGTGTAGTCGGCATAGAGATCAATGTCTGCGAACTTCTTAAAGCTGAACGTATGGATGGTTTTAAATGAGAAGGAAGTGCGGGACATTTTGGTGGTAATAAGGTTACTCGACATGTGATACACCTGGAAACTGTTGTTCATATTCCAGGTTTTAGACAGCTGTGTAGCGGCATTAATAGAAAGGCCGAATTCGGTATTGTTAGGGAAATTTTTGGATTTGTATTCAATCAGGTTGCTGTCGACAGTGCTGGCAGTTTGGGCGATGAAATGATGATTGGATAAGAAATAGATGTCAGTATTGTATTTCTGGTGAAAGGTGAATCCTGCCTGGAGGCTGTGGGTGTACTGGGGCACGAGATCGGGGTTGCCGGTAAGGATGCCAAAATCGCTGACCTGCAGTCGATAGGGATTGAGATCATTATAGCCGGGGCGTTTTACCCGCCGTGAATAATTGAACCGAATGGAGTTGCCGGCTTTTTCATCAAGTATATGGTCTACAAAGAGCGAAGGGAACAATCCAAAATAGCGTCGGTCAATTGATTGGCCGGTGGTTATCGACAAGCCATGCGACAAGGTCTGTTCCGCTCTCAGGCCTGCCTTAACACTTGTCTTCTGAATCACCTTTTCAAACGAAGTGTACAGCATATACAGATCTTCATTGTACTGGAACCGGTTGCTGGCGGCGGCATCTTTTTGCCAGCCGGAATTACGGTGCCGCTCAGTCAGCAGGGTATTGTCCCGGCTGGTGCCTGCGTATTTCATACCGGCTTTCACAGCAGTTTTATTTTTTAGTGCTTTGGTATAATCGGCCTGCACACTGTACAAATGTGTTTCACTTGGCGTGTTGGTCCGGGAGCGGGCATTCCTGGCGGTATCGCTGTAAACGGATACCAGCTCGTTGGATTCTGTTTTGGTGTTGGTTGTATTGTCGGCGATTACTTTAAGGGTGGAACCCAGCGTATCTATTTTCCAGTTATAACTTGCAGTAGTGCTGGTGGTGCGGGGTTTACGCAGCCAGTTGGTGTTAGCGGTGCCGGTGGTTACCTTGCCGGGTTGTGCGTAGTCAATGGTTGAAAAAAAATGCTGATCTAATTTATTGCTGCTGCTGTTGGTCTGGAGGTTAATCGTTTGGTTTTTCGAAATATCGTATGCGAGTACAATACGGTATTGCCGGCGGCTGTTACTGTTAGTGCGGGTACTATTATTAAATACAGTGCTGGTGTTGGGATAGGTGACGCGGTTGGTGCCGGTATAAAAGCTGCGGTCTATGTTATGCGAATAGCTGGCTTGTACATAAAACCGTTGTAGCTTAAGGTCCGTCATGAGACCTGCTGTAGCATAAGGATATTTTCCCTGCTGTTTGTATTGCGTATAAATGGTACCGGTGAGGCCGTCCTGCCGGGATTTCTTCAAGATGATATGAACAATGCCGCCGGTGGATGAGGCTTCGTATTCTGAAGGTGGGTTGGGAATGATCTCGATCTTGCTGATATCTTCCGAGCGAAGCGTTCGCAGGTAATCGGCCAGTTCGGTATCCGACATGCGCTGCACCACATCATTAATCATCACGGTTACAGATTGGTTGCCCCGGATCCGGATGCTGCCATCGCTGCTTACCCAAAGACCAGGTGATTTTTGTAATACATCGAGGCCCGAATTGCCATTGGCTAGGTAGCTGTTCTCCACGTTTACGACATAGCGATCAGCCTTCCTCGTGATCAGCGGCGCTTTGGCAGTAACAGTCACATCGGCCAGGCCGGAAGATGTGGCCTCCAGCTTTAGCTGCTTCATGAAGGAGGTGTCCGGGTAATTAAATTTTTTGGATAAGGACCGGAAGCCAACCAGCGATAGTTCAAGCGTATAAGTCTGACCTGGTTTGAATGTTGTGCTAATACTGAACATGCCCGAGTCATCGCTTGCTGTTCCCGCCAGGAAACTGCTGTCTTCGAAGATCCCCACAGATACTGCAGGCAGTGCCGCGCCATTGGTTGCAGTAATGCGCCCCGAGAGGCTTTGGGCATTTGCTGCTTTGATAAGCAAGAAAAAGATAACGAGGCTACGGATTGCTTTCATACTATATAATTGCCTCAAATGTATTCGCCGATTGGTATCGTATAAATGCGGCCTAGTTGTTCGTGGTGATGGCCGAGCGGTTGGTAGCAATCAGTGGCCCGTTTGCAAAATCTTCAACAGCGTTTCTTTGCGGGAGCGTGATACATCTACTTCCGTTCCATCGCTCATGGTAAGACTACCGCCTTCACCGCGGGTATAGGTTCGTATCTCGTCAAGGTTAACGAGGTGGGAATGATGCACCCGCAAAAACTGGTGCTCTTCCAGCATTTCTTCGATTTCCCGAAGGGTTCGCGATACGATCAGTTTTTGTTTTTCCTTTAATATGAACGTGGTATAGTTACTGCTGGCGTTACAACAAATAATGCTATTGACTGCGATCAACTGCAGGCCTTCCTGGGTTGGCAGGGCAATACGGTTGGCCAGCGGGCGGGGCTGCTGTAACTGGGACCGCAGGAGATCCAGCTGCTGTGGCATGGATGAAGGCAGGCGGTCGGAGAGCTTTTTTACAGCGGCTTTCAGTTCGTCCATATCCACGGGCTTCAGCAGGTAGTCCAGTGCACTGAAACGGATGGCTTTAATGGCATATTGGTCGTAGCTGGTAGTAAAGATCACATGAAAGTCTATGGGGGCAAGGAATTCCAGCAGTTCAAAACCATTCATGTGTGGCATTTCAATATCCAGGAATACCACCTGTGGTTTCTTCTCGCGGATTAGTTTGGCTGCTTCTATGGAGCTGGTGCACGCCGCTATGATATTGAGTTCCGGGCAGTGTTTTTTAAGCAACATCACCATCGACTGACAGGCATACGGTTCATCATCTACCACTACCACATTAATCATAAGCATTTTTTATATTGATACGCAAGGTAACAAGGGTGCCCTTGATATGACCGGAGTCATCCTTTATATCACTGATGGTAAAAGGTTCGGGTTTGTTGCTGCCATTGAACAGGATCAGGCGCTGCGTGGTGAGGGCCAGGCCCAGCGAAGGATCTTTATCGGCGCCGCGCTGATCAAGGGCGGCGGCTTTCTCACGGCCTACACCGTTATCTTTAATGGTGCAGACCAGGTAGCCGTTTTCGGTTGTAAAATAGATATCCAGCTGGCCGTGGCCTTCTTTGTGCATAAGCCCATGCCAGATGGCATTCTCACAAAAAGGCTGTAACAGGAAGGAGGGGAACTGCACCATCGATGGTTGGATTGCCGGGTCCCAGTAGATATAATATTCAAATGCATCTTTGAACCGCAATTGTTCCATGTCAAGAAAACGACGCAACATGTCCAGTTCCTCTTCCATGGAAATAACCGGCTTACCAGCGTTGTTCAGCACCATCCGGATGAGTCGGGAAAAGCGGGTAAGATAAATGGATGCGCGGTCTTCTTCTTTATTCAGGATAAAGTGATTGATAGCAGTGAGACAGTTAAAGATAAAATGTGGGTTCATTTGCGCCCGCAACGCCTTCATTTCCAGCTCTGCGGCAATTTTGCTGAAGCGTAGTTTCTCGTTTTTGTTACGGGCTACCAAAAAGAAGCAGATCAATGCTGCACATAATAAAATAATCAATACGGTACGCTGCGCCACACGTTTGCTATCAGTGAGCGATTGCATGGCAGCCGATTGCCTGGATGCGCCAAGCTGTTGTTTAAAAGAATATAACTGCCCTTTTAGCTGGTCAGAAATGATGGAGTCTTTGGTGCGGCCGAAACGTTTTTCATAATATAAAGCCTTCGTGGCATCGCCCTGCGCTTCGTAAATACGCGACAAGAGCTGGCAGGCATCGCGGCTATATTGCCGGGCACCGCGCTGTTCAGCTGCAGACAAAACAGTCAGTGCCATGGTTTGTGCCTGCGTCCATTCGTTGCGAACCTGGTAAATCTTTACCAGGCCCAGCATGGCTCCCATAGTAATGATGATATCTGCCTTTTGGGTGGCATATTGGTAAAGTGGAAACAACTGTGCATAGGCCTTGTCCGGCTGGTTGGTCTGCAGGTAGAGCTCACCGATGCGCAGGCGGATGATCTTACTTTCCGGGTTACCAATCTGGGCGTTATGGTAGTAGAAGAGGGCAGAATCGGGCATGTTGCTCGCCATATAGATTTCACCCATGCAGTGGTTGAGTTCGCGATAAGGATATTCCCCCACGGGTGGATTTCGCTCCCAGGCTTTATTGTAAAACTCCAGCGCAGCATCCATATCGCCGATGCTTTTGTACAACGAACCCATTTGGATGAGTGACAGAATATGGTTCTGGCTATCGTCGTAATGCTCAAACATTTCCAGGGCTTTGCGTACGGTTGCGAAGGCATGTACATAATCGCCCATATCGTCGTAGATATTGCTGAGGATCCGAAGGGCGGCGGGGTGATTGTAGGGATGTTTGCCCTTTTCAAAATAACTGAGGGCCAGGTTTACGGTATCCACCGCATGCGCAAAATTGCCGGCGTACCAGGTGGCCTGACCTGCCCCAAATAGCGACACAGCATAAAGCGAATCATGATGGATCGTACTTGCGATATCAATAGCCTGCAGATATTCCGCCTGTGCTTCGGCAGGCTGGAAACGGGCCAGAAAATCATCGCCCGCCTTCAGGTGCTTAATTCCTCTATCTATCGCTGACTGCGCTGCTGATTGATTCAAACCAATCACCATCATACAAACCAGCGTCAGCAGTTTATGCATCAATACACGTTTCGGGCAAAGTAAAACGATTTGCACCAAGCCCGGGGCGGAATGAGCGGATTGTGGTGATTAGCTAGCAGTTGGGGAAGAATCCTGGCTGTTCGTTTACCCGAAACATACTTCGCCCCGGCAGACAGCCATTGTTCACCACATCCTGGAACAGACCGTAGTAGCGTGCACGGCCTCCGAAATATTGAATCTATGGTCGGTGTCTCTCCGGCCACCGGCGGAGGATGAATGTTCCCGCAATGGAAAAACTACGGTTGCATGCATCAAATTCAGTGGTCGGTGAGGACACTGACCACTGCTTCAAAAATTCAATGGACAGGAGGGAGACCACTAGTCAACTTAAGAAGAGCCCCTTTTACAGCGACTGTTGCCCAAAGGAAATGTCGGGACTCTTCATATGTCCCCCGCTGCCGGGGGCGTTTTTGCCAGCCAGGCAAAAACGGGGGTGGAATGCGCCGCATGAGTGTTGTTTGAAATTGAAGTGCCCACCAACCACTATTTCAGAATACGCGACCGCCGTGGTCGGTGTCCTCACCGACCACTGACTGTGATGAGTCTTTGAAATGATACCTGAATCGTTTTAAGCCAGTAATTAATTTAGGTTGATGAC
>JAZKFT010000038.1:0-7934 GCA_040386335.1 Bacteroidota bacterium
CAATTGCAACAGAAGAAAACGGGAATAATGGCCATCTGACCACAGTGGCAAAAGCCAAACCTTCAACGGGGCTTATTGTGTATCCCAACCCATCGAAAGGCGATGTGAATATCATTACTGAGGTGAAGCAGGCCGGGCCTTTAACCATACAGGTGACCGACATGCAGGGCAGGGTGGTGTATGAAAAAGCTATCAACAGTGTCGATAAAGGTTTTCAGCAGATAGCATTAAGAAATCTGCAACTAAAGGCTTCAACTTATATCGTGAAAGTGGCGAACAGGCTGCAAGTGCAAACTTGTAAGTTGGTGGTGAGAGATTGATCGGCTCTCTGATAACCGGACAATAGAAATACTGGAAATAGATCAATAGTGTGTGAACCTGGTGAGCACTTTAATATTCATATAGTATAAACAAATAAAATTTAATAAATGGGTTTAAACATAAGGAATGTATATTTTGTGCCCGTCTTTTTACTCTTTTTTAATGGAAAGGCTCAGTTACCTGTATCTGTGGTTGCGGGCCAGATTAATGCTTCAAAAAGTACTAATCGTAATATAAACCATCCGGAAGGTAGTTTTTACCAGGATGTAAAAAAGAGCACTGTTCAAATCTTATGTTTGACCAAAGATGGGGTGACCTATGGCACCGGAGTTTTACTAAATACCGTTAAAAATACCTACAGCAATACTGGTGTAAAGTATTATATTATTACTGCAGATCATGTTGTTAGAGCCGTTGAATACAATACCAGTAATATATACATGTCATTTGAGTATGAAATGCCACACAGCATGGAAAGGGGTGGTTCCCGGGATGCGCCGCAAATTGCCACATTTTACCATGTCCCCGTTAAACTTGTAGTCAGCGATCCTGCAGGAGATATTGCCCTTCTTGAGATAGATCCCACGATTCTTTCACCATTGCAATCAGCGGTATTTCAAAACGCATTTGCTGCAGGCTGGACGCTGAATCCCCCGGTAGAAGCAGAAGAATATGTGAATATAAGCCATCCAAAGGGGGACCATAAAAAGGTCTTTACCGGGCCACTGGCGCTTCCGTTTTATAGAAGGCATAGGCTGCCGTTGGAGGATGAGCCTGCTTTGGGTCCAAATCTCAATTTTCAGGTTCTTAGTGATCATTGGAGTAACAACGCCAGTCTTGAAGCCGGAAGCAGCGGGTCAGGCTTTTATGATACCTGGGGATATCCGCTTCCTGTAGTAGGTGGTATCTATGTATCAGGTTCTGAGAGCGCCAGGACAAATTCTGTTTCACTATTGGAAAATAGCTGGAAACTACCCGACAGAAATGGGCTACAGCATTATTTAGATCCTGACAACACCTGGATAAGCAGTGTTAACGGAGGATATGTAAAAGAGTTGATACCAAATGATCCTGCAAATTTCGACATTTCGCTTGCTCGTAATGGTTCACTGGAACAGGAGAGGCCCTATAAAATTGAACAATATTTTAATTTTAGGGAGGTAGGGAAAAAGAAGGAAATTACGTTGGGTTCTGGCATTTTGTCCGGTTCAGGTGACGCCAAAATATATTTGACCCTGACTTTAACTGAGGATCCAGGGTATTTGTTGTATGGCATTGAATATGATCCTTTAGCAAAAAATAGTGCTACAGTATTTCAGGGTAAGCCATGGTACGTAGCCAGTCCGCCATTGGCTGGCATGCCAGGAAGTAGTAATAATTTATCGTATTCAACTTTTGATGGGAGAAGAACGCAATCTTCAAATATAAAAACACTTTTAACTCAGTATATCCGTTCCAAAGTCAAAGGAAGTTTAAGGGGATTTGTCGGAAATAGCATGAGAGCGTTAATCTATGCAAATCTTCCACTTGAGCTCAAGTTATTCAGGCCTGACGATGGTATTTCCACAAAGTCGGATATTAGCGCATTCAAGCTGCCGTTTTCGATGCCCTTTAATGCTGCAGAGGTCTTTGAGCCTAATAAATTAGTTGATTTGTGGAGATCCCAGAAGTATCGCGGCAGCCGTGGGTCGTCAAGTGATAAATTATACATTGACAAGGTAGTAGCCCTGGATAAAGAAGTTTCCACCGGCGATAATGGCGGTTATTTGAATATGGTTAATACCAATTTCACCTTGGGCCCATTCAAAGCCTCCACGGCAGGTAAGGATGAATATTTGGATCTTTCGATAACCGTGAAGAACAAAACCGGGGAAGCCTGGTATTACAAGGTCTGGGTTGACTATATACCAGCAGTCAATACTAATTATTACTATAATTTCGTAGGCGATGGCAATACTTACAATGCATCTGAGTTAGTAGGCTCAGGACAGGGAACAGGCGAAATCTCAACAATTTCTATACATTCCATTATACCAAATGATAAAATGTTGGATTTGCAACATGACGAAAATAGAAATTACAGGATGCGAATTGCTTTGAGCCGTGAAAATGTCGTATCCCAAAATGGTGTATATGCAGAGGGTGAAGTAGAAGATTATCAGCTTAATTTGGCATCATCTTTCCCAGCCGCTCTTTCAGCTAAAGCGCAGGAATCCCAGGTTTTGAATGCAGAGCCGGATTTACTTCCCGACCCGGTACTTTTCCCCAACCCGGTAACTGAAATCATTAAGTTGTTTGTAACAACTAAAAAGCCTGGTTCAATCAAAATATCCATCCTGGATCTTACAGGAAAAATAGTGTATAGCAGGGATGTTACACTGCCCGACAAAGGAAAGCATGTAGTGACATTGAGAGATACAAAGTTGAATGCTGCAGTTTATGTGTTGAAAATTGATTCTGAGGATCTCAGGTGGGCGACTAAATTCGTCGTCATGTAATTCTCAGTATATCAGGTCATAACGGTGACGCCCGGAACGCCCTGACCAAAGGAATGTAAAGTTCTTAAGGTACGGTATAGTACCTGTTTTATAAATATGAAAAGTATGCACATTTACCAGGTTTATTTAGCCGTTTCTCATTTTTTTAAAATAGTAATTCAACGAAGGGTAATTGGCAGGTTGTCACGAAAGAAATTACAAGTGCTAACCCCGGCATTATTATTATTGTACCAAATTGGCATCAGTCAGTCTCGTGAATTTGATGGGATTGGGCTTTCAACTAATTCCAACCGAAATATTAATCATGCTGACGGCACTTTTTTTCAGGATATAAAGAAGGGGGTTGTTCATCTGTCAGATGTGCATTCTTCAACCCGATCAGGATGTGGAGTGCTTTTGAATACAGTCGGCAACACATACAATGGAAGCTTCAGGAAGTATTATATTATAACAGCTGATCACGTGAATTCAAGACTGGACCTTCATAATATTTACATGTCATTTGAATACGAAATTTCATCAGCTACTAACCGGGGAACGCAAACTTTTGACGGGCCGGTTATTGCCAGGACATACCCGGTACCCATAGTGCCGGTATTTAGTGATCCGGCAGCAGACATTGCTTTATGGGAAATTGACGCCGATAAAATTGACGACACCCAATTAAAGCAGGTGTTGCAAAATGCATATGCCTCAGGATGGACTTTACATCCATCCCCATGGAACAAAGACTATATTAACATAAGTCATCCCGAAGGGGACCATAAAAAGATTTTTACCAATCCCTCTGGTTATGCTCCTGGTATTATTGACAGATCTTTTTCTTACATTACTGATGTGAATGTAGGGCCCTACCTTAATTTCAGGCAATTTGGCGGGGACTGGAACAGCACTAATGCCGGCCCTCAATCAGGCAGCAGCGGTTCAGCGATGTACGATATTTCTGACGCTAAAAATTCAGTTGCTGGTATTTTTTTTGCGGGTAGTAATCATTTAGCAATGATTTCTTTGCTGGAAAACAGCTGGCGTCTTTCAGATCAAAGAGGGCTGCAAAATTTTTTAGATCCTGCCCAAACCTTTATCAGTAGCGTCCCGGGTGGATATTTGCATGATTTGATCCCCAATGGACAAGCTCCTTTTGATGTACATTTAAATGCAAATGGTGTTTACGAGAAGGATTACAGACTGAATGTAACCCGCTATTTTGATAATAATACATTCAAGCCCGTCGGCAGGATGAAAGAATTGCTGTTTGGCGCTGGTATTTTGGGTTCAACAGGTGACGCCGATGTCTATTTGACGGTAACGCCCCGGGATAATGCTGGTATTTTGTTATATGGGGTCAAATACAACCCTTTGACCTCGAATGCTACTACGAATTTTAAAGGGACTTCCTGGAAGGCAGATGTCCCCCCGGTTAATAGTTTTCCGGTAAGTTTTGAGTTGTCATCACTGGCAAATTCAGTTTCAGGCAATCCCTCTTCAAATATAAAGAAATTGTTGTGGGAATATATTCGTCCCAGGGTGAAAGGAGATCTTAGAGGGACGTTCGAAAATGGCGTCCGGAGTGCAGTTGCATCGGAACTAGCCGTGAATGTCAGGTTGTCCAGGCTCAATGATCACCTGTCAGCGATATCAACTGTCAGGGCTATCAAATTGCCTGACGAGATGCCAATAAATGCTGTTGAATTCTTCGAGCCGGGGAAATTTGCAGCGATGTGGAGATCGGGATTGTATCGCGAAAGCAGGGGAATGACAAGTGATCAATTGTTTATCGATCATGTAACTGCTGTTGGCAAAGAGATTTCCACAGGTAATAATGGAGGTTACCTGAATTTAGTAAACAATAATTACTCATTGGGGCCTTTCAAGACATCCACAATAAATAAAGATGCGTATTTGGATCTTTCGATAGCAGTGCAGAACAAAGCCGGGGGTGCCTATTTTTATAAAGTATGGGTTGACTATGTGCCGGATATAGATATAAATGATTACTATAATTTTGTAGACGACGGTTCCGTAATTAATGGATTTGAATTAGCAGCTGAAGGACAGGGAACGGGAACGGTTTCGAATATTTCAGTGCATAGCAGGATACCAACTGATGGTGAGTTGGAATTGGAGCATGGAAAGAATAAGTATTACAAAATGCGGATTGCATTAAGCAGTGAAAATAATATACAACAGGATGGAGTATATGCCCGGGGGGAAGTAGAAGATTACCAGGTTGATGTGTTATCGTCTGCTACGGTTGCCAACTCCGGAGTTGTGCAGGAATTAAGCGGATTAAAGGCCGAACAGGTTTTATTGGATCAACCGTCTCTTTTTCCAAACCCTGCAAACGGGGTCGTAAACATAGTTGTAACGGCCGCAAAACCTGGTCCGCTTAAGGTGTTCATACTGGACTTCACAGGAAAAACAGTATATCTGAGAGACATTAGCCTGTCCGGTAAAGGCAGGCATATAATAGCATTGAGGGACGTCAGGTTGAATGCTTCCACTTATTTATTAAGAATTGTTTCTGATGATTTGAGCTGGACAACCAAATTGGTGATTTTGTAACGGGTATGGTTTGTTAAGTTAAAAAAAAAGGATTTTTAGATGAGTCTACGGGATTTCCGGGAATTCCGATTTCTTGAAAGAGTCTGCTTGCATCTTCCTGTAAATCTGCAATCCACACCAGTAAAGGGTTTTGTGGGAAGCGAGTATTAAAAAAGCTAACCCACGTTGGCACAAATCGTGCTAAAAGTGAGGCTGCTTTTTGTTAAGTTTTTCAGGCGAATCTCTGCCCTGGCCCTGTGTGGGACGCAGAAACTGTCAACTTTTTTAAGGACGAGTCATGGTGAGCAGGTTTGTTGTGAGCAAAAAATTTGCTCACAGCTGAGTTGCTCACTGCCTGGTGAGCAGGTTTGATGTGAGCAACGAATTTGCTCACGGTCGTATTGCTCACAACATTTTTTCATCTGACCTGGAATTAAACCGGCGGTGCATTGAGCGGATAGGAATTAGCGGCAGCATTTTTCCCGTTTTCAGAACCGGGAACCTTTCTTTCACCACAAGTCTGCGCTGATAACGTTTGTTAAGTTTGTCAGGCGAGTCTCTGCCCTGGCCATGTGTGTCGGCCGCAGGACTCGCCGGTTTTACACGGGTACCCAAACGTTGCTTTCGCCTTGGAATGTTTATAAAAACGACTGGGAAGGCTTATAAGTGTGGCTGGTCGTAGAAGGGAAGTTTGGGTGTCCGATTGGAACCGGGCGGTCCTGCGGACCCACGCACATGGCCAGGGCAGAGACTCACCCAGGAAGGAGCATAGCTCTATTTGACCTTAGTGGTCGCAAAGTATATGAAATGAATAGGCCTGCTATTGCAAAAGGACTTCAACTCATTACTTTAAGTGACTTAAAAATCGCATTGGCGGAGTATATTGTTAAAGTGCTGGCTGGAGATGTGAGGAGAACAGAACATGTGTTATTTAAGTAATCGCAAAATATGTAATATCATTAAAATGATGAAACACCCTTGACAATAAGTTATTGCCACAACTCTATATAGCTGGTTAGTGTTTGACTATTTCGCTTTCCTGATAATTGCACATAAAACTCAAAAAAAATTTAAATCACTTCACGATGAAATTTAGTACACCATTAAAAAAGACACTATTTATAATATGTTGTATTGCTACAACCCATAAAACCTATGCTCAGGAATATAACGATTATATTCCTACTTCTCTTCCTAATTATTCAGAAATGACCAATGTAAATTCATCGTTGGTTAAAGGGAGGTTTCAAGATATTAAAAGAGGCGTGATACAGTTCTGGACTGAGAATCCCCGCCTTCTAAAGTCCACAGGCATCTTAATAAATACTGTAGATAATAATGATAAGAAGGCTTATATTCTAACTTCTCAACATTATCTAGAATCTTCTGTAGGTGATGTTTTCGATATTTGGCTTTCATTCGATTATGAATTACCAAATGAGGTTACACCCGATGACTATCAGGATAGTCATCAAGCTTTTCACATTGAAAGGCTTTATAAAACCCCGGTCAAAATACTGGTATCAGAAATTAATTCAGATATCACACTATTGGAAGTAGATTTTAGTGATATTCCATTAAGTATTCATACGGCATTTACAAATTCTTTCGCAGTAGGATGGAATTTACATCCTGATTACAAGAATCAGGGATTTCATGTCATTTCACATCCACGATTCGCACCAAAAAAAATAGTTTATGACTATAATAGCTACATATCGCTATCGGGCACCAGGGACCCAAGACAAAATTCTGCTATTCCTCCCCGAAAATTTATCGGGTTAAGCCAGAACAGTTTTGCGCCCAATTCGGGAGATCAATTGGCAATTGGATGCTGTGGAGGCTCATTACTCGACAAGAATGGGTTATCATTTGCAGTGAGTAAGTCACATGGTGGTACTGCCTGGTTTTCACTTTTAGAAAATGTTTGGATCAACAATTACGATAATGCCGGGATAAATACCTTAGGCATCATGCATTACCTGGATCCTGGTAGTACCTGGATAAGTTCGATTCCCGGAGGTTATTTGAAAGATTTGATTTCAAACCCGGTTGATGTTAATTATGATTTAGAGGTTACGAATGCTCCTAAAACAAAAACAATTAATTTGAATGCCAGGAGTCTTTTTTATGGTTTGAAAAATACAACATCAATCGTATTGTTACCTGGAATTTTGCCGGCAGCGTCTAATTCTGAAGGGATTATCATGTACCTGACACCTAATACCAATCCAAATCTTTTGCTTTATGGGGTAACTTATGGTGGTAATATGTCTTCTTATCAATCAATGTTTAAGGGTAATTCGTGGGAGAGTGGTGAAAACCCATTCAATATCCCTAATTTTCCTATTAATAAAAATGGTTATTCTGGTGACTTTAAGCAAGGTCTTCTTGCACATTTTAGCAATATTCATCATCAGGAAACAGATTTTCAGGGACTAAAAGATTTTAATTTTGATGCTACCATTAATATACAAGCAGAGTCTGGCATAGCCAAAGTAAGAGCAATAAAACTCCCCGATATGATGCCCTACAACGCCGTGGAGCTATTTGAACCTGCACGACTGGCCAATA
>JAZKFT010000039.1:0-61613 GCA_040386335.1 Bacteroidota bacterium
TTTTTACAGGATTTCTACAAAGGCATTTTAGATGGCCAAATGCAAATGTTAAGAAACAAACGAAATGAACGGGGATTTGCATTTTACATAATAGCCTCCGTTTTGCAACGTTAGTCAACCCGGAAATGCCCATTCCTTCTCACCAGTATTATGATTTATTTAAACCCTCCCGCTTCCATTCGATCCTGTGCTTTTATAATTTGGGCGTAATTTATTTTAATGATGGCACAATATCTAAAACAGTTACTGGCGCTGGTGGTCCTTCACTTGTTTGCGCTACAAGAAAATCAAGCCCAGGTTCAAATTTGTATGGATGCAGTGGCTCTAACCAAAACAAAGGCTGAAACCGCCAATGGTGTTTTTGACCAAAGCTTTAAATGGACTACAGGCAAAATATTGAAAGTAAAATTTCTGAATGGCAGCGATTTTCTGCAATCGAAAGTGCGGCAATACGCCCGGGTTTGGGAAACCTATGGCAATATTAGTTTCCAGTTTGTAACGCAGGGCTATGCAGAAATACGGATCACATTTAACCGGGGTGGTTCCTGGTCTAAAGTAGGTACCCAATCTGTGAGCATTGGCCAGGGCGAGCCCTCCATGAACTTTGGCTGGTTCGATTATAACACCTCCGATGTAGAATTTCAGCGTACGATCCAGCATGAGTTTGGTCATTCGCTGGGATTATTGCACGAGCACGCATCGCCCCTGAGCCAGATACATTGGAATGTTCCGAAAGTGTATGCCTTTTATATGCAAACCCAGGGCTGGACAAAAGAAATGGTGGACTTTAACGTGTTTAACCGGTACAGCGTTTCACAAACCAACAATACATACGACCCACGATCTATCATGCATTATCCCATTCCTGCGGCCTTTACTACCGATGGTTTTTCTGTGGGATGGAATTCGGTGTTGTCTGACCTTGATAAAAAACTGATCGCAGAGATCTATCCCTTTTATACTTATAAACCACCGGTAACTACAGGGCCGGTTGTTGCGACTCCTGTAAAATGCACCATTGAAAATATAGTTGTGACACACAATATGTTGCAGGGCGGCAAAAAGGGGATGACGATAAAAGGATCGTTTACAGTTCGTAATGCTTCCGGAAGAAAATGTTTGATGTCCGCTTACTTCTACCAGGCAGACGGTACGCCTTTACGTGACGGTAACGGAGGATTCAAAACCACGGGCGGAAACGTGGCGGGTAGTGCTTCGTTTATCCCGGGATATGCCGATGCAAAATTTAACAACCTCGAATTATTTATGCCCTATGATGAACTGGAACTGAACGGAGGCGAACACAAACTGAAATTTTCGGTAAGCATCTGGGACGATGCAGGCCATGAAATTGCAAGGGGTGGCACTTATTATTTCAATTACCAAAGCGGCGCTGTGTGCGAAAATATGGAGGTGCTATATCGTTTTGATGAAATAAACCAGCGGCTGGAGATCATGCCGAAATTCACCATTAAATATGCGCAGAATAAGAACATGAAAGCCGTAGTGTATTTTTATTTTGAAGACGGTACCCCGTTAAAAGACTATACGGGCCGCCATAGTGCCAGCGATGGTTCGCTAGCTTACTGGAACTTTTTTACGCCGGGTTTGGAGGTGGCCAATTACAATTATGGCTATTACAGCAACCTCTATATTCACGTGCCCTACAGTGAACTACACCTGAAAAAGGGCTTCCAAAAACTGAAATATTATGTTTCGTTGCAGGATGAGAACTGGAAGGCGCTGTGTTCATCACCCTATCAAAATTTTACGATCAACATCAGGTAAACAGGCAAACGATTGCCAGGTCTTTGTCGTGGCATTCTAATTGCGGCACGCCTGGGAATAAGTGGATTCACCGGCAATTTTATAGTACAATGTTTTTTTTGTGATCTGTTTGATGATGAGATCGTTGTCGCCACCTTCAGTAAAATGTAATTGTACAGTGGAATCGTTTATCAGTTGCCAAGATCCTTTGAACACATCATTCTCAACCTTACTAATCAATACCCCGCTTTTATGCAGATCCATTGAACTGGTGCCACCAATCTTCCACTGGCCTGTAAGGTTTTCTGCATTGATCTCCAATTGCCGCTTCGTGCCTGTAATCTCCTGATTATATTTTTTTTCAATGGATGAGTAGAGATCAAAGATGGGCTGCTGTTCGGTAAGTGAAAGTTCAGCCAACGCATTTTGAAATGTATTACTGATGTTATTTATTTCAGCCTGTTGTGAACTGCCTGGTGGGAGTGCCACTAATCTTTCCAGCATTTTCGAATATTCGGATTTTATGGAAGTATAGTAAGTGATCCTCCGTTGCAGAATGGCTTTCATATCTATATCGATATTTGGCTCATTTTTTACATCAGTCAATGTCGCAATGGTGTTGGTGAGCTGGTTGATCATCATTGTACCATCTTCCTGCCGCAGCACATTTCCGTTGCCGGTAATTCTCCGGCATTCAATATCATCCACCGTAGCAAAATACATGTGTTCGTATTTATCCAATGTTTCCAGGGCCTTGTAAGTGGCATCTTTTTTCAGCTGCTTTTCATCGGATTTATTACCAGCAAAGCCCAGCCAATAGACAATGGCTGATGCAGCTACGGTGGTAACAATACCAATGATAATATTTTTAAAAGTATTGCTTGTATTGCTTGCAGGCGATGCTTTTGGAGCAGGTTTTGGCATGGGTAGATGGTTTAAGGTGGATGTTGAAGATATAGAAACCTCCTTTAACCATCTACGGAGGTCAGGGGAACTTTCTGAATACGGAGAGTCTTAAACCCATTTCTAAAAATACGAGCAACAAAGCTGCCAGCACCCAGGGATGAAATAGTTCGGTGCGTTTTCTGAAAGTGGTACTTTCTACTTTCGATTTTTCGAGCAAATCGATGGATGCATAAATTTTTTGCAACCCCAGGTTGTCGGTGGCACGGAAATATTGGCCATTGGTTTCGGCGGCTATCTGCTTTAGTAATACTTCGTCGATGCTTACTTTTTCGTTGATCATTTGCACGCCCAATGCCGTTTGGTAGGGTGTTGGTGCCATGCCTTGCGTGCCCACGCCAATGGTGTAAACTTTGATTCCAAAGGTCTTGGCTAGTTCCTTAGCGGTTTGGGGATCGATCAAGCCACCAGTATTTTCACCATCAGTCAGCAGTATGATCACTTTGCTTTTCGATTTGCTGTTTTTAAGCCGGTCCACGCTGGATGCCAGGCCGCTGCCGATAGCAGTTCCATCTATCAAAAGGCCGTTTTGAATGGATTGTATCTGGGTTCTTAAAACCTCTTTGTCGGTCGTGAGCGGGCACAACGCAAAACTTTCGCCGCTGAAAATTACGAGGCCAATACGATCGCCTTTCCGGCGCTCGATAAACTGTAAGGCCACATCTTTTGCAGCGCCCATCCTGTCGGGTTTAAAATCCTGGGCCAGCATGCTGCCGCTCACATCTATACACAGAACGATGTCTATGCCCTGGCCTTCAGTAATTTCAATATCATTTTTTAATTGTGGCCGGGCGAGGGCAACGATACAGCAGCCGATGGCCACCAAACGAAGCAACAACGGCAGGCTACGCAAGCGAAGTTTCCAGGTTTTTTCAATGGGTAATTTTCTTGTGTCGCTGAACAGCAGCCCCGCGGTCTTACGCTGCTCTGTTTTTTTTGCATACCAGAACAATACCGGCAGGATGACCAGCAAACAAAGAAGGTATGGGTATGTAAAATTCATGTTTGTTGTTTAGCTTATTGCCGGGCTGGTTACTTTTTTCTCCAGTGCTGTTATCGACTCTTTAATACTCTTTACGCTGGTGATCCATTCTTCCTTCGGTGGTTCATATTTCGCAAATTTTGCGGCATCACTTAATCTTATCGCATTGGCAAATTGAAAAAACAGATCTTGAGGTAGCAATGGTTTGGCCTGCAAAATCAGTTCGCCGCCGGTTTGCTGGTGGCTACGGAAATCGTGGGCATCGCTCAGGTAGATTCTGTAGATATCTGTAAGCCGGGTAAAGAACTGTTTGCTGTTGACAGATTGCTGTTGGTAATCTGCTGCCAGTTGATCCAGTGCCTGCATGGCAGCAGGGTAGGGATGCATGGCGTTTTCAAACTGTCGCCTGGCCGGTTTTTTGCCCACACCCAATTTTTTGAGCAAAATATACAAACCGATGCCAGCCAATAATGTAAGTACGGCAATTCCGACAATATAGGGCCATTGTTCAATGGGCGCCACTTCAATAATATCTTTGATGTCGTGATAATCCTGCAGTGAATCCACATTTACAGGTGTCACTTGTATATTGATCGCGTTAGTGGCATATTCTTTATCCGTCTCCCTGCCAGAACTGGCCAGCGTAAAAGCGGGGATATTAAAACGGCCACTGTCGTAACTGGTAATAGTGAGAATCTGTTCGATCCCATCTTTTACAATGACGGCGTTTTGTTTTTCCCAGATATCGAAATGTGGTAAAGAGTCGGGGATGGTAAAGCCAGTGGCGAAACCTGGTTTGCCGGGCCACACCGCACTGAGTTTTAATGTAATTGGCTCCCCCGTTCTAATGGAATTTCTATCCACCAGTGCCTTTACCACCGGCTGTGCCACGGTAAACAAACTGCAAAAAACCAGGGTAAAAAAAGCCGGGATGATATGTCGTATTTGTCTATTCAAATTATATTCGTGTTCCGTTCCTTAATCGTTTATTGGTTATTTCATTTCCACATTTCCACACTTCCACATTTCCACATTCATATCACCTCATCCGCTTGATAAAAAACTGCTGCAATGGTTTTACAAAGTCTTCGTCGGTGCTAAACCAAATATGATCAGCGCCACTTTGTTCTATCTTAAGTTTCAGCGCTTCAGCTGCTTTTAATTGCTGGTGACTAAAAAAGTTTCGTAGCCAGGCATCGTTACTATCCATCCAAACAAGTTCACCGGTTTCTGCGTCCTGTATGGGAATCAGCCCCGCGGCCGGTAACTGCATTTCCAGCCGGTCGTAGATGCGGATACAAATAAGGTCATGTTTTAGCGCTGCAATTTTCAGCGGTTTGTCAAAACCTTCGTCGGCAAAGTCACTGCATAAAAAAGCAATGGATCGTTGCCTAACGGTATGACTGAAAAATTTCAGTGCTTCTGCAATATCTGTGTTTGCCGATTTGGGCTCTATGCCCAGCATGGTGCGTACAATATATAGTACATGCTCCTTGCCTTTCTTTGGTGGAATATATTTTTCAATCCGGTCGCTGAAGAAAATGGCGCCCACTTTATCGTTGTTATTGATAGCTGAAAACGCCAGTACCGCTCCGATTTCTGTTATCAGGTGTTGCTTGCTGCGCTGCCGGGTGCCGATCATATTGCTGGCACTTACATCTATCAGCAGCATTACGGTCAGTTCGCGTTCTTCTTCAAAAAGCTTGCTGAAAGGATGGCCAAACCGGGCACTTACATTCCAGTCTATAAAGCGGATATCGTCGCCGGGACTGTATTCCCGAACTTCTTTGAAGCTCATGCCTCTTCCCTTAAAAGCACTATGGTACTCTCCGCTGAAAATATTTGCAGAAAGCTTCTTGCTCTTTATTTCCAGGGATCTTACCTTTTTTAGTATTTCGGCGATGGTTAGCATGTCATTATTTCTTCCGGGTGTGTTGTTGATTTGTCGGCCTTTATATCAATGTTTATGCCATAGCCGGCAAGATACATGCGAACAAAGAAACAGTAAACCGCGAAAACTCTTACTGATGAATATTAACAGAATTTGAATTGAAGGCTTTTATGCGGTCGACTGAAACCGAAAACCATATTATTCGTAGCCAGTTGCTTGGCAAAAATCACTCCGCCGGAAACTCGACAAAGTTCCTGGGTGTTTCGTAAAGCCGTATTCTTAAGTCTTTTGATGGGTCAATCTTTACCCGTAACAGGTTGTAAATAACGATGGCAATATTTTCAGCTGTAGGGTTCAGGTCTTTAAATTCTACAGTATCCAGGTTCAGGTTTTTATGGTCGAAACGTTCATGCACTTCCTGTTTTACCAGGTCGCCCAATACTTTCAGGTCCATTACGTAGCCGGTTTTAGGATCGATCTCCCCGGTAATTTTCACTTCCAACTCGTAATTATGCCCATGGTAATTAGGATAATTGCAGCGGCCAAACAGCGCAGCATTTTCTTCGGAATTCAGTTCCGGGTTATTCAGCCGGTGGGCGGCATTAAAATGTTCTCTTCTAAAAACGGATACTCTCATGGGGCGTAAAATTAGTTCTTTACGCTGAACGCTGGACGCTGGACGCTGAACGCTGGACGCCAGACGCCAGACGCTGGACGCCAGACGCTTTAGAGAAAAACGCTTTTGGTTCTTAAAGCTCCCATGTAGATCTTCCGGTCGAAGCTTTTAGCATGCCGCCTCCGGTGTTTAGCGTCCAGCGTCCAGCGTCTGGCGTTCAACGTCCAGCGTCCAGCGTATAGCGTTCAGCGTAATAAAGCCGCTTATCTTTGCCAGCTTATGGTGTATTTAACAAGGGTAGAACATTTTAATGCGGCTCATAAATTGTATAACCCCGGGTGGAGCCGCGAAAAGAACGAAGAGGTCTTTGGCAAATGTGCCAACGACAACTGGCATGGCCACAACTACGAAATTTATGTTACTGTAAAAGGCCAGCCCGATCCCGAAACCGGGTTCATCATCGATGCCAAGCATTTAAGCAATCTCATAAAAACACATGTGCTGGATAAAGTAGATCACCGCAACCTGAATATGGATGTAGATTTTATGCAGGGCAAAATGTGCAGCACCGAAAACTTCGTGATAGAAATATGGAAACAGCTGGCCCCACATATCAACGGCGGAAAGCTTCACCAGATAAGGCTTTACGAAACCCCCAGGATTTTCGTCGACTACTATGGAGAGGAGTAGTTAATGTGGAAAATGTGGAAATGTGGGAAATGTGGAAATGCAGGGCAGTTTGGATTACATTTTTTGTCTCCGGTTACAAACTTTTTTATTTTACCCGTGTTTATTGATTCTTTCAATATTCATTTTCACATTTCCCACATTTTTCACATTTTCACATTTTTTAAGAACATGGCTTACAAGAAAACGGAACAGTACGACGAGGCAACTACGGAAGGCTTATCTGCCGCATACAAATCCGCCATTGATCTATTGGGCGAAGATTCTCAGCGTGAGGGTCTTTTAAAAACACCAGAACGGATTGCCAAAGCCATGCAATTTCTTACGCAGGGTTACCAACAGGACCCAGTGGCCATTATCAATTCGGCCAAGTTTCATGAGGATGTGAGTGAAATGATCATTGTAAAAGATATAGAGCTTTACAGCATGTGCGAACATCATATGCTCCCATTTATTGGTAAAGCTCATGTGGCCTATATCCCCAACGGCTGGATCACCGGTCTTAGTAAAGTGGCCCGGGTAGTGGACGTATTTGCCCGCCGCCTGCAGGTGCAGGAGCGGCTTACGCACCAGATTCTTGAAGCTTTCCAGGAGGCATTGGAGCCGCAGGGCGTTGCGGTGGTAATAGAAGCTAAGCACCTCTGCATGATGATGCGGGGCGTACAAAAACAAAACAGTGTCACCACAACTTCCGCCTTTAGCGGCCAGTTTAAAAACGAACCTACCAGAAGCGAATTTTTAAGGTTGATTAATAGCAATCTGCATTAAAAACCGTGTCGAAGGCCTCACCGAAGTATTGCCAAAGTAACGTCGAAGAATCGTCGAAGTAACGTCGAAGAACCGGTATTGCGAGGAGGGTTCGTGCCCGACGTGGCAATCCCCCAATTTTGTAACGACTGGTTGCATTAAAGGCTCGCATCCTGACAATAGCAGGGGCTTGCTTCGGGCAAGAACCCTCGCAATGACGACGATTTTTTGTTCGGGTCGTCGTCTGGGGTTGTTGGCCCCTTTTCCTTTATTTTTGGTTGAAATAACAGCCATATGAGCAAACATGCATTCATCTTTCCCGGCCAGGGCTCACAGTTTAGCGGCATGGGTAAGAACCTCTACGACACCAATCCTTCAGTTAAAGAACTATTTGAGCAGGCCAATGATATCCTCGGTTTCCGCATCAGCGATATTATGTTCGGTGGTACAGACGAAGAACTAAAGCAGACCAACGTAACACAGCCGGCTGTGTTCCTGCATTCGGTGGCAGCTTTTAAAACCATCGAAGGCGCCGCACCCGATATGGTGGCCGGCCATTCACTCGGCGAATTTTCGGCACTCGTTGCTAACCGGACCGTGGGTTTTGAAGATGCATTGCGGCTGGTAAGTATCCGCGCCAAAGCCATGCAAAAAGCCTGTGAACTCAATCCTTCCACCATGGCAGCGGTATTGGCCCTGGCCGATGATAAAGTGGAAGCCATTTGTACAGAAGTGAGAAATGAAACCGGTGAAATCGTAGTGCCGGCCAACTATAACTGCCCGGGCCAATTGGTAATAAGCGGCAGCTTGAAAGGAATAGAAATAGCTTGCGAACGTATGAAAGCCGCTGGTGCCAAACGTGCACTGGTATTGCCGGTGGGTGGTGCGTTCCACAGCCCGCTGATGTCGCCGGCCAAAGAAGAACTGGCAGCAGCTATTGAGAATACTGCCTTCCGCGTACCTATTTGTGCGGTGTACCAAAACGTAACCGCGATGCCGGTAACCGACCCGTCCGAAATAAAGCAGAACCTCATCAATCAGCTAACTGGTGCAGTGAGATGGACACAGATAGTACAAGCCATGCAGGCTGATGGAGCTACCCGTTTTACAGAAGCCGGGCCGGGGAAAGTGTTGCAGGGTTTGGTGCAGAAGATATTTAAAGAGGCGGTGGTAGATGGAGTGAGTTAGGTTAGGGTTTGTAAAGCGATACCAGTATTCAAAAATAAACCGACGGAAATGAGCAGAGAAATGGCGGCAGTGACTACCTACTCAATAGGACTTGCGATAATGGTTTTCGGCCTTTTTTATCACAAAAGAAAATACGATAAAGATCTTCAATACAAAGTTGGGGGTCTCTCGTTAAAGTCATTTAAGATGCTTAGTTATGCCAGTATCGCTTTTTTCTTGTACCTGATTATTTCAATTCTGGCTGGATGGAAGAAATATTAGTGAGTTGTGAAAGCCACCAGGCGCATTTATCAGAGCCACGGAATTTTTGATCGTCCCTGCGGAATTTTCACAAGCAGCGATTTCAAAGTTTCAGAACACTTGCTGTGAAACCCTGATGTGTGAGCGACCTCAGAAAAACTTGATACCCCACTACCAATTATTGGCGATTTCAAATCTTAGTAAAACCGGGTTGCCATAGATGTGGGCTGTACTACACGTCGGGGTTTTACGGCAACAATCAAATGGCTGCAAGCGACTAATCGTAAAAAACCGGCCGGGACACCTGTGTCTGCTTTAGATGTGAGAGGCGTTTCACATCGGGGTTTTACGGAAGTAATTAGTAGCCTAAGCTAATGCCTATACCCAACAATTATTTATGGTGCCTTTTTCAACATTGATAATTGCATTGAAAATGAAAGAAGTCTTTCTTCTTTTAATCCGCTTGTATATGAAATATCTCCTTTTTCAGTAAGCAGTATTTGCCGGTTGATAGCTTTGATCCCATACGCTTTCAGAGCGGCAGATATTTTGCCTTCCAGGATTAATTGCGCAAATGCTGTACCAATAATAGCATAGTCAATACTGTTGTAAAGAATGTTGTACTTGTTTTCTTTCCTGGTTCTTTCATAATCCGTCCAATCTTTTTGTTGGAAGGATGTTCCCCACGAATTTGCCAGATCATCAAAATATTCGGCCGGTTCTTTTGTGGCATTATCGAGTCTCCACTCCCTGAAGCCATGCAGCGCATCACTCCCATCATCATTCCCAAAGGGCGAAAAGTCATCTGCTTCCTGCCACCAATAATCTTCGGCTAATAATTGTACTGCTATCGGATGGGCTGTTTTTTTTGAAAGAATCCAGATTATGTAAGGTTTCTTTTTTTCAGATACCAGTTCTGTTGTTTTTAATACTGTGAAACTGAAAACAGTGTCTGACGGACCTTCCAAAAAATTTCCACTAGTTTTTTGACTCAATTTTTTTTGAATACCTGAAATTGATTGCTCCAGTTGAGTAAATGTCGCCGGTACTGATTGCCCCCCATTTCTGTTTTCAGTAGCAGCCAGGTTCACATGACCCACCAATTTTAGATTGGAATAGATTTTCTTAAAATCTTCTTCCATAAAACCGTAGAGCATAAAGCCCACTTCCCTTTTGTAGGTAATTCCGTTGGGTATAGCATGACCCAGGAACGGGCGGGATTTGAATAAGTTCCAATCTGGAACTGAAGTGTATGCATTTGGCTGAATAATAAAATCGTAGTTTATGCCATCTGCATCTTTACTTATTTTATACAGCATCAATCCATAAAAGTTTCGATTGTCATTACTAAAAACAAAGCAATCACCTATATCAAATAAATGATCGTAAGTACCGGTAGATACTTTTGAATCGATTACACTGCTGGTATCCAATGGCCAGTAATTCATGTTAGTCATCATTTTGATGGCGTCGTCTATTTTTGACTCATTTTGTTGTGATGAAGTCTGGCATGCAAATAATAATAGGCAAATGCATATTGTAACGGGATGTATTAGTTTCACTGGGCGTTATTTTGAGTTTAAATTACTTTACTTGCTCAGGTAAATGTATAGGATATGAACAGTGTCATTCTTCTCTAATGATTCAAGTGTGAAGGTTTGAAACCTACCTTTATCGCATGAAATATTTCCTGCCAATAATCTTTCTTCTCTTTCTCGCTGGCTGCAACAGTACCGATAATCCAGGCAATAACCAATCCTCAACCAAAGTAAAACCAGATACTGCAGTTCATGACTCCATACCCTCAACTCCAGCGAAAGTTGATAATAGTACCCTGGTTTTAGAGCTTGCAGAACAGGTTTTAATTTCCTTAAAAAACAAGGACTACAGGCAGTTTGCGGCTTTCTTTCACCCCGTATCCGGCGTTCGGTTTTCGCCTTATGGTTATGTGGATACAGCACATGATGTAAAACTCACTGCTGATCAGTTTCTCGCAAAAATTGCGAAGGGAGACAGAATAAACTGGGGAACCTATGATGGTAGTGGTGATCCAATAATTTTAAGCGTGCAACAGTATATTCAGAAGTTTGTGTACAATGCAGATTTCCTGAGCCCTGAGACAATGAATTTAAACAAAACGACAGGGGGCGGCAGCAATGCAATCAACAATCTCGAGATCATTTACAAGGGTTGTGAGTTCACAGAACACTACTTTTCCGGTTTCGACAAAAAGTATAATGGGATGGACTGGACTTCTTTAAGGCTGGTTTTTAAAAGCCATAATAACCTGTTTTATCTCGTGGGGATTGTCCACGGCCAATGGACCATATAAAACCAACCGGCCAATATCTAAAGGATACGGGATCTGTCATGCAATGTTTGTCATCTTTTTTTCGTCACCCGTAAAAAGAGTAGCCATGAAGTTGATGTTTATTGCCGTTGCACTGATTTGTTTTACTGCTTTAGCCTGTAAAAAATCTGAACCTGATCCACCCACGCTTTTGGGCAGTTGGGTAGAAAAATCCATTCGACTGGATACACTTGATTTTTTTTACACCGATTTGTTTGGCCCGGCGATGCAATGGCGATCTGCCAATTATACCGATTCCGTTTTAAACCCCAATTTCCCCGTTAATCATTCCGGTTTATACAGTTGCTTACATCTTGGGGATAGTGTAAGACTGAGAAATATCGCCAGCTCTTCCGGTATTTCATTTACTTACCATCTTTCCTTTCTAGCAGGAGGTAATACTTTCAGCATCGGTAAATTTTACAGTCGCAGGCCATTGGCAGCCATCATTGAATTTGAAAGAGTCAGGTAACTATGCCATCACCATTTCCATTTTGCAAGTCGTGCAATGTTTCTCCAATGAAAACTAAAACCGCCAAAAGCATTTTATGAAAAAGCTAATCACGGCCTCTTTAACAATGGTGTTTTTATCACTTGCGTGTAAAAAATCCAAGCCCGATCATTTAATTTTTGGTGTATGGGTCGAAAAAACGATGCGGCTGGATACACTTGATTTTGATATCCAAAACCTTATCGATGCCACTGAGCCAACGGTGAATTTTCTTACCAAACCTTACATGGATACCGTCTTACAACCCGTTTTTCCAGTGGCAGACGCATCACTCTACAACTACATTTTAAACGGCGATAAAACCAGCATCCAGTTAAGAAGCCATTTCCGGTCCACCCTCACCTACGATGTTTATCCTATTTCATTTTCAGCGGATGGCCGCACGTTGAACATCGGCAGATTTTACCGCCGCAGGGCTTTGCCGGCCATTATTGAGTTTGAAAAAATCCGGTAACTTAGATACCGACATTTATTTTCCGGGTTGTGCAATGTTTCTACATCCAAAACCGTCAACCCCAAAAAGCATTTCATGAAAAAGCTATTTCCGGCCCTCTTTATCGTTATGATCTTTGTCGGAACCGCGTGTAAAAAAACGAAAATCGATCTTGACAATCTTTCAGGTATTTGGGTAGAAAAAACGCTCCGGTTGGATACCCTGGATTTTGACAGGCAACACCAGGCAGGCCTCTCTCTACCAAGTGTTTACCTTCGCTCCAGGCCTTATAACGATCCTGCCCTGAACCCTAACTACCCCATCAATCACTCAAATATTTACCAGTATTATTTTTCCGGCGACACCATGCACCTGAGAAGCTTTGTCAGCTCCTCTTCATTGTATGTGCCTTTTCATTGTGAATTGGTGGCTGGTGCGGGTGCCATCAGGATTGCAAAATTTTACAACCGGCAGAGCTTACCTTCAGTTATCGAATTTCAAAAGATCAACTAGAGCTGACAGATGAATCATTAACCAAATATTGCCTCATTTATTTATTACCCCGGGTCATGAAAAAATTATTTTTACTGTTTGCACCCATTGCGATCATCAGCTTTTTCTCCTGCAAAAAAGACGATATCCCAAAAACCGATGATTTCGCTGGCATCTGGGTAGAAAAAACACAGCAACTGGATACCCTGGATTTTGATGAGTGGCGTACTATGGTACAATCTGAACCGATTGCCATGCTTCGTTGCCAGCCCTTTATTGATAGTGTTACCAATCCCACTTTTGTTATTTCTAGGGAATTTTACTGGTACAAAGCGGAAGGCACAAACCTGCTCCTCCGGAATGGCCTGAGTTCTACAATGACTTATACTACTTACCCAATTGTATTTTCCGCCGATCGCAGAACTTTTAGTATCGACCGGTTTTATAAACGCCGCTCACTTGCTAACAGGATTGAATTTGTGAGAATACGATAGGCTTAAATTTCTATACTGCAGTTCACCCAGCCCGCATCAAAAGACGCATTGTATTTCTTGTAAAAATTAATCGCAGGCTCGTTCCAGTCCAGCACCTGCCATACCATGCCGGTGAATTTTTTTTCTTTGGCTTCGGCTACTAATGCATCAAACAATAGTTTACCTAGCCCCTTGCCGCGCATTTCGTTGGTCACCAGCAAGTCTTCCAGGTACATCCGTTGCCCCTTCCAGGTGCTATATCGGATGTAGTAGAGCGCAAAGCCCTGAACCGTGCCGTCCAATTCGGCAACCAGCGCACTCCATACCGGGTTTTCGCCAAAGCCACTTTCCGTAAAATGGGCCAGGGTAGCCGTTACTTCGTCGGGTGCTTTTTCATAATCTGCCAGTTCCTGTATTAGTTCCATAAGCCTCGGGCAGTCTTCGGCGGTGGCTTTCCTGATGATGATATTTTCCATAGTCCTTTTTTTTATAAAATAAGATCGTCATTGCGAAGGTTCTTGCCTGAAGCAATCCCCAGCCATTTGCTGGTCTGTTTGTACCGGGAACGACCCCCACTGACAAATAGTTGGGGATTGCCACAGCCGGCAAGAACCGGCTTCGCAATGACGTACTTTTTTAGGGGATCGCCGCGTCCGTCCCTCCTGTCAATGACGGTAGATTTAATTCATTTCTTCCATCCCGGCCCCTTTACAAACCTGCCAGGAAATCTTCCGGTGTGTTCGCTGTTTTTTAATACCTGCACACCATTTACAAAAACATCGGTTACGCCGATGCTGTATTGGTGCGGTTTATCGAAGGTGGCAGCGTCCCCGACCTTTGCAGGGTCGAAAATAACGACATCGGCATAGTAGCCAGGTTTCAATTCGCCACGGTTTTTAAGCTTCAGGTTGGTAGCGGGTAATTTGCTCAGTTTGCGGATGGCTTCGGCCAGGCTTATCAGTTTTTCATCACGGCTGTAATGACCCAACACCCGGGCAAAATTGCCATACGCCCGCGGGTGCGGATTTGATTTCAGGAACACCCCTTCATTCGTGTACGAGCCTTCATCAGAACCAAAGCTTACCCAGGGCAGTGCCACCTGTTTTTTTACATTCTCTTCATTCATCAAAAAGAAAGCAACGCCCACCCTTGTGCTGTCCTGAACAATTAGGTCCATGGCGGTTTCTTCGGCGGTTTTGCCCCGCAATTTGGCAACTTCTTCCAGTGTTTTGCCCGTGTATTTTTTTAATGAATCCTGCTTAAAAGCCAGCAGCAATACATTGGCCGGCGTACCCGCGCCATAGTATAAGTTCTCCCAATCCGTAGCATTGGTGTTCATGGCAGTTGCCATTTGCTTGCGTATGGCTGGGTCCTGCAGTCGCTGCCATAATTTCCCAAAGCCACCATCCTGCAACGAAGGTGGAAACGATGCGGTCAAACCAGTGGCCCCGGCCAGGTAGGTGTACATATCTGCGGTAATGTCCAAGCCTTCTTTTCTCGCTCTTTCCACCCGTTTTATAACACTATCCATTTTGCCCCAGTTATTTTTTCCGGCAGCTTTCAGGTGGAATATTTCCGCATGAATATTGGCTTCTTTAGCAATGGTGATCAGTTCTTCCACTGCCTCGTTCAGGTTATTGCCTTCGCTGCGCATATGTGAAATATAGCTACCGCCATACTTTGATGCTTCCTTACATAAGGCAATGAGCTCGGTGGTGCTGGCAAAAAAATCAGGTGGGTAAATAAGCGAAGAGCCGATACCCAGGGCTCCTTCTTCCATGGCCTGTTTTACCAGCATCCGCATACTGTCTAGTTGGGCCGGGGTAGCCACCAGGTTGTCTTCGCCCACCACGTAAGTGCGCAACGTGCCGGCGCCTACAAACGAAGCCACGTTACAGCTAACGCCCTTCTTTTCAAGGAAGCCCAGGTATTCACCGAGCGTATTCCATTCCACTTTGTATTTGATATCGGTTTGGCCGGTCTGCATCATATTTTTCATGACGGGGTTCAGCGGTCCCATGCTACTGCCTTCACCCATCACTTCCAGCGTAACCCCTTGCCTGATATCGCTTTGCGACCGGCCATCTTCTATTAATGATTCGGTGGCCCAACTCAGCATATTGATAAAACCGGGCGCTACGGCCATGCCTTTTGCATCTATTTCTTCAGTGGCTGTTGCTGCTTTCAAATCGCCGATAAAAGCAATGGTATCGGCGTTGATGCCAATATCGGCTTTGAGGGGCTCACCGCCGTTTCCATCGTACACCATCCCATTACGAATAATGGTATCGTAATCTTTTTTACCCTTGCAGGAGATCAGCAATACCAACAATGGGAGGATGATTTTTTTCATGATGTTGTATTTTAAGAGTGCGTTTATGCTGCTAATGCCTGCTCCAGGTCAGCAAGGATATCCTCTATATTTTCAATGCCTACACTCAGGCGTATGAGGCCATTGGTGATGCCAAATTTTTCTCTTTCTTCCTGCGATACGCCATAGTGTGTCATGCTGGCGGGATGGCAAACCAATGTGTCTACCGTTCCGAGTGATACCGCCCGGATGCACATTTTCAATTTGTCGATAAATGCCTTGCCGGCTTCCAGTCCGCCTTTTAGTTCGAAACTCATCATGGCGCCGGGATGCTTCATTTGTTTTGCTGCAATATCAAAATCGGGATGGGATTTCAGCCCTAAATAATTTACAAACTCAACAGCAGGATGGCCGTCCAGGTATTGAGCAACCTGCATGGCATTGTTGCAATGTCTTTCCATCCGCAACTCAAATGTTTTAATGCCTTGTGTCAGTAAATACGCATCAAAAGGGTTGGCATTGCCACCCAATAAAGCGTGCCATTTCCAGGCCTTCGCTTTCATAAATTCCAGGTCTTTCCCCAACAGAACGCCACCAATAGCAGTGCCATGACCATTGAGAAATTTGGTGGTGCTGTGAAACACAAAATCTACTCCATACTTAAAAGGTTGCTGCAGGAAGGGCGTGGCAAATGTGTTATCCACCGTTACTATTTTGCCGTAGGCTTTGGCAAGTTTAGTAATAGCATCCAGGTCTACACATTGTATGGTAGGGTTGGCCGGGGTTTCTATATGAACCATTTTGATAGCAGCATCTGCTTTCAAAATAGCTTCCAGTTTTTCCAGGTCGTGGAAATCTTCGATGATGGCGTCCATGCCGCATTGGGTAAGCACTTTCAGCAATAGTTCATAGGTGCCGCCATACAGTGAATGATGACTTAACACTTTATCGCCAGCCTGCAGGTTGCTCATAAACATGGTGGTCATAGCTGCCTGTCCGCTGGCATGCAGCAGGGCTTTCAGTTGCAATGGATGGCCGTTTTCATCCTTTAATCCAAATGCTTCGAGTGCGGCTATTTTCTGCTCGCACACCTTATGCGTGGGGTTGCCCCAACGACTATAGATCTGCGTTTTATCACTGTTGGCAAACCGCTCCATACCCTGGTCGGCCGTATCAAAATAATAGGTGCTGGATGCATAAATGGGGGTGATATGCGCATACATAGGGTCGGGGTCGTTGCCACCATGAATACTTACACTGCTCCAACCCGTTAATGGAAAATTTTTATCAGCCATAATTCTTGCTTTTGAGTAATTCCAAAAATAGGATGTTGAGGATTGAAAGACCGGGAATTTAATTGCGAAGGTTTTCGGGAAGGTTAAAGGGAACAGCCGTGAATGTTTTAATTACCTGTTGCGACCGGTAACCTGATATCGTTATCGGCATCGTTTGCGTAAATTAATTCCTTTGTTCTGCTCTGATTCTCTGTTTATCTGTGTAGACTTGTTTGGGATAAACCGTCAATTTTTACTACTTTAAACGATCTGCTTCAATTCCGGAGATGTAATTCTCTGTATACTTATGAAAAAAATACGTGCATTTAGTTCAATAAAAATACTGGTGGCTTTGCTATTCGCCAATGTGCTGGCTCAACTCTCCCAGGCACAAGGCAACAAAAAGCCCACGGCGTTAAAAACAATTACCCTGGCTTCTTTTCCGGGATATAAAGGCAAATTGCCAGTTATCAACCAGCCTGTTTTTCCTGCCAGAACTTTTAATATCAAAGACTTTGGAGCCAAAGCGGATGGCATCTATCTGAATACCAAATCCATTAATAATGCGATAGCGGCCTGTAGTAAAGCAGGTGGCGGAACCGTATTGGTGCCGCAGGGCCTATGGCTTACCGGCCCGCTTGTGTTGCAAAACAATGTCAACCTGCACCTGGAAAAAAATGCCCTTGTACAATTCACCGACGATTTTGACCAATTTCCGCTCGTGGAGTCATCGTTTGAAGGCGTGGCAGCTTACCGTTGCCAATCGCCTGTTTCTGCTACCAAAGCCAGCAATATTGCCATCACGGGCGAAGGCATTTTTGATGGATCCGGCAGTAGCTGGCGGCCACAGAAAAAGGACAAACTCACCGCATTAGAATGGAAAAACAAAGTGGACGGGGGCGGAGTTTTAAATGATGCAAAAACCATGTGGTATTCGTCGCCCAAAGCCTTAAAAGGGGAGTTGGAAAAAAATATCGGCAAGATAGTGCCCGGCAAGCCCATGGCCGATTACGAAGCGATCAAAGATTTCCTGAGACCCAATTTTCTGCGCATATTTGACTGTAAAAATATAGTGCTGGAGGGTGTTACTTTCCAAAACTCACCTGCCTGGACATTGCATTTCCTGGAGAGTGAACACATTACCATAAAAGGTGTAAAAGTGAAGAATCCATGGTATGGTCAAAACACCGATGCGCTTGACCTGGAATCCTGCAAGAATGCTTTCCTGGAAGATAATGTTTTTGACACTGGCGATGATGGCATCTGCATCAAAAGCGGCCGGGACGAAGAAGGCCGCAAGCGCGGAAAAGCCACTGAGAATGTCATCATCAATAAATGTATCGTGTACCATGCACACGGCGGCTTTGTAGTGGGCAGCGAAATGAGTGGTGGTGCCCGGAATTTGTTTGTGAGCAATTGCACTTTTATGGGTACCGATATAGGCCTGCGCTTTAAAACCAAACGCGGCCGTGGCGGTGTAGTGGAGAATATATACATGGCCAATATCGACATGAAGGATATTGCCGGCGAAGCCATCTTGTTCGATATGTACTACGACGCCAAAGACCCTATTCCGCCAGCTGGTGAAAAATATGCAGAGCCCAAAATAGAAATGGTGCCTGTAACCGAAGCCACGCCACAGTTTCAGAATTTCTTTATTAGCAATGTAACCTGCCTTGGTGCCGAAAAGGCCATCTATATCCGCGGCCTGCCGGAAATGAGGGTAAAGAATGTAAATATTGAAAATTGCGTACTGCAGGCAAAGCAGGGTTTGTATTGCGAGGAGGGCGACCGCATTTCATTAAAAAATGTAAAGCTGCTTCCTTCAGATACCAATCCGGTCATGACAGTTCATAACAGTTCCAACCTTTCACTTAACGAAATTTACATTCCCAAAAACTCAGGATTGCTGCTGAAAATTAACGGTGAAAGAACGGCTGGTATCAAGCTGACCAAAACCGATATTTCCAATGCCAAAAAAGAAGTGGAATTTAGCGGCAACGCATCTCCATCTTCTTATTCTAAACAATAACGATTGCTATGTCAATTAACCAAAAATCATTTGTTGGCCCACTGCGCATACAAGGGTTGAAACTCGTTTTCGCATTGTCTGTTTCAGCCATTTTTTCAAGCCCCGTTGCCGCACAGGAGTCACCGCTTTCGCAACGTATGACAGCGACTGCAATGAAAATGTGGCCCGATAGTTTTTCGCATGGCGGCCGCCCCGCCCGCTGGAGTTACGACCAGGGTGTTATACTGAAAGGTGTGGAAAGTGTTTGGCGCCTCTATGGTGACGCCACGTATTTTAATTATATCCAGCACAGTATGGACCATTATATCCGGGAAGATGGTACTGTAAAAGATTACCGGAGGGATGAGTACAATATCGACCATCTTAATAATGGGAAAGTGGTGATGATGCTATACAATGTTACCGGCACACCAAAATATAAAAGGGCCATCGACCTGATGAGAAGCCAGTTAGACGACCATCCGCGAACTAAGGAAGGCAGTTTTTGGCACAAGAACATTTACCCCTGGCAGGTATGGCTGGATGGCCTTTATATGGGCCAGCCATTTTATGCAGAATACGCGAAACTGGCAGGTCATGAAAATACTTTTAAAGATATCACCCGCCAATTTGTAACCGTAGAACAACATACCCGTGACGCCAAAACAGGATTGCTGTACCATGCCTGGGATGAAAGCAAAGAACAGCTTTGGGCGAATAAGACAACGGGTACATCGCCACATTTCTGGGCCAGGGCCATGGGCTGGTACGGCGTTGCCCTGGTGGATGCACTGGATCATTATCCTGCCGGACATCCTGGTAAAGACTCCCTCATCGGCATTTTAAACAGGTTTGCAAAAGCCATAGTAGGTGTGCAGGATAAGCAAAGCGGTGTTTGGTACGATATCCTCGATCTACCCACACGTGAAAAAAATTATAAAGAATCCTCTGCTTCCTGCATGTTTGTATATGCATTGGCAAAAGGATTGCGAAATGGCTATCTGCCAGCCTCTTTTGCAAAGGCAACAAAAAAAGCATATGATGGGATTGTAAAAGAGTTTATAGAAGTAGATGCCAGTGGACAAACGAACTTAAAGGGTACCGTAACCGTATCGGGCCTTGGTGGCAAGCCTTACCGCGATGGCAGTTTTGATTATTACATGCGGGAGCCTGTGATCACCAATGATCCCAAAGGAATGGGTGCCTTTATTATGGCCGCAGCCGAAATGGAAATGGCAGCCATGCCGAAGCCAGGTAAGGGTAAAAAAGTAGTGCTGGATAATTTTTATAATCACGAAATGAGGACCAGCGCATTCGGTATCAACACACAGTGGCACTATACCTGGGACGAAATGGATCTCAACGGTTATAGCCTTTTGGGCGATATATTCACCACGGCCGGTGCCAAACTTGCGACCCTTGATAAAGCCCCGACCGCTGCTAATCTAAAAGGCGCCGGTGTTTATATCATCGTGGATGCTGATAATTTGAAAGATAATAAATCGCCCAACTACATGGATGATGCAAGTGCTGCGGCCATTGCAGACTGGGTAAAAAAAGGCGGCTCCCTTTTTATATTGGCCAATGATAGCGCCAATAGCGATCTGAAGCACATGAATAAGCTGGCCGACAAATTTGGCATCACATTTACAGACAAAAGTCTGAATATGGTAAAAGGTACGCAGTATGAAATGGGGGCATTGTACAATAATCAACCCAACCCCGTTTTTACCAATACTAAAAAAATGTATTTGAAAGAAGTAAGTGCATTGAACGTGGTTGCTCCGGCGCAAACGGTGTTATCTAAAGACGGCGACAATATTATCGCAATTGCAAAATATGGCAAGGGTGCTGTATTTGCAGTTGGCGACCCATGGCTATACAATGAATACACAGACGGACGAAAAATCAGCCCTGAATTCCAGAATTTCTCAGCAGGACAGGAGATTGTAAAATGGTTGTTTAAGCCGGTGTTTAAGTAAAGATTGGTCATTAGGTCATTGGGTCAATAAGTCATTGAGTCAATAGCTTAATTGCACGTAAACCACTTACGGAGGGGCACCCTTCTCCGCGAGGAGAAGGGCGGGGGATGAGGCCACCGCCGCATAGACGAAGCCGACATAAAACATAAAAACGAAATTTGAAACCAACCACCCCATACAAACGCGTACTCTATATTGCCGGACAAATAGTGCTGGCCTTTTTGCTATGCTATCATGGAAAAGCAACTCCGGCGGTAGTTACCGATCCGGTGGCCGAAAACATGCTGATGTTTCAACGCAGTAATGGCGGCTGGAATAAACACCTTGACGAGAAAGCTGTTAATTACAACAAAACCTATACCCCGGAAGAGCAGGCATCTATCAGGTCGAAAGCAACCGCACTGGATGCTACCATCGACAACGAAGCCACCACCAAGGAAATTAAGTACCTGGTAAAAGCCAATAAAAAGACCGATAACAAAGCCTACCTGGATGCGGCAGAAAGAGGCATTCAATACCTGCTTTCCGCTCAATATGAAAACGGCGGCTGGCCACAATACTATCCAGACAAAAGCAGCTATCGCAGCCAGGTAACTTTTAATGATAATGCCATCATCAATGTGATTACAGTGATGGAAGATATTGTTGCAGGCAAAAACGATTTTGATGCCGTTAACAAGAGCTTCATACCAAAAGCTGCCGCAGCTATACAAAAAGCTATTAGCTGTATACTGGCTACACAGATAAAAGCAAATGGGAAATTAACTGCCTGGTGTACACAGTACAACGCCAAAACTCTAGTGCCCGAAATGGCCCGCAAATTTGAACTGGCTTCTATCAGTGCATTTGAATCCGTAAACATCGTCCGGTTTTTAATGCGCCAGCCCAACCCTTCGCCGGAGATGAAACAGGCCATCACAGCGGCTGTGCAGTGGTTTGATGCCGTTAAAATTCCAGGTCATAGTTTTGTAGAGATAGCCGATGCCAAACAGCCAAAAGGCAAGGATAGGGTATTTGTGGAAGATGCAAATTCAACTATCTGGGCCCGGTTTTACGAGATCGAAACCAACAGGCCCATGTTCAGCGGAAGAGACAGTGAAAAGAAATATTCAGTAGCAGAAATAGAGGCGGAAAGAAGGGTAGGTTATGCCTGGTACGGCAACTGGCCGGCCAAACTTCTGGATAAAGAATACCCGGCTTGGTTGAAAGCGAATTAAGGTAACAAAACGCACAAAGGTTACAAATCACAAATCATAAATCACAAATCATAAATCAAATGGTTCTCTCAAGATTCAATCTTAAAAACATTACCGCCAGCGTGCAATTGCCTGCTGATACAATGTTCGACCTGCCGGAAAAAGTATTGCAGTTTGGAACGGGCGTATTGCTGCGTGGTCTGCCAGATTATTTTATTGACAAGGCCAATCGCCAGGGTATTTTCAATGGCCGGATCGTGGTGGTAAAATCAACAGATGGCGGCGACGCATTGGCTTTTGACAAGCAGGATGGCCTGTATACGATTTGTGTGCGGGGGATTGAAAACGGGATTGAAATCACAGAGAATATTATAAGCGCTGCCATCAGCCGTGTGTTAAGCGCAAAATCAGAATGGGCGCAGGTGCTGGAATGTGCACATAACCCGGAGATGCAGATCGTTATTTCCAACACCACCGAAGTGGGCATCCAGTTGCTCCATGAAGATATCCGCAACCATCCACCGACCTCTTTCCCCGGCAAGCTGCTGGCTTTTTTATATGAACGTTTTAAAGCATTTAACGGTAGTGCCGAAAGTGGCATGGTAATTTTACCCACTGAATTGGTGACCGATAATGGTAAAAAACTGGAGTCAATTGTCTTTGAACTGGCGCATCTCAATGGCCTGGCCGATGGCTTTATCGAATGGCTGGAAACAAGCAATACCTTCTGCAATACGCTGGTGGATAGGATCGTGCCCGGTAAACCAAAAGGCGCTGCGCTTGATAAAGTTGTGGCCGAACTGGGCTATAACGACGACCTGCTGACCATGAGTGAAGTGTACCGGCTCTGGGCTATCGAAGGAGATGATCATGTTAAGGAAGTATTGAGTTTTGCACAGGCCGATGACGGCGTAGTGATCACCAACGACATGACGCTGCAGAAAGAACTGAAACTACGTATGTTGAATGGTACCCATACATTAAGTTGCGGACTGGCATTTCTGAAAGGCTTTGGTACGGTTAAAAATGCCATGGATGATACAAACATGACAGCCTTTGTAGAAAACCTGATGCTGGAAGAAATAGCGCCCGCCATTCCCTATAAAGTGAGCAAAGAAGTGGCAGCGGCATTCGGTGCCAAAGTATTGGACAGGTTCCGCAACCCCAACATTGAGCATTTCTGGCTGAGCATTACGATGCAGTACACTTCGAAACTCAAAATGCGGGTATTGCCGCTTATTAAGAATTATATCGCACAGTTTAATACTGTGCCGGAAAACATGAGCACCGGTTTTGCAGCTTACCTGCTGTTTATGAAAGCAACCAGGACAGAAGGCGGCAAATATTTTGGCACAGCCAATGGCGCAGAATACCAGATCACCGACGACGAAGCGGGTTTCTTTTTTGAGCAATGGAAAAAGGAAATACCAGAAGATGTGGTGGAAGGCATACTGTCGCACCATTCTCTCTGGGGAAGTGACTTGTGTGCATTACCCGGATTTTTTGAAACCGTGGCCTATAAATTAAGAACAATGACAGAACAAGGTGTTAGCTTAGCTTTTGAAAAAACACCTCTTCAAAAAATAGCAGTTTAAGATGCAACAACGAGTTTTAAAAGTGCATAAAGATGACAATGTGTTGGTGGCACTTACCAACCTGAGTATGGGTGAAATAATAGCTTTCGATGGGGCCGAGTACCAGTTACAGGAAAACATCCCGGGCAAGCACAAGTTTTTTACCGAAGACCTGGAGCCGGGCGATCCGATACACATGTACGGCGTGCTGGTAGGCAAGGCTCAAACCTTCATCCCCAAAGGTGGATTGATGACAGTAGCCAACGTAAAACATGCCGCCGATCCGTTTGAATTCCGCCCCTACCATTATAGCTGGACAGCACCGGATGTAAGTAAATGGGCAGGCCGCACCTTTAACGGATATCACCGCAACGATGGTCGGGTGGGAACTGCCAACTACTGGCTTTTTGTCCCCACTGTATTTTGCGAAAACAGGAACCTCGACGTGATACGCGAAGCACTTCATGATCAACTGGGATATGAAGTAAGCGACCGCTACAAACAGAAGACAAAGATGCTGCTGGACCTGTACAAAACGGGAGCAGATCTTACAGAAGCAGACCTCAGCATCCAGGAATCAGTGGTGCCTACTGCCCGTGTATTTAAGAACGTGGATGGTATTAAGTTTCTGAACCACCAGGGTGGCTGCGGCGGTACCCGCCAGGATGCGGCTGTACTTAGCAAACTGCTTGCTGCTTATGCCGATCATCCAAACGTGAGCGGCGTGACCATCTTGAGTCTCGGCTGCCAGAATTTGCAAACGCAAAACCTGTTGGACGATATCAAACAGCACAACCCCAATTTTGACAAGCCTGTGTATGTTTTTGAACAGCAGCAATCGCAAAGCGAAGAGCAACTGATTACTGAAGCGATACGCAAAACATTCCTGGGCCTGATAGAGATCAATAAACTGGAGCGCCAGCCTGCCACACTTGACAAGCTTTGTATAGGTGTAAAATGTGGTGGCAGCGATGGTTTCAGCGGCATCAGTGCCAACCCGGCCGTGGGTTATTGCAGCGACCTGGTAGTAGCATTGGGCGGTAAAGTATTACTGGCCGAATTCCCCGAATTATGCGGCGCCGAGCAAAATCTTATCGATAGGACCATCGATGAAGCAGCAGCCAAAAAATTCATTCACCTGATGACAGCCTATAACGACGCTGCCCATAAAGTAGGATCGGGTTTTGAAATGAATCCTTCTCCGGGCAACATCAAAGACGGCCTGATAACCGATGCTATCAAAAGCAGCGGAGCCGCCAAAAAAGGCGGTAACTCACCCGTTGTAGATGTGCTGGATTATACCGAACCAGCCACCAAGCCTGGTCTTAGTTTGGTTTGCACGCCCGGCAACGATGTGGAAGCTACCACGGGAAAAGCTGCCAGTGGCGCTACCCTTATTTTATTTACCACAGGTCTCGGAACGCCTACCGGAAACCCAGTGTGCCCGGTAATAAAGGTGAGTACCAACAGCGCCCTCACCAAACGCATGGGCGATATCATCGACATCAATACCGGCGGTATTATCGAAGGCGAAAAAACCATTGAACAAATGGGAGAGGAGATACTGGAATACTGCATTAAAGCTGCCGGTGGTGAGGTAACCCCCAAAGCTGTGCTTTTAAACCAGGATGATTTTATTCCGTGGAAGAGAGGGGTCAGTTTGTAAAAATTCCCGATTCGTTGCGTTAAGAAAATAATCAATAGTCAATGCTCAATTTTCAAATTTCAACCGGGTGGATTCAAGTGTTGAAATTTGAAAATTGAGCGTTGTTTATTGAACATTAGTTTTTAGTAAAAGCTCACCTCAAAAGTATTAATCCCGAATAGTCAACCCTTCCCGCCTTCCACCTTCCTAACCATAAACACATCCTGCCCCGTAGCATCGCCATGTTCCTGTAGTTTGCCAAAGGCGGCCGCGGTGGCGTATTGCAGCAGGTCCTGGGGGGCGTGATTATTGTACAAGCCATAGATAATGCCGGCCATAAAACAATCGCCACTACCACTGCGATCGGCTACGCCGGTGCAGGTAAATTCGGGGGAAATAAACAGTTCGTTATTGGTAAACAGCGTGGTGTAATACAGCAGGTGGCTGGCATCGCCGTCGAACCGGAATGTATTGGCCACCGTTTTGCATTTAGGAAACATGCTGATGATCTCAGCCGAGGTGGCTGCGGCATGGTCTGTGTACACCTGCTTGCTTTTATGGTCGTGGATATTTTCGTCTACAGCTGTGCCCAGCAGGGTGTTGGCACTCCAGATATTTCCCATCACTACATCACAATGTTGCACCAGCCGCGGCATGATATCAATCGGCTGTTTGCCATATTTCCATAACCGGCTGCGGTAGTTCAGATCTACAGAAATGGTGATGCCTTTTTTGGATGCCGCTTCCACTGCTTCCAGGCATACATCGGCCACATTCTGGTTCAGCGCCGGGCTGATGGCAGAAAAATTAAACCAGGAAACATCCCGCAACACTTTGTCCCAATCGATCATTCCCGGTTTTAATTCAGAGAAGGAAGAACGGTCGCGATCGTATACCATACTGCCTTTAAGATCAGCGCCGCGCTCCAGGAAATAGATACCAATGCGGTTCCCGGAAAAGAGGATGCTCGAAGTATAAATACCTTTGTACTCCAGGTAATTGATCACATGCCGGCTCATGAAATTATCGGGCAGCACCGTACAATATTTCACTGGAACATCCCATGCCGCCAACGCAGTAGCCACATTAGCCTCCGCGCCGCCCATGTACAATTGCATCGGGTGCTTATCCGCCGTCTCATCGTTAGCAGCCGGCGAAATGCGTAGCAGCAACTCACCAAATGAAAGGACTTTTTTCTTCAAGGTTCAGGGTTCGTATCAAGTATCAAGGTTCAAGATCAGCATTTGCTCATGCAGATTTGCAGATTTGCTCATTTTCACATTTTCCACATTTCTCACATTTCCACATTCTCACTTCTTCCATCCAAAATATTCCTGCGCATTATTGAAGCAAATATCCTGGATCAATTTGCCCACCCATTCTATGTTATTTGGTAGTTCACCATTTTCAATTTCTTCGCCAAACATATTGCACAGCAGGCGGCGGAAGTATTCGTGGCGGGGATAACTAAGGAAACTGCGGCTATCGGTCAGCATGCCTACAAAGCGGCTGAGCAGGCCCATATTACTAAGGGCGTTTATTTGTTTGGTCATGCCATCTTTCTGATCGAGGAACCACCAGCCGCTACCGTATTGCACTTTGCCGGCCACTGATCCGTCATTGAAATTGCCGATCATGGTCGCCATCAGTTCGTTGTCGGCTGGGTTGAGGTTGTAGATGATAGTTTTTGCCAGCTGATCAGTAGAGTCGAGGCGGTTCATGAATTTAGAGATAGTACGGCTTTGAGAAAAATCGCCGATAGAATCCCATCCTGTGTCCGGACCGATCTGGGCCAGCATGCGGGCATTGTTGTTGCGAAGCGCTCCAAGGTGATATTGTTGTACCCAGCCTTTTGCATGGTCCCAAATGGCAAACTGGTGCAGCATCGCCGATTTGAATTTCAGATTTTCCTCCAGGCTCAGTTCGTTGCCGGCGCGTATTTTATCAAAGGCTGCTATCACTTCGGCTTCTGTATATTTTTCGGCATAGATCTGCTCGAGTCCGTGATCGCTGACAGAGCAACCATTGGATGCGAAGAAGTCGTGGCGGTTTTTTAAGGCGGCAAGATAATCTTCATAGGAGCCAACGGTAACACCGGCGGCTGTTTCCACCTTTGCCACATAAGCGTTAAATGCTGCGGCATCATCCACGTTCATGGCCTTATCGGGGCGGTAGGCGGGGAGTATTTTTATTTCAAACCTATCTTCTTTTATTTTGATATGGTGTTCCAGCGAATCAATGGGATCGTCGGTAGTGCACACCACTTTTACATTCATTTTGCGAAGCAGGTTCTTTACCGAATATTCAAGTGTCTGCAGTTTGGCCGTACACTCGTCGTAGATCTTTTTAGCCGTGGTACTATCGAGTATATCGTACACATCAAAATAGCGTTGCAGTTCCAGGTGCGTCCAGTGGTACAGCGGGTTCCGAAGCGTATAAGGTACAGTGGCCGCCCAGGCTTCGAACTTTTCAAAATCGGTGGCGTCGCCTGTAATAAAACGTTCGTTCACACCATTGGCCCGCATGGCCCGCCACTTATAATGATCGCCATACAGCCAAACCTGTGTCAGGTTTTCAAATTGGTGGTCGGCAGCTATCTGGTCGGGTAACTGGTGGCAGTGATAATCGATCACCGGCATAGGCTTTGCAAACTCGTGGTACAACTGCTCCGCTGTTTTATTATGGAGCAGAAAATTTTCGTCAAGAAATGTTTTCATTGGTAAGACTTTTGTGATCTGGACTGCTTTGTAATTGTGGGAGTGGTGTTTTATTTCCGCTTCACCATCAACAAGCAACAAGACTAATAACTAATGGCTGTTTAATGCCTTAAAATTAGGGGAATATTTACGCAAACGTTGACGCTACAGGCCTGAGCCATTATTTACATCGAATGTACCATCAACCAAAAGGAGTTTATGGCTGGTATTCGTTTATTACTGCACTATCCGTGGTGTCATCATTTGCCTTAGGCGCGGGCTTTAACAGGCTGCCGATACCATAGAAAATCAGGCCGGCCAGGGTGCCTGCGGTATTGAGGATAATATCGTCCACATCAAATTGACCGCAGCCGGTGTATAATTGGAAAAATTCGAAAAAAGCGCTGAGTGCAAAGCCGAGGAATAGCGTTTTAAAGAACTTGTATTTTCCCTTCATAAGCAAGGGTACCAGTATACCAAAGGGAATAAAAATGATGATGTTCCCACCAACGTTCTCAAAAGCCGTTGTGAAATTAGCCCGGCCGGACAGCATGTTTTTAATACTTCTCAATGGCACCCAGTTCTGTGTAGCGGATGATCGCTGGTAGCCGCCATGACGCCAGGTTGCCCGCATCCTTTCCATGAAGAAACGGCTGTTTTTAATAACGATTATTTTTACCAATACCGCGCTGTAACAAAAAAACACGAACCATAGCATAGTCCTTGCAAGGCTAAATTTTGCTGGTTGTTTTGAAGGCATGCTCAAAGATTATTAAAAATGAAATAGCCGTAATGTTCTTTCATGAAAACCATAAATGTTATGGCTTAAAAATAGACCATGGTTATGTTTATGGCCAGATCTTTCTTAATACGTGCAAACGGGTGCCTGTATTGCCACAGTTTTTTAGATAAATGGCGTAATGCCACAATGGTTCACTATTTGATATTAAGAAAGTACAATCAATTATTGGGTAATAACCGCCCCTTTTATGAAAAAAATATTTACCAAATCGTTTTGGCAAAAGGCCTTTAAGATTTTAAAAGCCACTTTTGGCGGGTTTTCTGATGATAAAGGGCCAAAGCTTAGCGCCGCCCTGGCTTATACCACAGTCTTTTCATTGGGACCATTATTACTGCTGATGATGTCGCTGGCCAGTGTTTTTTTTGGGCAGGAGGCTATCGAGGGGAAAATTTTCGGGCAGCTCAATGACCTTATTGGGAACAATGCAGCAAAACAAGTTCAGGATATTATTAAGAATATCCGGTTTTCCGGAAAAACAAATTTTGCGTTGATTGCCAGTATTGTGACGCTGTTGATTGGTGCCACCAGCCTTTTTATCGAGATACAAGATTCGTTAAATACGATCTGGAAAGTAAAAGCAAAGCCCAAAAAGGGCTGGCTGAAATTTTTACAGAATCGCCTTCTTTCTTCTACCTTAATTATTTCGCTTGGATTTTTACTGATCGTTTCGCTTGTAATCAATGGAGCAGTCGATGCATTAAGCGATGTACTAAGCCGCTACTTTTCTTCGCTCACTACGGTCGTGATCACAGGCATCAACATGGCCATCACTTTTGTTATCATCTCTTTTCTTTTTGCCATTATTTTTAAGGTATTGCCGGATGCGAAAATTAAGTGGAAGGATGTAAAAACCGGCGCCATTTTTACGGCTATACTTTTCACTATCGGTAAGTTCCTGATCGGCTTGTACATCGCCAAATCGGGCACAGAGTCTACCTACGGGGCTGCGGGTGCTATCATCATCATATTAGTGTGGATCTATTATACAAGCATGATACTTTATCTTGGCGCAGAGTTTACCCAGGTATACTCCGAAGCTTATGGCAGCCGGATACAGCCTGCAGATTATGCCGTTCATGTAGAACAAAAAGAAGTAGAAAAGGAAGTGGCTGTTTTACCCGTTCAGCATCCTGAAGTAAAGAAGTAGCTGCTCAGTTGGCAGTTAGGCAGTTGGCAAAAATTATTCGCTATCCGCTATTCCATTTTTATTACGATAATTACTTCGCGGGTTCTACGCGAAACCAATCCACATCTGCCAGTCCGCCGTCGTTTGTTTTGATGATGCTGGTTAAAAACAGGCCGACTTTTGCGCCTACCCATTTGTCTGGTTTGGCAGTAAAAGCGTCGCCGGCGTCGGTAAAATCTTTACCGTTTTCGCTGATGCTAAACCGGCAGATAGCTCCCTTTGTTACTGTTACTTTCAGGTAAAAATCTTTAGCTGTTTGTTTGCTAATGACCGTTTCTTTTTCCTTCTTTCCACCGTCGGCGCCGGCGCAGGTATTATACGTAAAATAGTCGCCATCGGCACGGTGAACAACCGATACATAGGCATAGTCGGTACCAAAGATCATGAGCCCAACTTTATCTCCACGCTGTTTTGGCTTAAATGAAATTTTTGTTACTGCTGCAAAGTCATCAGCAGGCGTTTTCTGCATGAGTAGTGTAGGAAGATCAAAATAATTTTTTGTGCTATCTGTCAGTTGTGCGTTGAGCCGCAGCGTTCCGGAAGTAGGGTTTGTAAAGGCCCATCCGCCTTTGGGATTGGCCTGCCACTGCCATTGAAGCCCGATTTTAGGATCATTAAATTCATCGGATTCCTGTGGGTTTACAATGGGATGTCTCTGGCCAACGTTGGGCTTTTTATACACCAGCACTGGCTCGCCTTTTCCATCACCATCTTTGTCTACACCTATCACGGGCCAGTTGTTGATCCACTTCATAGGCTGCAGGTGTACCACCCTTCCGTAAGCCTCTTTATCCTGGAAATGCAGGAACCAGTCTTCGCCGGTTTGGGTGCTTACCCAGGCGCCCTGGTGCGGACCGTTGGTCGGTGATGTTCCCTGGTCCATCACGATCTTTCTTTCATACGGGCCGTAGATATTTTTGCTACGCAATACCAATTGCCAGCCGGTAGGAACGCCACCCGCCGGGGCGAAAATATAATAGTAGCCATTTCTTTTATACAACTTGGGTCCTTCCACCGTGGCATCGCTTTCGTGGCCATCAAATACCAGCACACCTTCGTCCATGGTTTTGGTGCCTTCAGCATTTAATTTGTTGATGACAAGGATGCTCTTGAAACCAGCGCGGCTGCCTGCATAGGCATGAACGAGGTATACAGTTCCGTCTTCATCCCAAAGCGGGCAGGGATCAATAATGCCTTTTCCGGCTTCTACCAATACAGGCTCAGTCCAGGGGCCCATAATATTCTTGGCTTTGGTCATATAAATTCCAAAGTCGGGATCGGGATAGTAGATGTAAAATTCTCCCTTGTTAAAACGAATGGATGGCGCCCAAACACCGTTGCCATGCTGCACTTTAGAGAAATGATCCAGGGGAACCTGCTGCTTTAGCGCATGGGTGATCAGTTTCCAATTTACCAGGTCTTTTGAATGAAGGATTGGCAGGCAAGGAGCATGGTTAAAAGAGGATGACACCATGTAAAAGTCATCGCCCACACGGACCGCATCGGGGTCGCTGTAATCGGCGTTTACAACCGGGTTTTTATAAGTGCCATTACCATTATCCGGGCTCCACACTTTAGAAATATAGTTGTGTTTTCTGGATGCGGGTACATAATCGGAATCCATATAATTGGAAACATAGTTCGGTGGCTGGGCATATAATAATGCCGTTAAGAAACAAGCTCCGATAAAACCCGTTATTCTACTGGTACGCATGATGTCAGTAATTAATCTTTGTTATTGTTGAATAAGCCGTTGGGCTAAACCCAGTTTTAATTCTTTAATTCCCTCTACCGCAAGTCCGGCCATTTTTACGGCGCCAGCCTGGCTGAAATGCGTATCATCTTTTTTACCCTTCGGGTAGTTTACATGGCCGCTATCTACATAGTTATACCATTGTTTGGAAGATGCATCACCAGCAGCGATGATAATTTTCCTGGTTTTTGCGAGCATATCTATCATGGGTACTTTCAGCGAGTCAGCGAGACTGCGAACCACTTCGGGGTAGCCAAAATGGGTTTCTTTTAGTTCGCCATCTTTAAAATTGCGGCGGGCAGTGGGTGTTAATAAAACGGGGTAGGCATTTTTTGCCCTTGTTTCCAACACAAATTTGGTAAGATTGGTTCTGAATTCTGCCAGCGAAGTGCCTACCAGCGGTTTATCAATCTTCTCATCGTTGTGGCCAAATTCTATAAACACGTAATCGCCTTCCTCTAGCTTATCCACTACTGGTTGCCAGCGGTTTTCTGCAATAAACGATTTAGTACTCCGGCCATTCTGGGCCCTGTTGTCGATGGTCACGGTCTTGTCAAAATACTGCCCAAACGCCATTCCCCATCCGTTTTCCGGGAAGGTCTCGGGTTTCTTGTTGGCCATCGTGCTATCCCCGATCATAAAAATGGTGATGGGTTTTAGTTTGATGAACGACATCAGCAGGAGGGTAGCAGCGACAGTAACAAAACCCAATCGTATTGATTTCATGTTGGTGTAATCGTTTGACAGGGCTAAAGATAATGGGGATAGGGGAATGGGCATCCTGTGGTGTGGGTGTAATTCTCTGACAAAGCGTTTTTTAAAAGAATTCCAATTTGCCACACTCTCTTGCCAGATAAGATTGACATCCATACAGTTGATAGCCGTTCTTCGCCTTAACGATACTAAATATTACTGCCCATTGTTTTTGATCAGGTATCAATATTTTGGCGACCATAATTTCCACCTCCTCAGTTATATTTCGTTTTACAAATCCGGGAAGGTACAATGTGTCTGCATCTCTTTTTTCAAAGGAGGAAATAGTACGATGGGTTAGCTGGGATGTAAGTTGCTTGTCAAAAATTTCATTATAATACCTGGCAAAAAAAGTATCAATGCTTACATTTTTGTCGCAGACCTTAATACTGTCCAACGCCAGCTTTCTAAAATTTTTGATTTTTCCGGTTTTAATGGATGTCGACAAAGAATGCCAAAACGATCTAAAACTCACATTCATTTTTTTCAGTGGTATTATTATCGGTGGCTTTACTTCCTCTAAAATGATTTCCTGCTGAATCATTTGTTCTTCTTCTGTTTTATTCCCAAACAGAGCCCTCGCAGTTAATACGCCATCCCTTTTAAGTTTAAATAGTTCTTCGATATAATTTCCGTAAATAGCTATGGCCTTATCACCAACTATTTTGAAGTAGGGTTCGGGATATGACAATTTCATTTCCTTTCCATCATTGTCCAGAATTTTGGTCGGATATGAGACTTCTTCTTCAAACTCTATTTTTTCAGCTTGTATTGTGGAATTCCTGTTATATAACTTACCGTAATAGTCCTCAGCATAACTTCCTGCCCATCTGTCATTTTTTGTTTTGTAAACTTCATAGAATTGATATTTCTCGTGGTAAAACTTCCCATGATATTCCGAAACGAAGAGCATTACATTTTTGGTTTTTGAAAAAAGAGGTATCCCGTAATGGTCGTAAGCCTCTAACTCAATTGTGTCCTTTACGTAGATGCCATAAACCCTTTGCAGTACCTTGTATTTTGCATAAAAATGTCCATCCAGCGAACCTTCCTTTTGCGGCATTTCCTTAAACTCTATTTTTTCACCTACAAAAACAAAAAGGGAATTATTCCTTTCGTTAATGCTGCTTTCATCTTTTGGAAACAGTGGCGATGTGTTTCGGGAGCTGCAACTAAATAAAAAGATACCGGGTACGAATAAGGATAATTTAAGCAGGTTAGTAGTCATATACAGTGCATTTATGCCTAGATGCCAATCGGTTCATATTCACCAGAGTAAAATTGTAGCTGACAATGTCGGTCAATTTGCCACAAAATTTTTTCAGAGAAACCCAAATACTTAACATGAACGTAATACATAGCCACTAAACAACTAGCGGAAAAGATTTTGATGTCACAAATTGTGATATCAAAACATTGATAAGGATTTACAAAAAGCGACGTCCAGATGCAGTTACATCGTTCCTTAATGTGACCGCATGCGAGTGCATCTCCAGATTTAAATGCTGTTTGGATATCGAAATACAGGTCAACTGGTCGCAAATTGCGACCGGTTATGAACGACTGGTAGTTATAGAATAAAAAACGCCGCAAAACATCAGTCTGCGGCGTTCCTATTCTGGCGGAGAGTAAGAGATTCGAACTCTTGATACAGTTTCCCATATACACACTTTCCAGGCGTGCTCCTTCAACCACTCGGACAACTCTCCAGTTTTTCAGGACGGCAAAAATAAGGTTTCAGGCCATTGGCCACCAAAGAAATTAATTAGGCTGTTGGGATAGGAACGACGCACCCAAACACCCCTTCAGGGGACGGAGGCAACTCAAACCCTCATTTAGATACCAGCATCTCCGTCTCAAACACCCGGGTTACAAACTCAGTAACCGGTCTTTTGCTTTCTATCATTTGTATCAGCAACTCAATGGCGCCCTGGCCCATATCAAAAGCAGGCTGGCGGATGACCGTGGGAGGCGGATTGAGCAAATCGATAATGTTGGAATTGGTAAAACCTACAAATCCGATATCGTCGTTAATGCGGAGCCCCATTTTATGTAACACACTCAGGCAGCCCGTTGTAAGCCGGTCGCCGCTGCTGAATATGGCATCTGGTTTTTGCTTCGCTTTAAACAGGTTCGTAACAGCTTCTTCAATTTCAGCCACGATCATACCGCCATGGTTGCTAAAACTCACGAGGTTTTCCTGGAATTTGATATCGTTTTTGGCCAGCGCTGCCTTGTAGCCTTCCAGACGTTCTACGGTAATAGATAAGTAAGGAGCACCAGTAACGTGGGCAATACGCCGGCAACCTTTTTTTATGAGGTGATCGGTGGCTTCAAAAGCGCCCTGGTAATTATTTGCAATTACCTTGTGGGTGGCTACATCGTTGGTAATGCGGTCGAAGAAAACGATGGGCAGGCCTTTGTCATACAGTTGGGTAAAATGGTTCAGGTTGGTGCTTTCACTACTCAGCGACACAATTAAACCGTCCACCGACCTTGATGCCAGGTGCTGCACGTTCACCATTTCCCGTTCATAACTTTCATGGCTCTGGGATATAATTACATGGTATCCACGGTTATAGGCAATCGATTCTATTCCATTGATAGCCTGGGAAAAAAAGTTATTGGCAATTTCACTCACAATAACCCCAATGGCGCGGCTGCGTCTTTCTTTCAGACTCAGCGCTATGGGGTTGGGGCGGTAATTTATTTTCTCGGCATGCTCCAACACCAGCTTTTTAGTTTCGCTGCTGATCTCGTAACTGCCACGCAACGCCCTTGATACAGTTGATGTGGAAAGCCCAAGTGCTTTTGCGATATCTTTTATAGTTGCGGGTTCAAACCTCATAGCGATAGTCAGCCGTTTTTAGCTGTGGCAGGCAGTGGTTAAAAGTAGCAATTTTTATGGTAGGGATTTAGTTTGGTTTTAAAGGTTGTCAACCAGTTTTTTGCCCGGATTTAAAAGAAAAATATACGTGTAGACGGCAGCACGAATGCGTGGGTTAAAGTTATTTCCCGGAATTTTTATGGCCCGGTTCTGTTACCACTACCTGTTAGGCACTTATATCCGGCAAAATATTGCCTGGGGCTGAAAATGGGTCCTTTGTTTCATTCTTCAAAACGGAGGCTTCACTGCATGCTGCTGCAAACGATGTCGGCAACGATTGCGTAAAAAAACAGTTCAAACTGCCTGAAAATGAATGGATATATCACTAAAATTGATAGAGCAAAAGGTACGGGATTGTTCAAAATGTAATCTGGTGTGACATTACCCTGTTCCTTTCGCAAACGATAATCATTGCCATTTTTTTCAAATTGCCTGCTATGTATATGAGAATGAATTTCTACACTCTTGCCATTTCCATTTTTCGAGACATAATACCGGGGATGCCGGTACCACAAAAGTTATATCGATAGGCCGGGTATCCCTTCACCGGTGCCGGTCCGTTATTGCTTTTGGTTTTGTTGCCAATAAACGAATGATTATCCCTTCATGTAGCCATCGGGAGGGCTGATACTAACATGGCTTATAACCATGGGTATTGGTAAAAAGTCATTGAGTCAATAATCTGAAAAGATTAGCCACACTAAAAGAAGGAAACGATTACTCCGTACTGTCGCCCGCGGGCGGGGGGGCAGGTTCTTGCCTGACGGGGATGGATAGCGGGGGATGTATCGGTATCTATTAACCCGGCCAAAAGGCCCTGATTGAACGACATTGGCGACGCTCCGTTCATCTGGCTGCATCTATCGGACATTTCACACACCGGCATTCTTCACCGCCCTTTTTTATCTGCATGATGGAGACGCCATAAATGGCCGTCTCTACGCAGGATCCCGAAACGTATTTGTAATATCCATCACATAAGAATCATTAAAAAAGCCCCATGAAAAAAAACTACCTCTTACAAACGGTAAAAGCCTCGGTGTTTTTACTGTTCCTGACTATCTGTTCGTTTAAGGCCAGCGCCTATGATCTTGTGGTTGCCAAAGACGGCACCGGCAATTATACCACCATACAGGCGGCTGTAAATGCAGCACCCACGGGGCGTACCACAAACTATACCATCTTTATTAAAAATGGCAGATACAAAGAGGTAGTTACGATTCCTTCAAACAAACCTTTTATACAGCTCATAGGCGAAAGCGTTACCAATACCATTATTACCTATGACAATTATTCCGGCAAAGCCATGGAAGGTGGCGGCACTTATGGCACCAGTAATTCAGCCACATTTTTTGTAAACGCCAACGATTTCAGTGCCGTCAATATCACGTTCGAAAACACTACCGGCGAGTCGCCCCAGGCCCTGGCAATCAATGTAAACGGCGACCGTGCCGCTTTTAAAAATTGCCGTTTTCTTGGCGGACAGGATACAGTTCTGGCCAATGGCGATGGCAAGCGGCAGTACTTTCTCAATTGCTATATCGATGGCACCGTGGATTTTATTTTTGGTGGCGCCAGGGCGGTTTTCGATACCTGTGTTATTTATCCAAGAAACAGAACGGGTGGAGGCGACAGCTACATAACTGCAGCCAATACCCAGCAAACACAGGCTTATGGGTATGTATTTAGAAATTGTAAAATACTGGCAAACGGCGGCACCAGCAGGTATGTGCTTGGGCGGCCATGGCAAAATGATGCTGGCACTGCCGACGCTTCCAAAGCCCGCAACAAAGTCGTGTTCTTAAATACGGCGATGAGCCTTGTGGTAAAACCCGAGGGCTGGGCCACCTGGGATGCAGGTACCAACACCAGTTATATTACCTATGCAGAATATAATAGCCTCAACATGACAGGTGGTCTGCTGAATATAAGCCAGCGTGTACCATGGAGCCAGCAACTCACAGCTTTGCAGGCTGCAGACTACAGCAATGCCAACCTGTTTGGTGCCTGGGATCCCTGTGCCGTATTCAGCGACCTGTGTGCATATGCAGCTCCAATAGCCGTATCCAATTTTAAAGCTGCAAAGGGTGCTGTCAATTCTGTATTTAACTGGAATATGAGCTGGCCCATCAGCCAGGTGACCATGGAGCTTTTCCGAAGCCCGGATAATGTAACTTTCACAAGTGTGAACCTGCAGAATTCTGTAAATGACAGCTCCGTAAATTTTACATACACTGAAGCGATACCGCCACCGGGTCAGACGTATTATTATTATATCAAAGCTTATAAAACCGGCCTGAATACGCATTTTACCGATACCATTTCCATTTCCAGTACACCCACTATTACCACAACCGGGTCTTTGGGCAGCTTCCTGCAGGGCGTAGGGCTACCGTCAACATCGCAATCGTATGTGGTGTCCGGGGCGAGCCTCACCAATAATATCATCATAACGCCACCTGCTGGTTATGAAATTTCGGCTAACGGTGGAACTAACTGGTACAATAACGGTTCGCCCGTATTGCTTACACCTGTTGGCGGTAATGTTGCCAATACCACGATATCTGTAAGGCTGAATGCAGCCGTAGCCGGCCCTTATAGTGGAAATATTACCCATACAAGCGTAGGAGCCGCCAGCGTAAACGTGGCCGTTACGGGTACGGTACAAAGTTCGCCACTCACTGTTTCAGAGGTACTTCAGCATTGGCCTTTTACCATCAGTGGTCTCGATAGCGCGGCTGTAAGGGCTACAGGTGTAGTGGCCAGTTCGCCTACATTTAATAAACTATATCTTTCTAATGGCACTACGGTGCTTTCTGTACCAGCTTACTCTACATTACACGGACAGGCCTATGCAGCAACATCCAATGGCGACGGTACCTGGACAACCGCCAGTGGTGGCCCGGGCGGGAACCTGAATCGTACTTTCTACGAGCAGTTTACAGTTACTGCAGGACCGTTGCATTCTTTGCGGATCGATACCGTGATTTTGACATCGTCTTTTTACAATACATCCAGCAATACTAAAATGGCTATTGTGTATTCCAAAACAGGGTTTACCACTACGGATTCAACCGATGTAACCGGTGGCACAGGCCCCGGGGGAACACTGGCAGCTGGTGCTAACGGAGCTTTTGCTACTCCTGTCTTATTGGTCAACGAAACAGCAGGTACCACCGCTACTTACCGTATTGCTTTCAACGGCTCCGCCGGGGTTACCATTGGTGCCAACCAAACACTGACCTTTAGAATTTACAATAGCTGCGGCAGCGGAAGCCCAGGCAGGTATGGCAAAATAAAAAACCTGATTGTTAAAGGGCTTTCCATTCTTAATCCTGTGAACGGCGATTACCAAACCCACCAGAGCGGTGACTGGACTGATGTAAATACCTGGGAACGTCATGACGGTAGCAATTGGGTGTACCCGGCACCAACTTATCCTGTGTACAATAATTCCACAACCACTACAATTCTTAACGGGCATACAGCTACTATCTCCGCAACCCTGGCCAATGGATCGGGCTATATTACACGCACGAAAGTGAACAAAGGAGGGCAGATTATTGTGAATGCCGGCGCAAGCTTAAATATCGCCAACGACGGTACCCCCGCCAGCACAACGACCGACTTGCAGGTAGATGGAACCTTTACATTGTTTGGTGGCCTTTTTACCAATGGCAACGTATTTGTAAAAATCAGCGGCAACTTTGTGTATTCTGGTACCAATCAAAATTTAAGCAATGGCGGCGACAGTGTTTATGTAACCAGTACGGGCATTTACCAGCACAATGCAAATAGCAATACCACGCCTGCGCGAATTGGTTGGCAGGCTGGATCTACGTTCTTAATTACCGGCCTTACCACCAGCCAAACCGGTATTTTTAAGCCTGCTATTAACTATGCCAATATCGTTTGGAACAATGCCAGTGAGGCAAACTACTATGCCATTAGAAATACGCTTACCGGCACCAATGTTCAGGGCAGTTTTACCGTAGCCAGCACTGGTACCACCAATATCACATTCGTAAACGCTACCGGCAATATGATGTTCCCGGGCGGTTACTTCCAAACCGGCGGAACGGTTAACTTTAGGGAAAGCGGAAACATTACAGATACGCTTACACTTGGAGGCGATTTTAGTGTAAGCGGAGGAGCTTTTAATTCAAATGCAGGTGCAGGAAGTTCGCTACTGGTAAGACTTAACGGTACCAATAAAATACTGAATTATTCACCTGCCACTTTAGGATCTGGTGTTCCAAATACAAGCTGGCAGGTAAATGGCATTTATACCCTGGGTGATACTTTACCGGTTACAACAGCTCTTTATAACGCCACTGTAAATGGCACCCTGCATACTGGTGTTAATGCCATTACTGGTGCGGGTGATATTATAGTTTCACCATCAGCTACTTTAAGCACCGGTGCCGCCGCAGGTATTAATGGCGCCCTTACCAATTCAGGTGCCAAAACATTAAGCACCACGGCCAATTATTTATTTAATGGTTCAATGGCACAGGCTACCGGCGCATTGCTTCCGGCCACTGTTAATTCGCTTACAATCAATAATAGCAATGGTGTAAGTTTATCAGGCAGCACTGCCGTGGTTGCCGGGGCATTAACCCTCAGCCCAGGTAAGCTTTTGCTGGGATCCAATAATATTTCCACCAATTCGGTAGTCGGTGCTTCTTCAGCCAATTATGTGGTTACAGATGGCACAGGTTCTTTTAAACTAAACAATGTGGGTGCAGGAGTAAATACATTCCCGGTGGGTTACTCTGCCAGCAATTATAACCCCATTACCATCAACAATGCAGGTACGGCCGACAACTTCTCCGTCAATGTAAAAAACAGTTTTGATGTGCCCTTCCCGGATCCTACCAGGGTTGTCAATACACAATGGAATATCACGGAAGACGTACCGGGCGGCAGTAATGCATCGGTGGGATTGAGTTGGATCATTGCCGACCAGGCCTCTAATTTCAGCATTGCCAATGGCACGGACGTCATGCACAACGAAAGCATGGTTTGGGTACCCACAGCGGGTGTATTAACCGGCGCCGGAACCCTCGCCAGTCCATACTTTGCTACAGCGCCGGGCTTTACAAGCTTCTCGCCGTTTGCGGTGGCCAACAGTATAGCCTTACCATTGTCGCTGCTTAGCTTTAATGCGGGCTACGATGCGGGAGCAGTGAAGGCTTCATGGCTTACCACCAATGAAGTAAATACCAAAAACTTTATCGTGGAAAGGGGCATAAATGGAAATGATTTTATCAGCCTAGGCGCTGTAGATGCAAAGAATGTAGCCGGTAACAACTACTATCATTTTGTGGATGTCAATCCACTGCCGGGCATTAGTTACTATCGCCTGAAAATGGTGGATAAAGATGGCGCATTTAAATACAGTAAGGTAGCTGTTGTCAATAGCAAGTTTATTGGAAAACTGGGTATTTATCCCAACCCGGTAATTAGCGAAATAACCGTTGCGCATCCTGTAGCCAGGGCGGGTGCTACGCTGCGGGTGATGACCATCGACGGCAGAAAAATAACTGCGGTGACTGTAAGCACTGGTGCGGTACAAAGCAGCATTGATGCTACGAAACTCAGTGCCGGGAATTATCTGTTGGTGTACGAAAACAATGGGGAAAGAATGGTTACAAGGTTCAGCAAGTAAAATTTTTAAACGAATAAAAAAGGATGGCGCCCGGTCGACAGCCATCCTTTTTTATTTCAATAAAACGCCACTAAAAAAATTGGAAAGAAGCGGCCGGTAACGATTGCGTAAATAACCCTGCCTGCATTTTTCCAACACGTTAATTTCATCACTTAAAATTGCTACTATATGAAAAGAAAATTTACTTTTTTTTCGATGGCCTTTGTCATCGCATTTTCCCTCTTGTCAGTTAATAAAATCCAGGCTCAGAACGAAGTGTATTGGAGAGAAGGGTTTGAATCCGGAACCATTACAGGTGTAGGGTCACCCACTGCTATTACACCCATTTATGCTGTTGGTGGTTTGTCTGGACAATGGTTTTTATCGGGTACTTACCGCACTACTGGTACTGCCTGCCCCGCACCAGCGGCCCCGGGCCATATCCGTTGGAGAAATATTTCAGGTGTCACAGATTCCGGTTTCTTAGTAACGCCGACAGTTGATTATGGTATCCAGGAGTTTCACATGTTGCGTACACGGGCTGGCAGGTATTTTTCAATTTATTCCAGGGATGATACAAGCGCACAAGCCACATCCGGCTGGACATTAAGGGCATATCTTGTATCAACCACTACTACATGTGTGGATACTACCATTATGATTAATTCGCCTACTGCGAGGAGATTGAAAATTGTAGGTCGCTTCGGAACAGATTCGGATGTGGATAGCATGTGGCTCACCAGTGTAAATGCTATCGTTCCGATTAAGTTTAATGGCATCAACGCGGCCCAAACAAATGGAATGGTAAAGGTTAGCTGGAATATTGCCACTGAGATCAACAGCCTTCGCTATGATATAGAGCGGTCCCTGGACGGCCGTCATTTTACCGTTTTAGGCAATGTAAACGCAACCAACGCCGGCAGCTACAGCTTTATTGATAACAGCCCATCTGTAGGCGATAATTTCTACCGCATCAAAGGCATTGATAAGGATGGTTCTGTAACGATGAGCAGCATTGTAAGGATCAACAGCAACAGGAAATCTCCTGAACTAACCGTTCTGCCAAACCCTATCGTTAGCGGCAAATTAAATGTACAGCTTAATAACTTCGAAAAAGGTGCTTACACATTGACACTTTTCAGCAACGCTGGTCAAAAAATGTTTAGCGCAGCTGTCAATAATGAAACGGGATCTTTCACCCAAACATTACAATTACCGTCATCTGTTCAGCCTGGCGTTTATAAAATGGTGCTGGTAAACGGCAGCAACAAGGTTTCAAAAACAGTAGTGGTACAATAAAAAGATTAGAGTTTCCCTAAGCTTTAAAACCGACAGGGGGTACTGAAAAGTGCCCCCTTGTTTTTTGCGCCAACTTTACTTCCTGGCAAACTGATATCCCCTTTCAGTTTCTCACTAAGTTTCGAACATCTTTGTATTTTGTACTAAAATCTACATCCGACTATGCAACCAATAAAAACCGCCCTATCTTCTTTTGGCATGAGTGGCTGGGTATTTCATGCACCCTTTCTGAACCTACATCCCGGCTTTGAATTGTATGCGGTGTGGGAACGCAGCAAAAACCTGGCAGCCGAAAAATACCCTGGAATCATTACCTATCGCAACTATGAAGAAATGCTGGCCGATGATGCCATAGACCTGGTGATTGTAAACACGCCCAACTTTACGCACTATGAACTGGCAAAAAAAGCGCTGCTGGCCGGCAAGCATGTTGTTGTGGAAAAGCCTTTTACCAGCACTGTTTCAGAAGCTGATGAACTGATAGAACTTGCGGGACTGCAAAACAAAAAATTGTCTGTATTTCAAAACCGCCGATGGGATAGTGATTTTAAAACGGTTAAGCAGGTGGTGGACGAAAAATTGCTCGGCGAAGTGGTAGAAGCCGAGATCCATTTTGACCGGTACAATCAGGCGCTAAACCCGAAGCGTCACAAAGAAGCGCCCGGCCCCGGAACAGGTATTCTGTACGACCTCGGCTCCCATTTGATCGACCAGGCCATTTGCCTGTTTGGTATGCCGCAATCGGTTTTCGGAGATTTGTGTAAGATGCGTCCCGTTGCTGAAGTGGACGATTATATGGATCTGCTTTTGATCTATCCGAGCCTGCGGGTACGGATCCATGGATCCTACCTGATCAGGGAACCCTTGCCATCGTTTATTTTACATGGTACACAAGGTAGTTTTATAAAGACCAGGGCCGACATCCAGGAACCCAGGCTGGTAGCCTGCGAAAGTCCCGGCCTGGATGACTGGGGCACCGAACCCGATGCTGCCCGCGGCCTGTTGCATACAGAACAAGATGGAAAAGTTGTTAAAGAACATTTTCCAACTGTAAGGGGCAGTTATATGGGATTTTTCGATCAGCTATACAATGCCATTGCCAACGATGAGCCATTGAAGGTGTCGGCTGCAGATGGCCGGAGAGTCATACATGTCATTGAAAAAGCGTACCAGAGTAGTAAGGAAAAAAGGGTTGTTGAATTATAACCCGGATAGCTGGTTTCTTGTTGGGTGTTAGCCGGCAGAGGCTTTATCCAAAAGCCGCACGATCCGTTCCAGTTCATGTGTTAGTTCCTGCTCTTGCATCAGGTTCGCTACTTCGCCGGCGGGTTGCGTGGCGTACCAAAGCATTACCATGGCGATATAGTCCTGCATGTCTTTACCGGCGAGGGTGGTTTTAAATTCCATTATTTTCTCGTTGATCAGTTTTACAGTTTTACGCAGGTTTTCTTCTTCATGCGTTTCCACGCGTACGCGGTAGCTGCGATCGGCTATAGTAACACTTACGGGTATCAGTTTTTCGTCACTCATTGAGTAATGCGATGGCTTTATCTATGTGGCGGATATATTCGTTGATGCGTTTTTCGAGGTCTTTTTTTGCAGGCTCATCCAGTTGCTTTCCCATGGTTTGTAAAGTTGCCACCTGGTTTTTTAGCTGTTGTTCTCTTTCCGTCCAGGCCAATTGCTGTTGGTCTTTTTTGTCCAGATCGGCTTTCAGCTTTGCATTTTCCTTTTTTAAATGCTCATGCTCCTTCACCAGCTTTTGCAACCGGGTATAGATTTCAGTAAGGAGCATTTCGTTGGGCATTGTGTTCGTTATTTTACTACATCGAAGAAAATAATTTCTACCTGTTATTTTGTTTCAAGGTTCAGGCCAGTTTCACGTCAAGCTTTCCGCCACCAAACCACCCCTGATTTTGCCTGAAGGCAAAATCTGTCCCCGCCAGCGGGGAACATAATTCGGGGCCTCCGCATTTACGCACTGCTTCTACCAATCCCCAATCCCTAATCCCTACTTCCTACTTCCTACTTCCTGATCTCCGCTCCCAATTCCTTCTCAAAACCCTGGATAATCCGGTTCATATTGCCTTCAATTTCTTTGTCGGTCATCGTTTTTTCTTCGTCGAGGAAAGTGAAATTGATGGCCATCGATTTTTTCCCGGCACCCAGTTTTTCGCTTTCAAATACATCAAACAATTTCATGCCAGTTAATTTTCCTGCCTTCGCATTTTTTACGGCGGCTTCGACAGAGGCGTAGGTGGTAGCTTTGTCCACCACAATGGCCAGGTCCCTGTCCACGGCGGGGAATTTGGTGATTTCCTTAAACTGCAGCTTTTGTTTTTTTGCTTTTTTTACCAGCGCTTCCCAGTTAAGGTCTGCGTAATATACGGGTTGTTTAATATCAAAACGACCCAGTTTTTCTTTACTGATGATGCCTGCAACACCATATTCTTTTTTGTCAATGATGATATTGAATGCGGCCACAATACCTGCTGCAGCCGTGGCTGGTTCCAAACTAAATTCGGGATTGCCGCTTAAACGAAGCACTTGTTGCAATACGCCTTTTAAATAGAACAGGTCTGCTTTCTCCGCCTTGCTTTTCCAGCCGGCATTGACGATGTCGCCGGTGATGTAGAGGCTCAGGTGTTGCTGTTCGGTGTAGGCGCCAACACCAGTGGTAGCATAGGTTTTGCCAAATTCAAACAGTTGCAGGTTGCTGTTTTTACGATTGATATTATAGGCCACCGATTCCAAGCCGGTTTCCATCATCGACGGGCGCATTACGTCCAGTTCTGCACTCAGGTTGTTCATCATTTTTACCGCCAGTTGCAGCACTTCTTCAGTATAATATTTGCTGTTGGTAATGCTGTTGGTAAATATTTCATTGAACCCAAGTCCCACCAAATAATTGCCAATTTTTTCCTTCCAGCTTTCATCAATGGAAAGAAAATCATTGGCCGGTGCTATGCTGATATACTCCGGAATTTCCACATTGTCCAGCCCATCTATCCGCATCACTTCTTCCACAATATCTGCCGGCAGGCTGATATCGGGTTTACTAAATGGAACTGCCACCCACAGGTCGTCCATCCCTTCTTTAACGATCTCAAAACCGAGACTTTCGAGTATTTTTTTAACAGTATCAGGATGGTAATTTTTGCCACTGAGTTTTTTCAGGTATTGATAGCGGATGGCAAACTCTTTCTTTTCAGCCGGCTTTGGATAGACATCTACAATATCGCTGGCTATTTCGCCAGCACCCAGTTCTTTGATCATCAATGCCGCACGTTTTAAAACGTTCACGCAATTGCTGATATCAACCCCTTTTTCAAATCTTGTAGCAGCATCGGTACGCAAACCGTGGCGCACACTGGTTTTGCGGATGCTTACCTGGTTGAACCAGGCACTTTCCAAAAAGATATTGGTGGTGGTATCTGTAACGCCACTGTGCAGTCCGCCAAATACACCGCCGATACACATCGGGTCTTCTGCGTTGCAGATCATCAGATCTTCGGCGTTCAGTTTTCTTTCCTTCTCATCCAGGGTAACGAAAGTTGTTCCTTCAGGCAGGCATTTTACGATAATGCTATTGCCCTTGATCATATCTGCATCAAATGCATGGAGCGGTTGCCCGGTTTCGTGAAGGATGAAATTGGTAATGTCTACAATATTATTGATCGGCCTCAGACCAATGGCTTTGAGTTTATCTTCCAGCCATTTGGGGCTTCTCTTTACCTGTACCCCGGTGATACTTACACCAGCATATCGTTTACAGGCGTCTGTGTTTTCTATGGTAACCGAAATTTTAAGGCCGGCAGGTTTGTCGGCTTTGAACTGGCTGGTATAAGGCAGTTTAGCTGCCGCTCTTTTATCATGCATGGTAAGCCAGGCACATACATCTTTGGCGGTGCCAATATGGCTCATGGCATCCATACGATTGGGCGTAAGGCCTATTTCAAAAATCCAGTCGGTGTAGGGTTTAAAATATTCGGCCGCTGAAGTACCGGTTTTCACGGCAGCGTCCAGCACCATAATGCCTGCGTGGCTTTCTCCCAGGCCAATTTCATCTTCGGCGCAAATCATTCCCTGGCTTTCGGCCCCACGGATTTTGGCTTTCTTCATGGTCATGGGCTCGCCTTTGGAAGGGTAAATGGTAGTGCCAATGGTGGCTACCACCACTTTTTGCCCTACGGCCACATTGGGTGCGCCGCAAACAATCTGTAAAGGATCGCCGCTGCCAATGGTCACTTTGGTAAGGCTCAGTTTATCTGCATCCGGGTGCTTTTCGCACTCCAGCACTTCGCCAATAATAAGCCCTTGCATGCCACCTTTCACCGCCTCATATTTTTCAAGGCTTTCCACTTCCAACCCAATGGAGGTCAGGATCTTACTTAATTTCTCCGGTTCTATCTTCTCCGGCAGGTATTCGCTTAACCAGTTGTAACTAATCGTCATGTGCTTTTTTGCTGTATGCGGCGAAAATACGATTCAGTTGGCAGTTAGAGACATTCATCCTTCCCTGGGTTGGGGAAGTAATTTCAGAATCAAAGGCAGGGTAAAATCGCTAAGTTTGACAATCTCCCTTAAAACCATAGATCATTGATCAACAATCATTAATCTCTGCTTTAATCAGTATTCTATGAACTTGCTACAATACATAAGCTCATTCTTTAAAAAACCGGAAATAAAAATGAGCGCCGTTCATACGCCCAGGCAAAATTGGACAGATGATGAAGTCGCTGAGTTTTTAAGTCAACTTCAACAGGTTATAAAATGGACAGAGAAATTGTCTGACGGGTTTGATTTTTCTAATTAGCAATTTGGTAAGGTGTTCAGGCAAACGAATCCAACTATTGATGGTGTGCCTCTTTACAGTTTTGATGGTGAGTATACGACCTGGAACCTTGACGATTATGATGAGATTCTTTATGAAAAACTTTTAGCATTGGTTGTAATTTTAAGAGATAAACAATTCGATGTAAGCTTGTCTAATGTAGAAGAATTCGGTAGAATTTTATGTTTTGAAACGTGCAGAACAACGCATGACGGCGCTCCAATAATAGCAAGTGATTACTTTGTTGACGAAGGGGATGTTCCACCAATTGACACATGGTTTTACCTGAAAAAAGGTTATTATCATGCAGGATATCTCAGCGGACAAACTCTTTTTTGTTGGATACCAAAGGGGTTCGAAACAGTAATGCAAGAAGCTATGGATGTCGAAATTTTTGGTAGCTATGTATGGCTGGATGAAAATGACACGTACATGTCCAACATCATTAAAAGAAAGATGTAATCCGGGAATTATTGCTATTGCTTGTGGGGATTATATCGTTACTACTTCTTCAACAAATGCTTCTTCACCAGTTTCTCCCAAAGCGCATAGCCTTTCTCATTCATGTGGAGCATATCAGCAGTAAAATATTCGGGCATAGGCTTCCCATCTTTGGTAAGCATTGTATTAAGTACATCTACAAAAACAGTGTTCTGATCGGTCTTCAGGTATTCTTTTATCAGTTCCGTAGCTGCGATGCATTTGGGCAAATGTTTTTCGCGGCTGGGGCTGGGTTTAAAACAGATGTAGACAATTGGCACATTGGGCAACTGGCTGCGGATCAAATCAAATAAACGTTTGGTACGGTTGAGGATGGAATCGGGTGTACTGGCTTCGTCGGGTAAATCGTTTTCACCCACAAACATTACAATCTGCCGCGGTTTGTAGGGGAAAATAATATCGTTGGCATAAAGGATAATATCGTTGAGAATAGCACCACCGATGCCACGATTCATCACTTTGTATTTGGCAAACGTTATCTCCACATCGTCCCATTTACGGATGGAGGAACTGCCCACAAACAGGATGGGATTTTTTGGGGCGGCGTACATTTTATCAAACTGTTTGATGGTTTGTACTTCATCCCAAAAACGTGGTTTTTGCTGCGCGAAAACCTGGTTCAGGCAAATAGTCAATAGCAGTAAAATGCCATATTTTTTCATGCAAAAGATTTTAGCGGATAATAACTGTATTAATAGAATGTGGCAAACTTACAACAGGCGCCGCTTTTCCTTTGATCCAAATATTGAAAGGGATATTTTGGTCTGTGGTATTCAATACTACGACGGCGATAGAGCCATCGGTATTGAGAAAAGCGGTGGTTTGCAGCTGGTCCCTGCTGCTGGAACTGTTGATGCGTTTGGCACCCGGCCTGATAAATTTTGAAAAATGGCCGATATAATAAAACGCATTGGTGTACACGAGTTGACCTGTTTTTGTATCGGCATGTAAGGGCGCAAAGCAAAAATTACCGACATGGTTGGGGCCACCTTTTTCATCCAGCAAAATATTCCAATCGGTCCAGGCTACGGTGCCACTGTTGAAATCGTTCACCATGGAGAGGCCATATTTTTCGCCCAATGCCCAATCTTCCATCCGGTTCCAATTGAACTTTTCCTGGCAGCCTTCGGTGAACAAGAGTTTCTTATCAGGGAATGACTCCTGCACTTTTTTTACATTGCCAAACTGCATACCGCCACCAGTCCATGTTTCGTACCAGTGGAAACCAATGCCCCATATAAATTTTGCAGCCACAGGGTCGTTCAGCAACACGCTGGCCCGTTGGAAAATAAGGTCACGGTTATGGTCCCAGGCAACGAGCTTTTTAGATGATAGGCCTTCTTTCAAAAGTGTAGGCCCCAGGTAGCCTTTTATGAAATCCCTTTCATCTTCTGCCGTAAAAATGCAGGATTCCCAACGCTGTTTGGCCATAGGTTCATTTTGCACCGTAAGGCCCCAGATGGGCATGCCCATTTTTTCGTAGGTGCGGATAAATTTTACATAATAGTTGGCCCAGGCCTGGCGGAACTCGGGCCTCAATTTTCCGCCCTGGAGCATGCTGTTATTGTCTTTCATCCATGCCGGCGGACTCCATGGACTGGCATACAACGTCAGCTTTCCGCCTGCAGCACTAATGGCTTTTTTAATGAGTGGAATTCGGTATTGCTCATCATGTGCCACCGAAAATGTTTTGAGTTCCTTGTCGTTATCGGCCACGTAGGTATAACTGCCGCTGCTGAAATCGCAGCTATGAATATTGGTGCGTGCCAGGGTATAGCCGATGCCTTTGTCCGGATTGAAATAGGCGCTTAGAAATTCCTCCTGCGCTTCAGGTTTCAGCTTCGCAAATGTTTCTGCAGCCGCATCGGTAATGGCACCACCGATACCCACAAATTCCTGGAAGGTTTGGGATGGATCTACGAACACACAGGGATTGGTTTCGAGTGGCTGGGCCAGCGGCGCAAAAACGGGCCGGCTGGTTTCCGTATTCCGCATGGCGGTTTTATCGGCAGTGGTGTACACTACGGCTGTTCCTTTAAAAACAAATGGGTTGGTTTTCGGGGATTGGGCAATGACTGTTAAGCTTGTCAGGAGCAGGATGGAAGATGCTATTTTTTTCATGTGATGATTTTATGTTTCCGGCTGCCGTAGTGGGTGTGTCGCCGGCCACTACGGCAGCCGTGGTCGGTGTCCTCACCGACCACTGACTGTGATGAGTTTTTGAATTATTCTTGATTTGTAGGCAAGTATTTTATTTAGGTTGGTCATGTCTGCAAGTAAGTTTCCTGGCGGCCTACATTCAGTGGTTGGTGAGACACCAACCACGGCCTCCTAAATTCAATGGCCGGAGAGGAGACCGACCACGGTCTCCGAAATGCAGTAGTTTTTTTCATCACCAAACATAAGTTCCTACCGCTCCGCCATCCAATTGCGTTGTCACCATTTTCCCGTTCGAGCGAATATGAAAGGCCTCACTGCTGTTGCCTTTATTGAGTACGATTAATATTTTTTTGCCAGCCGGGTTTTTAAAGGCCACATTCACCAGGTTGCCAATATTGTTAGAAGCGATCCGTACCGAACCGGGACGGACAAATTTGGAGGCGCTGGCAATAATATAGTAAGCCACATTGCGGGTTACGGCCGGTCCATTAACAGTGATTGCACCGAGGCAGGTAGTGCAGCCGCCCACGGTATGGGGATTGTAAAACGGGTCGGCAGCCAGGTTCCATTCCAACACGTTTCGACTCCAGTTGCGGGTGGCGCCGATGATAAGGTTCTCTACATGCCAGGAAAGGTTACTGCCAAAATTTGCTGGTCCTCCCACCCATTGCTCGGTAAAATATACATGCTTGTTTGGATAGGCATTGTGCACCTGCCCAAGCGCATCGATGGTGCCGCCGTATAAATGGAAGGCCGAACCATCTACATACTTAGCCGCGGCTGTATCATTAAAAATGGTAATGGGATAGTCGGGCTTGTCGGCATTGTGGTCATAGGCAATGATTTTAGTGTTCAGGCCGGCATTTTTAAAAGCCGGTCCGAGGCTGTTTTTAATAAAATCCCTTTGCTCTGTTGCCAGCATCACCATACTGGGATTGTTGCCGCCATGCAAGGGTTCATTTTGTGGAGTAATGGCATCGATCGTAATGCCTTCGGCCTTCATGGCCTGGATATATTTCACCAGGTATTTTGCGTAGGCATTGTAATATTCCGGCTTCAAACTACCGCCTTTAAAAGAGCCTCCGGTCTTCATCCAAACAGGGGCCGACCATGGTGAACCCATGATTTTTATAGAGGGATTGATCGCCAGGATTTTTTTCAGGATGGGAATTAAATCTGTCCTTTCGGCATCGATGCTAAATTGGGTAAGACCGGAATCGGTTTGGCCGGCGGGGACATCGTCATAAGTAAAAGTGGTGGCACTAAGATCTGAAGCGCCGATGCTGATGCGGAGATAACTAACTCCGATATGGGTACTATCCCACTGAAACAAGTCCCTGAGCAAATCATCTTTTTGAATGGCAGGTAACGCATTAATAAGTGTGGCGCTGCCACCGGTTAATGTGTAACCAAAACCGTCTATCGATTGGAAAATCTGTGTGGTATCCACATCAATTACAGGGTAGCCTGCAGTGCCCGCAGCGAACAGCAAGCCAATATTTTGTTTTTGGAAAAGGGCAGTTTGATCTGCTTTTGTGAGATAAAAAAGTACATCCGTTTTTGCTGCCGTATCAGTAACCGGCGGTGTAATGATCACAACCGGCGGTGAAGTCTTTTTCTTTTTGCAGGCCAGCGCAACCACAGGTATCAGTAAGACGGCAAGGCAAATTTTAGTGATTGACAACAGAGATCTTTTCATATCAGGCAATGTTTTTAGAGGTATCGTTTATAGGGCTAAACTAGGCCTGCACGTCGCGAAGACCTAAAAAGGGGATACATCATTACTACATCAAAAGCGAAAAACAAGTCCTATTTCAGATTGGCAAGAGGGGATTTGACAATCTTAGCCCTTTCTACCTTAACCACATGGATATCAAATGAAAGCACCTTGTTCCACACATTTGAAAATTGACTATAGAGCGTTGATTATTGAGTATTTCCAGTAATCTGCCCAGCTATCATCGGCCCGGTTATTTTCAATCCACTTTTCTAAACCAACTCGAGAGAGCGATGGCCATTAACAGGGACGTCAGTATGAGGCGTGCCCTCTCTATTTTTATTGCTAATTCCCACCAAAAAATCGAAAAGCGAAACTTCGTTGGGCAGTTCCAGTTTTTTGCGAAGCCTGTACCGGCTGGTTTCTACACCACGGATGGAGATGTTCAGCAGGTTGCCAATTTCTTTGGATGAAAGGTTAATGATCAGGTAAGCACAAAGCTTGAGATCGGTGGCGGTAAGTACCGGGAAGTTTTCTTTGAGGGTTTTCAAAAAGTCATTGTTGACCTTATCAAAATATACCGCAAATTTTTCCCAGTCGTCATTCTCTTCCAACTGCTCATTGATCATTTTGGTGATGCGGCGTATGCTCCTGGTTTTCTTTTCCGATTCCGGTTCATCTTTTAATTCCAGCACCTCTTCCTTGATCTTATTCAGCAGTTCTTTTTTCTGCAACAGGTTCATGGTATTGCTGGCCAGTTCGGTATTTTTAAACTGTACTTCGGCTTCCAGTTTTTCATTCTTCAGGTGAAATATTTCCTTTTCATTTTTCTCCAGTTCCAGCTGGTGCTGGTATTGCAATTGCTTCTGTTCTTCTTCAAATTTTTCCTGTTGTTTTTTCAATTTAAGCCTTTGCTGTACCAGGTATTTTTTTTGCTGCCTTTTGTAAAAAAGATAAATGATTGCTGCCAATACAAGCAGGTAAACGAAATAAGCCAGCAGGGTTTTGTACCAGGGCGGCGATATGCTAAAACTAAAAGTGCTTACCGGCGAAAGGTTGCCCGAATTGTCCCTGGCCCTTACCTCGAAAACATATTGGCCGGCAGGTAAATTGGTATAGGCTTTTTCCGTTTTGATTCCCCAGGCCGACCAGTCTTTTTCAAAGTCGCGAAGCCGATAACTATACTCGGCCGTGCCGCCATAGATCGGAGAAGAAAATTCGAAGTGCAAAGAGTTCCATTTATAACTGATATTGTTTTTTAATGTGTATGCATCAGCATATCCTGCGGTGTCACCGGCCTGCAGGTAACCACCAAAAAGCGTACTATCGGTTTTGTAAAAAGCACTGGCCGACCGAATCAGCACACTCACTGGCGGGTGGCTTTGCTTGTATTGTTCATAATTGATATGGTAGAATCCTTCTTCGCCAGCCACCACAATATTGTTATTGTTGATCGGGTAAATAAATTCCTCATCATTTCCCAATACTACGTTGTCTAGCTCTGTGAAGTACACTACGGCTGGCTTTTGCGGATTCGAAACGTCGATCACTCCGGTGCGTTTATCCTGGATGAACCAGATATTTCCAAGACTGTCTTCCCTCAGATAAGAAACGGTACTATTGTTGAACACACTATTAAAAAACGTTGATGCTGTAAAATCACCCAGCTTTTTATCGTACTCATAAATACCTTTACCAGTTACCAGCGTTATCTTATTCCTGATCTTGAACAAATGGTTGTGACCTGCAGATAATATTTTGCGGGTATCGTTGTAAGGTTTGTTTTGAGGCTTGCCGGTCTTATCAAAATATATTTTGTACAATCCCTTATACGGATGTGCCACCCAGATATTATCATCTGCGATCACCATAAATTTAGCCGATTCAAAATGGGTGTGGATAGCTGGGTTTATAAATTTTCCGGCCGTATAATGATACATATTTACGCCGTTATAAGTGCCCCCGAGAACGGTGGACGATGCTCCCTGGATACCAAAAGGCTGAAATGACCAGAAACCCGTGGAACGATCCAAAACCGATGCCGTATTGTTATTGATGGTATAGGAGCCATCATTATGACCCATTATCAACTGGCCGTTTACAACCGATAACGCCCACACGATGCCACTACTGTTTTTTACCATGCTAAAATCTTCCTTCACCGTATGGAGATTGCCTGGCTCTACCAGTGGAACGGTATACAGGCCAAGTGCCGTGCCCAGGTACAATTGATTCTTATGGATAATGGCCGAATACCCCGGGCCTTTATTTTCCCGGTCGGGGTTAATATGTTTGATGGCATTATCGTGTATCACCAGGTCGATACCATTGTCGAAACCGAGCCAGAGATTTTTTTCTTTGTCAGGAAAAATGGTAGTGATATTGTTGGTTTGCAAGCCCTGCACCTTACTCAAATGCTGTGTTATTTCTCCCTTGGAATTAATAACATAACATCCATTCAATTTGGTGGCAATAGCAGTTAAACCTGTATCGATCGCCACGGACCAGTAAATAATTTTGGAGCTAATCGTGGCCAGGTCAGTTGTTTCGAATTTGGTGACAGTCTCACCATTCATTTGGTAAACACCTGCTTTTAGCGTGGTGATGAGTACAGTGCTGGCACCAAAATCAGTGACGGATCTTATGGCACTGTCATTTCCCGAAAAGACATAATTGTTCTTTATCGGCTCCCACTGCCCGTCTTTAAATTTTACCAGCCGCTTCTCATATTGCTGGCCAATCAGCATTCCGTGGGCGGTACCCAAAAACGACCAGTTAATGCTCTTAAAAGCGGTGATTTTATTATCGTGAAAACGAAAGATCCGTTTATTGGATTGAAAGAAAATATCCTTGCCATAACTGACCACATGCCATACATCGGTAAACTCGTTTTCCGCTGTGGGTATTAACGGCATCAGGGATTGGTAAGCTAAACCGCCTTGCTTATTAAAAAAGAAATAGCCGATTTCCTGCTGGCCGCCTGTGTAGATCCGGTCGTTTACCACTACCAAAGAACGAACGATACTCTTGTTAGGCAACGGGTACGTTTTCCAGTAAGTGCCATCAAAAACCAGCAGGCCGTCGTCATTGGCAAAATAGAGAATACCTCTTTTATCCTGGCCGATGGAGCGGGTTTGGTTACCGGCACCGTAGACTTTTTTGGTATAGTGAACAATACCGGGGAACAGGATGCTATTCTGCGATAGGGCGGGGATAGCCATGGCAAATGCCAGCAACATAAAAAGCAAGCTCCTCTTCATAAGGTACATGACGTAATCGTTACAGCCAATTTTGGAAGACTAAAGTTGTCGCTTAATCTTAGTGGGTTCAAATATACCACTACGTCAAAAACCCTTCACTGATTTATTTCTTCATTGAAAATCAATCGATTAGAATTATGAAAGGCTACGCCATCATAAATGAGCGCCCGCCTGGCATTTTTTAATAGATACCAATCCGGTGCGTACGCAGCAAGTAGGGGATGGTGCCTGATTGCAGCCCGGCACCAAAGAAAATGTCTTTGGATGGCTGCAAAGGCATATGGCAATTGATGCAGTTTTTGATGTTGCTGCCTGTATTTTTGACTGCCGCCTGCTGAAATTCCAACAAATTTTTTTGAGCGTGGGTAGACGATTGATGGCAACTCATGCATTTGGAAACAAACAATTCCGACAGGTTTTTTTCAGCCTCGTGAGGGCTGTGGCACGAGGTACAAGTGAGCTTACTGGCTTTAAAACAGGCGCTTGACTGAAGCAATTGCATCTGCTTGCCGTGCACATCCGGCTCCTTCGTTTTCTGTTCACCAAAACCAGGATAGGAAAAATGGGACAGGGTATCGCCCGGCACAAATGCAAAACTGGACCGCTGCATGGCCATATCGTTGCCCGAATGACAAACAGCGCAGGCATCGAGTTGTTGCTGGCGACTTAATGATTTCCAGGCAGCCATATGCATTGATTTTTTAGCTGCCGGGTTTTCCTTGTGAAAGCTTACGTGCCCCATCCCGGGGCCGTGGCAACGTTCGCAATCAATACCAAAAACAATCGAATTCTTGTCCATGACTTCGGCGGTCGACAGTGCTGTTTCCTGTTTAAAATCCACATCCACATAAGATGAATGGCACTCGAAACATCGGCTGATGATAACCCGGTCGTAATGGGCTTTGCTCTCGGGAAATCCCGGGCTATTGGCCCATGCATGATTCGTGGTAAACCAGGTCAATGGAAGTTGGTATAATTGCCCGTTTTTCCAATAGCCATAGGTTTGGGCCTTTTCACCAGAGCCAAACGCAATATCAAAGGAGGCTGATGTTGTTTTTGTATCATTTACAAAAGATGTTTGGAAGTAATTTCCGTCCTTTTCTTCTACCAGAGTATAGTGATCAGTGGCAAAATAAAAGCTATCCGCTTCGAGGTCAGATTGTTTTTTCAAATCGCTCTTATTGGATTTCGAAGAGGTTTTAAAATGATTGGTATGGGCGTAAGAGTTAGCAATATTTGAATGGCATGTACCGCAGGTTTTGGATCCGGCCCAGCGTTCGCCTCTTGGATCTTTGCTGATTGCAGCATTATTATCCATGCACCTGGAGAAGATGAAAATCAGGGATGCAAGGGACAGGAGTATCAGTAAAGTTTTCGGAAGGTGCATCAGCAGGGAAGAATGGTACCAATCGGTAATACAATGATGCGGAATGAAATGGCTTAATCCTCAATGTCGCTCGCCAATATTTGATATAATTCCTCAATAGGGTGAAGACAGCCTGGCGTTTGAGCAATGGCTTCTAAACGAGAATCGATGAGGTCTTTTTGCCACTGTGGCAACTCCGTTTGAGATGCTTTTTCGTTCGGTAATTCCATTTGTTTTGTATAAAGCTTTAAGGAGAAAGTTTCTGAGCTGTAAACTAACGTTTTTTTAAAAAAGAGGGGCAGGCTAACAAGCCCACCCGCTCTTATAACGACTACCAGCTATGAAAACGCATTAATAATTTGGATTCTGCACCAGTTTGGTGTTTTCCAGTTCCAGCAAAGGAATGGGCAATACTTCATGTTTGCCAGTTACAAAACCTTTAGTGGCAAGAACCGCAGCGGCATCGCCCCAACGTACCAGGTCGAACCAGCGATGACCTTCGCCCACCAATTCCAGCCTTCTTTCATCTTTAATATTCGCAAGGGTAGCGGCTACAGCAGGCAGACCAACACGGCTCCGAACAGCATTGAGCAATGCGGCTGCTCTCGCCAGGTCACCACTACCACGAACAAGGGCCTCGGCTTCCAGCAGGTAAGTATCGGCCAGGCGTATTTCGTACATATTCTGGCCAAAATTTAATTCAGACGGACCGCCACCGGTAGACTTGTTTGAAACCCTGCCGGCAAATTTTTCGAGGAAATAACCGGTGTTGTTATAGCCTGGAGAATAGTCGGCTATGTTGTTCAGCTTAAGACTGTCGAGGTTGGCCACTGTAGCTTTGTAACGTGGGTCATAATGGATAGCGTTGAAAAGCGAAGGCGTGATCACCACAAAACTCCAGCCTGATACATAATCCGGGGCAGCAGCTGTTTTGGCAGTATAGCCACGCGGGCCCACCAGGATATTCATCACGTTTCCCTCAGTGCAGGAAACACAGCCCCAGCCACCTGCAGAAGTAGTCGTATATCCCACTTCCAGGATCGATTCTGTATTAAACTTATTGCTGACTTTAAACAGGTCGTTATAATTGGCCAGCAGCTTATTACCGTATTGGCTCGTGCCACCCGGTGTTCCATTTACCAGTGCGAATTCTGAAGCTGCCTGGGCAAACATTTGTTTTTGCAAATAGATCTTGCCTAATACTGCATGCGCAATGGCCTGGGTAAACCTGCCACCTTCAGTAGCCAGGGGCACGGTTGCGGGCAGATCAGGCATGGCCTCGGTGATGTCTTTGATCATCTGGGTGTACACTTCTTCAGGAATTACTTGCAGCACTTTGTACATTTCTTCGGTAGAAACCGGTACCGTAAAGAGCGGAATGTTTTTAAACAAACGCACCAGGTCAAAATAGAAATAGGCCCGCAACAGTTTTGTTTCCGCGATATACCTTTTTTTGAGGTTTTCATCCATGGGCACACCCGGCATTTTTTGCAACAAAGTATTGGCCCTGAAAACACCGGAATAGCCTTTCCGCCACAGTTCTGCCTGTGGGCCAACGGCCGGGGTAAGCGTATAATTGCTCCACACCTGCAGGTTGGTGATATCATTGGCACCTCCGCCGCCGGCCAGGTGATCGTCGCATGCTACATCTAAGGCGTTTACTTTGGTTACATAGCCGCCACCAGTCCAGCCTACCACATCGTAAATGGCTACCAGCCCGTTAAAGGCCTCGGTTTGGTTACGGTAATAACTCGATTCAAGGTTTAAACCACGAGGCGTTATCTCAAGAAATTTGCGCTTGCAGCCGGCGAAAGCCAGCAGTAGAAAGGTGAGTGCTGCCGTATATTTTATGTGTTTTTTCATGGGTGATATATTTTAAAATGGTGCAATGATTTTAGAAGCCGAGATTGATGCCAACGATAATGGAACGCGCCTGCGGATATATTCCACGGTCGATTCCAGAGCCGGCGCCTCCGCCAATTTCAGGATCGTAACCGGTGTATTTGGTCCAGGTCACCAGGTTTTCGCCGGTCAGGTAAAATCGCGCTTTTTGCAATCCCACTTTGCGGCTGATGGCGGCCGGAAGCGTAAAGCCCAGTTGTACATTCTTCAGGCGGAAATAGTCACCATCCTCGAGGTAAAAATCAGATGGGTTGGTGAAATTCCTGTTCGGATCGTTTTGTACCAGGCGGGGGAAACTGGTGGAGGTTCCTTCGCCGGTCCACCTGCCCAAGGCCTTGGTTTGCCAGTTGCCGGTAAGGATATCCAGCCTGCGCAGACCCTGGAAAATTTTATTGCCGCCTACGCCTTGTCCGAATACGGTCAGGTCAAAAGCTTTATATGCCAGGTTAATGGTGAAACCGTAAGTAATAGTTGGCAATGGGCTGCCCAAAACCTTACGGTCAAGATCGTTGATCAAACCGTTGCCATCAATATCCTCCCAACGGAAATCGCCGGGTTTGGCATTAGGCTGAATCTTGGTGCCTGACTTACCAACATAGGCATCTACTTCGGCCTGGTTCTGGAAAATGCCCAGGGTTTGAAAGCCAAAAAAGGTATTGAAAGGCATGCCAATAATAGAACGGGTAATAGGATAAGAACTGGATTGGAACGATTGCTGTGAAGTCGTGGTGAAAAGAATATTGTTGCCGAGGTAGGTAACCTTGTTTTTGTAATGCGAAATATTACCGCTTAGACCCAGGTTGAATTGGCCTATTTTTTTGCGATATCCCAGTTCTATTTCAAAACCGGTATTTTCCATATTGGCCACATTAGCGGCAGGGTTACTGATGGCACCTACATAGCCGGGTATGCGTGGGTTAGTCAAAATACCAACGGTTTCTTTCTTAAACCAATCAAAACTTACATTAAAATTCTTCAGAAAATTGGCATCAAAACCAATATTGGTCTGCCTGGTTTCTTCCCATTTCAGATCAGGGTTGGCAGGTGCGTTGGGGCTGTATCCAATAGCATAGCTGCCAGATGTTCCAAACGGATAGCTACGGCCATCGCCAATGGTAGACACGTATGCAAAGTCACCAATATCATCACTACCCACAACACCATAGCCGCCGCGGACTTTCATGAAACTCACGAGGTTTTTCAATGGGAAAAACGCCTCGCTGCTGGCTACCCAGCCTGCTGAGAAAGATGGGAAAATGCCGTACTTGTTATTAGCGCCAAACCTTGATGAGCCATCCCTTCTAACCAAACTCTGGAACAGGTATTTCTCCTTGAAGTTGTAGTTAAGACGGGTAAATAAAGAAGACACCACATGATCCTGCCCTTCGTAGCCACTTGAAACACGTTGGTCTGAAGGCACATTGTAATTAAGCGATGCGTCTTTAAAATTCTCCGCAGGAACATTAAAATAAGTAACGCTGGTTCCGTTGGAACTTCCGTCGGAATAAGCGCCCTGGCCCACCAGCAATGTCAGGTTATGGTCGCCAAAACTCCGGGTATAGGAGGCAGTATTTTCCAAATTCCAGCCCAGGTTCTTGTTCATGTTCCTGTTGTAATTGGTGCGGGAATTAATGGAAGAAGAATTTAGCCAGGACAATGGTGCAAAACTTTCACCACCCCAGAAAGACATTTTAGCGCCAAGTGTCGAACGTAGCTTCAGGCCTTTAATCGGCTCTGCTTCAGCATATACATTGCCCACAAAATCATTGCTATAACTGTAATTACCAATGCGGGTTTGTATATAGGCCAATGGATTCGTGATCTCCTGCCCAACTACGGACGAAATACCGAATGGTTGCCCACTCGAATTTCGGCGGATGCCAATATTGGTGTAGGGCGCCAGTGCAGCAACAGCCGGATCAGTAACAACAGCAGGTGTAATGGGATCAAGATTGATAGCAGAACTTAAAGGGCCACCAAACTCGCTATTGGTATTACCGAGGCCAATTGATTTGCCATAAGCGTAACCAATGTTTTGTCCAACGGTCAGCCATTTGGCCAGTTTATGAGTAGAGTTCAGGCGGATAGCTACCCTTTTATAGTTCGAAATTTCGGTAGCCACGATTCCTTCCTGGTCAACGAGGCCGAAAGACATATAGAAAGTAGAACGGTCATTTCCGCCACTAATGCTGAACTCGTGGTTTTGGCGGTTCGCATTATCATTAAATATCAGCGACTGCCAGTCGGTACCTGCACCATAGGAAGCCGGGTTGGCATATGGCTTGGCAAGCCCTGCTGCTGCGGCCGATTCATTACGCAAGGTTGCATAGTCGGTGGCATTCAGCATATCCAGTTTTTTTGCGGGTGATGAAATGCCATAGAAGCCATTGTAACTAACACGGATAGACCCAGCCTTGCCTTTTTTTGTGGTCACCAGCACCACACCGGCTGCTGCCCTGGCACCATAAATAGCCTGCGACGAGGCATCCTTCAATACTTCAATCGATTCAATATCGGATTGATTGAGGTAGTTAATGCCGCCATTATCCACCACCACGCCATCTACTACCCAAAGCGGCGTGTTGTTATTGAATGAAGTAATTCCCCTCACCCGCACCGTGGCTGCCGAACCCGGCTGCCCGCTGTTGGCGGCAATCACCACACCCGAAGTGCGGCCCTGCAGGCTCTGCGCGATATTATTGAGCGGCATGTTTTCCAGGTCCGAAGCCTTCACGCTGGAAACAGCGCCCGTAAGTACCCTTTTTTTCTGTGTACCATACCCGACTACCACCACTTCATCCAGGTTGGAAACAGAGCCTGCCTCGAGCTTAATGGATACAATACCCGAAGCCGGAACGGTGATGCTTTGGGTAGCCATGCCTGTATAAGTTATGACTAACACAGAGCCCTGCTTTGGAACATTGATGGAAAATTGCCCGGCACTATTGGTGGTCGTGCTGTTTTTGGTGCCTTTTACAGTAACGGTAGCACCATCAAGCGGATCATTTTGTTTCGACATCACCGTTCCGGTGACGTTAATCCCCTGGGCCATAACCGGCGAAAACAGGGTTTGGAGAAAGAGCAGTACACAGGGGTACAATAGCAATTTTAGTTTCATGAGCAAGCAATTGTTGTTTTGGTTAAGAATGGGCGAATCGTCGATTCTGGAATTAAAAGTATCGTGGTGATACCCCCTTTGCCTAAAAATGGCACCCTTCATTACTACGTCAAACCGAAAAAACACCGTTTAAAAGGCTGTTTTTGCGTACGCCAGGGCGGATTTATGATTTGTGATTTTTGATTTATGATTGGAGGGAGGTTGAGATTCAGATCTGCAGCCTTGGTCGGTGACCTTCTGCGATCACTGCCCGGGCAGCAGCCGTGGTCGGTGTCCTCCTGCGATCACTGACCAGACGGCCGCCGTGGTCGGTGTCCTCACCGACCACTGACTGTGATGAATCTTTGAAATGATACCTGAATCGTTTTAAGCCAGTAATTAATTTAGGTTGATGAC
>JAZKFT010000040.1:0-207450 GCA_040386335.1 Bacteroidota bacterium
TTGAATTGGCTGATGCTGTTTGTGACGGGATTAAAAACAGCAAATTTATTCATTGCAGCAGTCCACAGGAGACCTGAGTTATCAATGGCCACCTGGTTGGTAGAACTACTTATACCATCTGATTGATCATATATTTTCATTTCGCCTGTGGCAATCTGATACTTGTACAGTCCAAGTCCCTTCGAAGCCAGCCACAGGTTTCCCACGCCGTCTTCTATAAAAGGAGAAGTGATGTATGCAGCCAGTTCTTTTGGTTTGTTTTTTATATAATATTTCAGTACCGCTTCATTGTTCGGGGTAACATGACCCAACCAGCCAAAGCCAGCGATCAACCAGGCCATGCCGGTCTTATCAAAAAATGGAAAGCTGTACCAGGCTTTCTGGCCATCGGGGAGTGAGTCAACGTCCCATTGTATATTAATCGCCTGGTTTGTCAATCTATTCCATTTAATAAGGCCTTTTTTCGTAGTAAACCAAACTTCATCACCATGTTCTACAAAGTAGTTGAAAGGTATAAACGGCATGCCTTCAAATGTTTTTTCAAATGGGAGCACTTGTTTTGTTTTTTCATTCAGTTGCCAAACGCCGGTATGAGTGCATGCGTATGGTTGCCCCTGCATAAAGCAAACTGCAAAGACGGGGCCGGGCATTTGTCCCAGTCTGTTTTTTACCGCTTTTTGAAAATCATAAAAATCATACTTGCCGGTTTCCGGATAATAGCGGATGACGGAAATATCCCCTGCCCCTGCCGCTGCCAGCCACCAACTATTATCCCTTGGGTCAAGGCTGAAGCCACCTAATATGCTATTCTTAAATTGGGGCACATGAGCTGTTACCGGAACAATTTCATAAACAGTTTTTGAATAGTTGCATTTTGAAATGCCACCTGCCGTTGCCAGCCAAATATTATGGTCATCGTCTTCAAGCATGTCCCAAAAACCTTCACCTGCAACTGTTAACGGGTCATCGTTTTTATATTCAAAAATTGTGGTGATATTTTTTTTGTAGTCTATCACGCCCATCTTACCATTCCAGCTACTAAACCAAAGCCGGTGGTTGCTGTCTTCAATCAATGTTTGAGCCACTGCCCCGGGAATGACCGGTTTCATGTCGATACGCAGCTTTATTCCATGGCTTGCCGGATCAAAGGAAATGATCTCTTTTGTCACATTATCAAAAAACCAAAAATGACCGGATGCGGCCAGTGAAAGCGCTGATACGCTATGATTGGTAAAAAGAGAATCGCCGGGGCTGTTTCTATAACCGAAAAATTTTTGTTGGGCAGTGTTGTAGAAATGTAATCCTGAACGGGTAGCAAACCACAATCCCTTGCCCAATGGATCTTCCACTAATCCATTTGGCCTTACAGAATAGGCATTGAGAGAATCTTTATGATGTGTTAACGGGCCTATTTCTTCAAAGCTGTTTTTTGTCTTGTTGAGCTTCAAAATATTCCACGCAGTGGTGGCCCATATATCTCCCCGCTGGTCACAAATAATGTTTGCTACCCCCCGTGCAAAATCGTAAGTGGGCGGTATGTAATTTTTAAAACTGTTTGCCGCGGCATTATAGCGGAAAATGCCGCTAGCCGTAGCACCCCATATATTTCCTTCCTTGTCCTCACATAAGTCGAAGATCTCATTGTTGATAAAAGAGCCGCTGTCTTTCCCGGCTTTGAAGTTGTTGAAATGAACCCCATCAAAGCGGCTAAGACCATTCACCGTGCCCACCCATAACATACCCCTGCTGTCCTTTAAAAGACGATAACAAAAATTAGCGCTGAGCCCCTGGCGCTCGCCTGTATTGTAAAAAATATAATTCGGCGCCTGGGCAAAATTTTCAAAAGACAACAACAGGAATAACGCTATAAATGAAAGTGCCCTCAATAGGAATAGATTTTTTCTGATTTGGCAAGCTATTAAAAACTTGTAGTCCCGGCAAGTTTAGGCGGGTAAGGTGCCGAAAAATGAATTGAGATGTGTAAAAATGCAAAGGAAATGCAGTGCGAAGCATAAAAGGCCTGTAGTTGCAGAAGTCAGCCATCACTATACATCCATAGCATTGTAACGCCTTGTAGTTGCCGAAGTCTGCCATTGGAGCACTACACGCTCTTCGCTACTGCATTTCATTTTACTATCGCTGCATTTTAAGTAAGATAATCTTCACATCATCCTATAAAACTTTTTAAAGGAAGGCTATAGGTACATTTTTACTGCATCAAATCAGTAATCAATATAATACCACATCATGAAAAGGATAATTCTACTCATAGCCGGTTTTATTGCTATTGCAAATGCCAATGCTCAGAATGTAGGCATCGGCACAATCACTCCGGCCGAAAAACTGGATGTGAACGGCCATATTAAAACAACCGGTGAACTGAAACCCAATGGCGCGGCAGGCCAGGCTGGCCAGGTACTCACATCTAATGGAAATGGCACGATGCAATGGTCTTCTGCAGCTTCCGCCGGCAGTTCCAACTATTCCAATATTGGCGGCTACGGTTCCTGGGGAGGTTGTGAAATGAACAACATTTCAGATTTTTTCCCGGTTGCGGATTCGGCTGGCATCTCTAACGATGGTTTTGCCTCCGCTGTAGCCATTTCGGGCGACTATGCAATAGTAGGAAACAGCTCGTCTGAATCCGGGGTACTGGAAGCAGGTTCAGCCGTGATATATAAAAGAAACCCAGGTACCGGCATTTGGGAAAAACAGGTAAGGTTATCAAAGCCGTTCCCAGCTCAATACGATCATTTTGGAATAAGTGTAGCCATTAACGATAACTATGCGGTAGTAGGTGTGCCTTATGATGACGTTGCTGGGCTTACCAACAATGGGGCCATCTATATATATAAAAGAGACGCCGCCACAGGGATATGGTCGTTCATGGTAAAGATATTCGGTCAATCTTCGCAAACCGGCGATCTGTTTGGCCGGAGTGTCGCTATATCTGGTGACTATATTGTTGTTGGCGCACCATCAGACAATGAAGCCGGGCACAGTGGTACCGGGTCGGTATCTGTATACAAGAGAAATGCCGGGATTGATGCATGGGACTATTTACAAAAGCTAACAGACCCTGTGCCAGTGAATAATGAATCATTTGGCTATTCGGTATCTATATCCGGCGATCAGCTTATTGTGGGCGCGGTCTATGATTCGGAACCGAATAATAACGGCAACTTCACTTCTAACGGATCGGCTACGCTATTTAAGAGAAATGTATCAACCGGTATTTGGCAAAGTACTGTATCCTTTTCCGGGAATTCTGACAATGAGCAATTCGGATATTCGGTTTCCATATCTGGCAATAATGCCCTGGTATCAGCGATTAATGGTGATAATATTTCCTGTCCTGATTGCGGTGCTGTAATGTTTCTAAGTAGAAATGCCGCTGGCACATGGGTGCAGGGATTCAGGACTGGTAACGGGGGAACCTCCGATACTAATTTCGGCGCTTCCGTGTCAGTTTCCGGCGACTATGCCATCATCGGCGACAATCTTAGCAACAGTAATGAAGGCAAGGCCTGGTTATACAAAAAATTAAATAATATGTGGGTATTACTACAGAAATTTAGCAGCCCTTATCCCTCTACGGGACCATATCCCGGTTTTGGTTCAGCGGTTGGTATAGATGGAATTACAAAAAGATTTTTAGTGGGTGCACCGGGGATGAATTTTTTGGGCATGGCTTTCTTTGGTAAGGTTAATTAATGCCAACCAACGCCAAAACGGTAACCACCGGAATGCTACTGCTTTTTAAATAATAGTCTGAAACCCGGTCTCTTCCACCAACCTTTAATCAAACTGTATGAAAACCTTCATCGTTTTTGCTATTACACTTATTACCTTTCAAAATCTGCTAGCGCAAAATGTAGGCATTGGCACAAGTACTCCAGCCGAAAAACTGGATGTGAACGGCCACATAAAAACCAGTGGCGAACTGAAACCCAATGGTGCTGCAGGCCAGGCTGGGCAGGTACTCACGTCCAATGGGAATGGCACTATGCAATGGTCTTCCGCAACCGGTTCAAACAACAACAATAACAATAGCAGCATTATTGGGTATGGTACCTGGGGAGGCTGCGAAATGAATAATATCACAGATTTGTTCCCGGTCTCGGATTCTACGGGTTATTACAATGAGTCTTTTGGTGCAACGGTAGCCATTTCAGGTGACTACGCAATAATCGGAAACAGTGCTGATGATGAAGTGGGGTTCCCCGATGCCGGTTCTGTCATGATCTTCAGAAGAAACCCGGCCAGCGGCGCCTGGGAAAAACAGGTAAAATTTTCAAATCCTTCTCCCGCCAGTGACGACCAGTTTGGAGCAAGTGTAGCTATTAATGGTATCTATGCTGTGGTAGGCGCACCCAATAATGACGTATCCGGCCTTACCGACAATGGAGCCATTTATGTGTATAAACGTGATGTTTCTACAGGTACCTGGTCCTTCATGGCAATGTTGTATGATCAATCAGCACAAAATGGCGATCAGTTTGGGTGGAGCGTAGCTATAGATGGTGACTATATTGCTGTGGGTGCTCCGTCAGACGATGTAGGCCTGGACAGAGATGCCGGAACCATAGCTATGTATAAGAGAAATGCCGTGTTTGACATATGGGAATATTTACAAAAGATAACCGATCCTGTAGTAAGGAGCCTGGAATTATTTGGCTATTCTGTTGCCATGTCTGGCGACGAACTTATTGTTGGCGCACCATATGATGCAGAACTTAATAACGGTACTTCGGCGGGGATCAATGGCACTGCCACCATGTTTAAAAGGAATGTCTCAACCAGCCTGTGGCAAACGACAGCAACTTTTCCGGGGGCGGCCCACGGGGAGGCATACGGATATGCTGTTTCCATATCGGGCAACAACGCCATGATTGCTGCGCCCGAAGCAGATGCATACCAGTGTACTGACTGCGGTGCGGTGAGGTTCCTTACAAAAAATGCCGCCGGGAACTGGGTGCAGGGATTTACGATTATTAACGAGGAAATCACTAACACCAATTTCGGGGGGGCTGTGTCAATATCCGGAGACTATGCCATCATCGGCAACGATAGTAGCAATGCCTATAAAGGGCAAGCTTCAGTATACAGGAGAATGAATAACGTGTGGGTATTACTACAGAAGTTTAGTAATCCTTATCCCCCTATAGGCTCTCTGAACGGATATTTTGGTAGAGGTGTTGCGATAGATGGTGTAACAAAAAGGTTTTTAGTAGGCGCCCCGCGGTTTTATTTTGGCATGGGTTTCTTTGGAAAGGTTAATTAACCATGTATGACTCACGTTTACTTCCGACTCAGAACGGATCTGCAACAAAAGCCTGCCATCTTAAAAAAGGATTCCCAGTGTAATTCATAACTAATCAACTAATCAACTAATCCCTAATCCCTAATCCCTAATCCCCAATCCCTAATCCCCCGATTTATCCCCTATAAACCAATGTTCCTTATCTCTGAATAAAACATTGAACGTAGTAAGGCTTCCGTAAACACGGGTAATATATTGCTGCAGGTTTACCTTGTCTTCATCGCTGAGAATTTTATGGCTGTTGATGTTTTGTTCCAGCACCCGCAGCCTGTCTCTGAGCATTACAATTTTATGGAAGAAAATTTCTATAGGAACTTCCTTGGGCTTCTGTGTTTTGTCGGCCGGTTGCAGCAGCATCATGCCATGCCTCCAGCGATCACCCAGTGGTACGATCTCGGTTACCTCGCCCCATTGCCGCAATATTTTCAACAGCGATTTTTCAACAGCTGAAACCGTTTCTACTTCAGCCGTTACATTCTCAGGGATGATCTCATCCAGCTTGGGATCTGTTTTGTCTATTTCTACAATGCCATCATTAATAAATGAAATAATATAGGTGGCATATTTTACTGCCACTATAACGCCCGGGCCATGAAGCGTATGCTGCAGCCGGGTGCCGATACCTAGTTTGGTTTGTTCCATGAGAAGAAAAATAAGAATTTGAAAAATAGAATCACAACACAATATCTGTGATTCTTTCAAAAAAACGATTTACCTGCCAATCCATTTCTCAATCAGCTTCGGATAATGTTCATGCTCCAGGGCTAGTACCCTTTTTGCGAGCAAATCTGGTGTATCACCGGCCAATACAGGGCAGGTAACTTGTAAAATGGTACGCCCATGATCGTACTGTTCGTCCACATAATGAATGCTGATGCCACTCTCCGTGTCGCCGGCGGCTAAAACAGCTTCATGTACAAAATGGCCATACATGCCTTTGCCGCCATGTTTAGGCAACAAGGCAGGGTGTATATTGATGATTTTATTGGGGTAATTTTTAATCAGGGCTATCGGGATCTTCCAGAGAAAGCCTGCCAGCACAATAAACTCAATGTCCAGGGATTTCAATTCGTCCACATAGCCATTTCCCCTGAAAAACTTTTCCTTGTCGATCAATAAAGATGGAATGGCTTCCTGTTGTGCAATGGATAGTACACCAGCGCCAGGCTTATTGCATACTATTAATGCTATCGTAGCCCGGCTGCTGTTTTTAAAGTAATCTATGATCTTTTGAGCATTGCTGCCTCCACCTGATGCGAAAACGGCGATTTTAGTATGGTTAGGGGTTAGGGATTGGGGATCAGGGATTTGGGATTGATTTTTATTTTGCCCATCGTCCATTGAAGGTTGCTGGTTGCCAACTGCCAACTGCCCCACTGCCAACTCTTTTTCTTCCTCCACCACCCGTGCATGGCTCTTACCCACCATCCGTCCACCGATTCGTTTAATGTACTTTATGAAAAAAGGATACTGGCCAAAAGGGATGCTTACCAATATCACCGCCATTGGCCAAAGCAGGGTGATCACTATAACATAAAGTACATAATAAAGGACACCATGTTCCATACCGGTGAGGCCCAGCAATTTGCGGCCTACCCAGCCGGTAAGGCTGCCACCAATGGCAAATGTTACAAGAATAAGGGCCAGTTGCCATCCCTTTACTTTCCATTTTGCCTGTAGTTTATCGAACATGGCTGCGAAGATGTACTAAAAAATGATGGGGAAGAAAGGCTTTTTTAATTTCATTATCCGTTCATCCAATCTGTTGACAAATAGCCTCATGTATCGCATTAAAAAAACTAACAATCCCCTGAAATGCAGTGTGGGCATGGTTAAAAAAAATTTTCTTTTCATTCACATTTGTCACCTTCCTGTCATATTTTTGCCCGCCGACACCAGATAATTTTCTGCCCGTCACTGAACCAATTTATAGCTGTCTATGTTCAAGCATATCAGAATTTTTAAGAAGATAGTTGCCGTTAGCACGGTTTTATTGTTCGTTTTTATTACCAGTATTTCTGCCCAGGACGGGAAAGCATTGTTTAATGCCAATTGTGCATCCTGCCACAAAGTGGACAAAGACCTCACCGGTCCGGCCCTGATGGGTGTTGAAGACCGTTGGCCCGACAAAGCGCTCCTCCATTCATGGATCAAAAATTCCAACAAAGTTCTTGCTACAGGTGACGCTTATGCAAACGCCTTATTCCTGAAATGGAATAAAACGGCGATGAACCAGTTTCCGAATCTTACTGATCCTGAAATAGATGCTATCTTAAAATACATCAGGGACTTTAGACCACCCGTAGCCGCAGTGGCTGCACCTGGCGAAACATCAGGCGGCGACGAAGGTTCTTCCCTCATGTTCGGCATTATCACCCTGATTCTTGCCATCGTTGCTCTTATATTACTGCAGGTCAACAGCAATCTTAAAAAACTTACCGACGAAAAAGAAAATATCGCTTCGCCTGAACCAGTTGCGTTCTGGAAAAACAAGGTGTACCTGTTGGCAGCCGCAATTGTTTTCTTTGTCGTATCGGGTTTCTTCCTCGCTCAAGGTGCCATTCATCTTGGCCGCAGCAAAGACTACCAACCGCTTCAACCTATTTATTACTCTCATAAAGTACACGCCGGTACTAACCAGATCAACTGTTTGTACTGTCACGGTGGTGCACAGGCCGGTAAACATGCCAATATCCCTTCTGTAAACGTTTGTATGAATTGCCATATGGCCATCAACGAATACACAGGCGAAAAAATGTTTGATGAGAATAACAACGAAATAAACGGCACCTCCCAGATTCAGGAGTTGTATAAATACGCCGGTTTTGATCCTAAAGTGAGCAAGGTTTGGGATCCTTCCAAAGCCAAACCGGTTGAATGGGTTAAGATCCACAGTCTCCCCGACCACGTGTACTTTAACCATAGCCAGCACGTAGTTGCCGGTAAAGTAGCCTGCCAAACCTGCCATGGCGAAATACAAAAAATGGACGAAGTGAAGCAGTTCGCCGATCTCAGTATGGGCTGGTGTGTAAACTGTCACCGCGAAACCAAGGTGCAGTTTAATGACGACAAAGGCAATGGCAACAAATTCTACAGCATTTACGAAAAGTTCCATAACGATATGAAGGCAGATACCACGGTGGATGCACATGGTAAAACGCACATTCATAAAGCAAAAATGGATAGCGTAACGGTAGAAATGATTGGCGGAACAGAATGCCAGAAATGTCACTATTAATATGCAGATGGGCAAATGTGCAGATGTGCAAATGCCTGGAAGTCAATTAGCCAATGGGCAAATGTGCAGATATGCAAATGCCCTCAACCAATACTAACACCTCACACCCGCCCGGAATCGACGTTTGGCACATTTGCACATTTGCATATTTGCACATTAAAAAACATTATACAATTAAGATATGGCTCAGAGCAAGATTTGGCAAAGTTTCGGTCAGCTTAACCAGAGTGAGGAGTTCACAAAAGCCGCTAAGGATGAGTTTCAGGAGGACCTGCCTTTTGCATCGGACGGAGGTTTACTGGATGCCAAAACGCACCGCAGGGATTTTCTGAAATATGTAGGATTTAGCACTGCTGCGGCCACCCTGGCCGCCAGTTGCGAAATGCCGGTAAAACATGCAATTCCCTATGTAAACAAGCCTGAAAGCCTGATGCCGGGCGTGGCCAATTACTATGCTACCACCTATGTTCAGGATGGTGATGTGGTAAGTGTGGTCGCCAAAGTGAGAGATGGCCGTCCCATCAAAATTGAAGGAAACGAACTGAGCCCATTGACCAAAGGCGCCACCAGTGCAAGGGCACAGGCTTCGGTGTTGGATTTATACGATACCGCCCGCCTTCGCTTTCCGATGCAACGCGTAGGAAAAGACTGGAAAGAGGTTTCTACTTTTGAAACGATTGATAAAATGGTGGGTGAAGCCATGGCTGGCATCGGTACCGGTACCATTGCCATTCTTACTTCTACCATCGTTTCGCCTTCTACCAAACAACTGATCGCTGAATTTATAGCTAAATACCCCGGCAGCCGCCATGTACAATACGATGCGGTTTCTTACAGCGGACTGATCCAGGCAAACGAACTTTCTTATGGTAAAAAAGGCATTCCTTCATACCAGTTTGATACTGCAAAAGTAATTGTGAGTCTTGCTGCTGATTTCCTCGGTACATGGATAAGCCCGGTGGAATTTGCAAAACAATACGCCAAAGGCCGTAAGATCGATGAAAAGGCCCCGGTAATGAGCAAACATTACCAGTTCGAAAGCATCATGAGCATGACCGGTGCGAATGCTGATGAGCGTTTTACCCATCGTCCTTCTGAGGCTGGTGCTGTGGCACTTTCCTTGCTGAATGCTGTTAACGGAACAGCACCCACAGTGGCAGATGCCAAATTAAAAGCTGGTATTGTAAAAGCTGCTGCCGACCTGAAAGCCGCCGGTGGTAACGCTTTGGTGGTAAGTGGCAGCAATGATATCAATGTCCAGGTAATTGTAAATGCCATCAACGAAGCGATCGGCGCCAATGGCAAAACCATTAACTGGGCTGTTCCAGTAAATTATCGCCAGGGTGTAGATGCAGATATGACTACGCTGGTAAAAGATATGAACGCGGGTACGGTGGGCGCCTTGCTGATTGCAGGAGCCAATCCCATGTACAGCCACCCAATGGCCGACCAGTTTAAAGCAGGTATGGCCAAAGTGAAACTGGCTGTTTCTTTCAATGAAAAAATGGATGAAACAACAGAACTCTGTAACTACGCGATACCTACCCATCACTACCTCGAAAGCTGGGGTGATGCTGAACCTAAGCAGGGTCATTTTTCGCTGATACAGCCTACCATTAACCCATTATTTAAAACCCGTGCCTGGCAGGATAGCTTGCTGAAATGGGGTTCTAAACAAGCAATTACTGTTGTAACTCCTGTTGCAGCCAATGATACAACAAAGAAAACAACTGTTGTTCCCGCAACTACTACTGCTGCTGGAAATGACTATTTAGCCTACCTGAAGAATTTCTGGTTAGGTAAACTGGGTGGCAATGTTGCTACCTGGGATGCTGCGCTTCGTGATGGCGTTATCACTCCTGGCACTGAGGTCGCTGCTGGCGGTGCTGCATTTAATGCTGGTGCTGTAGCTGCAGCGACTGCTGCTGTTAGTGCCGCTAAAAAAGGTGGAGAATACGAAGTGTTCCTTTACGAAAAAGTAAGTATGGGAGCCGGTCAGCAAGCCAACAACCCATGGTTACAGGAATTGCCCGATCCCGTTACCAAGGCTACCTGGGATAATTACGCGATGATTTCCTCCGGTAATGCCAAAAAGCTCTTCAACATAGATATGACCGATAACGGTGATATCGATGAATATGAAGCCCATCACCAGAAATGGGTGATGAAGATCAAGACCAATGGCAAAGAGATCGCATTACCAATCATTATTGTACCCGGTGTGGATGCTAATACTGTGGGTATTGCTTTGGGTTTTGGTCGCAGCGAAAACATTGGTAAAGCCGTTCCCAATACAGGTAAAAATGCATTTCCACTGGCTACTTTCAATGGTACTACCATTGACTATATTTCAATTACAGCTACTGTTGAGAAAACAGGCGATAAATATTCGGTTGCCCAAAACCAGATCCACAGTTCTTATACCGACAGCCTCGGTGTTGACCGTGTGGAAGTGGTAAGGGAAACCACCATGGCCACTTTCAAAAAGCACCCTGAATACATCAAACATTGGAGGGAGGAACTGGCTGAAGATTATACAAAGACCGGCAATGTAGAAGACTACCGTGACCAGGCTTCTTTGTATGATCCAAAACTGAATGAGCGTCCGGGTATCCATTGGGGAATGAGCGTGGATATGAATAGTTGTAACGGTTGCGGCGCCTGCGTGGTAGCTTGTAACGCTGAGAACAACGTTTCGATGGTGGGTAAAAGCGAAGTATTGCGTGGCCATGATATGCACTGGCTGCGTATTGACCGCTACTTTGTTACCGATAAGAAAAATCCGGATGATGTTAAGAGCGTAGTGTTCCAGCCGATGATGTGCCAGCACTGCGATAATGCCCCCTGCGAAAATGTGTGTCCGGTAGCCGCTACCAACCACAGCAGCGAAGGATTGAACCAGATGACCTATAACCGTTGTATCGGTACCAGGTATTGCGCCAATAACTGTCCTTTCAAAGTACGCCGTTTTAACTGGGCTGATTATACCGGAGCAGATAGCTTCCCTGATAACCAAAGGGATCATGTGAGCGATGCTACCATGATGATGAACGACGATCTTACAAGGATGGTGTTGAACCCCGATGTGACCGTCCGCAGCCGTGGCGTTATTGAAAAATGTTCCTTCTGCGTACAACGTTTGCAGGATGGTAAGCTGAACGCCAAAACAAAGAACCGTCCAATCATAGATGGAGAAGTAAAAGTAGCCTGCCAGCAGAGTTGCCCTACAGAAGCCATTGTTTTTGGTGATATCAACGACAAAAAGAGTGCTATCCGCGCCATTCGTGAAGAAAATCCGAACCGCCTGTTCTATGTACTGGAGCAATTACACGTATTGCCGAATGTTACTTACCTGGCCAAAGTGAGGAATACAGAAGAAGTACTGGAAGTATACGACCCGATCCCGGGCCATCACGCCACTGAACACAAAGGAGAAGAACATAAAGAAGAAGCGAAACCAGAAGTGCAGTCAGAGCCGCATTAATCAATTTGCAATTTGCAATAAGCAATTTGCAATAGACTAGCGCAGCCAAACTGCCGTGAAAGGAATAAAAAAGTAAACGACTGACCGTTGTTATATCGGCAACGGGAAATCAGAAAACAAGGACCACATGTCATTATTAAGGTACGAAAGTCAAGTAAGGCCACCGCTGGTAGAAGGTAACAAAGATTACCACCAGATAACGGAAGATATTTGCCGCCCTGTTGAAGCCGCCCCTTCCAAACTCTGGAAGATTGGTTTTGGTATCGCGGTTGCACTGCTGCTGTTTGGTGTGTACAGCGTTTATCGTGAGGTAACTTACGGTATCGGCCAGTGGAACCTTAACAAAACCATCGGCTGGGGTTGGGATATTACCAACTTCGTTTGGTGGGTTGGTATTGGTCACGCTGGTACATTGATCTCGGCGATCCTATTGCTTTTCCGCCAGGGTTGGAGAACGGGTGTAAACCGCGCAGCAGAAGCCATGACCATTTTTGCGGTAATGTGCGCCGGCCAGTTCCCGATCTTCCACATGGGACGTGTTTGGATGGCCTTCTTTGTACTGCCTTACCCTAACAGCCGCGGTCCTTTATGGGTAAACTTTACCTCTCCACTGCTTTGGGACGTATTTGCGATCTCTACTTATTTTACCGTTTCTCTCTTGTTCTGGTATTCTGGTTTGCTGCCCGATCTGGCTACTATCCGCGACCGTGCCAAACTGAAATGGGCCAAACGTTTCTATGGAGTTGCTTCTTTCGGATGGACAGGTTCTACCAAACACTGGCAGCGTCATGAAAGCCTTTCATTGGTATTGGCAGGTTTAAGTACACCGCTGGTACTTTCGGTACACACCATTGTATCCTTTGACTTCGCCACCTCTGTTATACCGGGCTGGCATACGACCATCTTTCCGCCTTACTTCGTTGCGGGTGCGGTATTCTCCGGCTTCGCGATGGTGCAGTCGCTGATGTTGATCACCCGAAAAGTATTTGCCCTGGAGGAATACATAACATTGGAGCATATAGAAGTGATGAACAAGGTAATTGTACTCACCGGCTCCATTGTAGGTATTGCCTACCTGACGGAGTTATTTATGGCTTGGTACAGTATGAATAAATATGAGGGTTATGCCTTCTTTTATAGCCGTGCCAACCTGTTTAGTCCTTATGGCTGGAGCTATTGGGGAATGATGGCATGTAACGTGATCAGCCCGCAGTTCTTCTGGTTCAAAAAGCTGAGAAGAAATATCGCTTTCACCTTCTTTATGAGCGTATTGATCAATATCGGTATGTGGTTTGAGCGTTTTGTAATTATCGTTACCTCTATCTACCGCGATTACCTGCCTAGTAGCTGGGCTTACTACTATACCCCATCTATCTGGGAAATTGGTTTCTATCTCGGAACATTCGGTTTGTTCTTTACCTGCTTCTTCCTGTTTGCCAAATTCTTCCCGGTTATTGCCATCGCAGAGATAAAAGGCATATTGAAGAAAAATGGTGAGAACTTTAAAGAGCACCACGATAAGATCGATGATATGGAAGTGGAGCAGTTTGCACATGAACATGCTCATTAGTTGACCGGTTAATTGGTTGATTAGTGATTGGTAATCTGAATTGAATCTTGAACCTTGATACCTGAATCCTGATTCTTGTGTCTTGATACTTAAAAAATATGGCTAAGAAAAAATTTGTAGTTGGTTCGTTTGATGATGAAGCGGTACTGTTCCCTGCTGTAAAGCGGGTACGGCAGGCTGGCTTTAAAATGCACGATGTGTACACGCCCTACCCGGTTCACGGATTGGATAAGGCAATGGGACTTCGTGAAACAAGCCTGCACACAGCGGGTTTCATCTACGGCATCACCGGAACCACCATTGCCCTGAGTTTTATGGGTTGGGTATTTACAACCAGCTGGCCTTTGAATATTGGCGGTAAACCACATTTTCCATTGCCGGCATTCATACCCGTAACCTTTGAGTTTACTGTATTGTGCGCGGCTGTGGGTATGGTACTTACCTTTTGCTATCTGTGCCAGTTATCGCCATTCCTCCGCAAACATCATTTCCATTTAAGGGCTACTGACGATTTGTTTGTAATGGTAATAGAGTGCACCGGCAACACCACTGAAGCTGATGCCACTGCGCTGCTTCAGAATGCGGGGGCAAAAGAGATAAATACACAGGTAGTAGAGCCCGGCTGGTGGCTGGGTCATTACGATAAAGAACAGGTATTGTACGGCGATACCCTGGCAAAATCTCATTAATTAAGCCAGGACACGGATTTAAAAGCAGCATTGGGGTTCAAAAACTGAAAAGAATAAGATGAAGAAAATAGCAATCATATCGGGCATTGTCGGCGTAGTGATACTTGTATCCTGCAGCGACATCAAACGTGAACCAGGCCGGGTGTACATGCCAGACATGGCATACAGCCGTGCTTACGAAACTTATGCCCCAAGAGATACCAACTTTACCAGCGATGTAAACAGTTGGGAAAGCAATGGGCAAACCAGGATATTTTATAACAACCAGCCTGTGGCCGGTACTGTAAGCCGTGGCGAAGGCTATGTAATGCACCTGGCAAAAGATGCCGCTGGTGACAGCGTTAACTACCTGGCTTCAAGGCAAATCGTTAGCCCCTTAGGTGCTTCTGATTCTATCCCTGTGGATATGGCTGAATCTGAAAGGTTGTACCTGATCAATTGCGGAATTTGCCATGGCGCAAAACTGGATGGTAATGGCCCGCTTTGGAAAGATGGATCCGGCCCTTATCCTGCAGCACCTAAAAACCTGGTTACCCTGGATATGCCCGATGGACAGATGTTTTATAGCATTACTTACGGTAAAAACATGATGGGAAGTTATGCCGGCCAGGTATCTCCGCACCAGCGTTGGATGATCATTAAATATATAAGAAGTGTACAGAATAAAGGCAAAGTAGCTGCAGCACCAGCCGCCGCCGCCAAAGATACTGCCGCTGTAAAATAAGGAATCAGGGATTAGTGGTTGGGAATTAGTGATTGGAAATTAGTCTGATAGAAAAACATAGTAACCCGGATAACATGGTCTTTAGTCTTTGTACTAAAATCTATTATCCGGAATCTACAAATCTGAAATCGTAAATTAAAATGGCTTCGAACAGAGAACAATTTGTAATGCCTGCGGGAATGAAGAAATGGGGGCTGGGCCTTACCGCTGTTGGTGTACTGGCCCTTGTGTTGGGCATAGCACTGCTGGCTTTTAGCTCCGATGAACACAGCCGTGTTCGTTTTTGGGCAGTATTGCTGCAGAACAGTACTTACTTCCTGTTGGTTGTAAATGCATCCATGTTCTTTATATGCGCCACCACACTGGCTTTGGCCGCATGGCCTGTTGCTTTAAGGCGTATTCCTGAAGCTATTTCTACATTGGTTCCCATATTTGGTATCCTGGCTTTTATAGTACTGATGGGTATTGTTTTTGGCACACATGATGGCCACCACATCTACCATTGGGTAGACAAAGACGCTGTGGCCAATGACCCGGTTTTAAAAGGGAAAAGCGGGTTCTTAAGTCCAACTTTTTTTACCGTTTGGACTGCCCTTACGCTCGGAGCCTGGTGGTATTTTGGAAAGCGCATGCGCCAATTGGGTGATAGAGCCGATGCACAGCCTATGGGTTTGGATGAAGCTAAAAAATTTACATTTAGCAATACCGTTCGTTCAGCCATTTTCCTGGTGGCATTTGGATTGACCGTTGCGTCAACTATTCCATGGCTTTGGCTAATGAGCATTGATGCACATTGGTACAGCACCATGTACAGCTGGTACACTTTTGCTTCCACCTTTGTATCGGGTATGTCACTGATAGCCATTTTTGTGGTATTCCTCAAAAACCAGGGTTATTTGAGTTATGTAACCGAAGAGCATATCCACGACGTTGGTAAATTTATGTTTGCCTTCTCCATCTTCTGGACTTATCTCTGGTTTAGCCAGTACATGTTGATCTGGTACAGTAACCAACCGGAAGAAACCAAGTATTTCCAGCCGCGTTTGCTGGGCAATTACCGTGGTATATTCTTCCTGAACCTGATACTCAATTTTGTTGCCCCATTCATTATCCTGATGAAACGCGGTACCAAACGTAACTATACGATCCTGACCTTTGCAGCGGTGATCATCATCTTTGGCCACTGGCTTGATTTTTACCAAATGGTGATGCCAGGTACAGTGGGTGAGCACGCTCACCTAAGCTGGTACGAGTTTGGCATCGGTATCGGGTATGTAGGCTTGATCATCTGGCTTACAGGCCGGGCCTTGGAAAAAAGGCCACTGGTATCCAAATTCCATCCTTTCCTCAAAGAAAGTATTGTTCATCATACTTAGGGGTTAGGGACTGGGGATAAGGAATTGGGGATTGGTAAAAGCGCGGGAAGAGGGGTTAAGGGTATGAGGCCAACAAATTAAAATCGCAGACAAAGAAGGCTTGGTAATTTAGAATATCGGAATTTTACAAAAGAAACTTAATAGTTACACATCATGAATATCTGGTTATTACTTGGCATAGTGCTGATGGTGTTCATAGTGATCTTTCAGATTGCTAAGGCAAGTGAGTACGTAGCCATATTGAAAGGCGAAAAGGCGAGCCGTGAACAGGGAAACCGTGTCAATGCATTTATGATGCTGGCATTTTTGGTAGTAGGCCTGGTAGGGGCTTATTATTGCAATAAGGCGCTTTATCCTAAAACACTTTTTGTACAGGGTAGCGCTTCGAAAGAAGGCGAAATGATTGATACCATGTTTATGGTAACAACCGCTATCACCGGCTTTGTTTTCCTGCTTACACAAGTGGCATTATTTTGGTTTTCTTTTAAATACCAGGAAAAGCCAGGACGTAAGGCATTTTACATCCCTCATAACAACAAACTCGAAGTAATCTGGACAATTATACCTGCAATATTTCTAACGGTATTGGTAGTAATTGGTCTTCGCCACTGGTTTAAAATAACTGGTGATCCACCCAAAGATTCCATGCTGGTGGAAATTACTGGTAAACAATTTGGCTGGATATTCCGTTACCCGGGGAAGGATGGTGAGTTAGGCAAGAAAAATTACACATTGATCAGGGAAGCTGAAGGCAACACCCTCGGACAGGATTGGGCCGATACCAAGAATAATGACGACCTGATGCCTACCACAATGTACCTGGTAAAAGACAGACCGGTGAAATTGGTGATCAACAGCCGCGATGTGATTCACGACGTAGGACTGCCACATTTCAGGTTAAAAATGGATGCGGTTCCTGGTATACCAACCACGCTTTGGTTTACGCCAAAATGGACCACCAAAGAGATGAAGGAAAGACTAAAGAATCCTGATTTTGTGTACGAACTGGTTTGTGACCAGCTCTGCGGATCCAGCCACTATGCTATGCGTGGTGTAATTGAAGTGGTTACACAGGAAGAATACGATGCCATCATGATCAAGCAGAAGCCGAATTATTATGCCGTATTTCCTGCCAAAGATCCGGACAACAACAAACCTGTAACGGATACTACAAAAACTGCTGCCCCTGCAGGTGGAATCAAAACAAAAATGTAAACATTACGACGGTATATTCCGTTAGAAAGATAAGATTTAGAACATGAGCCACGAAGTTGAAATTACATCCCATGCCGGTGCCGCTGCAGTGCCGGGTGTTCATCACGACGAACATCATGAACATCACCACGAACAATCGTTCATATCGAAGTATGTCTTCAGTATGGACCATAAAACAATCGCCAAACAATTCCTGATTACAGGTATTATCTGGGCTATTATCGGTGGTTTGTTCTCGGTGTTGTTCCGCCTGCAACTAGGGTATCCGGATGCTACTTTTCCATGGCTGGAAGACTTACTGGGCCATTGGGCTGAAGGTGGAAAAATTAAACCTGAGTTTTACTATGCCCTGGTAACCATGCACGGAACGGTGTTGGTGTTCTTTGTATTGACCGCTGGTCTTAGCGGAACTTTCGCCAACTTCCTGATTCCACTTCAGATCGGAGCCAGGGATATGGCTTCGCCTTTCCTTAATATGCTTTCTTACTGGTTCTTCTTATTGGCCAGCGTAATAATGGTTTCCTCACTGTTTGTACAGACCGGTCCTTTTAGTGGAGGCTGGACGGCTTACCCACCATTGAGCGCCCTGAAAGATGCGTCTGAAGGATCTAAAATGGGTGTGGATCTCTGGATCACCAGTATGGCAATGTTCGTTGTATCGTCTCTTTTGGGTGGTCTTAACTATATCGCCACCATTTTGAACATGCGTACCAAAGGCATGAGCATGACCCGTTTACCATTGACCATCTGGGCACTTTTCTTTACTGCTGTATTGGGCGTATTGAGTTTCCCTGTATTGTTGAGCGGCTTCATCCTGCTGTTGTTCGATCGTAACCTGGGTACCAGTTTTTACCTGAGCGATATTTTTGTCAGCGGCGTAGGCGCTTTGCCTAATGAAGGCGGTAGTTCCATCCTGTTCCAGCACTTGTTCTGGTTCCTGGGGCATCCGGAGGTATATATAATCCTGCTGCCAGCCATGGGTATGGCGTCGGAAATACTGAGTACCAACAGCCGTAAACCGATCTTTGGTTATATGGCGATGATCGGGTCCATATTTGCTATCACCATCCTCGCATTCTTAGTGTGGGCGCACCATATGTTCGTTACGGGCTTGAATCCGTTCCTGGGTTCCATCTTTGTATTGCTAACCTTACTTATTGCCGTGCCCAGCGCCATCAAGGTATTTAACTGGCTTACGACCATCTGGCGGGGAAATATCAGGTTTACACCTGCTACTTTGTTTGCATTAGGCTTTGTAAGCTTGTTTATCAGTGGTGGTCTTACCGGCATCTTCCTTGGTAATTCAGCACTCGATATCCACCTGCACGATACCATGTTCGTAATTGCGCACTTCCATATTGTAATGGGTGTGGCCTCCTTCTTCGGCATGTTTGCGGGCGTGTACCATTGGTTCCCTAAAATGTTTGGCCGTTACCTGAATAATACATTGGGCTATATCCATTTCTGGGGTACCATCATTGGTGCTTACCTGATCTTCTGGCCAATGCACTACGAAGGCCTGGCTGGTATGGCCCGCCGTCTGTACGATCCGAGAGGTTATGTATCCTTTAACCAGTTTGAAGACCTGAACAAGTTTATCTCTGTGGTTTCTATCGTTGTGTTTACCCTGCAGTTAATGTTTGTGTTCAATTTCTTCTATTCTATTTTTAAAGGAAGAAAAGTGCAGACCAAGAATCCATGGAACAGCAACACCCTCGAATGGACAACTCCTATCCGCCCCGGACATGGTAACTGGCCTGGTGATATCCCTGAAGTACACCGTTGGGCTTATGACTACGGAAAAGATGGCGTAGACTTTATCCCGCAGACCACACCGGTTGGAGAACACGAATCGAAACATCATTAAGTACAATAATTTTATAAAACGATCCCGCTAATAGGCGGGATTTGTTTTATGTTCCAGTCCCTCCGGGATCAATAAATACTTATTTGTGGGTATTGCCTGTAATCATTCGTTAGTATAATTTTCCTCTTTCTGGTAAGCGTCCGTTGTGGCCGTGACATTCATTTTTATTAAGTAGTTATATGCTGAAATTCCTAATCTGTGTTTTGTTGTTCTATGTCCCCTTTAACGCAATCTCGCAGGGGCATGAATCTAAATTGCCAAGTTGTAAGTTTTATGTAGACCCGCCCCGGCCGCCGGGTTTAGCCAGGCGGGCTACGGCGATTGACGGACCGGTATGTATGGCTTGCAGGAAGGAAAGGGAGGATAAATATGCCCGGGAGAAAGCCGAGGCAGAACGGCAGGTTGCGGAGCATAAAGCAAAGTTCGAAAGGGAGGAGCAAGAAAGGGCGGCTAAAATAAAAGCGATTGAAGAAAAAAATAACGTTGCACTTTCTGACCTGGCTGCCCTTAAAAAGAGTGTAGCGGCACAGGAGGAAATAGATAGCCGGTCCCGGCAACAAAAGTATGCTGCAGAAATGCGATATAAGGAGCTTGAAGACAAGGCCAACAGCGACTATGCAGCACTCCTCGATAAAATACAGGAAGCTGAAAAGCGGCCAACAGATCTCACTGATGACGACTTCTGGAACGAAACGATATTGCCGGCAAACTACTTGCCGGTTCAAAACAAGGAAGGGCTGTGGGGGTTCACGAATAAGCAGGGAAAACAGGCGCTGGGCTACCAATACCAGTGGGCATCTCCATTTAGTAAAGGAGCTGCTTTGGTGCGGCTCAACGATAAGGAAAGAAACTATGCATTGATAGACACAAAGGGAAATGTGATAAAAGAATTTGACCAAACCTTTTTTAATAATGCCAGTAAAGGAGCAACTAAAGTAACCGGTTTCGAGTACAAGTCGTTTACTGATGGCATCCTGGTAGTACGCTTTTATACAAGCGACTACACAAACAAAAATATCATGGGCTGTTTGAACAGGAAGGGAGCAATAGTAATGCCGCCTTCATATGCCAGTATCGACAGTTTCAAAAACGGTACAGCCCGGGCCAGTTTGTTTTTAAAAGAAGAAAACTCGAAAATTGAGTGGGATTACCCCGGTCATTTTTGGGCCAGGTATGGATATTACGATGTTGGCATCATTGATCAAACCGGGAATTGGATATCGGCTACCCGTAAAAAATTGGAGTACAACTCTGGCTTTTACTCTGAGCTCTATCTAACGGTGGAGGATTCTAACGACAAGAGAACCTATGCCCAAAAGGAGGCGGATAAAATACGATTTGAACAAGAAAAAAAAGTGAAATCCAACCAGCTAACGAGCCAGCTGGAAGCCCAGGTAGCCGCTACGGTAAATGCTGCAAAGGCACAGGGAATGCTAACAGAAAAAAAATGATGATGATGTTCATGAAAAGAAAATATACCCTTTGGATGATCTGTTTGGTGATGATCTGTTTCCAAAGTTTTGCGCAAGATGCCAAAAGCAGCTTTTCGCAAGCCAGCCTGGCTTACGAGGCCGGTAAATACAAAGAGGCACTGTTTTACCTGGGAGAGACTGAACGAGCCCTAGGAAAATCCAACCCGAAAATACAGTCCCTGCGAACCATGTGTTATTATGAGCAGGGAGATAACGAAAATGCACTGTTGGAGCTCACCAGGTATTTTAAAACTACAGGTTCGGGTATGGAAGGCAGTGAAGGATATAAAGAAATGCAGGGGCTGCAAAAAGAGCTGCTGGAAGGAAATAAAACAGCATATGAAGCCCAAAAAAGGGCGCTTGAAAATGAAAAAAACCAGGAACTCAATAGGATATCTCAGCAGGAGAATAGCCAGGTAGAGGAAAATGAATATGAGCTTGTGAAAGAATCAGGATCGGTGAAAGCGATGAAGGCATTTATAAGCAAGTATCCATCATCATCGCACAACGACCAGTTCAGAAGAAAAATAGCTGAAATTAATACCAGCATTGACTATAACAACCTGGTGTTAAAAGGCGACCAGGCAATGGTAGCGGGTAAATGGGATATTGCTAGAACCAGCTATACAAAAGCGAACGAAATTAAAAAGGATAATGCAGTTACGGCCAAAATAAACGAATGTGATGAGGCACAGTATAAAGAATTGATGATAGAAGGAACTTTCAACGCAGATGATCAGGCGTGGGAAAAAGCCATCAAGAATTTCAGGGCTGCCATCGCAGTAAAAGACAGGTCGGATGCCAGGAGCAAACTTGAACATGCAATGGACAACAATGCCTTCATCAAAGCTGTAAAGGCAGATGAAATTGGTGGCTACGTGAAATACCTGAAGGATTTTGACAATCCCATCTACCAGAACACTGCTGAAGACTTTATTATCGGTAAAACACTTGACCGGGCAGATGCAGAATATAAAGCCGGGGATCCAAATGCTGTGGAATCCAATCTTGATGCTGCTTACGGCTATCGGACTACGCGTATTTGGTCGCACTATGAATCGAGGTATTACGAGATCATGCTGAAACAGGCGGTACAACTTACAAAGGGAACTAAAGAACAAAGGATCAATGCCGTACCGCAGGCCATTGGGCTTTACGAAAAACTCAACAATGCTTTCAGCCCTCAATATACTGGTACTATTGCCAAATTAAAAAGGAGACAAAAGCGTTGGGATCGTATGGATTATTTCTTTGCCGGCTGGCATGCGGATGTCGACAATTTATACGGTATCATGCTGGGCGACCTGAAGAATCGGAAAGTTGGCTGGTATTTTTCCGGCCGCACCGGGGATGGCATTTTCGAAGATGAGGCCTATTGGGAAACTGATAAAACGAACAGTGTAACCGGCTCGGTTGATCCACGGAAAACCTTTACCGGCGCGATAAAAAGCAAAACTATTTATGGAACTATCGGCATCACCAAAAAGATCGTTCACCCGTTATGGCTGTACGTGGGGGCTGGTGTTTGCATCAATTCAGAGTTACGCCAGTTTGAACATACTCAAACAAATGAACTAGAATACGCCATCAATAAAGACGCTAAATACACTGCGCCCAACGCAGAAGCCGGCCTGTACCTGAAATTAGGCCCGATCGTATTGCGTTACGGTGTTAACCGGCCCATTACAGAGAAATTCACTGGTACGGTGATTCAGCATTTTGGCGCTGCGTTTAGTTTATAAGAATCATTGGTTTTTTAGGGGAGAAAACAAACCACCGAGATGTTTTTATCGGGGTGGAGTATGGTTCGTGGGGACACGAACCATGGCGGAGGAAACAAGAGGCAAAAACAACATAATGATATGCAATTAATTGAAACATTAAATCAAATAAATCCAACCAATATTGAAGTTGAGGAGAAATTCAAAAAATTATCCTTAGATTATTCCAACGCGATTGATCACCTTAATCGTAATAAATTTAAGCTTACAAATACGGACCGAATGTCCATGTCGTTAATAAATCAACTAGTGTATGACACTAATATTTTGAAAGTAGGTATTGGGCCAATATCTTTTTCTCATCCGTTTCACGACAATGGGAATTTTATTTTTGCCGAAATCAGCGAGCAGTACTTTGTGGGAGTTGAGAACGAAAGCAATTATATATGCCTATTTGAAACTGACAATCTGGAACTGGTTTCAGTAATAGCTGATTCCGATGCAACTTTCATTGAGGCCCTTCCGCTTATTCATCAAATAGATATCGATTTTATTTATAGAGGAATTGTATTAAATAGTGAAAAAATAGAAGAATTGTCCCGTGTTTTGAAAGTAGAAAGAGGTAATGCTTTTGTAGAGTTGCTGTCTGAACGATATGTTTAACAACCATAATTGCCGCCAGGTTGCTGAAAAAAGCACGCTGGCGCAGGCGTCCCGCCACAACTGTTCGAAACCTCTGACTGTAGCGCTTTCGAACAGGTAAGACCTATCTATTTTGGTCCGGACGACCATCCTGTTTATAGAAATGAAACATTTTTGATGAACATAGACTCCGATAGGAGTCGCCTAAAATCACAGGGGGCACCTGACGGAGCCTTTGAACGCCAAAGGGTTTGAATAGCTATAAACAGGAAGCTCCTATCGGAGCTAGTCTTAAGCGACGACTTTTTTGTTCCCAGGAAGGTTTCGAACAATAGTGGCGTCCCGCCTGTGTCTGGAATATTGGCAGCGTCCGATAAAGTAAAAGGCAATTACTCCTCCAAATGCAATGAAAACATAATCATCCGCGACTGCAGTTTCTCCAGGTTGTTGGAAAACTTAAGATCGGGGCTGCGGCTGTGGAGATCGGCAAGGCCCCAAACTACTTTTATCTCCGGCGATACGGTTACAAATGGCAGGAAAAAATTAAAGCCGATACCGCAATGAACGCCATAATCAAACTTTTTTAGTTTTAGCAACTGGTCGGCATTTCGAGCGGCTGCGTTACTGGCCAGGTCCATATCAAACTGGAATCCCCCCATCATATATACCCTGAAATTCTGGATGCGGTCACTATTGAATTTGAATGAAAACGGGAACGATACCACCGTCGATTGCACATTTCTTTTCTCTACGGAATCTTCACCCTGCAGCAGGTCCGGAGGATTAAGCTTGTAACGAAACGAGCGGCTGATTCCCAAAATCAGCTGAGGGTTGGCCCTAACTTCCCAGCGCTCGAAAGGGTGCAGGGTTGCCAGCAGTCCCAGGGCAAATGAAGGGCTGAACCCGGGTTCAATGCTAAGCACACTGTCATTCGTCAAAAAGCGTGGGGTTTTTGAGTGGGCCAGGTAGGTGTTGGCATAGCCGAGCGTCATACCAAAATAGTAAGGTTTGTCATCGTGGCCTTCACGATGCAATATTTTTCCAAACTGGGAGAAAACGCAACTGGATATGCAGCATCCGGCTATCAGCAGGGTTACTTGCTTCCGCAATAAATGGTACATATTCCGAAACTCAAAGTTTTAAGATGAACATTTTTAAAACCTACCGATTCCATGATTTTCATAAAAGCGATCCCTTCAGGAAAGGCTTCGATGCTGTCGTTCAGGTATTGGTAGGCGTCTTTGTTTTTTGCGATCATGCGACCGGCCTGAGGTGCCACGATACGCGTGTAAAGATTATACAAATTACGGATACCGGAACTTTTAGGTTTGCTGAATTCCAGTATCACCAACTTTCCGCCCGGTTTCAGCACCCGCAACATTTCACCCAGCCCTTTTTCCAGGTTGGCAAAATTGCGTACGCCAAAAGCTACGGTTATGGCGTCAAACGATGCATTGCCAAAGTTTATTGCCTCGCTGTCGCCGCTTTGTAATGCGATAACATGATCCAGCTGTTTAGCAGCTATTTTTTTACGACCCAACTCCAGCATGCCTTCGCTGATATCGATGCCAATGATTTTTTCGGGCTTCAATAATTTATAAGTGAGCAGGGCAACATCTGCGGTACCCGTGGCCACGTCCAGCACCGTTTTTGGTTGCAGCTCAGTTAATTGGCGGATGGCTTTTTTACGCCAGCCCACATCGATCCCAAAACTTAAAAATCGGTTCAAAAAATCATAACGGCATGCAATCTGGTCAAACATGGTAGCCACCTGTTCTTTCTTGGAACCTTTACTGTTTTTATAGGGAGTAATTGTATCGTGTTGAAATGCCATGTTTTATTAATTATTACTGTCCCCGATTTACTACGGGTAAGCCATCTTTTGTCTTCGGTGTCTCCCACAGATCACCGAATTTTTTAAGCCGTGGTCGGTGTCCTCACCGACCACTTGATTTTGAACCGCACTGAAGTATACCTCACTTCATTTTCAAACCACCCGGATTCATCGCTGGACTAATGACATTCATGGATTATTCAAAGAATCATCCAATTCAGTGGTCAATGGGGACACCGACCACGGCCTCCGAAATTCACCGACGGTGTCAGCCAACTAATCACCAATCACCAATCCCTAATCCCCATCACGGCACTCCAATATATTTATGCGTTTGCAAACTCATCTGCCACTTTGGGTTGGCCTTAATGTAGTCAACAATCAGGGGCGTCATTAGTTCTCTTTTGTCCCATTCGGGTTGTAAATACAGTTTACAAGAAGGATTTACCTGTGCGGCATATTCCTCTGCCCATCCAAAATCTGTCCGGTTAAATACCACAATTTTCAGTTCATTGGCCAATGGTAACACTTCCGGAACCGGGGCCTTAAATTTCTTGGGGCTCAGGCAAATCCAGTTCCAACAACCACTGACAGGGGAGGAGCCTGAGGTTTCGATATTTGTTTCAAAACCCGCTTCCTGTAAGGCTTTTGTAAGGTTATCGAGGCTATGCAACAATGGCTCACCGCCAGTAATAACCACTATTTCTGCCGGTGTTTTTTGTACTTCTTTAATCAAATCTCCCACAGCCCAACGTGGATGGGCATCCGCATTCCAGCTTTCTTTTACATCGCACCATACGCATCCTACATCACAGCCTCCGAGCCGGATGAAATAGGCAGCCTTGCCCGTATGAAAACCTTCTCCCTGTATTGTGTAAAAGGCCTCCATTACGGGGAGGGTCGTGTCAAGTTCTGTTATTTGTTCTGTTACTGTCAAAATCTATATCTGTTAGAAAGAGACGCCATAAATGGACGTCTCGAATTTGGACGATCTCTATATTCTGATCGGGGAGGATTTAGATTCCAGCATGGAGTCTCTACAACCAATCCCGAATCCCGAATCACTAATCACTAAACCGCTCGCAGGCATCAAATGTATTCTGCATCAAACCTGCAATCGTCATGACACCCACACCGCCGGGTACGGGGGTTATGTATGATGCTTTATCGCTGACCTCTGCAAATGCTACATCGCCTTTTAACGCAAAGCCCGATTTTTTTGTGGTATCAGCCACACGGGTAATACCAACATCTATCACAACTGCACCGTCTTTTACCATATCTGCCTTTAAGAATTCCGGTTTCCCCAGCGCGGCCACAATAATGTCGGCCTGCAGGCAAATTTCTTTCAGGTTTTGGGTGGCAGAATGGCAAATAGTAACAGTACAGTTGCCATACGCACTCTGGGTGCTCAGCAATATACTCATCGGGCGTCCTACAATATTGCTCCGCCCGATCACCACCGCATGTTTGCCTTTGGTGTCTATTTTATAGTACTCCAACATGAGCATAATGCCATAAGGAGTGGCGGAAACAAACGTGGGCAATCCGAGCGTTAACCGTCCCACATTTACGGGGTGAAATCCATCTACATCTTTTTTAGGGTCGATGGTTTCTATAATTGTATCGGCTGCAATATGCTTGGGCAAAGGCAATTGAACCAATATGCCATCGATGGCGGGATCTTCATTCAGATCCTTTACTTTGGCCAATAGCTCTTCCTGCGATATTGTGTCATTGTACCTTACAAATGTGCTTTCAAAGCCCAGTTCGGCACAGTTTTTTACTTTGGAGGCTACATAGGTTTCGCTGGCTCCGTCGGTTCCCACCAGGATGGCGGCCAGGTGCGGGGCTCTTTTACCAGCTGCGATTCTTGCTTCTACCTTTTGTTTGAGGGCTTCTTTTATGGCCGCCGATGCCAATTTTCCGTCTAACAGTTGCATGTCCGCGAAGATAGGCTTTACGGCGAACGCTTTACGTTTTAGGCGGGATGATGGACGCTGAACGCATTACGCTGGGGGCTGGAGGCTGGACGCTGGACGCTCCTGTTTTTATGATACTTTCAAAACAATCAGGGTTTTCGCAAAACCGTCCCGCGAAAAGCTACAGGCATCAATTGCTTTTGCAAGCCGCCCGGCCCGCTATTAATTTGGTATAAAATAATAGCCTGAAAAAACTGCTGACCATATTTGCTTCATGCCTGGGTTGCACCGTGATGGCGCAACCCATCAGCCAAATGGTTGCAGCGCGTTACCCTTCTTTAGGTGTTTACTCAAAAACCAATGTGGATGTATATGCTACACGTAATAATCCGGCTGCGCTGGCACAACTACCTAATTCTGCTGCAGGCATTTATGCGGAACGACGGTTCTTAATGGCCGCGTTAAATCTCTACACGGGTTCAGCCGGCATCAAAACCAGGGGCGGTGCTTTTGCGTTTCATGGTAACTACTACGGTTTTGGTTTTTATCGTCAGATGCAGTTATCGCTGGGCTATGGTTTGCAGCTAAACGACAAAATAGACCTGGGTGTACAATTCAATTATCATACACTAAACCAGGGCAACGGTTATGGCCAGGCAAGCAGCATCAATACCGGAGCGGGGGTCGTTTTTCATCTTACCGACAACATACATGCTGGTATCAACATTTACAATCCGGGGGGTAGTAAATGGAGTAAGGCGAAGGATGAAAAAATACCATCTCAGTTTACGTTTGGCCTGGGTTACGATGCAAGCGATAAACTATTTATCAGTATTGAGTTGGTGAAAGAAGAGAACCTGCCGGCAAGTGTAAATGCAGGGGTTCAGTATCGTTTTATGAAGCAGTTTCTTGCCAGGGCGGGTGCCAATACTGCAGCCAATAACTTTTGGGCTGGTATTGGTCTCTGCATGGCAAAATTCAGGATCGACCTGGCAGCCAGTTATCATCCACAGTTAGGTGTAAGCCCTGGTATATTATTATCATTCGATTTTGGAAGGAAGAAAGGGGAGGAGGGTAGCAAGAAGGATATGGAATGAGCCGGATAAAGGCAGATTTTTTCCACCTCCGTCAGGCAAGAACCTGCCACCTCCGCCAGCGGAGGATAATAGTACAAGAAGGCTGATTAACGATAAGTGACTTTTTAAAAGGGCTTTATAAAATCACCAAAAAATTCTTTTTCAGCTGCTTCAACCAGAGCCATCTGTCTCGGTAAAATGAAACAACTTTTCACCATATTATTTTTCATTCTCCTCAGCAAGCCTTTGCAAGCGCAATTAGACAGTATGCACCTGCTAAATACCAGCGCCGAACAACAACTCGAAAACCTTGCAGAAGCAATGGAAGATGAACCCGAAGACGACAGCTACCTGCAGCAATTCAGCGACTATAAAAGGCGTCCTTTGAATCTGAATTCGGCGACAGAATCGGACTTGAAGACCTTCTTTTTTCTCAAGCCCTTACAAATTCAAAGCCTGTTGCTTTACCGACAGCTCCTGGGTAGACTGATTGATATTTATGAGCTCCAGGCGGTGCCGGGCTGGGATATTGAAACTATCCAAAAAATACGCCCTTTTATAACGGTCACCAATGCCGTGACTATTAAAGAAGATTTTAGTAAACGCCTTTCAGCTGGCGAAGCCAGCGTGTTGGCGAGAGTCAGTCAAATATTGGAACGATCAAAAGGTTTTGAGGCGAAAGACAGTACCGGCCCCAAATACAAAGGCGGCAGGCAAAGAATTTTTTTGCGTTACCGGTATCAATATAAAAACCTGTTGCAGTATGGCCTGGTGGCTGATAAAGATGCTGGCGAACAACTCTTCAGGGGCAGTCAGAAACTGGGTTTTGATTTTTATTCTTTTCACCTGTTTGCCAGGGATTTTGGTGTTATCCGGCACCTGGCGCTGGGCGATTTTACAGTAAACATGGGACAAGGGCTAATTAGCTGGCAGTCAATGGGTTTTCGCAAAAGCGGTGACGCCATGGGAATCAAGCGACAGGCAGATATTTTGCGGCCCTACAATTCGGCAGGTGAATTTAATTTTCATCGCGGGCTGGGCCTTACGGTAAAAAAGAATAAATGGCAGGTCACAGCATTTATTTCGGACAAAAAATTATCGGCAAACGCCATCGTTGATACTGTTAATTACGAGGATTATGTCTCATCGCTGCAAACAAGTGGCTACCATCGTACACAGTCGGAAATAGATGACAAGGCGGTACTGAAACAATTTACGATCGGTGGCAATCTGAGCTACCAGCTGAACAGGCTGCACATTGGATTCAACGCAGTACACTATGCATTGAGCAAACCTTTGCAGAAAGGCCCTGAACCCTACAACCGATATGCAATTGGTGGCAATAAGATCACCAATGCAAGCCTGGATTATGGGTACACATTTCGTAATACGCACCTCTTTGGCGAATTAGCTACAGATGCACAGGGAGACCTGGCGATGGTGCACGGCCTGATGATGAGCCTGGACGCCAAAGCAGATTTTTCATTGCTGTATCGTAATATCAGCCCGGCCTATGGCAGTTTATATGGCAATGCATTTACCGAAAGCACCACCCCCATTAATGAAAACGGCTTGTATTCAGGGTTAACGATAAGACCAGCCACTGGTTTTAAGATAGACCTCTATGCCGATTTTTTCTCGTTTCCATGGCTCAGGTACCGAGTAGATCAACCGGCAAAAGGGGCAGATTACCTGGTACAATTTGGCTGGAAACCCAACAAACAGCTGGAATTGTACACCCGTTACACCCACCAGAGTAAAGCTATTAACTTGTCGGAAACCAACTTACCGGCACACCTGACCAGGAACAGGCCAAAGCAAAACTGGCGGACCCATTTGTCGTACAAAATATCGCCTGCCGTTATGGTAAGGAGCAGGGCTGAATTATTATGGTTTGATAAACAAAGTGATAAACCTGAGAATGGCATCCTGCTGTTTACCGACCTGCTTTACAAACCCATGATGGCGCCATTTTCGGTGGGCATAAGGCTGCAGTATTTTGAGACTGATAGTTATGATAGCCGAATGTATGCTTTCGAAAATGATGTCCTCTATAGTTTTTCCATCCCGGTTTTCTATGAAAAGGGCTACCGTTATTATCTCAATCTCAACTACGATCTGAGCCGCAGACTAAGTGCCTGGTTCAGGATATCGCAAACGATCAGCCCGGGCAAAACCAGTATCGGGTCAGGAAACGATGAGATCAGCGGCAACCGTAAAACGGAGCTCAAACTGCAGGCGCTGTACCTGCTTTAAGGCGGCCATCGACCGTCGACCGCCAATCACAGACGTCCACGTGTATTGCGATCACCAATACTCCTGTGAATCGTGTTAATAACCGGTTGGCGGTTGACGGTGGGCGGTCGACGGTTTTTGACAGTTCTCTCCACAAATTCTCTGCTGAATGCAGCAATCAAAAAAAGTTTTTTGTCCAATATGCAAATGGAATGTTAAGAGCATCCGGGAGGAAAAGTTAAAAGCTTTAACTAAACCAAAACATCATTCAACACACTGCGCCAACAGGCAAAATTTCACATTCACATGTTAGCTTTTTAACTTTTTATTCATAATCCTCTATATTTACACGTCTTAAAAATCAAACTAACGAACATGAGAAAAATTTCATCTCTGGTGGTGATGTTGGTGCTTTGTACAACTCTGGCACTAGCTCAAAACCGTGTGGTAAGTGGTCAGGTAACTGACGAGAAGGGCGATCCAATTGCGTTTGCTTCCGTAAAAGTGAAGAATGGAAAGGGTGGTGTTGCTGCTGATGCAAATGGTAATTTCAAGATCGAGGTTAAAAATGGTGCTGTACTTATTATTAGTGCTGCTGGTTCTGTTGACAGGGAAATAACTGTGGACGCCAATACCAATTTCAATGTAACACTTGCCAAATCGAACAATGAACTTTCAACCGTTGTGGTTTCTGCCCTCGGTGTTAAACGATCAGCAAAATCAACGACCTACGCTGCGCAGCAAATTTCAGGGGAGCGGCTTACCCAAACCCGTGAAACGGATCTTACAACCACCCTTGCGGGAAAGGTTGCAGGTTTGCAGGTTTTGGGACAGGCGGGTTCCAAACTGGGTGATGCAGGTCGTATACGCCTCCGTGGGGTATCCAGTCTCACCGAAAAGGGAGCACTGTTTGTTGTTGATGGAACAATTTTGACAAATGTTACCGATATCAATACAGATGATATCGCTTCTGTGAATGTGTTGAAAGGACCGGCTGCCACCGCACTGTATGGCCAAAGGGCTGAAGGTGGTGTAATACTTATCTCCCTGAAGAAGGGTAAGAAAAATTCTGCGCTTGGTGTTGAATTGAACGCAACCGGTTCTGCTGACGTGGTTGGTATGTTGCCACAGTATCAGAATGATTTTGGAGGTGGTACCGACAATGTGTGGAAGACTTTTAAATATACCCCCGGTGTTCACCCTGCAGAGTGGGCTGCGTTTGATGGCAAACGTTACCCGGAAATGACCGATGACGCCAGCTGGGGACCAAAGTTTGATGACCAGCCATATATTCCATGGTATGGCTGGTACGGTGGTAAAGACGGAAAAACTTTTAGTACAGCTTCATGGAGCCCGCAAAAAAACAATATCCGCGATTTCTACGCTACCGGTTCTTCTATCAATACCAATGTAAGTTTATCAAAAGGTGGTAAATGGTACACTGTAAGGGCGGGTTACAACCTCATTTCAAAAAAAGGTATTTTACCTTATTCTACACAGGACAAGCACCTGTTTACTACCCAAACTACTTTTGATATTACCAGTAAATGGACTGCAGGATTTAACCTTAACTACTCCAATGAAAAGATCAAAGGTGATTTTGGGGATGATTACAGCAACCAGACTTCCGGTAGTTTCAACCAATGGTTCCACAGAGACCTGGACATGAACATGATGAGAGACCTGGTAAACCTGAAAACCCAAAAAGGCTACTATGCCAGCTGGAATATGGCCGGAAACCCTGCGGCTAACTCTAATAGCGACGCCTATTACAGGGGTAACTATTGGACAAACCACTACACCTGGTTAAAAAATTATTCTGAGGTTCAGAAACGTAACCGCTTTTATGGTGATGTGAACATGGCTTACAAATTGACCAAGGATTTAAAGATCAGTGCTGCCTACCGGTTTAACCTGCGTAACACCGATACCGAGAAAAAAATGCCATTTGATTTGGCCAGGGCAACTGCTCAATCTACAGATTATGATGTGCCAAGAGGAACAGCCCCTTTTCCAACCAGCTATGCTTTCTACAATTTTTACAAGCAGACAGAAACTAAATACTACGAAAATAATATTGAGTTAATCGGTAGCTACAACAAGACTTTTGGCGACTGGAATATTGATGCCTTGTTGGGCGGTAACTACCTTGAGTGGAAGACTGAAGATTCTACACGTATGACATCATTCGGACTGAAACAGCAGGATGTATACTCTTTCGATAATTCTGTTGGGAGCGTTTACCGCCAGGGTACTTTCCTTAGCCGCAAAAAAGTGTATAGTGCTTTCGCGAAAGCTACTATTGGCTTCAAGGATTTCCTGTTCATAGACCTTGCAGGACGCCAGGATTTCAGTTCTGTGCTTCCTAATAATTCAAATGGATACTTCTATCCTTCTGTAGGTGGTTCATTGATCTTTACAGAATTCATGAAGAACAAACCATCATCTCTTTCTTTTGGTAAAATAAGGGCCAGCTGGGCACAGGTTGGTACAGATAACCTGAACCCGTATGCCATTAACCCTACTTATTTTGTACAGCCAATTACATTCAACGGCAATCCGTTAACATCAGTACCTAACGGCATCATTGATCCTAATATCAAGCCGACACTGAATACTGCCTTCGAAATAGGTGCTGATCTGCGGTTTTTCAGAGACCGTGTAGGTGTAAGCTTTACTTACTTTAAAGAAGACAAGAAAGACGACATCGTTCAGACAGCCATCAGTTCTGCCAGTGGATATACCACCCTCACTTTTAACGCGGGTTCTGTAACAAGAGACGGTTACGAAGTGGAATTGAATTTCAAACCAATACGTAGTAAGAATTTCAATTGGGATATGTCGCTTAACTGGTCTTATATTAATGTACTGGTTAAGAAAATATCCGACAACCAGGATTTCATTGCGCAGTTTGGTGGTGATGCCTTTGGTCAAACAGCAGTTTACCACTATGCCGGGCAGGAGTGGGGTCAATTGCAGGGATATGGTATTCAGCGGATCAATGGTGTGCCAGTGATCAACAATGATGGTACATATGCTATTAACCCGGAGAAAAATTTCGGAACCGTACTTCCCCGTTACACAGGCGGTTTGTTCAATAGTGTCACTTTCAAAAACTGGACCTTGTCTGCATCCCTGGATTATTCCTATGGTGGTAAGTTCTACTCATTGTCAAATGCCTTTGGAACTTATTCCGGCCTGATGTATAACACTTCACAATTGAACGACAATGGTGTAAATATCCGGGAACCTGTGGCTAACGGAGGTGGTGTTCATGTATTCGGAGTAGATGAAGCTGGTAAACCAAAAGATATGTACATGGAAGCTTTCGATTATTTCCATCAGAACTTTGGTTCTGGCCTGGCCGAGCTGGATATTTTTGACGGTTCATTCGTGAAAATGAGAGAGATAACACTTGGTTATAATTTTGATGTAAAGAAATTGGGCTCATGGGCTAAATCTTTCAAGAAACTGGGCTTCTCCCTTTTTGCACGTAACCCTTTCAACATCTATACAGCTAACCCGCATTTTGATCCGTCAGAGCTTTCCGGTGGATATGTTGAGAATGGCCAATTGCCGGGTATACGCTCTTATGGTGGAACTTTAAGACTTGGTTTCTAAAAACTATTAAACTTATCTGACTATGTTATCAAAGAATATTTTTATCGGAGTTTTTGCAGTGGCTTCAATAGCAGGCTGTAAAAAAGTTGATTTCGGGGATTATAATTTTAATCCGGCACCAGACAGGATCTCAAAGCCGCAAACAGCAGACCTGCTTACCAATGCCATCTGGAATTCTGTGGGTGGACTTAACCTTACTGCAATGGAACCCAACTGCTATGTGCAGTATGTAAGCCAAACACAGTACCCGGATATTTCCCTGTATCAAACCACTCAAAGAAGCTGGGCAGGTTACTATGCAACGCCCTTGCAAGACCTGGCAAAAATCATTGAGTTAAATACTACAAGCCCAGAAGATCCAAATGTTTCAGGTAACGGGTCCGCCAATAACCAGATTGCGATCGCCACGATCTTGAAATCGTTCCTGTTCCATATGGTTACCGACCAATGGGGTGACGTTCCTTTTTCACAGGCGTTAAATGCTAATAAGCTTCCTAAGTACGACTTACAATCAGCTATTTACCCTGCACTGATTGCTGATTTAAAGAGTGCCAGTGCTAAAATGGACGGCGGAGCCGCTATTAAAGGAGATATATTGTTTGGCGGTAACCTCGCTTCCTGGAAGCGCTTTGCGAATTCATTAAGAATGGTGATTTCCATGCGGGCAGTTAAGGCAAACGCAACCTGGGCTAAAACCGAATTTTTAGCAGCTTTCAATGATGCAGCCGGTCATATTACTACCAACGCTCAGAATGCCACGTTTACATTTTTAGCTTCCGGTTACCAGAATCCACTCAATGGTGAGTTTGGTACCAGGCAGGATTATGGTGTAAGTAACACTTTCGTAGACCTGTTAAAAGGACTTGCTGATCCAAGGATCGCTACCATGTGTACCAAGCCAGGAGCAGATTACAAAGGCGTTCCTTACGGTTTGCCACGTGATGCAAGTGTGGCCTGGTTTAATGCCAACCAGGATTACAGTATCCCCGGCGTTAAAATAACATCAGCTACAGCTGCAAGAACATTAATTTCAGCTGCACAGATATTGTTCCTGCGTGCAGAAGCTGCTGCCCTTGGGTGGATTCCTGCCAACAGTGCTGCTGATTATTATGATGCTGTTAAAGCTTCAATGGAGTGGTGGGGTATAACAAACACAACTGCCATCAATGCCTACCTGGCAAGCGGTTCAGTTAGTATTGGAACAGCTTATGGTGCATCTTCCTACACCAATATTTATTTACAGAAGTACATTTCTTTATTCATGAACGGATACGAGTCATGGGCTGAATGGCGTCGTACCGGTGTTCCGGCATTAACTCCTGCTTCGGGTGCAGTAAACGTGAGCAAGAAAATACCACGCCGTGTTCAATACGGATCTGATGAAATCGGTGTAAACAGGGTTAATTACCTGGCTGCTGTTGCGGGTATTCCCGGTGGCGATGACAACCACGACGCAAAAGTTTGGTGGGATAAATAATTTTATGAAGTGACGGGACATATTATCTTTGGGGTACACCGTCACTTTATTTTTTTTGAACAATAAGGAATTCTTAAACTAACTGAATATGAATACCAGAAAGATCTTCTTAGTAGCTTTATCTTTTACGCTGTTGGCTGCCGCCTGTAAAAGAAAAGATGCGCCCACACCATCTGATGTAATCTATGCTGGCCCTCCAATGATCAATTTTAATAATTATGGTGGGTACGAACAAATAGGCGTGGAATTAGCAGACAAGTGGATTCCATTTGACTATGAAGTAAAACTCAGCAATACGACCGAGCCTGCAAAAAGCGATATTAAAATAACCCTCCAGAAAGATGATAATCCATTGGGAGAATACAATACCCTTAATGGTACAAATTTGGTTACTGTCCCTATCAATGCTTTTAAAATAGAGAACGCCGAAATCACCATTCCAAAAGGTGCCCGCAAGGCTAATTTCCATTTTGAAATCAATCCTTCAAAATTGAACCTTGCTAATTCATACGGCTTCGGGTTTTCAATTCTGAGCGTAAGTGGTGGTGGGGCTGTTGTAAATGCAAGTGATGAAGAAACCCGCATGCTCATTGAGTTGGGAACTTTGAATGAGTATGATGGTGTTTATCATAAAACATCATTCTTCTCTCACCCCGTGAACGTTACTTTTGGTGGTATTTACGGTATAGCTACACCATTGGAGGTTCAAATGGTAACATCCGGTGCCAGTTCAGTTGATAGTTATATTGATGGTTACGGGTTCCCTACCGAAGTGGTGGTAAACTGGGCAGTGCCACAGCTTACTTATTTTACCGGTGTAAATCCGCGTTTTACCGTAAACGCTGCAACGAAAGCAGTTACCGTTGGATCATCCACGTTTAGTTCCGATCCGGCTGCACAGGCTATTATAGAGCAAAGCGCTGCAGATATTACAGCAAGCAAGTTCTATCCTACCGGTATCCCGGGTTATTCAACTACTCAAACAATCGTAGGTCACTTCCGTTGGTCAGTGCCTGCAGATCGTATAGCCCGTGACACATTTGTATTTGTAAGAAAAAGGCCTTAAAAAATACTTCGATTTAGAAAGGGCCGCTGGTAAAATCAGCGGCCTTTTTTTTTGCCATACCCTACCTTCGTTTAAATTTGAAATATGAGCGATAATAACAACAACCCGAACAACCAGTTGAACATAGAAATAACAGAAGAAGTGGCCGAAGGCCAATATGCCAACCTGGCCATTATTACCCACAGCCATGCAGAATTCGTAATAGACTTTGTAAACGTAATGCCTGGTACGCCTAAGAGTAAGGTAAAAAGCCGCCTTATAATGACGCCGCAACACGCCAAACGCTTTATGAAGGCCATGATAGAAAATGTAGGCCGTTTTGAAGATAGCCACGGAAATATCCAGGACCTGGAACAAGTGGAGTTACCGATGAATTTTGGGGGACCGACTGCGCAAGCTTAGAGCTTTAATTCAAAATATCGGCGAGGAATTTTAATAATCAATAATCAACCATCAACAAACAATTTTCAATCCTACGCAAGTTGAAAATTGTTTGTTGATGGTTGAACATTATTTTCTTTAAAAATTGCGATGTTGCTTAACCCAGTTTTTTATATAGTCAGCAATATCTGTGGTGGTGGTTCCGGGAGGAAATAGCTGGCCAACGCCCATCTCATTCAGCGATTTGATATCGTCTTCGGGGATAATGCCGCCGCCCGTCAGTAGTACATCATCCATTCCTTTTGCTTTCATCAGGGCAATTACTTTTGGAAAAACAGTATTGTGCGCACCGCTGAGAATGCTGATGCCGATGGCGTCAACGTCTTCCTGCAGGGCAGCGTTTACCACCATTTCCGGCGTTTGCCGAAGACCGGTATAAATCACTTCCATACCAGCATCCCGCAATGCTGTGGCTATTACCTTGGCACCACGGTCGTGCCCATCGAGCCCTACTTTGGCTACCAAAACTCTTACTGGACGGTTCATTTCAGCGCTCATATACCAATCGTTTTCTTTACGCCAAAGTTAGCAGTTGAATTTACTTTTAACTTCATTAATTCCCTTTTCAAATAACAGGTTGATACGATGACACACTACCAAATCCTTGTTCAGGGCCGGTGTACATAGTATTGGCTCCCCGACATGAAATTAAAAAACCAGCTGTGAAGCTGGTTTAATTTTTATGGAGCTTAGGCGATATCACGCTACCAACAAACCAAGTGCTTTTATGATGCGTTGTTCTGTTTCTTTTTTTCCAATCAATGATGCGATTTCAAATACTCCGGGCCCGAACTTGCCCCCTACCAGCATAATGCGGAAAGGCAATTGCAGTTCACCCACTTTCAGTTCTTTTTCCGTAGCAGTATCTTTAAAAGTGGTTTCAATGTTTGCTGCTGTCCAGTCTTCCAGCACCAGTAATTTTTCTTTTACGATGTCGAAAAAAGCAGCTTTGTCGTCATTCCATTTTGGTTTGATGGCATCCGTATCAAGCGATTCAGGTGCAGCAAAAAAGAAAGAAGATTGCTGACGGAAATCGCTGAGTAATGAACAACGATCTTTTACCAGGCCAATTACCTGCTGCAGGTAACTTGTATCCTGGTTGGCATAATATTGCGGTTCTAAACCAATCAACCAATCACTGATCAACTGATTACTGCTCCGCTTTATCCACTCATGATTGTACCATTTTGCTTTTTCAAAATCGAACTGGGCACCGCCTTTATGAACATGATCCATACTAAACGACTGTACGAGTTCAGCCTTGCTATACAATTCCTGTGGGGTACCGTCGTTCCAGCCCAGGACTGCCAGGAGGTTGATAAATGCCTCCGGTAAAAAGCCGCGTTCACGAAAACCTTCCGTAAAATCATTGTTGGCAGCATCTGTCCAATTCATGGCGAAGATGGGGAAGCCATACTTATTACCATGACGTTTGCTGAGTTTGGCTCCGTCCGGGCCAAGTATTAACGGTAAATGCGCCCATTCAGGCATATCATCTTCCCAGCCCAAATATTTCCACAGCAAGAGATGCACCGGAGCACTGTTTAGCCATTCTTCCCCACGAAAGGCATGGGTGATTTGCATGAGGTAATCATCCACCACTACTGCCAGGTGATAAGTGGGCATTCCGTCGGCCTTCAGCAGCACTTTATCATCGCTCTGCGAAGTATTAAAATTCACCGCCCCGCGGATCATGTCTGTAAATCCAATAGGTTCATCCTTCGGCATTTTGATGCGGATCACATGGGGTGTTCCAGCATCTAACAGAGTTTTTGTTTCGGCTTCTCCCAGGCTAAGAGAGTTTTTCATTTTTTGCCTTGTCTCGAGACCATATTGCGGCGAAGGGTTTTCACTCGTTTTAAAATTCGTACGCATAGCCTCCAGTTCTTCGGGTGTGTCAAAGGCATAATAGGCATGACCGTCTTTTACCAATTGCTCTGCGTACTGGCGGTACATGGGTTTGCGCTCACTTTGGCGGTACGGTCCGTAAGATCCACCATGGACCGGGCTTTCATCCGGCTCAATACCACACCATTTAAGACAGTCGAGAATGTATTCTTCGGCGCCCGCTACAAAACGGCTTTGATCGGTATCCTCAATGCGAAGAATAAATTTGCCTCCATGCTTACGTGCAAATAAATAATTGTACAAGACGGTGCGGACACCGCCCAAATGCAAACCACCGGTAGGCGATGGCGCAAAACGAACTCTTACTGGCTTACTCATGGCGCAAATATATGGTCAGGAAAAAAAATGAAATGTTTTTGCCAATGTTCTGATACTGTAAGTTTGTGAAGTATGTTCTACCTCACTCATACTCCATGGTGGCTAAAGAAAATATACCCCACCTGTACCTGGGAAATTCCTGTAAATGACAAAACTGTTTTCTTAACTTTTGATGATGGCCCTCATGCAACAGCCACGCCGTTTGTATTGCAACAACTGCACCAATACAATGCGAAAGCCAGTTTTTTTTGCATTGGCAAAAATGTAGTGAAACACCCGGAAATATTTGAACAGCTAAAAGCCGCAGGCCATACCGTGGGCAACCATACCATGAACCATGCTAACGGGTGGAAGACTGCCGACGAAGATTATCTGAAAGAGATTAGCGATGCCGCTGCTTTTATCCATTCGGGATTGTTCCGTCCTCCATATGGCAGAATTAAGCGATCTCAAATCCAAAGGCTTCATACATCAGAAATCAGAAATCAGAAATCAGAAATCATCATGTGGACTATTCTGAGTGGCGATTTTGATACGGGTATTGATGGCGAAAAATGTTTTCAGAATGTGATCAAAAGCATCAGGCCTGGTAGCATCATTGTTTTTCATGACAGCCAGAAAGCATTTCCACGCCTGGAATATGCTTTACCTAAATTACTTGGCTGGTTGAAAGAAAATGGATACGAATCAAAAGCTATTCCGGTTCGCTTTTAGTCTTCAATCGGCAATGATATCCCCAGCAAACTTTCCCCCAAATTTTGCCTGCTCCGCTATGCATGCATCTCAATTGTTACCTTCGCCGATATGCAGGATTATTTACTAGAATTGAATGAACAGCAGCGGGAAGCGGTGTTGCACAAGGACGGTCCACTGATGATTGTAGCAGGAGCCGGCAGCGGAAAAACCAAAGTTCTCACCACACGTATCGCCCACCTGATGGGTTATCACCATGTGGATGCTTTTAATATACTGGCCCTAACGTTTACCAATAAGGCGGCTGCCGAAATGAAGGAAAGGATAGAGCGGACCCTCGGTAACAATGAAGCCCGCAGCCTTTATGTAGGCACTTTCCACAGCGTATTTGCAAGGATATTACGTGCTGAGGCACACCATATCGGCTATCCCAACAATTTTACCATTTACGATACCGACGACAGCCGCAGTGTGATCAAAACGGTGGTCAACGAAATGAACCTGGATGATAAAACCTACAAACCCAACCTGGTAGGAAATCGCATCAGTGCAGCCAAAAATGCACTGGTAAGCCCGGCAGAATATCTGACAGATAGTACCATTCAGCAGGAAGATAACAGGACGAACAGGCCAATGATCGGTGCTATTTATGCAGCATACGCAAAACGCTGTTTTAAAAACGGCGCCATGGATTTTGACGATTTGTTGTACAAAATGTATGAATTGCTGAACAACAACCCGGCGGTGCTGCACAAATACCAGCACAAGTTTAAATATATATTGGTGGATGAGTACCAGGATACCAATACCACCCAATACCAGATCGTAAAACTGCTCGCAGCGGTGCATGAGAACATTTGTGTGGTGGGCGATGATGCACAGAGCATCTATAGTTTCCGCGGCGCCACCATTGAAAATATCCTCCAGTTTCAAAAAGATTATGAGGATGTAAGTGTGGTAAAGCTGGAGCAGAATTATCGCAGCAAAAGCAATATTCTGAATGTGGCGAACGAAGTGATCAGCCGCAACAAAGGGCAGATACCAAAGAATCTTTGGACCTTACAGGAAGCGGGTGAAAAAATAAAGCTGGTCCGGGTAGCCACTGATAATGAAGAAGGTAAATACACTGCAGATGCCATCCAGGAACAGAAGCTGCGCAACCACTATAACAACAAGGATTTTGCCATTCTATACCGCACCAACGCCCAAAGCCGTGCTTTTGAGGAATGCCTGCGGCGCATGAATATTCCCTACCGTATCTACGGCGGTATCAGCTTTTTTACCCGCAAGGAAATAAAAGATTATGTGGCTTACTTAAGACTTATTGTAAACAGCAACGACGAAGAAGCGCTCAAACGAATCATTAATTACCCGGTTCGTGGCATTGGAAAAACGACCATCGAAAAGGTAGCGATTGTGGCCAACGAACAGAATGTGACCATGTACGAAGTGCTGGAAAAGGCCGCCGGGTATGGCTTTAAAGCCGGTACACTCGAATCACTTACCAACTTTGTTCAAATGATCCGCTACTTCCGCACCATGCTGGATAAGGGCAATGCGTACGAAGTGGCCATACAGGTAGGTAAGCATACAAACATGGTAAAAGAACTGTTCAATGATAAGAGCGCAGAAGGTGTGGCCCGCTATGAAAACATTCAATCATTATTGAACGGTATCAAAGAATTTACCGAAACACCCATGAATGAAGAAGACGGCGAAGTGGGTGATAAAAGCCTGGGATCTTACCTGCAGCAGATCACATTACTTACCGATGTAGACAATGAAAAAGACCCGAATGCCGATGTAGTAAAACTCATGACCATCCATGCTTCCAAAGGCCTGGAGTTTCCCTGTGTATTTGTGGCCGGTGTGGAGGAAACGCTTTTTCCGAGTGCTATGAGTGTAAATACAAGAGAAGAGCTGGAAGAGGAACGCCGCCTTTTTTATGTGGCTGTAACACGTGCAAAAACCAGGTTGTGGATCACCTATGCACAAAGCCGTTACCGTTTTGGGCAACTGGTACAAAATGAACCAAGTCGTTTTTTAAGCGAAATGCCAGAAGAGTTTATTGATAAAGGTTTTGCCGGCGGCGGTGTTCGAAACCAGGGACAAAGTTTTGGCGGTGGCTTTGGTGGTGCATCTGCCTTTGAGCGCATGAATGGTGGTTTTGGCAATGTTACCAGGAATGCCGAAAGGCAATACGGGCCACCTCCATCAAAGAAAGAGGTGAAACCTTCTTACATGCAGCCCGTAAAGCCGAAAGAAGTACCGCATACTCCCGACGTAGATTTTACCCCCAGCGACACCACCAACCTGCAGGCTGGCCAAAAAGTAGAGCACCTGAAATTTGGATTTGGCATTGTTGCCAAAATGGAAGGCAGCGCCCACAATCCCATTGCCACCATCGAATTCGAACACAACGGTGAGAAAAAGATCATGTTGAATTACGCCAAATTAAGGATCGTTGAATAGGGGGGTAGAGACGCCATGCCTGGCGTCTCCATCTTGCCGATCAATATAAACAAACCGGTTAAACCATCATACGCAAAAGCCCCTGGTTAAAAGGTATCTGCTATGCAGAATATATGGACCATTAGTTTCTTTGCATCCATGCAATATCCTTTGCCCTTTCCAGTTTTAAGATTCCAACCTTAAATATGCGGACCCTTCTTTTTCTTTCCATCCTGTTTTTTTCCTGCCAGTCTAATGGCAAACAACAACCGCAACAAGCCGCCGCAAAAAACAAACGGACTCAAAAGCCATCGCATAATAGGGTTCCAGGCCAACGTGTTATCCATGTATACGTGGCGCTGTGCGATAACAAATACCAGGGCATTGTACCCGTTCCGGAAAAAATTGGCAATGGACAAGACCCCGCCAATAACCTTTATTGGGGCTGCAGTTATGGCATCAAAACATTTTTTACTAAAAGCAAAGAATGGGAATTACAGAAAACTGTCACCAGCAATACTGAAAAGCCCATCCTGGAACGTTGTGTTTTTAAACACCGGTTTTCAGATACCTGGCTGGTGGCCGATGCCTATGATGGCCAGTTTATTAAAACTTGTACTGAAACCTTTTTATCGGCATGTTCAGGAAGCAATTCAGATGCTGTCGTGTTGAAAAACGGGAACAAGATTTTTGCTGCGGGCGCCTCGCACCTGCTGGCCTATATCGGTCACGATGGGCTGATGGATTTCAGAATCAATACCGAATTCCCGGCAAGCGATCAACTACAACGCGAAGCCATCATCCTGGCCTGTATCAGCAAATCTTATTTTGCCCCCAAACTGAAGCAAACCGCCGCCTGGCCCATTTTGTGGAGCACAGGATTAATGGCACCCGAAGCCTATGTACTCCACGATGCGCTGAGTGCCTGGGTAAAAAATCAACCGGCGGAAACCGTCAGATCAAATGCAGCCGCTGCCTACAGCAAGTACCAAAAATGTTCTATGAAGGCAGCCAGGAATTTGCTGGTGACGGGATGGTAATGGGGCATGTCCTCCGCTGGCGGAGGTGGCAGGTTCTTGCCTGACGGAGGTGGAAAGCTGTCACAATGTTTGCCTATAATTTTTTTGCTTGAATAAGATTGTCATTTCAACCTATTTTCATCCCGATGAAATATTTCTTTTGCCTGCTGTTATCCTGGCAGGTTCAATTTTCTTTTGCTCAGCAACCCACAGATTCCACGACAGTTTCCAATGAAGGCGGGTATTTCAAAAGCTACTGGGACAATGGCCTGCGGTTTGTGACCCAGCCTGCCCGGTGGAAGGGTGGCGATTGGGCCATATTTGGCGGATCGGTGGCATTAACAGCGGGTCTTACTTTCATAGACGAAGACATCAACAAACCCTTTGCCCGCTGGAATGCAAAGGATCAATCGTTTGGCAAGGGGGGCTCATTGGCGGGGTCTACACCGGTAGCGGTGGGCAGTACGCTGGTTACACTAGGTATCGCATCGATTATTAAAAACCCGCGACTTAAAGCCTTTGCGCTGGATAATCTCCAGGCGCAAATATTTACAGGCGCTTTTACTTTCGGGGTAAAAAACCTGTTTGGACGGGCCCGGCCTGTAAATGGCAGGGGCGCTAATTATTGGGATGGGCCGTTTAAAAGCAATCAATTTGAAAGTTTTTTCAGCGGCCATGCCAGCGTTTCATTCAGCACCGCCACGATGATCTACCTGCACAGTAAAAAGAAATTATGGGTGGGTTTGCTTAGCTATGGCATCGCAACAGGTATCGGTATCAGCCGCATGCACTATCAAAAACACTGGGCCAGCGATGTGTTGATGGGTGCGGTCAGCGGCTGGGCTGTTTCTTCTTTTATCTTTCATCAAAACGAAAAGAGGAGGATAACCAGGAAAATGAAAGTGATTATGTGAACCCTATTTTGGCCGGAAGGGAGAGATATCTTTCGATAAGCGAAATTTTTAAAGGGGCGATTCTATGCCAATTTGCCGTAAAGAAACAAAACGGCATCGAAGTTGTTACTTTTGTACAATATCTGTATAATAGTAGCACACAGTCGAATGCAGCCCCGCAATAAGCGGGGGAACCGTTCGCCAATGTCGCCTAACCAGGGATATGTAACTGGTTTCACCAACAATTAAAAAAGAATTTACCATGATAAAAACAGGAAGCCCGATTATCAGCATTTACACTGAGATGACCCCTAACCCCGAAACGATGAAATTTGTTGCCAACAAATTATTGTACCCGGGCAAAAGCATCGATTTCCAGGACGAAACTTTTGCAGGCCCTTCGCCGCTGGCAAAGGAACTGTTTAGCTTTCCCTTTGTAAAAAGTGTATTTATAGCCAGCAATTTTGTGACCCTTACAAAAACGGCAGAAACCGATGACTGGCAGGATGTAATTCCTACCATCAAGCAGTTTATGAAGGAATACCTCGAAAACGGAGGCGTTGTCGTAAACGAAGAAGATGTTGCCAGCATGAAAAAGCAGGAGGCCAGCAATACCGTTTTGGCAGATGACGACGATGTAGTAAAACGCATTAAAGAACTACTCGAAAACTATGTAAAACCAGCCGTGGAAATGGACGGTGGTGCCATACAATTTAAAAGTTACGAAGATGGCAAAGTGAACCTGATGCTACAGGGAAGTTGCAGCGGATGTCCCAGCAGCATGATCACGTTAAAAGCCGGCATCGAAGGCATGATGAAACGCATGATCCCCGAGGTGCAGGAGGTAGTAGCCGAAGCGGAATAATGAACGATGGGTAGAGACGCAATGCTTTGCGTCTCCCTCTAACCGATCATAATTTGCGTCCTCGAAATGGAAAATAATTTTTACCCATCACCCCAATAATCTTTCAAAAGCGTTCCCAAAAATGGAACGCTTTTTTCTTAAACACCATCCCGCATTTTTTGGTGACCTTTCCAATTCAATTCAAAACACCTCATGGCAGCAAGCAGCAACAAAAAAATAGCAGTATTAATAGATGGCGACAATGCCGAAGCAAGATTGATAGAACAGATATTAAACGAATCAGCCAAGTTTGGGCGTGTAACCATTAAACGCATCTATGCCGACTGGACCATGCCGCAGATGAATAAATGGAAAGAACAAACCAACCGCTTTGCCATAAGACCCATCCAGAAATTTTCCTACACCAAAGGCAAAAATTCAACCGACACAGCACTGATCATCGATGCAATGGATATTATGTACCAGGAATCGGTGGATGGCTTTTGCATTGTAAGCAGCGATAGCGACTACACCGGCATTGCCCACCGCATCCGCGAGGCCGGCCTTTACGTAATGGGCATTGGCGGCAGCCATACTCCGGAAGCATTTGTAAAAGCCTGTGAACATTTTGTGTTTACCGAAATATTATTGCCCGAACAATCCAGGCCGGTAGTACATAAACCAAAGAGGGCTGCACCAAAACTTCCATTTAGTAAAGCAGTACCTGAAGAAGAAAAAACTCTGGCCCCGGAGCCCCCTGCAGCGGAGATCGTTAACCCTGATTATGCTATACTGATCAATAAAGTAACCAAGAAGCCTCTCGATATTAGCCTGGTAGATAATGCTTTTAATATCGCGGTAGACGATATTACAGGTCTTGCGCTGGCCAGCCAGCTGGGCAACGAATTACGAAAGATCGACTCGAGTTTTGACGTCCGCAACTATGGCGTTAATTCCTTGCGCAAATTCATTGATGCTTTAAAACCAAGGTACGAGATTGTATTTACGGATAAGACGACGGTATCTGTAAAACGGACTGAATGAAGTGAAACATAGGATGGTGCTGCGTTTGTCTCAGCATTTCCGTTTGTTTACACTACCATTTTGAATACATCTTTGTTAACATTGTTTCTTAAAAAAAACAGGCAGTTGTGCTCTTAAACTCATACTTCGACCATATCTACGTCATCACCCTGAAACGGGCCGTTAACCGCCAGCAGCAAATTCAAACCGATCTGATCGGGTTGAACTACAGTTTCTTTTTTGGAGCGGATAAAAATGACTTCAACATGGAAACGCTGAAGCAAACCGGCGTGTACAATGAGGAGCTAGCCATCAAGAATCACCGGTACAAAAAACCAATGAGAGATGGACAACTGGGGTGTAGCTGGAGCCATCGTATGATTTATGAAGATGTACTTGCCAAAGGATTTAAGAGAGTGTTGGTACTGGAAGACGATGTAAAACTAAACAGGGATTCTATACCTTTTTTTGAAAAGGCCCTGGCAGAATTACCAGCCGATTGGGAGCTGTTGTACCTTGATTATGCCAAACATGAAAATCGTAATATCTTTAAGCGAAGCCGCCAGTTCTGGTACCATATCCAGCGCTTTTTTGGAGGCCTTAACTGGAGTCACAAAACCATCCGCAATCTTTATCCCAGGCCGTTTTCAGAAAACTTAAAACTAGCCGGATTTCATGATTATACCGATGCCTATGCCATCACCGATATTGCCGCCGGCAAGCTGCTGAAACTGCAAACACCTATCCAATTTGTAGCGGATAATTTACTGGCCCACGCCTGCAGCAATGAATTGGTAAAAGGCTTTATCCTCACCGAAAAGATTTTCACCCAACACTCGCAAGGAACCAATCCGGGGGATAGTTATGTGAATGAATAGGGTTCAATAGGCAATAATCGATAACCAAAGAGCGATACGCAAAGGGAAAAATGTAGCGAGCATTCCTTCATTCCTCATTCTCTCATTCCCTCATTTCCACATTTCCACATTTTCACATTTCCACATTCTAAACGGGTACCTCCATAATCACCCTCGTCCCCTTTCCAACCGAAGATTTTATCTCCAGCCTGCCGTTCAGCAGCTCGGCCCGTTTCTTCATATTGGTCAAGCCATTGCCGCTGTCGGCGATGGTGGTGTCAAAGCCGGCACCATCATCTTCTATTAGCATCACCAGGTTTTTGCGATGTTGTTTTATCGCTATATGCGCATGTTCACATTTTGAATATTTGGCAAGGTTGTTCACGGCTTCTTTAAATATGAGGAAGAGATCGCGGCGTTTTTCCGGGTCTATTTTTATATCATTCAGGTTTTCATCAGCTTTAAATTGATAGGCAATATCTTTTGCTTCGAGTATATTGGTAGCGTACTCTCTCATGCGTGCTATAATGCGCTGCATGTTATCATTGCTAGGGTTAATGCTCCATACAATATCATCCATGGCCTCCATCATGCGCTGGCTGTTGTCGCTTATTTTTCCAATATACTCGCTGGTCTTTTCGGTATCAGTCAGCACTTTTCGCTTAGCCATTTCACTTAATATGTTGATGGTGCTGAGGGTGCTTCCCATATCATCATGTAGATCGCGGGCAATACGGTTGCGTACCTTTTCCATAGCGAGTATCTTGTTTACCCTAACACGATACAGCATGTATAGCACGGTTACAAATACAGCACCACAGATGCAATAGAACCACCATTCGTTCCACCACGGCGGGTTAATGCGTATTTTAAACGAAGTGACAGGCCCCCGGTTGCCCTCGCTGCTTTCGGTATAAACCCTGTAGGTGTAAAGGCCCGGCTTAAGATTCGCGTATGAAGAAATAAGGTAATTATTGGTTTTGTTCCATTCTTTTTCCACGCCCTCCAACTGGGTATAATATGTAAGACGGCCACGATTTAAAAAGCTAAGGGCTGCAAATTCTATGGTGATAAAATTTTCTTTATAACCCAGTTGCAGTACCGTATTGCCATCCAATACAGAATCAATATTGATCTCTTCATTCAGCACTTTTACCTGGGTCAGTTCCACTCTCGGTGACTCTTTCCTGTTTTCCAGGCTATCAGGATAAAACCATTCGAAATCTTTATTGGTGGCAGATATGATCCTTCCATCGCTCAGTTTCATTAACCCGCCCGCCTGGAAGCCATCGTTCATGATGCCATCCTTTTTACCAAAGCGAACCACTTTTTTCGATGGCCAGCCAATCTTGTAGAAACCATCGCCGGTGCCCGCCCACAAGTTGCCGGCGTTATCTTTTTGAATGCTTAATATTAGGTTGCTGAGCAAACCATCAGCCGTGGTAATATGATCAAATATAGCAGTGCGTTTATTGAAAATATTGATGCCCATCGAAGTGGCGATCGCCAAAGTACTGTCATTGAGTTCCAGCATATCGTAGCATATATTTCCAGAGATAGCGTTCAGGTTATTATCATCAGAACGCCAGGCTTTTTTAATTTTCCCGGTTTGCTGATCTACTTCAACCAGTCCACTGTATTGCGTAGCAGCCCAGAGCCTGTTGCCCTTGTCAATAATGATACGTCCAATATTGCCGAGGTTTTCCACGGCCGGGTATTCATCGTCTACATACCGTATAAAATTGTTGGTGCCTTTGTTCAGCTTCACCAGCAATCCATGTTGCGTACCAAACCAAAGGTTGCCCCTGCTGTCTTCTTTAATGCTGCGTATGGTTCGCTGATCAAAGGCAGAGTCGTTAAAATACCTGAAGCTTTTAGTTTTTACATCATACAAAACCAACCTGCCTAACTGGCAACCGATCCATACCTGGCTGCTGTCTTTTGTTTGGTAAAATGACCACACAAGGTCATAGTTATTGTCGCGGACCTTGTTTCCAAGCTTATATACCTGTTGCTGATTCAAATTTTTATCGTACTCTACAATTCCGCCTCCCCAGGTGCCGGCCCATATCCTTCCCCCTGGTAATTCAATAAACTGGTTAAAGAACTGGTCTGCGGGCTTGCGTGTAGCAGGGTCGGAAAATTGTTTGACACGAATCTGCTGCGAGGCCGGGTTAAAAACAAAAACACCGTTATCTGTGCCTACCCAAATATTTTGTTCCTCGTCTTCACATAATGTAATGGCCACGTCGGCATCGAAACCAAGACCGAAAGGATTGGACTTATTTACTTCGTAAAAGCTACCTGTTTGTGGTTTCCATACCTGGAACGGGGGATTGCCGGTAAGCCAGATATTACCGGTCTTATCCTGGTATTGCCTGAAATGACCATCACTAAGCGGTTTGAAATCCTCAAATTTTTTAAGGAAAAGATTATACCTGTCGTACTCCAGGTGGCTTTTAAAGCCTTTGCCATCAGTGAAATATGTGGTAACCCAGAATTTCAAATACGAATCGATAAACATGTTTGAAACCGGGTGCCCGTAAAATTTTGGATTGGACAATACGGGGTGTTGGTCGAGGTTGTTTAGATGGTCATAGATTTTGTTTTGTTTCATATCAGCATAAGCAATACCACTGTCGCTGCCCAGCCAGTAGTTACCGGTTGCCGGCTCTTCAATGATCGTTTTAAACTTCCAGCGGTGGTGTGGCAGGTAAGCGGACGCCCAGGTAAAACGGCCCTTTTTTGCATTGAACCACAACAGGCCGGCCTCTTTGGTACCCATCCAGATATTATGCTTGCTGTCTTCAAAAAAATGAAATACCGAAAGATCAGACACGGAGGTGCCGGAATCTAAAGGGATGCGGTGCAACTGGTTATTGGCAGTGTTTAGGATAGCGACCCCGTTGTGGCAAACCACCCAGATATTATGGGCATGGTCTTCGAAGATTTTACCCACATTATCCGAAGGCAGCGAATACGGGTTGCCAAACACTTTGTGCCAGCTCATGAACCGCTTTCCATCGTAGCGTTGTAAACCGTTTTGTGTGGCCATCCATATATATCCCTTATGATCCTGCATAATATCGTTCACCACCCGGTGCGCCAGCCCATCCTGGGTGCTGATATGCTCAAACGTAAAGCTTACCTGTGGGGGCTGGGCATTGGCCACCAGGCAAGACAGTAGCAACAGTTGGCAAAGCAGGTATATTTTTCTCATGATTTGTGATAGCAAGATAATGTGGTATTGCTTTCAAAATATCAAACGGAAAGCGCAAATCAGCCTGCTTCCGTTCCCTCATTGTTTTTCCTTTGAATCATCAGCGCTTGACTTTGCTTCATATTGGTCGTTACTTGGCATCCCAAAATAAATCAATATGAAAAATCTTCTTGCCCCATGTGCGTTGTTGCTAATCTGTGTAACAACGAATGCCCAGGTAAAAATCGGTGGTACGCCTGTGGCGCCTCATAGTTCTTCCATCCTTGAATTGGATGGCGGAATCAACAAAGGCTTCCTGTTGCCACGTATGACCACTACCCAAATCAAGGCAATACCGGCAGCGGCAAATGGCCTGGTAGCCTACTCCAGCAGCGACAATAGTGCTTACCTGCGAAGCAATGGCGAATGGAACAAACTCGGCTTTACTTTGCCATTTAATGATACACTCAGCAATAGTTATAGTTTCCTTTTCAGAATTACTTCCACAGGTACTATAGCCAGTGCCATCGCAGGCGATGCCACAGGGCCTTCGGGTATCGGGATCCGGGGGTCGTCTGAACTTGGACATGGCGTTTATGGTTATTCTGCCACTGGCACTGGCGGTTATTTTACCAGTCCAAACGGTAATGCACTGGTTACAGGTAATGGAAATGTAGGTATTAACACGTCCAGTCCCGACCTGGCCAGGCTGGTGGTGAATGGCAGGGTGGGAACCTCTGCCGCTATGTTTGGTCCGGGAAATCCGGGCATCGTAATTGAAACCGACCCGGCAGGTATTTCCTTTAACAGCTATAATGACGGAAGCAGGCGAATGATGGATAATGGTTATTCCAGCCTTATCCGCCACAACAACACCAATGGAGACCTGGAATTCTATGCGGCACCCATTTTAAACACTGCCAACAGCAGTTTTTCAATGAATAAAAACGTGACATTAAGCCGGTATGGCAACCTGGGTGTAGGTGGTGCCGAGCCTATATCCCCACTCACATTCCCGAATGTGTTGGGCGACAAAATCAATTTTTATGAGTCGGCCAGTGCCAAGTACGGCATTGGTCTGCAAGGCTCTTTGCTGCAGATCTATACCTCTAATTCGGCAGCTGATGTTGCCATAGGAATTGGTTCCAGTACTGCTTTCACTGAACGTTTCCGCTTTACCGGCACGGGTGATTTAGGTATTGCTACTGATGTGCCTGGTGCCCGCTTACATGTAAACGCCGTCGGCACCACAGCAACCGCCATGATCGTAAACGATGAAACGCCCACCATTCAATTACAAAGCAGCGGGGTAGACAAAGGTGTGCTGCAACTGAACGGCGATGATATTCGCATCGGCACCAATTTTAGTAATGCCAGTGGCAGGGTAGTTCTTCGCTCCGGTGGCGTAGACAGGGTATTCCTGGATAATGCGGGCAACTTTTCTATTGGCACCACCACTGCAGCTGCTGGTTATATTTTCAGGGTGGGGGGCAAAATGATAGCCGAAGAGATAAGGGTAAAACCAGAAGGCACCTGGCCCGATTATGTGTTCAGCAAACACTACCAGCTACAACCGCTGGAGAAGGTAGAAGCCTTTATAGCACAGCATAGCCACCTGCCTAATATACCATCGGCAGCCACCGTACAGCAACAGGGCGTTGCCGTTGGCGAAATGCAAAACAAACTGATGGAAAAAGTAGAGGAGTTGACGCTGTACCTCATTAAGGCCAATAAAGAAATTAAGGTGCTACAGGAAGAAGTAAAAGCCCTTAAGAATAAATAGTAAACATCATTTGACAAAGCAAAATATACTACCATGAAATGTAGAAACTTCGTTGCTGCATTGTTGATGATAACCGGTATTGCTGAGGCACAGCAAATACCACAGGCACTGGCCACGCAATTGCAGGGCAAAACAAAATTGAAAGAAATAATGGGGACGGTAAACACCTATTACGGTTTTACTCCGGGAGGTGCATCAAAAAATAACAGGGAATTACCCGGCACGTCCGCTGCCTATGATCCAACAGTATTGCGAACACTAAAACACTGGGCCAGGTTTGAGTGGGAAATGAGCAGCCGTGTTACGGCCAGGGGTGATTTGTTCGACTACAACAAATACCTTCTTGAGCAAACAAGAAGATACGAAACGGCACACCCTGAAATGAACGGAGTAGCCCAGTCAGCGGGGGGAAACTGGGTAATAGTCGGACCTACCAATGTAATTTACGGGCACGATAGAATAATCGGCCAGGGCCGGATAGACAGGATTGCCTTTCATCCGACCAACGCAAGTATTTTTTATGTAGGTGCACCGGGTGGTGGCCTTTGGAGAACAACCGATGGCGGCAGCAATTACACCTGCCTCACCAATAGCTTCCCTAACATGTCTGTATCGGGAATAGTAGTAGATTACAATAATGCCAATAATATCTATGTTCTTACTGGTGATACCGAGAGTGGAACGGGCACGCTTGTAGACAGAATGGGTTATCGCCGGGGCGGTATTGGCGTATGGAAATCAACCAACGGCGGAAGCTCCTGGCAACAACTCGATGGCGCAGCAGTTACTGGTAACGGCTACAGGCTGGTGCAGGATCCCAACAATCCTAATGTGTTGCTGGCTGCAACCACTACCGGTATTTTTCGTACCATTAATGGAGGTGTTGACTGGACACTTCAAAGAAGTGGTAATTGCCATGATGTAAGTTTCAAACCCGGCAGCTCCACTACTATATATGCCTGTGGCCCAACTTCAGGTAATTATTGGTTCCGGGTTTCCGATAATGGTGGTACTAACTTTAATACCTTGGCTACATTTAGCCACAGTATTGCGAATACAAACAGGGCATGCATCGGTGTTTCGCCCAATAGTCCCAGCACGGTTTATTTGTTATGCGGGCCCGGCAATACAGCCAACGGCACATTCACCGGTTTTTTCCGAAGCACCAATTCAGGCATCAATTTTACCAGGCAATCTAATTCACCCGACGTTTTTGTACAGGAAGACGGAACAGGATCCGACCAATCGAATTCAAATAACTGCATCGCCGTAAGTCCCGCCAATGTAAATCGCGTAGTAGTAGGTGGGCTGATCGTATTTGGCTCCACCAATGGGGGTGGCAGCTTCAGCCCGCTTACACAGTATCTCGATGGCACGGTGACAGAAAGGGACGACCATATACACCCCGATCAGCATTCACTGGCTTTTAATCCGGTAGATGGTAAATTATATGCATGTAATGATGGTGGGCTTTTTGTAAGCAGCGATAACGGAACCAGCTGGAGCCGCAGGTTTGCAAACCTCCCAACCACAATGGGCTACCATATGGACGTGTATGGCGGTGATACCGACCAGATGCTTGTAGGTAGCCAGGATAACGGTATCCACAAACGGGAGGGCGCCACTGCCACATTTTACCAGGCCAACCAGGGGGATGGGTTCGACATTGACTATATGCACAACGATGAAGACAAGTATTTTGCTGTCATCAACCAGAAAGTGTACCGCATCATAAGTAATGGGCTTACAAAATTTGAAAAGCTGGACTGGGGCAACAGGTTTTTCCCGGCCATGACCATACACGCAACGAATACCGACCGGTTTTTTGCAGGTGTGGAGTACATGCACCGTTATACCTGTAACAACGGTATTGACGACGACGATGTGATCAATGTGCCCAGCAGTTGGGCCATAGCCGTGTGCCCGAGTAACGCCAACCGCATTTATGCTGCCGGCGATTCCAGCTTTGGTTCATCCAATAATTTCGGCAGGGGCAGCATGCGCCGGAGCGATGATGGCGGCAACAACTGGACACGCCTCGATGATAACACCGATTTTCCAGACATGGACTCGGTACCAAAAATTACATACATAGGTGTAAGGCCGAATAACAGCGACTATGTGTGGATCACCATTGGCGGCGGGCCGGGAGTGCCGGGAAGGGTGTATGCCAGCAGTAATGCCGGTGCTTCGTGGAGCAACATTACCCAGGGCCTGCCCGATGTCCCCGTTAACTGCATTGCAATAGATGAGAATAATAATGCCTATATCGGTAACGACTTGGGCGTCTTTTTCCGCGGAAGCGGATGGGCCAGCTGGAAGCCATTTTCCAATAACCTGCCAAGGTGCCCGGTTACAGATATTAAACTAAGCCCGCAAATTAACCGGATAAGGGCATCGCTTTTTGGCAGGGGTATCTGGAGCAGTGATATGTACAGCGATTGCGAATTAAATGTATCGGTGAGTGGCAGTAAGGAAGGCCAGCAATTCTGGGAAGCCGCAGGAACGGTTACCACCACGGCGGCAAGTACCGATGGGCCGGGTACAGAAATATATTACCGGGGCGGCACACAGGTAGATATGAAGACTGGTTTTGAAGTAGCAAATAATTCGCAGGCGATCGTAAGAACCGGACCTTGTAATAGTGGAATACCATCATTCGACAGCAAATTATCTGCTACCAGGGGGGATTACAGCGGTTTTAGAAATGTCAAAATGCCCCCGCAGGATAAGAAAAAATTTCCTTTTGCCTTTATTAAAGACTGGCAATGGAGAAACAACCAGCTGGATGCGCAGATAGAGCAGGTAAAAGATGGTGCACTATCGCTGATTTTAGTGGACGAAGAAGGCGAAAAACTGGCTGATTTGTGGAGCCGTCCTGCGCAGGTTTCAGGTGGCGGTCTACCATTAAGTCTTTCTATCGACCCAGTGTTGAAGACAAAGAGGCTCTCGGCATTGCTATTTTACAACGATCAATTGGTGCATTGGCAGGAACTGACGCCCTAGCACGGAATAATGCTGGCATACCTAATAAAATAGACCCGTTTATTTTTGGGGCATCTCTGTTAATTTGGGGATGCCTTTTTTGTTTTCAATACCACCCATATCGCACAATATTGTTTGACGGCTTCTCACTGGCAAAGATTTGAGACAGCATATAAAAAGTAAACACAATTTTAACATTACCGTTTAAGTGTATTGAATAAACATAAAATCGGGCTGTTTTTAACAATTTGAGGCTGGCAACCACCAAAAGTTCTGGATTACAGCGCGGAGACAAACTGGCCCTGAGAGTTCGCTAAAAGCTTGTACTATATATTTGGGGCTTCCCTGATAATCCCTGTATGAGTCCTAAACCATTCCTTATTCCCGCGCTTTTATGCTGTATGCTTTTTTCTTTACCTGCTTTTTCACAGGTTAAGAAAATATACCTCAGTCCTAAGGCTGCCAAGGGTGGTAAACAGTCGCTATTTATTGATTCCATCCGTATCATTCCCTTGGAAAGGAAACCGGGCGTTGAGATCGATGGGGAATATGCCTACCCGATCATCACCGACAAATATTTTATTATCAAAGCCTACAACAGCAGTGAAATATACCTGTTCGACAGGGAAGGCAGATTCTTGAAAAAAATTGCCAACAAACTTTTAAAAAACCAAAGTGTGGGTTATGATAAATCAACCAACAAAATAGTCATCCGGTCCGCCAACAAAAATTATACGCTTACAGAAAGAGACTGGCTGAAAGTAACCATTGACTACGCCAACCCGCGCAATAAAAAGTACTACAGGAAATACGAGATTGATCTTAGCGACCCGGAGTATAAAATTACAAAATCGGATGTCAACCCGTACGAAGTACTAAATGCTTCCCCTTTTTATAAGGATTATTTTTACAATACGAATATTAAAGTAAGCGACCTGTTTAAAGATACACTGGACTATGAGTTGAAAATTTATAAAGACAAACAACTTATAACGTCCTACTTCCCTTATCACAAGCAAAAAGAAACCAGGCACCTTTATGGGTATGGCGACATATCCATCTCAGGCACTGGCATCGACAGCGTTAGATTGTTCACACGTCCGTACTATGATACCATTTATAAGTTGCAGGGTGATAGCATTTTCCCATTTGCTGAGATCGTGCTGCCACAAGAAAACAGCCTGCCAGCCTCCTTCTTTTCCGAACCCTTTAAAAACAAAACTGCCAGGGAAAATTTCGAGGCTAACAGTGGCTGGCTGCTGAGGCAAATACACAATTATTCTGAAAACGACCGTTTCATTTTCTTTTCCATTAGTTACCAGAGAAACTATGGCAGGTATTTGTACGATAAAAAGACACAGGTAGCTTACGATTATAAAAAGATAAAGGCCGATAGTACCCAATTCAACCTACCCATTCTCCAGTCGCAGGGCGCTCAAAAAGACAAAGACAGGTATTATTCCTACGTTAGCCTGGACGATCTGAAAGCAGCATTTGGTAAGGACAAGAACATGCCATGGCCTGAGTCGGTGAAAGCCATTGCGGATGGTAAGGAGCGATATTTCAACAATGCCATTGTGGAATACATCTACAAAAACGATTAGAAACACATTAACCCGGAAGACAATTCACTATCTCACCATTTTATGCCCCTAAAACAAACCCTTAGTTGCTTCTTTTTACTCCTGCTACACTATTCCCATGCCCAAACCGGAACCATCAAAGGTGTTGTAAAAGACTCGCTTACAGGTGTGGCGCTGGAGTCCGCTACGGTAAGTGTTTATTCAAAAGATTCAGCCCTTCTTAATTACCAGCTCAGCGATGCAAAGGGGAATTTTGCTATCGCCAGGATACCGCTGCGTAAACCAGTACGGGTAACCGTTACATATATTAGTTATAAAGGTTTCGTAAAGCATATTGTCCTCGATTCAGCCACCAGTTTCATCGATGTATTACTGACAGCAGCGGACGACAGCAACAATGTGGTAGTAACTTCCCATATCCCGATACGCATGAATGGGGATACGCTTGAGATAAACCCGGCTGCTTTTAAACTGGATCAAAACGCCGTAGTGGAAGAACTGCTGAACCAGGTGCCCGGCACCACTATCTGGGCAGATGGCACCATCACTGTGAATGGAAAAGAAGTAAAGAATTTACTGGTAGATGGCAAGCCGTTTTTGGGTATGAAGGATAACAGGATCGCAACGCAAAACCTGCCGAAAAGTGCCATAGATAAAATACAGGTGTACCAGGAGTATGACCGAAGTAAGTTGGATGCTCCAGAAAAAGGCCCGGCAGACTCCTCGCTAACAATGAACATCAAACTCAAAAAGGAGGCGCAGCGCGGGTATTTTGGAAAAGCAGGCGCAGGTCTTGGAACCAGCAACCGGTTCGAAACCGATTTGTCGCTGCAGGCTTATAACAAATCTTCGAGCCTGGGTATTGGTGGCGGTTATAATAATATTAACAAGGGTATTGATAACCTGCAGGAAATGTTTCAGAACAATACCTATCGAAACTATAATCCCAATTTATACAACGTGGGTAGATTTGGCCGGACCGGCATTAACAAGAATTACTCCATCGGGGCTGCTGCTACGCATAATTTTATTGAAACGACCAACAACCGTCAAAACAACCGTTTAACGGTTAATTACAACCATTCGGGGGTAGATGCATATATCACAAACATCATGCTTCAAACCCGCACTACCCCAGGCAACCAGCAACTCATCACCGAAGAAGGCGTAACAAACAGGAGCAGTAACCGGCACGAAGCAGGTATAAATTATATCAAAACAAATAGCTACAGCGACGAGCTGACGTTGGTTGGCAACGCCAGGATATCCACTGAATCAGACAACGGTACAAGAAACACTGAAACCAGGGACACGGCTAATAACCTTAAAAGCACGAATGATGTAAGCACTATACAAAATTCAAAATCGGACAACGAATCGATCAATTTTGGATTTTCAAAAAATGACTACGATAACCCGTTGGTAGGTTTTCGGTTTTCAGCCAATATTAACAGCAATAATTCTACCAGTGACAGGTGGGTTAATAGCAATTTCGATTCTTATACAGATAATAGTGCAGATACCTCCTACAACCGCTACTACCGCAGTGAAAACAAATCTCTCAATGGGCAATTGAATTTTAATTATAGGGGCTTAAGACGTTTGTTATTCGGACGGTTCAATTTTTTCGGCATCGACCTGAGTCTTAACCAGGACCTGAGTTTTGGCAGGCAGTCGGAAAATGTAAAAGTTTCCGACTTCAGTGCTGCCGGGCATAGCTATGTTGACAATGAACGCCTGTCGAACAATAACGAGCTCAAAAAATTTAAGTATAGCCCTTCTCTTGGGCTCTCAAAATTCTTTTCCAAATACAATATGAAGGGCTCCCGGTATGTAAATTTCGGTATTCGCTTAATCAACGATTTTGCAGGTGAGAAAAATCAGTCATCTGTTGCCAATAGAAATCTCAACCGCTCGTTTAGCTTTTTCCGCTACGATGGATATCTTAGCCTGCAAGCCAATAAGCAAAAGCTTTATTCCAGCTATCTTTCCTTAAACTACCAGAAAAACTTTGAATACCCGGATATCAACCGGCTGTTTCCAATAGTGGACGATATCGATGCTTACAATATCAGGCAGGGGAACTCCGGGCTCTTAAATGTCACTACGCACCAGCTTTCTTTTAATGGGCAATTCGGTACGGAGAAGCCGCAATCAGTTTACACGTTTAATGCCCAACTAAATGGAAGCTATGGGCTATCGAAAAACCCATTCACCGATAGCACGTTCAACAATCCTTCGGGCAAACGGGTTTCTTACTACACCAATGCTGATAAAAGCAACAACTATTATTTGAATTACCGGCTTAATCTTTCAAGGAAAATTCAGAACAGCATTTTGCAATTAATGTACAATGGGTCGTTTTCTGACAACCGGATACCCCACTATATCGATAACCTGTACACCATTAGTGAGAATATAAACCTGTCGAACCAATTGACACTGCAGTTTTCACTCCGTTCAGTTTTGGTTTTAAATGTTGGCAAAACAATCAGTAATTACCGGTCAAAGCAAACAGGTGTAGGACTGACATCTTATTCTTCGAAATCGGATATTACAAAATTTGGTGCCACAATCAATTTTTCAAAAAACCTCTCTTTCAACAGCACACTGGACTACACAAAAAATACCGGTATTGCCAACCCGGTAATGCTTTGGAATGCATTTGCTTCTGCCCGGATAATGAAACAACAAGGCGAACTGAAATTTTCCGCCATGGACATTCTGAAAGAATTTCAGAATATCACGAACAGTGTTAACACCTATGGTACTACGATACGAAGTTCAAACGGCCTGCAACAGTATTTTTTATTGACCTTTTCCTATTTCCCCAGGAAATTTGGTAAGCCGGAAGTTAGAGGGAGATAATTTTCGGTTTTCCTGGCAACAATCTAAATGGTTACAAAAATTAAAACAATTCTTGGGTATAGGTATAACCTTTAGGATGGTTATTCAAAGCAAACAGCGGCCGGTATTGCTGGCAACAAGGTATAAAAAAACCAGGTAAGCACCTGGTTTTTTGATCTGGCTATTAATGGTTACCTGCATTTAATAATCATACTCCCTTCTCGCCATATTCCACCTAAGCCCCAACGTTACCAGCGTGGTATTGGTCGTGCTGCTGCCCACTTTAAACGTCCGGCGCATGGCCGATGCATCTACCCAAAGATTTTCTTTTAATTCGTAAGATGCCGCCAGCGAGGCATTAAGGCCTTTGCTGAGCATACCACTGCCAATCTTATAACCGTATTCATACCGGCGCATACCACCCAGTCCTACCGGTTGATTTGACAATAGTACATTGCTGCCAAAATTATACCCGCCACTATCCAGGCCCTGGTTCCAGTAAATGCCTTTTACAGTCAGGTACAATTTCTTAAGCGGCTGAAAACGGGCGATCCCTACAAACTCTCTCACATTCGCTCCCATAGGGTGTGCCATCGGTTGGTTGTAATGATTATAACCGGCAGTGCTATCGTAATGGGAATATACAAATGGCCGTATAAAATTCATTTCTCCCTGCAGATCCAGGTTTTTAATACCGAAGGCATCCACATATTTTCCACCCAATTGCAATGCCTGCTTATTGGCCCACCAGCCATTGCCCGCTCTTACTTCACTTAGTTTAAACTCATCGAGTAATACCTGCCCGTACAACTGCAAATGCCTGGCAATATTGGCTTTAAAATCAAACCCGATATTCGCATTGTCAGGGCTGCCGTTATTACTTTCTATGCTGCGCAAAAAGATGACGGGAATGAGGTAGGAAAAATCAAAATGGTCTTTACGGCCAAAAATAACTGCTTCAAACAAACCTATATTGAGCCACTTGGTTGCATTGATACTAAAATGGTGCATCGCAGCATATTTACGGGGCAGCAGGTTATCGCCACTACGGCCGAAAGACGGGAACAACTCCATAAAATGATTGGTGTAGTTGATCTTCCAGATGCGGGTGTTTAGTTTTAAGAAAAGGTTGCTATTGCCGTAATCACTTAAAAACAGGCTGCGATAGCCATTTCCGATAAAATTTTTATCAAATCCGAACTGAACATTGATGTAAGGTGTCACATTCACATTTACACTTCCTCTTGCATCAAAATAATCAACCCCCGTACCCTTAAAAGCTTTGTAATATCCTGCACCGGGCACCGCTTTAACAGCGTTTAACCGGTTTTGGAAAAATAGTGGGCCGCGTTCCTGGTTATCGGTCAGATAAAAATTAAAGCCTACTTTTTTAGCGATCAGGCCCCTTGCCGTTACGCCTTTTGCGTTTACAAAGATCCGTTCATCGTTTCCACTCTCAAAGCTCTGCTGTTGATTAATGGCAGGGTTTACGCTCAGGTAAAAATCTTTGGTATTTACCTCAAAAAAATTGCCCTTGGTAGGAAAAAAATGTTCTCCCCATGGCTTGTCGCTTTTCCATTCGGCCTTTTGTTGCAGGGCAAATTCGCTGTTATTGGCAATAAAACGGTTAAGGTTATATTGGTCTATCGGGGTAAGTTTGGCGGGGTTGCTGCCTGCGGCAATATTGCTGTCAATCATTTCACCCTGCCGAACATATACGCTGCGCATGTAGGGCTTTACGGTACTGAGATTAAATTCGCTATTGGTTTGCAGTTTTATTTCCATCCTGTCCAGCAGCCATGCTTCCTTGCCCCCAAAAGGCAGGTAAGTGGTTTGTGAAAAGGTGGTAGCAGGAATGAAAATGAAGCTGGCTCTTAGCAGGTAATCCCTAATTTGCATGGGGTAAATTTTGAATGAATGAGATTAGAAAAACAAGATATGGAAAAATACCTTTTGAAAAATGTCTCCATCGTAAACGAAGGAGTTACGAATATAGGCGATGTGCTGATAGCTGGTAACCGTATAGAAAAAATAGCATCCGCCATTGATGTAGATTATGCAGTTACAGAAATAGATGGCACCGGCAAGCACCTGCTGCCGGGAGTGATAGATGACCAGGTTCATTTCAGGGAACCCGGGCTCACCCATAAGGCAACCATTTATACCGAAGCAAAAGCTGCTATAGCCGGTGGCGTAACCAGTTTTATGGAGATGCCAAATACCGTGCCCAATGCACTTACCCAGGAATTACTGGAGGATAAATACAGCATTGCATCCAAAAGTTCGCTGGCTAATTACTCCTTTTTTATGGGCACCGGAAACGATAATGCAGACCAGGTGCTGAAGACAAATGATAAGCGGAAAGATGTTTGCGGCATTAAGATATTCATGGGCTCTTCTACCGGCAATATGCTGGTAGATAATTTTCTTACACTGGATAGGATTTTTCGGGAGGCGGAAGTATTAATAGCCACACATTGTGAAGACGAGCGCATCATTAAGCAAAACCTCCAAAAGCTGGAGGGCATTGACCTGCAGCCATATCATCACCCCATTATTAGAGATGAAGAAGCCTGTTTCGAATCTAGTTTTACTGCGGTGCAACTGGCAAAAAAACACGGTACAAGGCTACACATTCTGCATATCAGCACAGCGAAAGAATTGAACCTTTTCACCAATCTTTTCCCGATCAAACAAAAGCGGATAACGGCTGAAGTTTGCGTACACCATCTTCATTTTACAGCAGATGATTATGCTACATTGGGCTACCAGGTAAAGTGCAACCCGGCCATTAAAGCACCACATCATAAAGAAGCACTGTGGCAGGCATTGCTGGACGACCGGCTGGACGTAATAGCCACCGACCATGCCCCACATACCATGGAAGAAAAGGGCTTTTTTGAAAAAGAAGGGCCGGGGCTTTATAACAAGGCACACAGCGGTCTGCCATTGGTGCAACATAGCTTGCAACTGATGCTGCACTACGTTCAATCGGGAAAAATTCCGTTAGAAAAAGTAGTGGAAAAAATGAGCCATGCAGTAGCAGACTGTTTTGAGATTGATCAGCGTGGCTATATCCGTGAGGGTTATTATGCAGACCTGGTATTAGTAGACCTTAATAAGCCCAACCGTGTTACGAAAGAGGATATTTTGTACAAATGCGGCTGGAGTCCTTTGGAGAATTTCAGTTTTCCGGCATCTGTGGAAAAAACTTTTGTGAACGGCCGGCTCGTGTATGATCAGGGCGTTTTTGATGAAACAGAAATGGGGATGCGGCTTAGGTTTGACCGGTGAGTTTAGAGGTTTAGGGTTTAGAGGTTTACGAGTTAACGAGTACCCGGGTTCACAGGTTTGGGTGTTGATTCGAAAAGCCGCAACCACAACCGCTGCTCAATTATTCACTACTTGCTTCTCACCACTAGCTAATTGCTTTTCAATGCTTACTATTTACAAAAACAAAAATGCAAATAGACCAAACGACGCTCACTGACCTCTCCATTTTTAATTCCGATGAAGAACAGTCGGTTTTTTATAAGCTTAACCATACACATACAGATGCAGGTAAGTTTTGGCTAAAGCAATTTTTCAGCAACCCTTTTGATGACCTTGGGAAAATACAGCAAACGCAACAGTTGCTGAAACTCATGCTACAGCAGCAAGATCAGTGGCCGGTCATTATTACCAACGGCACTATTATGGTGCTGGAGAAATTTTACGATACAGCCATAGATGATATTCCAAAGAATCCTGACCCTGTTTCAGCCGTTAGTTATAAATTACTCCATGGCCCCGATTTCTCCATTATCAAGTACACAATAGGTCATTGCATTGATTTTGCAAAAGGGCTGCAGCAAACCATTGATCTCTTTAAAGAAAAAGATACCCCTGCATTGCTGCAAGCTGTTACCGGTCGCATCGACCAACTATTGCAAAGAGAAGAGATGCGTTCCATGGTAGCAACCACCAATAAAGTTGAGTTAAGTAAAGGAGCCATTCTCCGTTATGGCTTCTTTTTGAGATACCAGTTTAAACAGCAGCTTTTTGAACTCATAGACCTTCACGGTAAACTTGACGCCTGGCTGGCCATGGCAACTGCGGTTAAAATTCACAACCTTCATTTCCCCACTTTTCATCAAAAAGAGGAACCGATGGTGACTGCGAAACAACTCTTTCATATACTGCTGCCTGTTCCGGTTCCGTACGATCTGAAGATGGATCAAAGCACCAATTTTATATTTCTCACCGGGGCCAATATGGCAGGTAAGAGCACATTTATTAAAGCCGTGGGTGTAAGTGTATACCTGGCGCACCTGGGCATGGGTGTACCGGCACAGGAGATGGAGCTGAGCATGTTTCATGGCCTGTTAAGTAATATCCAGGTCAACGATAATATCATGAAAGGCGAAAGCTATTTCTTTAACGAAGTGCAACGGATAAAAAACACCATCATTAAAATAAACAACGGTAAAAAATGGCTGGTGCTGATAGATGAATTGTTTAAAGGCACCAATGTGCAGGATGCCATGAAATGCAGCAGTGCAGTGGTAAAAGGGCTGGTAAAAATACGCTGTTCCCTGTTTATCCTGAGTACCCATCTTTACGAAATTGGCGAAGAGCTGAAAGCCTATCCCAACATAGCATTCCGCTATTTTGAAACGGCGGTGCTGGATGACCAGCTTGATTTTAGTTACCAGCTGAAAGAAGGCATCAGTAACGACCGCATCGGGTATTTGATCCTGAGAAGGGAGAAGGTGGTGGAACTACTGGAAGGTTTGTAAAAACATTACCCCATGAACTTTCTTGACACCATTTATGATTGCCTTGAGATAATTAGGTTCGGATATACCTGCTGCTTCCCCTTGTTATTTTTAGCTTGGTTATTTCTAAAAAAGTATAAGCCGTTTCTGATAAAAATACTGAGTGTCATGAATGGTTGGCTGGCGCTTTATGGAGTTTATTGGACGGTCTACTGGGCTGCCGAATTGTTTCATTCCTGGTATAGCATGAACAAATACGAAGGGTACAGTTTCTTCTATTCAAAAGGAAATTTTATCGATTATCGACTCTCTATATTTTGGTGGATTTGCATGCTGACTTGCTGCCTATTATTTCTATTTAAAAAATGGAGAAAAAAAATTTCGCTATCGTTGGTCGCAGTCATAAGCTGCAATTATTACCTCATTGTAGCGTGGTATATAACATTATTTAGAGACTACACGCCCAGCGCATGGGAACTGGTAACTGAAACAAAATGGTATAAGACGCAAGCAGTTATGCTAATCATCTACGTAGTCATTATTTTTCTTAGCTGGCACTGGATACATGCAAAAATGAAATCCATAATAGGCCGGCGGTTGAAATTGAAAAAGAACCGAGGCTAAATGTGATACCCCTGGGCCTCTTACGCTTATGGAATATAATAGCTTTTTACAGCCCTGTGTTGAGCCACTATTAATGAGGGGTGTGTCGTAAGTATTGCGTCGATTAGCCCGACGCCCCTGGCATAATAATAATCTACTGTATTGTATAGTGTAAAGCTGCCCATTTGTACGTAGCCTCTTTCTTTACGCACATGTACTACATCATTAAAGACCAGTCCGTTTACGGTTCTGCTCATTCCTTTGGATAAAACCGTATTCTTTTGGATCGGGTCCACCAGTAATAATTGCTGCTTTACCGTATCGGACCATGTGCCATTAACTGGCAGGTTAGCGTCAAGGGAAATCCGGTGCAATATGGTTGAATCGCTGAGTCCATCTTCTTCCCCATAACGGCTTATGCCATTTGTACAGTTTGAATAGAAAAAATCGTGGTTATAAGTGCTATAGAATTTTTCGTAGACATGCCCCCTGAGCAAGGTGTCTTTTTTATAAAGGAAGGTATCTGTAAGTGTTTTAAAATTGCCACCCAAGGTATCATAATACGTATAAATGGAACTGTCGCACATAGGAATATAGATGCAGGCTTTACAGTTATTATTGTCCGAAATGCCATTGGGGCTGGTATCCGGACTGTTATCCTTTTTACATGAGATACACAATAGCAGGATAATTACCGGGCAAAAAATCCTGGGTTGCATGTTAGTATGGTTGATAAATGATAGTAAGAGTCGTTATCCTCAAAACCTAAAGACAAGTCTGGTACTCCCGAAACGAAATGAATCCTCATTTATTGGATTGCTATTGAAGAAAATGTTGGTATTAAATTCCTTACAAAAACAAATGGACTGCATTGCAGATCTTAAAACACTGAGGTAATGTTAGCGTGAATTCTCAGCTTTATTGCGTTTAAGGTATATAATAACTCTTTAACGTCCTGTGCTGTATCACGTTGCCTGAAAGATAATCTGTTGCTATATATTCAATCAGCCCTACACCCTTGGCATAATAATAATCAGCTGAGTTTACCACGTAGAAACCAACAAGTGGAATATCGGCTCCTATTTCTATTTGTACATGAATAACATCATTAAAAGTCTGCCCATTCAACGTACTCGAAGTACCCTTTGAGATAATGCTGCTGTTATAAATAATCGCCTGGCCCAATTGGTTAATTACAGTGTCGCTCCAACTGCCGCCGACAGAAAGGTTGGCCTTTAACTGTATCAGTGCTACCTTGGTAATGTTGTTACCTCCAACCGTTACCACGCTAAAACCTACTAACCTGCTTTCGCCATTTGTACAATTAGTATAAGAGTAGCTCTGGTTGCCGGTTGCAAAGAATTTCTGAAATGTTTTGCCACTCATTGAGGTGTCTTTAATAAACTGCAACGTGTCGGTAATTAATCCGCCCGTACCATTTATAGTATCATAATAAGTAAAATGACTGCCATTACACACCGGGATATACACGCAGGCTTTGCACTCATTTGTTTGGGTGCCACCACCGCCAACGGTGACTGTGGTATTTTCCAGGCTGAGTTCTTTCTGGCAGGAAAAAATGGTAACTGCCAGTAACAGAAAGGGTATCAGTTTCAAGTTCATGGGTGTGTTGTTAGTTTAGAATTGATAGAAATTTCGGCAAATATAGGTTTCGGCAAATAGCAACAGAAAATTATCTTTCCGCCATCGCTATTGATTTTCAATCATTTAAGAGCATTTGTTTTTCCCCAAAACTTATTTTCAGGTATCGGTGTATTGTTATTTTCAGTTCCCCTCCATTTCCCTATATTCAGCACTGTTACACTTATCCTTCATTTAAGAACCGATACGACATGCTGGTAAAAACCTTTGGCAGTGCTGTTTTTGGAGTAGATGCCCGAACGATTACCGTGGAAGTGGATGTAAACAACCAGGGAAAACCGGATATTATTTTGGTAGGCCTTCCAGACAGTGCCGTAAAGGAAAGCATGGAGCGGGTGGAGAGTGCTATTAAGAGCAACGGTTATAAAATGCCCCGCACCAAACTGGTAGTGAACCTCGCACCGGCAGATATCAGAAAAAGCGGCACGGCATTCGACCTGCCTATCGCTATCGGCCTGCTGGGGGCTACCGAACAGCTGGAAAACTTCGAAGCATTTAAGGATTACGTGATCATGGGTGAATTAAGCCTTGATGGTGCACTAAGGCCCATCAAAGGTGCATTACCCATCGCCATACAGGCGCGCAAGGAAAAGTTCAAAGGCTTTATTTTACCCAAACAAAATGCCAGGGAAGCAGCCATTGTAAACGACCTGGAAGTGTATGGCGTCACCCATATCAATGAAGTGACAGATTTATTCGAAGGCAAGAACCTGATTCCCGCCACCATCGTGGATACCAGGGAAGAATTTTATTATGCACAAAGTAACTACGACATCGATTTTGCAGACGTTAAAGGCCAGGAAAATATCAAACGGGCACTTGAAATTTCGGCGGCCGGTGGCCATAATGCTATCCTGATTGGCCCGCCCGGCGCAGGCAAAACGATGCTCGCCAAACGGCTACCTACGATCTTGCCGCCATTGAGTTTACTGGAGGCCCTGGAGACCACAAAAATCCATAGCGTAGCGGGTAAACTCCAGGAAAATGCTACGCTGATTACCCGGAGGCCGTTCCGGTCGCCGCACCATACGATTTCGGATGTGGCGCTTGTAGGTGGTGGGGGCAATCCGCAACCAGGCGAAATATCACTGGCGCATAACGGTGTACTTTTTTTGGATGAACTGCCCGAGTTTAAACGCACCGTATTGGAAGTAATGCGTCAGCCCATGGAAGAAAGAAAAGTTACCATTAGCAGGGCAAAAGTTTCGTTGGATTTCCCCGCCAGCTTTATGTTGATCGCATCTATGAATCCCTGCCCTTGTGGTTATTTTAACCATCCCGATAAACAATGCACCTGCGGGCCGGGCATTGTACAGCGGTACCTTGCAAAAATCAGTGGGCCGTTACTGGACCGTATCGATCTGCATGTTGAAGTCACCCCTGTTCCTTTCAGCGAACTCAGTAGTAACCAACAGTATGAACGAAGCGAAAATATCCGCGCACGGGTGATTGCAGCCAGGGAAATTCAAAACAAAAGATATGAGCAGCACGAAGGCATCTATGCCAATGCACAAATGAGCAGCAAACTATTAAAAGAATTGTGCGTGCTGGATACCCCAAGCAGCAACCTGCTGAAAATAGCAATGCAAAAACTAAATCTTAGCGCCAGGGCCTACGATCGCATTCTAAAAGTGAGCCGAACCATAGCCGATCTTGCAGGCACAGACAACATAAGGCCCGAACATTTGGCAGAAGCAATCCAGTACAGGAGTTTAGATAGAGAGGGATGGGGAGGATGATCTGATTTAAGACGTATGATTTGGGATGTATGATTTCCTTTCTTTTCAAACCAATCTTCTTACAGCTGCTCCGGGTTGGAGGCGATTAGTGTTCGTTTCTTCTATCAATAGCACACCAGGTCTTTTTCCTCTTTCGAAACTGCCAAATTGGTTGTCCATGCCCAACGCCTGGGCACCATTAAGAGTGGCCCATTGCAACATTTCCGTTAGAGAGACTTCAGGAAAATGTTTACTGATCGTTTTCATCTCATCCAAAATGCTGAGGCTATGGTTGCTGGCCAGGCTATCGGTACCCAGTACTATTTCGCAACCATGCTTTCGCAACATAGCTATCGGTGGCATAGCATTTTCGATGTATTGGTTGGCATTGACGCAAAGACACCAATTGACATTTATTGGTTGCTGGCTGGTAAATAGAATATCTTCTTCTGTGGTAAAAGTATTATGCACCAGCAATACTTCTTTAGCCACATTGACCTTTGGCAAATACGATTGCAGACTTGTTTTGCCTGTGGGCTTAAAAAATCTGTGATCCAACCCCATCTTTTGGTACATCCGTAAAAAATCACCAGTTCCTCTCTTAAATAATTCATCTTCAAACACTGTTTCCTGGTTATGGATGGTGGTGGTTTTACCGGCGAAATAAGGCATAATCATATCCCACAAGTCGTTCGAAACCGAGTAAGGAGCATGCGGTGCCATACTCAATGGGCAATTTGCAATTTGCAATAAGCTGAATGCGTCATAAAAGCCCTTGCTCCTTTCAAATCTTGCCCCTGCTACTTCAGGCAGCCACCCGCTAACCTCAATAAAATTATGATAGGCCATCCTGCCTTGTTGCTTTTGAAAAAGGGTGCTATCGTTGTTACAGATATCTCCGACCGCAACTATTCCATTTGCCAGCATTTCATTTTCTGCAGATGTAATGGCGGCAGCAATTTCACTGTCCGGAAAGTGCCGTTGTGTGATGACAGTAAACACGAAATCCACCAAACCCGTGTGTTCGGGTATAAACCCTTTCAGGTGGCTTAGTTCCAGGTGACAATGCGCATTAATGAATCCGGGAGACAAAATGCCCTCGAATTCCCGGACATCTTCACCGGCATCTACCTTCGTTATTATTTCTTTAACCGTCCCATTCTCATCGGTAACCAGTACATGGTCGCCTCCAGTTAACAACTGGTAACCATCGAATAATGCCGTCGGCCGAAACTTCATAATACCCATGCTGCAAAAGTACCTATCCACCACAATGGCTAAACTGGTATTTTTGCCGCCGCGAAAAGAAAATTATGATCGATAAATTAGAAGCTATTAAAGGCCGTTTTCAGCAGGTGGGGCTTGCACTTACCAACCCCGAGATTGTTGCCAACGGAAAAGAATTCAGCAAGTACAGTAAAGAATACCGGCAATTGGAAAACATTGTAAAGCCATTTGAAGAATACAAAAAGATACTGGCTGATATCGAATTCAGCAAAGAATTGCTCAATGGAGGCGATGAAGAAATGAGAGAGCTCGCCAAAGAAGAATTACCGGGGTACGAAGCTAAACGGGAAGAACTGGAAGCAGCCCTTCGAAAGCTGCTAATCCCTAAAGATCCGCAGGATGACAAAAATGCGATCCTTGAAATAAGGGCCGGTACCGGGGGGGATGAAGCCAGTCTTTTTGCCGGCGATCTTTTAGGTATGTATATGCGCTATTGTGGTAAACGCGGATGGAAAACCTCGTTGATCAGCGAAAGCGAAGGCACAGTTGGCGGCTACAAAGAGGTGGTAATTGAAGTGACCGGTGAAGATGTTTATGGTACTTTAAAATTCGAAAGTGGTGTACATAGGGTACAACGTGTTCCCAATACCGAAACCCAGGGCAGGGTGCATACCAGCGCTGCTACTGTAGCAGTGATGCCGGAGGCAGAAGAAGTGGATTTTGAATTAAAGGAAAGTGACCTTAAAATGGAAACCAGCCGAAGTGGTGGCGCAGGTGGGCAGAACGTAAATAAGGTGGAAACAAAGGTGATGCTGACACATATACCCACCGGAACCGTAATTACCTGCCAAACCGAACGTAGCCAGTTGGGGAACCGCGAGAAGGCCACCAATATGATGCGGACCAAATTATATGAAGAGCAGGTGCGGAAACAGGAGGAAGAGATCAGCCGGCATCGTAAAACCCTGGTAAGTACCGGGGACAGGAGCGCCAAAATAAGAACCTACAACTGGCCACAGGGAAGGGTTACCGACCACCGTATCGGGCTTACGGTATACAACCTGGATGCAGTGATTAATGGTGAGATAGAAGAATTTATAGACCAGCTCCAAATGGCAGAAAATGCTGAGAAAATGGCCAACCAGGATATGAATTAAAGAATGTCAAAATGAATTCTCAATTGCCCGAAATTATGCAGTAAGAATTCTATCTTAGTTCCCCATTAACAATTTCATCACTAAAAACATCATCATGTTAGAAAACTTATTAGGCCTGGTTAAAGAATACGCACAGGAAAACGTAGTGGAAAACCCCGGAGTTCCGGACGAACAAAATGACGAAGTAGTAGCCGAAGCCACACATGCGGTAGCCGGTGGGTTACAGGATGCATTAGCGAACGGGCAGGGACAGGAAGTTATGGAGTTGTTTAACAGTAAAAGTTCTGCCCAGGTGATGAGCAGCCCGGTGGCGCAAAATATCCAGGGAGGATTTTTGGACAACATTACTTCTAAACTTGGAATTAATAAAAATGTTGCTATTGGTCTTGCGTCTACATTAATTCCAATTATTATCAGCAAATTGGTAAAGCGCACCAACGATCCCAATAATAATAGTTTTGATATTGGCAGCATTATTGGTAGTCTGACAGGAGGAAATACCGGCGGCGGTGGAATTGGGAATTTGATTAGCCAGTTTACTGGTGGTGGAAGCGGCGGCGGAAATGGAATAGGTGATCTTATCAGCCAATTTACAGGTGGTGGCAACAGTGGTGGCAACAGTGGTGGCAACGGGATTGGAGATCTTATAAGTCAGTTTACAGGAGGTGCTCAGCAACAACAGCAGCAGCAAGGTGGCGGGGGGTTAATGGATGTCATAAAAGGGTTTATGAGCAAATGATAGCAGAAAATGCCCCACAACGTTAAAAGACGGTTAAGAGGTAGGTGAATTTTGAAAATCCTTAAACTTTTTTAATAAAAATGCATCTATCTTTATGCAAAGGCAAAATAAAAGGAATCAACCGATAGAAATAAGGAAGTACGATTAGAGATTCTTTAACAACAACAGGGTAACAAAAAACAACAAATCGCGTTTTAATAGTACAAAGACATTAATTAAGAATTTTCTCATAAGCAGTTAGTTTTGGTTGCGGCCCCGGTTTCTACCGGGGCTAATTTTTTATTATACCTTCCGCTAACCCGTTTATCTGCCACGCATTCTCATTCTGTCCATTTATTTCCCCATTTCAAGATTTGTCTGAAAAATAGCAGGGGCAAAAAGCTGCCTAGTCCATCCGCCACAATATCAAAAAAATCAAAACTCCGGTTGGGAATCCAGATTTTTTGAACAAACTCCATCAGTATTCCATAGACAAATGCCAATCCAGCTATTTGTATCAATTGCGTTTTCTTTTTGAAATTGGAAGTGTGGGCCTTAATGAAAGGCTTAAAAAATAGCGTCACCAGGATTGCGAACAGTGCAATGTGCACGATTTTGTCGAATTGTATATTATCCAGCCAGCTTTGTTTGGGAAAAGCAGACCCTGGAAGTGTAAGTAATATAAAGGTTATAATGAACCAGGTAATAGCCGGTAAAAATTTCATAAGGAGTATTAAGGGCTAGACGCTTGCATCGGGCATTAAAAAATAGAAAAGATAAGCACTTGGTGCACGAAACTGGGTATTAAAAGTGTCTTGAGTTCCACATCTACTCCCGTCAGCTCCATGTTTAGGCGGCGTATAGCAGGCAAAGGCACAAGAAGCAAGGACGCTGATGCTATTCTTCGTCCAACGCCTTATATTATTTTATTTCTGCTATGCTCCAATCTTGACCTGAGTTCATAAAAGAATTTGCTCCTTTCCTTTTCGCTGACACCGCTGATAAGGGTAGATCTGCTGATCAGGTTTTTCATGGTTTGAAGGGTGTACTCGCAGAACCGGGGATCGCTGGTGGAAATATAATTGAGTACGTTATGGTTTACAAAGGCCGATTCCATGGTGCCGGCCTTGCCATAAAGTGTATTGTCGCCCAGCAGGAATTCGTTCTTGAACATCTGGTAATGCGCATTGGGGTTTAATACTTTGCCATCCACAGACAGTTTCACGGCCATGGCAGCCTGTTTTTCTATATGGTCGAGTAGTTGCTCTATATCGTTGTACACCGCTTCCACATCGCTTTCAGCGCTGAATATTTTGGTTTCCCGGTAATACTCCACCTGCATCAGGGTGCTGTTGATGCAGTCCACATTCCATATCTCCACACCGGGCACTTTGGCGTACTCGGTAAAAAGAGTTTTACCTACCTGGAGCAGGTGCTCGTTGGTATCGCTCACCTTAAAACGGGTGGTCATAAAATCCGGGCTTTGAAAAATAGAACGCATCCAGAAATGGTGCTTGAACAGCGAAAGCGCAGGATACCCGAAATGGTAGAAGATCGGAATGTCGCGATTGGTATAATACAGGATCTTTTCAGGCGCATTGTTGAGCATCTTAAGGTACTCGGTGGAGTTTTGCAGGTATTCCACAAACTCAAAATGCCGGTAGTCCATGGCGCGGCCACGAAACAAGTAAGATTCCTCACCGAGCTGGAACAGCTGATCGAGGCTTAAACCAAACTTTTTACAGACATCCCGAAGCTCACTGAGATTTAGCAATGTTTTACCACTGATGCGCCTGTAAGCACTGTCCACACTCACTTCCAGCATGGATGCCAACTCTGCCGGCAGGGCAATATTAGCCGGCAATTGCATCTTGATCCGTTCAAATAATTGTCGTTGTAATTCTTCCGGTGATTCCGCCATAAGTACTATTTTTTGCACAATACAATAATGCAAATTCTTTGTTTTGCAAAATATGCAAATCTCCGGAAATAAATCTCAGAATTTATTGAAAATCACGAATAGGGAGCGGCGGTCTGTCCCAATCCGCACATTGCGCCAACGCAAAAATGCGACCTGCATATAACGATTAGGCTTGCACATGCTCAAAATGTAATTTCATATCAGGTTTAGGGAAAACAACACACAGGACCCTGTGGTAAGTAATAAAAAAAATGTCCGGGTAAATGTTCTTTCAAGAACAAAATTTACAATCCTTGATATTCAAAATGGCAGGATAAAGTACCGACTGGTTGCCGGTACAAACTCTTAGCCCGTCTATCAATCCGGTTAAAAATCTATGAAAAACCAAAATACTGCTACAGGGTCCTTCACTTCAAATTTGAGGTGGTTTTTGCAACTGGTTTAGATATCGCTTTATCCAATGTTTCCATAAAGAGCCGTTAACCATTGAAGCCTTCCTATGGCAAAAGACCTTCGCAGAAAACGCGGAGGTTTTTTATGGGATATCAGTTAACCCGTATTTACCAGCACCTTCAGTAAGGTTTTCTTGATTTTTAATGTTTGCCCCACCGTTAAAACCAATTTTTGCATCAGGGCGTTACCATATTGTTTTTTATGGCAAATAAGACCAGTCCAATACAAATTTTGACCTGTCAACGGTCAAATTAAGTACAAATTGGCAGACTGCCGGGTTTATTGAATTGAGATCTTTAGCGTTCAGCCATCTCAACAAAAAGAAAGCTGCCTCATTTTCCTTGAGACAGCTTACGCTTTTATTTGCAATTAAATCTTAGCCCTTACATTTTTGGAAGAATAACGCTATCTATCACATGGATCACACCATTCTTTTGGAAAACGTCTGCAATTGTAACTTTTGCCATACCACCATTTTGATCGGTCATCACAATGTTTTTGCCTTTCTTCATAAAGGTGAGTTCGCCACCCTGAACCGTTTTTACAGTATAGGATCCACCATTTTCTTTGATCATTTTCAACAACGATTTGGAATCTATGCGCCCTGCTACGACATGGTAAGTGAGTACGGCGGTTAAATTACCCTTTGCTTCAGGTTTCAGTAAGCCTTCAACGGTGCCTTTTGGTAATTTGTCAAATGCTGCATTCGTTGGTGCAAACACAGTGAAAGGACCATCACTCTTCAACGTTTCTACCAGGCCTGCTGCCTTTACAGCTGCCACTAAAGTCGTATGGTCTTTACTGTTTACGGCATTGTCCACGATGTCTTTTGTAGGGTACATTGCGGCGCCACCTACCATTACCGTACCTTGGGCATTAACGTTGGCTGCAGCAATAAATAATGACGCAGCAACGATCCATTTTAATGGCTTGAATGTTAGTTTCATAACTTTTGTTTTTAGTTAATTTGTTGTATACCATCAGTTACGCAGTCGGCTAAAAGATGGTTCAAAAAAAAGAAACTTTTTTTATAATGTAAAATCAGCCAGGCTGAAGATCAGTATTGGCAATGCTTTCAAAAAATAATGTTAATAATTTTGTGAATGTATTTATCGAAATTGCGCAAAAAAAGTCTGGATGGCCTGGTTAAAATAATATAGAATTTCCAGGTAACCATACGGCACGATAAGCAGCCAGTTCTGTTAAAAGGGTTTTCGTTTTTGGCGGTGTTTTAATGAAGGGAAAATGGACTTCCAAAAGAAAGCAGGGCGGCCAGATGAAAGTACCCATTTACGAAAAAAGCCCCGGATCGTCCGGGGCTTTTATGGGTGTAATGATTATTTGGTAATTTAACCTTTACTGGCTTGTTTACACGTTACCCACCACATACATTTGTTCCATAGTTGGTGTGGGGCTTCCACCCTTTTTTTCCAGAGTGATGGCAAAAGCCTGAACATTGCCTTTAATGTTTTTCATGTGTAGCAAGCCATCTTTATTATTTATATCCAGCATTCCTGCATCCACCGGCTTTCCATCAACAATCGCCCACAATTGATACTGCTTACTTGCATCATGCTGTGGCAAATTGTTTACCATCAGGTAAACATCCTGGGTTCTTTTATCCCACAGTACAGTTGCAACAGAACCAGCCGTAGCCGGCGAAGAGGCGTTCATTTGTACCCGCATCATGGATGTGTCTTTCAACATATCATAGCTGGCCTGTAATATTTCGTTTTTGGCCATTACGGAACTATTTTTTGTCATCAATTCCGTGTATTGGCCGCTGATTTTTTTATACTGGCCGTAGAAATAAAAATTTAAAATAGCACTGCCCAGCAAAAGGATAATAGAAGCAGCGATAGCGCCACGCAACCATTTGATCCCTTTTGGTGCAGCTGTCAGGGAAACAACCTTGGCCTGCTGGGATTCGCTTGTATTTGTTGGCACTACGATCAACCTTGAGTCAGTGGATTTCATACCTTCTCTTGCCAGCGCATCCATTACCTGCTGTTTTAAAGCCGGCGGCGGCGCTACCGCGTTGGCAAGGGCCTGAGCTTCCAAAGCCTCTTCAAAAGCTGTGATAGCCTGCCTCAACCCGGCGTGCTCAAGAGCAAGTGTTTCCAGCTCCTGCATTTCAGCAGCCGAAGAAAGACCGAGAACATAGCTCTCGATCGCCCCACTTGATATGTATGCTTGTATATCCACTTTTTAAATTGCGCTTTCTTTTTTCACCGTTTTAGTGCTTTACCGTCCGTCCAATATATCCATCAAATAGATATAAACAGCCAATACCGCTGCATTCCCGATCAAGCCCCTGAGCTGGCTTAAAGCCGCCCTGAGTCTTGTTTTTACAGTACCCAACGGTATTCCCTGCATTTTTGAAATCTCATCCTGTGTCAGTCCCTTGAAATAAGATAAGTCTATTAGTTCCTGGTATTCCGGTTTAATGTTTTCGAGGAGTTTGCGTAAACCGATCTTGTCGATGTTCTGATTGACGCTTCCGGCACTTTCATATACGGCTTCTGTTACTTCCCGGTTTTGTTGGCTATTTCTATAACCCTTACTTCTTACGGTGTCTATCGCTTCGTTCCGGGCAATATTTAACATCCAGGTGTAAATCCGGCTTTTTGTTTCGTCGTAGCTGTCTATCTTTCTGAAAATATTCACATACACCTCCTGCAATACATCAGATGCGAGATCGCGGTCGGGAACAATATTTAAGATTACTGCAAATAAGGCCCCGCTATAATTGTCGTACAAATACGAAAATGCCTGGTTGCTCCGCTGCTTAAGCAGAGCAACCAGATCCTGTTCGCTATATTTTAATGTTTCGGGCAAAATTGGTATAGGTGATCGTTAAAAATCAGGACAAAGACTACAAATTTTAACCTGTAATGTTCATTGGAATGCACTTTTAGGCAACAGATGCAGTATAAGCCGCGGCATCCATCAATGCTTCCACGTCTGCCGGATCGGCTACTTCTACTTTCACCATCCAGCCTTCGCCGTATGGGTCAGTATTTACAAGTTCTGGCTGGTTAGCCAGGGCTGGATTTAATTCCAGAATTTTTGCTGCCACCGGCAGGAATAAATCACTTACGGTTTTTACCGCTTCAACGGTACCAAATACGGCCTCGGCTTCAAGGTTTTTTCCGATAGTATCGATATCCACATAAACAATGTCACCAAGTTCACGTTGGGCAAAATCTGTAATGCCAATTGTGGCAATATTACCCTCGATTGAAACCCATTCGTGGTCTTTTGTATAGCGGAGATTCTCAGGAAAAGTCATGGAAGTTTATTTTGTTTTTATTGAGATAAAAGTAATGGGAAGATGTTAACCGGAAAGCAGTTTATGAAGTTTTCTTTTTTAAAACTTTCGGCGGCATTTTTTTTACGACAGGCTTTTTAATATTGTTTAATTCTTTTTTCCAAAGAACATTAAATTCTTCATCAGATAAAACCTTCATCTTCATCCTGACATCGTTATTTGGACGATCAGTTGGCGGCCCACTTGTAGGTACACCAGCTATTTTATCAATTACGTTTAAGCCAATTTCAACTTCACCATAAACAGTATACCCCTGATCCAGCATGGGTGTGCCGCCTAAAGTTTTATATACTAGCTTCTGGTCGGCAGGCATGCCATACATTCCCAATTCCGGGTCGGTATATTTTTTGCCCTGCACGATATAAAACTGGCAATTACTGCTGGCCTTTTCGGGATTGCCATCCCGTGCAGCGGCGAGCACGCCTTTTTTATGAAAAAGATAAGGTCTGAATTCAGCGGGGATACGATCGCCTGGTGCGGAACCCATACCGAGCATTTCGCCGGGTTTAGCATTTTTGCTGTTAGGGTCGCCACCTTGTATCATAAATCCCCTGATCACCCTGTGAAACATCAGGCTATCATAAAATCCTTCATTCACTTTGGCAATAAAATTATCCCTGTGTAGTGGCGTGCTGTCGTACAGGCGGATCACCATATTGCCGCTATCGGTCATCACCAATACCCGTGTGCCGGGTATTTTCTTTGGGGCAACCGGTTTTGCAGGTGCAGATTTTACAACAGGTTTTTTAATAGGTTTTTTCGTGGGCTGGGCCATAATATCTACGGAAAGAATACCCGTTAAGGCAATGGCAAACAATGTACATGAAGCTAATCGCAATGACCTCATAAATCTGGATGGTTTTGTTGATCGAAATACAAAAGAACATGATCTTTTAAAAAGTCTTCCTGCTCTTTTAAAGATAGCGAAGGTAAAGGTTTCAGTTGTTTGAAATGCGGCCATCCATCTTCGTCTTTTCCCTCCAATGCATAGTAGCCACTGGGTGATAATACAGTGCAGACAGCCACATGCATCAGATCCTGCTTTTGTTCTTTGGTAATTTTCTCGGCAAACATCTGCAGTTCCTGCAGGCCAATAAGGTAGAGGATAGCATCCAGGTCGGGTTTTTTGTCAAAACGTTCCACCAGTTGGGCTTCCAGGTTCCACCACCGGTGCTGTAAATCTAAAGTAGGGTCGGTCATACGTTGCAAAAATAGCCATCCACCGCAGGTGAAACTTTTATATTTGCCGCAATAAAAAATAAATTGGATGATACAGATACAAACGATACGGGAAAATGCGGCCTGGGTAAAAGAACGGCTGGCGGTGAAGAATTTTAAAGAACTGCAGCTCGTGGATGAAATTGTGGCGCTGGATGAACAACGCCGCAAGCTGATGTTTGCCATGGAAGAAAACAAGGCCAAACAAAACGAAGCCAGCAAAGCCATCGGCGAACTAATGCGGAGCGGCAATAAGGAAGAAGCCGAAAAGCGCAAGGCCGAAGTGAGTGAACTGAAAGCTGCCATTGTATCGTCTGAAGAAGCGTTGAAACAACTGGAAAAGGAACAGTTTGAGAAATTAGTTTTATTACCCAATACACCCGGCATGCAGGTGCCGGCCGGCAAAACACCGGAAGATAATGAAGTCGTAAGAAGCGGCGGTATGATCCCCGAACTACACGAAAGCGCAGTGCCGCACTGGGAACTCTGCAAGCAATACAATCTAGTGGATTTTGAACTTGGTACTAAAATTACGGGGAGTGGTTTCCCGGTGTATATTGGTAAAGGAGCAAAACTGCAACGGTCATTGATACAGTTTTTTCTTGATTTTAATACAGAAGCCGGTTATACCGAATACCTGCCGCCCTTTATGGTAAACGAAGACAGTGCCTTTGCCACCGGCCAGTTGCCCGACAAGGAAGGACAGATGTATCATGCCACTGTAGACAATTTTTACCTGATTCCTACGGCCGAAGTGCCGGTAACCAATGTGTACCGCGATGTGGTATTGAAGGAAGAAGAATTGCCCATAAAGATGACTGCCTATAGCCCCTGCTTTCGGCGTGAAGCGGGCAGTTATGGAAAAGATGTTCGCGGCCTGAACCGCCTGCACCAGTTTGAGAAGGTAGAGATCATCCAGATTGTGCATCCTGAAAAAAGTTATGCAGCATTAGACGATATGGTATTACACGTGGAAAGGCTGCTGAACCTGTTAGGGCTGCCCTATCGTATCCTTCGCTTGTGCGGTGGCGATATGGGTTTTGCCAGCGCCATTACCTACGACTTTGAAGTGTGGAGCACCGCCCAAAAACGCTGGCTGGAAGTAAGCAGCGTCAGCAATTTTGAAAGCTTCCAGACCAACCGCCTCAAATGCAGGTTTAAAACCGAGGGTAGCAAAACACAATTGTGTCATAGCCTGAACGGTTCGTCTTTGGCGCTGCCGCGGATAGTGGCTTCTTTGCTGGAGAATTATCAAACAGCGGAAGGAATACAATTGCCGGAGGTGTTGCATAGGTACTTTGGAAATAGTGTGATGAACTAACACAAATACAATTCAAAATGATTGCTACGCCGGCCAAAAAATGGCTTCGCAGAACAGCCCGATTCCTTCTCGGGCTGTTCTTGTTTTTCAATATGGTAATGGCCTTCAATGCCTGGAAATTTACACACTATTACGACGATCCTGAACTGCGAAAGCCACAGCCAAAGGGCTTCTTCACCACTATAGGTAACATTGTCTTTGGCCAGAAGACACCCAAACGGTTGAACGATTCTGTGCCTTCCGTGCCTTTTGAAAAAGTGATTTTGAAAAACAGGGATGGCTTGAAATTGGAGGCATGGAGTATGATTTCTACAAAATTTCCAGTAAGCCTCCACCGAACGCCTATACCTTTCGACACCACCGACTATTCTAAAGTTTTCAGTTATCATGGGACCGTTATCATGTTTCATGGTCAGGGGTCTTGTAAGTCTGCAATACTGAAAGAGGCTTATGAATTTCTTGAATTGGGTTACTGTGTTTTTATGATGGATTTTAGAGCCCACGGCGGCAGCGAAGGCGAACAAAGCACAGTGGGTATAAAAGAAGCAGAAGATGTAAGAATGGCTTATGATTATATAAAAGACAAGACCAAGCAGGATCCGGTTCTTTATGGTGTTTCGATGGGTGCAGCTACCATTACCAAGGCGGTGGCTACCTATAACCTGCATCCGTCAAAAGTGATTTTAGAAATGCCCTTTGGCAGTTTGTACAGTGCCGTGAAAGGGTTTACCCGGATTAAACATTTACCACAAGCCTTTGCTCCTTTTTTGACTTTTTGGGGTGGCATACTGAATGGCGAATGGGCTTTCAACCACCAGCCCACTGAATTTGCCAAAAAAATTACCTGCCCGGTATTGTTGCAATGGGGTGCCAACGACCCACGGGTAAGCAAAGAAGAAGAGGAGACTATTTTTGCCAACCTTGGCGCTACACAAAAGAAATTTGTGGTGTACGAAAATGCTGCTCATGAAAGCTTTTGTAAAAAGGAACATGATAAGTGGGTAGGAAGTATCAGTAGTTTTTTGGCTGAATGAGAATGTCCGAAACACATGCTATCTGCGATTTTAGTCGCCCTGGTAGATTAAAGTGGCCAGAACAGCAGTTTTGCCGCAAGCTTAAAAAAACTTTTCAATTACATTTGAACTACACTAAAAAACAACAACCTTTTATTCATGAAACTCCTTGAAAATAAAACGGCTATCATAACCGGTGCAGCCCGCGGCATAGGCGAAGGCATTGCCATTAAGTTTGCAGAACATGGTGCCAATATTGCTTTCACGTATATCAGCGATGGCAGTGCAGAAAGGGCCAAAGCCCTCGAAGAAAAATTAACTGCCCTCGGGGTAAAAGCTAAGGCTTACCAAAGTAATGCCGGCGATTTTGCAGCCTGCGAAGCTTTTGTGACCGATGTACTTAAAGAATTTGGAGCCATCGACATCTGTGTCAACAATGCCGGTATCAGCAAAGACAACCTGTTGCTACGCCTGACCCCTGAACAATGGCAGGATGTAATGCAGGTGAACCTGAACAGTGTGTTTTATATGACCAAACAGGTAATACGACCCATGATGAAGGCCCGTAGCGGCAGCATCATTAACATGAGTAGTGTGATAGGCGAAATGGGCAATGCCGGACAGAGCAGCTATGCGGCATCAAAGGCAGGGGTGCTTGGTTTTACAAAAAGCGTAGCTAAAGAACTGGGCAGCCGCAATATCCGGTGCAACGCAATTGCCCCGGGATTTGTAGAAACTGACATGACCAGTTATTTAAAAGACGGCGAAGGTGCTGAGAAGTATAAGGCTGATATTCCCCTGGGACGGTTTGGTACTACCGAAGACATGGCCAATGTAGCACTGTTCCTGGCAAGCGATATGGGCAGCTATCTTACAGGCCAGGTGATCAGCGCCTGCGGTGGTTTAAACATCTGACGCTTCATTTGCCCAATAAATAAAAAGCCCCCTGTAAATATGCATTGCAGGGGGCTTCTTAATGTATGTAGTTTTCTTAAGTACTTCTGAACGCTACCGGGTGATCCAGTTTTTTGTGCAACCCTAAAAATATACGGCAGTAAATTCTGATCGCTGCCAATTCCACAAACAAGAAGCACAGAGAAATCAATGTTATCAATGCGATTTGATTAGCATGTATATGCGTGAAGAAAACATCAATGCCAATAAATGCTGCAGTTACGGGGAAGCCTATCAAACCTAACGCAGATAATAAAAAAACAAAGGTGGTAGCTTTTTGCTCATACACATAGCCATGATACCGATCCAGGTTGATGTCTTTATCAATTGCATGGATCTTTTGCAAACAAATAAAGCCGGCGATGTATGCAACAACAACCCCGCTGCCATACATCAACACCTGGTCCCAGTTAGTATGTTCCATATTTATGGTAATGCCACAAATGATAAATGCATGGGCCACTAACAAATACCACCATGAAGTTTGTGCGGATTTCCTGGTTGCAAATGAAAATAAAATAAGCAGTAGTGCGATGCCCAGGAACGCAACAGGCAAGAAAGCAAGCAGCGAAGCAGGTATATTTTCCTTTTGGCTTACAACGAAACAGGCTGCTATTGCCAACCCCCCAAATATTATTCTTACGGCAAGATGTTTTAAGAACTCCAGTTGCCTTCCAACCCATTTAAAGGGCATCCAAAAACAGGTATATAAAAAGCCATCAAAGTTCCACTCCTTAATACTGAGTGTGTACAGGCTATTACTGATTTTCTTATGGGCAGTGGATGCATTGGGTGTGTAATGGAAATATTGGTGATGTATCAGGTAGTTTAACACAGACGGCGATACCAGCAATTGATAGGTTCTTAAAAAAGCATTACCAGCGAAGTGTATGAGTGCCAGCCAATGCAGGCCCAATGCCACTTCTATAAATATGATGCCTATCTGTGCGGCAGAAGCATAGGCAATCTGTGTTTTTACGGTAGGCTGAACCCTTGCAATGAGGGTGGCAATAATTCCCGTTATCCCTCCAACAGCAATGATCACAATTTTCACCCAAAGCACATCCTGCCAGAACGGGTAGGTGCGCAGTAAAACAAACACACCAACGTGCACCGACAAAGAACCGTAAAAAATAGCACTGCTTGTGGTGGGGCCTTCCATTGCACGCGGCAACCAGGTGGTAAAAGGTACCTGGGCCGATTTGGCAACCGCTGCCAGCACGAACATACAGGCAACAAATAATGCCATGCCCGTGTGCTGATCGGTTAGAGCCATTTGTTTTGCTTCACCCAGTTGTGTAAAACTGATATTCTGGTGGGTTAAATGGTGCAGCATCCACATCGATAATATCAATGCAATATCACTGAGCCGGTATATGGATAGCACTTTGAAGGCGTTCTTTACTGGCAGATACCTGTTGCGGTAAAAGGCAATCAATAAAAAGGACGACAAGCCTATCATTTCCCAACCCACGAACAAAGTTTCAAAATTTCCGGAGAAAACGATGACGTTATAACCGGTCATAAAAAAGAGCAGGGTATTGAAATAACGTTTGAAGCCTTCGTCGCGGTGCATGTAAAACTTACTGAACCCCGCCACTAAAAAGAAGATGAATGAACCAACCACGCTATAGGTAGCCGTGATATGGTCGTAGTAAAATTGTATAACAAATTCGAACCCTTCGGTTTTATACAATGTAACAAGTTTATGGCTTACGGGCGTATAACCTCCAGCCAACCAAAGAACAGCAAAAGCCAGGGCACCCAAAAGATAAAAGCCAGTGGTGGCCTGGACAATCAGGGTGATTATTTTCTCTTTTCTGTTTAAAAAGAACAGGGTGGCAAAACAGGCTAACAGTGGAACGAATATAAATAGCGGTAGAAGCTGGTACATCAAGATCTTAATTTAGCAAGTAAACAGGAAGGTTTTCTTTTGTGGCATCTGCAATATGGTTGGTCTCCATTTCTTTTGCAGCTTCTATAAACTCCACCATGTTTTTTATACTTCCTATCTCTTTTGTAAGAGGTTGGTATTTCCCAAACACGCCATTTTTAAAATAATAAAAACACTGCTCTTCAGGGTGAAGTGCCACGATATGCACCCACTCATTATTGTACCATTCAAATACTTCTGGTGAAGATTGAATGGCTTTCAGAACAATTTCCGGCCTGTGTTCTACTATCACCAATAATCTTACAGGATCATGTACTTCTATCATTTGCCAGGGCAGGCCGGGACGTAAATCCCCATCACTGCTGTTGGCCACACCAAACAAGCCCATTACATTATGAGGTAGTTTGGTCCCTGCTCCCATTTTAATATTGTCCACCCTTGAAAAATAATATTCCAGGTTAATACCGCCGCAAACCAATCCAATCGGTTTCATTACATTGGTCAATACCGCACCTTCCGGATCGGTTTGATAGTTATAGGAATTTAAGAAAGCCCTTCTGTCTAAAAACAAGCCTTTGGTTATATTCCTTCGCCCTACTACACAAAGCGTATTGGTGCCATGCCCCAGTTCAGGTCTCGGTTCGAATAATGACACCGAGCGATCGAAAATTTCTTTTCGTACATGCTCCAAATGCTTTTTGGTATTGATTGAAGCAAACCTCCTGCTGCGTTCTTTCGCATTCAGGTTCAGCGCTTTTTCAAAATTTGCCTTGTCAATGGTATGCTGTGCAGTGTTGGCTTCATTTAACAGGTGTTCATCATAATAGCCGATCATGTCAGCGGCCGTATCGTGCATAGCGCCCACAAATTGTGTTTGCACGGGTATTACAATATTTTTTTCTGCCAGTTTTTCCCTGACTTTTGGATGGTTTAGAATATAGGCCATCACCCTGGCATTGGTGGCGCCGGGGCGACCGCTGCAGGCACCACAATCGTGTGCGCCATGATGCGGGTTGTTAGCACTGCTGCTTCCATGAGCCACCACATAAACGATGGGTGCAAAAGTTTTTAGCAGGCCAATCCCCTTTAAAAATCCCTCAGCCCTTACCGTCATTTGATCCAAAGTATATCCTACCTGCAATCCATTTTCTTTATCACCTTCGTTTTTATTTTCGATGGTAAGATTGGATGATTTAGTCATATGACTGTAAGCATTGGAGATAGCAGGGCTCATTTTTGGCCTGAACAAAAGCTGTGCTTTTTTGAGCAGCGCCCAAAAGCCAAATGTTATACTTAGCAAATACCCGCCAAAAAAGCTATGCGTATGTTTGGTATAGAGCCATTCGTTTTTTCGTTCCCCGGCCGCTTCAAATTCTTTAATCAAAAACTGGGGAGTTACCGGTGCCGGGCAAAGCTTATCGTAAAATTTACTGCCCTCCTGCTGAAAGAAAAATTCCACCCCAAAGAACCCCGGGGCGCCAAATGTTTCGCATTGCGTATCGGTGGATTCTATATGCCGGCGGATAGAGCACTCCCGTTCGTCTATACAGAAGATAGCCTGGAAAGAAGGGATAGCATCAGTATTCTTTTTGTTCGACAACTGTATTCCCGCCAGCACCGAATCATAGTAACTCCATTCAAAAGCGTCCTGCCAGAGTTCTATGGCTTCTGCCAATTCTGTTTTTGCTATGTCTTCAAACAAGTGCAGGGGTGGGGCAGTTAAATGGGTTGCAAGCGGTTGCCAGTTATTTCCCAACTGATGATTCAATGTGTCCAGTTCCAGCAATAATTCAAAGACAACCAATTCTCCAAGCGAGATTTTTTTTGGGTCCAGCAAGGTTTGCGGGTTATCTTCTACAGCAGAAACAAAGCCACTCCACCCATGGTGTGCAAATTGCTGATCAAATAGATACTGTTCAAAATATTCGGATTTACCTACAATAGCTTGCAATAAGCTCTCAATGGAATAATCGCCATTTAAGAAGAGGCGTCTTACTTTTTTGGTCTTAAAAAAGCTGGCAAAGCTATTTTGTTCCAGGTCTTTTACACTTTCTAAAAAAGATTTTTTAACTACTGGAAAGTTGTCCAGCGCAATGCCCTGGTCTAAAAAACTACAGAGAATACGAAACAATAATGGATGCACCAGGTTATCGATATCAATGGCATGGCTTTGTTTCCAGCGCCGGCGCAATTGCCCAATACGTGGGTCGTTGATCGTTTCGTATTCTTTGTGAATTAGTTTTTGTTTCCATTCTGCAGCTGCGACACCACCCTTTTTTTTTGTGATCACCATTTCCAACACATCTTCCCGTATCCTTCCGTTTGCATACATCTGCCTGAATTCACCCAATTGTAAACTAACCTGGAAGCCAAACATTTTTGAGGCTTTAAAAATGGCATCATAAAACTTCATATGCTGAAAAGCATGCAAAGAATTATGATGGATAAAGTCCTTTAGTGCCTGCTGGCTTGGAAGATAGTGCTTTAGTTCGTGCAGTACATGGTGCTCATCAAATACGGTGGTTTCTGTTTTCATGTGGCTATTATCATCTTAAGATCAGGCTTCTTTGCCTACCTTTTGATTTTTGGGCTTGGGAGCAATGCCATTCAGAGGTTGCAACGGCTCATTGGCAGTAACGGGCTCCGGGACAGATTTCTCTATTTTGAACCGGTAAATATCATTGATGTCTTCCTTGTTGTTATGAATCACAGCAAGGTCTTTGATAATGCCATTGGTGAGACCATACACCCATCCATGTAAATGTAAATCCCTTTCTGCCCATGCCTCCTGTACAATATTTGTTTTGGCCAGGTTGCGAACTTGCTCCACCACACTCAATTCGCTTAAACGATTGCCTCTTTCCACCATATCAGCAATAGCTCCCAGTTCCGCTTCGTTTTTATGATACGTGTCTTTTATGTTACGAAGCCAATTGTCCACATAGCCATGATGGGTATTACTCATTGCAGCCATCACCCCACCGCAACCATAGTGGCCACATACGATGATATGCTTCACTTTGATATACTTAACTGCATATTCCAATACGCTGAGCAGGTTGGTGTCCGTATGTATTACCAGGTTGGCAATATTGCGGTGTACAAATATTTCACCGCTTTGTGTATTGGTTATTTCATTAGCCGGAACCCTGCTGTCGCTACAGCCTATCCACAGATAATCCGGCCTTTGACCCGCAGACAATTTAGTGAAGTAATTTGGGTCCTGGAAAAGTTTTGTGTCGGCAAAAATTTGATTGCCTTTAATTAGTTTTTGATATGATTTGTCCATGGTTGTAGGTTTTATACTAATGCACTGATTGTACATTAGAAACGTTTTCAATTTGGTATCTGTCCTTAAAGCCTTCCAGCTTCAGGTTAATGTGTTTCAAGGGTGCTTTGATGTCTCTGAATTCTTTGATCAATTCCAGTACATCAAAATCGATATACTCGGTTAAAGAGGCATCTATCACCACTGTAGCGTTGGCTGGTAAATGGTCCAGTGTTTGCCTGATGGAGGCTTTGTTGAGGAACGAAAGTTCTTCAGAAAGCCTGATCTTGATAATGTCACCTTCCTTGTGCTTATCCTTGTGAAAGAAGTAGGAGTTCTTTAAATTACCATGCAGGATGGCCCCAAATGCCGCAATGATGCCAGCTATAACACCTATCAGCAAGCCTTTGCCGGCTACTGCCGGAAATACACCAAACAAGTCGATGGCGAGAATAAAAGCCACCGTTACAAAGAATGGAATGTATTGGTATTTGCCATTTTTCAGGGCTTGTTTAAATACTGAGGGTTTGGCCAGTTTATAACCTGTCAGAAGTAGAATAGCAGCCAGTGCAGCCAGTGGTACTTTGTTCAACAGCGTTGGTATAAACATCACAGAAATCAGTAACAGTAAACCGTGGAAAACAGCGGAGAGTTTACTTTTTGCCCCTGCATTTACGTTGGCGCTGCTGCGTACAATAACACTGGTTATGGGTAGCCCGCCAATCAGGCCTGCAATGGAATTTCCGATTCCCTGGGCTAACAGTTCCTTATTGGTATTGGTTACACGTCTTTCAGGATCCAGGTTGTCGATCGCTTCAATACTCAGTAGCGTTTCCAGAGATGCAATTATGGCGATGGCGATACCATACACTATGATTTTTCCATCGAGGAAACCTGAAAAATTGGGGAAGGTAAAAAAGCCTAAAAATTCAGATGCGGAAGAAGCTGCCTTTATTTGTACCAGGTGCTCCGTTTCGATCGCCAACTTGCTGCCGGTACTTATCCATAATTGATTGATCAGAATGGCTGCTATCACAGCTACCAATGCCCCTGGAACGAATGGCATTCGTTTTTTAATGGCAGGTCTTTCCCAAATAAGCATTATGGCAATCGCGATAATACAAATCAAGGTCACGCCAACTTCTATATGATGTAAAGGTTGAAGTAACTCATGCATGTTTTCATGTCCAAAGGGAAAAAGTTCAGTGAGATTGCCTTTTTCATCTTTATCGTATCCAAAAGCGTGTGGTATTTGCTTGGCTATAATCAGTATGCCAATGCTGGTCAGCATTCCCTTTATCACACTAGAAGGAATATAGTTGGCAATGCCACCTAATTTGGCAATACCCATCAGCATCTGCAGTATACCTGCAATCAACACGGCGCATAAAAACAATTGGTAATCGCCGATGGCCGTTATTGCGCCCAATACAAGTGCAGCCAAACCTGCAGCGGGGCCACTTACGCTTAACTGAGACGTACTGAGGGAGCCAATGACAATACCACCTACGATACCTGAAATAATGCCACTAAAAAAAGGTGCACCGGAGGCTAATGCAATACCCAGGCAAAGCGGTAGTGCCACAAGGAAAACCACGAGCCCCGAAGGCAGATCGGTCTTAAAGTTTTTAGTGCTGAAAATCATAGCTGATAGTTGATGGTTTGCCCATAGGGCAAAAAATTGAAGTTGAAGAATAATAAAATGATTTTAAAAATGGACGCCGCGGTAGGGCATGGTCCATTGATCGTTTGGAGGGAAGGCAACAAAGAATACAAAGTTTGTTTGCTTTCCGGAAGGCTTCTATACCAGGACACCTGATCGCTAAAAATCCCCACCGTCAGATAAAATACCGGCGTTTGACTGCGATATAACCTGATGCTAAAACGCGGGTGTTAGCTATAAAAATGTTTGATATAGAATTACCTAAACAGCTTTGGGAGGCTGTATGTCATCATCCTGGTACGGATGTTTATTCAATGTGGTGCTGTAGCAAATAAACCTGGCATTTGCTGATAGCTGAAACTTATTGGTAAGCAGGTAATTGTGGCCTGCGTAGTATTTTTCCTGTTCTTCCCCCTTTTCTTTTGCGGCGCCTCCTTTTTCAGTCTCTTCATCAGCAGGAAAATCCTTCTGATGATTATTGTCTTTTGCCGCCTGGCAACAGGCGCTGTAATGCAATACCGCATCAATAATATTGAGATGGTTGATACTAATAACCAACAATAAGAGTATGGGTATAATTTTTTTCAAGATTGTGAAGATAGCAAAATCAGTTTTAAAAATGGGCTTACTCTACTAAATCGGTATAGATATTTTAAACAAAGATTGGTACATATGGGTTCAACTTTCGGCTTTAAAAGCCAGCCTTTACACAATCTTAACAAAAAACGACACCGTTTGTTCTGCCATCACCTTATCCTTCATCCAGCTATCTTTGCCGCCATCATTAAAAAAGCAGTCATACATGAGTCAGCATTTGAGCGAACAGGAAATTATACGCAGGGAAAAATTGGCCACATTACAAAGCCTCGGCATCGATCCCTACCCGGCGCCACTGTACCCGGTTAATATTCTTGCCGCGACCATTAAAGCAAATTATAAGGAAGCAGAAAATAAGGCAGATTTTGCCGAAGTATGCCTTGCAGGGCGCATTATGAGCATCAGGGATATGGGAAAGGCGTCGTTCGCCGTATTGCAGGACAGCAGCGGCCGTATACAACTTTATGTAAAAAAAGACGAGATCTGCCCGGGTGAAGACAAAACCCTTTACGACCAGGTTTGGAAAAAACTGACCGACCTGGGTGATATTATTGGTGTGAAAGGTTATGTATTTACCACCAAAACGGGGGAAACTTCGGTGCATGTGCAGGAACTCGTGTTTCTTACAAAATCATTGAAACCATTGCCAGTGGTAAGAGAGGTGGATGGCCAAACCTTTGATGCTGTTACCGACCCTGAATTTAAATACCGCCAGCGGTATGCTGACCTGATCATTAATCCCGAGGTAAAAAAGACCTTTTTGCAACGGACCATCATGATCAATACGATCCGTGAATTTTTAAATTCCCAGGGGGCGCTGGAAGTGGATACGCCGGTACTTCAGGCCATTCCAGGCGGTGCAGCAGCCAGGCCGTTTGCCACCCACCACAATGCATTGGATGTTCCCTTTTATTTACGCATAGCAAACGAGCTCTACCTGAAGCGCCTGATTGTTGGCGGTTTCGATTGGGTGTATGAATTCAGCCGCAACTTCCGCAACGAAGGCATGGACCGGACACATAACCCCGAGTTTACGGTGCTGGAATGGTACACGGCCTACAAAGATTATTTGTGGATGATGGAAATAACGGAACAGCTTTTTGAGAAAATTGCCCTCGCCCTGCATGGCACAACAGATGTGCAGGTAGGTGATAAGGTATTGAGCTTCAAAGCGCCGTTTAAGCGCATCAGCATCCACGATAGCATCAAAGAGAATACAGGTATTGATGTAAGCGAGATGGACGAAGCCGGCTTGCGCGATGTTTGCAGGCAACTAAATATCCCCGTGCCCAACAATATTGGTAAAGGAAAGCTGATAGATGAGATTTTTGGGGCTACCAGCGAGCACACTTATACCCAACCCACTTTTATTATCGACTACCCCATAGAGATGAGTCCGCTTACTAAAAAGCATCGTAGCAAACCGGGGCTGGTAGAGCGTTTTGAGTTGATGATCAATGGAAAAGAACTGGCCAATGCCTATAGTGAGTTGAACGACCCGATCGATCAACGGGAACGTTTTGAGGAGCAGGTAGCCCTGATGGAACGCGGCGATGACGAAGCTATGTTTATTGACCATGATTTTCTTCGGGCGCTGGAATATGGTATGCCGCCAACCAGTGGGATCGGTATCGGTATCGACAGGCTGGCCATGCTGATGACCAACCAGCCCAGTATCCAGGATGTATTGTTGTTTCCACAGATGCGGCCGGAGCGGTTTGAGGGGGAAGAGAAAGAAGAAGTTTAATTAGAAAGAATGTGCAAATGTGCCAATATGCAAATGATAAAATAAATCTTGACAATGCCCCGTATTCTTTTCCTCACGGCCGTTCTTTCAATCACCCTTTTTAGCTGCACCACTAAGGCCTTTGTACAGAAGCCTGCGGAACTCAAAGGAAAAAAAATAGGTATCGGCCCCATCAAAATAGAAGCTACCAAAAAGGGTGGGAAATTAGCAACGAAAGACACCATTTGCCTTTGCATTGGTCAGTCGGCGGGAGAAGCGTTTCAGCCCTATTTACAGGAAGCCGGATTTCGTGTAGTGAACCTGTATTTAAAAGAGATAATGGATGTAAACCAGGCGTATCTCGCTGCCGATTCTTTACAGGTGGATTATATTTTGTTTGGCTCCGGTACTGCAGACATCCAGGGCAAATACACTTATATGGACCAGCTAACAGTAAAACTGGTAAATGTAAAAACAAGGGAGGTGGTAGTGAGCGGTTCTTTCACTGGTAGTGCCACGAGCCCGATAAAAGCAGCTGGTAAAATTGGCAAGAAGATATTGCAGCAAATGAAATGATAATTTGCAAATGTGCGAATATGCAAATCTGCAAATGCCAAAAGCAACAGTAAACCCTTATGATCGAAACTACCTATCGTAAATCATACATCATAACTCAGGACTTTCCCTTCATAAAAGCCCGGAGCCTCCCGCCAACAACTTCACGAATCTTGTTTCTAAAAAAAGATGTCCAGCCCAGGAGTGCGCCCTTGAAACCAAAAGCCATTCTTGCCCACTTGTAAAAATCGAAATGGTCGCGATGGCGATAAATAAGTCCATCCTTTAACTGGAACTGTGCCTGTATATTATTGACCACTTTTCGCTTGGTTAAAGAGAAGGAATACGTCGCAATCCAATTGGCTGATGCGGTTTCACCTGATACCTCTACGTTTTTATACACCAGTTCCAGATCACCGCCGGAAGACAGGAGCATTTGCCACATCGCTTTTACCTGTTCAGCATCCAGGTTTACAAATACTTCATCCGTAAATGTGGCATCCGGATGATAGCATTGCTGCATCGTTTTGTAATCCTTTTGCTGAAAAGCCCGGTAAAAAGTGTCGATAATGTTCATCGTACTAAGCTAAAGGATAAATACGATTTATGATGTATGATTTCGGATGTATGATTTCAGATTTGCGACGTAATTAAGACAAAATTTTTCAATCCGGCCAGGCGTGCATTTGTGTCTGAGTACTTTACGGCATACTTTTTTGCGGCAAATTTTCAATAGTTTTAGTTGCAGAAAAAAACAACATGCAAGCCCCCGATCCTCGCATTGATGCGTACATAGAAAAGAGTGCCGATTTTTCAAAACCTATTTTAAAACACCTTAGAAAACTGGTGCACAAAGCATGCCCGGAAGTAAATGAAACCATCAAATGGAGCTTTGCCTGTTTTGATTATAAAGGTATATTCTGTAGTATGGCAGCATTTAAACAGCATTGCACATTTGGATTTTGGAAAACGGCTTTAATTGCTGATCCCAACGGTATTTTGTCGGAAAAAAGCAATGACGCCATGGGATGCCTTGGCCGTATTACCAGCATGGAAGATCTGCCTCCGGATAAAGTGATTATTCAGTTTATTAAGGAAGCAAAACGGCTCAATGATGAGAATATCAAATTGCCACCCCGCCCTAAAAAAACGGATGGGAAGGAAATAGATACGCCAGTAGACCTGCAAGACGCATTGGCCAAAAACAAAACCGCCAAATTACAGTTTGAAAAATTTAGCCCCAGCAAAAAGAAGGACTATATTGAATGGATAACAGAAGCAAAAACAGAACCTACACGTATAAAAAGACTAGCGACCGCGGTGGAATGGATCAGTGAAGGCAAGGGCCGGAATTGGAAGTATGAGAAGTGTTGAACCAGTTTAGGTTTAGAGGTTCAGAGTTTGTTATAATTAAAAAGCGGCCGGTGCAAGATGCACTGGCCGCTTTTTAATTATTAATTGGTTTCTCATTGATCATTGACTTAATGATCAATATCAGAAAGTGATTTATTTCTTGGTCACACGAACATCGATCCTGCGGTTAAGCGCACGACCCTCTGCAGTGGCGTTATCTGCAATGGGATGTTCTTGTCCATAACCTTCGGCAGCCAGGCGGCTGGCGGTTGTTCCGGCTGCTACCAGCGATGCCATCGCCGATTTTGCGCGGCTGTCGCTCAGTTTCAGGTTACCTTCTGCACTGCCGGTATTGTCGGTGTAGCCACCTAGCTTAAGATCCACATTGGGGTAGGCCTTTAAAATAGCGGCAATATTCTTTAACTGGGTTTGAGAAGCAGGCGTTAGTGTCGATTTTCCGGTTTCAAAATACAGGCGATCCAGGCTGATCCATCCTTTAGTTTTGTCCAATGAATCAACCGCCATCTGCGCATCGCTTAAAAAAGCGATCAATTTAGCTTCACTGCTGTTTGCACCAACACTCAGTTTTACACCATCGGGTAAACTCAATTCTTCGATAGCACCTGTATTGTACACAAAATTACCTGTAAGTGTATCCAATGTTCCAAGGGCAGTCGGGCTAACCATTACCCCGGTTCCTTTTTTCTCCATTGATCCGTCATGGGTGTCATGAGGTTCGTGGCCTTCATGCCCTTCATTGGTGCTGGTATTGCCAGCCCACATATTGCCTTTGCCTTCAAAATTGTGCAGCAAAGTCCAGGCTAAAAAGCCAAGGATCACTGTAATTACTATTATGGGCAAATAACCCGGTTTTTTCTGAGCGTGGTCGTTTTGAGCATGTTCGTTATGCATAGCCTTAAAATTTGTTGCAATGATAGAAACAATTTGTGAATCTTAAAAGCCGAAACCGTGCAGGGCTGGTATTCTGGCATTCAAACGCGTGGGTAACGATGGTCGATAGGGATTCGTTTTCTTAACAATGAGCGGATAAAAGTGGCTTTTTTAGTGCGGTTAGTATGTAAATCTTCGGGTTTATTTCGTTAGTTTTCACGATGCTTTTTAAGGTAACAAAACGCTGCGTTATAAACCGGATACGTTACCGGTTTTTGTAGTTCAACGTACGACCTCAAAGTAAAACCTTGCTTGTTTTTTCAGTAAAACGAAAAACGCGGTTTCCATAATATAACCAGCTACTATGAAAAAAACTCCATCACTATTTGTATGCTTTCTTTTAATTTTTAATGCTGGTTTTTCACAAAAACCTGCAGCGGGCAAACAGGAAGTAGATTTTGTAAACCCGCTTATCGGAACGGCAGCTACCGGCTTTGCTAAAGGTTTGGACGGAGGTGGCACCATGCCCAGTGTAGGGCCACCCTTTGCCATGACCAATTTTGTGGCGCAAACAGGAGAGAGCCTGATGAGCCGCATGAATTATTTTTACGAAGACAGCAGCATCATTGGTTTCCTGGCTTCGCACCAACCTACTGTCTGGATGGGAGACTATGGCTATGTTTCGGTGATGCCACAGACGGGTGATCTTAAAGTATTACCAAAAGAACGGGCATTAAAATTTAGCCATACAAACGAAGTTTCTACCCCATATTATTATTCCGTTTTACTGGACGCGGCCAATAATCAGCAGGTCAAAGCTGAAATGGCTTCTACCTCCCGTTGCGGTATTATGCAATTCACGTTCCCTGCCTCTGACAAGGCGCATATTATTATACAGGGAATCAATTTAAACCCGGAGATAAAGCACTGGGCAAATGACTATGAAGAAAGGATCAGGACATTGAAGGGCTATGTAAAAGTGAACCAGGCCAATAAAGAAATAACAGGTTATAATCCTGACCGGATGTCTGCACAGATCAGTCCCGCGTTACCAAACTTCAAAGGCTATTTTGTCATTCAGTTTAATAAACCATTTGCATCTTTCGGCACCTGGGACGGTGCTACGATAAATACATCTGCCACAGAAGGATATGGAACGAGATCGGGCGCCTATATTGGTTTTAAAACAATGTCGGGCGAAAAAATAGAGGTCCGTATTGGTACTTCGTTTATCAGCATAGAACAGGCACGGAAAAATATGGCAATGGAAATAGCAGGTAAGCCTTTCAATAGCATCGTGCAGGCCACCCGCAACGAATGGCAAAAAAATCTAAGCCGCATTAAGGTGAACGGTATCACCGCCGACCAGAAATCAATATTCTATACCGCCATGTTTCACACACTGCAGTTTCCAAGGGAAATGGGTGAGTATGGCAAGTATTACAGTGGCTTCGATGATAAGATACATGCCGGAAATTCTTATACTGATTTTTCACTTTGGGATACGTACAGGGCGCTGCATCCATTGCTCCTCTTTACACAACCCGAACGAATTAATCCCATGATAACCGCCATGCTGCAAATGTATAAGGAGGGTGGGAGGTTACCCATGTGGCCCAATCCCGCGGAAACCAATATCATGATAGGCACACATGCTGATCCTGTAATTGCCGATGCATACGTAAAAGGCTTCCGCGGATATGATGTAAATCTTGCTTACGAAGCGTTATTAAAAGATGCCCTGGTGCCACCTGTTGATGATACTATTCTGAGTTATGCCGACAGGGATTTATGGACCGGCTACGAAACGCAGGCCGGCCTGACTTATTTTAAAAAGCTGGGCTATATTCCGGTAGATAAAACTGCAGAGTCCGTCTCCCGAACCATAGAATATTCGGTGGATGATTATGCAGTTGCACAAATGGCGAAGGGCATGGGTAAAACCAAGGACTATCAACAACTCCTGGCACTAAGTAAAAATTATAAAAACCTCTACGATCCTTTCTCAGGCTTTATGCTGCCCCGAAAATTAAACAGGCAATGGGATGAAAAAAATAAGGAAGGGGGCTGGGAAGGTTTTACTGAAGGCGGCCAATGGACCTATGCATTTGGTGCCATGCATGATGCACCGGGTATGATAGATATGATGGGCGGAAAGGAAAAATTTGCGGCGAAACTGGACGAGAATTTTGCAGGCAAACATTATCGCCATGATAATGAGCCCGGGCACCACTATATCTATCTCTATGATTATTGCGGCCAGCCCTGGAAAACACAGGAATTGGTAAGAAAACACACTACAGAAAATTTTCGCAACCAACCTGTCGGAATCAACGGAAACGAAGACTGCGGCCAAATGGCGGCCTGGTATATTTTCGGGGTAATGGGCTTTTATCCCGTTGCACCTGCTTCTGGCGAATATGCCATTGGAGCCCCTCAATTTCCTGAACTCACTATGAATTTTAACGCAGGCGGAAAGGCGAAGACTATTAAGATCGTTGCCAAAAACCTCAGTGAAGAAAATAAGTATATTCAAAGGGTATTGCTTGACGGCGTACCGCTTAACAGGCCATTTATCAGTCACCAACAAATTATAAATGGCCACAATTTGATTTTCGAAATGGGTGCGGCGCCCAACTATGCCTGGAAGTAATTGCGCTGGTAAAGTCTTTGTGTAAATTAAAAAAAGGGAGCTGCACGATTTTTTGTGCAACCCCCTTGGGAAAATAAAACCAAACCAATCCAAATTAATATCCCGGGTTCTGAACTAAATATCCCGGCAAGTTCGAGGCTCCATCGATGGCAGTTTGAGGAACGGGGAAAATCCTTTTTTGTTTGTCAGTACTTGTTTTTTCAGTCCAGGTACCTTCGTATTTTCCAAAGCGGATCATATCAGGCCTTCTTAGCATTTCCCAATAAAATTCAAATCCTCTTTCACGAAATAATAGATCTAATGTAATAGTTGTTAGTGGTGCAGCTCTTACAGGTGTGGAGGTACGTGAGGTTCTAACAATATTTACGTCGGCCAGTGCAGTTCCATCAGCGCCGCCCTTTCTAAGCTTGGCCTCGGCACGCATTAAATAAATATCAGCCAGGCGAAGGATAACAATGTCGTGTTCACCAAAATTTCTGCCGGTTACAGATGTTTTGCTATACTCATATTTCGACACCCTGTAACCGGTGCTATAGCCGCTTCCAGCTATGGTATAGTCAATTTGTTCCGTGAAGTTTACCGGTACACTGGTAGAACCGGCGCGGGTAGTATTGAATAGCTTGCCCACTTTTAAACCATTCGTTCCGCAGTTTACAAAAGCGCCACTTACCCGTATTAATCCATACTGCTGACCTCTTAATATTCCACGATCGAGGTTAAAAGTGGCTCTCTGCACGCAGGAGTCAATGGGCACTACTAAATTTTGCCTGTAAAACCGTGGGTCTGCCGCAGCAGGATCCAGCGGCGTATAGGCATTTACCCATGTGCGGTAAAACTCGGGGGTGATACCAGGACCATCTGTTCCGTTGGCGGCAGGATAGGCAGGTAGTGGAAAATGATCTCCTGACAAAGAAAAATAGCCCAGTCTGTTATGCCCGTTACCCAAGTCGGCGCGCTGATCAACGGCAAAAATTAATTCTTTATTCGTGTGGTTATTATCATTAAAAATGGCAAAATAATCAGGCGATAGTGTAAACTGAGCGGAAGCAATGATCTTGTCGCAATACTCAATTACTTTATCCATATCCTCGTTTTTAAATGTAAAGCTCGCAGCATATACATCCCGGTAAACGGCAGCATTTAAGTACAACCTGGCCAGTAAACCCTGTACGGCTGCTTTGGTTAGGCGGCCAGGCCCATTGGTATTATCCAAAATAGTCTCAACGGCAAGTAATTCCGATTTGATGTATGCAATAGCTTCTTCACCCCGCAAGATTTTCGATGTTTCATCCGGAGTTTCCTTAACGAATATCAATCCATAAAGATCCAAAGTGAGCATGCAATAATAAGCCCGCATACCCCTGGCCTCTGCCAGGAATATTGGGGCATCGGAATAGCTATTTGTCGGAAGCGAATTGATGGCGGTAACTGCTCTTGACAATCCGATAAGTGTATGGTTCCAGGTATTTCTTACATTAACATCAGAGCTGATGTTTTCGTGTTTGTGCACCTGCTGGTAAATGCCATTGTCGCCCCAGTCGGTGCCGCCACGAAAAGGCAGGATTGCCTCATCGGTGGAAATTTCCTGGAGGGAGAAATATGTGGTGTGCATAAAGATGTCTTCCAATTTTGCATACACCGGTGCTATCACACCTTCAGCTTGTTGTTTGGCAGTGAGTCCCACAACTGATGATTCATCAAGCACCTGTTCCTTTAGTTTGGTGCAGCCAGTAATAGCTGCAATGCCCGTAAGAATGAATACCAGGCTAAATATTTTCTTTGTCATGTGCTGTAATTTTTTAAAATGAAAAGTTTAGACCGATAATAACAGACTTAGCTTTGGGGTAGCTTAAAAAATCGATGCCATAAGATGATACCCCACCAATTGCCCTGTCAATATTTACTTCCGGATCGTACCCTTTATATTCTGTGATCACAAAAAGATTCTGGCCCGTTACAGATAAGCGCATGGAGCTAAATACCTTGCTTATTCCCAATGCTTTTGTGTTGAAATTATAACCGAGCGTAGCATTGTTCAACCGGAGAAAAGCGCCATTTCTAAGATACCTTGTAGTTACAGGGGTAGCATTGTTTAAGGACTCCTTAGGATCGGCTATGGATTCCCTCGTAGCATTCACATTTTTTGCCAGCCTCAGTTTGGAAAAACTTACGTTCTCTGTATAGTTGTACACTTTATTCCCTGATACACCATTAAAATTAATGCCGAGGTCTAAACCTTTGTAGGCGATGTTGCCATAAAAACTGTAAACAACTTTTGGCAATGCCGTTCCTGCAGAAATCCTGTCATTGTCATTAATAACACCGTTATTATCCAGGTCACGATAAACGCTTAAACCATTTGCATCCAGGCCTGTATATTCTTTTAAGAAAAAAGTACCTATCGGTTGGCCATTTACATATCCGTTAATGGTGGATGAAGTGATACCCGCACCTGACACCGAGCCTGCGGGAATCAGTGAGTAAGGCGACTTTTCTACTTTGTTCGTCATGTAAGCAATATTTCCGCCGATGTTATAGGTGAAACCACCCTGGGATTTATGCCTGTAATCGAGCTCAAATTCCACTCCCTTATTGGTGATGGTCATATCTTCTACATTGGTCCATACCTGTTCTGCCGGTTGAACGGGGTCGGCAGGGATTACCTGTAAAAGGATATTATTGGAAACTTTATGGAAATAATCGATGGTACCTGTTAAAGCATTTTTAAACAAGCCGAAGTCAAGGCCAATATCTGTTTGTTCTGAAGACTCCCACCTGATATCTGGGTTAGCCAACCTTGTATAAGCATAGCCCGCCGGATAGTTTCCAGCTGCAGGATACAATGGATAACTGGCGGATGCAAGTGCGGTAAACAAAGCCTGTGTAATTTTTGGAGGTATCTCCTGGTTGCCGGTTACACCCCAGCCTGCCCGTAGTTTTAAATTACTGAAGATGGAGTTCTTCATAAACTCTTCATCTGAGATTTTCCAGCCCGCAGAGAAAGAAGGGAAGTAGCCGTATTTATTGTTTGCACCAAACTTGGAAGATCCGTCGGCCCTGAAATTGGCGGTGAACAAATATTTATTATTGAGCTGATACGTTACCCTTCCAAAGAAAGATTGTAGTTCATTGATAAAAGCAAAACCTCCCGGCCGGTTATTTGCCAGGTCCAAAAGTTGGCCTACTCCGGGATTATAGATGGGGTCTACGCCGCCCACTACAAAATTGTTGATACTGCTGTTTCTTTGTTGAACGAATATCTTCTGGTAAGAATGCCCGGCAAGCGCCGAAATGTTATGGTGTGTGTTATTCCAGGAATAGGTAAGATAGTTTTCCACCAATGTATTCCTGTTCCAGTTGTAAAAACTTTCCAACCGTCCTAAACGAAGCGGTACTGTACTGGGCAAGGCCAGTACGTCACGGGTGGAAGTGGAATTGTCAATTCCGAAATTCAGTTTATAAACAAGGCCTTTGATAATTCTAAATGATGGAGATATATTGCCTATCACCCGGTTGATAGTGGTGGTTTCTTTATCCAGGCTGAAATACAGCAATGGGTTGTTGCCGATATTGGGATATAGGGCCAGGTTTCCATTGGCGTCATAAGCCGGGTAGGTCGGATTATTAATGATAGCATCCGTTAGTACGCTGGTAATAGGTGGGCGTTCCTGTTTGGTGTTGGCGACATTTAAATTCACATCCAGTATCAATCTGTCGTCCCAAAACTTCTGTGTTGCGTTAAACCTGCCCGAATACCTGTCCAGGTCATTTTTCTTGATAATACCTTCCTGTCTCTGTAAACCAAAAGAAGCAAAGTAGGTAAGTTTATCAGCCCCGCCACTCATATTCAGGTTGTAGTTCTGGGTCAGTGCTGTTTGTGTTATCTCTTTTTGCCAGTCGGTATTTCCTCCTTTATCGTCCAATATCCCGCCTGCTTTTGGCACTTCCACTCTAAACTCAGCAGCGGTAAAAACAGGCAGCGCCCTTGCTAAACTGGAGAAGCCTAAACTGCTGGACCCACTCAGTGTTGAAACACCTGCTTTACCCTTTTTTGTTGTTATTATAATTACACCATTGGCGCCACGGGCTCCGTAAATAGCGGTTGCCGATGCGTCTTTTAAAACATCCAGTGATTCTATATCCTGTGGGTTAATGAAATTTAAAGGATCACCGCCACCTGTACTTGAATTATCCAACGGCAAACCATCTACCACAAAAAGCGGCGTACTGCCCGATCTTACGCCACCGGGGCCTCTTACCGTGATATTAATAGCGGCACCTGGTTCACCACTGGAAGAAGTTACATTAACCCCTGATACTTTACCCTGCAGGAGTTGTTGTGGTGAGGTGATGATGCCTTTGTTGAAATCCTCACTTCTTATAGACTTAACCGCACCAGTTACATCCTTTTTTCGTTGGGTACCATAACCCACTACTACTACCTGGTTCAGTTCGGCCGGGTTTGGCTGCATGGCTATTTCAAGGTTGGCGAGGTTGCCTGCTGTTACTTCCTGCGTTATATAACCAACAGTACTAATAACCAGGATGCTGCCGGCTCCTGGTACCGATAGGGTGAAACTACCATTAGCACGGGAAACCGTATTTTGATTGCCGCCTTTTACCATAATAGTGGCACCTTCCAGCGGTTTTCCATTGCCGGCTTCTTTCACTGTTCCGGTAACCGTTTGCTGCGCATAAGCGCTTAACGGTACTAAAAAATAAATACAGGGAAAAAGGGCTGTGAAAAATACTTTCATACAGCGCTGTAAAAAATGGGTTTTACGCATTTGGAGCAGTTTTGGGTTGGTTACAAAAAAAACGGAAGAACAAAATGTTCCTAATCAGGGTCTATTGGTTGGGCTCTATTTTCTAACAGTATTTTTTAAATGCAAATGTGTTGGTTCAATGTTTTCATAATCCTGCCGGCATGTTATTTTACTATTAAGTTAGCCCTATGGTCTTCTATATCCTGCCAACTAAAAATGATTTTACACAGCTTAGAATTTCAGAGAGGAAGGCAGGTATTTCGCAACAAGATCCTCGTAATAGGGTTGTAGCTTTTTCCAGTCTGGTGGCTCGGGGTTTTTCGAATACAAGTCATAGGGGTTGAACAATTTTACCCATTTCAGCATATCCCGGTCATGATCATCCAGCAGGTATTCATATTCTCCCTCGCGATGCCATGCATAAAATGAGTGATAACGAAGCATGTACAAGCCACCTTCGGGTATATGGTCTTTCAGCATCTGGTACACGTATTCATCGTGTCCCCAGCTCATTTGTACATTGCGTAAGCCACATCCCTTTTTGTAAACACCCAGTTGGGTTTGGTATTCGGGTTTGGTATAATCGGCGTTGTTTTTGAAAAACTCAGGGTAAACGATCTTGTCTGAATAAGCGCAACCCACCGGAAAGGTATCACCCACAACGGCCCATTGAGGTTCGCCAAATAAACAAAGCACTTTGCCCATATCATGCATCAGGCCCACCAACACCATCCAGTCGGGGTGGCCATCCCTGCGTATGGCTTCTGACGTCTGCAATAAATGCTGGAACTGGTCCAGGTCTGTATCCGGATCGGAATCGTCTACCAATTGATTTAAAAACTGGAAGGCATCCCAAACGGGCATTTCCTTTTTATCAAATTTTAAAAAATGATTGCGCTTTTCCTGTACAAAATCAAATGTTTGATAGGTATGGTTTAGCCTGTAGAATTCTTTTACCGTGTCCCTGGCCGGGGTTTCGTAATTACGGTATTCTTCGGTGGTTTTACCAGCGGCAATGCTGTCGGGATCCGGATATCGCTGGAGTACATCATCTTCCCACTCATCAATACTGGCTAAGGGGTTTACTTCCTGGGATGTAAATTGGGGGGTACTAACCATGGCAAGCATTTATAGGTTAAGCAAGGGGCAAATCGTGAATCTAAAGTGGCGTTTTTCCGACATACTATTTACATCTTTTACAAGCTTTATTTACGAAACCGTTTTCGCAAATTGGTTGCTGCCTTACTGCGTATAGTTGGCTGCAGGAATACTATCTTTCCAGCCGCTGCCATGTTATACGATTTCTTAACCTTGCCGGGATCTTATGCTTGATACTTTTATGCGGGGTTGTGTTTTTTGCCCTTAAGTTGGCTGCCCCGGAACTAATAGCCACTCCTTTGTTGGCAACCCATAGCAAAAATTTGTAAAAATTATTAAATTGATAACTATGACACCTCGTCGATTACAGCTTTCTGTTGCTGCTGTTTTCTGTACTTTCTTTCTGCATGCACAGCAGTTAACCATTGCCACTTATAACCTACGGTACGACAACCCGAAAGATTCAGGGAACTTATGGGTCAACAGGATGCCTGTTGTAGCCGCATTGATACGGTTTCATGACTTTGATATTTTCGGAACACAGGAAGGTTTGAAAAACCAGTTGGACGATATCTCCGCGGCCTTACCTCAATATGAACGGGTTGGTGTTGGCCGCGACGATGGAAAAGACAAAGGGGAACATTCAGCTATTTTCTATAAAAAAGATGAATTCAATTTATTAACCAAAGGAGATTTCTGGCTGTCGCAAACACCCGATAAGCCTGGTCTTGGTTGGGATGCCACCTGCTGCCACCGTATTTGTTCCTGGGTGTATTTGCAACACATAAAAAGCAGGAAGAAATTCTATTTTTTTAATGCCCATTACGACCACCAGGGTACAAAAGCACGCATTGAAAGCAGCAAGCTCATCCTTCAAAAAATAAAAGAAATTGCAGGCGATAACCGGGTGATTTTTACGGGAGACTTAAATGGATCGCACAGCAGCGAATGGTACCGGTATATGGCTACATCGGGCCTGCTGAAAGATACCCATTACGAAGTAAAATACCCCTATGCCAACAACGCATCATTCAACGCATTCGGTAGTACAAAGGGTAGTTATGATATTATAGACCACATTTTTGTAAGTAGCCATTTTACTACCACCAAATGGGGTGTGCTTACCGATACGTATCATGGCAAGTACCCTTCTGATCATTTTCCCGTACTGGCAGAGATTACCATCAAGTAGCATCCGGGGCGTACTAGTTTTTTCACGTGCAAACCAACTATTTCTTAATCACCGGGCTATCCCGTTTCAATTATTGTTTTATGAAACTTAAGCAACATTCTAAACAAGCCTTGCTGGTAATATTGTCATTTTTCTTGTTGCTTCAAATAGAGGCACAGGCACCTGTGATAGACGATGTCGGCTATCGCGGTGGTTCTATTAAAGGGATCAAAAAGCTGGATAGGGCGCTCAATTTTGTAGTGATAGGCGACTGGGGCAGAAACGGGGAAAATTACCAGAAGGAAGTGGCCACAGCCATGGGCCAGGCAGCCCACGACATGGAGGCAAGATTTGTGATCTCAACCGGCGATAATTTTTATCCCTACGGTGTAAGAAGTGTTTCTGATTATCACTGGATATCTTCCTTCGAAACGATTTACAGGGCCCAATCCTTACACGTAAAATGGCACCCGGTTTTGGGTAATCATGACTATGGGTCCAACCCCGATGCAGAAGTGGAGTATTCAAAGATCAGCAGCCGCTGGGATATGCCGGCAAGGTATTATTCAAAAAAATATTTTATAAATAACGATACCACACAGGGAGTGCTGCTGGTATTTATAGACACGGAACCTTTCGAAAAAAAGATGCAGGGCAAAAAAACCGATAGTGTAAAATATACAGTCAGCGCCACCGCGGACCAGCAGGTGTGGCTGGAAAAGACCCTAAGTGATGCTACGGTGAAATGGAAGATAGTAGTTGGCCACCATACTGTTTACACCGGTGGCTGGCGCATGAAATCGCCGGAAACTCAAAAGCTTCGGGCCTTTTTAGAACCGATGTTTCAGAAATACGGTGTAGACCTTTATATCTGTGGTCATGAGCACCACCTAGAGTATACAAAACCAGAAGGGAATACGCATTATATCGTATCGGGTGCCGGGTCTGAGGCCCGTACAACTACACTTCATCCAGAAGGCGGAAAGTTTGCGGCTTCGGAACAAGGCTTTGCAGCTTTTTCCATTGCCGGCAACAAGGCGCTCCTTCAATTTATTAATCACACCGGAAAAATCATTTACACTACCGAAATTGATAAAAAGTAGATATGCTTTAGCCCTTTTTTTGCAGGTAAATGTTAGGATAACAGGGAGTTTTCCACGTATTAACTAAGCCATGCCCGTTCAGAAATAATAAATTAAATTCGCCGCATTCAAGTAAATCGAAAACCAATAATACCATGAGTTACATCGCAAGCATCCATGCCAGGCAAATATTAGACAGCCGCGGCAATCCTACAGTAGAAGTAGACGTACTAACCGAAGAAGGCATTTTAGGCCGTGCAGCCGTACCAAGCGGTGCGAGCACCGGCATACATGAAGCGGCCGAACTTCGTGATGGCGACAAGAAAAAATATGGCGGCAAGGGTGTACTCAAAGCCGTAAAGAATACCAACGATACAATTGCCCCTAACCTGTTGGGTATGGATATAGCCGATCAAACCGGCATCGACCAAATGATGATAGACCTGGACGGAACGCCTAACAAAAGCAAACTGGGCGCCAATGCGATCCTTGCAGTGAGTATGGCTGTCGCCAAAGCTGCTGCGGAAGAAAGCGGCCTTCCTTTATACCGGTATATCGGTGGCACCAATGCCAAAACGATGCCTGTGCCGATGCTGAATATCCTCAACGGAGGTGCACACGCCGATAATAAAATCGATTTCCAGGAGTATATGATCGTACCCGTGGGAGCCAGCAGCTTTAGCGAAGGACTACGTTGGGGCGTGGAAATTTTTCATGTATTGAAAACGGTTTTGAAAAAGAAAGGGTTCAGCACCAATGTAGGTGATGAGGGTGGTTTTGCCCCCAACATCCAGAGCAACGAAGAAGCGATTGAAACCGTGTTGGAAGCGATTAGCGCAGCGGGCTACAAAACCGGCAGCCAGATTGTGATCGCCATGGATGCCGCCAACAGTGAGTTGTGGGATGCCAAGAAGAAAAAGTATGTTTTTCACAAAAGTGATGGTAAGGTGTTGAGTAGCGAAGAACTGGTGAACTTTTGGGCCAATTGGGTAAAGCAATATCCACTTGCCAGCATAGAAGATGGTATGGCCGAAGATGATTGGGCAGGCTGGAAAATGCTGACTGAAGCCGTAGGCACCAAATGCCAGCTGGTAGGCGACGATCTTTTTGTAACCAATGTTGACCGCCTTAAAACCGGTATCGATAAAAGCATAGCCAATGGACTGCTTGTGAAAGTGAACCAGATTGGAACCATTACAGAAACCATCAATGCCGTTACCATGGCGCAGCATGCAGGTTACAATACCATCATGAGCCATCGCAGCGGGGAAACTGAAGACACCACCATTGCCGACCTGGCCGTGGCACTCAACTGCGGACAGATAAAGACCGGTAGTGCCAGCCGCACCGACCGTATAGCCAAGTACAACCAGTTGATCCGCATAGAAGAACAACTGGGGGATGGCGCCTATTATCCGGGGAAGAAATTGAAGTTTGGAAAGTAGTCTGAACCTGAATCCGACAGATTGAAATGAGTTATCATAAACAAAAGACCTCCTGACGAAAATCGGGAGGTTTTTTGTTGCTGTCATTGCGGGTGAATATTTTCCGTCACCGGATCAAATTCTTTGACAAGAGGTGTAGGTATGGCTTTGGGTTAAAATTTTCTGTGATTCTGCACAGGTCGGGGTTTCACGCAAGATTTCCAAGGTTCAGAGTGGCCGCTGTGAAAACCCCGCCCGGACTGGGTCTTTTCCGTAAGAGCGTTTATGGTACCACAAAATGTGATACCTCAAATCTTTAGAATGCTTCCGGAACTATTTCGATCCTGTTTTATTGAAATCCATCGCTACAAAGGCCTTGTTTGACATATAATTCTACGCATCCGTGTATCAGTCTTTTGCTATCACCTAAAAAAAACTACTATTGCCAACAACGCCTCTATACAACGAACATGGAGATTGGAATAATACAAAATAAAATTTACGACGTACAAGGTCATAAGATCATGTTCGATTTTGACCTGGCGGCATTGTATGAAGTGGAAAACAGGGCTTTAAAGCAAGCGGTAAAACGTAATATGGACCGCTTTCCTGCAGACTTTATGTTTCAGCTGTCGAAACCACAATGGACCGAGGTTATCACAAATTGTGATAACCTTCCTGAAACTGTGAAATTCAGCCCGGCATTACCCTTCGCCTTTACCGAACAGGGCGTAGCTATGCTTTCAAGCGTTTTAAAAAGCAAAAAGGCATTGCAGGTAAATATTGCCATCATGCGGGTTTTTGTAGAAGTAAGGCGGCTTGTTTTGTACAATAACAATGTACTGGAGCAAATTAAGGAATTAAGGGAGCGATTAGGTGAACACGATACACAGCCCCATAGTATTTACGACGCCATGGAAAACCTGCTGGACAAGGAAATTGGTAAAGAAGCCGCAAAGGTAAAATGGGAGAAAAGGGAGAGGATTGGTTTTAAGAAAGAGATTTAGTAGCTAGCATACATTTTAATGAAGAATGCGTAGGATGGCAGTCCCCTGTCTTCCGGACCATTACCAACCTCCTCCGCCCCCTCCACCTCCACCCCCGCCACTTGATCCGCCCCCAAAAGATGAGCCGCCGCCTGAAGAAGAAGAGGGCGGGCTACTGGCCGAGGAGATGGTTCCTGATAAGCCGCTGCTGAACGATGAACCAAAACTGCTCCGGTCGCTGAAATCCCTGTGCATATGGCTGATGCCGGATGAAGTGGCAGCTGTAATAGCTGCCGTGGCTATGATATCTTGAAATTGTTTGCCCCACTCAATTTCGCAATCCAATGCCACCGCCCACGGCATGTATTTTTCATACAGTTCGATCGTTTTTTTGGGTGGGTTCATGGCGTCTATCCGCTGTTCATCTGCGGCACGCAGGTACATTCGAAAGCCTTCGATAATATCCATGGTTTTCCTGCCTTCACCGGTATACGCTTTCATGATACCGTAATAAGACTTTTGGATAATAATACAAATTACCAACCCGCCAAACAGAAATAATAGTTGCCAGGGATTCTGTTGTACAGTTTTCGGTATTACAGCGAAAAGTAGCCCGGCAACGGATAGTAAGGTAAGCAGGTTACCCACGGCCATATACCTATTATTCATGGCCAGGAAACCGGTTTTTCGGCCTTCCCTGAGGTAGGTTGATTTGCAGTGAGCCAGTATTTTAGTCCGGAGGTCGCCAAGGTCGGAGTTGTATTTGCCCTTTTTTATGGTACTGCCTACCAGGTCTTTTACATCGCTCTCAAAATCTACATATCCTGCCCTGGTGCCGCTTTTTGAAGAGGCTGTGATTTTATAAACATTTGATTTAAATAGCAATCCCTCCCGGTCAATGTCAATCTCAATTTTATTTCTAACCGCGAGGTCAATAATGGTGGCAGCAACGAGGCGATTATCAAAGCCCTGCTTTTGCATAAAGCCGGCGGCGGCAGGAGAGAGGCCGGCGGGCGGATAAAATTGCGGGATCACATTTCCTTTCGCAGGGTCTTTCCCTACCAGAAGCCAGGCGATAAAATTGAAAACCAACAACAAAATAATAACGGCGCTCATGATAAAAACGACCAGGTTGCTCTTTACCATGCGGATAAAGTTCTCCTGCTTTCCCGGGGGCGTTACAATCCCTTTTCGCCATGAAGTGGCAACGGTAAGTCCCTGGTTTGGTGCCAACGGGCGGTTGGTTTTAAAACTTACCAGCAGGCTGTCTTTGATGCGGCTGTACAGCACTTCGCATTGCGATTTTTTCTCACCTGAAAAACCCGTGTAGCAGGCGTTGGACATCACAGAGGCGTTGGCAGGCAACTGTAATGTACAAAGTGCAGAATCAATGCGGAAGGACCAGCCATTGCCGGTTGCGTTCCAATAGAGTTCATCAAAATCCTTTAAGAATTTGATTTGAAAATCGGTTTCATACACAATATCATAAGTGTACCTGCCTGCTTCTAAAAATATATTCGCATTACCGATCTGTAGATAATAGCCATTGTCGCTTTTCTTCAGCGTATAAGGTTCCTTCTTTCCATCCAGCGTCACCTGTTTTACATCAAGACCTACTTCATGACTCATTTTGTATTCGTCTACATACACTGTTGGGAAGGATCTGAATATCCCCCTTTTTATGTCATAATTGCCAAAGCCGGAATCGCCGGATGAACCAGAGTTGTAGGAGTTTTCATTGGTATTAAAAACAGTAATGGTTTCACGAACATGTAGCTTGCCTGAGGGTAAAATGGTTACATGGCTTTTGTAAAAGTTGATATGGTCGCTGGCATTAAGGTAGAGTTGCTTCTGTATTATTTTGCTGGTATGGCAGGCATTGACAACAGCTTGTTTCAAATAACTGGTATAGAGTTTTTTTTGCCCGTCAAAATCGTCGGGAACTGTATTTTTTATTGCCTGTAGCGAGTCTGTTATTTCTTTTTTAGCGAGCTGCAGAATGGCCAGTTTGATGGATGGGTAGCGTTCCCTGAATATTTTATTGGGCACTTTGTAATCAGCAAAAACCGCAGCAGTAGCGGCATAGACCAATGAATCTGTCTCTGCAGCATTCAGATAGTTGCCCGATGGGATAGTGTAGGAAAGATTGTTGGGTCGCTTTAATTTTTTCTTTTGCGCATGTGTGGTTAACACCGCTGAAAAAAGAAATAGCAACAGGAAGAGATAATTTTTTATCATAGAAAATGCAGTAGCCCGGCCGGGCAAAGTGGACGTTAACTGAAACTAACGGTGGGTGCAGTACGTGCAGCTGCATCTTCTGCAAAAAATGTTTCAGGCTTAAAGCCAAACATACCTGCCACAATATTTTTAGGAAAAACAGCCATACTTTGGTTGTACTCCCTTACCGTGCCATTATAATACCGGCGGGCATAGGCAATTTCCTCCTCCAGTTCATTCAGTTTTCCCTGGAGTTGTAAGAAGTTTTGGTTGGCCTTTAATTCAGGGTAGTTCTCCGTGATCTGCAACATGTTGATAAGCGCTTTGTTAAGCCCGGCAGAGGCGGCATTTTGTTCTGCAATGGTAGTGGCCCCGGCACTTTGGTTACGCCATTTAATCACTTCCACCAATGTTTTATTTTCATGGCCGGCATACCCTTTCACCGTTTCCACGAGATTGGGAATCAGGTCGTTCCTTTTTTGCAATGTAGCACCGGTACCGCTAAAGCCTTCATTCACCAATATGCGCTCTTTGGTAAGTTCGTTGTAAACACTGATCAGCCATACGATGATCAACACAATTAAAACGGCTGCTACAAGCAGAACGATGGTGGATGTAGTCATTAGCTAAATATAAGTTGTTAATAGATGGACTCAAATATTATCAAAAAAATCCTGAGTTGCAATAGGAGTTAGTATTTGGAACCGCTCATCGAGCGTTCGGTCTGGAACCTTAGGTAAATCATGGAATGCAACCATATCTAAAAAATGCTAAGGCGGTGCATGCACCTTCGCAGCAGGTGCCACTAACCGGCGACGGAACCTGTCAAAGTTTTGACAACGAATACCGCATATGAAGCTATAAGCCCTTAATATGAACCCTGGCCCATTTTCCTTGCTACAGGGTATTTCTTTGTATCACCAATTTATTCGCCACCCCAATTGCTTCAACAATGAAAAACGCATTAATACTGTTTATCGCTGCCATTTTTGCCAGTACATTATTGAAGGCCGAAATCACTAAAAATACCAAGACCTACGTGCCGGTCATGACAACGGTTCAGCGTACGAGCCTCGTCAACACGCCTAAGGGTTTGATGGTGTACGATAATGACACGAAATCGTATTGGCTGTACCTGGCCGAAGGATGGCAGCAATTGGCTGGCATAACAGCTTCCCCTGGCCAAAAGGCTAGTGGCAATGGCGCTGAGACAAATGGTGCCAGCGCAACCAACGGAACCAGCAATGTGGCCTCACCAATGGTCGCGATGTCTGACGGTCCGGCAAACATGTACCTTGGCTTTAGCGAAGCTGGTAATGTAGGTTCTTATTCGGGCAGTGTTGAGGATTTTGATATAAGTAATAACTCCACCGGCAATGTGAATGATGAACAATATAAGAGCAGTGCAAATGGAAGCATTGCTATCAGAAATGGATTCAATGCACGTTCCATTCGTTATTGCATTGCGATACAAGGAGCCTTTCCCAGGCCTGATACAGTTCAACCTGGGCCGGAAGATTCCTTACCGGTTAATTTCAACAGTTCCGATCCTCTTCCTGGTGAAATCAAGCTTTTTGCAGGTGTTTTTCCACCAAAAGGCTGGATGTTCTGTGAAGGGCAACTCCTCCCCATCAATCATAACACTAGTCTCTTTACTTTGATCGGCACTATGTACGGTGGAAATGGCACTACCCACTTCGCCTTACCTGATTTACGCAATGCTGTCCCGGTACCTGTTCCCGCTACTACCATTGCGGTATCCACAGATTGAACGGTAGCAGAAGCCAGGAGGTAGCAGTTTACAGGGAAGTCCGTATGGCAACAAGGTGTTTTATTTTTTTAGCCAGAAGTCAATGCGTTTGCCGCTGGTAATACCATAATTATCGATGAATAAAGTGGGTACAGCATAAAGGTTACTCGTAATACCCGCAGGCACATTAATGGCGCTAAACGGCACATGCAGCCACCAGGTAATGTTGTTGAGCCCTTCCGCAGGAATATCATACTCCTGCGTGTACGAAGCGGCATAGCCATTTATATCGCTATAGCCCGGGTAAATGAGGCTGCCAACCTGCTGGCCGGTGGCCGTATTGTAAATGTGTACCATCACCCTGAATTTCCGGCCATAGTTTGCCGGTATATGCAGGCTGCCATCTATCCGCATGGTAAGCCCATTGGCAAGATCGCCCTGGTTTTCTACGTTATACTGTACATCGCTGCTGCCAATATAGGCAGTGTCAGCAGCAAATTGATTATGGTCGTCAATATTGGTAACAGCAGAATCGATATGCGTTGGCTGGGTCACAGGTGTTTCCACAGGAGTAGTGGTACTGGTATAGCGGGTATAGGCATCCCTGGCCACAAAACCATATTTCACTACCTGGGAAAATAGCTGGTAATCGAGGTAGCCAAAGCCTTTGTCGCCCCATTCGGTACCCCAACTGTTCATCAGTTTAAAGAGTTTTTTGGTCTCATCATAACCTACCAGCAGCATTGCATGACCGCCTGCCGGCTCTCCGGCTTCTTTCCACACATAACTTTCCTTTAAGGCATAGCCATCAGAGATGAACTTTTTGGACACCTCAGCTCCGATCATAACCGGGTACCCTGCAGCCAGTTGCGCCTTTACTTCCTTAATATCCTGTGTATTCACCTGCCGCCAAAAATCTATGCGGAACGGTGTGGCATTTGCGCGTTGCTGTTCCGTAGGTTTCGAGGTCCAGTCTGATTCGTTGTAGGGCATTTCTTCCATGCGGCAAACCCCTTGCTCACTTAGTACTTTAAGGGCATCTGTCATTATCGTAGGCACATTCAGGCCATTATTGATCTGGTTGTATATATACGATGGGCTAAAGTTTATCTGCCCCCCGGATTCTAATTTTTCCTGGTAGCTTTTCAGTGCATAAGCCACTGTCCATGCCACACAGCTTTGTTGGCTGCCCTGGTTGCCGACGGCGGGCATATTTGGAGTAAGGTCAACGATAGCGGGTAATTCGTCGCCGCCAAATGGAGTTGACGCCATAGGTATGCCAGCCAGCCGGTCTGCTTTTTCAAAGATCAATCCCAAAGTTTGTTGGGTTTCTTGTTTTTTTTCGGAATTGAACCATTTGCATGAAATAGAAGTACAGAAAACAACAATTAATAGCAGGGCACGTTTCATAGGGGATTTTTTTGGGTTCCGTAAAATACAAAGGATTTTTGATTTTTGAAATTTGCGGAAGGAAAGCTGGTTGCCGGTTTTGATACAAGAGGTTCAGAAACCAATAAGCTTTATGGCTCCCTGTTAACTTGTGGAAAATCAGGCAGGCATAATTTTACATAACTTCCGACTTTTACTTTTTAAATCCCCTCCTGTGCGATACATCGTTAACTTTTTTAAAAGCAAATTCCTGATAGCTGTTGCGGCTTTCGGCGTATGGCTTTTTTTCTTCGATAAAAACGATGTACCCTCGCAAATAGCCCGCAAGCAGGAAGAGAGGGCACTGAACGCCAAAATAAAATACTACAAAGAGCAGATCAGGGAAACCAGTGACGAACTGAACAACCTGCAAAGCGATCCTGCCGCCCTTGAGAAATATGCCAGGGAAAAGTATTTTATGAAACGGGACAATGAAGAGGTGTTTATTATTGAATAGCCATTTTACGCTTTACACTCAATGCCGGACGCGAAACGCTGAACGTGTGACGCCTGGCGCAGCAACTTTACCAGTTATCAAAACAAAAAGGGGAACAGGTCGTGATGTGCAATACTTTCAGCATCTGGCATCCGGCCTCCAGCGTAAAGCGTTCAGCGTTTCGCGTCCGGCTTTCACCGAAAAAACTTTTAAAATAAGGGCAATAAGGCTTGCACAAACACGTTTGTAATTGTAGATTCACCTTCTCTAACTGCTACAATTTGCCTATGTACCTTTTTACTCCGGAAGATTTGCTGGAATATTATTACCAGGAAACTTCACCTGAAAAATCACAAGCTATTGCCCTGGAACTGGAAAACAATTGGGCACTTCAGCAAAAATTTGATGTTATATGCCAGGCTGCTGAAAGGCTGGATAAAACACTCCGATCTCCACGGCCAGCCTCTGTACAGTCTGTTATGGATTATGCCACTGCACATCTTACGGCACAGGTTAATTAAAGCCTTATTTTGCCCAACCTTAGTCATACTCCATAATGAGAGGTGTAAGATTTTGAATGACCCGCAAAGAAAAGTTTAAGTTTGTTCTTGACTATTTTCAGCTTCATAACCCTGATGCTGAAACAGAACTTACATACGATAGCCCGTATGAATTATTGGTGGCGGTCATACTATCCGCCCAATGCACCGATAAGCGGGTGAATCTAACAACCCCGACCATCTTCGCCCGTTATCCTAATCCCAAAGCCTTATCGGTGGCAACATTTGATGATTTGTTTCCATTGGTAAAAAGCATCAGCTATCCCAACAATAAAACAAAGCATCTTATTGGTATGGCAGGCATGCTGATGGAAAAATTTAATGGAGAAGTTCCGCTTACTGTGGACGAATTGGTTCAATTGCCAGGTGTTGGAAGAAAGACTGCCAATGTAATTACCTCGGTTGTGGACAGTCAGCCCAACATGGCAGTGGATACGCATGTTTTTAGAGTTAGTGCACGCCTTGGGCTTACGGTAAAAGCCACTACACCACTGGCCGCTGAAAAGCAATTGATACGGTACATCCCCAGGGAATTGGTACATAAAGCACACCATTGGATTATTTTGCATGGTCGCTATACCTGCCTGGCCCGGAATCCTAAATGTGAAATATGTGGGCTTAAAGTAGCCTGTAACTTCTATTTGAAGCAAAATAAAATGGCTTAGTGCCAGATTTTAGGCAAAGAAATCATGCAATGGGGTAGATTGTTTCATATATTTTTTTATCTTGACCATCGTTAGTTTGATTCTCCCATAGCCAACCTTTCTGCATGAAACGATTCTGTGTAAGCCTTTGTAAACAAGGCTTTATAATTTTAATGCTTATACTCCAGGGCCAAAAGGCTCAATCACAGTATTATTATTACAACGACAAATACTACGACAACGGCTTCATTATAGAGATAGGAGGAGGTGTTGGCGGAATTAACTGCCTTACCGACCTCGGCGGAAAAAAAGGTGTCGGTAAAAGATTTATTAAAGACGTTAACTGGGGCAATACACAACTCTGCACCAATGTTTATGCCGGCGTAATGATTGGAGATGTTTTCGGCATACGCCTGGAAGGGATGTTTGGAAAAGTGAAAGCTTACGACAGCATACTGAGCAAATACAAAACCGATGGAGCCACAATGGGTCGGTATTACCGTAACCTAAACTTCCGTAGTAATGTCAGGGAGTTTGCAATTATCGCTGAGTTTCATCCACTGATGTTGCAGGATTTTATGGACAGGGAACCACCCAGGCTTTCACCTTATATCCTGGCCGGTATTGGCCGGTTTAATTTTGACCCCGAAACCTATTACCAGGGACAATGGGTAAGGCTTAGCCCCCTGCGATTGGAAGGCCAGGGCTTTGCCGAATACAAAGACCGGACGGTATATCACTTAAGTGCCACCAGCTTCCCGGTAGGCCTGGGTGTGCGATACGAGTTAAGCGACATGTTTGTGGCCCGGTTCGAAGTAAACCATCGGTTTACCAGCACCGACTACCTGGACGATGTAAGTAAAGGGGAGTATGTGGACCCATCCCTCTTTAGTAACTACCTCTCCGGCAACGAAGCTTTTTTAGCAACCCAGTTATACAACCGTCATGCTGAACTGGACCCGAACTATACACCGGTAGTGGGTGACATACGGGGGAAATCAAAAAACAATGATTCCTATTTCACCTTCAACCTGAAACTGGGGATTACACTTGGCCGGAAGGGAAGGGATTAAGCATACATTGTTTCTTTGCCGGACAAAAAAATGCCTGCAATTGGCTATTAGACCTATTGCAGGCAGGGGTTTAGGATTTTTATTGTTTGATGACCATCACGCTAAATTTTTCGCCTGCAGGCATTACGCCGGGGTTGTTTTCCCTGAAAATAGCCCAGCCACTGCCTACCCACCAAACACCCACAGGACCTGTGTATGCTGCCACATATACATGACTTACGATTACAATATCAGTTGAAGCCATCCCTGAATAGTTGAGATAAGTAAGGTTGCCGCTAATATTAGCCACTTCTGCAGTATGGATAAATGCTGTTTTGTTAGCGCCGCTCACTTTCAAAAAGCCATTATTGAGTTCCAGCTTTTGTGTAGGATTTGTGGTTCCAATCCCAACTTTCCCATCGCCGGTAATACTCATTATATCTCCTGTGAGTCCATGGTAAATATTAAACCTGTCATTATTGATCGTAACATTATCATTGAAGCCTGCCAGGTGCCAGTAATTATTGCCAGCAGAATTTTGATTGCTGAATTGCAGCCTTGCATAGTCACTTTCGTTTTCATGCAATGCTAATGTTCCATTTATAGTGTTGCTGTTTGAAGCAACAGTTAGTTTAGAATCAAAGCCGATCACATTCGGTTGGCCAATCCTTACAATGCCGGTATTGCCATTTTGAATGTCGTTTCCGGTAACGTTCCAAACGCCTGCACTGGCGGGCAGGTTTTGCCATGTTGCATTACCAGTGGCGTCGCTGGTTAGCACTTTGTTCGTCCCGCCACCCAGGTTGACAAATTGCACAGCACCGACTGTAACCAACGCTTTTCCCGCACCGGAAAAATCCCGAAAATATCCACCTGTGCCACCAGTATTTGCATTTAGTCCATAAACACCGTAACCACCTGTTCCGGATGAAAATCCGTTGAGGCCGGCTTCTCCATAAACGCCGGCACCCCAACCGCTGGCACCTGCCTCTTTTACTGAACCTGCTACACCCCAACCTCCGCCGTTCTGAATTCCATAAACACCGATGCTGTTACTCGTAATGCTTTTGCTTTCGCCCCTTACACCAGAGGAACGAAAAGAAGCCCCGCTGGGTACGTCCAGTATACCCATGATGGCACCGGAATCAGTGCTGGCATTTGTAGTGCGGGCAAAAACCCCAGGTCTGTTAGTACCTTCTATATGAAGCCTAAACAGTGGATTTCCGGTGTTGATACCTATTTGCCCATTACCCCTCATGACGAAAAAATTAGGCTCAAGGTCAGTAGTAATCTTAAAAGTATCCTGCGATGGATTAGATAAACTGCCTATCCGGGCTCCTAATTCCCAAAATCCCAAACTATTATTCCTGAATTTTAGCCGGGTAAAGTCATTGGCCCGGTTCCAGAGTATTTGTTCCACAGAACTCGTAGAGCCAGCGGTTTGCTCTACCGTAAATTTTGCAAATTGTAATGTAGAAGCGTCTATGCCCACTTTCTGTGAAAAGGCTCCTGTACTGAGAAAGAGGGCTACAGATAAAGTGATACTATTTTTCATGATGTATTTTTTTTAAGCGTTATTGGATATCCCTTTTAAGTGGATCCTGGGTTGTATTAGGTTTTACTGCCGTAGGGGGTGGGGTTTTAATGGTGCTGGCGCCTGTCGGTAAATAATACACTTCGCCATTCATAAGAAGGATATTGTTGGCTGCAATCGCTTTGGCGATATCTAGTGGTTTACCTGTCTCATCCAGTAAATTGGTATGCCGCAGTTTGCATATGCTGTCCACCTGTTGCTTTACTTTTTGCGGGTCCATTTTTTTGATGGCTTCCATTGCCGGCTTCATTCCTGCTCTTGAAAGCGGGTCGTTAGTTCCGGTATTGGTTTGTGCTGCAGCAGCAAAGCTTATCATGAGGGCTGCAACTGTTGAATAGCGTTTCATGTTAGTGAGTTTTTTTAATAAATATTTATATAGGCAAGATATATAGCCGCCGGGCCCATGGAAATCGCCGTTGTGCAATTGCACTATTTGAACTATTAATTAGCAATAGGAGAAAAAACTTCTTTTTGGATGCCCTGCTTAAATGAGGCCCCTGCCGCTGCTCTTTAAAAAATATAACTACAGCCTCAGTTGTGAGTGAAGCGGCCTGCAGTTACCCTGGTAATCATCTTTATTGTTTTATAACAAGCACATTAAAAGCTGCATCCACCGGCATGGCAACGAAATCCTGGTTGAATATGTTCCAGGTATTTGAAAACCAGTAAACAGCAATCGGGTGAGAATTGTATACGCCAAAGGGGGTGCCGCCGGGGTTGTAAACCTGGGTGGCTATCACCATATCAGTAGCCGCCGCACCCGGGTAACTGAGCGATGTAACATGGCCTGTGATATTAGAACTGGTTGCGGTATGGATAAAAGCAGTTTTTGTAGGGCCACTGACTCTTAAATACCCGTTTCTTAAATCGATGGCGTTACCGTTTCCGGTACCAAGATACCAGCCCAGCAAGGCAGCACCATTGGAACTATAACTCGTAGCCGCCACGCCAATACCCAGTTGCGATGTGGTGGCGCTTGATCCATAAACGCCAATGGTACCCGACAATTGCGATGGAAAGGTTTCGTTGCCGGCAAAGCCGCGCACCCCATAACTGGATGCCGCTGTAGTATTAACATTATTAGCTGCAGTAATACCGCTCGCATTGCTTCCATTGGAAGCTAATACGTTTATTCCTGAACCGGATGAATTCTGTTTTGAAATGCTTAACACGTTAGTGGCATTACTGGAAAATTGAACAGAGGCTGCGGCAAAAGAAGCATCCGTAATTAAAAGTTTGTTACCGGAGCCATTGCCAGAGATTTCTACTGTTGGCGATGTATTGGCTGCGTTGGTATTTTGAAAATATGCGGTACTTCCCGTTGCCGTACCGTTTTTACGGCCCTCAAAACTATTACCCGAATTGCTTTCGGCCACAACACCAAAACCTCCGGTGGTACTGTGGTTTAGAGCATAGATAGCGCTTTGGCCAATGCTTCTTACATCTACTGTAATGCCATCACCCTGGGTGCCGGTTTTTAATACATGCAGGCCTTTTCCTACGCCAGGCGATTGAACGAGAAGCACGGTAGCATCAGTAACGCTACTGCTTTGGACAAAAAAACCAGTTGATCCAAAAGAGCCGATGCCCGTTTGATCCGACGTGGACAAAGCGGTAAACGCATCATGAGAGCTGCTTGAAAATATAGCGGCAGGTACACCGTTTGACTGAACGGACAGTGCTGTAACGGGATGTGCGGAATTTTCCGGGTATCCCTTGAGTATTCTAACCGTAGCAGTGGCGGCTACCACCGGGTTCTCGATAAACAATGATTCCCGGTTACCGTTCTCTACATGAAGCCGGTACAATGGGTTGGTTGTGTTAATGCCCACATTGCCATCGGCTGAAATGGTCATACGGCTGGTAACGCTGGTGGCAAACTGTATTTTGCCGTTGGGTTCCAGGTTGCTAATGCTAAAATCGTTATCGAACATTCTCATACGCACGCCCCTGCCATCAGCATTTGTGGTGGAGGCATTGGTAATGCCAATGCTTACGTCTGAACTGCCTTGCTTATGTACATGCAAGGAATAGGCTCCGGCTGGCACAGTCGTGCCGATTCCAACATTTTGCCCAAGAGCCAAAGAAAAATGCATGAAAGAAAGACCGGTAATGATAAGATACTTTTTCATTTTACAAGATTGTTAGCTTGTAAAATAAGATGAGCCAACTATCAATGATGGCAGCAATTGTGTAGTTGCAGCATTTCATTGACTGGTTAGCATCCTTTAATGGCCATCCGTTAAAAATAGCTGTACAAAGGCATCTTTGCGCTGCCGGCTGATGGGTATTTTGGTCCCATCATTCATTTCTACCATACCGCCCTCTGCCTTTATGTATTTGGATACAAAATCCATGTTGATCAAATGGGAGTGATGTATCCTGGCAAAGCGTTGTTTTCTTAAAAGTTCTTCTATATCCTTCAGGGTTTTCGACAGGGTCATTTTTTTGTTATCGTTAAAAAAAATAATGGTGTAGTTGCCACTCGATTCGCAACGGGTTATAGTGGAAGGGTCGGTAAAAAGAATACCATTGATAGTAGACAGCGGTATTTTCTCCACGGGCATTTTATAGGGCTGGTACTCTTTCATCAGTGTCTCCAGCTGATGTTTCAGTCCCAGTTCTTTTTGTTTTTTTTCAAAGCGGCTGATGGATTTTACCAGGTCGTCAGCATCAATTGGTTTTAATAAATAATCAAGGGCTGCCACCTTAAAAGCATCTACCGCAAACTGGTTATAGGCTGTGGTAAAAACGATATCAAATCGTGGATCCGGGAAACTCCGGATCACTTCAAAGCCATTCTTATGCGGCATCTCGATATCTAAAAACACCAGTTGCGGTGCATGTATCCGGATCGCATCAATGCCTTCATCGGCTGATCTGCAGAGCGCTGCAATCTCCACCTGGGGGCAATAGTTTTTTAACTGCCACTCCAGCATTTCCAGGGCATCCTGTTCATCGTCAATTAAAATGGCTTGTATCATAAGATGTGTTTTGTTCAATACGTCTATCGGTCATTAGGTCATTGGGTCAATAGTCAATTTTTCGTTGGGCAAAATGGAGTTTTTCTACCTGCCTTCCGGCCAAAAATGACTATTGACCCAATGACCTAATGACGAATTAAAATAGGTGCTCAACTTTTTATCAAGGGCAATTCAATCACCACTTTTGTGCCACAGGCATTACCCTGTTCATCATACAGATCGGTGATGCTTACTCTTGCATCCATATTATATAAATCGTTAATCAACTTAATGCGGTCACTACTTATCTGCATGCCATAAGATTTTGTTTTCAAAGTCTCCCGGCTACGCAATTCTTTGGCCTTTACCCTTCCTATGCCGTTGTCTTCTATTTCTATCCGGATGCTTTTTTTCTCAGCATTAATAAATCTTACCCGCATCATGGCTTTGCCTTCGGTTTTGTGCAGCAACCCATGCCAGATGGCGTTTTCTATATAGGGTTGAACCAGCATTGACGGGATATGTGTTGTCATTGTATTGATGCCTTCAGCAGTTTCAATACTATAATCAAAACTGTTGTGAAACCGCATGGCTTCCATCTGGATATAAAGTTCCAATGTATCTATTTCGGTTTGCAGGGAAATGATATCTGTGGAAGAATTATCAAGTATCAGGCGGATGAGTTTTGAAAATTTAGTGAGGTAGCCGGATGCGGTTTTATGATCGCTTTTTACAATATACCTGTTGATGGAATTGAGACAGTTAAAAATAAAATGCGGGTTCATTTGTGCCCTTAGTGCTTTCATTTCAACTTCGGCAAGGCGTCTTTCGTATTGGGTCTTTACCAGTGCCTGCCGGCTTATTTGCCGGATACGCTGACGGTACAAAACATACACCAGTGCCGTCAATCCCATACACACCAGCACACGAAACCATAAGGTCTGCCACCAGTATGCCTCTATTGTTACCGGGATCTTTAATTCCTTTTGAGTGAACCTGTACGGTGCTTCATCTACTTTAATATGCAGGGTGTAGTTTCCCGGGGGAAGCGCATTGTATTGTAAGGATGGCTGGTAATCGCGGTTCCAGTTTTTATCCACGCCGTCCAGTTTGTATGCAAAGCGGATACTGTCCTGCATGGTGGCACCGGTACAGCCAAACTGGATGCGGAAATTCTTTTGGTCTGCTGTTAAATGGAGCGCCGTGTCAGCCGTTTTTTGTTCAATCCCGTTAATCCAGAAACCGCTGATCATCATCCTGAGTTTTCTTTCTACAGTGTCGGGAATAGTGGCCTGCGCCAGTGTTTTGTATTCGCGTAGCGCCGGGATATAAAAGCGGTACAGCTGGCTCAGATTCGGGACCCACAAAAAATCACCATCTTTTACCACTTCATTGTATTCCCTCCAGGTAAACTTTGGTTCTACGCCTTTTATTGGGGTGTACACTGAGGTGCGTGTATTATAAATGCAAAAGCCCGATTTTTCCCAGGCATCTCTTTTAAGTACAAATAGAGTAGTGTCGGTAAGCCTGAAAAGGTCAATGATAACATTCGATTCGCATGGTTTGCCACCTGTCTCTATCAGGTGCGTGGTGAAAGTTTTGGTAACTGTGTTAAACACTTTAATGCCATTGCCCCAGGTACTGCAAAAAATGTTGTCACCATTCCCTTTTTCTAATTTGGTAAGGATGCACCTGCATTCCGGTAAGGGGTTGTCGTTGGTTTCTTTATGGATGGTATAAGTTCCTGTTTCGGGGTTTAATACTACCATACCATCATTGGTTCCAATGTACAAGGTGCCATCGGCATGCTCATAAAAAGTGTTCATCCAGGAACCTGAAATATAAAAATCGGTTTGTTTTGGATCTATAATGCGGTAAACCCTGGTTGCTTTTGTCTTTTCATTGATCCGCAACAGGCCGTACCCACATATCTGAATCCATAAATTATCTTTACTGTCTTCAAAAGGAAAGCGGGTGTCAACAGAATCCAATCTTAGTTTGCCCGCAACGTCCGGCGGCACAACAAAGGGCGTAAAGGTTTTAGAAACAGGGTCGTAATTGTAAAGACCATCTTTATAAAATACGCTCCAGTAAGTACCTGTCCTGTCCTGGTAATTGTAAGCTACTACGGAATATGGTAAACTACGTATATCGCTGTTTGGAATGGGTACGGTTTTGAAATTAAAACCATCAAAAGACAAGAGTCCATTATCTGTTCCGAACCATATCACCCCTTGCTGGTCGATGGTAAGATAGGAGGGACGCTTGGTCATGGTAATACCATCTTTGGCAGTAAAAATCTGTACCGCTTTTGGTTGGCAGGCTCCCGGCCCCCGGACCGTTGCCATCAATATGATTAGCAGGAAGAATCGCAAATGACGGTTCAAGCTTTTTTTTGAATGATGCAAAAATGGCTGGTTGTGCGGGGAAGGTCCTCAAAATATCGAAGCCGGACTGCATTTACAATATCTTTTGAGCCACCTGCTATTTTGGACTATTAATCAGCAACCAACCCGCTACAAGTAGTTATTAAAAACTTTCACCCGCGTTTTGCAACTCTATGCTTCGATTGGTGTTATTGGGTGAGGCGAACCAATACCTTTGCCAAAATTTATACATGGGTGCTATTGTAGAAGTCAATCATTTATCAAAATCCTTTGGTGACATTCATGCCGTGAACGATCTTTCCTTTACAGTGGAAGAGGGCGATGTATATGGCTTTCTTGGCCAGAATGGTGCAGGTAAAAGTACCAGTATGCGAATGATGCTGACCCTGATAACCCCTACCACCGGAAGTATTAAGATATTTGGAAAAGAGTTGCAGCACCACCGTAACGAAATACTGAAACAGGTAGGTGCCATTATAGAGAAGCCCGACCTGTATAAGTACCTGAGCGCCTACGATAACCTGGAACTTTTCGCTAGGCTCAGCGGCATTAAACCCACCAGGGCTCAACTGATGGAACAACTGGAAAAAGTGGGCATTGCCCAACGGGCCAAAAGCAAAATAAAAACCTTTAGCCAGGGCATGAAACAGCGGCTGGGTATCGCAATTGCCTTAACACACAATCCCCGGTTGGTGATACTCGATGAACCTACCAATGGCCTCGACCCGCAGGGCATAGCGGAGATGCGGAACATTATTATTTCTCTTAGTAAGGAGCATGGCAAAACGGTGATTGTGAGCAGCCACCTGCTGAACGAAATAGAGCAGGTAGCCACCAAAATACTGATCATAGACAAGGGGAAAAAGGTAATAGAAGGTAGCGCCGCAGCCATGTTTGACCCGGCTAAAACCCTGGTAAGCCTGCAAACCCCCAATACAGATGTACTGGCGAAACTACAAGGGAGCGTTTTTGCAGGTTGTTATCAAAAATCTATTGGCGATGAAATGATTTTTGAAATGCACCGGAAAGACATTCCGGCCTTTAATGCCACATTGGTGGAGCAGGGTGTGGCAGTGCTTTCCATTTCGCCAAGGCATTCGCTGGAAGACTACTTCCTGCGATTAACAGCGTAAAAGCAATGTGCAAATTTGCAAATGAGCAAATATGCAAACGGAACCCACTATTCACCACTTCGCGATAACTATCTAAAACCTCATTTGCACATTTGCACATCTGCATATTCTCACATTAACCTTTATGTTCGAACTCCTCAAAATTGAACTCTACAAAATTTTTAAGAAACCCCGCACTTATATTGGCTTTATTGCTATCACCGTTGTTGTAGTGTTGATGCAAATGGGCCTGTACTCCGATGGCGATAGCTGGATAAAACTGGTGTTGCAATCGGTAATGGAAAACATGGAAATACATGATGGTAAGTTGCTGAACGGTTACCTGGTTTGTTTCCTGATTCTGAACACACTGCTGATTCAGGTGCCGATGATGGTAACGCTGGTTACCGGTGACCTCATCAGTGGCGAAGCCAATATGGGTACGCTGCGTTTGTTATTGACCAAGCCCATCAGCAGAAACAAATTGTTGCTAACTAAAATGATGGCCGGGCTTATGTACACCTTGCTGCTGCTGATCTGGATGGCTTTTTTGTCGCTGTTTGTAAGCATGTTTATTTTTGGCACCGATGATATGGTATATCAAAAAAGCAGTGAACTGGTGGTACATCTTTACAAAGACAACCAGGGCGACGACATATTTTGGCGCTACATGTGTGCCTTTGTTTATGCTTTTATATCGCTGGCTACCATCGCCGCGCTGTCGTTTATGCTAAGTGTATTTGCTGAAAATTCCATTGGCCCCATCCTTTCCACCATCGCCATTATTATTGTGTTCACGATCATCAGCAATATGAATATTCCTTTTTTTGAAAAGATCAAAAACTACATGTTCACCACGCATATGGTAGGCTGGAAGGGTTTTTTTAACATGAAATCCAATGCTGATAACGAACCTTTGCGGGGTACCATTTACAATCTGCCGGCGATCTTGCGATCGGGCGGTATTTTAATGGCACATTTTATACTATTTACCGGCATATCCATGTATGCCTTCAGAAGGAAAGATATACTCAGCTAAAAAATAAAAGCCAGGAATGAAGCCGTTAAACAAGATATTTTTATTGGTTATTGCTGCCATCGGCATTTCGCTAGCTGCACTTAGCCAGGATGCCGCCGCACTTATTAAAAAAGTAAAAGCCAGGATGGAAGTGGTGAACGATTACCAGGCTACAGGTAAAATGAAGACTGATGTCACTTTTTTGAAGGTGCCCCTCGCCACAGTCAATGTCTATTTCAAAAAGCCCAACAAGTTCCGGATCAGCAAAGAAAAGGGGATCAGCATTTTACCCAAGGGTGGTGTAAGTGTAAATATGCAAAACCTGCTGCAGGAGAATAATTTTGTAGCACTGGATGCTGGCAACGGCACAGCAGGTGGCATGGCAGTAAAAATTGTAAAACTCCTGCCTATTAACGAAACCGGCGACGTGGTTCTAACCACCTTGTACATCGATCCTGCCAGTTTACTCATTATGAAAGCCACTACCACCACCCGGGAAAACGGCACCTACGATATAGAAATGAGCTATGGTAAATGGACCACCTACGCATTGCCGGATAAGGTGGTTTTCAGCTTTAATACCAAAGATTATAAACTGCCAAAAGGAGTGACTTTGGAGTTTGATGATGGGGAACGCCCCGATATGGAAAAACTAAAAAATAAAAAAGGCAGGGTGGAAATAACCTATCTCAGCTATGAGATCAACAAAGGTGTGCCGGATAGTTTTTTCAAATAACGTAGTTTACCATAACATTTTCGCGAACCGGAATAAATTTTCCACGATCCATAGTTAGTCTACAGAAATGGATGTATTTTGCATACACCTAATTTATTTTTTCATCACACTAACCCTATTATCCTGGCTTGGGCTAATTGCAATTGCCCATGTTGTTGAATTGTAGTTTGTGTTCATTGCAACAATACCAGAAATTAATAAAAGAAATGTCAGTATTTAATTGTGCGATTTGCTATTCGTATAGCTTTGCTGATCTAAACCATTTTCTATGAAGGTCCTCATCGTTCAGGCCGGGGTACCCTATACCCATGCGTTGGATAATTCCGGAAATTATTCCCTAAGGCCCACCCTTACCAAAGGCCTGATGCATCTCAATGACTCCAAGTTTATTAATAATACCCAAACGCGGGAGGCCATTGCGAACAACGGTGCAGATGTAACCTATTTCTACTACACGCATCGTAAATCGATCATTAACCTGATCAAGGGTTCTTTAGCCATTCGTAAAATGGTAAAGGAAAATCACATTGATATCGTAAACATGTACTGGGGCGGATTGAGTACTTTCCTCGGGGCTTTATTTTGTCCCACTGTATTTGTTGTGTCACTACTAGGGAGCGACCTGCATGGCAGCTATACCCCCTCCGGGCGCAAGACTTTTTTTGGAAAACTATTGTCTTTCTTCAGCCAGCTTACCTGCAGTTATGCCGATGGTGTAATTGTTATGTCGGAAAAAATGAAGCAAAAGATCTGGGAGAATAACAGGCATAAAGTAAAAGTTATTCCGGAAGGTGTGGATCTCTCAAGATTTTTCCTGATCGACAAGGAAATGGCAAGAGATTACCTGCAATGGAAAATGGAGCCGCCCGTGGTTCTCTTTTTCAATAACCATAGCCACGTTAAAAATTATAGCCTGGCCAAAGAGGTTTTTAGTTTGGTAAAAGAAAAAATGCCGGAAGCACTGTTTAAAGTGGTCAGTAATGTGCAACACCATCAAACTATCTGGTACTACAATGCAGCAGACGTGTTGTTGCTCACCTCCCTTCACGAGGGGTCCAATAATTCCCTGAAAGAATCGCTGGCTTGTAATTTGCCCGTAGTAAGTGTGGCAGCCGGTGATGCGAAGGAAAGACTTCTGCATGTAAAGCCGTCCTATGTTTCCGATACCTATGATGCAGCAAAACTGGCTGAAAAATTAGTTGAAATTTTACAACTTAAACAAAGAAGCAACGGCCAGGAAGTGGTACAGGAAATAGAACTTAATAAAACGGCCTTGACCATCATTCAGTACTATCATGAGTTATGCAATGTTCGTTATCCATTTCCGAAGAGTATTTTTGATACCACCAACAGCAACTACCGGAATGCTAAAAAGGATGAGTTAAAGGAAGCCATCTAAGATGCGGAGAATACCGCCTGAAGGATTTATTTTACCAAACGAAGCTTGTACTTACCTAAAATATCGAGTGGTGAACAGTGTGTGTTGCACAATGTTCACCACTTTACATTTATAACCAACAGGGGTTTGTTTGTGGCGCCACCGGTTTCAAAAATCTAGTCCAGAACTGCAGCCAGGAAATCTTTAGTCGCGGCATTTACATCCGTCACATGCTCTAATGCTTTTATATAGGCGCTTCCGATGATGGCCCCATTCGCATATTTGCAGGCCTCACTAAAACTTGTTTTATCCTTTATACCAAACCCTACCAGTACCGGGTTTTTCAGACTGAGCTTTTCGAGCTTCTCAAAGTAATTTTCGAGTGACGCAAAATTTTTGTCGGTACCCGTAGTAGAAGATGACGAAACCGCGTATAGGAAACCACTGCTCCGCTGATCCAGCAACTGAATGCGTTCTTCGCTAGTTTCCGGGGTCACCAAAAAAATAAAATCCAGCTGGTATTTCTTTATGATGGTGCCGTATTCGGTATCGAATTCGAACATTGGCAGATCGGGCAGTATCAGGCCATCGATGCCCACTCTGGCTGCAGCTGCACAAAACCGCTCGAACCCATATTGGAGTACGGGGTTCATGTATCCCATAAGAACCACCGGGATATCAATGCCGCCACCCTGGCTATTGTTCTCCCCGACAGCAACAGGTTTACGCATATTTTCCAGCTGGGCAAAGAGGGTGTCGATGGTCATACCATTTTCTATCGCTTTGCTGCCACTGGCTTGTATCACCGGCCCATCTGCCAGCGGATCGCTGTATGGCATGCCCAGTTCTATAATGTCGGCACCATTGTTTTGAAGTGCCTGCATTACCGCGATTGTGCTATCCAGTTTTGGATAGCCAGCTGTACAATACACATTTAGAATATTCCTGTTTTTCCTTTCAAATAATGCTGCTATCCTGCCCATGGTAAATTTTTATTGAATGGTATATTCCATTTTGATATTACTTCTTTCAAACTCAGAGTCACCCAATGGTACTTCCGTGAAACCATATTTTTTATACAAATGGATGGCTGGTCCGAGCAGTGTATTTGAGAAGAGTTCTATTTTCTGAAAGCCCCTTCTTTTTGCCTCTGCCAAACAAAATTCCATCATGGCATTCCCAATCTTCATTCCCTGGAAAGCTTCATCCACGGCCATCTTGGAGAGTTGATATACCTCGTCAGCAACTTTCTGCAAAGCAAAAGTGCCGGCAATATGGTCCCCTGTTTTTGCAAAAAATATCAACCCTCCTTTGTCAATTATAAACGACTTTGGATTGGACAGCATTTCTTCATCAAGCGGTTCTACTACAAAATATTTTTTTACCCAGGCAAGGTTCAGGTCGGTAAAATGCCTTGCGAGCGACGTTTCAAAAGGTATAAATGCTATTGTATCCATGTCTGATTTTGTAGCAAAAAGGCACAGTTTTTTTATAACACCTGTATCTTCTGCACTACTGTATTTCCCGGCTGAACTAATTTAATCAGGTACATGCCAGCAGGCACATTGGCCAGGTTCACCACCGCGTTAGAGGCGCCGTTGGCGATAGTGGCTTTTTGATACACCCTGCCGGAAATGTCGCTCACCAAAATAATGGCATCACCCGTGGCAGGTTTGGTAAAGCTAATCCGGGCAAAGCCATTGCTTACAGGGTTTGGAAACACGGTAAATTCCAGGTTCAGCGGCACCTGAACCCTGAATACTTCACTGTATTTAAACTTACCATCTGTGTCCACTTTCTTTAGGCGATAATACAGGCGGCGGCCACTTAAATTGTTTACATCATCGCTGTATCGATAGGTGCCGGAATTGGTAGCTTTTACGTTGCCAATCCTTGTAAAATCAATTCCGTTTACACTTCTTTCCACTTCGTACTGCAGCAGGTTGGTTTCGTTCATCACTTCCCATTCCATGTTTACCTTATCTCCGTTCAGGACTCCTTTAAACGAGATGATATCCACCGGTAATGAAGTAAGCTGGTAACAAAACGAAGGATTCCAGGCCATATCCACATATTCGGGGTGATCTACATAGGGATTGCGGTTGCCCTGGTATGTGTAACCGGCATTATTACGATCGATCTCTTTTTGACTCACCGGATCCTGGTGGTGCCATTTCAGCATCAGTTTCAGGTATGGAAGGTCCACACTTGGAAATGTTGTTGGGTCCATTGCCTGGGTTCCGTTACCTCCACCGGTCCATCCCGGCATCTGGTCTTCGTATCGGGTTACAAAATAGAGAAAAGCCCGGGCCAGGTCACCCTTGTATTCATTGATGGGTTCAAAAGAAGTACCAGACAATCCGGCAAAAGCACTTGGTCCCAGCTTGCTGCCATTTAAACTGGTTTGCGTGGGTGACGACACTTCACTGTAAATCCAACTGCCACGTACGAGGTTGACCTCACAGTCTGTGGGATAAATATGATAGTAATCGGTACCCGGGCCAGTGGCTGTTCCACCGGTAAACCAGCTTTGGGGTACACTGTGTTCGCGGTTCCAGCCCTGGCCTTCACCGCTTCCGCAGGCATCAGCCGCAAGCAGGTAATCATAAGGATCCAAAGCAGCGGGTTTGTCGCTGTAAATATCCCACAGCACTTCCGGGGCTCCGGCCCTTATCTCACTTACTTTTTTGTCGCTGATATAATATTGGGCGAGCAGTTCACCATAACTTCTTGGCGTCATGCCTGTAGTGGTACGGGTTTTTAATTTCGTTTTGATAAGCCTGCAGGTATCCCCACCCAAAATGGCATCGTAGTAGCCGTCCGGAATGCCACTGCTATTGTTGTTGGTAGATGCAGAGGCGGGAAAGGCCGTGGTATTGTATACCGGACCACCGGTGCAACCCGCGCCATTGTATGGGAAAAAGTAAAAATGATAGGCCGTATTGGCTGTAAGTCCGCCCTGCGTAAAAGTAGTTCCTACACCAGCCTTGGTTACAATGCCATTGCCAACTGCCTGGCCTGCAGTATATGTAGTACCATTAACGGGTGTAAACACAAGCGGGTTGGTGGTGCTATAGCAAACAAGATAACTGTCAGCATCTGGGGCAGCCGTGAATGAGCCGCCGAGGCTGCTGTTGCTGATGGTGGTGAAATTCACGTTGCTTACCTGGCCTGCAGGTGCTGTGCAAACGGGAGGGGTCGTCGTCATTTGACTGCCGGAGGCAAAGGCATCTGTTTTATACAATGGGCCTCCGGTACAATTGCTGTTAAGCGAAAAAATAGTATAATAGTATAATGTGCCCGGAGTAAGACCTGTACTGTTGAATGACAGGCCATTGCCCACATATTCTACCGTTCCATTACCTAAAGGATCGTCCACGTTGTACGTGACGCCATTTACCGGGGTCGTATTTAATGGCGCAGTACTGATAACAGCCAAATATTGGTCAGGAGCTGTTGAAGCGGCGGCAAATGATACGTTTATTGAATTGGTGGTTACATTGCTAAATGATACTGCACCAGGCCCGGCCACGGGTGCTACGCAAGGTGTACTGCTGGTGCTGCGCCAAACAATATCATCGATGGCGATCCTTGGTCCTGAAACGCCCTCAACAATTTCCAGGAGGAAATTGCCGCTATAGGAGAAGTTCTTGAAAATAGCTGTTGCGGGTGTGGTTTGCGTTGCCGGAACCGAAAGGGTGCCAACGGAATTGCCGTTTACCCGGATGGTTAAGCTACCAGTTCCACCGGCGGTAAAGAGGTATTTGTAAGTAAATGCAATAGAATCCACGCCGTTGGGGATATTGGCGCAGCTTATAGTACCGAATCTCAAACCTATCGCTTTGTTACCAGCATTCACCACCTGGTCAATGCGGCTGTCGGTAGCAGACCAGGGCAGACCATTATCGCCAGTCCAGTTAACGGTGAAATAGCTATTGATGGGTGTTGCCGGCAGGTTCGTGAAAGATTCCGTAGTAACCTGGCCAAATCCGCCCGCCGACAATAAAAGTAAAGTGAGAAAAAAGTATAGTTTCTTCATACAAAAGTTTAAGCGGCAAATGTAACCCTTCATACATGGTCAGCGCATTTGGTGGATAAAACTTTTCGGTTAAGTATTGGGCTAAAAACAAGAAACTCCATTTTTTTAAAAAATGGAGTTTCTGTTGAGCGAACTATTTATTAGGAGCCAGTTTCATTCCTTATTTGGTTTTACCTGCTGGTTTTTTTGCTGCCGGTTTGCTCATGGCGTCCAGGTTTTGTTTGGCAATGACAAAGTCAGGAAATGCTCTCAACGCTGCGGTATAATGCTGTTTAGCTTCCACCAGGTTATTTTCTTTAAAAGCCAGAACACCCAGCATATTATAGGCGGCGGCGAGCACGGGCACACTTTCGCTATAACCCTGGCCTACCTGCAGACTTACTTTTTGTTTCGCTGCGGCAGCAGTATCCGCAAGCACTTTGCTCAGGCTTTGCTTACATTCCAGCTTACGTTCAAGCGAAAATTGCTTGGTAGCCAACTGGTAATAATTAAATGGCAGGGGGTTTAGCGGGCAGAGCTTTTCGTACCATTCCAGGCTCGTTTTGGCATCATTGGTTTGTCCGCTAATATCAGCCAGCAAAGAAAGTGCGGTCACATTTTTATTATCCTTCGTGTACGACTCATTGGCCAGTTTGTATGCGCCCGCAAAGTTATTCATGTTATAATACACAACAGCCAGGGAATCGTGATAGTTACTGGCTCCACCACTATTGAGATAGGTTACCAGCGACATAGCGGCAGTGGGCATGTCATTGTACTGCAAGGCCGTACGATAAATAGACAGGTTTTCGTCCTGCTTCATCTTAAGAGAAGCACTGTCTGCAGGATTGGCAAAAGCAACAGTTCCCAGGCATATTGTTGCAAGGGCAGTAAGGATCGGGCAGGTATATTTTTTCATAAGCACAAGAATAGCAATAATCTTAAAATGAACCAAACCAAGTTAGTGAAAGGCAGGTATTGGAAAGAATTTTTAGATTAGTGACTTTAAAGGAGATTTTTAGTACATAGAGAACAGTACAAAGACCGAAACAATTGTCCGGATGACGCATGACGTATTTCAAAAAAATCCAGTACCGCCAGATGTATGTACGCCGGGAATGGATAGCGAACAAAAAACGGCTGAGAATATCTCAACCGTTCCTGTCTAAAATCTTGGTTCTAAAATCTAAAATCTTCTACCTCGCAATATTCACGGCTCTCTTCTCCCGGATCACGGTCACTTTTATCTGGCCCGGATAGGTCATTTCGGTCTGGATTTTCTGTGCTATTTCAAAACTCAGTTTATCGCTGTCGCCATCGGTCACTTTATCGGCTTCTACTATTACGCGGAGCTCACGGCCGGCCTGTATCGCATAGGCTTTTTCAACACCTGCATAGGTAAGGGCCATGTTTTCGAGGTCTTTGATGCGCTGCATATATTGCTGCATAATTTCTCTCCTGGCACCCGGTCTTGCACCACTGATGGCATCGCAAGCCTGTATGATTGGGCTGATCACATATTGCATTTCCATTTCGTCGTGGTGCGCTCCAATAGCGTTTACAATAGACGGATGTTCGCCATATTTTTCTGCAAGCTTGGCACCGAGGAGTGCATGGCTCAATTCTGTTTCTTCGTCGGGCACCTTGCCTATATCATGAAGCAATCCTGCGCGTTTTGCCAGTTTGGGGTTCATGCCCAATTCGCTGGCCATAATACCACAAAGATTAGCTACTTCGCGGCTGTGCATCAGCAGGTTTTGGCCATACGAGCTGCGGAAACGCATTTTACCAACAATGCGTATCAGGTCTTTATGAAGGCCATGGATACCCAGTTCTATTACGGTGCGTTCGCCTATTTCAGCTATCTGGTCTTCTATCTGGCGGCGTGTTTTTTCCACTACTTCTTCGATACGGGCGGGGTGTATACGGCCATCGCTTACCAGTCGTTGCAAACTTAAACGGGCAATTTCCCTGCGCAGCGGGTCAAAAGATGAAAGGATGATGGCCTCGGGTGTATCGTCAACGATCAGGTCAACACCTGTCGCGGCTTCCAGGGCACGTATATTACGGCCTTCACGTCCGATGATCTGACCTTTAATATCGTCGGTTTCCAGCTGGAAAACAGAGATGGCATTTTCAATCGCCTGCTCCGCAGCGGTACGTTGAATCGTTTGGATGATGATTTTGCGGGCCTCTTTGGTGGCTTTACCCTTGGCCTCGTCTAAAATCTCCTGTTGCAGCGCCAGGCCCTGTGAATGGGCGGCCTGTTTCATACTTTCTACCAGCTGGTTTTTAGCTTCTTCCGAGGTAAGGCCAGCTACTTTTTCGAGGCGGCGGATATGTTCTTCCTGGTGTTTTTCCAGCTCCGTACGTTTCTGGTTCACCACTTCTATCTGGCGTGCCAGTTGCTCTTTGATGGTCTCGTTGTCTTTTTGCTGTTTATCCAGGTTAGCTACTTTGGAATTAATGCTCTGTTCCTGGCTGCGTACACGGCCTTCTGCTTCTGCCATTTTCCGGTTCCTGTCGTTCAGTTCCTTGTCGTTGTCGGCCTTCATCTGAACAAATTTCTCTTTGGCTTCCAGCAGTTTTTCTTTCTTAAGCGTTTCGGCTGCAGCCTCTGCGTCCTTAGTTATTCTCTGAGCTTCCTGGCGTATTCTTTGGGCTTCCTGTTCTGCCTGTTCTATTTGTTGGGTGGTGTTTTTTGCAAATACAAATTTACCCGCCACCAGGCCGGCAATTAATGCCACGACCGCAATGATGATGTATATTATGATGGGATCCATTGATCTTTTGGTTTAAATGTTCAACAATATGGTAAGTCCGCTCTGTGCTCATCAGGATTTTTTTTCGATGTAACAAGATGGTAGCTGGCGAAAATACAGAAAAACCGTTGGCTTAACGTTGTGGAAACATGGATTTGTAAAAAGCGGTATAATTGCATCCTTCGGGCAGCCATCCTATTGGTAAACAGATTCCCCGTTTATGGTAAAAAAAAGATGAGCCACCTTATTGAGGTAGCTCATCTTTTAATTTACAGTCATCAAATATTAGTTAGTATAACCAGTATTTTGTTTGATGAGTGGATTTGCCTGGATTTCGCTGTTTGGAATTGGCAATAAGAAACGGAAATTACCTGCGGGTAAGGTAGTAGACAGTGCATTTGGAGCATCTGATGCCAGTCTTTCAACCGGCAAGTTTCTGCGTTTCAGATCGAAAAAGCGATGCCCTTCGTAAGCCAGTTCTTTAAAACGCTCATTCATGATGTCTGTAATTGCAGCATCTTTAGAAGCGTATGTAATATTGGTGTACAAGTTAATCCTTGCAGCCCTGAGTGCGTTAATATCAGCGGCAGCACCAGCCAGGTCATTCAACTCAGCTTTTGCTTCAGCACGGATCAGGTACATTTCACCAGTTCTGAACACTTTTGCATCTGCAACGTTTTCGCCGGCAGTTGCATAGGCAGTTCCACCATATTTATTGATAAGCCTGGGCGACCTTGGAGTTGTAAGCAATGGTTCTGTTTTAAAATAAGCAGCAAAACGTACATCATTTGTCTGATCGTAACTGTTCCAGATTTTATCAGATGGTTTCCATGTAACTGTTCCAATGTTTAATACACCACTGGTAATAGCCGAAGTGCCTCTGTAAAGCGAACCAATTTTTCCGCCTAAAGAAGGCGTTCTGCTCAATTTGAAAGCTACCTCGTTTGAATTAGCATCTGTCCAGATACCACCAAATTGCGCAATCGGTGATAATGGCAGGCCAGTGATATATTCTGAAGCAAACGTAGATGCGGCTGTCCATTCTTTCAAATACAACGAAACCCTTGCCTGTAAACCAGCTGCTGACAGAAGGTTTGCGCGGTATTTATCTGTTAAGTTGTTTGGCAACAACAATTTAGCGTCGGCCAAATCAGCTTTTAGCTTTGTAAAATACTCTCCCACTGTAATTCTGCCGTATGGGTCCAAAGACGGTACTTCCATATAGGCCAGGGCCGGATCTGAAGCTACTGCACTGTTGCTATAATACCTGTACATTTCAAAGTGGCAAAAAGCCCTCAGAAAAAGTGCTTCACCTTTTAACCTGAGTTTTAAGGCATCATCAGCAGCACCGGAAGATACTGCAGCAGGAAGGGCACGTAAAACCCTGTTCACACGGTCAATAATTCTGTAATACAATGGGAAAGCGGTAAAATTATCCCTGACAGTGATGTCAGTTGATGTGTATTGCCATTCGTGTACGGTGGCTGAATTGTAAAATTCTGCTACTTTAACTTCATCTGCAACCACACTATTGAATAAAATACCCATTTCAGTATTCATGGCCGCATAGGCCCCAATAATGCCTTGTTGATTATTGGCTACAGTTTTTAGTGCTATATCTCCAACAATGGCATCTGTTTCTTTGGTTTCCACGATCTTGTTACAAGCTGTAAAGCTGAGACAAGCCAGGCCGAAAACCACTATATTGTTTTTTTTCATTTTCTTATAATTAAACATAAATAATCAGGTTATCAGTATGTGTTTCTTTTAGAAATTGATATCCAATCCTACAACAATTGCTTTTGGATTTGGATATTCGTTCAAACTGATATTGTTATCATCTTCAGGATCCACACCTCTCCATGGGCTCCAAATCATTAAATTTTGTCCCTGAATATAGAACCTGGCAGATTTGATAATCGTTGTTCCACTACCGGTTTTGATTTGAGGAATCTGGTAAGCAACAGTCAGGTTCCTGAAACGTAGGAATTTAGCATCTTCCAGATCGGAAGAGGTAAAACCCCTGTCGTAGTTATAGTCCTGGAAAAGTGCAACATCGCCTGCTTTAGTCCATTGGTTGGTCAACAACTCTCTTGAACCTCTTACGGCTGTATGATAACCGGGTGTACCCCTTGTTATCCAGTTGCGGGTATTATTGCTTCTTACAACATCAAACTGGTAAGAAAATAATGCCTGAACCGAGAACCCTTTGTAACGGGCATTCAGATCGAAACCGCCAACATGTTTAGGAAGGAAATTACCAAACTTGGCAAACTGACCAGCCTGAGCAGCGTCGGTTGTTGTCTTACCGTCAGCAGTTTCAAAAATTGGTTTACCGGTTGCAGGATCTGCACCGAGGTAGTTATACGTGTAGTGGCTGCCATAAGAAAGCCCTTTCCTGATCACAAATGTTCCAAGAAAGTATTCGTTTACCAGGCCAAGGTCTTCAATATTGTTCTTATTGAAAGAATGGTTGACACCTAATGATACGTCGATATCTTTTGTTTTTACTACATCGAAGCCAGCCAAAAATTCTACGCCTTTATTGGTCATTACCCCAGCGTTAACATTAAGGTTACCGAAACCTGTTGTACCTGAAAGTGGTTGAGAAACAAATAGATCTACAGTCCGGTTTGAATACACATCAACACTTAAACGTACCCTGTTCCTTAAAAAGGCCATGTCTAAGCCAATGTTGGTTTTCTTAATATTCTCAATTTTCAATTTATCATTACCCGGAGTAGATGGCGCTAAACCCACTACAGTAGAACCTGCATAGCTGGTAGTTCCAAAAGCCGGCAACTGAGGACCCTGGTAATTGGTTACACCAACAAGGCCAGCACCAAAACTTCCTGTTGTGATACTACCAATATTAGGAACGATACCATAACTAGCCCTTACCTTAAGATCAGTGAAAATGTTTTGCTTTGACATGAAATTTTCCTGCAATGTATTCCAGACAGCACCTGCAGACCAGGTAGTAATTTCCCTGTTAGCTGAGTTTACGATCCTGGAAGTTCCATCCTGCCTGATATTTGCATTTATCGTGTACTTATTATTGTAGGTGTACTTGGCTGAGGCAAAATAAGAGCGGATACCATATTCGCCTTTTGCACTTGAGGCATTCTGCGGGTAGGTGGTTTGGCCTGCAGCTACAGGTATCGCTCCTGCACCCTGGCCGGTAGCTGTAAGACGTGGATCCAGGTTATACAATGTAAAACCAAGACCTCTCTGGTAGCCCTTTACAATTTCAAAATAGCCACCTACTTCCACATCGTGGATTGAGCTGAATTTTTTAGCAAAAACCACACTCGATGTGTTGATGATGTTTGCAGTAACGCGGCTGGCTTCCTGGGCTAAACCTGCCTGGAATGTTTGTAATGAACCAATATATGAACCTGCACTGATATAACGGTTGTGATACTCACTGCCTACATCTATACCGGTCAAATTCTTTACGGTAACAGAAGGGATGATTTTGTAAGAAAAAGCAAGACCGGTGTTGATTTTGATCTGGTTAATGTCCCTGGAAGAGTTTTGAATACCTTCCAGCAAATTACCCACTTGCTTCAGAGACAGTGTGGTATTGGCACCGTAAATGATTGAGCCATCTGCCCTGTATGGATTTTCATAGGTTTTGGCACGGTAAACCATTTGGAATGGATTCCTTGGACTGTTACCATAGATCTCTCCCTCTGCAAATTTAGATTGCGAATATCCCAGCGTAGTATTGAAAGCAATATTGAATTTTCCTACAGTGTGGTCCACATTAAAACGTGTGGTAAAACGTTTTAAACTAGAACCAAGGTCAATACCTTCCTGGTCGAAATAACCTGCAGAGAAATATACCTTGGTCTTATCGGTACCTGCCGACATATTGAATTCATGGGATTTGGAAACACCCTGGCGGAAAAGAATATCGCTCCAATCTGAATCTATTCTACCTAAACTATCCAGTAAAAATGCATTCCTGTCTTTTGCAGCCTGTGATATATTGGCGTTTGCCGGATTGTTCACAGAGTAGTTCCAGCCTGGCGTGCCTGCCAATTTGGTCTTTTCTTCATACGAGAGCATTTCTTTCGTATTCATCAGGTTCAACCTGTCAAAATTGGGCGCCTGTGTAACACCGTACTGGGTGCGATACTGTACGTTGGTTACGCCTGCACGGCCTTTTTTGGTAGTGATAACAACTACGCCTGTACCGCCCCTTGCACCATACATTGCAGTAGTAGCAGCATCTTTTAATACGGTAATAGATTCAAAATCGCTTGGGTTAACGGTTTGCATGTCGAACGCGGGCATTGGTACTCCGTCAATTACAAACAATGGCTGTGCGCCTGCACCCTGGATGGATTGAACACCCCTGATACGTATGGTCGCACTGCTACCTGGTTGACCTGAACCAGAGTTTACAACCATGCCCGGTATCCTTCCCTGTAAAGCCTGGTCAAAGGCGCCTACAGGCACTGTAGCAACCAGGTCTCCGGAAATCTTGGCAGCAGCTCCAACGAACTGACCCTTTCTTTCACGGGAATAACCGGTTACAACCACTTCATTCAGATCGTTGGCACTAGACTGTAATGCAACATCAAGTGTTAGCAACCTGCCAATAGCCCGTTCCTCACTCTGGTATCCTACGAATGAAAATACTAATACGGTTTTTCCTGAGGGTACAGTGATGTTGTACGCTCCCGAGGCGTCTGATTTAACGCCCACTTTGCCACCTTTAACGGTGATGGAGACGCCGGGAATGCCCGTGCCATCTTTAGAATCGGTCACTTTCCCTGAAAGTGTAACGCTGGGTTGGGCCCAAGCGGCAATTGACAGGCACAAAATACCTGTCAATAAGACTACAAGTTTCCTCATGTTCGTTGTTTTTTGGTTTAGAAAAATTAAGCGGCAAATATAGGTGTTAACAAAAATTAACAATCGCAATGACTACCGTTCATCAAAAAAGGCTGCATTTCTGCAGCCTTTTTTTACCCAACTTGTACAAATTTTTTGATTGTCGGGTATTTATCCTCAATCCGACCAATGTTCGGACATTAATTCTGAGTCATTAATTTATTGTACAACAATTCTGATGCAGGGATTGGCCAAACATAAGCCTGGGCGCTTGGTGGAACAGCTGCTACCGCACCTTTCGCCGCAAAAGTTCCGCCTAAACGCATCACATCCAGTGAGCGGAAACCTTCTCCCAGTAATTCGATTCTTCTTTCAATCAGGATCGCATTAATCAGGGCGTCTTTGGTAGCTGGTGCAAAAGTGTAGCCAGGCATGCTACGCTGGCGTACTGTGTTTAGTAGCGATAATGCACGTGCATCTACTGAAGTTCCCGCAGCCTGGCGGGCAAGTGCTTCAGCCAGGTTTAACATCACTTCAGCATAACGGGAAATGGGTACAAAATTGTTGTTATCGTCATTGAATTTGCTGTAGCGCACCGGTGTGGTGGCTGTAACAAGTGCTTTGCGGGCATCGGCAGCTTTCCAGGAAGTATCTGCTAAAATACCACTGGGGTTTAAGGCAAATTCAGCATTATGGTAAAGTGCCAGACCGTTTTGTGTACCCGGGCCATTTGACTGGTTCATTGGAAGTGCGAAGATAAGTTCCAGTTCAGGGTAAGTGCGGAAGGGGGTAAGAAACGCAGGGGCGAGCCTGTGCCTTACACCAGAGGCTGCTGCAAAAGGTGCAGCAGCGGGCACTAATTTATTTGCTTCAGTAATTACATCGGCATAGCGGCCCATCTGGAGGTACACTCTTGTTTTCAGTGCAATCGCTGCATTTACATGAGCTCTGACAACGTTTGTATCGCCTGACGTGTAACTCTGGGGCAGGTTTTGCTCAGCAAAACTTAAGTCAGTGATGATCTGGGTGAACACCTCGGCCATCGTGCTGCGTTTTAAATCAGCACCATTGGCGCTGGTGCTGGCCGTTAACCTGAGTGGAAGTCCTTCGCTGGCACCGGCATCTGTTGTAAATGCTTTTTTGCCATACAGGGAAGCGAGGTAGAAATAGCATAAAGCCCGGCAATAACGTGCTTCGCCCCTGAATTGGTTCGCCTGGGTGGCAGGCAAAACGGATGCATTTGCATCAATTCCTTCCAACACCACATTGGCCCTGTTGATAGCCGCATATCCGGCAGACCAGGTATTTTCTGTTTGATTGTCGCCGCTGTTGATGGAGAAATTCCATACACCTACTGCGGTCACACCGTTGCCGGTGATATTTAACCAATCTTCACCTCTTACATCCTGGTAAACAAGCATACGGCCACCTAAGAAGTTACCACTTTTTACCGCAGAATAGATACCATATACCTGCTGTGATACCCTGTCTACGGTCGCAAAAGCAACAGCGTCAGAAAGTACTGTTTGTGGGATCGGGCTTAGCTTTTCCTTTTTGCAGCTTGTCATAAAGCTTACTGATAGCGCCAGCCCAACCAATAGTTTTATATTTTTATTTGTTTGCATAATTTTCAATTTTTTTAGATTAAAATCCAACGTTTACTCCAAAAGTGAAAGTACGGGCCTGTCCGACTGTGTTACGGTCTACTCCGGGTGTCAGGGCAGAATTTCCATTCACAGAAATTTCTGGGTCACTACCCGGATATTTTGTGATGATAAACGGATTTAACACCTGGGCGTATACTCTCAGGGTACTCATGTTGATTTTAGCAAGGGTAATTTTTGAGAAATTATAACCCAAACCAAGGGTACGGAATTTTACAAAACCACCTTCGTACAGGTGTACATCTATAGGAGTAGCGGAGCCATTGGAAATATTATCGTTAAAAACTGCTTTTGGTATACGGGTAACATCACCCTTGTTTTGCCACCTTGTTAATACTTCGGTGGAATTATTCCAAAAGCGTTGATCCCATAAGCCGGCTTCAGAACCAAAATATACTTTATTGCCAAAGCTGTAATACATATCCACGACCAGGTCGAAGTTTTTGTAAGCGACGTTATTGCTAAAACCACCATAAACAGTCGGCAAAGCATTTCCTAAGATTTTACCGTCTCTTGAAAGATCGATCGCAGGGGCATTAGTGCCATCACGGTACCGGTAACGGCTGGCTGCAGGACGTGAAAAATCAAACAGTACTTCTCTATCCTGGCCATCCAGGAATATACGCTCACCTGTTTCAGCATTCACACCATTGGTGCGAACCATAAAGAAGCTGCCGATGGAGTAACCCGGCCGTGTAATATTGGTACGTTCCAGTTGGGTAGTACCAATAATTTCGGGCACACCTGGAGCCAGTTCGGTTACACGATTTTTCTGGGTTGTGATATTGAAATTGGCATTCCAGCTAAAATCTTTCTTGGAGAAAATACGGGCGTTCACTGTAAATTCTATACCACGATTGTACATTTTGGCTGCGTTGGCTGCAATTGTATTTCCGGGCACACCCATTGAAGTTGGGGTGGGAACGTCGATGATAAGATCCTCAATATTAGAGTTATAATAGCCCAACTCTATGCTAATCCTGTCTCTTAGAAAACCTAATTCCAACCCAACATCCAACTTGCGGCTCGATTCCCACCGCAGGTCTTTATTCCCGGCCTGATTAAAGAAAATGGTAGGATAACCAGTGCCATAAACCCCTGATCCAAATGTTGATAGCGCTGAGAAATTTCCAACACTACTAATATTTCCCACGTAGCCGTAGCTACCCTTTACACGGAAAGTATTGATCGTTTTGCCAATTCCATTCTGCCAAAAACCTTCGTCAGATACATTCCAGGCTGCAGATGCGCCGCCAAACGTACCCCATTTTTTACCTTCGGCATAAGCAGAATAACCATCACGGCGGATGTTTCCGCTCAGGAAGTATTTGTTTTTGAAGTTGTAGTTAATACGTCCGAAAAATGACAACAAATAGTTCTCAGTAAGCGCATTGCTCGGAGGATTATCGTTTAATGTGAAATTACCCTGGAACTCATTGTAGAAATTGTCGCTCAGACCAGAACGGCTGGCACTGATCCTGTCGGTAGTGGTCTTTTGTTCTTCAGAACCGGCCAGTAGACCAATATTGTGATCACTTCCAACAGTTACATCGTAATTGATAGTATTGGTAAAATTTACCCGGTTAATGAAAGAATTGGCTGTAAATGCACGGCCATCATCTGTGGTTGCGGTTGTTTGTATACCATCACCATGCAGTGCATTATAAAACGTGCGGTCATCTACACTTTGGTAACTGGTATTATACTGGGTACGTAAAACCAGGTTTTTCAATGGCGTTACTTCTAAAAATACATTTCCCAATACCTGGTCACTTACCGAAGTAATCACATTCAGGTCCCTGATCAATGTGGGGTTCACAAATCCTGAATTGAAAAGGTTTTTGTTACGACCGATCTGGTTAAATGAATTACGCTGTGCCGCGTTGTCGATTCCTATAATATTGTAGCGGCCATCTAATGCGTAAGGAGATACATTGGGTGCAGTGGCAAAAGCTAACCGCGCAGATCCCGCTGTAGCAAAGGGTGTACCCGGAAGAGAGCCCGAATTGGGAGAACGTGTTTTACCACGGCTGAAATTAAAATTACCGCCTAATTTAAGCCAGCTTGTGGCTTTATGATCTATATTCATCCGGATTTGTTTCCGGTCAAATTCGTTCGTCTGTAAAATTCCGTCCTGCTTTGTCCAACCGGTGCTAAAATAATAACGGGTGGATGCATTACCGCCTGAAATCCCCACCGCATGATTTTGTTGAAAACCGGTCTGGTACAGTTCATCTGTCCATTTGGTATCTACAATCTGTCCGTTGATAGTATCTAAGAAGAAGATGGGATTGCCGGCCGGCACACCTGTAACAACGACAGCGTTCAAATTCTTAACCGCTTCATTTTTATAACCTACATACTGTTGGGCATTCAAAACCTCGAAAAGATTATAGGCTTTTGTGACACCCACCCAGGCATCGTAGGTAACTTTTGTCTGGCCGCTTTTTCCACGTTTGGTCGTGATCAGTAATACGCCATTTGCAGCCCGGCTTCCGTAGATCGCGGTAGCGGCTGCGTCTTTTAATACCTGTATATCTTCAATATCGGAAGGGTTAAGATTACCCAGCACATTGTTCGCTGCAAGATTGGTGCTTTGATCGCCTGTAATAGCAGGTAAACCATCTATTACAACCAATGGAAACGTAGAACCTGTGATAGAGTTAGCGCCTCGGATTCTGATTACCGGTGGGTTGTTCAGAACGCCATTGGGAATAATTACATTCATTCCTGCTGCTTTACCAGACAGGCCCTGCTCAAAACTTTGAGTAGGAATGTTTTTGATCGCATCGCCCTTAACGCTCGCAATGGATGCCGTGAGATCTCTTTTGCGGGTTACACCGTAAGCCGCGGTAACAACTACTTCGTTAAGATTGGCATCAGCGGCTTCGAGCTTAATATTGATCGTGTTCGACCCGCTGACATTTACTTCCTGGGTCAGAAATCCCACATAGGAAAAAACCAGTGTGGTATTTTTTTGGGCAACGACAATATTAAAACTCCCTTTTAAATCTGTTTTTACGCCGGCTTTACTTTGTTTGGAAGTAACGGAGACGCCGGATAAAGGAGATCCGTCTTTTGCGTCGGTGACGGTGCCTGAAATGGAGACGCTTTGCGCCCAGGATGTTGCCGCCAGGCATACCATGCCCAACAGTAAGCATGCAAGTTTCCTCATGTTAGCTAGTTTTAGGTTTAAGAAAAGAAAGGTCGAATATAAATGTTAACGAAAAGTTTACAAAAAGGATTGACCACAGAACATAAAAAAAGGCTGCATTTCTGCAGCCTTTTTTTACCTAACTGGTAATATTTTTTTGGATATTAATTATCCCAAAATACCTTATCAGCCATGCTACCCTTTTGTTTGGCGTTAGGGTTTAAATCTATTTCGCTTTGAGGATAGAACAGTGAACGTGGCACTGCTGCACCTGGTACAGATGCGTTAGATGGAGGCGTTAAGGCCGGGTAACCTGTTCTCCTGTAGTCAGTCCATGGCTCCATGCTAACACCATAATTGGCTACATATTTTTCTTCGATCACCTTTTGCATTTGCTGTGCAGCTGTACCGTCAAGTGTTCCCCTGGCAGCAATATAGGTTGCAATATCTGCAGGCAGAACGCCGGCATCTGTCATAGAAGCCGTAATGCCCGCCTGGTACCAGGTTTGAGCAACGCCGGGAGCACCTCTTAATGCGGCTTCAGCACGAATAAAGCAATATTCGGCATATGTAAGCATGCGGATAGGAGCAGCACCTGTATAGGTAAGCGCCGTGGCTGTGATACCGCCTTGTGCATTTGGCGTCGGAGTGCCTGAAGCTGCGCCACGCAGATAAGTATGCATCCGGCTAAAGTTTACGCTGGGAACATCGCCTGGCACCGTGCCCTTATACGTAGCTGGTGAAGATGCATAAGGAAAGGGCGTAAAATAGAAAGCCCTGCGCGGATCCGATTTTCCATTCATTAATGTAACCAGGTTGTTGTCTGCAAACAGGTAGTTGGCACGGTTTACTTCAAACTGGTGGATAGGGTTCGTATTGTTTGGAGCTGCTATAAATGCCAGTTGAAAATTATCTGCATTTGATGCAAATACGGGCGCCGCTGCGTTATTTACCAGGGCTGTGATCTGCGCCAGCATGTAAGCGGGGTCTTTTTTACTGTAGTGTAAAAACATACGCAGTTTCAAAGTGTTCGCCAGCTTGATCCAGTTTGTTTTTGTGGTTGCAAAAGTGCCTGGATAAATAAGGGAATTGGCTGCGGGTGTTATTATGCTGGAAGCTGCACCAAGGTCTGTAATAGCCTGGTCCAATGATGCGATAAGTGCCTTATAGATAGCATCACCGGCATCATACTTTGGTTGCGTGTTGGCATCCAGTTGCAGTGCATCCGTAAATGGAACATCTCCCCAGGCGTCTACTACCAGCGAATATTGGTAAGCTTTCATAATGCGTGCCACACCTGAATAATAAGGGCTGGAGGCAGAAGAAGCCTTAATAATAAGTTCCAGGTCGGCGAGCGTATTAGAAAAAATGCTGCCCCAAACATTGTTGGCATCACTGCCGGTAATGTTGTACCTGCTGTACTCATAAGTTTGGTTAGGCTGCGATGCCTGACCGCTGATTTGTTGTGCAATCAGTGTACTGTAGCGGAACAGATCGCTACCTCCGTTAAAAGCAAGGTTGATCTGGGCCGAGGTAAGCAACTGGGCCACCGGGGGATTATCTGCCGGGATATTATCGGGGTCTTTGTTAATGTCCAGGAATTTATCGCATGACGTTGTGCCAAGGGTAAGCAGTGCTATCCCTGTCAACAGTTTTAATGATATTCTTTTCATATTTCTGAAATTGAAAGTGAATAGTTTAGAGAGATAGTTTTAGAGAAACACCCATTGAGCGGGTTTGAGGTAGTGCATTAAACTCAAGTCCTTGTGCATTGCTTACGCCCAGGGCGTTCTGCTCGGGATCGAGGTGCGGGTAGTTAGGTGCATGTAGGAAAAGATTACGGCCAAACAGGCTCAGTTCGATATTGCCAAATGGTGTTTTGTTCACCATGGCAGATGGTAACCTGTAGCTTAAAGATGCTTCTCTTACACGGAACCATGAAGTTTCAACTATATAACCTTCTGCAGCTGCAAATACACCGCTGTTACCCCAATAATTTTGGGCTGTTACAGCTATTGTATTTGGTTGTCCGTTGCTGGCCAGGATGCCAGGGAAAACGTAAGGGGTTGTTTGTACGCCATTGGCATCCAAACGGGCAAACTCGGCAGTTTCTGCGCCGGCACCGTTTCTGCGGATGTCTGCAATGTTGCGGCTATATTGGTCACCACCTTTTTTAATATCCAGCAGGAATGAGAAAGTAAATCCTTTTAGTTCAATGGTATTAGTGATACCCAACAGGTACTTAGGATTCGGGTTACCAATTTTTTGTACACCAGGTGTAATTAATGGTAAGCCGTTTGCACCAATCAGCATCGCATTTGTTTTTGGATCGCGCTGGTAAGCATTTCCATAAATCTGGCCATACTCATCACCCACAACCAGGCGAATATTTGGCGTGGTAAAACCGCCCAGGAATATGTTGGCCACACCAGCATCCAAAGCATCTACTTTAGATTTAAACTGGGTATAGTTTACATTAATGGTCCATGATCCGATTTTTGTTTTCAAAGGAACGCCTGTAACAGAAAGCTCCACCCCATTGTTGGTCATCTTGCCTGCATTTTTAATCACACTACCTATGCCGGAAGTGTTGGATACAGGTACACCAAAGATCAGGTCTCTTGATTTCTGCCTGTACACTGTTCCTTCAATCGCTAACCTGCCGCGGAAAAATGACAACTCGGCTGCGATTTCCTTATTGGTTGTAAACTCAGGGCCAAGATTGGCGTTACCAGCCCCATCCTGAAGTGTAAAACCTTGTAAACCATTGAAAGGAAATGCGATGGTAGGTCCGAAACCATCAGCAATGGCGGCACCACCAAAATAAGAATCGGTAGCATAAACAAAATCTGTACCTGCCTTACCCACGGTGGCTATATTTCCGCGGATCTTAATGTTATCGATCACATCGTTTTTCAGAGCAGGAAACAGTTCGGTGATGTTCAAAGAACCGGCCACTGCATTGTAGAGGTACGAGTTGTTTTTTGTTTTGAATGTGGATGACCAGTCATTCCTGAGCGTTACGTTAAGGCTCGCTATACTCTTATATCCTACGGTGAAATCGCCATAGATACCAAAAAGGCGCACTTTGCTTGAGGCAATACCTGGTGTAGGTATAGAGGTTGTATTTTTTATTTGTTCAAAATCACGGATAATGATTCCGCGACCTATCATAGTGGCCACATTCTGATAGATCTGGCTTATTTCATTTCCTACAATTGCGGAAGTAGTGAAATCGCCAATCCTTTTATTGAATGAAACAAATAGGTTTGAATTCAAACTGCGGTAATTATTCCTGCGTTCAACAACGCCACCTACACCACCGGCGGTAGTGTTGGCACCACCTCTTGCAGTAAGCTGATCGTAGCCATGATTAAAAGTGGAAAACACATCGGTTCCCATTTTGTAATCAACCTGGAATGCCTGGTTAAACTTGTAGTTAAGTGCAGCAAATCCAAAAAAGCGGTTGATCTCATCATTGAAACGGTTGTTCTTAATGGTCCAATAAGGATTGTCTTCAATATTGTTATTGTAAAAATTCTGGCTTCCGTCCGCATTTTCAAAAGGTGTACCGGTGAGGTCATAACTGCGTGGCATAAAATAGGCACGGAACAACGGATTGCTTAATTGGTTACCCTGCTGGCTCCTTTTTGAAAAGTTGTTTACATAATTTCCTGAAATACTTACGTTCAGTTTTTCGGTGACTTTAGAACTCGCATTTACAGAGAAATTATTCCTTACCAGGCGGTTGTTATCCAATATGCCGGTATTCATTAAATTTCCATAGGAAAAACGGAAAGTGTTTTTATCAGTTCCGCCGGAAAAGCTGATATTATTTTGGAGGTTTTCACCGGTACGGAAAATGTCTTTAACATTATCAGGATATGCTTTCAAAATTTCCGATTTGCCAAAGGCATTGGTTACCGTCTGGCCGGTAATGGATGGTCCCCAGGAGGTTTGAACGGCTATTGGACTATAAACACCCAGGCTACCCTGTGCGTAACTGTTCTGGTAATCGGGAAGGCGATTCACCACTTCCTGTCCATAGGTAGATGTCAAAGTAATGCTGTTCTTTGCTTTGAATTTGCCCTTTTTTGTAGTGATAAGAATAACACCATTTGAAGCCCTGGAACCATACAAAGCAGCGGCAGATGGGCCTTTCAGCACACTCATGCTTTCAATATCTTCCTGGTTAATGTCGATGGCACGGTTGGAACTCGGTGCACCGTTCTGGAGCGCCTGGCCACCACCGCCGTTGTCAAAAGGTACCCCATCTATTACAAACAGAGGCTGGTTGCTACCTGTAAAAGTGGTGTTACCACGGATGATGATGCTGGAACCTGTAAAAGAACCACCTGCACCACTCACCCTTACACCCGCAACCTTACCGGCAAGGGCATTGGTTACATTGGTGGTATGCGTTTGGGTAAGTTCTTCAGCATCCAGCTGGCTTACACCATAACCCAACGTTTTCTTATCTTTTTTAATGCCGAAAGCGGTTACAACCACTTCCTTCAGGTTTACCTCGTCGCTTTTCAGTTGCACGTCAAGTGTCAGAAGTTTACCAATACTCCTTATTTCAGCAGTATAACCTGCATATGAGAAGTTCAAGGTTTTGTTGGTTGCCGGAAATGAGATGGAGTAGGTTCCATCGGCGGATGTTTTTACACCCACTTTTCCGTCGAAAGTGGTCACGGAAACACCTTCCAGTGGTGCACCGCTCTGGGAATCAGTAACCTTGCCCTTCAGAGTAAGGTTCTGGGCCCAGGATGTCGCTGCCAGGCATACCATGCCCAACAGTAAGCATACAAGTTTCCTCATGTTAGTTAGTTTTAGGTTTTTAGAAAAAGAATTGCAAGTATAGGCAAGAATTCGCCCACCGATGCTGCAAATGTTATTTTTTCATAAAACTACACGAACGGCGAGGTTATTTTTTTCTTTTTCCCATTAGACCGATGAGCATGACGGGTAAAAAAACCAGGTTGGTAAATGTGGCAACCAGCAAAGTGAATGATGTAAGCCATCCGAGGGCCATGGTGCCACCAAAACTGCTAAAAACAAAGATGACAAAACCTGCTACCAGCACGAGTGAGGTATAAATAATACTAATGCCAGTGTGACGAATGGTAGAAACAGTAGTGGCGGTTACATTGCCATCATGCGTTGGGAGTTCCTGTTTATAGTTGACCAAAAAGCGAATGGTAATATCGATGGCGATGCCAAGGGCAATGCTAAAAACGATCACTGTAGAAGGTTTTAGTGGCACCCCGACCCAACCCATGAGTCCGGCCGTAACTACCAGCGGTATCAGGTTGGGGATAATAGAACATAGCAATATTCTTAACGACCGAAACAGGATAAGCATACACAGCGCTATCAGTAAAAATGCCCAAAGTATGCTCTCTTTAAGGCCCTGGATGATAAACCGGCTGCCTTCCAGGTAGGTAATCGAACTTCCGGTAAACTGTACATTATAACTGCTATCAAATATTTCCGACGACTTCTTTTTGAGGGAATCAAGCATTTTAGGAAGTTGTACCGTGCCAATATCGGCCATACTCAGGCTGATCCTGGCCTTTTGGCGGGTACTGTCCATAAAGGTTTTTACCAGTTTGGTAAAGCTGTTCTCGGCACCACCGCCTTTCATTTTAAGGTAAGGAGAGAGAAAAGCCATGTCAAATTCGTTGGGTGCCGTATACTGGGTGCTGTCACCGTCGTAATAGGCTTGTTTTACAAATTTCAAACCTTCTACCAGGCTCAACGGTTTTGCAAAAGAGCTGTCCTGGCCTATAAAAGCCGAGAACTCGTCTATTTTTTCGATCGTTTTTAAATTGTTGGTCAGGCCGTTTTTCTTTTTAGTATCAATGACTATTTCCAGCGGCATTACTCCGCCGAAATTTTTCTCAAACCATTTAAGATCCGTATAGATCTTATCGTTTTTGGGCAGGTCATCCACGATAAAACCCACCGATTTTATTTTTAAGATACCAATAATGGCAACTATGACCAACAGGCCGGTAAAACCCAACACCTTGCCTTTGTTTTGTAATACCCAGTATTCAATTTTTACCAAAATACCTTCCAGGAACCTGTTTCGTAAATATTTGGTGTGACGTTCTTTTGGAGGCGCCAAAAAGCTCAGAACAGCGGGTATAAAAATGAACGAGATCACAAACAGCACCATGATGTTGATGCCTGCCACAGCGCCGAATTCCCTCAGTAAATCACTTTTGGTCAGGGCAAATACCGCAAAACCGATGGCTGCCGCAATATTACAAAACAGGGTAACGATGCCCATTTTGCTCACCATTTCCAACAAAGCATTTTTCTTAGCTGAGTTTGCCAATTGCCCGTTGCCAATTGCAACCTGCTGCTGCCAGGCCATATGGTATTTGTTCAGGAAATAGATACAATTTGGGATGCCAATCACGATAATCAGCGGCGGGATGAGAGCAGTAAGCAAAGAAATTTTATAACCGAGCAAATGCAACGTGCCCATGCTCCAGACCACGCCCATAATTACAACTGCCAGGCTAATGGCAGTGCTGCTGAACGACCGGAAAAAAAGCAGTAAGGTGATGATGGCAAGTCCCAGGGATCCCAATAAAAAATACTGCATTTCGTGTTCTATCCTGTCGGCAACCTGTGTCCGAATAAGTGGCAGGCCAGAAATATAGGTCGGAACCTTCGTGAGCTTTTCGTATTTGTCTACTGCCGCTACAATATTAGCCACCACTTGCACCCTTGCTTTTGATTTAAGGATCTCTTTGTTGATCGTAATGCCGGCCAGGTAAGCTTTTGAGGAGGGATTGTACAAAAGCCGCTGATAAAAAACAAGGTTTTCAAAGTGTGCCTTCGCGGTGTCCAGCATTGACTGGGAAACAAGGCTATCGGTAAAAAGAGGCACGGGGTTCAGTTTTTCCGAACTGTCATTTTTTACCAGGTTAATGGCTGCCGGAACGCCTACTATAGCTTCTACTCCCTTTACATTTTTGATATCCGAAAGCAGTTGCTTGTATTGCGTAAAATGCTGTTGATTAAAAAACTGGTCAGTTTGTACACCCACTACCAGCACGCTTCCGTCTTCCCCAAATTGCTTTTTAAAAGCCATATACTCTACATACTTGGGGTTGTCGGTAGGTATGGCTTTTGCAAATTCGTAGCTGATGGTCACCTTGCTGGCGTGCCAGCCCATAAATCCTGTTGCTGCAAACAACACTATTAATAACGCGATCCTGTATTTTAAAACAAATTGTCCAAGTTTATACCACATACATTCTTTTTGAGTCACTTTTTTCAGAAAATCGTTGATCAACAGGTCATTGGGTCAATGGTCATTGACAGGATATAAAAAATTACCGGTCATCTGTTGACAATTCTTAAAGTGCGGCAAAGAAAACCAATAATGCCCGAAATAAGTGGAAGCGAAAATATTATGCACGTTAAAGTGAGGGATACCCCTCCAGCGACTATTGACCCATTGACCAGACGTGAGAAGCCAATGTCCTGGTAATATTTGACGTTACGGGTGGATTCGAACCACCGTAAAAGGTTTTGCAGACCTCTGCCTTGCCACTCGGCCACGTAACACGTGTTGATGTTTACTGTAAAACGGTTGATTACTTATGCTGCAGCTGAACCACCCATTTCGAAACGGTGTCTTCCACAATAATTTTTTTGCTGCAGTAATCAGGGTGTTCTATGATGACAGTTACTGGTAAGCCCTTCCAGGTCTTTAGCCGGAAACTGCCTTCCCTGCCGCAAAATGTTTCCTCCTCGCCGGCAACTGTATATACATGCACATTGCCAATGGCTTTATCTGAAACTGCATCCTTTACTTTTCCTTCTACAATAAAACTCTCCGACATATAAAAATCGAAGGCGGTAAACGCTAAAGATGGAAATGTCATAATGAGCCATTTTAAGGTGTAATAAGCCATAAAAATTTATTTAGAACTTGTATTAGCTGCCTTTCGCAGGACAAATGTAGGAGAAAAATAAATGTCTACTAAATTTGTAGACATTTATTTTTAAAAAGTTTTTTACGCCGCTTATTGCCAACATAAAATCTGTGACAGCGAATCTGGTAATTTTGAAACGATGATGATAGATAAGCTGCAATACCCTGGATGGAAAAACCGCTCATTTAGCCGGCTTGTTATTGTCTTCCTTGTTTACATTGTTTCGGCCCCACGGGCAAATGCCCAGCAACAAACCGGCCTTACACCGGTAGGCCAGTGGAGGGAGCACTTGCCTTATCAAAATACGGTTGATCTTGTACAAACAGCAAGCAAGATCTATTGTGCCACACCCTACAGTTTATTTTCAGTTAGCCTGGAGGATGGCGAAACAGAGAGACTCAGTAAAATAAATGGACTCAGCGATATCGGCATCAGCCGTATTGGGTATGATGCTGTAGAAAAAAAGCTCATCATTGCCTATACCAACAGCAACCTGGACCTGTATGATGGCACCAAAACCATCAATATCCCGGACATCAAACAAAAGAATATTTTAGGTGATAAAACCATTTTCAACATTTTCACCAGCAATGGTTTAGTGTACCTGAGTACCGGCATTGGCATTGTTGTAGTGGATGAAAAAAAACATGAGATCAGGGACAGTTATTTTATCGGCAATGGTGGCAGCTATTTAAGAATCAATGGTGTAACCATGGATGGCAGCTGGCTGTATGCCGCCACCGCAGCGGGTTTGAAACGGGCGCCGGCTAACAGCGCTAATCTTGCCGACTATCGGAACTGGCAAGTAGTTAGTGGTTTTGAGACAGGCGATATCAGCGATGTTATTGCTCTCAACAACAGTATTGTCGTATCAAAAACTGATTCATTGTTCCTGTTTAAAAATAATACCCGCAGCTTTTTATACAGGGACATTTTGCCAATCGTTTCAGTCAGAATTTCGGAAGAAAAATTGATCGTTTGCCATCGTAACAATGCCGGTGCCAGCAAGGTGGTGGTTCTAAATGAAAACGGAATTGTAGAAAAAGCGATCACGCAACCGGGTGTAATTTCTTCTCCTAAACAGGCGCTCCAGGTAAACGGCAGTATATGGACAGCCGATTTTTTTGGCGGGCTGTCAAAAACCAGTGGAGCCTCTTTTGAACGTTTTATACCCAATGGCCCGCCAGCTACGGCGAGCGGAGAAATTGCAATCGCAAACCATGTTTTATGGGCCGCCAGCGGCGAAGTAAACAGCTCATGGAATTACCAGTACAACCGCAACGGGCTATTACGATTTAAAGAAAACGGATGGAAGGCTTATAACCAGTTCAATAACTTTCAGCAGCTGGATACCGTACTGGATCTTATTAGTGTTGCCATCGACCCTAAAGATCAATCAGTTTGGGCTGGCAGCTACGGTGGCGGATTGGTGCATGTTACCGCAAATGATCAACTGCAAATTTTTAAGCAAAATAGTTCCTTGCAACCCGCTTCGGGCGACCCAACAAGTTACCGTGTAAGTGGCCTTGCTTTTGATGCCGGCGATAATCTCTGGATCAGCAATTACGGGGCGGCCAATAATATCAGCGTAAGAAAAGCGGATGGCAGTTTTAAGAGTTTTCGGATCCCGTTTTTTCTCAGTGAAAATGCGGTTTCTCAATTGCTGGTGGACGACAATGATTTTAAATGGATCATTGCTCCCAAAGGGAACGGGCTTATTTGCTACAATAGTGGTGCCGGCATAGACATAACAAACGACGATCAATGGAAATATTTCCGCAAAGGTGCAGGCCTGGGCAACCTGCCGGATAATGAAGTATTGAGCATGGTTAAAGACAAACAGGGAATTATTTGGGTAGGCACAGCCAATGGCATTGGTATCATCGATTGTGGCTCCGATGTATTTTCTGCACAAGGTTGCGAAGCGGTAATACCGGTGGTGCAAACCGGGCAGTTTAATGGGTATCTTTTCCAGGGGGAACAAGTACAAGCCATGGTAACGGATGCCGCCAACCGTAAATGGATCGGTACCAAAAACGGCGCCTGGCTTATAAGCCCGGATGGCGATAAAACATTACTCCATTTTACAGAAGACAATAGCCCGCTGTTGAACAGCGATGTGAAACGCATCGCTATCGACGGGCAAACCGGGGAGGTTTTCTTTGCTACTTTCAAGGGTATCTGCAGCTATCGCGGTACAGCAATTGATGGTGGCAAATCTAATGAGCAGTTATTGGTATTTCCCAACCCTGTTCCGGCCGCTTATACCGGTCCTATTGCCATTAAAGGATTGGTGGAAAATGCCTTTGTAAAAATCATGGAATTGAATGGAAGGCTGGTGTATCAAACAAGAGCATTGGGCGGCCAGGCAGTATGGAACGGTCAGGACCTTAACGGCCGTAAAGTGAGCTCCGGCGTGTACCTGGTGCTGGTTACAGATGAAACGAGGAAAGAAAAAGCGGCGGGTAAAATCTTTATATTAAAATGAGCAATTGAAATTAACTTTATAACATGCAAGTAACCGGCATTCAAATATTCTATTACAAAAAAAGTAAACTTTTCAGGCACTTTTAGTCCTAAAACAGTATGGCTATGTGCTGGAAGATCTTTTGGATATTATAGGGATAGAAAAAGAAAAGATGAACCAATAATACCAGCAGAAAAAGTGTTTGTAAAAATTGATAAAAAATTCGGATGAAGTTATCACGTTATGAGTACACCGCAGATGGACATGCTGAACTCTTTATGTTTACAAGTGTAGGACCAAAAGGTGCAATAAAAAAATTGGTTGTCTATTCTCAAATGTTGCAAAATGACATTTATAATTTAGGGTTTGGTGATTATAATGAAGATAACGGAACGATAGACGACATTGTAATTACGGATAATAACGATAGTCAAAAGATTCTGGCTACAGTTGCTTCGACACTATATGTTTTTACAGACAAGCACCCAGACGTTTGGGTTTATGCAACAGGAAGCAACACTGCCAGAACAAGACTTTACAGAATGGGAATTACAACAAACCTGGAGGAAATTATAGTTGATTTTGAAGTATATGGACTTCAAAATGAAACTTGGCACGAGTTCAAAAAAGGAGAGGATTATCAGGCATTTTTAGTAAAACGAAAATTTTAGTAATTTTGTGCAATGACAACAATAGAAAAATTAAATAAAAGCAAGGTGCCTATTGTCAAGATTGATAAGTCTTTGAATAAACTCAGAGGCAAAAACCTTTTTCCTGAAAAGCTTGCAAAAGCAAACGAAACAATTGCAAAGGTCGGCCTGCCAAAAAAATAAACTTGCGCCTACCTTAGATTGGTAAATACAATCTTATTTACCAATAGCCCATGCTCCACAAAACAAAAGGCATCATTTTACGCACCGTTAAGTATGGCGAAACCAGCCTTATTGCTACCGTTTACACCGAACTATTCGGCCTGCAATCGTATATGGTAAAAGGCGTTCGCCTGTCTTCCAAAAAAGGAAACAGCAGGGCCAATATGTTTCAGCCTGCTTCAATTTTGGATATGGTGGTGTACCACAACGAACTGAAGCACTTACAAATCATCAAAGAATTTGGCTGGGCAAAAATGTACCAACATCTGCAGCAGGATGTCATAAAAAACTGCGTGTCCTTATTTATGGTGGAATTGCTCACAAGGAGCATAAAACAACCCGAAAGCAATGCCGATCTCTATGATTTTATAGAACATTACCTGCTTCTGCTGGACGAAGCAGAGGCTGCCGTCATTGCCAATCTTCCGTTGCACTTTGCACTACACCTTGCGCGGCAACTGGGCTTTGGTATAGAAGATAAAGACAATGAAAAAAGCACGATTCTCGACCTCCAGGAAGGCAGATTTACCAGCCATATTCCCGCACACGGAAACTGGCTGGATGGCCGCCTGGCCAATGCGATAGCAGAACTGTTACAAATGGACAATGCGATCAGCCTCTACCGTATTAAACTAAACAGGCAGTTACGACAACAACTGCTGCAAGCCTGCGAGCAGTTTTACATCTACCATATTAGCGATTTCGGAAACCTGAAAACGGTGGCGGTGCTGGAGGCTGTACTTGGTGAGCCCCCTGGCGTCGAAGGGTGATGGTTATTCGCCCACCTTCTTCAACTCAAACAAACTAAAGTCGCTGTCTTCGGCAATAATGGTGTTTTTTAATTTTCCCAGTCCTTCTATTTCCATTTCCACCGTGTCGCCATTTTGCAGCCATTGCTCTGCGTAGTTAGCGTCGTTTAGTTTGCCGGTTCCGTTCAGTTCTAGAAAACAGCCTGTCCCAACGGTGCCGCTGCCAATTACATCGCCTGCGTGAACGGTTACGCCATAGGAACAGCGTTCGATAATTTCAGCAAAGGTCCAATCCATATCGGCCAGGTTTCCTTCACTTACCTGGGTTCCATTTACCCAGCACTTCATGGGCAGGTTCCAGGCTTTTCCGGTATGGCCTTCCTTGCAGGGCACTTCATAAGCTTCCAGCTCGTCCAGCGTTACCAGCCATGGGCCGAGTACGTTGCTGAAGTCTTTGCCTTTTGCGGGTCCCAGGTTTAGCAGCATTTCTTCCATCTGCAGTTTCCGGGCACTCATGTCGTTAAAGATCATGAGGCCGCCAATATGTGCATCTGCTTCGGCGGCGGTAATATTTCTGCCACTTTTACTAATAACCACCGCTGCTTCCAGCTCAAAATCGAGCTTTTCAAAATGATCCTTCATGCATTCAATTTCCTGTTCATGGCCCTGGATGGAGTTGTGGTTGGAAAAGTAAAAAATCGGGTATTGGTCAAACTCCGGGATCATGGGTACGCCACGATTTTTCCTGGCAGCCGCCACATGCTGGCGAAATGCGTATCCATCCCTTAATGAGGTTGGGAACGGTACCGGTGCCAATAACTGCACTTCTGACGCCAATACCCCTTTACTGGCTAAAGCCCCGTCTTTTATGGCTGCATCGCCCCGCAAAGCAGCGCCAATCACATCGTCCCAAAAATTCAGGAACATACCCATGGTATTTGGCAGTTCGGGGTGCAGGTACTCCATGGCATAGAGCTTTCCTTCGTGATAAATTCCTAATTGTTCATGTTCATCTTTAATGTACGAGGCAAGTTTCATATTCTTTACGGCTTAATTGATGTAAATATTCATTGTTTGAGGCGTTCAACCACCAGGCAAAATTTGGAATGCTTATTGCTTTATGCAACCCTCGCGGTAAACAAAAATCATTTAATTTACCGTTCGCTTCAAAACAAATTCTATGTTTCGATTGACTGGCCTGTTGTTTTTTTTATCCTTATTTCAAACTGTTATTGCTCAATCGCCTGTTATCCGGTATAACCAATTAGGCTATACGACGCTCGGCATTAAGGTCGCTGTTTTCGGGAGCAAATCAGTTACCGGAGAAAAGACATTTCAATTGGTAGAATTACCATCCAACAAAATAGTTTTTGAAAAAAATGTTGGCCAGGCTTTTGGCAAATATGGTCCATTTGCACAAACCTACCGGCTGGATTTTTCAACTTTTACCAAACCGGGAAATTATCTGCTTAAATGTGGTGATGCCCTCACAGGAACATTCACGATCGCCGCCGACGTGTACAAGGGCACAGCAGATTTTTGCCTCCGGTATATGCGGCAGCAGCGTAGCGGCTTTAATCCATTTTTAAAAGACAGTTGCCACACGCACGATGGCTATACACTTTATGGCCCCATGCGGGACAGCACTTATATAAATGTAACCGGTGGCTGGCACGACGCAAGCGATTACCTCCAATATAGCACCACAAGTGCCAATGCCACTTACCATTTACTGATGGCTGCCAGGGATTTTCCCAAGGCATTTGCCGACAATAAACTCGCTAATGGACTCGATGGTAAAAATGGCCTTGCCGATGTGCTGGATGAGGCAAAATGGGGCCTCGACTGGTTGCTGAAAATGCACCCACGGCAAGATTGGCTTTTTAATCAGCTGGGCGACGACCGTGATCATATGGGGATGCGGATACCAAAAGAAGATTCGTTTTATGGAAGGGGGTTCGAGCGGCCAGTGTACTTCTGCAACGGCAAACCACAACAGCGGGGAAAATTTGTAAATAATTCAACCGGCGTAGCTTCTACCGCAGGAAAGTTTAGCAGTGCTTTTGCGCTGGGCTCGCAAATGTTCGCTGCTACTGATCAGGTTTATAGCAGTACACTTTCTGCGAAATCCTTGTCGGCACTGGAATTGGGTGTTAAAAAACCTGGTGTTTCGCAAACAGCATCTGTCCGTTCGCCCTATATATATGCCGAGGATAACTGGGCCGACGATATGGAACTGGCGGAAGCCGCTGTTACAAATATGCTTGGAGGTGCCAAAAAAGCCAGTAAGTACACTATGGCAGGTATAAATTACGCTAGGCAGGAGCCTGTAACGCCGTGGCTGGGTGCTGATACTGCCAAACACTACCAATGGTATCCATTTGTAAATGTGGGCCATTATGAATTAGCAAAGCTGGTAAATACAAAAGTTACGGATAACCCCTTTATTGATTTTTACAAGCAAGGGATAGAAAAGGTTTGGAATAAAGCCAAAAACAATGCTTTTTACCGGGGTGTTCCCTTTATCTGGTGCAGCAATAATCTTACAACCTCGTTTGCTACTCAGTGTTATTGGTACCGGACATTAAGCAATGATAATACTTACGAGGCCCTGGAACAGGCCAGTTTTGATTGGCTTTTCGGCTGTAATCCGTGGGGTACCAGCATGGTATATGGACTGCCGGCGACAGGAGATACGCCGGTGGATCCTCACAGTGCTTTCACCCACCTAAAAAATTATCCAATAGATGGGGGACTGGTGGATGGACCGGTTTATACCAACATTTACAAAAACCTGATCGGCATTACTTTAAAAGATGCTGATGAATATGCGGATTGGCAAAGCGATTTGGCTGTGTATCACGACGATTATGGTGACTATAGTACCAATGAGCCAACAATGGATGGCACAGCCTCACTCATCTATTTACTGGCTGCCAAAGATTCAGAATCGGTTGGTGGGCAAAAAAATAATGAACCTGAAGCAATAAAGCCGGTTACTATCAATACCCCAAACACAAAGCCGGCTATTAAATCCACACCTGGGAAAAAGAAAGCAGCAGATGCAAAAAAAATGGAAATAGCGGATATAGAGATTCCTGTCCGGGCCGCAAATAACCTGTACCACAAGGGCGCCATTGTAAGAGGTGATACTACCGAAAGGGTGATAGCGCTGGTTTTTACCGGCCATGAATTTGGCGATGGCGGCAAAGTCATCAGCACTGCTTTGAAGCAGGAAAAGGTAAAAGCCTCATTCTTCTTTACCGGCGATTTTTATCGAAACAGGGCTTTTGAAAAGACCATTAAAACGCTGAAAGCCCATGGCCACTACCTGGGAGCCCATAGCGATACCCATATGCTCTACGCCGACTGGCAGAAACGTGACAGCCTGTTGGTTTCGAAGGAGGAATTTACCCTTGACCTGGATAATAATTATGCTGCCATGAAGCCTTTTGGACTCACCTCCAGGACATCACCGTATTTTTTACCGCCCTATGAATGGTATAATGATAGCATCGCTGCCTGGACAAAAGATGCAGGTCTGCAGCTGATCAATTATACGCCCGGAACCCTTAGCAATGCTGATTATACTACACCTGATATGCCGAATTATCGCACTTGCGATACCATTTACCAATCTATTATGCACAAGGCGATCGACCTGCCCAAAGGGCTAAATGGGTATATTTTGTTGCTTCATATTGGCACCGATCCGGCCAGAACGGATAAGTTTTACAACCTGCTGCCACTGTTGCTGCAGGAGCTCAGTGGCTACGGCTATAAATTTGTGCGGGTAGACCAACTGCTGAAAAATTAACGTGCTACACAGGGTTAATGTTTAAACGTTTTTTTGGTGTATCGTGTTTTCAGGTAAATTTGCAACTTCAACAATTCAAATATGGAATTCGAAAAAATTCATAATAAGGGCCAGGCAAGGCTTTTTAAAAGCCCGGTTCTGGAAGCCTTTACCAAAACAAATCCAATTGTGATCTGGGGTATGTATATCCCCATTATGACATTTTTAATGTACCGGGCGTCTACCCAATTTGGGTTTAGCGCCGGCCGGGTATGGCTTACCTGGTTGGGTGGTATTTTATTCTGGAGCTTTTTTGAATACGTAGCCCACCGCTATTTATTTCATTTAAAAGCAAAATCAGAGGGGATGAAAAGGTTTGCCTATGTACTTCACGGCAATCATCATGAATTTCCCCGCGATAAGCAGCGGTTGTTTATGCCGCCAGTACCAAGCTTGCTATTGTCGTCGTCCATTTTTGGAATTATGTACCTGCTGATGGGTAACAATGTGTGGATGTTTTTTCCCGGCTTTTTGTTGGGCTATCTTTTATATGGCACCATGCACTATGCCATCCATGCCTGGAACCCGCCTTTTAAATGGATGAAACCTTTGTGGAGAAACCATCACCTGCATCATTACAAGCACGATGAAAAGGGATTTGGTGTAAGCAGCACCATCTGGGACAAAGTGTTTGGCACCATGTACGATCTTAAGAAAGAAAAAGAAGATAAGGAGAAGGTGAGGGAACTGATGTTTGAAAAATAGTGCTTAGGGATTAGTAAAGCCAAAATACAAATCACTAATCCCCGGTCCCCAATCCCTAAAATCACCATCTTTCCTCTTCATCAATATCAACTACCCGCTGGGAAAACTCCTGGCGGGTTTTTATTTTTTGCACCTGCCTTTCCATGATCAGGTCGGCTATAACCAGGCCGGCATCCGTTGCAGGGCTGGCTTTCAGCAGTTTTCGGAGCTTGTCTTCATGTACATCTATCCGGTAAAGAATCATCAACAGTTTCTCGAAATTTTTATCAATCAGGTTGTTGATAAAAGCGTACAATTTGTTGCGTATCGAATCCCATGTGCCGGTCTCCGGAAGGTCGATAGCTAGTTCATTACTCAGGCTTTTGATCAGTACACTGTTGTCTGCTGTCATATCATTTCAAATTTAATATAGCGGGGTTCCATTACACCAATTCCAAATAAAGCGAAGTCGTATTTAACCGGGTCGGCCGCATCAAAGCTGCGAAGGCAGGTGGTGAGTTCTACAGCAGCCTGCCAGTCGGTTTGTTTTCTTTGTAACAGATTAAACCGTTGTGCCACCCTTGCCACATGCACATCTATCGGGCAAATAAGCTGCGACGGTTTAATGGTCTTCCATATACCAAAATCCACGCCATTTTTATCGGCTCTTACCATCCACCTTAAAAACATGTTCAATCTTTTGCAGGTACTTTTTTGCAGGGGTGATGAAATATGCTTTTCAGTTCTCCGCAGGTGCTCGTAGCTGAAAAAATATTGTTTGAAGTTGTCAAGAGCCGTGCCCGTGTGTTCGTCTCTCTTAGTAAACCCTCTGGTAAAAGCGGCTTCCAGGGAATCGTGCTTTTGGTAATGCTGGTGAAAGAAATCAATGAAATAGAGTACATCAGCATCTGTAAATGTGCGATGCTTAAAGCCCAGTAAGCGTTTGAGATCTGCAGGCTGATAGTTCGTTACAAAATCGTATGGGGCCATGTCCATCCGCCGCAATAATTCGCTGCTCTTATTAATGATGATGGTACGGCTGCCCCAGGCAAAGATGGCAGCAAAGAAGCCTGCTATTTCTATATCCTGCCTGCGGGAAAAAAGATGAGGTATGCAAATAGGGTCTTGTTCTATAAAGGAGGGTTGGTTGTATAGGGTCACCTTTTCATCAAAAAGATCTTTGAGTTTGTTCTTCATCGGGCCAAAGATAATTTTGAAATATGCAGCGCATACAACTATAGTAAACCGTTAACCTAATTTGCAATAGGCTCCCCGCAAAGAACTGCTTCCAGGCAAACATTATAACTCTTCCTGGCTATGATAAAATCGCAGACCGAAATTGACATTGGAGCGTTCCAGGCACTAAAACCAGCTGCGCCGGCGCCTCGAAAAATGAAGCAGGATATCCTGGGCAAAAGACTGCTTTACGGTTATTTTACTGCCGTTTCCATACGGTCTATGTTAGCATTGTTGCTGCCGCTTTTCTTGTTGTTGGTGTATATAATGCATAGCATAAAGAAAAGGTAGAGTACAATAGCAGCGATCTTCCTGAATTTGGTATTAGGGTTTACGTCGGAAAAAATTTCTCTAAGCATGGTTTTAAAGGTGTTTGTGGTGAGATGTTTGAGTTTTGTGCAAATCTATGGCCAGTTTTTTTTCAATCAAATTACCATTTCATGAAATCCCATTTTGAGTACTTCAAACCCATGATTGGGTAAGTATACGGTATCAAAGTTCCACCGTCAATTTGTGGTAAGGTTCAAGTGACAAGGATCAAGATTCAAGTTTCAAGTTTCAAGTTTCAAGATCCAAGGGTTAAAGCTTTTACTGTCCCCGATCTTTACTTGTTTATTGAACCTAGGCACTTGGACCTTCATTTATTGCCTGTTCCAGGTCTGCTATAAGGTCATCTGCATCTTCTATTCCTACGCTCAATCTTATCAGCCCATCGGCAAGGCCATTTTTGATTCTCTCTGCTCTTGGTATGGACGCATGCGTCATACTGGCCGGGTGGTTTATCAGGCTTTCTACACCGCCGAGGCTTTCAGCCAACGAAAAAAGATGGGTAGATGACAATACTTTTGTTGCAGCCTCTATGCTTTCATCTTTCAGGGTGAAGCTGATCATGCCACCAAAGCCGCGCATTTGTTTTTTGGCCACTTCATAACCGGCATTGTCTTCAAAGCCAGGCCAGTAGACGGTTTGTACCTTTGGATGGTTGCGCAGGTAGTGAGCGATCTTCTCACCGTTTTCGCAATGCCGGTCCATGCGTAAACCTAATGTTTTGATGCCTCTAAGCACCAGGAAGCAGTCCATCGGGCCGGGTACAGCTCCACAGCTTTTTTGTATGAAGTACAGTTCGTCGCGGAGTTTTTGGTCGTTCATCATCAGGGCACCCTGGATGACATCGCTATGGCCGCCGAGGTATTTGGTGGCGCTATGCATTACAATATCTGCACCCGAATCTAAAGGGTTTTGAAGATAAGGACTGGCAAAAGTATTATCTACACATACCAGTACCCCGTGTTGTTTTGCAATGGCCGAGACCGCAGCTATATCCGTGATGTTCATCAGTGGATTAGTTGGTGTTTCCAGCCAGATGAGCTTGGTATTGGCGGTAATCAGCGGGGCAATATTGTCCGTATTGCTGGTATCAGTGTACAAAAATTTGATCCCGAATTTCTCATACACTTTGGTAAAGAGGCGATAGGTGCCGCCATACATATCGCTGGCTGCTATTACCTCGTCACCGGGGGCCAGGAGTTTTATTACACTGTCGGTCGCCGCCACACCACTACTGAAAGCCAGCCCAAACTTTGCATTTTCTATAATGGCATAGGCATCTTCCAATGCCTTGCGGGTGGGGTTTTGACTGCGGGCGTATTCATAACCCTTATGGTTTCCCGGTGCAGCCTGCACATAGGTGCTGGTTTGGTAAATGGGTGTCATGATAGCACCGGTACTGGGGTCAGGCTCGGCACCCGCATGTATAAGTTTGGTATTGATATGCATATTCCTTTCTTGCTTAATTGGGTATAATAGCGCTTTAAACTGTAAAACCCTATTTTGAAATCGGTCGGCAAAGGTGAAGGTTATTTGCCAAGGAAGTTCAGGATAACTTTTTCTACAGAGGTTTTTTATACCAATTGTGCTGCACAGAGCCACCGGAAATCATCATTACCTGCTTCGTGTGCTGCTTTTGCCATGATGGGTTGCTCCATAACAGACGGCTTGAGAATACGATGTTCGACAAGCTTTTTACGGCTGTCCATTATTTTTTCATGCATGCCTTTGTGTACCATCCATTCCTGTTGTGGCGGTTCGTAGCCTATTTTGTCTGTGCGCCAAACAATGGATTTTGGCAAGGTTTTGTCCATGGCTTTTCTCAGTATCCACTTGGTAAATCCATCTTTTATTTTGAAATGGGAGGGCAACGAAAAAATAAATTGCACCAGTTCGTGGTTCAGGAAGGGCAGTCTCACTTCGCGGCCATGCGCCATACTGTTGCGGTCGGCGTAACGAAGCAGTTCCTGCAAGCCCAGCTGACAGGTGTCGTGGTACAAAATATCATTCAGTTTTCTCACTACAGGCTTTTTTATTGCATCCTGATCAAGGCCTGCGGATAAAAAATCAGGGCTGATAAATGGGTGTTTTTTCTGCAGTCCAATCGCTTTTTGTTCCAGAGCCAAGGCTGCTCTTCCTGGCATAATAGCTGCGAGTTTATTTTTCCAGTTCCAATCGTCCTTTACACCCAATTTCCTGGCAGCATCAATCTCCTTCTTGACCATTGACAAATGACTATTGACCAATAATTCCTGCCAATACCAGTGATAATATTTATGATAGCCAGCAAGGCTTTCATCAGCTCCCTGGCCATCTAAAATAACGGTGACACCGTGTTGTTTTGCCAGGGCGTAAACTTTGTATTGCGCATAAATGCTTAGCGACTGAAATGGCTCTTCCTGGTGGTAGATCAGCTGGTCAAGGTCGGCGAGCAGCTGCTCTGCCGTAGGTGTTGTTTGAAAATTATCAACCGAAAATGCCTGCGTTACTTCCCTGATATACCTGGATTCATCTTTTTCAAAGCCCGGAAAAACGGCGGAGAAGGAAGCAATTTGTGACGTATGATGTATGATTTGTGATATTGAAGCCACAATGGCCGAACTATCGAGGCCGCCACTAAGGCTGGTGCCCACTTTTACATCGCTTCTTAGTCTTCTGCTGACCGATTGCCGCAACAGGGAGGAGAATTTCTCAATGGCCTCAGCTTCAGAAATAGCCGTGTCAATGGTTTCTTTATCCAGGTCCCAATACCTGGCCAGCTGCATTGTTAAGCCGGGCAATTTTACGGTAAGATGATGCCCGGGTTGCAGGCTGTAAATATTTTCGAAAAATGTTTCAGCGGGGTTTGCAGCATTTTGTACCAGTCCAATAGTGAGGTAGTTCAACAGCTGGGTATCCCTTGTTTTTTTAGCCACCCCTGCTGCCCAAAGGGCTTTCATTTCGCTGGCAAATAAGAGCCGGGTGTCATCTGCATAAAAATAGAACGGCTTTTCACCAAACCTGTCCCTGGCACAAAACAGTTGCTGTTCCTGTTCATCCCAAATGGCAAAAGCGAACATACCGTCGAAGTGCAGGAGGCAATCGGCTTTCCAGCAATCGTACGCAGCTAAAATGACTTCTGTATCGCTTTGCGTTTTAAACCGGTAGTTCCTGGCAAGTAACTCCGTTCTAAGTTCGGGATAGTTGTAAATCTCACCGTTGTAGGTAATGGTATATCGCTGTATTTCAGTGCCGGCACCATCAACGGAGCCAGGAATATTGTAGTGCATGGGTTGTGCCGCACTATCACTTAGATCAATGATCTTTAGCCTGCGGTGGCCAAGCCCTACCTGGCCGGCATTGTTAATCCAAAAGCCTTCCCCATCGGGTCCGCGATGTGCGATAGCATCCGTCATCTGCTGCAGATCTGCCCTCAGTTTCGTTGGATGGGCCACATGGGTTGATATAATACCGGCAATGCCACACATATATTCAAAAAAGAAAAACCCGGCATTTTACCGGGGTTTCAAACTTATACATAATATACCGAACGGCTGCTACTTGCCTTTTGGTTTGGCCGGTGGCACTAGCTTTTCAGGGAGAAAACTCATCGGGATACTCACTTTTACATCGTCCCACATAATGAGAAGGTTATTGCTGATGTCAAAATAGATGGTGAAGTTTTCCACCAGGTCGGTTTTTTGAACGGGCACGGAAAATCGCAGGAGGTCTTTTTTGCTATCATAATTAAAATTCCCCCAGTTATCCAGGTCTTTGTTAATAATGATCGTCCAGCTGTCAGCAGTAGGTATACAGAACATACTGTACCTGCCCTTAGCGATTTTTTTTCCACCAATGGTTCCATCTTTGAAAAGTTCGATCTCTGTATTTTCGTTGGCACCCAATCTCCAGGCTTCATCGTATTTCACCTCCCCACCAAAAATTGTACGTCCACGTTTTTGGGGCCTGCTATACATAACCCTTGCATTGGGCGTCCCCGTCGCCTTTCCCTGGAATTTCATAATGGGAAAGGCATTGGGACTATAACTAATGTCCATTGGGCTTTTATCTAATTCCGTGGGCTGCATCTGAGCCTTCACCATCGTTATTGCCAGCATCATTGCCATTACCACCGCTATCATTCTTTTTTGCATATCCTAATTACTGTTTTGGCCAAAGTTAACGTCTCAGTTGTTTGCCCGGTTTCCATTTATAAAAAAATAGATACCAGCTTTTTATCGTCTAATGTTCAGTTCGTTTCAATACCCGGCAATAAATTCCTCCGCCATTTTTTTAAGATCCGGAAAAAAAACATCGTAACACTCCTTCAACTCTTCATAATAAAGTTCAAAACTGGCAAATGCCTTTGTCGAGTCTTCGAGATACCTGCTTCTTCTCACCACACCCATCAGGCTCTTTTCAATACCGGAGTAATACCGGTAATTGAAAAGCCAGTTTTGAGCCTTCATATAAGGCAGCATAGGTCTGAATTTGTCGGGCAGTAAATCCAGGTGCGATTGCAATGTATCGTACGTAAAGCTGGCTGTTTCCTGCAAATCTGCTTCAGTATTAAAACAACTGGTATCGTTAGCCAGGTAATGGTCGTACACCACATCCACAAATGCCCCTGCATATAAACGATAATCTTTACGGAAATATTCTTTAGCCTGCCGCGTAGCTTCGTGTGTATCCGTAAATGTATCAATGGCCCTGTGAAGTTTGATACCTTTCAGGATGTCAGCAGGATAATCGTATTGTTTCCTGCCTTTTACATAATCGCTGATCATATTGCCTACAAGCAGCCCCTGTTGGTTAAAAGAAAGATATGCGTGGGCCAGGAGGTTCATCAGCTTAGTTTAAAAAGGGTTTAGTGTTTAGAGGTTTAGTGTTGAAAATGCGGGCTGTCAAGCCTTAGCTGACTAAGTGCCGGTGGGTATTTTAACAGCTTTAATAAGTTTTAGTTTGTGCTTCTAAAACAAACAAATGAAACTTCAATTAACCATCCTGGCTTTAGTGGTTGCTTTTTTTGCTATATCGCAAGATACATCCCATGGTCTGCGGCCATTGCAAAGAAATAAACTAACTGCAATGAAAGCGCAGGACCAGACTCAGGCGCAACAAATCACAGTAAGACCGGCCGATAGTACCAAACAATGGAAAAACCTGGTCGTGGCGCCTCTTAAGGAAAAGACCTGGTGGTATTATACCAAAGAATTTATTGCCAACTTGTGGGAAGACAAGCCATGGTGGGTAGTTCTGGTGAGTATTTTTTTACTGGTGGGTCTATGGCGGATGGTGAAGGGATTTTTTAAACATTCATAAATATTTTAGCGGGTTTTAATCTGTTTTGATGAAATAGCCTCTGCAAACCGGGTTGGTTTTGCGGAGGCTATTTTTTTTAAGTCAACAGTATGGGCTTACCTGAATTCCTTAGATACACTCACAATGTCTTTATATCGGGTCCTGTCCTTATTCAGGTCGGCTGATATATCGAGTAATTCAGACTGACTTTTTTGTACAGTGGGTTATTATTCCTTAGTAATAAAGACCAAAAACATGCCCTCTTTTGAATTAGAATGTACCTCAATTTGAGGCTAAAATTTCCTAAAAATGCAACTCCAATAAATTAACGCAGCCTTGTCTTCTTTTGGCTTTTTGTTAAGAAACAAAACCCATCCCCCTGATTTTACTGGCATCAACGAACATTTTCGTAGATAGTGTTGAGTCGTTTCCTTTGCCGTTTATCACAACAACAATTTCTTAACCCGCCACACATCACTTCCATCTTTCTACGAGGTTATTCGTACACCATCTTTGGTTTATCAAATCGCAAAAAATCACCTCACAGCAAAAAAAATTAAAACCATGAAAAAAACATTCTTTATCGCCGCCGTAGCTCTTGGACTCTCAATCAGTGCCAGTGCATTTTCTCCTAAGAACAAAAGCATCCGCGTTACCACGCCAAAAATCGAACAAGCCTTTTTTGAAGAATTTGGCGAACAGTCAAACGTGGAATGGACCCGGGAAGGAAGCGACCTTGTACACGCCACCTTTGTGGTAGGTAACCAAACAGCCAATGCCTATTTTGACAATGAGGGCAAGTATGTATGCTCCACTTCCGAAATTCAAAAAGACAATCTTCCGATGAAATTATTGGTGGCCGCCAACAAAGCTTTTGCAGAATCCACCATCAGCGCTATTTTACAGATGAACAACCCCGATGAAACCGCCTATTTTTTCCAGGTAACAGATAGCAAGGGAACTAAAGTTTGGAAAGGATATTCAAATGGAAGCATTGAGCTTTTCAAAAAGTTGAAGTCCTAAGGCAGTAAAGTTTGCCTCTACCCCGCCGAATCCATTATTCTGTTGAGCTCAATCCAATACTCAGTGGTCAGCGACACAATTTTTCACCCTCGTACAGGAGGAAAAAATTGTTTCACTGACCATTTTCTTTTCTATTACCCGGTTCTGATAAAATAGTGAGGTTATAACGGGCGGTATTTATGAGAGGCCGTTACAAAAGTCGAACCCTTATTTTTGGGCAAACGTTTCCTCCATAAAATACATTTGAACCAACTTATTGAAAAGCCCATGACCATTATTCCTTTGAGCGAAGGCAGTTTTACTATTGGCAAAGACAAAATCTTCATGCCTTTCGATGAAGCTACGGATGACCTGCAAGCCCGGCCCACAGGCAGTTTGCTGGTGGAAGTGCAGCCATTTTGTATTGTAACAGAACGGGACGTGTTATTAATTGACACTGGCCTAGGCTTTAGTAAAAATGGCCAGTTACAGATACATGCCAACCTTAAAGCAAACGGGATAGAGCCGGAACAGGTGACCAAAGTGCTGATGAGCCATTTGCATAAAGACCATGCCGGCGGCGTGAGTTATAAAAATATGCTGGGTAATGCCTTACTTGCTTTTCCAAACGCGGCTTATTTTGTACAGCGACGGGAATTTGATTTCGCAGAAGCTACCGGCTACCCGTCATTCATCACGGATGAGTTCGATGTGTTCGACCGGCACCCGCATGTATTTTGGTTGCACGACGATAAAGGAACCATCGACAATTATATTCATTACGAAGTAACGGGTGCCCACAGTAAATTTCACCAGGTATTCTGGATAGAGACCAATGGTAAAAAATTATTCTTTGGCGGCGATGATGCCCCGCAACTACAACAAATGAAAAGCCGCTTTGTAGCCAAATACGATTTCGACGGGAAAAAATGCATGGAACTCCGAAACCAATGGTGGCAGCAGGGCGCTGAAGAAAAATGGACTTTTTTATTTTACCACGATATTAAAAGCCCGGTGTACGAGGCCGTCTAGATCAGGGCGATACAGCTCCGTATGTCTTTTCGGTAAGCCGGATACTCCTGCCCCAAAACCAGCTGATCTTAACGACAAAGAAGTTGTCAAAATCATTCTCCGGTATCTGTTGCATCGAAGGGTTCAAACCAATTTTTTTAAGCATGGCAGGAACGGTATTGCTATGGCCCACGAGCAGTGTTTTTTTGTTCTTCTTAAGGCTGAGCGCCTCTATCAACGAATCGGATGAAGCGGCATTGTAACGGTAAACAGCAATGTTTTGTGCTGCGGCCGTTGGCTGCGCTGTTTGTAATGTGCGGACAAATTGGGTAGCATAAATATTGGTCAAAGTGATGCTGCTTAAAGTATCCCTTAGCGCCAAAGCCCTTTGCTCACCCGCACTTGAGAGATCGGGATCGCTACCAGGCGTGGCAGCTTTTTCAGCGTGACGAACTACATAAATGGTGGAAGTACATGAACTGATACAGGCAACGATCAACAGCAGATAAACGATTTTCATATGGGAAAGTTTGTGGCGAAAGTTATAACTTTCTTTTTTGTTGCAGCATCGCCTCACACAAAAACACTATGCAGCGATTACATCAATATTTCCTGCCTATCTGGATAGAAGCTCCCATGCTGCGCATATTGCCTGCCCTTATTGCCGGCATTGTTTTAGAATGGTATATGCAATTGCCCCTGAGTTATTTGATGATCGCTGCTGTGCTCTTTGGAGTTAGTTCACTATGTTTTGCCATGGTTCGTGTTGCCAGGTATGCTGTGGCTTTTGGCATTTGTATCCAGTTGCTGTTCTTCAGCATGGGCGCATTGTTTGTTTGGTTAAACTATACACAGCACCAGCCGTTTGCCATTACCAATAAATATACTGATAGCGCAGTAGTTATAGCCACGCTGCAAGAACCATTGGTAGAGAAAAATAAATCATATAAGGCCGAGGCAACCGTACAGGTATTTGTGAATAACCAGCTGCAAAATGTAAAGGGAAACATACTGGTGTACGTTCAAAAAGATAGCAATGGTGTCAAACCCTCACTTGGCTATGGAAGCCAGGTCGTTTTTAAGAAACCTTTACAGCCAATTCAAAATGCCGGAAATCCGGGCGGGTTTGATTACCAGCGATATTGTGCCTTTCATGGCCTTTACTACCAGGTTTTTTTAAAAGGGAATGAGTACGATGTAACCGGGGAGAAGGTGATCACCCCTTTCCGGCAAATGCTTTTTGATTTGCAACAATGGGTATTGCAATCTTTTCAAAAATTTATTCCGGGAAGCAGGGAAGCCGGAGTGGCAGAAGCCTTGCTGATCGGCTACCGGAATGATCTTGATGCAGACCTTGTGCAGAGCTATAGCAATACAGGCGTGGTACATATTATCGCCATCAGTGGCATGCATTTGGGTCTTATCTATGGCTTGCTGGTACTGCTTTTCCGCCCGCTGGGCAAAAGTAAAAAGGTCTTGATCATCCGGGCTGTCACCATCATTTCTTTATTATGGTTCTTTAGTTTGTTAACCGGTGCTGCACCATCCATCATCCGCAGTGCCATTATGTTTACAGTGCTTGTTTTGGGTGAAACACAAAAGCGAAAGGCATCCATTTATAACAACCTGGCATCCTCTGCACTACTTATCTTATTGTTCGATCCTTTCGCATTATGGGATGTGGGTTTTCAGCTCAGTTACCTGGCTGTATTGAGTATCGCCATTTTCGCCACACCGATCAGTAACCTCTGGTATCATAAAAATAAATGGGTCAGGAAATTCTGGCAGCTGAACGCCGTTACGCTGGCTGCTCAGATACTTACATACCCCATCGTGGCCTATCATTTTCACCAGTTTCCCAACCTGTTTTTAATCACCAATTTAGTGGCTGTGCCTTTAAGCAGTTTTATCCTTTACGGCCTTTTATTACTCCTGGCGGTTTCATGGATCCCGCTACTGGCCGGCGCAATTGGCTTCCTGGTAAAATGGTGCATTTGGGCCATGAACTCCTTTATTGAACAGGTGGGTAAATTGTCTTTTGCTTTGATCGATGGCATCTATTTCACCATTCCCCAGGCTGCTGTGCTGTTGTTGTTTATTTCGGCAACCAGCTGGTGGCTGATGCGACGATCGTCAAGGGCACTTGTAGCAGCGGCATGCTTGCTGACTTTGTTTTTTACGCTTCGCACATTGCAGTTTATCCAGGACGAAAAGCAACAAAAACTGATTGTTTACAATGTACCGCAACATGCCGCTATCGATGTGATCAAAGGCACAAAATATCAGTTTATCGGCGATAGCATTTTATTGCAGGAAGGCTTCCTCCAAAATTTTCACCTGAAACCATCCCGGGTTTTTCATCAAATGGAAGGGGTGGACCATTTACCGGGAGTAGGGTTTTCCAACAATGCCATACAGGTGGGTGACAAAAAAATAATTATGGTTCGCGCCGGTATCGAGCCGTCCGAAACTGAAATAACGAGTGCCGACCTGCTGATCATCACTGGCAGCCCCAAACTGAAACTTGCCGACCTGGTGCAATCGGTAAATCCCGGAATGATCGTTGCGGACGCCACCAACAGCCGTTACAAAATCAGCCAATGGCAAAAAGAAGCTGAGACCTTACATTTGCGGTTTCATGCTGTGGCAGGGCAGGGTGCATACACTTTGCAATGGTAGCAGCACCAACGATGCCCGCCTTCACCATCAACATTTTTATGCAAAAAACTATCCAGTCTGCCCTTATTTCCGTCTTTTACAAAGACGGTCTCGACAACATTATCCGCCTCTTAACCAAGCATGGCGTAACCATTTACAGTACCGGCGGTACCCAAACTTTTATCGAAGCCCTTGGTGTGCCCTGCATACCTGTGGAAGACATCACCACCTATCCATCCATACTTGGCGGCCGGGTTAAAACCCTTCATCCATCTGTATTTGGCGGCATTTTAGGTAAAAGGGATGATGAACAACATATGGCCGAAATGAAGCAATACCATATCCCTGAAATAGACCTGGTGATCGTAGACCTTTATCCATTTGAAGAAACAGTGGCCAATACCACAGAAGAAAAGCTGATCATCGAAAAAATAGATATTGGTGGCCCATCGATGATCCGGGCAGCCGCAAAAAACCACCGCGACTTGGTGGTGATTGCATCAAAAGATGATTATCAACACCTGGAAGCCATATTGGAAGGTGATACAGCCAGCACATCTATTGAACAGCGCCGTGCGTTTGCCGCCAAAGCTTTCGACATCTGTTCCAACTACGATGTGGCTATCAGCAAATATTTTCAATCAACAACCGAAGGAACAGCACCCTATTTCTTTGAGTCGGTTACCAACCCGGCGCCGATGCGCTATGGTGAAAACCCGCACCAGCCGGCTGTTTTCTATGGCAATCTGAAAGAACTGTTTAACCAGCTAAATGGTAAGGAACTGAGTTATAACAACCTGGTAGATGTGGATGCGGCCATCCAGCTGATCGGCGAATTTGCCCTGTCAACGGAATCGGTTTTCGCCATTATCAAACACACCAATGTTTGCGGCGTTGCTGCAAGGCCTACGGTTAAGGAAGCATGGGACACCGCTCTTGCTGCTGATCCGGAAAGCGCTTTTGGTGGTGTATTGGTTTGCAAAGGCACCATCGATAAAGCCACCGCCGAAGCCATTAATGAAATATTTTTTGAGGTATTGATTGCACCAGCTTTCGATGCGGATGCGTTGGATATTTTAAAATCTAAAAAGAACAGAATCCTGCTGGAACTAAACCAGCAACCCGAAAAAAGGGCGCAATTTAAATCGCTGCTAAACGGTGTATTGGTGCAGGATGCCGATGAGGGAAGTTTTGCCAAATGGGAAGAATCAGGCGGCAGGGAAACAACCCCCGAAGAAAAATCAGACCTGGAATTTGCCAATATTATTTGCAAGCATTTAAAGAGCAACGCGATTGCACTGGTAAAAAATAAGCAGCTGGTGGGTAAGGGTTGCGGCCAGACCAGCCGTGTGGATTCATTGCGCCAGTCGCTGGACAAAGCAAGGCAATTCAGCTTTGACCTGCAGGGCGCCGTACTTGCAAGTGATGCCTTTTTCCCTTTTGATGATTGTGTGAAAATGGCCCATGAGGCAGGCATTGCATCCTTCATTCAACCGGGCGGCTCCATTCGTGATAAGGATTCTATTGCTTATTGTAAAGAAAATGGACTGGCTATGGTGATAACGGGTATGAGGCATTTCAAGCATTAAGAACCTGGTCATCAGTCAATGGTCATTGGGTCATTTGAGTGTATTTTAAAAAACATATTGTCGCGGTGCTAAAACATCCATGAAATCAATCCTTCGCAATAAAGCTTACTTCGCCCTATTCATCACTTCGTTTGTGTGGGGAACTACCTGGGTGGTAAGCAAAATAGGAGTGGGCCTGATACACCCGGTTTTCTTTAGCGCTATCCGTCAAACATGCGGCGGCGCCTTGTTTTTACTCTTCTTTATTTTCAGCGGAAAATTTCAATGGCCCACGTTAAAACAGTGGGCCTATATTTTCTTAATGAGCCTGCTGCTCTTCCTGCTCAGCAACGGATTTACAGTCTGGAGCATGAAATATCTCAACAGCGGACTGGGTGCCATACTTGGCGCTATTTTTCCTTTATTTGTCGCCATCATCGATTGGATCATCGGCGATAAAGACCGCCCTAACTGGATTTCATTGGTTGGGCTCTTTCTCGGCCTTGGCGGTGTGGCCATCATTTTTTCGCATCATTTCCAGGATTTTTTCGACAGCAGTTTCCGGACCGGTATATGGCTGTCCCTGCTGGCAACGCTTTTTTGGGCTATTGGTACCGTGATCACCACCCGGAGCACGATAAAGCTTAACCGGTACTATAGTCTGGGCTGGCAAATGCTTATTTCCGGCCTGATCATGTTTGTGGTTTCGGAACTCAACGGCTGGTCGGTTCCGCTTGCTGAAGTTCCGTTGAAAGCCTATGCCTGCATCGCCTACATGGTGGTGTTTGGCAGCATCATTGCTTTTGTAGCATTCATTTATACCATTACCCATTTACCCACCACGCTGGCTTCCATCTATGCTTACATGAACCCGATCGTTGCCGTTATTCTCGGTCATTTCATACTTGGCGAAGAGCTCAGTATCAGCCTGGGGCTTGGCGCCCTGGTTACGCTGGCAGGGGTGTACCTGGTGAACCGCAGTTTCAAAAAAATTATGAAGGAACAGGAAGCGTTTGCAGAATAATAGTTTTCTAAACCTTTCGGTATTTCCTGATCTTGTTGAATCTCCCTTGCATTTAAAGAAATAAACAGCTATTTTTCGAGATGGCTGTGGATCTATTGAGCTGCGGCCCGTTCAAACCGGTATTTTTTTCCCAAACCCAACCTTTTAATTAAACAAAAACCCATCATGAAACAAACCATTTTCGTTGCGGCAGCGGCCCTTTTTTTAGTGAGTTGCGCCGAGCAAACAACTGTTACACCTGATAGCGACAGCATACCGGCAGATATGAAGTTTGCGTATACCATCGAACATCGGCCCGACAACTGGATACCCGGCGACATAAAGCACGTGCAGAACGTATTAAACAGCCTGAAAGCCTGGGAAACCGGCGACATAGACAATTGCGTAAAAGCATTTGGCGATAGTGTAGCATTAAAGTTCGACGGCCATGAAACCAAGCTGTCCAACGACAGCCTCAAAACCTTTTTTAAGGCGGGCAGAAACGACATTGCCAGTGTAACCGTAAAGATGGGCGACTGGGAATCTGTAATTTCCAAAGACAAAAAGGAAGAGTATGTATCCTTATGGTACAAAGAAATAACCACCGACAAAAAAGGCAAAACAGATTCGCTGGATATTATGGACGATCTTAAAATAAAGGACGGAAAGATCATAGAACTTACCCAGCACCAAAGAAGGTATGGGGTGAAAAAATAATCAAAGGATTTCGACCAGACTTAATTGTGACTGCTTTCTGTTACTTGAAAAATGGCGTTGAGCATTCAACGTCATTTTTATTTCACAAAAGGTTCGGCCTACACCTGGTAGAGCGCAAAAAGATGAGGATTTGTTCGTCAATCAGCCTGGTGTTAAACACAATGTATAGTTGCCTTTTATTGCTCGATTATTATTGGGATTGCCAAGACGCCACATTTTTTTAGGTATTCCTTTTCTGTTTCATTATCAATATAAACCCCCAGAGAAACTTCTGATGTTTGCTCGTCAATATAGTCCACAAAGTCAATATTGTTAATAACAGGTTTGTCGGAAATACCTAAAAATGTAAGGTCAATTTTCATCCCAATGTTTATCGTCCCACTTGTAATGTGACCCATGAAGAAAAGTAAATTTGGTCTCAATTGTAATTCAAAAATCTTATTGATTTTAAAATTCGCTTTAATGGTGTCGTGCCAACTGTGGCCACATCGTTTGCATTGTCTGGCATAAGGTGTCCTTGCAAGCTGCTTACATTTTGGGCAATAATTGAAAAATATTTTGTCGGGTCCCTCCTGAAAAATTCGGGTTGCTGTTTTTATATAAAATTCTTCTCTTCCCTCTTCGAGTAAACTCAATGTATTTGGGTTGTCCGTAATAAGTTTCCTCTCATTAAACCAATTAACTCTTGCTTTATATGATTCTATTGAATCGTAATCTTCAGGTCTCATTAACTTGAACATTGAGTTGCTATGTCGCAAAGCATCAACTTCAACTTCTGTCATAAGTCTTGGGAAAAATTGAATTATATAATTTGCAGTTTCAATATTCACGAGGGGCGTTTAAAAATAGGGACTTACTCCACTATGGTTAGGTAAAAGTACTTCAGTGCCGAAACGGGCGTTCATTTAATGGTTTTTTTACGTTCCTTTTTGATTTTAAACTTGCTTTGCGGGCTTTAAGAAATGCACTGCATTCTTCTTCTTCTTCCTTGGCTGTTAACGGACTGTTTATAAAAACAAAACCTTTGTCATCTATTTTTTAAAGCTTACCATAATCAGAATTTTTAAAGTACTGTTTTATCAGGATATTGGTGTCTTTGGTTTCGATAAAACATTCGGTTACCTCACTAAATAATTTTTCAGCCAGCTATTCTGCTGGCTACCGTTTTACCCCGGCTTCGCCGGTAGAGAATTAAATCTGTAAATATCTACATCAGTTTTTGTACTTGTCCTAAACAAAAATTCTATTGTGTTTAAATCCTGGCCGATAACTGGTGTAGACACTTCTTCGTTCTCATCTATTAATAAAACCGTTTCTAAAATGGAAGTAAGATGAAAATCTTTTTTTAGACCGTTAATGATATCGATTTTGTCGAAAAGTCTTTCAACCACATCTTTAACCAGGTTCTTTACAAATAGGTTATCTGTTTTTTCTGTATGTAAGTACCACGCAGAAAATTTGTTTTTCATTCCATTATTTCCGACAGGCTCACCTTTTCTACGGATTTTTGTTGGTAAAACTCCCAATCTTTTTGTTACCTCATCTGGGTTAAAGTTGTCCCCCTCCAAAGCAAAATAAACGTATGAATAATCTCCTGTCATTGTCGGCTTTTTAAATGGCACCTCAAAATTGAAATTTAGCACTGAAAGATACAACGCTATCATAACCTTTATTCGGAATGATAGTATTGGCAAATTATTTCACATGCCCCGCCTCCCGCCTTCCTATATTTGCAGCCCTGATGAATATTGAGGCGCTGAAGGATAAGTTTAAAAATGACCCCCGCATTTTCGAGATTGCGGACAAGCTGTCTTTTGCCCAAACCCAGCAAATACACCTTAATGGCCTCAACGGCAGCAGCAAAGAATGGGTGATGGATGCGGTATTTAATCATAAAGCCGCCGCCAAATTGACCCACCTGGTAATCCTCAGCGACCAGGAAGAAGCAGCCTATTTTCACAACACACTGGAGAACCTTACGAACGAGGCGCTTAACCTGTTTTATTTTCCCTCTTCTTTCAAAACAAAGAAAAATTATAAGCTGCTCAATAGCAGCCACGTGATGCTTCGAACGGAAGCGCTGACCAAATTAACGGCTGGCGGTGAGCGGAATATCATCATTACCTACCCGGAAGCGCTGTTTGAAAAGGTGGTGTTGGCAAAAGAACTGGCGTCTAATATTATTTCCATTAAACAAGCCGAGGCCATTGATCTCAACGGCGTAATGGAACTCTTTGTGATGCTGGGTTTTGAGCGGACGGATTTTGTGTATGAGCCGGGACAGTTCGCCCTTCGCGGAGGTATCCTCGATATTTATTCTTTCGGCAACGAAAAGCCCTACCGTATTGAGTTGTTTGGCAACGAGGTAGACAGCATCCGCATCTTTGATCCCGAAACACAGTTGAGCGAACGACGCCTGCTGCAGGTAAGCATTATTCCGAACGTAGATACCCAGTTTGAAAGCGGTGAGAAGATTCCGCTCCTCGAATTTTTGCCGGAAAATACTGCTGTATGGTGCAGCGACTGGAATTTTATTAAAGAAAGACTGGAGCAGGAAGAAGAGAACCTGGAAATTTTCCTCGCCTACCATGCCGACGACAAACCAGCAACTACGGACGATGACGACCTGATGGAAAAAAAGCATGTGGGCTGGGATGATTTTGTAAAGGCTGCCGATATGGAGCCGCTTATTTTCAACCGCCACACCGTTCATTTTGCCAATGCAGATGGTGAACTGCCGGCCGATAGTGGCGAAAAAAGCAGGGTGCATTTCAGTACTAAGCCACAGCCATCATTCAATAGAAATTTTAACCTGTTGATTGCCGATCTCAAAAACTGGGAGAAGCAAAAATTTGATGTTTTTATTTTTGCCGAACAGGCCAAACAACTTGAACGGCTCTACACCATATTCAAAGATCTCAATACGGAGATCAATTTTGTGCCGGTGCCTATTGCGATCCACGAAGGCTTTATTGAAGAAGACCTGAAAGTGGTTTGTTATACCGACCACCAGATATTTCAGCGCTACCACAAGTACAAAGTGAAGCAGGCTTTCAGTAAAAATAAAGCCCTTACTTTAAAAACACTTCGTGAACTGCAGCCCGGAGATTATGTAACGCATATCGATCATGGCGTAGGCATTTACAGTGGTTTGCAAAAGATTGATGTGAATGGAAGAATGCAGGAAGCAGTCCGCCTGAGGTATAAAGACAATGACCTGTTGTATGTAAATATTTCTTCATTACACAAGATCTCCAAGTTTACCGGTAAGGAAGGCAATGTGCCCAAGATGAACAAACTGGGCAGCGATGTATGGGTTAAGCTGAAAGAAAAGACCACCCGACAAATAAAAGATATTGCCGAAGACCTGATCAAACTATACGCTGAACGTAAGGCCCAGAAAGGGTTTGCGCATGCGCCGGATAATTATATGCAGACCGAACTGGAAGCCAGTTTTATTTATGAAGACACACCCGACCAGGGCAAGGCTACCATTGACGTAAAGAACGATATGGAAAAAGAAAGCCCCATGGACCGCCTTGTGTGCGGTGATGTGGGCTTTGGTAAAACCGAGATCGCCATTCGTGCGGCGTTTAAAACATGCTGCGACAGCAAGCAGGCTGCGGTGCTTGTTCCAACAACGATCCTTGCCTATCAACACTATAAAACCTTTGAGGACCGGCTGAAAGATTTCCCGGTGAAAGTGGATTTTATCAACCGTTTTAAAAGCAGTAAAGAGAAAAAAGAAACCCTGCTGAAACTGGCCGAAGGCAAAATAGATATCATTATTGGCACCCATGCCTTGCTCGGTAAAGACGTTAAGTTTAAGGATCTGGGCATCATGATCATAGATGAGGAACAGAAGTTTGGCGTAGCCGCAAAGGAGAAATTAAAGACCATTCGCACTACGGTAGACTGTCTTACACTCACAGCTACGCCCATCCCAAGAACCTTGCAGTTTAGCCTGATGGGAGCGAGGGACTTGAGCATTATTAACACGCCACCGCCCAACCGCCAGCCGGTGCAAACGGAGGCCCATACTTTTAACGAAGACTTTATCCGGGAAGCCATTTACTTTGAAACCGAACGTGGTGGCCAGGTATTCTTTATTCATAACAGGGTACAGAGTCTACCCGAAATGGCCGGCTTGATCCGCGGGCTTTGCCCGGATATCAGTGTTGCTTTTGCACATGGTCAAATGGAAGGCGACCAGCTGGAAGATACCATTCTCGACTTTATGGATCGCCGCTACGATGTTCTCGTGTGCACTAATATTGTGGAAAGCGGCGTGGACATTCCCAACGTAAATACCATTATCATCAATAATGCCCACCAGTTTGGCCTCAGCGATCTTCACCAGCTTCGTGGCCGTGTGGGACGTAGCAATAAGAAGGCATTCTGCTATTTACTGGCGCCCAGTCTCAGCACACTGCCGAGCGACAGCCGCAAGCGTCTCAACACGCTGGAGCAATTCAGCGACCTGGGTAGCGGTTTCCAGATCGCTATGCGTGATTTGGATATTCGCGGAGCCGGCAATATGTTGGGCGGCGAGCAAAGTGGTTTTATCGCCGAGATTGGCTTTGAGATGTACCACAAAATTCTCGACGAAGCCATTAAAGACTTGAAGCGGAAGAAATTCCGTGATGTGTTTAAGGAAGAGATCAGCCAGCAGGAAGATTTTGTAAACGACTGCACCATTGATACCGACCTGGAAATACTGATACCGGATTCGTATGTAGAAAATATTACCGAACGTCTCGTGTTGTATACACGGCTCGATAATTACGATACCGAAGAAGACCTGCAATATTTCCATGGCGAAATGACCGACCGCTTTGGTAAAATGCCGCAGCAGGTGGAGGATCTTTTTACCACCGTTCGGTGCCGCAAACTGGCCGTGGAACTGGGTTTCGAGAAACTGTTACTGAAGGACGAAACCATGAAATGCTTCTTTGTAAGCAACCATGAATCGCCCTATTTCCAGAGTAGCACTTTTACCCAAATACTGCAATTCATCAATACACAGGTAAACAACGCGAAACTGAAGCAGGTAGGCGTTAACGGTATCCTGGTGGTGGACCGTATCAAATCGATGACCGATATCCATAAATTTTTAAGCCGGATGCAGGGCTTTGTAAAGCCTGCTTAGTTAATTTATATTTCGCCAAATGTGGTAGGCGGGAAGCACATTTGGCGAAATATAGATGAGCCAAATGTTTCCTGCTCTTTTTATTTCCTGGCTAATCTGGATGCCTAAACTTACCAGGATACTTCTTTCGTAGTATTAGTTTAATTTTATATTCCGCCAAATGTGGCTTATTTTTTATAGATTTGGCGAAATATAAAATCATGGAGATAATAGGACGCCATGAAGAAATGCAGGCTTTGCAGGAGTTGGTTGAAAGTTCTGCCTCCGAGTTTTTAGCCGTATCGGGAAGAAGGAGGGTCGGGAAAACTTTCCTCATCAGGAAGTTCTTTAAAGATCACCTGGTATTTGATTGTAGCGGACTGCATGAGCAAAATCAACAACAACAACTTGAAAATTTCAGGGACGCATTATCAGAAAGCACCGGATCAAAGAAAGATATCCAGGTGCCGGGAACCTGGCTCCAGGCATTTTCCCTATTAAAAGAATACATCAATTCCATAAAAGGGAATAAAAGAAAGGTGGTTTTCCTGGACGAACTTCCCTGGTTCGAAACGCCCCGCTCGGGATTTAAGGCCGCGCTTGACAATTTCTGGAATAACTACTGTACCATACGGAATGACATCATACTCGTGATTTGTGGATCGGCAGCATCCTGGATCATAAAAAACATCATCAACGACAGGGGCGGGTTTCACAACAGGGTTACGAGGCAAATAGGCCTGCAGCCTTTTACATTGGCAGAAACAAGGGCCTTTTTGAAAAGGAAAAGGGTAATGCTGGGAGACTACGATGTGTTACAATTATACATGGCCCTGGGTGGCATTCCTTTTTATTTAAAGCAGGTAAGGCCGGGACAAAGCGTGGCGCAAATCATTGATTTTCTTTTTTTTCAAAAGCTATCTCCATTTAGAAACGAGTTTGACAACCTGTACGCATCACTGTTCAAAAATTTCTCCTGGCATGTAGAGGTTGTAAAAGCCCTGTCCACAAAAGACAGGGGTATGACCAGAGAAGAAATTATTGCCATTTCCAGGCTAAGTAGCGGGGGAGGCTTCACCACCATTCTCAACGAGCTGAGTGAAAGTGGTTTTATAAGTGTACATATGCCTTACAAAAATGTGCGGAAAGAAACCCTCTACCGGCTAAGCGATGAGTTTTCCCTGTTCTATTTTAAATTCCTGGATGGCAAAAGCAAAGCCACCGGGTGGATGCAAAAAGCCGGGCAACAGACTTTTAAAATATGGTGTGGTAATGCCTTTGAGAATGTTTGCCTGAAGCACATCCGCCAGATCAAGTCGGCTTTGGGAATCACGGGCATATATACCGAAGAGGCTTCCTGGCATTACAAGGGAAATAAACATGAAGAGGGTTCCCAAATAGACCTGCTGATAGATAGGGCAGACAATTGCATCAACCTTTGCGAGATGAAATTTTATGCCGCTGTATTCGAAATAAATAAAGCCTATGCGGGAACATTACAAAAGAAACTCTCGGTATTTACAACGCAAACCAAAACGAGGAAAAATATTTTTCTTACAATGGTAACTACTTACGGGGTGGCCAATAACGAATACAAACTTGGCATGGTAAGTAATACAGTAACCATGGATGCCTTGTTCGCAGGGTAATGCCTGGAATGGGGGCACAAAAAAACCTCCACATTTTTCAATGCAGAGGTCAATCTCTTTGTAATTCAGCAAGAACTAAAATCCTTTCTTAGCCACGCCATCGGCAATAGCTTGTAATGCTTTGGCTTCGTTCATAATGGCTGCCATTTTATTGCCTTTACCATCGTTGCCGGTTGCCATATAACCGCCTTTGGCAGTCTTGGTAACAACAGCATCATGCATCGGCACATTTTTCTCTTTTGTTTTGAGGCAATATGCTTTGATCATTTTGGAAGTGTCCATAGTTTGTTTGTTTTTGAGTTAGTAAAAATGAACCGCTCAGCTTAAAAAAGAGGATGCGGGGTAGAATTTATTGGTGTAAGTTAAAATAACTGTACCATATATCGAAACCGGTGTGGATAACCTATGGAACCAGTTGGCAGTGGGTCAGTTGGCAGTTGGCAATCCAACTTCAACCAGCCCGCCACATCTCAGCAATTATCAGGCCATCTAACTGAACACTTTATTTAGAAATAGTTTGGTCGTTACAAGCAGTTTGCCAACTGCCAACTGCCCAACTGCTAACTAAAAATCTTACACGTCTATCTTAGCATACCGCGCATGTGTCTCAATAAATTCGCGGCGTGGCGGTACTTCGTCGCCCATTAACATGCTAAATACACGGTCGGCTTCGGCTGCACTCTCGATCGTAATTTGCTTCAACAGACGGAACTCCGGATTCATGGTCGTATCCCATAGCTGTGATGCATTCATTTCTCCCAAACCCTTGTACCGCTGTATGTTAACGCTATCTTCCTTACCGTGGGCCAATCTTAAAGTCACCTCTTTTCGTTGTACTTCGTTCCAGGCGTATGCCTGTTCTTTTCCTTTTTTTACCAGGTAAAGTGGGGGCTGTGCGATGTACACATAACCTTGCTCTACCAGTTCCTTCATGTACCGGAAAATAAAAGTGAGGATCAATGTGGCAATATGGCTTCCGTCCACATCGGCATCCGTCATGATCACCAGTTTGTGGTAACGGAGTTTACTGATGTCCAGCGCTTTGGGGTCTTCAACAGTGCCGATTTTTACACCCAATGCCGTAAACATGTTGCGGATTTCCTCATTGTCGTAGATCTTATGCTCCATGGCTTTTTCCACATTCAGTATTTTTCCACGCAGCGGAAGTATGGCCTGGAAGCTCCTGTCGCGGCCTTGTTTGGCGGTTCCGCCGGCCGAATCTCCCTCCACCAGGAACAGTTCACATTTTTCAGGATCCTTCTCGGAACAATCAGCCAGTTTGCCGGGCATACCGCCTCCGCTGAGTACACTTTTACGCTGTACCATTTCACGGGCTTTTTTGGCAGCTGCCCTGGCCTGTGCGGCCAATATTACCTTTTGTATGATGGTTTTTGCTTCTCTTGGATTTTCTTCCAGGTAAGCTTCAAGGGTACGGCTGAGGGTGCTGTCTACCACACCCATCACGTCGCTGTTACCCAGCTTGGTTTTTGTTTGTCCTTCAAACTGGGGTTCAGGCACTTTTACGCTGATAACGCTGCTCAATCCTTCCCTGAAGTCATCGCCCTCAATCTCTACCTTGGCCTTTTCGAACAGGCCATTTTTATCGCCATAGCTTTTAAACACACGGGTAATACTGCGGCGGAACCCCGCAACGTGTGTACCACCTTCGATGGTATTGATATTGTTTACATAACTGAAAATGTGCTCGCTGTAGCCTGTATTGTAACTCATGGCCACTTCTACAGCCACATTGCTTTTTTCATCCCGGCCTTCGCAAAAAATAATGGCTGGAAGGATGGGGTTGCGGTTTGCGGCCTTATCCAACATTTCCACGAATTCCACAATACCACCTTCACTAAAAAATATTTTTGAATAAGGCTTGCCATCATCTTCCAGTTCCCGCAGGTCGGTCATCGAAATACGAATGCCTTTATTCAGGTAACTCAATTCGCGAAGACGACCCTCGAGGATCTCCCTGTTATAGATCAGCGATTGGAAAATGGTACCGTCGGGCCAAAATTGAACACGGGTGCCATGTTCGTCGCTTACCCCAATTTCCCGAACTGCGTATTCGGGTTTGCCTTCGTGGTAGGTTTGTTCAAATACTTTGCCTTCTCTTTTTACCGTTACGTGAAGTGTGGAACTTAAGGCGTTTACACAACTTACACCCACACCATGCAAACCACCGCTCACTTTATAGCTGCCTTTGTCGAATTTGCCACCTGCGTGAAGCACGGTCATTACTACTTCCAAAGCACTGCGGTTTTCCTTGGTGTGCATACCAGTCGGTATACCGCGGCCATCGTCCTGAACGGTAATGCTGTTGTCTTCGTTAATAACCACCTCAATATGGGTGCAATAGCCGGCGAGGGCTTCATCTATGGAGTTGTCCACCACTTCGTAAACAAGGTGGTGCAGGCCTTTGACGCCGACATCGCCTATGTACATGGCCGGGCGTTTTCTCACCGCTTCTAAACCTTCTAAAACCTGGATACTGTCGGCACCGTAACTGCCTTGCTGTGGTTGTTCTGATTTTTCTGTGCTCATGGTTATTGCAAGCCTTTCTGCCCGGTGTTACCCGGGATTATTTTTGGGTAGATTTTTTGTCTTTTTCGACTATGGGCAAATGTAGCAATAACAAGGGGTTCAGCCAATTATAATCAGGCTTTAAACGGCAGTTTTTTCCACCGGAAATCCACGTTTTAAGGCTGTTGATAATTGGCTTTAACCGGGAGGGAAAACTAAAGGGATTTGAGGTCAATGACATCATCTGTATAAAGATAGGTTTCACTGTGCCAATTGTTCGAATTACAGAAACTCAATCGTAGTAAGACTTTCGCTGGTTTCCCTGGGTGAAAGCCCGGAAAGCGGCAATGGAATTGCATTGGAGAATGATAATAATCCTACTTGGGCGATACTTCCGAAGCTGTATAAAATTTTAACCCGATTCTGTTGGCGAAGGAAAGTATATGGCGGAGCCTTCCATCAGAAATGGAATAGGAGGCGGGGTTGGAACTATTGATCTGGTGGGCACAAAATACCAGGCAGTTGCTATTTTGCTTAGTACCCATCATTAACCGCTCCACCAACTGGATGGATTTGTTTGCTTTTTCATCTATCACAAGGCCATAGAGCAATGGATTGTAGTTAGATCCTGTGCAGCTCTTTGAATAATCTTTTGTACCGTTAAGAGCACGCAGACTTTTAAAATACTGCCACAAGGCTAAGTCCAGTTCGGGCAACCTTGAACCATAAGGGTACGCAAAACTGGTTGGATAAAATCCATCCTTGTTCATTTGACGGAGCCCTTCTGCTATTTCTTTTTGTACCAAAGTCTGAATACCCCAGCGCTGTATGTAGCGGGTAAGATCGGGGTGGTTCAGGGTGTGAAACCCAATTTCGTGACCACGGCTTTGTATGGTATGCAGCTTTGCTTTTTGCCCTGCATCGAGCCGGTTATAGTTGGAAATATAAAAAGTAGCTTTTACTCCAAATGAATCCAGCGTGGGCAGGTAGTCGTACCAGTCATTTACAGAGTAATCGTCAAAAGTAAGTACAATGCCGGCCTGGGGAACTGAGCCTGGCCTTGCGTACTTTTTGCAGGATGCACATAATGTTAGCACCACTGCGGTAAGCAGTAATTTGTTCATTTTAGGTTCAGGGGGGTAAAGCAGGGTTATTTTAAGGGGTACTCAGGGTGTGTTAAAAGAGGAATTTCTCAGGCAGGCCTTCGCAATATGCAAATTTTTTTTGAAAAAGTGATTGGACATCTTCTGCATCATCGAAATCTTGCCTGGCAGGACATTTGTTTGGGTAAAAGACGGCTATTTGTGCCTTCAAAGGTTTTATTTTGGAAGATGATCAGCATTTTCAATGCATCCAATTTTCACCAGCTTTGTGACAAACTGGCCCTAAAAAATCCCATCCTGAAAAGCATTCTTGACCGGTATGGCTATCCGCCACTTTGGGGGAGGGAACCCGATTTTCAAACGCTGATCCATATCATACTCGAACAACAGGTTTCGCTGGCTTCGGCGAAGTCGGCACTTAATAAACTGGTAGAAAGGGTAGGGCCGGTTACTCCTCAAAAATTACTGAGCCTAGCAGATGAGGAATTAAAAGCCTGTTATTTTAGCAGGCAGAAAACAGGGTATGCAAAGCATCTGGCAATATCGGTTTTGGAGGGCCAACTAGTGCTGGAAGCATTAAACGGCATGGACGATGAAGAAGTGCGGCACGAGCTTAAAAAAATAAAAGGTATTGGCGACTGGACGGCCGATGTTTTCCTGATGATGGCCTTGCATCGCTGCGATCTTTTTCCGACCGGGGATATAGCCCTTGTAAACAGTGTACGGTTCGAAATGAATGCGCCACATTTGAGTAAGGATGACATATTACTGCAATCCCAACAATGGAAACCCTATCGAACGATCGCCGCTTTCTTATTCTGGCATGCCTACATACAGCGCAAAGGAATCGTGATTCCGCCTTAAACACCTACCCGGTAATTAACCCTGCTTTCATCACCTGATAAATACACGACTATGTTACTTGGATTAAGAACCACCATTTACAAAGTGCCCGACCTGGATAAGGCAAAAGCCTGGTTTAGTGATGTTTTTGGCATTGCTCCTTATTTCGACCAACCCTTTTATGTGGGCTATAATGTCGGTGGTTATGAACTGGGCCTGGATCCAGACAAAAGCAGGAAAGTGGTTGTTGGCAACAACAACATCACTTATTGGGGCGTAGCGGATTTACGTACCCTGGTTGCTGCATTAAAAGTGAAAGAGATCACCATTGTGGAGGACGTACAAAATGTTGGTGGGGAAATTTTAGTAGCTACGATAGCCGATCCTTTTGGCAATAATATCGGGCTGATAGAAAACCCGGAATTTAAACTACCGGTTTAGTTTTTCTCTTCCGTAATGCGATGGCCAGGCCCACCAGTAATAATGCGATAGCCGCGGCTGCTATCCACCAATTGTTGCTGGTTGTGCCGGCTGGTGTGTACCCGGTATTTACAAAAGCAGCCCAATAATAGGGGGATGCTTTTACACCCTGGTATTCTTCAATGTATTGCAGTTTTGCGTGGTGCAACATATTGTAGGATGCTCCTTTTTGGGTATAAAAATTTTTGAACAGTGCAGCCGTGCTTTCATCGTTTACCTGCCACAAAGAAGTGATCACATTTTTGGCCCCCGCCATGTAAAAGCCACGCGACATGCTATACACGCCCTCTCCATTTTCAAATTTTCCCAGGCCGGTTTCGCAGGCGCTTAGTACCACCAATTTTGCATTTACAGCTTCCTGGTATAGTTCGTGGAGGTATAACGTGGAGTCATAGAATTGTACCTGGCAACTATCTTCGCTTTGCCCCGATACTGCGTGTGAGCTGATGTGTAATATATCAGCATCATTTGTCATGTTTCTGAAAGCCCTGATTGTTGCATTTTCATGGGTAAAATACTGTCCGCAGGTTTTTAGGGTTTTAATTTCCTGGAGTTCGGTTAATGACGCGGCCAGCGGTTCCTGCCCTCTTTCGTGATGGGCGAAAACGGGTGCAAAGGCTGCCATACAATTCGCGGTGGCCGCTTGTTTTCTTTCGTTTTGCTGCAGCAGGTTATCCAGTGAAAAGCCAAGGGTAACCGACGTTTTTTTTACAAGAAAGGGAACCCTTTGCCAGTTGCTGCTAAAAGTAGTATCGGTAACCAGCGCGTCCCAGGGCAGGTACGATAACTGGCCATCCGGTACAATGATCAATGTGGCGGCAGTTTGAGCCTGTAAAACGGGGAGCAGTAGCTGCCGGTATATGAAAAATGAGAGTTGCTGGAATGGAATCGGAAAATTGTTACAGGAATCGGGATTGGTGAAAAAGGGCCGCCATTTGTCAAAAACCGAGTCCGGCAAGATGCAACTATTCAATGCCAGGGTACCGTTATGATTTTTTGAAAAAATATAGTATTGACCGCTGTCTGCTGCAAAAAACTCTACAACTGGTGTATTGGAAAAAAGGGGGGCCTGCAAAAAGTTTTTGCCTGCAATGGTATCCGGCAACTGGCTGAGCGTGGGGTTGGTAAGCTTTAGCCTGGTAATGAGTGAAATGTACCGGTCAACCGTAGAATCGTGGGCTTTTTGTAACCGCTGCACTTCGGCACTATTGCTGGCTTCAAACTGTTCTATCTTAATATCAGACTGGTTCATTTGCAACAGTTTTATCTGTTGCACCAAGGTGTCGGCCGATTGGTCGTAGGCTATTTGCTGTTTGATTTGATCCCTTAATACCGCCGCTTTTGAGGCTTCGCTAAAAGCCCATGCCTTGTAAATCCACTCTTGTTTTTTCACTTTGTTGTACAGCTCATAGCAAATGCCAATGGCCTGGCCGCTCCTTTTTTTCTTTAAGCGCTGGTAATCCAGTTTAGAGGCATCAAAGCTGAATTGTTGCTGCAACAGGTCATCCACTTTCATCGCCAGTTCAAAGGCTTTGAGGGCATGGGGAAGCTTGTCGGTACGGCTACTCATCATCCACCAGGCTGCGATGGCATCCAGTGCCTCCGCAATGGAGTTCTCTGCATAAAGCACATCCTCACCGGGCAATGCATAGGGATTGTCTTTCTCCATCTTCACCAGGCTGCATAGCGCCTTATGATAATATTTTATGGCAGAATCCTGTTTGCCAATTTTGCTATAGCAATCCCCCAAAGACTTATAGAGTTTCGAAAATTCCCGGGAATCATCGGAGCCATTATTGGCAGCAATACCTTCTGCGATAGCTAAGCGATACTGCTGCAACGAACTGTCGAATTTAGAGGCTGCCTGGAGTACATCTGCATATACCCGCGTGATCTCGTAAGACAGTTCCAGGTCCTTTTCTTCAATGCCTTGCAGCATCTGTAATGCTTCATAAGACGATGCTTCCGCCTCCCTGTATTGTTTGTCGTTATACAAAGTTTCTGCAATAACAGCTTTGAGGTATACCCGTTGAAATGGCGACAGGTTCAATAGTGATAGCCCTTTCCTTGCCGCTATTAGTGCGGTATCAAACTGTCCATTTTGATTAAGGGCATTTGCCAGCGAAAAGTACGGAGCGTACTGCCTTTTTTCCGGAGGTAAACTTTCGTTGTAGACATAAGCTTTGTGACGGTATGATAAACTTTTTTTATCGTCGCCAAAGCGGAGGTAGTTGTCGGCAAGATAAATGGCCGCCCACATGTCTGGTTGTGAAGTAAAAACCAATCGTTCAGGTGCCACCATAAAGTACTTTTCGAGTTCGGTAAGCGCCAGGTTATAATTTGTTTTTTTTTGCCAGAACAGCCCTTTCTTATAACAACATTTTCTTGCCAGTTCTGCTAAAGCCGTATCGCCGGACCTTATTCCAAGGGCATAGGCGCTATCATACATTTCCAAAGCCAGGTTTGCATTTCCCAATTTAAGAAGGGTATCTGCCAATAACATGTTCCAATTTACTTTATCGGTAACGGGTATTGGTTGATGGGTCCTTTCAATAAACAGCTGGTGCAGCAGTGCGGTATCTTTTTCATAACCTATTTTAGCGATCATCGAATCTATCTGTGCGACATTATACCGGCTTTCCGGCACAGCCTTTTTCTGCACTGGGTCAACAGCTGCTTTATAATTGCAGCCCATGTGTGCAATTATAATGATGCCATATAAAAAGGGGCTTTTGCACATATCTAGTAAAGCAGAACCCCTGCCCGGTTGTTGATGATGAATTCGTTTGATTCGTGGGTCAACGGTTTCTTTTTTTTCTCCGCAAATAAAAATAGATGATCAGCAAAAGTGCCAGCAGTAATAAAAGGATCAGCCACCAGGATTGGCACCAAAAAGAGTCGCAAGGATCTGTGCCTGGCCGGACATTTGTGGTGGGTTCGCAGTCGTTTTCTATACTTAACCTGCCTGGTTGTGGTGTTGAGTAAGGGGGCGTCATTCCGCTGGGACTGTCGAATGACACCTCTGCTACCAGGAATGACGAATCTACCTGGTCGGGTAACTGATCTACTGTAGCCTTGAAAGTGATAAAGGCAGCTACATCATTGCCCTGGTAGGTATCCGGGTTGGTCCCCACCCTCATTCCTGCCAGCAATATTGGTAAAATAGTATCGGTTTCGGTAAAAGTAAAAGCACTATCCACGCCCAGCGAATCAAGGTTAATGATTAACTGCCCCGGTTGAAGCAACTTGCCTTTCTCAAAAATGGTGTCTTGCTTCATTAATTTCCCAGTCCATTTTTTGCCACCGATTATTGCCTGTACCATTTCAATATTGCGCAACCGTAAACGGGTGTTCCTGAAATGCGGTTGAATCCAAACGCTGTGTGCCGGGCCTGGTCCTTCATTGGTAACCCTCATGTTAAAAGTAAACGACTGGTTGGTTGATCCGGTTTTTACACAATTGGGCGAAATGCTGGTATTATTTGGATCACGGGCGGAGAGCGACAGATTGAGATTTTGAAATGCCATGTTTTTGCCACCGGCAAAACTATATGTCCGGTTGTCCTCCGGCGCTCCTTGTCCGGATGAATAAGGCACAAACAGAGCTTTGGTCAATATCGTGGGTTTGGCTTCAGCCGACAACAGGATTCTTGAACTATTCGTTTGAAGGGAGATGAAAATATTATGTTCTATGTCGTCTTTCAGCGCTGAAACGTCTATGACCAACGCGTCTCTGAAACCATCAGCCTCGGCGCCAAGTTGTTGCCTGATGCGGTAACTGATATCGGTGGTTGCAGTGCCTGTTACCCTCGCTGAAAATCCGTTGTTGGTACCCGTACCCCTGATAGCGGCAAATGTAACCGTGGCCCCGGCAATATCTGTTGGAAAAGTCAGGGTTTGATTAAGAGTGGCTTTTTTAAATATGTTGATGGGGTTATCATTATTGTTATATAAAAAAATAAGTACACCATTGGTATCGGAAGTCGATCTTTTAAATGGTATGGCAAATGTTACCAGGTCGTTGGGAATAATGGTGCCGATACTTGGCACGATGCCTACGTTTCCTGGCGCCAGGATCTTTGTCTGCACAATTTTTGCATCATCGCCGGGGCTCCTTGAAAAGCTGGTAAATTCCGAAAGCAGGGCAGTAGGCGGTACCGGGGTGTAAAGAGCGTAAGTAATGACAAGCGGCTTATAATTTCCACCCGGCACCACCCTGGCCAATTTTGTTTCTAAACCGGCGCCTGTAGTAAAATCATTTGAAAAATAACCATCTCCAAATTCGACATACTGCCTGAACCGCTTGGTGGTCCTGTCATTAAATTCCGTAACGAGCACATTCCATTGGGCATCTGGCTCGGCACCTGTTAATACCGGTGTTGTTTTAAACTGGTATAGTTGACCTGCCCCTGCAGGACAATTGACGCACTTGAATTGCGTGGTTGGCGTACTTAAAAGCGACACCCCAACCTGGGTAAAAGCCAGTTGTGTTAGCAGCAGGGATGAAATGGATGTGATGATCTTTTTCATATCAGGGGTTTGGGTTCTTAAAACTAACAGGTTGTTTTTGATTGTGCAATAGATAATGAGAATATTGAACTTTAAACAGACTGGTCAATTTTCTCCTGTTACCGGGGCAAGGCAGTAATGGTAAACCAGGAAAGGTGCAAGGATTAAAACAGTGAAGCCTGTAACAGTTTCAGGATTGTTTTGCATTTGACAACGTACAGACCGGATATATTGAAAAAAAAAAAGACCACACACCGGATTACCTGTGTGGTCTTGCTTATGGATGTGTGGGTGTGTGGGTGTTTAATTTAATCCGAAATGCCTGGCCATTGCGGGATAATCGGTGCAATCCACATGGCTGTTTTCCCAAATGGTTTTCGACATAAATACGACGCGTATTTCCCTGATCTTATCTGAACTGTCACCTGCCCGGCCAATAACGGCCTCCGGGGCATCGATATGTACATTCTGCCAATACAGGTCGTACAAGCTGCCTGAAGGACTTGCGCCGGGAACGGGAAAACATGCACTGGCGTTACCATTTTCCTCGCTTAAATAAACGAAAGTGGCATTGGTGGCAAAATTGAACCAGCCGTTTTTGGTGAGTTGCAGTTTAAAAACATTTGCAGCATCGCTTCCCGGGTATACAGACTCGTACACACCATTAACTGACTTGGTGTATATGGGTGAAATTGTTAACGTATCTGCCGGGATCCCAGGTGCAACTGCTGCATTGAAAACTGTTTTTTTACAAGAGGAAGCTGCCAGTAAAATAAAAGCGGAAAGTGCCAGGGTTTTAAAAAGATCCTTTTTCATGGTGTGTGTTTTTTAGTTTGTGTATAATTTGATTGAATGTGGTGAAAGAGAATCCGGCAGCAGGAAATTTGTTACCCATCGGGGGAAAATATTTTTATTACTTTCAAAAAATAAATATGACGCACCCTGATCAAGTATATATAGAAGCCCTGCTTAGCAACGATGTGTTGATGGTAAAAAAAATCTACCAGGCTTATATTGGGAAAATATGTGGGTGGATATTGAAGAACGGTGGTGATGCCAATGATGCAGACGATGTATTCCAGGAAGCGTTGGTGAGTATTTACCGGAGGGCCGCAGCCGGAAATTTCGAACTTACTTGTCCCTTTGAAGCCTTTCTTTTTATGGCCTGCCGAAATAAATGGATCAATATGATTCAAAAAACCTCACGCAAAGGGGTAACATTAACCGACTTTACAGGCTATACCAGTGCTGACGTGGCGCATGATCAAAGCAATGACGTACAACAGCACGAGGCTAAAGAGCACCTGTTTAAAACAAAGCTGGCGGCTCTTGGTAATGCCTGCCGCGAATTGCTTAATATATGCTACACCACAAAATCGATGGAAGAAGTAGCAGAAAAAATGGGGTTCAGTTACGCCTACGTGCGAAAGAAAAAAAGTGAGTGCATGGGCAAGCTAACCGAACTGGTCCGCAATTCGCCGGAATACAAAAAGCTTTACGAGTAATGGATAATTGATAATTCACAATGAACAACTACGAACAAATAGAGGCTTACCTGGAGGGCGGAATGACCGCTGATGAAAAGGCGGAATTTGAACGGAAAATGCAGGAAGATCCTCAGCTTTTATCAGCATTCAATTTGTACCGGCAAGCTGATGCATACCTGCAAAATGAACAGCGGATCGATAGTGGAGAAGCAGATTTAAGAAACACCATTTCTACAGCCATAAACGAACAAAAGACAAATAGTCCTGAACCACCAAAACAGCTGCCCACTGCCCGAATACGCTGGCGCTACGTAGCCGCTGCTGCCGCCTGTATCGCAGTCTTGCTGCTCCTTCGCCCCGTAATATTCAGTTCAGAAACAGATACTCAAAAACTGTATAGCCAATACGCTATACCGGAAAAGCTGGACGCCGGAACCCGGGGCGACGCCAGGGTCGATAGCATTTTAAAATTGGCGACCGTTTACTTTAATGAAAAGGATTATGCAAAGGCCATCCCCGAACTGGACAGGTTCCTGGCCATAAAGCCGGGTGAAAGCAAATACCAGCTGGCAAGAGCTTTTGCCTTATTGGAAACGGGTGATTATAACCGGGCTGAAACTGCTTTGCAAAACATAGAATCAGGAGCCTCTGCCTATAAATCGCTGGCCACCTGGTATCGTGCCTTGTCGTTGTTAAAGCAGCAAAAGACAGGAGACTGCAAGCAGCTCCTGCAAACCATCATCGACAGCAAAGACCCGGATATCGACACGGCCATCAAAAAAAATGCAAAGGATTTGCTTGAAGAATTGTAACAGGGTAAGAGCAGTCAGTTGGATTGCTTTATCATCAAAGCCAAAATGCGCATTTGGTTCATCAAACAGCGAATCGGTATTATTCGATAATTTCCCATTTTAGCAGGGGCTAAAATTTAAAATTATCAGATGAAATATATCCTTGTTTTCCTGTTGGCACCCATTTTTTCTTTTGCTCAGAACAGGGCAGACATCATCATTCGCAACGGAAAAATTATCGATGGCACCGGGAATAGCTGGTTTTATGGCGATGTGGCCATCAGCAATGGAAAAATAACGGCCGTGGGAAATATTGGCAATCTTACAGCTAATAAAGCCATCGATGCAAAAGGGCTGATGATTGCCCCGGGATTTATAGATGTGCATACCCACCTGGAGGGTGATGAAGCCCAAACACCCACAGCAGATAACTTTATACTGGACGGTGTCACTACCTGTATCACTGGTAACTGTGGCTCCTCCGATCCAAATATTGCCAACTATTTGCATTTTATCGATAGCCTTAAAACTTCCATTAATGTAGGTGTGCTGATCGGGCACAACGATGTACGAAAGGCTGTGATGGGCAGGGCCAGCAGGCTGCCAACGGAAGCGGAACTACAGCAAATGGAAGGCATCGTTGAAAAGGCGATGAAAGACGGAGCAATGGGACTTTCCACCGGACTGATTTATATTCCCGGCACCTATTCACAAACCAGCGAAGTGCTGCGGCTGGCCAAAGTGGCGGCCCGATATAAAGGCCTTTATGCAACCCACATGCGTAACGAAGGCGATAGCGTAACCCAGGCTATCCAGGAAGCGCTGAACATTGGCAAAGAAGCGAACATGCCGGTGGAAATCAGCCATTTCAAAGTAAGTGGCCAGCAAAACTGGAAGCGAAGCGAACAGACTTTGGAAATGATTAAGCAGGCCCGGCTTGATGGCATCGACGTGACTATTGATCAATACCCGTACACTGCCAGCAGCACGTCACTGAGTACCTTATTGCCCGATTGGGTGTTGGCCGATGGGCAGGATTCCATCAGGGCCCGGCTGCGAAACCCGGCTATCAGGAAAATAGTGATTGAAGAAATGCTGAAGAGCCTTAAAAGAAGAAAACTGAAACATTTTAGTTATGCTGTAGTGGCTTATTACCGCGCCGATACAACGCTTAATGGCAAGAGTATTGAGGCTATCAATCTACTAAAGGGCCGCAAACATAAAGCCACAGTGGAGGCCGAAACGATCTGTGATATGATGGAACTCGGTGGCGCCAGCGCTGTTTTTCATGGCATGAGCGAATGGGATGTAAAGCATATTATGGAATACCCGTTCGACATGTTTGCTTCAGATGCCAGCATCCGGGCGTATAAAGTGGGCATGCCGCATCCACGGGGATATGGCACCAATGCAAGGGTGCTGGCAAAATATGTGCGTGAAGAAAAAGTGCTCAGCCTCGAAGAAGCTATCCGGCGCATGACCTCACTGCCGGCACAGAAATTTCAATTAAAAGAACGTGGTCTAATCAAAGCCGGCATGGCCGCTGACATCGTGGTGTTTGATGAAAAAACAGTTGCCGACCTTTCTACATTTGATAATCCGCATCAGTATTCAACGGGTTTCAGTTTTGTGGTGGTAAATGGGAAATTGGTGGTCGAAGATGGAAAGCACAATGGAACCCGAAGCGGAGTAACTTTAAGAGGCCCTGGGTTTTAGCTTCATCGTCATTGGCAGGAGGGTTCTTGCCCGACGTGGCAATGACGATGAGTTTCATGAGATTGATTGTATTAATTGGTAGTTAGTTGATTAGTTGCGGGGGGATTGCCACGGGCAAGAACCCGCAATGACGGAGCTTTTTGATTTCAACCAATTCCCAATCCCTAACCACTAGTCCCTGATCAACTATTACAGCCCATACTCACTCACCAACCAAACGATCCCTGCCATTGCAATGGCACCTAATTCCAGTTCCCTTTTATTCACCGCTTCAAACACATCATTGGGTGCATGGTGGTGATCAAAATACCGCTGACCACCTGGGTTGATACTACTCATCACCGTGCCATATTTTTTCAACGGGCCTATATCCGCGCCACCGCCACCATCGGGCATATCCAGTACACCATAGGGTTTAAATAGTGGCAGCCAGGTTCTCAGTTTTGCATTTTGTTCCGGTTTTCCATCTATGCCAATGGCAATGCAGCCGGCACCCCCGGCATCGCTTTCAATGGCAAACAAATGTTGCTCTTTGTTCTTGTCCGCCAGTTCGGCATATTTGGCAGCACCCCGCGTGCCATTTTCCTCGTTCATAAACATCACGGCCCGGATAGTACGTTTTGGTTTTAATCCGAGAGCTTTGATGGCCCTGATGGTTTCAATAGCCTGAACACAACCTGTGCCATCATCGTGAGCTCCTTCGGCCAGGTCCCAGCTGTCCAGATGCCCACCGCAGGTAATAATTTCCTGTGGCTTCTGGGTGCCACGTATTTCGCCCACCACATTAAAACTCTCCACATCGGGTAATGTTTCGCAATTCATTTTTAAAGCCAGCTTCACATTCTTTTCCGTTTTAAGTAATGCACTCAACCATTCTGCATCCATGGTGCTGCAGGCGATAGCAGGTATTTTGGTAACAGAGTCAATGTATCGTGTGGCGCCAGTATGAGGATTGTTGTCCAATGCATAAGTAACGCTGCGCACCATTACGGCAATGGCGCCCATTTTGGCCGCGGCCACCGGGCCGGCGCCACGATAACGGACTGCATCACCATAACCACCATTTATCAACTGCGGCTGCATGGGATAATTGAAAAAAACAATCTTTCCTTTTACATCTTCCATCTTCATTTTTTCTAATTCGTAGAAAGACTGTACTTCTATTACCTCTGCGTTAAGCCCTTTTTTGGGTGTGCCAACGCTGCCGCCTAACGCACATACATGCAGGGCTTTTTTTCCACCGTTGTACCGGATCGTAGCCTGTTCTTTTTCTCCCCTTACCCAATGCGGTACCATGCAGGATTGCAAATACACGGTATCGGCCCCGGCATCTTTCAGCATACGGGTTGTGGCTTCCACCGCTTTTTGTGCGTTGGCACTGCCACTGAGGCGTGGGCCAATCTGTTTGCAGAGGTAACGCAGGTTTTCATATGCCGTTCCGTTTTTCAGTACATCGGTGGCCAGGTTTTTAAGGTTTACCGTATCGTTGTTTTGAGCTTGCGAGTAGAGAGCAGCACCTGCAAAAAGAGAGAGCAACAGTTTTTTCATTCAATAAAAATATTTGTTTGCAAAATAACGAATTGGACGCACGGACACGTGGTTATTAAAACCGGTGACTGATGATGCCGGCATGCGGCTAACTTTACCCAATTAAAAGATACTATGGAAACAAACATTGAGCCAATACGACTTACCCAATATTCGCACGGAGCGGGCTGCGGATGCAAGATTGCACCCAAAGTGCTCGACCAGATATTACAAAGCAATTTTACGGTTCCGGATAATGACAAACTCATTGTGGGCAATCACAGCAAAGACGATGCGGCTGTCTACGATTTGGGAAATGGCACGGCATTGATTTCCACAACCGATTTTTTTATGCCCATCGTGGACGATCCTTACAATTTTGGCCGTATCGCCAGTGCCAACGCCATTAGCGATGTGTATGCGATGGGCGGAAGACCGATTTTGGCAATCGCCATTTTGGGCTGGCCAATTAATGTGCTGCCGCCCGAAGTAGCGCAAAAGGTGATCGAAGGCAGCCGCAGCATTTGTGCCGAAGCCGGGATTCCGTTGGCTGGCGGTCATAGCATCGACAGCCCCGAACCGATTTTTGGTTTGGCAGTGAATGGTTTGGTGGATACAGATAAGGTAAAACAAAACAATACGGCACAGGAAGGCGATATCCTCTATCTCACCAAAGCCCTGGGTGTAGGAATATTGACGACAGCTGAAAAAAAAGGCATTTTAAAAAAGGAACATACCACATTGGCGGCCAGCCAAATGATGCAATTGAATAAGATCGGCACTGCTTTGGGCGCTATGGAAGGTGTACACGCCATGACCGATGTCACTGGTTTTGGTCTTCTGGGTCACCTGGTGGAAATGGCCGAAGGCAGCGGCCTTTCCGCGGAAATTGATTTTAAAAACGTTCCCCTGATCTCTGAAGATATCGGCTGGTATGTGGAACAAAAATCCATCCCCGGTGGAACCGTTCGCAATTGGGATAGCTATGGCGAAAAGGTGGATGGTATCAGTGATTTTTCAAAAGCTGTATTGGCCGACCCGCAAACAAGCGGCGGTTTGTTGATAGCAGTAGCACCCGCGTCAGCTGCTGCAATTGAAGCGATTTTGAACGACTCTGGACTTGGGGCATTTGCAAAACCTATTGGCAAAATGGTGCCGAAGAATCAGCATGTAGTGGATGTTCAGCTATAAGAGTTTCGACTGTTTTTGATGAAAAAATTAAATACCGGCAATCAAAATCAGCGATGCCGGTTTTTTAGTTTGAGGATGAATCGGTTCTTTAATGCTTTGTAACTGAAAACCACAACCATGCAACAGCTTTACCCAGCCTTCCATGGTGCGAAAATACCAGGGTGCCGGGTTGGAGAAAGCTTCTGAAAAGCCAGTCCAGCTTCCTTCCCTCCAGCCGTCTTCGTAAGCCCCGGTTCCGCAGGCAGAATGCGGGTGCAGGGTTTGAATAACAAGATATCCGTGCTGAAAAATATGGTGGTGGATTTCTTTAAGAAGGGTCTCTACCATTTCATTGCCAAACAGGGAAAAGTTGAAAACAACCGCTTCAAATTTTTTTGTTGGAGCAAAGGAATGGTCGATGATCTGCTGGTAAGTAGCGGCAGCATATTCTCCGCCTTTTGCTGAAGCGGATGCTATCAAAGCCGGGATGGCGTCTGTTCCAAATGTTTCGATGCCAGCCTGCTGAAAAGCCCTGCAAAGCCAGCCTTCACCACAACCAATATCCCAAATGTTTTTTGGATGAAGAGATGTTACGGCATTCACAATGGCCTGGTTGGTTACCAGGTTCCGGCTTTCAATTTCGTTATTGCTGATGGCATCGATCCATGGCCCGGCATTTTGATGCCAGGTATCTAAAATATGTTTTTCCTGCGGCTGCATCAGGCTACCAGTTTGTCGATGGCTTTGGAAAGTTTGTGGTCTTTCTCCGTCACCACATCGCCTGCATCATGCGTGTTCAACCATATTTCTACGGTATTGTACACGTTACTCCAGTTGGGGTGGTGATCGGCTTTTTCAGCTTCTATGGCCACGCGGACCATAAAGGCAAACGCCTCGCTAAAATCCTTGAATTTGAATTTGCGGTAGAGTTTGTTATCTGCTTCGGTCCATGTCATGGTGAAAGTTTTAGGGTGTAAGGTAGAAGGTTTAGGGTATAAGGCAAAGGGTTTAGGGTGTAGAGGTTTAGAAGACCTTATACCTTACGCCTTCAACCTTCTACCCTATAAAACCAAATGCTGTTTATTTTTAATTTTTTCGTTGGTGAGCTCTGTTATCAGTTGCACTACCTTGATCGTTTTTACGGCTTGAACCAATTGCGGAATAGGGTAGGCCATTCCTTCGCCCATACAGATAAGCCATAAAAAATCCAGGTGGCGGAATTCGGGCAGCAGGTGGTCGCCATCGCATTTGTTAGCATAAATATGATGGATGACAGAGGAGTTGGGTTCCTGGTATTTAAAAACGGAGAAATAATACTTCCGCATTTTCCTGGTAAACGCAATTTCAGACGAAATATCATTCCTGAAATCGAGGCCAAGCTCTTCTTTTACGAGATTGCAAAAATGATAATCTTCCACCGGTGCCACAATGCCCAGCAAGCAGGTGTCTTCGAAAAAAGCTTCGGCTAAAGATGCGTTATCAAGAATGAGTTTGGCCATAAGTTCAGTTGGGCTGGTGAAGATCCCAATACTCTTTTGGAGTTACAATTTTGGTTTGTTTGTACATAGGGAATGTAAAATCATTTGTGTTACCGGTAATTACAAAGTCTGCCTGGCATTCATGTGCCAGTTCTAAAACCATATTGTCATCGACGTCTGTAATAAGGTCAAGTTATATTGATGGCACATACCTGGTTGACCGCGCTTCCATCTCTACCAGCAAGGCTTCCGCATGTTTGAAAAAGTCATGAAACTTTGAAAATTTGGGCCTCGCCAAAACTTCATAATATTCAGCTAATAATTCGTCGGAGACACAGAGTTGGAATTTTTGTTCTAAAAAAAGCTCCCTTAAAATCAGGTGAGAATAGCCTCGTTGAATGATTGAAGAAACAATGACGTTAGTATCAATTACGATTTTTTGCATTTTTTCTAACAGCTTTTACTTCATTGGTTATCTCATCCATCGTAATGGAGGAGAGGTCATACTTTTCAGCAAGAGCTATGCATTTTTCCAAATTCTGACGTGCCAGTTCCTTACTAACAATATCAATAAAATCAGTAAAAGTCAGTTTTTCATCTTTTAAACCAAACTTGTTGTCCTCGATATCCGATATAGAAACATTCAGTGTCCTCATAATCTTGATCTTTATTCAAATCTAAGAAAATTGATTAGAAAACCCCGTTCACCAAACCCCGGCTTTGTGAAATTTACCTCCACTTAAAAGCAAAATAGCTGCAGGGTTTATCAGTGGCGTTACTTATACCATGCATTTTGCCGCTTTCGGCAATATACAGATCGCCGGGGCCGGCTGTATAATGTTTGCCGTCGATGGTCATTTCGGTTTCACCATCGATCATTAAAATAATTTCGGTATCCACATGCTGGTGAGGTGCGTGGCTGGGCCCTTTGACTTTGAGGTAAGTGATATGCATTTCGTAGTTCTCACAGGTAGCAGTGGGTCTTTCAAAATACTTCCGGGTGCCTTTATTATTCGCCTCTTTATACACCAGCGAATCATGATGGATCAGCAGCGGCCCGCCGGCCATTTTGCTGCGTTCCATGTTCAACCCTTTTTTTGAACGGAACATAAACACATAGTAGGTAAGTGGTTTATCCCCGTTGTTTTCAAAAGCCTGCATTTCTTTCGGTGGTATCAATAATACGCTGCCAGGGCCAAGGGTTGTTTTTTTATCGCCAATGGTACAGGTAAGCTGGCCTTCTTTTACAATGATCAGTTCTTCGGTACTATCCTGCGCATGCGGCAGTCTTGGCGGAGCTCCCGGCAATTGGGTGCTGGCATGTATTTCAAAAAAAGAAAATTCGGCAGTAGTGCCTTCAACGATTTTCCGGCCTTCCCTGAACTTGTCTTTTTTTACGGGTAACTCGTTCCAGTGATATACACCGGAACTGATCGGCTGCAATTGTGCAATGGTGTTCATGGCAATGCTTTGAAGCAGGATGGCAAGTAGGAATCGCATACAGAAATGTATTGGATTCCGAAGGTAGGGTTTTGGCTTAAGGGCGCACCAGGTTCATTTCTTATAAATTATAAAACCTCGTGCCACGGTTACAATTCCAAAAGCAATGATTCCCCAGGTTACATAGAAGAAAAGGGAATAACGGCTTAAAGCAATTTTGTAAGAGAATAAATTAATCAGGAGCCCACTGACAATATAGAAAAGCCCCATAATAACAGAATTCCGGAAGCTCTTTTTGTCTGACTTGTCGTTGTTGACATTGTCAATGAGCAACAGAGCATAATGCGCTTCTATTCCATCCATTTTTTTCAACTCTTCAATGATCATTTCATCAGTTTGGTTTTGTGCCAGAAGTCGCTTCACTTTCAAGTGTAACAATTCTATTTGCCTTGATGTTTGATCATCGCTTTGCATACCAGCTAAGTTATTGGAATATTGCGGCAGTTTATGAGAACTCCATCGGGACATGAAATCGTGGGCAGGGTAGTCTTATTTGTTGATGATATCCCGGATTAAATTATTGTATTTTGAGTTCGGCTCTAGTAGAATAAACTTTTTCCCGTTTGCTTTCGCACTATCCATTCGTCCAATGCCATTATACGCAATCGCCAGGCCCCAATAACTATTTGAATTATTCGGATTTATCTTTTTTGCTTCCTGATAACAACTAATTGCTTTTTCGTAATCTTTCAGTGTAAAATAGGCTGAACCTAAGCCAACGTAACTTTCAACATTCGTACTATCTAATTTGATCGACTTATTGTAACAAGAGATAGCATTTTGGTATTCTCCGGCAAACAAGTATGCAGAACCCAATCCCATATACGCACCTGTTCTCAAACTGTCATCTTCGATTCTGCATAGTTTTTTATAAACTTTAATTGCTTCCTGAGGTTTGTTTTCCCGGATATATTTTAAAGCCCGTTCGTAATCAGCATGGTTGGTAGAAAATCCTTCGCGAATTTCAATCAAACCGTTTTGCCCAACTTCTACTCTTTGCTCTTCTTCATTACAGGAAATATACAATGCTGACGATAGAAAGAATATAGTCAACATTGTATTTTTCGACATGAATTTTGATTTTAAGGCCTTCTATGATTGAGCGGCCACCATCTGGACTTGCCAGATCGATGTTGCAAAAACGCCTTGCAATTAGACGGCATTTTGTACCAAACCGAAATTAATTTAAGTACTGACGTGGAAACCTATTTCATTCATATTGCAAAAACCAGTCGGCTCGTAGTCGTGAACGATATTAAAACGTCACCCCAAACTCCAAAATCTCCACCCCTCTCTTCACAATCAGCTTCGTGCTTTCACCCTTGTTAAAACGGTTAAGGGCGCCCATATACGTGTCCATGCCGGTTACCAGGTGTTCGCCTAATTGTATAATGATGTCGCCGGTTTTAACGCCGGCTTTTTGGGCTGCACGGCCGTCAATTACGCCATCGGCACGTACGCCGGTGCCACTAAAAGTATAGTCGGGCATAATGCCAACGGATACTTTAAAACGGCCGGTGCCCATACTTTGTTCCTTGGTTTTGGTAAATGCCAATTTGCCTTTGTCGCCGGCACGGCCAATAATGTCTGTGATATAATTGATGATATCGGCTTCACCTTTGTAGTTGATCAGGCCGGCATCATCACTGGGTTTGTGGTAATCTGTGTGCAGACCGGTAAAAAAGAAAAGCACAGGAATGTCTTTGCGGTAAAAAGAAGTATGGTCGCTGGGGCCGGTGCCGCTGCTGTCAACTTTAATAGTGAAGTTTTTTTGAGCGTTCATGTCCAGTACATCTCCCCAGGAATTGGAGGTTCCAACGCCGCCCACTGTCAATACATGGCTGCTGTCGTTGAGACGGCCAATCATATCCATATTGATCATATAGCTCACTTTGGAAAGATCGATGGTAGGATGTTCGGTAAAATATTTACTGCCGTACAATCCCAGTTCTTCGCCACTGAAATTAATGAACAGGTAATTGTTGGCTTTGTAAGCCGGAGCAGACGCTGACTTTTCTTTTAAGATCCTCGCCAGCTCTACCACGGCACAGGTACCGCTGGCATTGTCGTCAGCTCCATTGTGGATAGCGGCTGCACCAGTATTGCGGCTATTGTGATCTTCGCCATACCCCAAATGATCAAGGTGACCACCGAGGATCACGGTTGTAGCTGCCCCGTTGTCAATATATGAGATCACATTATGTCCTTTGCGGGTTTTATCTCCCAGTTCAGTATTTCCGCTGAGAGTGGCTCCATTCTTAAGTTTTTTTACACCGGCAGCCGTTACGTAGATCACCGGTATGGCCGTTACATCTGCTTTATCCCTCGCCGAAAATTGCAGGCTGTCGCTGATGGCTGATGTGTTGTAGAGAAATAAGGCAGTGGAACCGTATTCAGCGGCGTCTTTTGCAGTTTCGCGTATCTTTTGCAACAGGTCGAAATGCGGGTTGGCCTTGCTGCTGTCGGTCAATGGATTGATGTCGAAAAACATGGGCTGCTTTTTTTTGACATCAATAAAACTCATGGTACCATTAAATGCGGCATTGGGCGAAAAGGCGAAAGGGAAATAATCTTCTGTAACGACCAGGCTGGTGTTGTTCACCTTTAACCAGGTGCCTGGTTTTATTTCCCTGCCTTCGTTGATATCGAAAACCTGTACAAAACTGTTATCCCCAGCCATTGGCTGCACGCCATAGCTTTTATATTGTGCAACAAGGTATTCCACTGTTTTTTTCTCGCCGGGTGTGCCGGTACGGCGGCCTTCCAGCGCATCGCTGGCCAGGTAACCGATATGTTTTTTCAGGTTATTGAGCAGCGCGTCACCGCTGGCCTTTGGTTTTGCATTTTGGGAAAACGCTGCCAGCTGGGCGGCCATAAAAAACACGGACAATAAAAAACGATGCATAGTAGAATCTTTGAGGGTGCAAATGTATCGGAGAGAAACTAATGAAGCTGTAAAATGGTTACTCAAAGAGGCTATCGGGCTGGAATTTTACAATCAGGAAACAAATGCGCAGGTAGCTATTGGCTTTTCTGCTGCAGGTTAACCAGCATTAGCAACGAAGCTTTTTAAAAACGGGTAGTGCTATGTCATTTCTCAGCCATTTTAAGAAAGCTGCCAGTTTGGTGGTTAAACTTTAAATTCTATGCACTAGTTTTGCCGCCACTGATGCCCAAATCTATTACGATATTAAATGAAGCCCTTCGCCGCGAGGTGATGGTGGAAGACCTGCTGCTATTGCATCAGCAGGAGAAAGTGGTACCCAATTCAGTGCAATACGATATTCGCCGCTATAAAAGGATCCAGGGTTGGGAAGCCGATGATACCGGCATGATCACCTATAATTATGTAAGCCGCAAAAGCAACGAAAATTACCTGGAACTGAAATTTTGTATCACTGGTAATGCCTACTGCGAAGAAGATGAGTGTACCGGCGATTTGTGTAAAAGGACTGGTCTTAGCAATTGCGCTGAGAAGGTAGAAACCATCGATGTATTTGGTTTCCGGTTTAACCCATCGTACCTGGGCCAGTTTTTAACCAGCAAATTTCCCGACACCCGCGCCGAACAGATATTGTCTTTTCAACTGAATAAATCGATCACGCATATAGTGCCGCTTTGTTCTAAAAACAAGACCGTACTGGAAAGCCTGTTTAATCATCGTTATACCGATAGCCTGGGTAATATTTTTCTAAATGCCCAGATACAGAGTTTATTGCTTTACAGCCTTGATTGCCTGTTTGGTGAAAAGGAAGAAGTGTTTACCTGTAAATTTTTGGCCAATGAAGGTGACCGTGATAAGATCATCAAAGCGAGGGAGATATTGCTGCAACGTATCGGCGATCCCATTACGATTAAAGAACTAAGCCGTAAAGTTGCCACCAACGAATGCTACCTCAAGAAGGGCTTCAAGGAAATGTTTGGCACCACAATCTTTGATTTTTACCAGGGCCAGCGTATGGAACATGCCAAATACCTGCTCTACGATAAGGGATTAAGCGTAACCGATGTTTCCGCTTTGCTGGGCTATTCTTCCATCTCCCATTTTTCTACTGCTTTTAAAAAACATACCGGTTTAAAGCCTTGTGAATTGCTGATGCGGTAAACGTAAAAAAGCTTGTGTTTACAAAACAGCCCTTCGCATATGCGGAGGGCTGTTTTGTAAAATGTTATTTGGGCAATATTTACTGCTTTGTAAGAGTAAACTTAAATGTGGTAGGTGTACCCAAAACAGATTGCACCCTACTTATAACCAATGCAGTACCGCTAAACGAAACGATGTCTGCCGCTTGTCCATCAATAATAATTTTACCAGTAGCAGGCAGCGACCAGGTTCCGACTTTATCCCCGGCAGGAGAACAAACCGTTCCTGCGTCAATATTAGAATAGGATAAATCAGCTTTTAAATGTTGCAAATCGTCTCTTTGACAAGCAGGGATGTAGGTATTGTACCCATCCGCTTCGGCAGCACCGGCTGCTGAGAACGTAAGGGCTGTAACTTTATATATGCCTGCAATGTTTTCCTTGGTTTGGGCCGGTGGCTGCGGATCTTCTGTTTTCTTTTTACACGAAAATAATATGGCTGAAACACCAATAATTGCAATGATTTTTTTCACAGTGAGGTGGTTTTTAAAATTAAATGTAATGGAGTATTGCCAAAAAGCATGCCGTTATGGGATGATTAACTAAAAAGGTACTCTACATCTTCCCTTGTCAGCTGTTTTACAAAACCATCCTCGTTGCCTACCAGGTTGTCGCTCAGCTCGGTTTTCTTTTTTTGTAGCTGGATGATCTTTTCTTCGATCGTGTCTTTGCAGATCATTTTGTAGGCAAACACATTTTTGGTTTGGCCGATGCGGTGCGTACGGTCAATGGCCTGCTGCTGCACCGCGTTATTCCACCAGGGATCGAAAAGGAACACATAATCAGCCGCAGTAAGGGTGATACCCGCATTCCCTGCTTTAAGGCTGATCAAAAACAGGTTCACATTGTTGCCTTCCGCCTGGAATTCATCTATCATTTCGGACCGCTTTTTTGCCGGGGTACTTCCATCTAGTTGGTAAAATGAAAGGCCTTTCTGGGTAAATGTGCCTGCCAGCAAATCCAGCATGGATTTGAATTGAGAGAAGATCAGCACTTTATGATTGCCCAGGTTTTCAAGCTCTTGCAGCAGCACATCCGTTTTTACCGAATGGTTGGTAGTTTGTTCCCCGGCAGGCAGCAGCAGTGGAGATGTGCATACCTGTTTCAGCTTCATAATGCCCTGCAGCACGGCCAGTTTGCTTTTGCCCAGCCCTTCATTTTTAATATTGAGAAAAAGGTTGCTGCGAATGCTGTCTTTAATCTGGTTGTACATATCCATTTGTGCCATTCCCATGCTGCACCATAAAATAGATTCTGTTTTTTCCGGCAGGTCTTTGGCCACCTGTTCCTTGGTGCGGCGTAGCACGAAAGGCGCCGTTAGTTTTTGCAGGGCGGCGATTTTATCCGGATCCCGGTCGCGGTCGATGGCATCGGCATATTCTCGTTTAAAAAACTCGCGGCTGCCAAACATGCCTGGCAGCAAGAACTGCAGTTGGGAATAAAGATCGAAAGTATTGTTCATTACCGGTGTACCGCTAAGTGCCACTTTGTTGACGGCCAGCAATTGGTTAACCGCATGGGTATTTTTAGCCAATGGATTTTTGATATTGTGGCTTTCGTCTACAACGGCCACTTCAAAAACTATTCCGCCTATTTGTTCAATATCTGAGCGGAGGGTGCCGTAGCTGGTAATGGCTACGTGCAAATCTTTGTCTTGCAACCTTTCTAAATTCCTGGCTGATCCGTGGTGGACATAGGTGCTAAGATGTGGTGCAAATTTTTCTATTTCCTGCTGCCAGTTATAGATGAGAGAAGAAGGACAAACGATAATTGCCTTATTGCCCGGTGCATTAGCAAGACGGTCGGTGATAAAGCAGATCGTTTGCAGGGTTTTACCCAGACCCATGTCGTCAGCCAGGCAAGCGCCGGCATTTACTTCGCTTAACAATTTCATCCACTCGTAACCCTTTTGCTGGTAGGCACGCAGACTGGCCTGCACCTGGACAGGCACGGGATAAATGACCTCACCCGGTTGCTGCCAGCGTTCCCATTTTTGCCACCAGCTTTCATTGATGGTGACTTTAAAAATATCGCTGTCACTGGTATTACCCTGTTCGCTGATGGCCATCCATTTGGGCACCTTGATTTCTTTCTTTTCTATTTTTCCGTGTTTGATCACGGAGGCGTATTGTGCCAGCCATTCTTCACCCAACACGCCGAAGGTTCCGTCTTTGAGCATTACGGCACGCTGGCCTGCCATCAGTATTTTTTGCAGTTCGGTAAGTGGCACTTCTTCTGTACCAAAGCTCACAGAAAGCTTTGCTGTTAGCGCGTTTCCATCTTCTGTAACCACCCCAAAATCAGTAACAGGCTTGTATTGCGAATAGCGAAAATGACTCAGCATATCCATGCCGAGCATCTGTACATCCATATCCAGCAACTGGTGGTATACTTTCAGGAACCATTGCTTTTTCTGCGCATCGGCAAAAGATAAATAGTAGTAGCCGTTTAGCTGTTTTGGGAAATTCGGGTGCAGCGATTCCAGTTGTTTAATGAACACGGATTCGGCCTCCTGGTTGCGTTTTACCACGATGGTTTCGCCATTGGACAATGTCTCGAAGCTCGGTTTATATGGGCCTTCGGCGAGATAACCATCATAGGCCCATTGTGGTGTAAATACCAAAAAGGAATTGCTGATCTCGCTCAACAAAACCCGCTGCACCGGCAGGGCTTCGATGGTGGTAACAGCAAATAAATTGTTGCGGTTAACGGTATAGGTTTCTTCCAGCCTCGCCAGTACATTTTGGGCAAACAGGCTGCTGTCGTGCGCAAATTGCATAGGACTATCCTGGAGCAACCATTCGAGAGTCTGATAGTCTTTCCAGGCCAGTAAAAAATATTCACCCTTGCTTTCCAGCAAAAACTCAAAGCGGCGAAAAGCAGCTTCCGGGTATGCCACGCCGTTAACAACCACAAGGGTTTGCAACTCCAGGAGGTCTTTGTTTTTGATCACCTCAAACTGTAGCTCGGGCTTAAAACTGCTGAAGCTGCAGGGCGAGGTCATCATATTACCCGTAGCAGGATTTGGTAAATGATGATACCATTTCAGCAACAGTGCAAACGGCTTCAGATATTCGAATTGTTGAAGGATCTGCCGGGCATAGGCGTTATTGTAGTACGCTTCAAATGAAGTACCCGACCGTTGCAGTTTGTGTTTCTTTTTGATCTCGTCAGACAGGTATTTCAAGCCTGGGGTGCTCAGGTTGTGCAGCCTTTCTTTTGCAGGAATTGGCAGGTTTGAATAATACCTTCTTATTTCTCCATCATTCAGTTCTTCTACGCGGTAATGAATGCCTTTGGCATCTTTGGTAACATGAATGCTTTGGAGAATATCTACATTTTTGAGCAGGTTAATGGGTTGTAAAAACAGTGCTGTTTTTGCGTCTTCTTTCTTGGTTGCGGCCATTGGATTAGTTCATTCTTCTGTTGGTAAAAAGTGTAAGGGAATCCCCATAAAGCAGCGTCATTGCGAAGGTTCTTGCCAGTGGCAATCCCCTGCTATTCGTCCGCCTGTTTGTGCCTATAGACAACCCTCACTACAAATTCATGGGGATTGCCACGTCGGGGCACGAACCCCTCCTCGCAATACCGGTCTTACAAATGGTGTCATTGCGAGGGTTCTTGCCCGTGGCAATCCCCCACTATTGATCAGTACGATTGAGCCTATAGACAACCCTCACTACAAATTCATGGGGATTGCCACGTCGGGGCACGAA
>JAZKFT010000040.1:207550-338498 GCA_040386335.1 Bacteroidota bacterium
CCCCTCCTCGCAATACCGACGGCTTCTAACTAAACAAATACTCCACATCCTCCTGTGTAAGTTTCTTCACAAAGCCACTGTCATCGGCTATCAGGTCGCGGGCAAGGGCCCGTTTCTTTTCCTGGAGGAGGATGATCTTGTCTTCAATGGTGTCTTTACAGATCATCCGGTAGGCAAAAATATTCTTGGTTTGGCCAATGCGGTGCGTACGGTCAATCGCTTGCTGCTCCACAGCAGGATTCCACCATGGGTCTACAATGTACACGTAATCAGCAGCGGTTAGGTTAAGACCCACCCCACCGGCTTTTAGCGAAATCAGGAATACCCGGCACTCGGGATTGTTCTGGAAATTATCAATCGCCCGTTGCCTTTCCTGCACATTGGTGCTGCCATCGAAGTACTCATACTGCACACCTTCAGCCTTTAATTTTTGCTTGATCAGGCTCAGCATTCCCAGGAATTGTGAGAACACCAATGCCTTGTGATCGCTGATATTTTCAGTGATCTCACGGGTCAGTTCGTCCAGCTTAATGCTGTGGTTGGGATATTTATCCTGTTCGTTCAGAATGGCCGGGCTATCGCAGATCTGCCGCAGTTTCATGAGGCCCTGCAAAATCGTAAGCTGACTTTTATCGATACCCTGCGAACCGATGGCACCCATGATCTTATCACGGTAATCGTTGCGGTAGGCATCGTAAATTTTGCGTTGTTCGCTCTCCATTTCGCAGAACAAAATGGTCTCCGTTTTTTCCGGCAGGTCCTTGGCCACCTGTTCTTTTGTTCTTCTTAATATAAAAGGGAACAACAATTTACGCAGGTGCTCTTTCTGTTCCTTTTCGCCAAATTTATCAATGGGTGTAGCAAACTCTGTCCGGAAAAATTCCATGCTGCCCAGCAGACCCGGGTTCAGGAAATTCATCTGTGCGTACACATCAAAAGTATTGTTCTGCAAAGGCGTACCACTCATACACAGCTTGTGTTTGCTGCCAATAAGGGTGGCGGCTTTTGCCACTTTACTGTTGGGATTTTTAATGGCCTGGCTTTCATCAAGCACCACATAATCAAAGGCCATTTTTTGCAGTAAAATAATATCGCTGCGCAAAGTGCCATAGGTGGTGATGATGATCTCGTAAGGGGTGAGTTCTTCCAGGCTACGGCTGCGCTGGCCGCCGTGGTGGATAAAATAGGTGAGGGTGGGTGTGAATTTTTTGATCTCATTTTCCCAGTTGTACAACAGCGTTGTGGGACAAACGACTACCGCTTTGAGGGCGCCATTGTCCTGCCGGAAATGATGCAGCATGGCCAATGCCTGGATGGTTTTACCCAAACCCATATCATCTGCCAATATACCGCCGCAGCCGGTGTCTTTTAAGAAGTTGAGCCAATGAAAGCCGGTCACCTGGTAGGGTCTTAATGTATGCTCCAGGTGCGCGGGTGCATCCACAGCTTCGATGGTTTTAAACTGGCGTAACCGGTCGAATTTTTCTTCCAGTTCTACCTGCAGTTCTTCTTCATCGCGTTTTTCGTAGAGCTCGTCTATGACGCTAAAATGGTATTTGGAAAGCCGCAGGTCTTTGTTTTGGCCATCACCGACTTTAAAGAGCAGCGAATATTTGCTGATCCACTCTTCCGGCAAAATGCCAAGGGTACCATCATTAAGCGGTACAAAGGATTGCTTATTGGCCAGCGCCGCTTTGATATCTGCAATACGCACGGTTTGGTTGCCGAAAGTGATATCCACTTTGGCATCGAACCAATCCAGCCCGCTGCTGATGCGGATCTGCGTTGAAGGACGCGCCGTATTGAAACGAAAGTTCTTGAGCGCATCAAAACCAAACAAGGGGATATTTTTCTCCTTCATGGTTTCCACAAACAGGAAAAACCAGTTGTTCTTGAGTACATCGCTACCCTTCAAAATCAGGTTGTTACTACCTTCCGGCCTGATGAAATTGGTGTGCAGGTTCTGCAGGTCGGCCATAAACTGCCGCTCCACATCCCGCTGCCGGTGGATGATAAGCACCTGCCCGTTGCTGGGGATGGTGATGGTTTCTAAAGTATTGTTTGGTGCAATATGCCCTTTGTAACTGAAAATGGGGGTGAAGGCGAGGTAGTCGCCTTTTTCCTGTAGCTGCACTTTTATTTCGGGAGCCTGGTCTTTTATTTGTGTTACCAGGCTTTTATCAAATACTACTTCGTAATCGGCGGCCAGTTTAGCGACATGCTTTTCGCTAAAGGCGTTCCATTGACTGGCTGGTATCATCAGCGGGCCTTTTTGCAGGTGCCGTTCTATCTGTAAAATATCGTCTGGTTTGTCCCAGCCGTAGAGGGTATTGTTATGGAGGAAAAGCAGTGGTGTACTCCATTCATTAGCCGCCACATCCAATACGTCGTGATCAATTTTTACTTTGCATAAAATCTCAAAGGCATCGCCCACCGGGCGAATAAAAAAGGAAGGTTTGATGGGTTTTGGTTCCAGCACCACCCTTTCCAGCTGGTCGGTGAGAAACCTTTTTTTCTCCGGTAAAAAGAAAACGAATGGGCTCTCGTCTTGCTCTTCCAGCAGTTTTTTTAGCTTGGGATGCAGGTATTCGTTGATCAGGTGGCGGGTTTCCTCCGGCAATTGCTCACCGTTGGTATGCACAATATTTTCCCAGATGCCGCTGAAAGGTGAGTTGCGGTTGAGGTATTTATTCACCTCCAGGTCGCTGAATTTGCGGACCTGCTGCACCAGTTGTTTATCCTCGTCGCTGAATACCTCGGTATTGATGAATTTTCCGAGGTCCAGCTTTTCCACTTTGCCGGTAAATGCCATGCCGGCGTCGTTGGGTTCTCCCTGTACGGCGTCGATCATAAAATAGGGGTAACCTGTAAAGTTGGCATTGAACACCAGGCCCAGTTTTTTTGATTCCTCTGCCACCTCGGATTCTTTGGCCGGCGCATCTTCCGTGGGCATCGGCCGCAATGGATTGGCGGGTGCCACCACCCTTTTGATCTCGGTATCCAGCACCCGTAAAAAAGGTTTGCCTTCTTTGATGGTAAACTCAAATTTGCCGGTCAGGTCGTCTTTGAGCGAGTAACCGTAGAGCGCCAGGAGCTTGTCTTTATCCCGGTCGATATTGCGGATACTGTCGAAATAATTGGCGCCGGATGTGTTGAGCAGCTGTAAAAACAACATGGTTTTATGTTCACAAAGCGGCTGTAGTGTATGATCGCAGGTACAGCTGGTGTCAAAAAAACGTTCGTCGTTTTTACGGATCACCACGCGGTAGGTCTCGTCTTCATAGCTGATTTCGGCCTCCACTTTTTCGTCGGCGGCAAATAATATGTTGGCTTTGGAACTGCGGAGCATCTCGTCGGCCCTTTCGTAATTGGTTTGACCGGCCAGCATCCGGATCATTTTCAGATCGATGGTGCGGATCTTAACCAGGGTGTGCTTTTGATTGTACACCATGGCCTGTCCCTGGAGCATGTTGCGGTCGCTGAGATCCTGCAATTGCAGCAAGGCAGCGGCTTTGTGGCGGCATACGCTGGTGAGGTTATAGGGGCAGGTGCAACGTGTGGTGATGCCACGTTCATCGCTATAATTCTGAATATAGACCTTATACCAGCTATTGTACATATCGTCCCGCACCCGGAAGCTGATGCTGTTGAGCAGGGCGTTGTGGTCGATGGTTTCCACATAGCCCATGGCATGAATCTTCTTACCCCGGCGAATGACTTCGTCGGTGGCACTATTGTAAATGTGTTTGATGAGGTGGGATAAGGACATGTTCAGTTTGCAGTTGGCCAGTTTGCAGTCGGCAAACCAGAAGCATAGTAGTTGCAAACTGCCAACTACATAACTGCCAACTGGTTCAGACAAGGCCAATCGGCAAAACTAAAGGAAAACTTTTCGTTTGGCGAAATGAAATGATTGGGGAGGGGGATTTTTTGAAAGGGGTTTTTCAAAATGCTACGACAATTGCACACATCCGGGAATTTATTTAACTTTCAACTTCCTGGGATTTTGGGATGTATTCCAAAATACTAACAGGTCAATTTCGTTTTTTGCTGGCTTGTGTTTGTAAATCAGCAAAACCCTTTTATGTACGAGTGTACAGCGAATGTTGGAGTGGGATTTATTTCGTTGCCGGCCCATTCCTGGGTTCTTTGCTAACAGCATCAAATTTCTATCTAACAGCAATACAAAGTTGCTTATCTCTTTTGCGGTCCAGGCCAGTTGTAATATTCTATATTGGCCATGTATGTAAGCCATGCCCGGTTTGTCCAGTTTATTTTACAATCCACTGCTGGTACCTTTTTTGTATTTCAGAATGGGGTATAGTTTGGTTGTTTTTAGATTCTTCCAAAGCAGCCTCAACATCTGACTTTACTGACTCGGGCATGGTATTCCACCAATCGTTATCATTACCGGCATCCACTTCCAACATGGCATATACCATCTTGACCACTTTTACGTCGGCTGAGTCTATATATTTTTTTACTTCCTGCCGCATTGCTTTTTCAGCATTCATACAAGGAGTATTTTATACAAACTTACTTTTTTTATGAGTTGCATTTCCAAATTTGCACCGGAGACTACAACGTTTGGAATAATAAGCGATAGATTTTCAGCCAGCGAAATGAAATAATTGAGGAGGTGTAGAAAATTGTATTTACGCACTACTCTTAAAAATTATAGCTCCGGAATCAATTTGAATCTATATTTTTCATTTTATGCAACAAACCATTCTGCTGAGGGACGAAACAGCATCAGGCAAAATCATAAGCGAACTAACGATCTCTTTTGATAAAGAAATAATTACAGTACAGGAATTAATCACCGCCCGGGTGCATGCGGAGGTTGATGTATACAATAAAACAATGCCCGAATATTACAGGGGGCTGGTTCAACCCACCGACGCGGAAAAGGTGCTGAATGGCTTCAAACTACGTGACCGCAGGAAGGTGGACGCCGAAAAACAGGCGTATATAGCGCTTGGCGCCTTTCAGAAGAACGGGTACTTTATATTGGTGAACGATAAACAAGTAAGCGATTTAAAAGAAATGATTTCTTTAAGTGCTACGACAACGGTAAGCTTTGTAAAACTTACACCATTAGTGGGGGGATAGGCCTGGCAAAATTCTCCCCCATCTTCAAATTAAGCTAAGAGGAATAAACATTATTTACGTATGAGCATTCTTGATTTCTTCAAAAAGAAAATTCCTGATACCAACGCCGGTGAAATTGCAGACCCGCAAACATCAAAACCTGAAACACAAAAGGAAACAATCGACCCTTTTAATCCACTCTTTGAAAAGATGATCACGGAGTATACGGCTTTGTCCAGCGGCAGGTATTACGATGTGCCATATGCTGAAATGCCCAGCTATCCAGGGTTTAAAAGCAATCCTGATAGCGTGAAAAAGCAGTGGCTTTTTTTTATTGCCAGGGTTGTAATAGAGGTAAAAAAGAAGCACAAGGACCATACCTTTCATTACTACGGAATGAATAATGCCCACGCCTATCATTACATGCGTTTTAAACTTGGCGATGATTTACAGAAAGTACTATTAAAGACAACCGATACCATTACAGAAGAGGAACTGGCCAAACTGATCCACCTCTATGCAGACAATCTCGACCTAAACGAATACGAAAGCGGGTGTCCCCAGCGGGCTCTGATATCAAGGGCTGAACAGTTATGCAAAGGGAAGGCAGTTTCTGAAATATTGGCCACCGCTTTACGCCGTATGCTGGAGGGCGACAATGAATATATTTATCAAGATCGCAGGGTAGACATTGAAAAGATACAACTCCTGCTTAGTGCTGAGCCTGGGATGCCTTTCGACCCAAATGATGACTGGGGGCAGTTGCTGGTTTCCTGGCTAAAAAACGAACAGCCGGAACAAAAACAGCTATGGCTTGCCCTGATGTATCATTGTATTGCCGGTGGTTCAAAGTCTTCACCTACAGAAAAGTGGATGAAAGAAAGTGAAAAACTTGTATCTGCCCTTGGTAGTGAAAAGCTGATTGTAAAAATGCAGGAATGGCTGGCTTTTAATGAGATTTTAATAAAGGAAGAACACAAAGAAAGAGGATGGCATAAGGGCTATCTCAAAGATGTAAACGCCCAGTTATTAAAGGGGCTGATCTGGTGCTGTATTATTCCGGGCGAATTGTCGCTCCATCGCTCACTGGTCGATTACGCTAACATGGCATATAAAAAGAAACCCGGCACCGGGCCCCTGGCTATGGCTTGCGGTTCGGCCTGCATGCTGGTATTTTCCAGGCTTCCGGTTAAGGAAGGCATCCCGCTTTTACTCGCGGTAAGAAATAAAACAGATAATAAAACGATCCTTAAAACCCTGGATAAACTTGTCAGCGAATCGGCACAGAAAAATGGCATATCGCCTGAAAGCATTGAAGAAATAGCGGCACCAGACTTTGGCATGACATCAACCGGCCTGGTTGAAAAGGAACTTGGCGATTTTACATGCAGTCTAAAGGTGTTTTCTGCCAGCAATATTGAGCTGTCATTCAGTAAAGCTGGCAAAGAACAATCAAGTGTTCCGGCAGCTATTAAAAAAGATTACGCTGTAGCATTAAAGGTGTTGAAACAAACCCAGAAGTCCATAGAAGAGCAGTTAAGGGCGCACACGGAAAGACTCGAAAGCACCTACCTGAAACCAAGGGAATGGAGTTTCGATGAATGGAAAAGCCTCTATATCGATCATCCATTGCTGGGCATCATTGGCCGCAAACTCATCTGGCATTTTACTACCGGTGATGAAAAACAGCAGGGCATTTATAACAAAGGGAATATTACAAATGCCTTTGAAAAACCGCTTGAAGGTCTTGGGGAAAAAACTACGGTTCAATTGTGGCATCCCATCGGTTTTGACGCCGGGTATGTATTAGATTGGCGCAACTATTTTCGCATTAATAAAATCATACAGCCGTTCAAGCAGGCTTTCAGAGAAGTATACTTAGTGACAGATGCGGAGTTGCGGACATTCAGCTATAGCAATCGCTTTGCTGCGCATATCCTCAGGCAACACCAGTTTTCCGCACTGGCAAGGCAGCGGGGATGGAACTATACTTTGATGGGGGCATGGGATAGTCATAACACGCCGGTGAAACTGGTACATAATTGGGGCATAGCAGTAGAATTTTTTGTAGACAGCGACTGGCAGGGCACGACTTCTGAGTCAGGCGTTTTTACATACATAGCTACTGACCAGGTGCGGTTTAGAAAATTAGGCGTTGTGCTGAACATGGACGAAATCCCTGCGATGGTATTTACTGAAATTATGCGGGATGTGGACTTGTTTGTAGGAGTATGTAGTGTGGGTAACGATCAAAACTGGACGGATGGCGGAGATCAGCAATTAAATGCCTACTGGCGTAACTATAGCTTCAGCGAATTGGGCGAAAGCGCCAAAATAAGAATGGAATCATTGCAATTTTTAGTTCCGAAAATGAAGATCGCCGACCAGTGCTCTTTTGATGGCAAATTCCTTTTTGTGCGCGGAAAATTAAGAACGTATAAAATTCATATGGGTAGCGGCAATATTTTAATGGAGCCCAACGATCAGTATTTATGCATTGTTCCGGGAGGTCGTAATAAGGATTCGGATAAAATATTCCTTCCTTTTGAGGGCGACACGATGCTAAGCATCATCATCAGCAAAGCGTTGCTACTGGCAGCAGATGATAAGATAACAGATGTTACCATTACCCGTCAACTGTCAGCATGAGCTGCCAAGGGTATCCCAGGCAGATAGTATTTCCCGAACCATGTCCGGGGACGGCAAAACCTGGCCTTGACAAGAATATGAATAGTGGGTGCAGGCGGTTTGGGCTGTGTTGCTTTGCAATATTTGAGTTCTATGGGCGCTAACTGTTTCATGTCAACCGGGGACCTACTTCCCTGAAACCAACCCATCATAAAACTTCTGAAACCCCGCATACAGCGATATGCCATTCGCGTCTTTGGCTTGCTTCCTTATATGCTCATAAGCCATGTACAAAACCGTAGCACTGTTTATTTTTCTTTTTACCTTATCAATGACGGCGTTAATGAGGTTGGAAGGATAAGGTAAATCCTGCGTGGTTCCGGTTTCTAATCCTATCAATATCGTGTTGGTAATCGCCTTGCTTTCAAGCATGGAAATACTGTCTGCAAATGCTGGACGGCTAAGGGAGCCTGCTTTTGCTCTAAGACAATTTTTTTTATAGAGGGCGCTATTTGTTGCAATGAAAAGCTGGTGAGCGTAAGTAAAAAGCACGGTCGTTAATCCATCGGCATAAGGCACTTTTAGCGGTTGGATGTTGGTGTCAATTGCCGGGCAGCTCACGGGGTTTACCAGTATTACTTTCTGTGCCATATTGTTTTCATTAATTCCCAAAGAATCCTCCATACTTTTTACCATGGAAGACATTTTTCGCAGGTATTGCATATCTGCAATGCTTAACGAATCCAGGACTGGTTTTGCAGCAGTTTGTTGTGCCTTCAGGCCGGTGTCGGTTATTAGTACATTGAAAGCTAAAAACAGGATCGCGAAGTTTTGGATGCGCAACATGTGGGATGAATTTGCATCGAAAGTGAATTTTTATGTGGAAAAGGAAATCACAAAATCCCGGAGGAGTCAGTTACAAAACATGCTACACTAACCCATACCGGCAAAATGCTTTTTATGAGCCGCTGCAGATTGCACAAAATCGCATATAGTATTACTTTAGACTATTCAACTAAATATCTAAAAAATTCAGCTATGCCAGTAACAGAAAAATTAGAAACCCGCACATTGGAAAGTTTCAAAAAAATTGGTTTTGATAGCAAGCGGCTGGTTACCTTAAAACCAACCATTTTGACGAACCTGGAGATCGCCAAAAAACTGGGCGTGAGGCCGGAGGCTTTGAGTACATCAGTTACCCTAAGTCCCAACAAACCACGGACGGGTAAAAATTTCCTGAGTATGTATGCCGCGATGATGGTAATTGCCAACCCCGCTGCCAGTAACAATATCGCCCTGTTCAGTTCGGCGTTTCCTTCAGCAGTAAACCCGGGTGTGCAGGTGGAGTTTGAAGCCATTAAATCCGGTAAAAAGCACCTGGTGGAGTTTAATATCAGTTTAAACGAACCAGAAAAAGTGTACAAATTCAGGGTGTTTCAATATCCTACAGCCACCTTCCAGGATATCTCCATTTCCGGTTCGCAGGTGATCAGTGTATTGATACCCGCCAGTGCTGGTATATCGAGCTATGGTGCATCCATCAGCCAGCAGAATACCAAGGCCGAAGCCTGTGGCTGGATCTTTCATTCTTTAAAAATTTCGTCTGTAGACTAAAGACTGTTCTTAATTTTATGCTTTCAGAAACTACCTACCTAAAAGCATTTTTTTATGATTAAGCAGTTGACCCTGGTATTGCTTTCCTTTTTCATTTTTGGCGGGAACATTTTTAGTCAGCCAACAGTATTACCACCAGACGGTGGTGGCAGTTACCGGGATTTGATGGACATTAAAGATGAAATAACGCCGGTGGAGCGGGCCGCCATTATTAAACTGTTGCAAGACAGTGAAGCAAAATTGCGCAAAGAAGGTAAGCTGCAGCCAACTGCCTCGCCTGATGGCATCCAGCATACCGCTTTTGCCTGGCCCTTAAAACAGGCTTTAGGTTATAACGACAATGGCTATTACGGCATTTCAAATTATGTAGATGAGAACCCGGCCTATCCCAATCTTCTTTTGGATTATAATTGTGGCAGCCGAACCTACGACCAGGCTTCGGGCTATAACCACGCCGGTACCGACATTTTTACCTGGCCGTATGGATGGAGAAAAATGGAGCGTAATGCTGTCGAGGTAATCGCAGGGGCACCAGGTACCATCATCTATAAATCGGATGGCAATTTTGACCAGAACTGTTCTTTTTGCACCTCCGCATGTAACTGGAATGCGGTGTATATTATGCATGCCGATGGTTCGATAGCCTGGTATGGCCACCTGAAATCAGGATCACTGATAACAAAAGCTGTTGGCGAAGCTGTTGCTACCGGCGAATATCTTGGTGTAGTGGGCAGTTCGGGTAACTCTACCGGCCCGCACCTTCATTTTGAAGTGTACACCAACAATTCTTATACTCAATTGGTAGATCCTTGGGCAGGGAACTGCAATAACAAGAATGGCCTCACAAGCTGGTGGGCCAACCAGCAACCTTATTATGTATCCACTCTTAGTAAAGTGATGACACATGGGGCGGCACCGGTTAACAATAACTGCCCTGCGGGGGAAGTGGTCAATGAAAAAATAAATTTTATTAGTGGTGAAACCATTTATTTAGGTAGTTATTACCGCGACCAATTAAACGGTCATCAATCTACCCATACCCTCTACAGGCCCGATAATACTGTATATCTAACCTGGTCGCAAGGCTTTAACACCTATTATAGTGCATCCTGGTGGTGGTATTCACGGGTGTTGCCCAGCCCTGCGCCTGCAGGCACCTGGAAATACGAGATCGTTTACAACGGAACCCAAACCCAATCAACCTTTTTCGCGGTAAACAGTGCAGATGTTGTCGTCTGCCCTGGAAATTATAATGTCATCACCTCCAACCTAACTGGAAGCACTTACCAGTGGCAGATAAATACCGGTAGTGGGTTTGCAAATATTGCTGATAACAGCAGTTACGCCGGAACCACAGCGAAGCAATTACAATTAAAGAATGTGCCTTCGTCTTTTTATGGATACCAGTATCGCTGTTTTGTAGATGGCGCCAGTTATAGCAATGTGATTGGTTTGAAATTTATCAGCTACTGGACGGGTGGAGCCGGCAAGGCCTGGGAAAATCCATCGAACTGGACCTGTGGCAATATTCCTGATGCCAATACCGATGTGGTGATCCAAAGCGGTGCCAATACGCCCGAAGTAAGCAGCAACACGAGTTGCCGCAGCACTACGCTAAAGCCCGGAACCACCATCACGGTTAAATCGGGGTTTAAACTGACAGTGACTCATTAGAATGACATTGCCCGATATTGCAGTCCACTTTTTTAGTAATTCTTTTCTAACACCCTTTACATTCAACAATGGCTAAACCTAAACTCAACAGCTTTTCAGCACTGGTTTTTTCAACCGATCCTGACTTTAAATTAGAACCTGACGAGCAGGAAAACGTTGAAACCTTGCCACCAGCCCAACAGCTATTGAAAGTTCAGCTGGAAACCAAGCATCGTGCCGGTAAAGCAGTTACATTGATCACCGGTTTTGTAGGTATAGACGCCGACATGGAAGACCTCGGCAAAAAGCTGAAAACCTTTTGTGGTACCGGCGGATCGGTAAAAGACGGTGAAATAATAGTACAGGGCGACCACCGCGATAAAGTAATGGTTTGGCTGGGCAAAAATGGTTTTACCAAAGCTAAAAGGGTCTAACTATAACCTATTCAACTTTTAGCAAATACCCATTTCATCATCTGCTTCCAGCTGCCTTTTTTACCATACATTAGAATACCGGTACGGTAAATTTTCCCTGCCATCCAGCCCGTGCCGACGGAACCGCCAATCAGTAATATCATCGATAATGCTACCTGCCACAAAGGTGGGTCGCTTGGTATACGGGCCATCATTACAATTGGGCTGGTAAAGGGAACAATACTACCCCAAACGGCCATGCTGCTATTGGGGTTTTGAATGGCACCCTGCATAATGATAAATCCAAAAATGATGGGCATCATAATGGGTAACATCAGGCTTTGTGCGTCCTGCGGATCTTCGTTTACCATACAACCTACAGCGGCAAACAAGGCCGCATAAAACAAATAACCACCAAGAAAATAGAACAGGAAGAAAGGAATTATTTTAAACCAGTTGATATTGCTTAGTGTTACAATAATGTTTTGTGAAGTACTGGCCGCTTTCACTATGCCACCTCCACTCATGGGTGTATTTTGTTGCACCTGTTGTAACCCTGCCAGGGTTTCCTGCGGTATAAAAATCTGGGCAACAGTAAACAAGCCAAAGATTAGTACCAGCCATAGTAAGAACTGAGTAAGCCCAACTCCACCAATCCCAATGATCTTCCCCATCATTAATTGAAATGGTTTTACGCTGCTTACCACCACTTCGGCTATGCGGTTGGTTTTTTCTTCCATAACACCCCGCATTACCTGGGCGCCATAAATAAACATCATAATGTAAATGAGCATGCCACTTGCGAGGCCCACAACGAAAGAAACACCGGAACTGGTAACCTTTGACTTACTGCCACTATCGGATAATTCATTCACTTCTGCTTTGGGAGCCAGCTTACGGATGCTATCCAGCCGGGAATTGGACAGGCCAAATTCCATCATCATTTTATCGTCAATGGCTTTGTTGATCTTCTTTTCGACGTCACGCCTTGCATCCAGCCCCAGTTGCTTTGGCGACCGGATGTCATATTTCATCGCCGAATGGCCATCCCACCTGGGAACGATCAGTAAATCGGTATAGCCTTTTTTCTGGTAGTTGGTGCTGTCTACACCTTCTGGAAATTCAAACACCAGCAAGTCCTCTCCTTTCAAAACATCTTTAAAAAATCCATTCGGATCGCTGACAGCGATCTTGTGTTTATCCTTATCATTCACGGCTAAAAATGCTGCACCGAGAATGATGGCCACCATTGCCACCGGCAGTAAAAAAGTGGATAGTAAAAACGTTTTATTGCGAACCCTCGTTCTGTATTCCCGTTTTATAATGAGCCATATTTTGTTCATGGGGGACTGGTTGATTGGTTGATTAGTAATTGGGGATTAGTTGCAAGAATTGGAAATTAGATTTACAAGTTGAGGATTGGTTAGAAGTTATTTAGCGTCGTTCTACCAATCCCTAACCCACTAATCCCTAATCCCCAACCTCTACTTTCTGAAATTGCCTTGAAGTAGGCGTGCCTTCTACGAGATTTATGAAAATATCGTTGAGACTGGGCAGCACTTCGTTAAAGGAATGAATGTTGACATCATGGCTGATAAAATGGCGCAACACATCATTGGTATTAGTGCCGTCAGCCAGTTTTAGATACACTTCTTCCTGGCTATGATGCACTACTGAAAAAGCGGGGGTGAGCATTTGTTCGGGTAATGTGTGGGCACCCAGTTTAAACAGGTTCTCTTTAAAATCCTGTTTGACCTGTTTTACACTGCCATCTAATATTTTTTTGCCCTTGTTTACCAGGATAATCTGGCTGCAGATCTCTTCTACCTGCTCCATGCGATGGGTGCTGAAAACTATCGTGCTACCCTGTTTTGCCAGGTTGAATATTTCGTCTTTTATCAGGTTGGCATTTACCGGGTCAAGACCGCTGAACGGCTCATCCAGTATAATGAGTTTGGGATTGTGCAATACGGTAATCACAAACTGTAGTTTCTGGCTCATGCCTTTGCTCAGGTCTTCCACTTTCTTGTTCCACCAGCTTTGCATTTCCAGTTTTACAAACCATTTTTTGATGCTATCCATGGCATCGTTTTTACTCATGCCTTTCAGCTGGGCCAGGTACAGGGCCTGTTCGCCGATCTTCATTTTTTTATAGAGGCCGCGCTCTTCGGGCATATAGCCAATACCGATAATGTCGTTGAGCGGATCAAATTTGCGGCCATTGAATTGTATGTCGCCGCTATCGGGGTAAAAAATACCCGTGATCATCCGTATCAAAGTGGTTTTACCGGCACCATTCGGTCCCAGCAGACCAAAGATGCTCCCTTGTTCTATGTTGAAGCTGATATCATCCACCGCTTTTTGCGTAGCGAAATATTTTTTGAGGTGGTGGACTTCCAGGATATTGTTCATCGGTCAGGTAGTGTTTTGGTAAAAATAATGCAGTTCGCGTTGTCGGAAATTAATTTTGATGGGAGGTGAGCGGAACCCAAAAACAAGAATGGCGGTAGCAGTAGTTTTTGTTATTTTACCCATCGTAATCCTAAACGTAAATTGTTAGTGACAAGTTCGATATGGATTTACATTCAGCATCAAATATCAAAAATGCCGGTTTTCATTTTTATAATATGAACGCAGAAAATCAACACGTCAGTTTTCCGGTTTTGCAAGAAACAATAATGCAGGCCCGGCATAAGGCATTAAAGTCCGTCAATACCGAACTTGTAAATTTATATTGGCAGGTAGGTGCATTTGTGAGTAAACAATTGGCGCAAAGCCAATGGGGCAATAAAACCGTGCAGCTTTTTGCTGATTTTCTCCAAAAAAATGAGCCCGGCTTAAAAGGGTTCGACAAAAGAAGTATCTATAGAATGGTTGAGTTTTATGAAAAATATCGTGCTGCCACAATTGTGGTTCCACTGGCACCACAATTACAAGCATCTAAAAATCAACAAGATACAATTGTGGTTCCAGTGGAACCACAATTAGAAAAACTGACAAAAGATGAATTGGCAGCAGTACTAAGAAGACAAATTAATGAAGAGAATATAAAGCAAACGCCTTTGGTGAAAATTAGTTGGACCAACCATTTACAAATATTTTCAAGGTGCAAGATAGAAGAGGAAAGAGAATTTTATTTACGGCTATGCATCAGGGAAAAATATAGTAAAAGAGAACTTGGCCGTCAAATATCAGCAGGCATTTTTGAACGGGTATTTATTGGCAATCAGAAGCTATCACCAACACTAAAAAAGACGCACCCTAATATTTTTAACAGCTTTAAAGACAGCTACATTTTTGAGTTTATAAAACTGCCAGATACCCATAGCGAAGACGATTTGCAGAGCAGCCTCATTAAGCACATGAAGCAGTTCATACTCGAATTGGGTAAAGACTTTTTATTTATTGGAGAAGAATATAAAATCATGGTAGGCAACCGGGATTTCAATATCGATTTACTCTTCTACCATCGTGGGTTACAATGTCTCGTAGCTTTTGAATTAAAAAAAGAGCGGTTTGAACCGGAGCATTTAGGTAAGCTGAATTTCTATTTGGAAGCATTGGACAGGGATGTGAAGAAAGAAAACGAAAACCCCAGCATTGGTATTTTGCTGTGCAAAGATAAAGACAGCGAAGTGGTAGAATATGCATTGAGCCGAAGCCTTTCACCAACAATGGTAGCCGAATATCAAACACAGTTGCCCGACAAAAAATTATTGCAGGATATGTTACATCAACTTTTTGAAAATGAATCTGAAAAGGATTGATTGTTGTTTGAAAATGCAACATAGAGCTGTCACACCACTAATTTTTCCGCCAGCATCACCGCCACCCTTTCGCCGTCAATCGCCGCACTTACTATACCGCCGGCGTAACCGGCACCTTCCCCGCAGGGATATAGATTATGTATCTGCGGATGTTGTAGGGTATCTGCATCGCGGGGTATACGTACCGGCGATGATGTACGGCTTTCGGTAGCCACCACCACGGCCTCGTTGGTAAGATAGCCCTTCATTTTTTTTCCAAATGCCTTGAACCCTTCTTGTAGCGAACGATGGATAAAAGATGGTAACACCGTTTTTAGATCAGCCGGAGTAATGCCCGGCAAATAAGAACAATCCGGCAGCGAAGCAGATGTTTTTCCATTAACAAAATCAACCATCCGTACAGCGGGTGCCACGAACTTGCCGCCACCGGCATTAAATGCAGCCTGCTCCACCATACTTTGAAAATGCATCATTTGTAACGCTGAAGGCTGGACGCCTGACGCTTGCCGCTGAACAGAGGCGTTTTCCTTCAACCCTAAACCCTCAACCTTAAACCCAGCAGCATCTGCCAGTTCCACCTGCACCACCATTCCACTATTTGCATAAGGATTATTTCGTTTCGAAGGGCTCCATCCGTTTACCACGAGTTCGCCTGGATTAGTGGCTGCAGGGGCGATAATGCCACCGGGGCACATGCAAAAAGAAAACACGCCACGGGCCGCTACCTGCTGAACCAAACTGTATGAAGCCGGAGGAAGTAATTCGTTGCGGACATCACAGTGATATTGCACAGTATCTATAATGCGTTGCGGATGCTCGATGCGCACACCCAATGCAAAAGGTTTTGCCTCAACCAGGATATTTTTATCGTACAACAGCTCAAAAATGTCTCTCGCAGAGTGACCAGTGGCCAATATCACCGCATCGCCTTTGATCGTATCACCATCCGCTGTTTTTATAGCTGTGATCGTTTCTTTTTCCACTACAAAATCCACCAGTTTTTTCTCAAACAAAAACAAACCGCCACTGGTTTCGATCTGTTGCCGCATGGCAGTAATGATTTGTGGTAATTTGTTGGTGCCAATATGAGGATGGGCTTCGTAAAGCACATTTTCTTCAGCACCAAAATGATACAATATCTGCAGGATGCGGTTGATATTGCCGCGCTTGGTGCTGCGGGTATAGAGTTTGCCATCACTATAAGTCCCGGCGCCACCTTCACCAAAGCAGTAGTTGCTCTCAGGGTTTACTTCGCCCGTTTTATTCAATGCAGCAAGGTCTCTTCTCCTGGCCCTTACATCTTTGCCGCGTTCTACAATAACCGGTTGTATACCCAGCTCAATTAATTGCAGTGCTGCAAATAAACCGGCCGGGCCAGCACCAACAATGATAACGCGGTGCCTGGCATGTGTAACATCTTTGTAATGTATGGGTTCTTGTTCTCTTTGAGTGAAAGGCTCATCAATAAAGGCTTTCAGCATCAGGTTGATCCAAACAGTTCTGCCACGTGCATCCATACTTTGTTTAATAATATGGTAGCCGGTAACGGCAGTTTTCTGCACAGCCTCAGATTGGGCAATGGCATTTTTAATAGCGCCATCATCAGCGGCTTCCGACGGAAGCAGGCGTAGTGTAATATCTTTTATCATAATACGATGTCCGGTGTTTATCCGAAAAATCAAGCAAAGGTGAAAGGTATAGGGGTAAAGGTGTAGGGTCCATGCCAAAAGAAACCATCATTAAATTCGGTAATCAAAATGGAGAAGCTGACCTTCCATTACCCTAAACCCTACACCTTAACCCTATGCCTTAAAATGGCAAATCATCCGGGGCCTCCGTAGGTATGTAATCAGGTGGCATCTGCGATTGGTTGACAGCTGTTTGCATCATGTTGGCACTTTCCATACGCCATGCATCCAGGTTGGTGAAATAGTTCACTTTGCCGTCTCTTTCACTCTTGTTGCCCTTTAGGTTAAACATTACTTTTACTTCCTCCCCTAATCTGAATTTTGAAGGCAGTTCTGTCTTATCCTGTACACACTGCATTTTGATGTAATTGGTTATCAGGCGGCCATTGATCTCTTCGCTTTTTTCGATAACAAACTCTCTTACCTTAAATGTTTCAGTACGCTGCATGGTGTCCGATACAGACACTAATTTTCCGGTGATTTCGTAACTCATAATTGAAAAAAATTTGGCCAAATCTATCAGCAATTTTTTAGTTTCTATTTTTTTCTTTGGATTCATTGTTGGTAAGTAAATGATTGTACCTTACCATTGTCCCTCCTGTCTCGTTTATGAAAAAAATTATCGCTTTTCTTTCCATCGTTGGGCTGTTTGTGGCCTGTTCTCCAACGGTTTTTGTAGCTGATAAACTGGCATATAAGGGGTATCCCATCAAACAAGATGCAAAAAAAGACCCTGCAGTTGTTGCCATGCTGAAGCCATACAGCGATAGTGTTAACGCCACAATGAATGGTATTATCGGAACGGTTGCCTCCTCTTTAGAAAAAGGTACACCCAATGGCAGCCTTGGAAATTTTATGACGGACGCCATGCTGGAAGCCGCGGCCAAACAATACCACCGCAATGTGGATGGTGCTTTTGTAAATACCGGTGGCATAAGATTAAACCAAATAAATGCCGGACCCATAACAACAGGCAAGATTTTTGAATTGATGCCCTTCGACAATCTTTTGGTGCTTCAGGAACTGACGGGTGCCCAACTCCAGGTTTTCCTGGATCATATAAGTACCAGGGGCGGCTGGCCTGTAGCAGGCATTACATTTAGCATAAAGAATAAAAAGGCGGTTAACATAATGATTAAGGGCAAGCCGATTGACATGTCTGTAAAATATACCATTGTCAACAGCGATTATGTAGCCAATGGTGGTGATGATTGTGTGATGCTGAAGGCCTTGCCGCAAATAAGCAATGGTTCATTAATGCGGGATGCTTTTATTGATTATGTAAAGGAACAGACAGTGGCTGGTAAGGCTATTAAGGCAAATAATGAAGAACGGGTGAAGAAAAGCGAATAATATCTGAATTTCTGATCGATGGTCACAACTACCCGGTATTACAGCCGGGAACTCTAAAATCTTTTTTTATACATGGACCGCAGAAAATTTATTCGCAACACAGCTATTACGGGTGGTGCTTTGTTAACACAGGGGTTATTTCCATCAACATTATATGCAGCTACAGAGGAAACAAGACTGGTGATACTACATACTAATGATGTACACAGCCGCTTAGAACCTTTCCCGATGGATGGCAGCCGTAACCAGGGTTTGGGTGGTGTAGCGGCCCGGTCAGAACTCATCCGGTCTATCCGTGAGGCAGAAGCGCATGTATTGCTGCTGGATGCAGGAGATATTTTCCAGGGTACACCTTATTTTAACCTGTACAAAGGTGAACCGGAAATAAAAGCGATGGCTGCCATGAATTATGATGCCTGCACCATGGGCAACCACGACTTCGATGCCGGGCTCGACAACTTTGCCACACAGTTAAAACATGCAAATTTTCCTGTAATTATTTGCAACTACGACTTTACCAATACCCCGATGGAGAATAGCTATATGCCGTATAAAATCTTTAAAAAGGGCAGGCTTAAGATCGGGGTGACCGGTGTGGGTATTGAGATGCAGGGCCTGGTGCCCGATTTATTGTTTGGCAATACAAAATACCTGGATCCCATACAAAAGGCCAACGAAACGGCAGCAATGCTGAAGCAAAAGGAAAAATGTGACATGATCATTTGCCTCAGCCACCTGGGTTATAAATACAGGGAGGGAAACAAGGTGAGCGACATCGTTTTAGCACAGCAAACAGAGCATATAGACCTGATTATTGGTGGCCACACGCATACTTTTATGGAAAAACCGGATGTGTATAAAAATAAATCGGGGAGTGATGTAATCGTTAACCAGGTAGGTTGGGCAGGGATAAATTTGGGAAGGCTCGATTTTAATTTTTCGGGTGTGGAAAAGAAAAAACTAGCAAAGGCCCATACTGTCGTTGTGGGGGAAAAAACAAACAACTAAAAAATTTTTTTTTCAACAAAAGATTTTGATATTCGCTGTCCTTCCTCAAAAAAGCTGTTGATGTTAACAACCACTTTTTTTGAGAAACTCCAGAGAAAAAACTTTACTCAACATATTAATTGCGACCGGCAGAATGAATAAAACTTGCGATATAGTTTGGCTTAATTGTCTGAATATTATTAAGGATATAGTAGAGTGGCAACATTACAGAACATGGTTCGAACCGATCAAACCGGTGTCAATTAAAAACAAGGTTCTTACCATACAGGTTCCCAGCCAGTTTTTCTTTGAATACATTGAAGAGCATTATATTAATCTGATTGCTAAAACCCTGAAAAGGGAATTAGGCAAAGAAGCAAGATTAGAATACCGTATCTTGGTGGACAGCGGTAATGCCATGTACCCGCAGCAAACTATGGATGTACCCAGCAACGAAATAAAAATGTACAGCAACAACGAAGCTGATTTTCCACTGGTTATCAATAACCCTGTGAGGAACCCCTTTGTTATACCTGGGTTGAAAAAGATGCAGATTGATGCTCAGCTGAATCCAAATTACACTTTTGAATCATACATAGAAGGCGACTGTAACCGCGTAGCACGCCGTGCCGGCAAAACAGTGGCTGATAAACCCGGTAACAACTCCTTTAACCCATTGGTGATTTACGGTGGAGTAGGGCTTGGCAAAACACACCTGGGGCAGGCTATCGGGAACGAAGTGAAAAAGCACCACCCATCCAAAGTGGTGTTGTACGTAAGCAGCGAAAAATTTATCAATCAATTCCAGGATCATAGCCGCAACGGTGCCATCAACGATTTTATACATTTTTACCAGCTGATCGATGTGTTGATCATCGATGATGTACAGTTCTTTAGCCGTGCCGAAAAGACCCAGGACGCATTCTTTGCTATTTTTAATCACCTGCACCAGAGTGGCAAGCAGTTGGTGCTTTCAAGCGACAAAGCTCCTAAAGACCTCGATGGTTTGCAGGAGCGTTTACTGAGCCGTTTCCGCTGGGGATTAAGTGCCGATCTTACCATGCCCGACTACGAAACACGCATAGAGATACTGGAAAGGAAGATGAAGAACGATGGCCTTGAAATGCCAAAGGAAGTAGTGAAATACCTGGCTTATAATATTAACTCCAACATCAGGGAACTGGAAGGGGCTTTGATTTCTTTATTGGCTCAATCATCGCTCAATAAAAGAGAGATAGACCTGGAACTGGCTAAAAAAGTGCTCCGCAATTTTATCAAGACCAGCAGCAAGGAGATTACCATCGACACCATCCAAAAAATGGTCTGCGATTATTTTGATGTGCCTTACGATAAACTATTGCAGAAAACGAGGAAACGCGAAATTGTACAGGCCCGGCAGATCACGATGTTCCTGGCGAAAGCGTTTACCAAAAACTCTTTAAAAACCATTGGCGAACATTTTGGCGGACGCGACCATACCACAGTGATCCACAGTTGCCAAACCGTAAAGGACCTGATGGATACGGATACGATCTTTAAAGAAAACGTCATGGAGTTGCAACAAAAGGTTCAGTTGGCAGCTTTGTAAAAACGATCATTGCATACATTTTATGGTCCCGGATCTTAAACAGGTTCGGGATTTTTCTTGCATCAAATATTTTGGTGCGTCCAATTGTTAGCCCGGATATTTTTATTATCGGCAGCCAGGTAGCTTTCATTGCATTTCGTTAAGAAAATGTAAAAGCCTTTTTGTTCCCTATTTTTTACTTTGTTCATTTTCAAGCACTTACGATTTTTCTGCTGGCAACAATCTATTGCGATCTGGCAGAAATTGAAGTTTTATGAGCTCCACCCAAAAGACTGGCATGTTTTTGAATTAATAGGGAAGATATCATCAAAATTCATTCGTTAACCGGCTGGTATTCTTTTCTATATCGGTCAAAATTCAATTAAGTATGAAGCGTATAATCATGATGGCCACTGTGGCCTTGCTAAGTGTTGGTGCATTTGCACAGGGAGGATATTCAGGTAAAACAAAACAGAAGTCCGCAAAGAAAATGGCAGTAGAAAAAGATGGCTTTAAAAAAGTAAATGGCCATATGTTGGTGGTTACCAATGGTACCGCCGAAATAATGATCAAAGCGCAAACGCTTGCTAATGGTACCATCGTTCTGCCAAATGGCGCATTAAAAACGAGCACTGGCGAGACCGCATTGTTGGAGAGTGGTGATTTCCTGGATTTGGAAGGCAACCTGACAACGAAAGACAAATCTAAAAAGGAATGGATCGCACCTGTTGAACAGCCTAAAGCAGTTGTTGAACAACCAAAAGCCGTGCGTGATTCGACCATCCAGTAACATGGAAAGAAGCTTTTCATAAAAAGATCCGGTGCCCTATACACCGGATCTTTTTAATATCTGGCTAACCAACTGATAAAGTGCGCCTTTTTTATTTACTCAATGATCCGGGCTTTGATAATTTTATCCAAACCAGGAAAGGTTCTATCCCAATATTTATTGCCGTATAAAGCTGCCGAGTCCTGGTGATTTAAAGGCTCTCTTCCATGCCCGCTAAAAAAGTTTTCTACGACCTCCCAACCTGAAATAATTTTAGCTACCGGAGGGTAGCCAACTGCTCCGCGTATATTGATGGTGTCCAGTTTGTAATTGTCTTTCTTATTGATAAACAATTGGTTACTCCTGGTATTGGGGCCACCACTGGCAAACGACACCACTCCTTTTTTGTTTGGTTGAAGCAAGGGTTCATCCACAATAGGTTTCCTATCCCAATAGCCATATAAAGAAGTATCACCACTAATGCCAAACTGCACCACATAATCCGGCTGTACCCGGAATATCACATTGTCATTAAAATAGCCGCTTTTGATAAGCCGGTACAAACGGGTTACCCCTATCGGCGCCCAGGATTTGTAGGCTTCCAATGCAAAATCGCCCTTGGTGGTTGTAAATAATGCCTTGAATTTATCCGGTATTATGGTATCCGACGCAGACAAATCGGGCAGGTTTTTAAACTGGGCATTTGCCGCGGAATAAATGAAAAGAACCAGGGCGAAAATGCTGTAACACAATGCTTTTTTCATCTTTTAAAAGTAGGCCTTCTTTTTTGAGGCTACCGGGTAGAAAACAAAAAACCCGCCAAAGCGGGCTTTTGATTTCATTTTTATCTTAAAAAATGCAAGGATATTATTGATAGTTACACCAACATTGTCACCGGGTTTTCCAGGTAAGCTTTAACCGTTTGCAGGAAAGCTGCCCCTACAGAACCATCCACGCTGCGGTGGTCGCAACTGAGTGTCAGCTTCATAATATTCCTCACTGCAAACTCTCCTTTGGCGTTACGGTATACTTCTTCTTTTATTTTTCCCACGGCTAAAATAGCGCTATCGGGAGGGTTAATGATGGCAGTAAATTCGTCAATATCCATCATGCCAAGGTTAGAAATAGTGAACGTGTTGCCGCTGAATTCGTTGGGTTGTAGTTTTTTATTTTTGGCTTTCCCACCCAGTTCTTTTGCTTCTGCAGCAATCTGGCTCAGGCTCTTCTGGTCTGCAAAACGAATCACCGGAACAATCAGGCCATCTGGTATTGCCACGGCCATACCAACATGAATATGCTCATAACTGCGGATGAAATCGCCCATCCAGCTACTGTTAACTGCAGGATGTTTGCGAAGCGCCATTGCACTGGCTTTAATCACGAGGTCGTTAAAGGAAATTTTAGCCGGGCTTACCTCATTCATCTGCGTGCGGCTGGCCATGGCGTTATCCATGTTCACATCCATTTTCAGGTAGAAATGTGGTGCACTGAATTTGCTTTCTGCCAGGCGCTTGGCTATCACCTTGCGGATTTGATTATTAGGATGATCTGTAAAACCTTCGCCTGCGCCAGGGTTAAATGGTGCAACTGCTGGTGCCGCTTTTTCAGCCGTGGCAGCCGCGGCTGCTGGTGTTGCCGCCGCCGCTGGTGCTGCAGTTGGCGCAACCGGTGCAGCAGCAGGTGTATAATTATCTACATCGCTTTTTACAATACGGCCGTTGTCGGCACTTCCTTTCACATATTTCAGGTCTATTCCTTTTTCAGCAGCTAATTTTTTAGCCAGCGGCGACGCGATGATGCGACCCTGGTTGACCACTTCCTGCTCCACAGGTTTTGGCGCTTCGGCCTTTGGAGCTTCTGCAACAGGTGCAGGTGTGGCGGCAGCTGGTGCAGCTGTAGTTGCAGCCGGTGCCGGGGCTTCAGCGGCAGGCGCCGGCGTACCACCTTGTTTTGCCGATGCAACGATTGGATTGATATCAAAACCCTCGGCACCCACAATACATAGCAGGTCGTTTACTTGTATTTTTTCACCCACTTTGGCACCCTGGAAAAGCAATGTTCCATCACGGTAGCTTTCCAGTTCCATGGTAGCTTTATCGGTTTCAATTTCGGCCAATACATCACCTTTCTTTACCGCATCTCCTACATTTTTATTCCATGAAGCGATTACTCCCTCCGTCATCGTATCGCTAAGACGGGGCATGATCACCACTTCGGGTATTTTAGAAATATCAATGGCAGCAGCTGGTGCGACCGGGGCCGGTGCAGCTGTTTCAGCAGCAGGGGCTGGTGCAGCTTCCTGCTTTGCAGGGGCAGGGGCCTCCTCTGTTTTCGCAGGAGCGGCTTCAGCGGCTGGGGCAGCGGCGGCTCCATTTCCGCCAGCATGTTGTGCTACTATAGCACTCACGTCTTCACCGGCTTTTCCAATAATGGCCATCAGGTCGTTTACCATTAATTTGCCACCATTGGCCGTGCCAACATGCAGCAATACGCCGTCCTGGTAACTCTCCAGTTCCATGGTGGCTTTATCTGTTTCTATTTCGGCAAGTACATCGCCTTTCTTTACAGCATCGCCCACATTTTTATGCCAGGCGGCTATTACACCTTCAGTCATGGTGTCGCTCAGTCGGGGCATTAATATCGCTTCGGCCATCTTTGATTTTTGATTTGTGAATTATGATTTATGATTTGTCTGGCAAATCGGTCATTCCTTTCGGGGCGTGAAAATACGGCAAAACATTTATTAGGCATTGTGTGAATTTAGAAGGCTTTTGGCTCCGAAAATGAAGATTTCGGAAACTATACATCCGTACTAAATTCTGGATATTATTTGAATCTAAAAAACCATTTTGTATGACCGAATCTTTAGTAGTTGGAATTAATTCTATTTCAGGCTCCGGTGAATTAAAATGTTTGTCAATGAAACTGTAAAGGTCGATAACCCTGTAATTGGTAATTCCTGTTTTCTCTAAAGTGTGTATCAAATCAGCAAGTTGACCAGGGCCAATAGAACTATCATTGATGACAACATAAAATTTCGATTTTGCAATTTTCTTTTGAGCTGACTTTATCTTATTCAAAGGCTCCTCGTTTTTTTTGATTTCCAGTTCTTTGCCCTGTACCATAAGCCCGTAACCCAGATAAGTTATAATCAAACTGTTTTTAAACATCGCACCAGATTTATAAGCATCGAGGTCAGATGAATCGGCCAATTCCTTCATTGAGTCATTTGCAGATTCCTTTATTTTATTAGTTTGTGCAGAACAAATGGTTGATATAATTATCAAAGCAGACAAAATGTACCTCATGATAATTAGTATTGTTTTACAATTTGTGCAAAGACGCAAGAAAAAAATGAATTCTAATGCTATGATATGCAGTTCGGATGAGACTTTACCATTCCGGTCAGTGGGGAATATTGCGCAACTTCCCAACCGTATTGCCAACTGCCAATTGAAAAACTGCCAACTGAAATTGCCCACTTCTAATAATCCAACTCCAGCCTCAACTTATCCTTCAAATCCACCACCAGTGGGTGCTGCTCCGCTATTAGTCGAAAACGTTCCTGGCTGCTGAGGTATTTATTATCCAGCGGTTTGTGATCCTGGCCGGTACTTTCCACACGAAACTGGAACTGGATCTTCCTGTTGCAGAAATGCTGCTGGAACATTTGTAGGGTATCCACTTTTTCCTGCTCTATAAATTTTTGGGTAAGAATGGAAAGTGACACCACTTCTATTGTCTCGCTATCCAGGATATTGAGTGTGGCTGTATCGAAACTATTGGCAATGGAATGCTGTAATTTCTCTTTGCACCTGGCTGAATAGCCGGCCCACAAAGTCTGCACCGCCTCTTGCGTAAGTGGTATAGCTGCAGTCTCATTACCGTTGCCATTTTGTGCCTGGTGCTTTTCCTGTAGCGACGCCAACAGGGATTTTTTTACACCTCCGACTGCGGGAGGCATGGTGCTTTTCACTGGAACAGCGGCAGCAATTTGCGCGGTGGCCTTTTCAGTAACCAGTGGTCCGTCTTCCACCGGCTGGTTCGTCATCGGTGCTGATTCCACATAGAGTTTGGCCTCGGGTAGGGGAGCTTCACTTCCCTGTTTTTTTAAAGAAAGGGATGGAATGGCTTTGCTTCTATAGGCTACGGGGCCGTCAACCCGTTTTTTTTTGACCAGTTCGCCAGTCGGACTTGCAGATAGTTCCAGTGCCTGCTGCAGGTAGCAAAGCTTTATCAGGCACAGTTCTACATGCAACCGGCGGTTGCGGGCCATTTTAAATTGTATTTCCGCTTCGTTCAGGATATTTAGTCCACTCACCAGGTAAGAAAGGCTGATGGCCTGGGCCGTAGTTTGGTATTTTGATTGCATGCCTTCCACCACATCCAGCAGTTGCGCTGCTTTGGCGTCTTTGCACACCATTACATTTCTAATAAATTCGGCAAAGCCGTTCAATACCAGGTCACCCTCAAAGCCTTTACGGTTTATTTCATCAAATAATAATAAAGTGGTAGCCAGGTCCTGTGCCTGCAGCGCGGCCAGCATTTTAAAATAGTAATCCTCATCGAGGATATTCAGGTGTTCCAGCGTATTCTTATAGGTTACTTCGCCATTGGTAAAGCTTACGATCTTATCCAGGATACTCAGCGAGTCGCGCATACAACCCTCGCTTTTTTGAGCGATTAGTTGGAGGGCGGGTTTCTCTGCCTTGATCTCTTCTTTGGTTACAATTTCCTGCAGGTGTGTAACCGTATCAGCGTTGGTGATGCGTTTAAAATCAAAAATCTGGCAACGGCTGAGGATGGTAGGGAGTATCTTATGTTTTTCGGTGGTGGCCAAAATAAATATGGCATAAGGCGGCGGCTCCTCCAGTGTTTTTAGAAAGGCATTAAAGGCGGCGGCACTCAGCATGTGCACCTCATCCACAATATACACTTTGTACTCGCCGGCCTGTGGTGCAAAGCGAACCTGCTCCACCAGCGCACGGATATCGTCTACGCTGTTGTTGCTGGCAGCATCCAGTTCATGAATATTTAATGAAGCCCCGGCATCAAAGCTGATACAACTATTGCACACATTACAGGCCTCGCCTTCGGGTGTTTTGCTTTCGCAATTGATGGTTTTGGCCAATATCCTGGCGCAGGTGGTTTTACCAACACCTCTGGGGCCACAAAACAAAAATGCATGTGCCAGCTGGTTATTGAGAATGGCGTTTTTTAAGGTGGTAGTTATATGACCCTGCCCCACCACGGTATTAAAATTTTGTGGGCGGTACTTACGGGCCGAAACGATGAATTTGTCCATGGGGCTGCTAAGTTAGGAGGAAATGCAGCAGGATGTAATTTGGGGAAATCTTCTCACAAAAACATAACTGCGGAACCAGGAAAATGGTGCCGCAGCTCATGGTAAATCTTAGTTGGGTTTCGGCTTTGAAACATCTTTTGTGGAAGTCAAAAATGTGGAGAGCCCTACTTGTATTTGATGAAAATTCTCTTTTCCATTATTGACATCCCAGTTGAGCCTGTACCTGAAGAAGATCCTGTTATTGGCGGAAGGCCGGAAAAAGGCAAATATTTCAGTGGATGCAAGCCATTTAGCTGAATTTTTACGTGTGTACAAGTAGTTCTGCTTGTATTGTGCCGACGTATCATTATTTCCCGGGGCCAATATGTAATGAACAAAATGGGCACTGTCGCGGACCTGTTCGAAATCGGTGCTGAGCGCTTTAAATGAAGTGAGGCGTTGCGTAACAGAAACACCATATTTTTTGTTGGGATATATCTGCCAGGTCATAAAAGGGCTAAATTGAAAAGTATTGATGCCAAAGTCAATCACATTATTAGTAGGGGCAGCGGCAAAGCGTGGCCGAATGCCCGGGCCAGCGGCCTTTACTCTTAACGTATCCTGCAATGCTGTGCGGCCAAAATAAAGACCCGGCCCAAAGTAAAAGGTAGATTTTATGGCTGGCATGTCGAACAGGAAGAGCGACAGATCGAACCCGATATTGAATGTTTGGTGCTTTAGCAAGTTTAGCGTGGAGGTATAGGTAAGGGGCTTGTCTCCATTGACCGCTGACGATACCGTATCAAAATGATTCAATACCAGCCGTTTCTGGTTGCTTTCTATTTTGTTCATGGCAAACTGCGGCGTCATATAATTGAAGAGGCCATAATTGGTAGACGTACCGGTTTTAAAGGGCTTTCTCTGCGACCAAAGGTTGATTTTCTTACTCAATTCCAGTTGGATCAGGCCGTTGGGGTTTTCGCCGTCAATACCTTTCAAATCACTAAAAATCCTGGCTTCCAGTATCCTGGATGTCTGTTCTTTATAAAGATTTATAATCGTGATGCTGTCCGTAATGTTATCGGTCACATTCTCTGGCCACACCTGGTTTTCGGGAGAATAATCTTTTGTTTCGAGTGAAAGATTGGGTCTGTAAGAAAGTAATTCACCTAGCCTTACATAGACCATAGAATCCCGGAAAATTGTTTTTTCATACAATCGGATATTCATCAGCCGCTTAAAAGCGCTGATGGTAGAAAAAGGGATCGGGTAAAAATTACGGAACTCCAGTAAATGTTGATTGCCGGCAATCTTTCCTAATACCTGCACATTTTCTACAAAGCCATCCTGGAATTGAATTTGTACACTGTGGATGGTAAAAGGCAATGTTGAGGTTGGGTCTTTTTTTGCAGAATCGATTTGCATTGCCAGGAGCGATTTTAAAATCGCTTTCATGCTGTCTAATGCATTATTTCCTGATGTCTGCTGGTCAGAGTTTGATGGTATGGTAGCTCTTTTTATTGATGTTAAGGTGTCTTTGGGTGGCGCAGGTATGCCCTGATGGGGAACATTTTTTGCTTTAAAATGGATATGCGTCTGCTTGAATATCCGAAGCACACCTGCCAGGTCCTGGCTATTATCTACCTCCAGGCTGGCTTCTAAAAACCGGTCGTAAAGGTTTCTTTTTTCAAACTGTTTTAAGATGGCTGCAATTTTACCATCGACGGGGCTGTCTTCGCACAAACTGTGCAAGGCCCTGGAGAGTTTGTCCTTGAAAAGTTGCTCGTTAAATTGTTTCAGAATAAATGATTTGATTGGGCTTTCGTCGATATCAAAAAGTGTAAAAAGATAGTTTCCGTCCGACTGTTTTTCTGATCTTAAACCCTTGATCGTTTCCAGTTTATTGCACGTTCCTTCTTCTTCGCCTTCTTTGCTGCTTGCTGCTTCAGGTACCGTTTTCGATGCTTCTTCAAGGGGAATCGAATCTAAATGAAGCTGGTCCATGGCGGCGTTGTTCACATTCAGGAAACTGTCCACTTTTTTTACCAGATTGGCAATCCTTATATCAAGATCAGATTTCTTAACTAAGGTTTGCCTTAAGGCGTTTAGGCCATTGAAGTTCCGGCTTGAGCTGGTATTGAAACTGTTGATGATAACGTTGACTGCCTTTATGGAGTCTGTATGAGTAGGAGAAGCTTGTCCTGCCTCCGGGAATTTTACTGTGGCCACTACCTGGGCTTCACCACTTATGCTTACAAAAAGTAGGCAAACCCAAAAGGATACTTTAAAAAAGCATAAGGTAACAGGAAAGCGCACACGAGATTTTTGAAAGACAGAAAATAACAGCATGGTAAATGTTTTGAGCCTACTCTTTTCCCTTTTCGGCATTACGGGTATCTACCTCTTTTATGGGTATTCAGCATTTTTTATAATCGTTATCCATATGGATCTTCGGGTTATCCGGAATATGAGGTAAGGGTTTTTACCAGATAGAAAATAAGCGTAACACAAACCGATCAAACGACAATAAATCCGAACAGGACTTCAATTAAGGAAAACAAATTGTGGCTTGCGAATAGTAGCTCAAACGATAGTACTTTGGTTTTCGATTGGATAGGTTCAACCACAAATTAATACCTGATCGTTGATCTTGCAACTATTCCGGTTGATTTCTTTGATGGTGTAAAGCTAATATGAATATAAAGCGTCGGGATGGGTTAAAACACCCTTTTCAGGTACGTTAAAAAACGTGATGGATTTTTATATGACCCATCCCCACCATGGTATTGAAATCTTATGGGCTGTACTTACTGGCCGATACGATGAATTTGTCCAAGGGGCTGCTAAGTTATGAGGAAATACAGCAGGATGTAATTTGGGATGTATGATGTATGATTTATGATGTCTGATTTGGAAAATCAGCGCTGACGGAGGTAGGCATTATAGGCCGAATCACGGATTTGCTTCGCCTGCTCCCTGGTTTTGTAACAATAAACGATATATCCGTTTTTAAGTGGGAAACCGCGATTACCACCCGGAAAGTAGTTAGCAGCTTCATAATACAACCCATTATACCCCAGAAGCTGACTGATTCTGTAAAATATCGCCGGCATATAACTGATTCTCTTTTCAGTTTGCAGGTGTTTATAGCTCTTTTCCAGTTTTGTGGTCATATATCGTTCATAATCTACTTGCCATAAAATTCCTATTGCAAGAAAAATGACAACGAAAATGTACAGACAACCTTTCAGAAATATCTTCACCATTATTTATTCCATTGAACGTTTAAAAAATCGGATGCCTTTTAAACTCCTTCGTCCGATCGAATAAGTAACGATAGGTAATTAGTTTCCTGGTCTGCGTAAACTCCAGGTTTTTTGAAATGTTGATGATCTTGGGATTGAAATCGCCCTGCCATTGTAGTTCGGTTTCCTTATAATTGGTTTTGAACTGGATAATTTTTGCTGCTTCCACGATCATAAAATAATCTACCCCCATCCCCTGGTATTTGGGAGCGATGCCAAACACGATGCCCGTGAATTTGGTATTCTGTTTCCTCCATTTGAGCCAAAGAAATTTAAGTTTGGCAAACAGGTTAAAGCTGCCGTTGAGGTGTTTAAAAAACTGGTTTAGTTCGGGCAAGTTGATGTAAAAGGCGATGGGCTCCTCTTTATAATAAGCAAACCAGGCAACATTGGGGTCCATTACCGGCTTCATGGACCGGAATAGTTTTTGGGCCACTTTTATATCCATCTGCTTATTGCCATCGTGGCCTGCAAAGGCGCTATTATACACAGTGGCAAAATCCTGCGCATACTTATCCAGGTTATTTAGTTCTGGTCTACGGGCCGAAAAATTAGGATCCAGTGCCACCTTATCATGGCCTGCATAAAACTTTTCCGGAAGCCTGCCATCCACCTGCCTGCCCCAGCACAACTGGTTAAAGAAAACCCGGAACCCATAGTCTTCAAACAATTTCTGATAATAAGGCTGGTTGTAGTTCATACAATAGAGCGGTTCGTGAAAACCATCTACCAGCAAGCCCCACCAGCGATCGCGTTCGCCAAAATTAATTGGGCCATCCATGGCTTCGAAGCCCTTATCCATCAACCATTGCTTGGCTGTGTTAAACAATATATCTGCGGCTTCCTGGCTATTGCTACAATCGAAAAAACCGATACCGCCAGTGGGTTGCTCGTCCCCCTTACTCTTGTATTTTTTATTGGCATAAGCTGCTATACGGCCAATAAATCTGCCATTATCATCTTTTAATATCCAGCGCTTTGCTTCGCCAAACCGGAAATATTTATTCTTCTCTTTATCAAACACCATGTTCACGTCCTTATCCAGCGGGCGGATATAGTGGGGGTCGTTTTTATTGATCTCCACATTCACCCGTATAAAATCCCTGGCGGTTTGATTATCTGTTACCTCAATTAACTGCATACAATACTTTATTTGCTAAATAGTTTTTCGGCCATTTTTTTATCGTGACCGTAAATGTCATCCCGGAAATTTAGTTGGCCATTTTCGCTGATCCAGGCTGTAAAATATCCTATAAATACAGGGATTGGCTGCCGCAAGGTTACAGATAATTCCGTATTTCTTTTCATTGCACCCGCTATACTGTCGGCCGTCCACCTGTTATCATATTGTAAAAGGTATTTGGCCAGTTTAGCTGGTTCGGCCAGCCTGATGCAGCCATGGCTGAATGCCCTTTTATCCCTGCCGAATAAATTCTTTGAAGGCGTGTCGTGAAAGTAAATACTGTATTGGTTGGGGAACAGGAACTTTACCCTGCCGAGGGCATTGTTTTCTCCCGGTTTTTGCCGCACCATGGGCAGACCATCACCATATTTGCCCACCACTTCCATATTTCTTTTGGTAAAATACGAAGCGCTTCTCCCCATTTCGTTTTTAACGATACTGTACGGCACGTTCCAGTAAGGACTAAAAACCACATATTGCAGGTTGCCGGAAAAAATGACCGTGTTGTGAGCTGCGCTACCCACCACCACATTCATACTCCATTGAAGCTTACTGCTATCGTACATGTGGAACTTATATTCAGGGATGTTCACCACGATGTAGTGGCTGGGCAGCAGATCCGGCACCCACCGCAGGCGTTCCAGGTTAATAATGATCTGCCGTATGCGATCCTGTATCGGCCGGTTCATTTCGGCAATGAGTGCGGGGGTAATGGTGCTGTCTTCTTTTACACCATACCGGTGCTGGAACCTTGCTACCGCTGTTGCAAGTGAATCGTTGAACAAGGTGCCTGTATCACTTACAAACAGATCGCCTGTAATCAGCAGCCGCGCTTTAAGCAACGAAATAATGGCTGATGTGTCTCCTTTTTTATAAAGCTTTTTATCAGCCTTTATGGGTTGCCAGCCACCTTTTTTTTCAATATCGATATACCTGAGTAAATAATTTTTCAGCATTTTGTATTGCGGATGCATGGGCTCAAATGCTTCCGGGTCGCTGCTATTGTATTGTAATAAACTGTCCAGCGAAGTAATGAAGCCGATCTTTCTTCTTGGTATAAACCAGCCAAGGTCTTTGGTACTGATATCTTCCCGGCCAGCATAGGCTATTTGTGCATAACGAAAGAATTGTGCTGTTAATTCAAGCTCAGTTACTGCCACATTTTTATTGGCCGCATCAAAGTGGGTGCTGTCGTTTCTAAATTGCTCAACTGTACTGTCCAGTTTCGGGTTGACAAGCATCGTGGCATTAAACAATTCAATAAAGGAATGATTCAGATTTAGAAAATTAGGGGCCTGTTCACCCATACCACGGCTGTCGAACCAGGCGTATTGGTAATTGCGTTGCCGGTAGAAATCCCTAAATGCTTCCCGCTGATCTTTTGGCAAAGTTTCGCCTGACACATACTGCTCCAACATCGCCGAATCGAGAAAGAGATTCGTATAGGCTGTCTGTTCTGTAATAGATGGGTCTCTTTCAGCCGCACCAGCCGTTGTTTTTATAGTGGGTACTTTTTTATCGCTGCCATTGGTGCAGGCCGCTATTAGAATTAGTAAAACTGATAAAATAATTGACGAAAATTCTCTAACGGTGGTAATGCGCATAAGCGCAAAGGTATTGCATCGAAGACCCAGCTAATTAATGCTATTTAACCAATTTAATGGCAGTATCCAAACGTTGGGCCGCATTGTCCCAGTTAATAATGTTGAACAGCGCATCTACAAAATCTGTTCGTTTATTTTTGTATTTCAGGTAATAGGCATGTTCCCAAACATCTATTACCAATAAGGGAATGGCCCCCCATTGGGTGAGTTTTTCGTGGTTCTCACATTGCAAAACGGTAAGGCTGTCACTATAAGGCTGATAAGCTACAATGCCCCATCCATTACCATCTACATTCTTTGAAGTTTCTGCTATCAGGGCTTTCAGCTTATCGAAGCTGCCAAAGTTTTTGTCGATGCGTTTTAATAAGTTGCCTTTTGGCTCTGTTTTTTTATTGGTGAGGTTAGTCCAGAAAATAGAATGCAGTATGTGGCTGGAAAAATGATAGGAAAGTTTCTTTGTCCAGAAATCTACGGTTTGCAGGTCGCCTTCGTCCAAAGCTTTTTTAATCATTTGCAAATCTGTATTCGCGCCTTTTACCGCCCCGCCATGATGGAAGGTATAATGCAGGTGCATCGTTTCAGCATCCATATAAGGTTCTAAAAAACTTTCACTGTATGGTAAAGGCTGTAACACGTAGTTACCGTTCACATCCACAAGTTTATCTATGGGATTAGCAGTGAGGTTTTGGGCAAACGCGTTGTTGGTGGCCAATAATGTTGCCGCACCCGCGATGGTTCCTGATTTCAAAAAATCTTTACGGTTCATAAAAAGGATTTTAAGAGGATGCCCAAAATGGCTGCAATAGCAATGATATAGAGTTCCTGTATTTTTCTGATGTAAATTAGGGCAAAGAGGGCAGCAAATGCAATCAGGGCAGTAGGAATATCCGTGATACTTCTTTTTGCAATCACAATAACTGCCCCTGCCAGGGCACCAACTACGGCAGCAGTAATCCCTTCTACAAATGCCTTGATGGATCGGTTTTTCGCTATTTTTTTGAAATATGGTGCCGGAAGGATCGTAAATAAATAACAGGGTACAAATGTGGCCAAAGCAGCTACAGATGCCCCCGGAAAACCTGCAACCAGGTACCCGATAAAGGCTACGGTAATCACCACCGGACCAGGGGTGATCATTGCTACAGCAACTGCATCTAAAAATTGCTGTTCGGTAAGCCAATGATGTTCATTCACCACACCTGCATGTAAAAAAGGCACAATGGCAAGTCCGCTGCCAAATACAAACGCTCCGGCTTTTGCAAAGAAAATGGCGATTTTACCAAGGATACCCAGTTCATAATCCCAAAAGCCTATCTGCAAAAGAACAATGGAATTGACGGGTTTACCAGCAGCCCATTGCGGTGGCGCTTTTACAAACATATAAATCAATCCCGCCCCTATAAATAACAGCACTTGCTCCTGTTCTGTAATTAATGTAATAACGGCAGCCACAATGTAAAACACCCACAGCAGCCAGTTTTTTTGCAAAGATTCAAGGTTCAACTTACCAACGGATTTAATGGTAAGCTTATACGATCCCATAACGATAATGCCTATAACCGCTGCCCCAACACCATAAAAAACGGATTGCATCCAAAACAGACCGCCATATAATTTATAGGCCATACCCAACAGCACCACCATAATAAACGAGGGCAATACAAAGGCCAGTCCTGCAATAGTTGCACCCCAAATACGGTAATGCACAAAACCCATGTAAATACTCAATTGTGCGGCCAATGGACCGGGAGCCAATTGGGCCAGCGCCAGCCCCTGTTTATATTCCTCTTCCGCAACCCATTGTTTACTTTCTACCAGGTCCTCGTGCATATAACCTACCAGTGCTACCGGTCCGCCGAAGCCTGTAGTGCCAAGTTTGAGGAAATATTTTGTTAGCTGGGATAAGGTATAAGCAGGTTTTTCCATTCGTATTTTTTGAGGACTGAAAGCTTTTCTTGCCTTGCAACTCTCAAAAGTAAGGTTGGGAACTAATACTATGGTGATTTTGTAGACAATTGGTCCGCCTAAATATTGGCGGGCATTTTTTTGTACCAGTCTGTGAAGAGCAGTTTACCATCGCTAAGGGTTTTCACCTGTGTGACTTGTCCGTTAGGAGCGTAGTCGAAACAAATAGATCGCTCCACAAAAGGTTGCTGGCTGTACAATGCAGCGGTTAGCTGTTGCGGCTCCACCTTAATGGAAAAGTAAAAACTTTGCCGTAGGTTATTTTGTATCCGGAGGTCTTTATAGCCATAGGCTACGGTCGCATCAGCACCCAATGGAGTAAAGCGTTCAGCGTCGGTGTAAATGTCTAAAGAGTGCGGATGACGTTCAATAATTTTCAGGCCGGCATTAAGTGCCAGCAGGTAAATAATGCCACTCAGCTGGCACAAGCCGCCTCCTGTTTCGGCTTCCAGTTTTCCATTAACAATGGAGCGACTTTTGGCAAAACCGGTTTTTAGAGAAGGGTTGCCGACCAATTTCCAGAAAGAGAAAATTTCGTTGGGATGGAGCGTGACGAGATGGATTCTGGCAGCGCCAAGATGCAGGTTATGGAGCTTGTTTTCCAGCGTGGAGCTATAACGTATTACTTGTGTTTGCGACAGGCAAAATAAAGATGCGCTGTTAGCTGTGTCCCGGTGGTAGGTGGTGGCGAAAATGAAATTTTCCCGTTTATCTGCTGCTGCCCGTTGCCATATTTTCCACCGGGTTCTTAATTGTGCCGGAACCAATTTTCTTATAATATGTTTTGAGCCCATGGCTAAAAAGTACAGGGGTTACAAACAACCTGTCCGCCACCATCCACTGGCATACCGCCAATGGCCCGGTTAAGCATACCCGCATTAATAAAGGAAATACGGGTGTTTAGCGCCTTCCCTTCCGGTGTGCTGTTATCGGCCACAGGTTTGGTGCTGCCAAATGCTACCGCTATGATCCGGGCAGGGTCAACGCCGTTTTTTACCAGCCATTTTGCTACAGCCATTGCCCTGCTTTTGGTAAGCGCCAGGGTCTTGTTTTCGTCGCCTCCTGCCGCTACATGGCCTTCTATCCGAAGCAGTGTAATTGCTTTTTTGTCGGTTAAATAGCTTTTTACTTCATTGAGGGCAGAATCTGATGAGGGTTCGATGATATCCGTTCCTGCCCGGAAACTTACCGGTAATGCTGTTTTGAGTTCATTGCTTTCAATATTATAACGGCGGGGCTGTGCTGCAGCAATGCTATACAAAAAAAGCGTAGTGGTTAAGGCGAACAACAGTTTCATAAACAACTTTTAGAGGAATCAAATCTAATGCATTGACTAAATAATGATATCCGTGTTGGTGGGCATTTATTTAAAACAACCCGCGATGCCACTGTTGAAAGTAGCATATTGTTCAATTGTTCCGTTGAAGTCCGTCAGTATCGCCGCCGAAAGACCACCCAATAATTTTCTATCCTATCTTTAAAGGCTATTTGCTTGCTTTCTACAATGAATTGTACTCCATTTAATTTTTTCTCAAGATTGATTTCCGGGGCATTTTGCCTGCTGGTATCGCTAAACCCGGCTTCGTCGCAAATATGCCAGGGTAGCCTGGGCGATGCGGTGGTGAACAAAAATTTTGGCGCAGGAACAAGCCCCGGTCAGCCACTTGCTGCAGGCATTACCAATTACAACTATGTTACCAGCACCTGTCCCAACGACGGGCAGTATACCATTGCCAATTCCACTTCCGGATGCTTTGGCAATTCCTGGTTTACAGTAAACCAGGACCATACCGCAGGTGATGTAAATGGTTATATGATGATCGTGAATGCCTCCAATGCGCCCGGCGAATTTTATGTAGACACCGTTCGTGGACTTTGTGGAAGCACCACTTATGAATTCGCTTCCTGGATTCTGAATGTGCACAATGCCGGAGCATCCACCTGTAACCCGATCAGCTATCCGAATGTCACTTTTCGGATTGAAACCACGTCTGGCACCATATTGCAGACCTTCCAAACCAACACCATTCCGGCCATTTCGGGAAGCACCTGGACTCAGTATGGGTTTAACTTTGCCACGCCCGCCAGTACTACGGCCGTGGTGTTGCGGATGATCAATAATGCGCCCGGTGGCTGTGGCAACGACCTGATCATTGACGATATCACTTTCCGCCCCTGCGGCGCAAAAGTGACGGCTACGATCGCTGGTTTTGGCACCGTTAAAGAGCTCTGCACGGGTGATCCCGCTAGTGTGGTATTATCCGGATCCATTTCAGCAGGCTATGCCAACCCTTTTTACCAATGGCAGGTAAGTGCCAATAATGGCGATACCTGGTCAGATATTCCCGGCGCGACAGGTACTTCCTATACCAGGTTGGCCACCTCAACAGGAACCTATATCTACCGGCTTACGGTAGCCGATGGCACCAATATTTTGCTGCCATCCTGCAGGGTGAATTCGGAGAACTTAACGGTAAGGGTAAATGCGCTGCCCGTGCCCGGCGCTTCCAATACCGGCCCGGGCTGTGTGGGCCAGCCGATCACATTGAATGCGGGTGATGGAGCAACCTATCAATGGACGGGCCCGGGAGGATATACTGGCAGCAATTCCATTGCTGTAATCCCTAATATCACCCTTGCCAATGCCGGTAAATATTATGTGAAAGTCACAAGCGCTGCCGGTTGTGTAAGTATTGATTCAACTGTAGTGAGCATTAATACGTCACCTGTTGCAGATGCCGGTGATGATGTTCGTATTTGCGAAGGTGCTTCCAGTTTGTTGCAGGGCAGCGGTGGGCAATCCTTTCTTTGGTCACCTCCCACACGCCTTTCAGCGACCGATATTGCCAGTCCATTGGCGTCACCCTCCGATAGCACGCTGTATATTCTTACAGTGAGTAATGGCACCTGCACAGATACCGATACCGTATTGGTAGCCGTGCAAAAAATACCGGTTGCCAATGCCGGCCCGGACTTACAGATGTTCCAGGGTAATTCAGTAAATCTGCAGGCTAGTGTTGGCGGCTCGGGCGTCATTTATTATTGGACACCGGATTATAATATACTGCCAGGCCCCGGTGATCTGAATGCCAGGGTGAGCCCGGTGCACGATACCACGTACACCTTGCATGTTGAATCGCAGGACGGTTGCGGCTCAGCGACTGACGATGTGTTTGTGAAGGTGTTTAAAAAAATAACCATTCCTAATGTGTTTTCGCCCAATGGCGATGGCATCAATGACGACTGGCGGATAGAAGGATTGATCAGTTTTCCCGAATCTGATATGAGCGTTTTTGACCGCTACGGCCGCCTGGTATATGCTACCAGGGGTTATGCAAAGCCATGGAATGGCACCTACCACTCAAAAGAGTTGCCTGTAGGAACGTATTACTATATTATTGATTTGAAATATGGGTTTAAGAAATTGAATGGGTCAGTTACGATATTGAGGTAGAGAGGTTTGTCAATTTATTCAATCACCGTCGTTTTAATAAATCATCGTCATTGGCAGGGTTCTCCGCTTGGGCGGAGCAGGCTCTGCCCAAGCGGAGAACCCTCCTCGCAATATCGGTCTTTATAGCGTTTTATCCAACCCCATATCTGTCAATAACTGGTTTGTAAAAATGGCCATTGAGGTTGGCGGCAGCAGCTTATTGCGGGCAGCGAGCCATTTGTCCCTGTCTGTGCCGTAGATCTTTTTTACCCTCGTCACATTGAGGTTGTTTATTTTACCCCAATGAAATGAAAAAGGAATATTCCTGGCCTCCAGTTCTTTCCAAACTATATCATAGAATTTTTTGGTGCCGGAGGATTCCACACCATCCAGTTCGAGGATACAGGTATGGCCAAACTTGGTAAAGCCTAGCAAAGCCTCCGTTTTTTTTACGTAGCGGTATGATAAAATGCCAGCAAAAGGGCCATGTTTTTTGTTCAGTTCTATGAGTATGTCGGTTACCTGGTTTACGGCGCTTATCGGGATTCCCAATGCGGTACTCAACACTTTACCGCGGGTATCCGTGTTGTAAAATATTTCGCCCAGCGTACCTTGTTCTTTATTAATTAAAGTGTAGGAACTTTTAACCAGCAGGTTCACGATCACTGAGGTAACCACGGGTACCAGTTCCGTTAATTTGCCAATAAATGTGGGCAGGTCATCTCCCGGCCCTGCCTTTTCGGTATTGACAGGCGGCGGCGTATAATTGGTGTGGTATGGGCGTTTGTACATGGTGGTGATATACGCACCACCATCGAGGTCGTACTGGTTGATCAATGCCTGGAAAGTGAAAGGCCTTTCAGTTTTGTATGGTAAAAAATTTGCTTTTGAAAAGTCGAGTGTTTCCATCAATTTTTTCAATGTGGCATCTATCGGCAATCGCTGCCGGTAACATTCCAGTAGGTAGAGGTCTTCGGCTTCCACCATCACACCATGTATAAATCCAAAGCTGCCAAAACTTACCAATGCGGCATTAAAGAGTTCATCATCCCGGATCAGTTCTGTTTGCAGCTTTTGGATAAATGCCGTACTCACCACCGGGTACGATGCCCTTTCGAGATACACATGCCGGTCTTTACTTACAACAATATGTAACCCGGTAATAAAATCGGGTGTGGAGCCAAAGTCAATGGCAGAGCCATGTGTGCCCGTGCTGAAAGCCCCTACTACCGTTTGCCCATTGCTGGCACCGGAGGTTTTAAGCGACTTGTTTTTTGTTCTTAAAAAATCGTTGAGTTCTTTTACCGAATTGCCACATTGGGCAAAAACCAAATTGGTGTTGCTCCCTTTGTAAGCAGTGCTTACACTCGCTTTACCAATATTAAAAACCATATTCAGTTGTTTGGTGTCCAGCAGCCAACCTTCAGTGGCGGCTACTTTGGTAAACGACCAGCCGCCTCCCAATGCCCTAATCCTTACATTGGCTTTTATGGCTTTGCCAACCAGGTCCAGTATGATCCTGGTCATGGCGTTATAGTCTTCGGTTACATTGCCCGTATCTCCGTTGCGCATCTCCAGCAGGTTATCCAGTTTTTGGGTAAACGTTGCATGGCGGCTGGTCCAGGATTTTAAATTGGTCGGTTTTATCAGAGGTTTGGTTAACATAGTGGTTGGATGATTGGTTCGTTCGTTAATTGGTGGTTCGCCGTCGTAGAGACGCAATGCATTGCGTCTCCATCTTGCCGATAAAAAACCACCAGAAAATATTTAATTCCCGATCGGTCAAATGGCGGAAATCGCACCCCGGCGTTTCCGAAAAATCATAAATCCCCGATCCGTTGTGGTGGCTTATGACACCGCCACTGCACCTTTACCGGCGCAACAATGCCCAGGGTAACAATCGTCAAAATAGACCCGCCCAGGCTCGTGGTAACCCGCACTTCGTCGAGTGCATTTTTATTGTCGCAGTTGGGTACAATAAAGTCTTTTGGTTTGTTGATAAGCCCCCAGCAATAGCTCCATAAAACCTTTTGCTGGTATTCGGTGGCCGGGTCGCTTTCCGTGGTAAGAACCCGGTAATGGTAACAGCTCTGGAGTAACAGGATCATAAGGGCAAAAACCAGGGTTTTGCCGGGGCCTGCAGTAGTGGGGGATTTCATAGTCAAGGCATTTGGTTGATAGAATAAAAGGTTGGTGTAGTAAAATACATAACCCATTACAAACCACATAATACCAGGGTGATTTTTTTGGGAGCATTGAGTAAATGCGGTAACCTGGTAAGTAAAGGTTTGGGACAAGAGCCCCACCAAACAAATAACCCCTTTGTTCTAGCCGGCTATCACTTAATCTATAAATATTTGTACCTAATGCTTTTACGATACCGTAAATTTCTTGTGTGAAGTTTTTAGTACCATACTTTTTTTTGCTGTGCTCCGCGGGCTGCTTGTGGAGCCAGCCTGCGCTACGATCACCGGCCGGTACAGGTGGCGATTCTGTTCAGGCGATGGCCTTGCTGCAGCAAAGTTCATCGCAAATCAAAGCCAATCCTGATATGGCTTTGCAAACTATTGAAAAGGCTTTGTCCATTTCAGAAAGAATCCATTATGCCACCGGAATGGCTAATGGTCATTTTGCCGAAGGCAATGTATATTTTCAAAAAAAGAATTATGTAACTGCCCTGGCCTGTTTGGAAAAAGCCAGGCCACTTTATATAGCTTCCGGCAATGAAGAACTGCTGGCAAGGCTTTATAAAATGATGGCCGATTGCTACGCCGGCCGAAGCTATTACCGGCAGGCGTTTGACTACTACCGGGAGGCCAATCCGCTGTTGCGAAAGACCAACCAGCTGGAACTTTACGGGCAAAGCCTGGAGGCAACCGGCAACCTGGTCCTGAATTTCGGTGTGCCCAAAAATGCGCTCGGCTTTTACAGGAGATCGCTGCTAACCCGCGAAAATCTCAGGGATACAGCAGGCATTGTGTTTTGCAATACCATGATCTCCAAAATATTCTTCTCGGAAAAAAACTATGACAGCGCCCTCTTTTTCAACAGGGCCGCCGCTCAACTGGCAAAGAACAACAGCGAGGCGATAGTCGATGCTGCCATTGAGGAACTCATCATCCTCACATTTTTGAAAAAAATCGATGAAGCCGAAAAAGCAAAACATGACGCTGAAAAACTGGTCGCATTTCAAAACGACGAAACCAACAAAATCCGGTTGCTGGGGGCCATTGCCAACCTGTATCTGGTGCAAAATGATAAAGCTAATTCCAAAAAATATTTTGACTCAGCAAAGGCAAAAATAACCGGTACGCAAAACGTGGCGCTGGGTATATCAGGGCTGGCACAGATAGCCGAAATACATTCCCATAATGGCGACTATAAAGCAGCCTACGAAGCCCTGAAGTCGATGGATAAATACAAAGACGTTTTGCGTAATGAGCATATAGATAAGGCAAGTGCCGAAATAAACAAAGCTGCCGAAATAAGCCTGCGGGAAAAGGAAATTAGCTATCTCAACTTGCTAAATAAACTAAAGCAGGCACAACTGGACCAGGAAGAGCTGAAGCGGCTTGGATTGCTGCGGCAAAATATATTGAAAGATTCGTCTTTGGCCAGCCAGCGGTTGCTAATGGCCGATGTGGAAACCCAATCGGCAATCAGCAACCAGCAGTTGCAAAAGGAAAAAGAATTGAGCCTCTCGTTGGGTCGGGAAAACGGGCTGAAGGAAAAATTACTAAACGATGAGCAACGCAATAAGAAAATATTATGGGCAGGCATCATAGCCATGGCTGTTTTAGGCGGCATCATTTTTTACCAGTACAGCAGGCAGAAAAGAAAGAACTGTATTATCAACAAACAATCTGCTGAACTGGAAACGCTGAATAAAGAAATACATCACCGGGTAAAAAACAACCTGCAGGTGATCAGCAGCATGCTCGATCTCCAGTCGCAAACACTGAACGACGCCAAGGCCACGGCTATCATTAAGGAAGGGATACAACGGGTGCAGTCGATGGCATTTATTCATCAGAATCTTTACCAGGGAAACGCAGTGAATAGCGTTAATATGAATGAGTATATCAGGACGCTGTCGGGTCATTTGTTTCAGACCTATAATATTCGGACTGATAAAATACAGTTGCATACACAGATCGAAAACCTGGGCCTGCATACCGACACTGCGATACCATTGGGCATGATACTGAACGAGCTGATCAGCAATGCCCTTAAGTATGCTTTCACCAATCGTGAAAATGGCGATATATGGGTAACGATGAAAAGAAACAGCAACGAATTGTTGCTGCAGGTAAAAGACAATGGCAATGGCCTCCCCGCAGGTTTCGATCCGGGTAATACCAGTTCTTTTGGCTACAGCATCATCCAGGCATTTTTGCAAAAACTGAAAGCCCGCATGAATATCGACGGCAGCAACGGCACCGACGTGCAGATCATTATTTCGAAATTTAAAACCATTACCTGATATGACCGGTATCAAAGTTTTAATAGTGGAAGATGAGCCGCTGATAGCCAGGAATATTGCTATGTATCTTAACAACAATGATTACGAGGTATCGGCCATTGCCTACGATGATGAGGAAGCCATTTTTCAACTGAGAAGACATGCGCCCGACCTGGCCATTCTCGACATCAACCTCGAAGGGGAGCAGGATGGCATCGACATCGCCACCTACATCAATAAAAATAATTTTATACCTTTTGTTTACCTAACATCTTACAGCGATAAGGAAACAATAGAACGGGCCAAGAAAACCAACCCCGCCGGCTTTATAGTGAAACCCTTCAACGAACGAACACTGTATGCCACCATCGAAATAGCACTGGCCAACCACGCTGCTCAAGCCAACAAACATGTGCCGGATCTGTCTTTCAGCAAGATCAACAAGCAGCTCGTAACCCCATTGACCGACAGGGAATTTGATGTGATAAAACTCATGTACCAGGGTAGTACCAACCAGCAGATAGCCGATGCACTATTCATTGCCATCAATACCCTGAAAAAGCACATCAACAACGCCTATTTTAAAATGGATGTGGGCAGCCGCACTGCAGCCATTGCAAAACTGCGGGCATTTATGATGGGATAAATTTTTCAGATCCGAAAAAATCACCCGTAAGGAGTAGTATTCCTTTTTCCGGAACCAACAACTTTATTGTCTAAAACGATAAATATGAAAAACACCGGCATGCTTTTTTTTGCGTTCCTTTTTTTTGCCGCCGCATATGGCCAGTCTGTAGGTATTAATAGCTCCGGATTGCCGCCACATTCAAGTGCCATTCTCGACGTAAGAAGCAGCAATAAAGGCCTCCTGGTACCGCGGGTTTTTCTAAACAATATTTTCGACAGCATCACCATCCAGCACCCCGCTGTGTCGCTTCTGGTTTTTAATATTAATCCCGCACTTGATGGAGGATCGGGTTTCTATGCCTGGAATGGTAATAACTGGTTGCTGATGATGAGTGCTACCAATAGCTTTGTAAGAGGTAAAAACAGATTTTTGACCGTAGTAGATGGCGACGCCAGGGAATACTTTGTACATGTGCCCAAACGATACGATGGCACTACAAAAGTACCGGTGGTATTTATGCTTCATGGAACCAGTGGCGATGGCGAAAAATTTTACAATGAGTCGGGCTGGGTGGAAGTAAGTGAAGATGAGAACATCATTACTGTTTTTCCGTCATCCTGGCGCTACTGCATCGTTGACGGTGGCGTTGTAAAAAATACCACCAAATGGAACACTACACCCGATGCGGAATGGGTTTTTTGTGCAGGACAAACCCCGAGGGATGACATAAAATTCCTGAAGAGGATGATCACCGAATTAAAGGCTAAGTTTTCGGTAGATACTGCCAAAATGTACCTGGAGGGGTTTTCCAACGGGGGACAGATGGCTGCCAAATGCACCATTGAAATGAGCGATGTCTTTGCGGCGATAGTGGAAAATGCAGGCTCTTTTTATTTAGATACCACTTATACACCCAAACGAAAATTGCCCGTTCTATTCGAAATTGGCAATGGCGATTGGGGCCCCGGCAACCCAGGGCCATTTATTCCCATTAGTTATCTTAACCAGATCCTCGACAGCACATTCCCGGTGGCACAAGTCAATGCCCGTTTTAACAGGCCGGCGAACAGGCATGTCCGCTACTTTGGTCTGAACCCAAACTATAATATCATAGGCGACACCAGTTCTCTGGTGGTGGGATTGTACACTGGCCTTTCGGGTCATCCGCTTAATGTTTTCCGATACGTTTTTGTAGATGATTTACGCCACGCCTATCCGGATGGAAGCCGTCACTGGCTTGAAGCAGCCCGCTACCATTGGGCCTGGATGAAACAATACCAGTTGCCGTGATATACCACTTGTATCCTGCTATAGGCTTTTTTGGCCACCAGTTATTTTTTATGAGAAACGGTAGTTTGACTAAAATTAATCGCCTCGCTTATTTTTTTAAGGGCAATTGCCAATTGATTGTCGATGGTTTTAACCGTAATGTTGAGAATTTGGGCAATTTCACGGTAACGAAGCCGGTCTTCCTTCGCCATCTTGAAAATGAGTTTGCACTTGGGTGGCAACTGCTGAACCACTTCGTCTATCCGCCGCCTCATTTCGGAGCTAATAAGGATCTGCTCAGGATTTGGGTCGCTGGCGGCTATTTCTACATGGGCGTAATCTATTACCTCATGATGCGGCTGTCCTGTTTTTTTGCGGAGATAGTTAAGCGACGTATTCTTAGTGGCTACATACAGGTACATCCGCAGATTTTTTACAGTTCCCATTTTCTCCCGGCTTTGCCAGAGGTTGATAAACACATCTTCCACAATTTCTTCTGCCTGCTCTCTGGAATGGACAATCGTAAAAGCAAAATGCCTGAGTGATGCTGCCAGCATTAAAAATAGCTGGCGGAATGCGCCACTATCGCCGTTGGTAATGAGGCGGTGCTGCAACAATTGTATCTGGTGCATTTCTTTCATATAGCAGATCGGGATCGTAATCGCTTGATCCACAACAAAATTACGTTTTTAATATTTTAAAGCGGTAAAGAGAATAGAGATGCCTTTAAAATGGCCACTATTCCCGAAGCCGCAGACGCTGGATATAACAATTACAAAACCGGCTGGTAATTGGACGGTACAAAAGGCCCGGGCAAACTTTTTTTTGCCCGCCATGCGACCTTTTTTGATTTCTTATTTCAGTTTTTACCCCTGCACCCTTACTTTTGCCGCACAAATTTTTAACCCCCACTTAAATAATACTGGAATATGGCTAACGTTGGGAAAATCAAACAGATTATCGGTGCCGTAATCGACGTGCAATTTGCCGGTGGCAGTAAACTGCCTGAGATCTATAACGCCCTGGAAATCACCCGTGATAATGGCGATAAGCTGATCCTGGAAACACAACAGCACCTTGGTGAAGACAGTGTACGTACCATTGCGATGGACGGAACCGAAGGTTTGGTTCGCGGTATGGATGTAGTTGATACCGGTATTCCTATCGCGATGCCGGTTGGTCCTAATATCAATGGCCGCCTGTTCAACGTGACCGGAGATCCTATCGATGGTTTGCCAATTGTTAGTAAAGTAGGCGGACGTCCTATCCACAACAAGCCACCATTATTCGAAAACCTGAGCACAGCCAGCGAAGTATTATTTACAGGTATTAAGGTGATCGACCTGATTGAGCCTTATGCAAAGGGTGGTAAAATTGGATTGTTTGGTGGTGCCGGTGTGGGTAAAACGGTATTGATCCAGGAATTGATCAACAATATTGCCAAGGGTTATGGTGGTCTTTCGGTGTTTGCAGGAGTAGGTGAGCGTACCCGTGAAGGGAACGATTTGCTCCGTGAAATGATCGAAGCCGGCATTATGAACTATGGCGATGCTTTTAAACATAGCATGGAAGAAGGCGGATGGGATTTGGAAAAAGTGGATATGGAAGGATTGAAAGATTCTAAAGCCACTTTCGTATTCGGACAGATGAACGAACCTCCCGGAGCCCGTGCCCGTGTGGCTTTGAGCGGACTGACCATTGCAGAATATTTCCGTGATGGAGATGGCCAGGGTAAAGGAAAAGACATCCTGTTCTTCGTAGATAATATCTTCCGTTTCACCCAGGCAGGTTCTGAGGTATCAGCCCTGTTGGGACGTATGCCATCAGCGGTGGGTTACCAGCCTACGCTGGCTACCGAAATGGGTCTGATGCAGGAGCGTATCACGTCTACCAAAAATGGTTCTATTACCTCCGTACAGGCGGTATATGTACCTGCGGATGACTTGACCGATCCGGCCCCGGCTACAACATTTGCCCACCTGGATGCCACCACGGTATTGAGCCGTAAAATTGCGGATCTGGGTATCTATCCTGCCGTGGATCCTTTGGATTCTACTTCAAGGATTTTGACGCCATTGATCGTTGGTGATTTGCATTACGACTGTGCCAACCGTGTAAAACTGATCTTACAACGTTATAAGGAATTACAGGATATCATCGCCATTCTTGGTTTGGACGAATTGAGTGACGAAGATAAACTGGTAGTAAGCCGTGCCCGTAAAGTACAGCGCTTCCTGAGCCAGCCATTCTTTGTGGCTGAGCAGTTTACAGGTTTGAAAGGTGTATTCGTAGATATCCAGGATACAATCCGTGCCTTCAACAGTATTATGGATGGCGAAGTGGATGAATATCCTGAAGCAGCCTTTAACCTGGTAGGTACTTTGGAAGATGCCATGGAAAAGGGTAAGAAAATGATGGAAGCAGCGAAGTAAAAACCAATGTGGAAATGTGCAGATGTGAAAATGTGGAAATGAATCGGTTTGGATTGATCACATCTTAGCACAGCAATTTTCACATTTCCCACATTTTTCACATTTACACATTATTAAGATGAATCTTGAAATATTAACTCCGGAAAAAAAACTGTACAGTGGCGATGTGTATGGTGTTCAGTTGCCGGGTATCAGCGGGTTGTTTGAAGTGTTAGACAAACACGCACCGATTGTAAGTGCCCTAGGTAAAGGAACTGTGAAAGTGCTGGTAGATAAAACCAGTACTGTTAGCTACACGATCAATGGCGGTTTTGTTGAAGTATTGAATAACAAAGCCAGTGTATTGGTTGAAGGAGCTTCAGAAGTAGAATAACCATTTTTTGTTGATGATAATTTTGGACCCACAGTTTAGGCCGTGGGTCTTTTGTTTTAGGGAAATGTTATGCACTGGTTTAAAGAACAGGTAATTACTACAGCACCAATGAATAGCTGGTACTTCTTCCGCCACCTGTATCTTTTTGCAATATTTTCTTTGCTTCAAGGTCTTGTATATCTCTAAGTGCGGTATCGTTGGAGGTTTTGGTGAGTTTGGCCCACTTGCTGGTGTTGAGATTGCCGTCAAATCCATCTAGCAGTTTGTTTAGCATTGAAACCTGGCGGGGGCTCAAAACCGTGGTGGCATGCTTTTGCCAGAATTTTGCCTTGATGATGATCGACTCGAGTATCCCTTTAGTGGCATCAAATGCATTGTTCAGGCATTCCAAAAACCATTGGATCCACGCTGTGATATCTAAACCGTCTTCACCTGCTTTTTCCAGTTGTTTGTAATAGACCTTGCGTTCCTTGAGTATTTGGGTGGTTAAACTGTAGAAACGTTGCGCCGTGCCATCAGCTTTAGCCAGCTGCATATCCATTATCGCCCGGCCAACACGGCCATTACCATCATCAAAAGGATGTATCAATTCGAACCATAAGTGAGAAATGGCCGCTTTTAAAAATGGATCGAGGGTGTCTTTTTTATTAAACCATTTTAGAAATTGGGTCATCTCTTTTTGCAACAGGGCCGAATCGGGTGCAGTATAATGCACTTTCTCCCGGCCCAGAGCTCCTGATACTATTTGCATGGGATCGTCGCTGGCATTGGTTCTGTATTTTCCTGCTTCTACAACGTACATGCCACTATGCCCTGTGGGAAACAGGGCTGCCTGCCAGCCGAAAAGCCGTTCGTGGGTAAGTGGCATATTAAAATTCCGGGTAGCGTCCAGCATCATATCCACCAGCCCATCTATATGCCGGCTGCTGGCCACCATGCCTGCTATCGGTACGCCCAGTTTACGTGCCAGCGACGATCGTACTTTATCGGTAGCCAGTATTTCGCCCTCTATTTCACCGGATTTTATGACGTTTAGTGCGAGTGTTTCCAGTTTAGCCTCTTCCTGTAAGTCAAATCCAAGGGCTTCCATACGCCCCAATATCCTGCCTTGCTTGTGCCGCGCCTCCAGCAGCGAAGCCGCAAAAGCGTCTGCATCCCAGGTAAAGTTGGGCCAGTCTTTATGTTGGTGAAGGTGCATATGCATCGGTTGATGCGGCGAATCTCACTTTTATTCACCGCATATTATGCAGCGAATATAGAGATTATTCACCGCATTTTGTAACCTGTTACACCACAATGCGGCGATTGATAGCTCCAATCACCGCAGAAAATGCGTCAATTATAGCTTTGCTCTTCTTCTCCTACTGATAATAAGCGATATCCATCGGCCCCTTCAATCTCAGTTGGTTCTCAAAATCTTATTATTGCTACAGCTACAACAGATATCCGCTCCACGCTATTGACTACGCTTCAAAACCATAACAATAATTTCCACCTGCTCCGGCATATGTCCGCATTGGTAGTGCTTTTTACGCATGCCTTTGCGGCTAATGGCAATGAAGATTTCTTCTACCACGGTTTTATGGCGAATATGGGATTGAGCAGTATTGGAGTAAAAATTTTCGCGGTTATCAGCGGCTACCTGGTTACGAAAAGTTTGTTGCAGACCAGCAGTCGCTGGCGGTTTACCAGGAAGCGCCTTTTGCGTTTGTGGCCGGCATTATTTGTGGTTAGCTTCTTGCTCAGTTTTGTTGTGGGACCTCTAATCAGCAGCCTGCCCGTGGCCAGCTATTTTTCGCATAAACAAACCTGGTGTTTCTTCTTCCGGAATATTGTTTTTTTACCCGTTTATGAACTCCCTGGAGTGTACGGAGGAGCGTCGCTTAACAGCACTTACTGGACGCTTTTTTTTGAAACAGTGTGCTATGCACTGCTATTGATCATTGGGAAAAATATGTTGCTTAAGTACTACAAGGCAATTACCTGGTTATGGGTATTGGTGATGCTGTTCAATTATTTTGTGCCACCTGCGGTTATACCCTGGCCATCAAGGCTGCATTCTTTCCTGGACGGTATTAGCGATATGATGTTCCTGTTTTTTACGGCGTCACTTTGGTTCCTGCATACCCGAAACAAGTCTTTGCCATCAAAAAAAATCTACCTGGTGGCTTTAGCTGTGTTTATGGTTACAGTTGTAATTTCAATACCGGCTTATTGCAGGTGGATCCAGCAATTATCACTATTGCTTTTTGTTATAGAATGGGGCCGCAGCAAGCCGATCCTAAAAAGACCGGCATGGGATATTTCGTATGGCATATTCTTGCTGGGCTTTGCAGTAGAAATGATCGTAGTCCATACAATTCGCCCTTCATCTTCAATGATCGTATTCTTCATAAGTTTACTGATCACTGTTCCCTTGGCATTCGCTTTATGGTATGGTATAGAAAAACAGGCGTTGAAAAGAAAATAAATGGGAAGATCTTATTGTACCGGTGGCCTACGTTTGGTATGCTACATAAAAAAGCGATCTGTTTAAGACCGCTTTTTTAATTTTTTGAATGATTGCTTTAATCCGTGATGATAATTTTCTTCACAGCATTTTTGCCACCTTGCTTGTTCCGGATAAAATACACTCCAGCAGGCATATCCGCGGTATTGAGCACAGCACGTTCTTTCGCTTTTAATTGTTTTACTTGCTGTCCTTTTTCGTTAATCACCCCCAGTTCAAAATTTCCTTTGCCGCTAATAGTAATGCTCTCGCCTCTTTTTACCGGGGTAGGATATACATTGAATGCAGTGGTTTCCATGGATGTTTTTGATGATTTGCCCATCAACGGACTACTCACATTCACCGTAAACTGGTCAGTCAGGCAGGCAGTGCTGCCATCTGTAACAGTATAGCTGGTGGAGCTTGCAGGGCTCACCGTGATGCTGCGTGTAGTGGCGCCTGTACTCCAGCTATAAGTCCCGGTCCATGATGCGGTCAGAATGGTTTGTTGTCCACTGGTGATGTTTACAATGGTGTTTTTGCCGGCATCTTTTACAATGGTAAACTGGTCGGCAACCACATTATCCTTGCGAATGAATTTTGCATCGAGCCGATTGTCTTCCACTTCAAAATACAGCATACCGCCATCATCTACTGAGAAAGGAAGGGCATTGTGCGGGTAACCAGCCTGCACACCACCATCAGCTCCTGCAGAGCCGGCCACCACGTAAACAGTTCCATGGTTTACGGGTCCGCTCGCTGTTTGATAAGGACAGCTGTTGGCTGTGCCATTGTATTTAGCGCTGCTGCTGCTTACAGCATGTGTACCAACGCTAAAACTCGCCTCATTGCCAAAATGATTTTTTAGCAAATACGACCTTTCATAATCATGGCTGTGACCACAGATAATCATGTCTACACCATAGCGTTCGAGAATGCGGATAAAGTTTTGACGCATATTGACCAGTTCCGTTTCCGAGTCGGAATTATGACTGCCCATGGTATAGGGTGGATGATGCCAATAAGCGATCGTCCATTTACTGGTGTTGGCGTTCAAATCGTTTTTGATCCAGGTAACCTGCGCACCCAGGGTATCATATAACCGGGTTGCGTTGTTCTCCCTGCCGTAAGAATCAAGACTCAGGAAGTGGATGTTGCCCCAGTTGTATGAATAGAATGCTTCCGTATTACTTGCCGTGCCGCCGCATTCAGCAGCCGTGGGCATGGTGAATATGTTGTAATACGGAACGTTATGATCGTTTTGCCTGGTACTGTTATTCGCATAGTCATGGTTGCCGGGGGAAGGGAAAAGTACATGGTTCTTCAGAATGGATGAGCTATAGGCATTAAAGAAATTGCTGGTATATTCTGCATCAGTTCCCGCATCGTAGGCATTATCGCCCAACAGCAACATGATCTCGGCAGGATTGCTCCCGGTTTGGCTTAGATAAGAACTAAGTGTACCCGATTGGAAACCATTGCTGTTGCGGCCACAATCTCCATAAGCGGCTATGCGTATTTTACGGGTAGCGCTGGCCGGAGGTGCTGTCATAAAATAATTACTTGCTGCCGACTGAATGCTGGCGGTAGAACTACCAAAACTGTAATAATATTTTGTATCAGGAGTCAGCCCTGTTATCCGCACCTCATGCTCAGTTGTTACCGTCGCATTATTTGCAACCAGTGGATAGGTTCCCTGCGTAGTGCCAACTGCGATGCGCGAATTGGTAGCTACATCTGTCCGCCACCTCAGCGTTACTGCATTTCCATTGCCCATTTGCAGGTAAGGTCCGCGGGTGAGCAATACCGACCCGGGAGCGTTAGCTATCAATTCCATGTCAAAAGAAAGGTCCGTGCTGCTTCCTGCGTTTTGATGCATTTCCACAGCTATGGTGTTGGTTCCGTTCACAAAGCTGGAGGCTGCGAGCGAAACGGTTTGTATGCCATTACCATCATCCGATGCTGCTGCTGTAGCAACGCTCGTATAAGTGATAGTACCAGTAGGCATATTGTTGCGATATACTTCCACACCATTCACATACATCACAATGCCATCGTCTCTTTTTACATTCAGTGTAAAATTGGCATAGCCCGAAGGATTGGTGATGCTAACCTGTTTACGGAAATAAGTGGTAATGTATTTGGCAGCCGAATTAGGTCCATAACTCACTACGGTTGCTTCATCGCCGTCCCCATAACCCAGTTGTCCCGGCCCGCTTGCCCATGATCCGTCGTTGAATGCAGCTCCACGCCATATGGTTCCCTGGTCGCTTCCATTATCCAGGTACTTCCAGGCATTTCCGTAGCTGATCACATTATAGGAAGACAATACAGGCGCTGGCAGAGCCGTTACTACCATGTCATCCGTATTGGATGCATTGCTGTTATCAGTAACCGAAAGACGGAATGTATAAGTGCCTTCTATCAATCCTGTGATGGAAGTATTGACAGCAGAAGGGCTTACAATGGTTGCGGATGATGGTCCCGATACCTGGTTCCATGCATACGCATTAATGGTGCCATCCGGATCAGAAGAACCACCTCCATTTACGGTAACTGAATTGGTTGGCAAGGTGATCGTTTGATCGCTACCTGAATTGGCCACAGGTGGAATATTAACCGGTGCAGCATTCACCGTAACCTCTATATCATCAAACGAGGTAGCAAGATCATTATCAGTAATCGTTAAACGGAATGTATATACACCCTGCACCAAACCGGAAATACCTGTGCTTACCGCAGAAGGATTATTGATGTTTGCTGTCGATGGCCCTGATACCTGGCTCCAGGCATAAACAGTAATGGTGCCATCCGGATCTGAAGAACCACTACCATTTACAGTAACCGTACTAGCTGGCAGCGTTATTGTTTGATCAACTCCTGCATTGGCAGTGGGTGGAATATTAACGGGTGCAGCATTCACTGTAACCTGTACATCGTCAAATGAAGTAGCAAGATCATCGTCTGTAACCGTTAACCGGAATGTATATACCCCCTGCACCAAACCGGAAATACCTGTGCTTACAGCCGACGGATTACTGATGTTTGCTGTTGATGGACCTGATACCTGGCTCCAGGCATAAACAGTAATGGTGCCATCCGGATCTGAAGAACCACTACCATTTACAGTAACCGCACTAGCTGGCAGCGTTATTGTTTGATCAACGCCAGCATTAGCAGAAGGTGGAATATTAACAGGAGCAGCATTCACTGTAACCTGTACATTGTCAAAGGAGGTTGCAAGGTCATCGTCGGTAACAGTTAAACGGAATATATAAACGCCCTGCACCAGACCAGAAATACCTGTGCTTACAGCCGAAGGACTACTGATGTTTGCAGTGGATGGTCCCGATACCTGGCTCCATGCATATCCGTTAATGATCCCATCGGAATCAGCAGATCCGCTTCCACTCAAATTTACTGAGCTTGTTGGCAGCGTGATACTTTGATCAGATCCAGCATTGGCCACAGGTGGTTGATTGGGAGGAAGCGGGTTTGCCAGCAATTGCAGGTCGAAAGACAGATCGGCATCGCCGTTACTTTCAATATGAACTTCTACGGCGATCACGTTATTTCCAGCCACAAAACTGCTGGCCGCTATGGTTGCAACCTGGGCTGTAGCGCCATCGTCGGAAGCAATTCCTAAGGCCTTGGTGCTGGAACTAATGGATCCCGTGGGCATGTTACTTCTAAACACTTCGGTACCATTTACATACACCACTGCTCCGTCATCCCGCTTAAGATTCAGCGTAAAGTTTGCAAATGCTGCCGGGTTAGCAATGGATACCTGTTTCCTGAAATAGGTGGTGACGTATTTCTTTTTTGAATTGCTGCCATAACTTACAACCGTAGTTTCGTCGCCGTCGCCATAGCCAAATTGCGCAAGACCGGAGGCCCAGCTGGCATCATTAAACAATGTGGCACGCCAGGCCGTACCTGCATTGCTGCCATTATCCAGGTATTTCCAGCTGCTGTTGTAAGAAATGATCGTAGTTTGGCTAAAGCCGGCAATGCAAAACAGGCAGGCACCAATCGTTAAGCGTATTTTTTTCATAGAGGTAGTTTCAGAATCACTGAGGGCTATCAAAAATAGAATAATCCTTTTAGGAAACGAATTTCTTATCATGCGTATAGCCTGGACAATATTTTTGATGATATGGTTGCCACTAATATTTTCATTCCAACGACCCAAAAAGGCGGACCACGCCCCGCAAATCAATCAATGGTATAGCAGGCAATTAAGCGGATTTAAGAGTGAAGTGATGCAATTCGAAGAGTTGCTATCGAAGCAACCGGCTGAACTTGCTTTACAGTTGCAATTCAGGAAAACAAGGATCGCATTTAAGAAGCTAGCCGTGCTAACCGATTATTTTAACGCTTATGAAACGATCCTCATTAATAGTCCCGCACTGGAAAGAGCGGAAGATGATAACCCGGAAAATATTCTTCCACCCCATGGTCTTCAACAAATGGAGGCCGTTATATGGGGCGATGAACCTCTTTCGCAAAAAGTAAAAACGCTACAGGAAGAAGCCAGCAGGCTGCTACGTGTAATTGGCCAGTTAGAGAATGAGCAGGACCGTATCAATAAGTTTACAGATGAGAATGTTTGGTATGCGTTGCGGTTACAGGTGATCGGCATTACCACTAAAGGCATTACTGGTTTTGATTCGCCCTCGGCATTGTATTCGTTGTCCGAAGCCACAGCCTCGCTAACTGCTATTCAAGAGCTGATAGTCTTGTACCAGAAAGAGGACAAAGACAATCCTGCTTATAAATCGGTCCTTGATCTCATCGCCATTTCTATCACGTACCTGCAAACCCATAACAACTTCAACAGCTTTGACCGGCTTGTTTTTATCAAATCCTTCCTGAGCCAAATCAGTGAAGCAATGCTGGCCGTTATCAAGTCAAAGAATTTTAAGCTTCCTGATGAGCGCAGACCACTAAACACCAATGCAAAAAATATCTTTAGCGGAGACGCCTTTGATATTAATTTTTTTTCGCCCAATAACAGGTACCAGGCAACCGGAGGTCGTGTAGCGTTGGGTAAGCTCCTTTTTTACGAAAACAGGTTATCTTCAAATAATACAAGATCCTGTGCAAGCTGCCATAAACCAGAACTGGCATTTACTGATGGATTAAAGACTGCAATCGCGATCGACAACGAACATAGCTTAAAGCGTAACACACCTACTTTATTAAATGCTGTGTATCAAACCAGGCAATTTTATGATTCCAGGAAAACCATGCTTGAATTTCAGATTGCCAGTGTGGTGCATAACCAGGACGAAATGGGTGGATCGATTGAACAGGCAGCGGAGGAAATACAGAAAGATAGTGTGTGGATCGACTTGTTTAAAAACGCTTATCCCGGTGACGCCAGCGCCGTTTCCATCTATACCATTGCAAACGCTATTGCTTCATATATACGGTCCTTACAATCTATGCATTCGAGGTTTGATGCATACATGCGCAACGAAAACGTAACACTAACAGCAAGCGAAAAAAACGGGTTCAACCTATTTGCAGGCAAGGCAAAATGCGCCACCTGTCATTTTATGCCATTGTTCAATGGCCTGGTGCCTCCTCTGTTTAGTGAAACTGAGTCAGAAGTGCTGGGTGTGCCGGCCAGCCTGGCTAAACCAGCTAAACTGGATACAGACAGCGGGAAATATTATTTCACCAAAAGCATCGTGAATCTCTATTCCTTTAAAACGCCAACCATTCGAAACGTAGCGCTCACCGCACCCTATATGCATAATGGCGTGTACAGAACATTGGAAGAAGTAATGGACTTTTATAACGATGGTGGTGGAAAAGGTTTAGGCATTGCACCTCCCAATCAAACCCTCCCCTTCGACAAACTGGATTTAAGCAAAAAGGAAAAGAAAGACATTATAGCGTTTATGAAAACGCTTACCGACACAAGCTCCTACAAGAGCTGGCATCGCTGACGAAATGTTCCTGGTCTATATATATTGCTGTTTAATCCTGGTATGGTATCGAAAAACAGGTAGGGAGAAGATAATAAAATAAAAAGTGCAATCATTTAAATGGCCAACTTGATTTGCTACTCCCTATTGCAGCACTAATAAGATTGCCGTAGTGACACCGCGGCATTATTCCCCGCTGGCGGGGACAGGTTTATGCCGCAGGCAAAACCAGGGGTGGGAAGCGGAGAGGAACCATGAGTAATTGCATATTTATGGTGTGGAGACTATCAGTCTTCCAGTTCCTTCAGCACCACATTTTTGCCCACGGTCAGTTGATAGTTCTTGCCGACTTTCAAAGCATAATTCTCCTTATTGTGGCTTACTGGGAAGCCAAAGCAAACCGGGTAATCATAGCCTTTCACTTTATCCCAAATCAATTCCTCAACAGTTTGCCCAAACGGTGTCGTAGTGTCTTTCATATCACTGAAACCGCCCACTATCAAACCTTTCAGGGCATGCAACTTTCCGCTTCGCTGTAGCTGGATCATCATCCGGTCGATATTGTAGAGGTATTCACCAATGTCTTCGATAAATAAAATTTTACCTACTGTATTAATATCGCTGGGGGTACCTACCTGGTGAGCAAGCAGTGACAAATTTCCCCCCACAAGCAGGCCACTCACTTCGCCTCTTCTATTAAAAGCATGGGCGGCTGTTTTATAGCTGGCCAGTTTCCCGCTAAGCGCTTTCTTCAGTGATTGAACATATGGTGTTTTAAAACCTTCATCATTAAAGGCTGCCGCCATGGGTGCATGCATCGAAGCGGTGTTCAGTTTGGTAAAAAGATAATTGTGCAGCACCGTGATGTCGCTGAAACCAATCACCCATTTGGGATTTTTCTTAAAAGCCTTCCAGTTGATGGCATCAATAATCCGGTTGGTTCCATAGCCACCACGTCCGCAAAGAACAGCGTTTACCTCTTTATCGTCCAGCATGGTTTGCAGGTCAGCGAGGCGCTCTTCGTCCGTGCCGGAAAAATAGTTGAACTCATGGCCAAGGGTCTTGCCAATTTTTACTTTATACCCCCATTGCTTTAATATCTTAATGCAGGTTTCGGCTTTAGCCGCAGGCATAGCTCCGGCCGGGCACACAATCCCAATAGTATCGCCTTTTTGTAAATAATGAGGTGTCTTGATGGCCATTTTTGATTTGCGATTTTTGATTTCGGATTTTTGATTTTTAGCATCTCGACCTAACCTCAGTCGGGTTGGGATTTTAAATTTACCGACGGTATTTCAACCCATGAAATATGCTGGTTATTGTTCGGTTTTGTTATTGATCGCTGCTGTGGTTATCAGCAACTGGGCAGCTCCATAAGTGATCATGATAAGCACACCTGCGAAAGCAATAGGATGGTAAAATTTATTGATAGCCAGGGCCGAATCGCTTAGTACAAAAGCTATAGCGCCGGCAACAAACAGCAGGGATGACTTTTTAGAAACACCCGCCATGGCAGCAATACTGCCAATTAGCATCAGGGTCAATACAACAGCATACGCGATAACAGGTATTAGTAATCCACCCAGTTTCGGCCATAATAAAGCCACCAATCCCACCGAATAAGCCACCGCGGCCATCAACCAAACACCATGTTTCCTGACAGCAACACCCAATGATGCCCCGCACTTAAAATAATAGATAATGTAGCAAATATGAGCCAGTAAAAAAGAGGCCAGCCCACCTATAAAAAAATTAGGATTTCTGGCTTCGTAGAGCAGAAACAAGTCGCCTGCCCAGCTAAAAAATAGCCCTGCGGCTATAAAAGGCCACGGAGTTCCTGCTATTTCCTTTTTATTGGAAAATAAGCCCCAGAAAAGCAGGGGCATCAGGAGCGGTTTACAAAATACATGCAAGTAATCAATGCCTGCAGAGATGCCGGTAATGTCTCCCAATAATGCCAATCCGTATAGCCAAATCCAGGGTTGCGATTTTTTCATACTAGCTGGGTTATGATAGTTAGCAAGGGATAAAAGTGTGAATGCCGGGTCATTAGGTCAATGGTCAATAGGTCATTGATTTGCATTGGTTTAGCGCATGATAGTTCAATGACTAATGACTTAATGACCCAATGACTTTTGAGCCTTGCTAAGTATAAAGGCTTATTGCATCGGGACAAACCTTGGCCGTTTGCCATTTATCTTGATCAGTTGCAAACTATCCACCGATACCGTGGTATCCTTCACGGGAATATAAATGAGAAAGTTGGAGGGCGAAATGGAATCAACCTGTGCATCGTGGCCAAAACTCTTGAGTTTTGCTGCTCTTACGTTGGCTGCCGCACGGCTAAAGCGTTGGTCTACAATGGCCTTATAGCCTGCACCCACCGAAACTGGTAGCGAAGGCCTCACTGCATTCAGCGTGTCTATCGGAAGTACAGCAGTCGTATCTACCGCTGTAACAGGCTTGTCGCCAGGCGCATTCTCTTTTTTTGCAAAAGCAATGCGGTAAATACCATAGATCACTACCCCTAACAATAGAATACCAATGATTAGCATGATGGGTTTCTTATTCAGGGTAGGAGACGTTTTTTTAGTATCCGTCTTAGGCATTACGGGTACCGCTTCCCTTATTTTTAAAGGTTTGTGTGGGGCAGCGCTTGCTTCACTAACGGGTAAAAAATATCCGGGGGTAAAGGCAAAACTGCCATTGTCCTGCTTGTCCACCGAGCCAATACCCTCTACCACAAACGATTTTCCGATATTGATGAATTGCTTGCTGAGCATGAAATAACTTTCAACATCGGCCATAGCCAGCGGTGCTATTTTCCCGGTTTGAGATGAAACAAAAGCAACAAAATCCATGTCCAGGGGTTCATTCAGGTTAAAGCTGAAGTTGAGATCCTGCAAGGGAAAGGCCTCACCCTTTTCCAGTGAATCCGGCAATTGGGCATTGGAACCAAATACGAGTTTGCCGATGCCGGGATAGGTAACGGTCTTGTGGTTATACAGATACTGGCGTAATAGAAGTTCAATCTTCACTTTAATATTTTTGGAGCATTGCAATATAGAGAACTACACGGAAAGAAAACAAGATTCGGGGTTAAAATGCCAATGAAAGAATACACGAAGCGAAACAGTTAGATTTGTTTGGAAATTTATCAAAAAACGTACCCGGTTGCCAGTATTTCATAAATCACACATCCGAAATCAAAAATCAAAAGATGTCTTTTGCCGCTTTTCAAAAGTTAACGGCCAATAAGTTTAAGTTTGGCTTGTTCCTGTTTACCAAACTGCCCAGCGCATTTATTTGCGGTGTACGGCTTCGCAGCATTAATCCGGCGGAATGTGTAACCAGCGTTCCTTATAAATGGCTGAGCCAGAACCCGTTTAAGAGCACCTATTTTGCCTGCCAGGCCATGGCTGCCGAAATGAGTACCGGAATGTTGGGTTTGGGACATATTTACCAATCCAGTCCGCCGGTAAGTATGTTGGTGGTAAAACTGGAAGCTGCCTATTTTAAAAAGGCCACAGAGCGTATTTATTTTACCTGCAGCAGCGGGGAAGCCATTAAAGCAGCTATTGAAAAAAGCAAGACAACAGGAGAGGGCCAGGCCGTAGAATGCCTCAGCATCGGTAAGAACAAAGCAGGCGACCTGATTTCAGAGTTTAAAGTCACCTGGTCGTTTAAAGTAAAAACCAATTAGCAAATGCGCAAATGTGCAGATGTGCAAATGAAGACCACTTTGTCAGCTACAGTTCAAACACCATCTGTCACCAAATCCATTTGCTCATTTGCAAATCTGCATATTTGCACATTGATATCATTTCCACATTTCCACATTTCTCACATTTCCACATTTTAATATTTTCCACATTTTTAAACTTGCTTATGACAATTACCTTCCACGGCGCAGCTCGTACAGTTACCGGTTCGAAGCACCTTATCACTTTAAAAAATGGTCAGAAAATTTTGCTGGACTGCGGCTTGTTCCAGGGTTTGGGTAAAGAAAGTGATGTGCTCAATAAAGACTTCGGTTTTGACCCTGCCGACCTGGACGTAATGGTGCTAAGCCATGCACATATTGATCATTGCGGGCTGGTACCCAAATTGGTAAAAGACGGTTTCAATAAGAAAATCTGGTGTACCCCCGCCACGCGTGACCTGGCAGCGATATTAATGGAAGACAGTGGCGGTATACAGGAAAATGAGGCGAAGTATGTCAACAAAAAACGTGCTGCTGAAGGCCGCCCTTATATTGATCCGCTGTATACTGAAGCAGATGCCATCGCAGCCATCCCATACCTGGAGCCTGTTCCTTACCATCAATGGACAACCATCCTTGAAGGTGTGGAAGTAATGTTTACAGATGCCGGGCATATTATAGGCAGTGCCTGCGTGCACCTGAAAATTTTTGAAGAGGGCAAAACCACCCATATTACGTTCAGCGGCGATGTAGGAAGATATCGCGACGCTATTTTGTGCAGTCCTGAGACTTTTCCCCAGGCCGATTTTATCTTGCTGGAGAGTACCTATGGCAATAAGTTACACGATGAAACAGCAACCTCACCGGATGCACTCCTGGACTGGATTACCAAGACCTGTCTTCAAAAAAAGGGCAAACTTATCATTCCTGCATTTAGTGTGGGCCGTACCCAGGAACTGCTGTATACCCTTAACCAACTGGAACTGGAAAATCGCCTGCCAGATATTGATTACATAGTCGATAGCCCATTAAGTAGTGAAGCAACTGCGGTGGTAAAAAACCATCCCGAAAATTTTAATGACAGGTTGAAAAAAATATTGCAATCAGATAATGACCCCTTTGCTTTTAAAGGACTAAAGTTTACCAAGACGGTGGATGAAAGCAAACTGCTCAACTTTAGAAAAGCGCCCTGTGTCATCATAAGTGCCAGCGGCATGGCAGATGCCGGACGGGTAAAACACCATATCAGCAACAATATCGAAAACAGCCGCAACACGATTTTAATGGTGGGCTACTGCGAACCCAATTCGCTCGGTGGACGGCTGAAGCTCCATCCAAAGGAAGTAAACATTTTTGGCATTCCCCACGAAGTACATGCAGAAATAGGCGAAATGAAAAGCATGAGTGCCCACGGCGATTACAACGACCTTTTCCAGTTTCTGGCTTGCCAGGATAAAAAGCAGGTAAAAAAGTTGTTTTTAGTACACGGCGAATACGATGTGCAGCAGGATTTCCGTGAAAAACTGCTCAGCAAAGGCTTTTACGATGTGGTGATACCCGCTCAGCACCAAACTATTAATTTATAAATTTCAAGTAACCCTGACAGGGCTGGCTTTCGCCCTTCAGGGTTTTACGAGCCCAGAAATAATAAACGATTTTAGAATGTCGGCAAGCCGATAGTAGTACAAGCCATGAACGGAGCGTCGCCTCCGCTAATCCTGCACCATATATTTTTCTTAACGACCCTAAACCCCGTCAGGGCGAAAACCAGCCCTGACAGCGACCCAAAAACACAAATCCGAAATCATAAATCCTGAATGGTGTTGGTCTTATCTTTACTTCTATATGCGATTTACTGATTCCTTTCAATTAGCATGGCAAACCATCAAAGGCAATAAGCTACGTACCGGTATCACAGTGGCGATTATTGCATTGGGTATCATGGCATTGATGGTGATCATTACCTCGATTGAAGCCATGAACCAGAGCCTGCGGGAAAGTTTTAGCACCATGGGTGCCAATGCATTCAGCATTCGTTTCAGGGACCGTCAATTCAGGATGGGCGGAGGAAACCGGTCGGTCACCAAAACCAATAAATTAAACCTGAAACGACGTTCCTCCAACGAAGGCCGGGTCATCAGCTACCAGGAAGCAAGGGCTTTTAAAGAACGCTTTAAATATCCCGCTACAGTAAGTATCTCGCTTAGGGGTGGCAACAACACCACGGTGATGTATGTGAGCAATCAAACCGCAATCAGCACCAACCCAACCGTAAGCCTCCAGGGCGGCGACGAAAATTACCTGGCCCTCAACGGCTATACGATAGCAGCAGGCCGCAATTTCAGCGACCTGGATGTGGAGACCGGCCGCAACGTCTGCATCCTCGGAAACGAAATGGTGACCAAGCTTTTCAAAGGAAATGGCCTGCAGGCATTGGATAAAATAGTCAAAATAAATAACCTCCCATACCGGGTCATTGCTGTAATGAAACCCAAAGGAGCAAGTGCTTTTTTAAACCTGGATAATGTAGTGATCAGTACCTACAACAATGCCCGGCGGCTACCCACAGCTGGATCTTCGTTTAGCATTGGTATTATGGTAAAAGACTACAAGCTCATGGACGATGCGGTAGGGCAGGCCACGGGTACCTTCAGACCCATCCGCAAACTCGATGTGGAAGAAGACGACAACTTTTACATAGATAAAAGCGATGCACTCGCTGAAACCTTTATTGGTTTCCTGGCAGGCATCAGCGGTGTAACGGTTATCATCGGTTTTTTAACGCTCATGGGTGCCGCCATTGGTCTGATGAATATTATGCTGGTAGCAGTAACCGAACGCACAAAGGAAGTGGGCCTGATAAAAGCATTAGGTGGCACCAAAAAAATTGTGCGTCAGCAGTTTTTGTTTGAAAGCGTTATCATCAGCAGCATGGGTGCCGTCATCGGCATTGTGCTGGGGGTAATGGGTGGAAACCTCATTGGGCTGGCATTGGGTACCGGTTTTATTATTCCCTGGTTTTGGGTCATCATGGGTATTATTATTTGCTTTCTCACCGGTCTTGGTGCAGGATATTACCCGGCCCGAAAGGCAGCCAGGCTGGATCCTATTGTGGCTTTACGGTACGAATAGGGAATGTTGGATGCGACTGAAGAATTTTCCACATGTAATAAAAATGAACATGAACTTTTTTCAATGGCTTTTGAACCTGTTCAAACCATCCCGGCAGAGCACCTATTCGAATAACTCAAGTGGCACTACATGGGATCACAATAATCCATCCTACACGCCCGATAATCATCACCAGCAGGATCATTTTACTTCAACTGCACACAATCCAACCATAATGGATTCGGGTTCTGACCGGGAAACCGGCGACAACAATTCATTCGGAGGCTTTGGCGGTGGGCAAACCGAAGGTTCCGGAGCCAGTGGCAGGTGGGACGATAGCAGTTCCTCTTCATCAGGCTTTGACAGTAGTTCCTCTTTTGACAGTGGAAGTAGTTCCTCTGATTCTTCATCCGGCAGTTCCTCGTCGGATTAGGATAGCATCTGACCCATCTTATTTCAATTCTGCAACAAGTCTCATTTTACATACATGAACAAATATCTTCCTGTTTTTCTGCTCGTGTTGCTGGGTGCTTGCAACCAACCGGGGCCAAAAGAAAAGTCTGTTACAAAAGATACCATACAAACTACAGATAGCTTGCAGGCGGTGGCAAAAAATGCTGCTCCTGAATATTATTTTCCGGAACCAAAAGGTTGGGTGAATGATTTCGAAGGCATATTTACAAGGGATGAAATGACGAACCTTGATAGTATCATCATTGCGCATAAACAACAAACCGGTAACGAAATTGCCATTGCTACTGTGCCTGCTTCTTATTACCCAAAAGATTCACTGGCTTCATATTCATTCCGGTTATTTAATCAATGGCACATTGGCGAAAAGGAAAAAAACAACGGTGTCGGAATTATTCTTTCCAAAGCCAATCGCCAGGTAAGAATTGAAACCGGTAAAGGTGTAATACAGATATTAACGAACGAAAAAGTCCAGTCCATAATAGACAAGAGTATGATCCCTTCTTTTAAAAACGGAAATTATTTTGAGGGAACAAAAAAGGCCATAATGGATATCATCAAGATCCTTGGTAAACCGGCCTAGATTTTTTACGGTAAAACAATTCTCATGACGATTTCAAGGATACTGCAAAGATTTTTATTGGTTGGGTTTTTCCCGGGTATTTTATGGATGCTCTGTAACCAAACACATGCCCAGGGCAGCGATTACAAATCTATAGATACCAGGCCTTTTGCAGATGCGGCCCATCACTGGTACGACATTTTTGAAAAGGGAAATGTGATTGTTCCCAAACCCAATCAGCCAAAGTATAAACCCGATGAAATTGCGGCGATCGCAGATAACATATTGCTTTACCAGAAAGACAATGGAGGCTGGCCCAAGAACTACGATATCCAGGCAATACTTACAGACGCACAAAAGGATTCGCTACGAAAAGTAAAACATATTCTAAATACCACTTTCGACAACAGTACTACATGGTCGCACGTGGAGTGCCTGGCCAAAGTGTACACCGCCACAAAAAATGAAGCGTATAAAGTTGCCTGTCTCAAAGGTCTTGATTTTATACTGTCAGCACAGTATGCCAATGGCGGCTGGCCGCAATACTTTCCCCTAATGAAAGATTACAGTAAATACATCACTTACAACGACGATGTTTTTACAGGCATTATGGGTGTATTAAAAAATATCAACGATGCAAAACCATGGTTCAGTTTTATTGAGAACGACCGGCGTAGCAAACTGAAAGCAGCGTTTGAAAAAGGGCTCGACTGCATCATCAATACCCAGATCACAGACAACGCCAGCCCTACCGCCTGGTGCCAGCAGCATGATGACAAAACGCTCCAACCTGCCTGGGCAAGAGCTTTTGAACCACCATCCATTTGTAATGGCGAAAGTGCCGATGTGGTATTACTCCTGATGAACATAAAAAACCCGGACAAGAAAATTATCAATGCCGTTCAAAATGCGGTGGCCTGGTTTAACGAATCGAAGATTATGAATACAAGGGTGAAGACCATCCAGGCACCAGTAGATACAACAAAATACACCATCTCCAAAACAGATAAAGTAGTAGTAACCGACCCAACAGCACCCCCGATCTGGACACGATACTACGAATTGAAAACGCATAGACCCATGTTCTGTAACCGCGACCGTAAAATTGTCTATTCTTTAGCCGAAGTGGAAAGGGAAAGACGGGATGGGTATGGCTGGCACACCTACGCTCCCCAAAAAGTGCTGGACCTTTACAAAAACTGGCACCAGTTAAATGCCCCCGGGAAAAACGTATTGGAGAACTAACAGGGTTATAAATTCGCTTAGTGGCACTGCATCATTATTCCCCGCCGGCGGGGACAGGTTTTGCCGGCAGGCAAAACCAGGGGTGGCATGCAGAGGCGAAAGCTGATTATATCCTTCTCCTGAGGTCAAAAAAAACAGGTACCTCATTTACGAAGTACCTGTTTTTTATTTGAGTCATCAATGACCAAAGACTATTAACCCATTGACTTATTTATAAGGATTCAGCGTTTTACCAATCCTGTCGCTCAGATCCTGGAGATGGTATTTGCTTGCCTTGTCAGTAACGGTCACCGCTGCTGCATCAATCGCTGCTTTCAATTCTTTAGCATGACCTTTCAGATAAGAAAGTATATCGCCCTTTTTAACATCCAAAGTCGGAGCTGCATTACCAAAACTGATAGTGATACCAGTTGGAGCAGGAGCGGGACTAATAATTGCATTCAATCTTTCCACATAAGATTTTTGCAAATTCCTGCGGTAAACATCAATTGGTTTTTTAGTGGTTAATTCAGTAAACACCGATTGTTTTAAATCGCCCAACAAATCAGTAACAGTATAAGCCTGTGTACCAATTGCGGCTTCTGCATTCAACATTTTATTCATCGTAGCAGTGCTCAGCATCCTGAAAAGAGCAGCTTCCTGCGTGGTTAAAATGGTGGTGATAGGGTTGATATTTGTTTTATCAGTAACGTCTTTGTTGATCAGCCACGTAGGCGTCGTAAATACTTGTTTGCTGATAAAATCTGCTGCTTCTTTTTGAGTAGCCTTGCTCACGTATTCGTAAACCGCACCAGCCTGGTTGTTCTTTTTTAATGTTTCGTACACACCGCCAAAATTATAGCATACATGGCCGATATACCTGCGGAACTGGCCTACAGCCTGGCCGTACACTTCACTTAAAGCAGTATAATCTTCGTTGGGTTCCTTTGTCCAATTTACTAAATTCGGAACAATACGTTGCAGATTTTTGATACCATAAGTAGAAGCCTTCATGGGGTTGTCACCTATAGCTTCGCTTTGATCACGGGGATCGTCTGGCTGGCCCTGGCGACCATAATAATAACGCTTATCGTTTGCTTTAGCTTCTATCCATTTGTCAAGAATAGGCGTTTCTTCTTCTGCGGTTTTAGCTTCCGGTATATACCTGTATCCCCATTCTATCGACCATTTATCGTACTCTCCTATACGTGGGTAAATACCTGCCGGGCCAATGTTGTCTTCGGGCTGGGCTACATAGTTAAAGCGGGCATAGTCCATAATACTCGGTGTGTGACCATTCGCTTCTACCCAGGCCTTGTTGCGGAGGTTCTCTACCGGTACACCTGCACTTGATCCAAAATTATGTGGCAGGCCTAATGTGTGGCCAACTTCGTGACTCGATACGAAGCGGATAAGTTGACCCATCAGTTCATCATCAAAAACCATTTTGTGGCTGCGTGGGTCAATGGCTCCGGCTTGTATCATATACCAGTCCCTTAATAATTTCATTACATTATGGAACCAGCCGATATGGCTTTCCAGGATTTCGCCACTGCGTGGATCCGGCACACTTGGACCGTACGCATTTTCCACAGAAGATGGTTTGTAAATGATAGCACTGTTGCGGGCATCTTCAAGACTCCAGGTGCTATCTTGTTCTTTAGTTGGGGCTTCTTTACCCATGATGGCATTCTTAAAACCAGCTTTTTCAAAAGCTACCTGCCAGTCGTTGATGCCTTGTATCAGGTAAGGCACCCATTTTTTGGGAGTAGTCGGGTCAATATAATACACGATAGGTTTGATGGGTTCTACCAATTCGCCACGCTTATATTTTTCCATATCCTCTGGTTTTGGCTCCAGTCTCCAACGGGCAATCATACTGATGTTTTTTACACCTTGTGGGTTAGCATCAAAATCGGTAAACCCGGTACTAAAATAACCAACCCTGTTATCTTCATATCTTGGCTTCATTGGTTTTTCAGGCAACAGTAATAATGAACTGTTCATTTCTAGCGTAACGGTGGCCTGGCTGGGTGCACTTGGTGGCGCACCGGGGAAACCCTGGCCGCCGCCGCCTGCTTTGGCAAAAGTTTTTACAGTTCTTATTTCAATATTAATAGGGTAAGGCTTTACTGATAACACATAAGATTTATCAGCCTGGAAGCTACCTACCTGGAACTGCGATTTAGCAAAACTTGCAAAACCAAAAATTTCATTGTCAGCTGTAATATTGTCGGTAATTTCTATCACTGCACCACCGCCAAGACTATCCGGTACCCATGCTTTTACATCAAATGCCAAAGCAATGGGCTGTATATTACTATTCTTCACAGATTTATACATGGGCTTGGTACTATCTGATGGAATAACACTGAATGAAATGTTTTTCAGAAAAACTTTGTTGTTCGGACCTTTTTCAAAACTGATAACATTTTCGCCTATCTGGTCGCCTGCATATCCATTAAATGCTTTTTGGCTTTCGATGGAAGATTTAGATACGCGGTTCACTACCAGGATTTCGCGGCCTATCAAATTCGATGGTAATTCAAAATAATACTTGTCTTCTACCTTATGTACCGTAAACATGCCTTTTTGAGAAATGGCTTTGTCTGTGATCACTTCTTTATAAGGTTTGGGCCCGGCTTTTGGCGGGGTAGCTGTTGCACTACCAGGTGCGGCGGGTGTCGTTCCGCCCGTACCTGGTGTTGGTGGCTTGGGTTGTGCTGACAGCCTGGCCGCTGAGACAACAGCAAACAATGAACAAACCATTAATGGTTTCAATAAATGCTTCATACAGGGTTTTTGTTTTTTTTAAACTGAATCGGTGAAGATAATGGTTGGTTCCAAAGCAGTTTCCTGCCGGAACAAAGAATTATTTAATTGGTTGAATGTATTGAAGATTGGTATTTTACAATAATTTCAGTCTGTGGTAAAGACTGATGAGAAGAATGGTTTACCCCAGCGCGCAGAATAAAGTCAAATAAAATCAACGCTACGCAAACGTTTTCTGTGTGTAATATCCAACGTAAAACACATCAGTTGCACGCGTTAAGAAAAAAAATTGCACAAGGGCTTGTTTTTATGACCTGTTTTTTGTGTAGAATTGTGACCCCGAATATTTTGTAACCAAAAACTTGAATTGTCAAACTAAAAACCAACAATCATGGCAGAAAACAAACCGACTGCAACTGCAACCTCTGCAAAGTCAACCAGTGTGCAACCTAAAAAGAGCAGCAACATTATTTCCCTGCTTGCTCCAATTCTCTGTGTCCTTGCAGGATACATTATTTGGCGATTTATTATTGGATCACCGTCAAATTTCAGCAAGCCTGATACAAATGCCAGTCATTGGTTCGCTCCAAAACATGATGGACCTATAGGAGCTTTAGCAAAGATGTATTTGGGCGGTATCATCGTACCTCTTCTTATCGGCTGTCTGCTCACCGTGGTAACTTTTGTAATTGAGCGTTTTATGACTATTTCAAAAGCGTCGGGTAAAGGAAATATTGCAGAATTTATTCGCAAAGTGCAGTACCATCTTGCCAACAAGAATGTAGATGCAGCCTTGGCAGAGTGCGACAAGCAAAAAGGTAGTGTTGGTAACGTAATGAAAGCTGGTTTACGTAAGTACAAAGAAATGATGTCAGAGCATGAATTAACGACCGACCAAAAAGTATTGGGTATACAAAAAGAAGTAGAAGAAGCAACTGCATTGGAATTACCTATGCTGGAAAAAAACCTCGTTTTTCTCTCTACTATCGCCTCTGTTGCCACGTTGCTTGGTTTGTTGGGAACGGTATTGGGTATGATCAAATCTTTTGGTGCATTGGGCGAAGGTGAAGGCGGAGGAGACGCAGCCAACACATTGTCAATTGGTATTTCTGAGGCCTTGTATAATACCGCACTTGGTATCGGTACATCAGCTATTGCCATTATTATGTACAATGTATTTACCACTAAGATTGATGGTATCACTTACGGTATTGATGAGAGTGGGTTCACACTTACCCAAAGTTTTGCAAGCCTGTACAAATAATATTGTGTGGAAATGCTGACAGAGTGAATCTTAGTTTTTTTAAAATCGTAAATTAATTATCATGGGAAGAGCGAAACTACCACGTAAGAGTACGACTATTGACATGACTGCCATGTGTGATGTTGCGTTCCTGCTCCTTTCTTTTTTCATACTTGCAACGAAGACCAAGCCGCCAGAGGCGGTGAAGGTGATGATACCAAGTTCTGTATCCAGTACGAAAGTAGACGCAAAAGATAAAGTAACGGTTACTATAGGAAAGGACGGAAAAGTGTTTCTTGCGTTTGAGGATAAAGCAAAAAGGATGGACATTGTAAAAGACCTCAATACGAGGTTTAGTCTGCAGCTTTCACCTTCAGAATTGGAAAAGGTGAACAGTGCAGAGGTTTTTGGAACACCTTTATTGGCTATGAAGTCTTTCCTTAATTCAAGTAAAGAAAATCAGACGGGTGAAAAACTGCCTGGTATTCCAGCTTTAGACTCCACTAATAATCAATTGAAAGATTGGTTGGCATCTACAGTAGCGATTTACCAGGGCAGTAAAATCAACCTTCTGTTGAAAGGGGATGGACTGGCCAAATACACGGTTTTTAAAAATGTAATTGATGCGTTTAAGAAGAACGACCTGATGAAGTTTAATATCATAACCAATCAGGAAGGCCTCGATCCGAGCTCCGCATTGTATAAGGAAAAGAGCAGTAAACCAAAGTCGTAGACGGAGGGATGTAAACAATATTTTTTACCATTTAAACCCATATAATCATGGCAGAAATGGATACCTCGTCGGGTGGTGGACATAAAAAAGGCCCCGGCGTTAAGAAAGCGAAAAAAATGTCGACTAGGGTGGACCTTACCCCTATGGTGGATTTGGGCTTTTTGTTAATTACATTCTTTGTATTTACGACTACCATGAGTGAACAAACAGCTATGGTGTTGTACTTACCTAAGGACACAGACAAGCCCGAAGAACAAAATAAAGCCAAAGAGTCTGGTGCTTTAACCTTGCTCCTGGCCCGCGATCGTACCGTTTATTATTATGAAGGAATCCTCGCCACAGACGGATCAAATTTTAAAAGCGGTAGTTTCCAGGGCATCAGGCAGATAATTTTGGATAAAAAAGCCAGCACAAACCCCCAGGATCTCGTAATCGTAATTAAACCAGGAGAAGAAGCTACCTTTAAAGATGTAGTGGATGTTTTGGATGAAATGACGATCAATGTGATCAAGCGTTATGCCCTGGTGGATATTGCTGAACCCGAAGTGATGCTAATTAAGGCAACAGAGGGTGCTGGTGGGGCACCTGCAGCTACACCCACTACAAAATAAATAATTGCTGATACGGTATGGAAAACGAAGCATGGTGAATCTTAACAAGTAAAGCGAAACAAAATGGATGCAAATAAAATTTTAAGTGCCGACTTCCTGGACATCCTTTTCGATGGCAGGAATAAAGAATATGGTGCTTACCAGCTACGCAAGGCCTATAACAGGCGGCTTGCTACAGCTTTAATTGTAACCGGTTCGGTACTGTTATTGTTTTTCCTTGGTTCAGTACTCGCTAATGTACTGGGGAAAAATAAGAATGAGAACCTGGTTGTAGAGCAGGAAGTTATATTGGAAGAGGTGAAAGCACCGGAAAAAAAGCCGGATGTACCACCTCCACCACCGCCACCAAAAATGCCGGAACCTCCGAAAATTGAAATGGCCAAGTTTACACCTCCAAAGATTGTAAAAGATGAAGAGGTTAAAGAAGACGAAAAACCGCCTGAAGTAGAAAAACTGGAGGAAGCCAAGATTGGTGTTGTAAACCAGGAAGGTATCAAAGATGAAGGTGTTGTGGCACCTCCTGTTGAAAAAGGAACCGGCGAAGTAATAGCTCCGAAGGTGGATACCGAAGACTATGATAAAACCTTTACCAAAGTGGAGGTTCCTGCAGAATTTCCTGGTGGTCTTGATGGATGGCGTCGCTACCTGGAACGGAACCTTCAATATCCGGATGCAGCACAGGACAATGGTACGCAAGGTGTTGTAAAAGTGCAGATGGTTGTGGATAAAGAGGGTGGTATTTCCGAAGTACAGGCCTTGAACGATCCCGGAGATGGATTGGCTGATGAAGCCGTTCGTATCATCAAGAAAGGACCAAAATGGAAACCAGCTGAACAAAATGGCCGTAAAGTAACCTATCGCTTTGTACAGACAGTTACTTTCCAATTACAGTAAATTTCAAGGTGAAGAATAGATTTTTGATCCCCCGACGCGTCGGGGGATTTTTTTTGGAAATGATTTTAGCGTCTTGCCAGTGAACCTGTAACCAACCAGCAAGGTTATTAGTATTTTTATCGCCTATGACAGGAACATTATCAGGTTGGGACGATACCATAGTAGCAATTGCCACACCTCCGGGGGTAGGTGCTATCGGCATCATACGCCTCAGTGGGAATAAGGCGTTAGATATTATCAACGAACTCTTTCCGTCAAAAAATTTATTGCAGCAAAGCAGTCATACTTTACACGTGGGATTTCTGAAATACAGGAATGTATTGCTTGATGAGGTGGTGGTTTCGTTGTACAAAAGCCCAAGGAGCTATACAGGAGAAGATGTAATAGAAATCAGTTGCCATGGCTCAGCTTATGTTATGGGGCAGGTAATGGATGCCTGCACCAATATGGGCGCCAGACTTGCAAAACCCGGTGAGTTTACCCAACGGGCTTTTTTAAATGGTAAGCTCGACCTGGCACAGGCTGAAAGTGTTGCCGATTTGATAGCAGCCAACTCCGCCGCCTCGCAACAGACTGCTCTCAAACACATGCGTGGTGGTTTCAGCAAAGACCTTAAAGTTTTGCGTGAGGAGTTAATAAAATTCAGTGCCTTAATTGAACTGGAACTGGATTTCAGCCAGGAAGATGTGGAATTTGCTGACCGCACCCAGCTGAAAAACCTGGTGGACGAACTCACTCAGTCTACGCACCAGCTCATTGATTCTTTTCGGCTCGGAAACGCGATAAAGAACGGCGTACAGGTAGCCATTATCGGTAAACCCAATGCTGGTAAGAGCACGTTGCTAAATGCACTCCTGAAGGAAGATCGTGCAATTGTGAGCGACATTGCCGGCACTACCCGTGATACCATAGAAGAGGTGCTTAATATCAATGGCATCCTTTTCAGACTGATAGATACGGCTGGTATACGGCAACATACAAGTGATGCCATTGAGACGATGGGCATGGAAAAAAGTCGTGAGAAACTGGACCAGGCTGATGTTGTGTTGTTGATCGAGGACGCAATTATTGTAGCCGGCCAGCAAGGAAAACAAGATGCATTGTACAACGAAATTTTTCAAACCGGCAAGCCATTTATCCATGTATTGAACAAAACAGATTTGCTGCTATCCAAAGAAGACCTCGGCAAGCTGAAGTTGTTATACCCGGGGGCATTAATGATAGCGGCGAAAGCTGGCAATGGTGTGGATACACTGAAAGACTATCTCTATGGTGCCGCCATTTCAGGCAGTATAGAAACAGAGAATACCATCGTGACCAATGCCAGGCATTACGCAGCCCTGCAAAAAGTGGCACAAAGTTTAATGGAGGTGGTGCATGGTCTCGAAGTCAATATCTCCGGCGATTTGTTATCACTCGATATTCGCCAATGCCTTCATTATCTTGGTGAGATCACGGGGCAGATAACGCATGAAGACCAACTGGATTTTATTTTCAGCAAGTTCTGTATCGGGAAATAATTCACTCCGGATCGATAAGGTTTATTTCACATGCTTGCAGAAAATCTGAATTTCATCAACCGTTGATGAACAGTGGAAAGCAAAGCTTACAAAAAATTATCGGGTTAAGAGATATACATTAACTATGCTGTTCGAGTAATGCTATATGAGTACTGCCGGCTTTTCCATACCAAAACTCTTCTTTTTTACCTGCTGCATCCTATTCAGCCAGCTGGCGGTAGCATACCCTGCAAACATTAAATACCTGGGAATTGAGCAGGGATTGTCGAATAATTCGGTACGCTGCATTTACCAGGATCATAATGGGTTTATGTGGTTTGGTACCTACGACGGTCTGAACCGCTATGATGGGTACAGCTTTAAAGTGTTCCGGAATAAGATGGATGATACCAGTTCGCTGCCGCACAATTATATCTATACCATTTTTGAGGACCAGCAAAACAACCTGTGGGTGGGCACCGGACAAGGGATTGGTATCTATAATGCCCTGAGCTTGCGGTTTTCGCCAGCCTGGTTCACACCATGGCAGACGAAGAGGGTGGAAAAGATAACGGTTAATGTTAACACCATCCAGGGCGATAAAAAGGGAAATATTTTTATTGGCACGAACGGCCGGGGCTTGCTCGTAAGGAAAGCCGGTACCACCGTAGCGGTACAGGTGCCTTATGATGCCGCGGGTTCACAGGCACTGTTGTATAATGTGCAATCATGCACAATAGACGAACAGCAGCGGGTATGGCTTTTTTTAGGGGATTTTGGACTTTGTACCTATGACTATGCCACCGGTAAGATTGTGTTGGTAAATAGTGGCGTCAGAACGGGATATTCAATAAAATGCGATGATGTCGGGTCTGTCTGGATAGGTAGTACTAGTGGATTATACCGGTACGGTATCCAATCTAAGGCTCTAACCCGTGCTTATGAAGATGCACCCGGCCAGCTAACATCCAACACTGTTGCTCAACTTTTTTTTACAAAAGACCGCAAGCTGTGGATTGGCACTGAAGGTGGGGGGATCGATATTTTAAATACTGCAACCGGCGAAATGGATTATATTTTATCGGGGCAATCGCCGGGTATGCTGAGCAGCGAGTCAGTCTTCGCAGTTTACGAAGACCGGGAATCACGAAAGTGGATCGGTACTTTAAAAGGCGGAATCAACGTGATAGATGCTACGGGGAAACGCTTTCAGTCAATCGCCCATAATTCCACAGATCCACAAAGCCTGATATACAATTTTGTGTCGTGTTTTTATGAAGACACAGCACGAAATCTCTGGGTCGGCACCGATGGCGGGGGTATGAGCAAATGGAACCGTGCTACGAACCGCTTTACGAATTTCCGGCACCAACCCGGCGAACCCAGTTCTTTAAACAGCAACCTGATCACCAGTATATGCCAGGATTATGAAGGCGCTTTGTGGATCGCCACTTATGGTGGTGGCGTCGACCGGTATCGCGATGGATCGGGCGTATTTGAGCATTATAAATGTATCAACCCCAACGAGGAAAATAAAAATGCCTGGCTGGTATACGAAGACAGGGATAAAAATCTCTGGGCAACCACATTCTCCAATGGCCGCCTGTATCGGTTTAACCGGCAGCGAAACCAGTTTGAAATGTTTGATTCGGAACTTACAGACCTGATTTCAATCCATGAAGACGCTTCCGGAAAACTGTGGGCGGGAAACTCCTATCAATTGATGCAGGTAGATAAGCTTAGCGGGAAACATCAATACTACGAGATCGGGAAGCCGGTGCGGGCAATTTATGAAGACCGTGACGCCAATCTGTGGTTGGGTTCGGAAGGCGGCGGCCTTATATTGTTCGACCGGAAGCAGGGAAAGATTGCCGCCCGCTATTCCGATGCAGATGGTTTATGTAATAATTCGGTCCTGAATATACTCGAGGATGGCAGCGGTAACCTTTGGCTAAGTACATTCAACGGTCTCTCAAGGTTTAGGAAGGCCGATAAGACGTTTAAAAATTACTACCAGAGCGACGGCTTGCAGAGCAACCAGTTTCTATATAATGCTGCGTTAAGGCTAAGTTCTGGTGAATTGGTTTTTGGTGGCATCAAGGGTTTTACCCTGTTTAATCCAGACAGCATCCAGTTTCGTGGTCAAACGCCCCCGGTTTTTCTTACGGCAATTCGGGTAAATAGCCGGCCTGTTTCGGCCGACAGTGCCTACGTAACCAAAACCAGTGATAACCTGATCCGGGAATTACGGATACCTTATGATGATGCGGTGCTCTCATTTGATTTTGCGGCCCTGGAATACACGGTTCCCGACAAAATACAGTATTCCTATTGGTTAGAGGGTTGGGATAAAGGCTGGAACCTGGCAGGAAATGTACGGACGGCCAACTATACGCGTCTTAAGGAAGGGACGTTCTATTTCCATGTGAGATGCACCAATGCCAATGGTGATTGGAGTAAGGAGGAAGCTACGATCAGGATTATTATTCTACCACCCTGGTTTCGCAGCTGGTGGGCTTACCTGTTGTATGTGCTCACAGTTTTAGGAGCTGTTTATGTGTATGTGCAATACAAAACCCGGCAAACACGACTGTTGTATGACGTAAAAATTGCGCGTATCAATGCGCGGAATGAACGGGAAGCAAATGAAAAAAAGCTCTCTTTTTTTACCAATATTGCCCATGAATTTCGTACCCCGCTTACATTGATACTCAACCCGGTTAAAGACTTACTGGCGCGGCACACGGGTGCTAAGGATGAGAATGCCGATCTTAATATTGTTTACCGCAATGCCCGCCGCTTGCTGAACCTGGTCGACCAATTATTATTGTTCCGAAAGGCGGATAGCGAAGCTGGACAATTAAAGATTACGAGGCTTAACTATTCTGTTTTGTGCCACGATGTATATCTGTGCTTCTTACAGCAAGCACGTCTACATAAAATCAGTTACACATTTACCTGCCCCGACGACCTTTTTATTTATGGCGACCGGCAAAAAATAGAGATCGCATTGTACAACCTTCTTTCAAATGCCCTGAAACATACGCCCGATGGCGGCGCCATTGGTTTCAGTGTAGTAGAGAAGGATGCCAATATCATCACCGTTATTTCAGACACGGGTTCGGGGATCTCTGCGGAGGCGGGGAATAAAATCTTCAATAAATTTTACCAGGCAGTTGATAAGAAATCAGTCTCCAGACCTGGTGTAGGTATCGGGTTATACCTCGTAAAGAATTTTGCGGAAAGCCATCACGGTAGTATCCAATATACTTCTGAGCCGGGTAAGGGCTCCATATTTACATTGAGCCTTCCAAAAGACAAAGACCATTTTGAAAATGAATTTATTGGGGAGGAAGACTTGAGCCAGGAAATGACGTTGTTACCTGAAATTGCCGGTCCGGAGCAGGTAGAAATGACTGAAGTTGAAAAAATGGAAGGCCTGGTTTCGGGTACTGCAAGTATTTTAGTAGTGGACGATAATGAGCAGATGCTGCAATACATCGTTTCTATTTTCACAGAAAAGTACAAAGTGTTCTCTGCGAACAGTGCCGAAGAAGGATTGAGAATAGCCAAAGAATATTTGCCCGACCTGATTATTTCGGATGTGGTGATGGGCGGCATGAGTGGCATGGACTTTTGCAAAACCATCAAAACCGATACTTCGCTGGGCCACATACCCGTGATACTGCTTACCGGCAGCCTTTCCCCGGAGGCAAAACTAAAAGGAATAGAACATGGAGCCGATGACTATATCACCAAGCCTTTTGAGAAAGAACTCCTCGTGGCCAGGGTGGTAAACCTTTTGCAGAATCGTACCATACTGCAAAACTTCTTTTACAACGAGATCACGCTTCAAAAAAGCAATCTGAAAGTATCCGCTGAATATAAAAAGTTCTTGGAAGAATGTATAACCATCGTGGAAGCCCATCTCGACGACGACCAGTTCACCATCAAGACCCTGGCCAGCGAGATTGGCATGAGCCATAGCAACCTGTACAAAAAGGTAAAATCCATTTCAGGCCAGTCTGTCAATGCGTTTATCAGGTATATCCGATTGCGTAAGGCTGCGGAGTTACTCATTAACACCAACCAGAATGTAAACGAGACTGCTTTCCAGGTAGGTATCAGCAACGTAAAATATTTCCGGGAGCAGTTTCATAAACTTTTCGGAGTTAACCCTTCCGAATACATCAAGAAATACCGCAAGGCTTTTTCAAAGGGATACCGGGTTAATAAAGAGGCATTCGGCGAAGAAGAACAGAATTGATTGGCCGGCTGTGATCGGTGAGCCGCCTCCTTCACCGGGGTATGCTTTCGCTTCCGGATGGCTGATTTTTCGAAACATAGAAAGCAGATCATACAAATTTCCGCTGGATCTCACCTGGTCAAAAAATCCAGGTTATTTTTCTTTTCGGCCAATAGTCACCGATTTAGCGGCAAAATTCAAAAATATTACCATTTTACAGGTCATAATATGAGAATCTCCCCCCTCAAATTCCCGGTTTTGCCGTATTATCTTGCATCAATTATCGGGGGAGTATAATAAGCCCGCCGGTGTAGGAAAAATTGCTTCTTCCTCTTTAACCAAAAAAAATTGCTTCCGTATGAAAAAAAACCTGCCGGAAATGGTATCGGCAATACCACGAACAATCGGCCTTGCAAGATGTAGGATCTGGTTGCCTGCTATCCTGGTGGCATTGCTGCTTACAGCTAAATTAGCCACGGCACAATCGCTGCAGAGTTATTCATCTAAGGTATTAACAGGAACCAAACAGCCTGTAGCAAGTGCCAAAGTCCAAAACTTAAAAACGGGCTTGATAGTGTTATCGGGGATCGATGGCGCTTTTACAATACAGGCAGCATCAGGCGACAGTCTTAAGATTACTGCACCTGGTTATAACATCAATTATGTTGTAGCCGGCGCACCTGCTTTGCCGGATATTACCCTTAGCATTGATGAAACTGCTATTCAATTAGGCCCGACGCTGCCGGTACAGCGTATTTACACTACGGTTACACCTTCATTAAACCTGGCTTCCAATGCGGCAGTGTACAATGCCGAGATCATCAAATACCCGGTAACCAGCTTTCGCAATGCGCTAACTGGTCGGCTTGCCGGTTTGTATACGCTTCAATCTGCCGGTCTGCCTGGCTCAGATGGCGCTTCCTTTTCGTTGCGTGGCCAAACCCCGGTGATCGTGGTGGATGGTGTGGTGGCTAATCTCACCCAGTTCGACCTGGAGGAAATAGAATCGGTAACGGTGCTGAAAGATGCCCTCGGTACAGCAATGCTCGGCACCAGGGGCTCAGGTGGAGCAGTAGTAGTAACTACCCGAAAAGGCAGGGCCGATAAGCAAGTTGTTTCATTTACTGCACAAACTGCTAACCAAAAATCGCTTGGTTTTCCTCAAACCGTCGGGGCTCTCGACTATGCTACCCTGTATAATGAAGCGCTTAAGAATGATGGACAGGCACCATTGTACAGTGATGCAGACCTGCAGGGATACCGGGATCAAACGAATCCCATAAAATATCCGAATATAAATTGGCGTGACCTGGTAACCAATAATGGCTCGGCATTCAGGCGTTATACGCTTAGCGCCACCGGTGGTAATAAGTTTGCCCGCTATTTTGTAGCGCTGGAACACATGAACCAGGATGGTATTTTCAAAACAGTAGACAGCAATACCTATAATACCAACAACAACTTCAAAGGCTATGTGATCCGTTCAAACGTGGATGTGAGCATCACGCCTCAACTGACCGGTGGCATTTACCTGCTGGGCCGTATTTTGAATGGCAATGAACCGGGCGCTACTACCGGCACTATTTTGAGCAACCTGTTGAATACACCCGCGAATGCTTATGCGCCAATTAATCCCAATGGCAGTTTTGGCGGAACCCAGCAGTTTCAGAACAATGTGCTGGCACAGGTGATTGGTTCGGGTTATCGCCAGAATTACAAACGCGATATGTTGGTGAATATGTACCTGAAAAAGACATTCGACGGCATCACACCAGGGTTGTGGATGCAGTTAAAAGCAGCTTATTATGCCACCCTGTCTGAGAATATTACCCGTAACAAATCATTTGCAATATACCAGCCCAATACTGCTGTCACACCTGTTACGTATACCCAGTTTGGAACCAATGGTACCCAAGCCAACGGTAACTCCATCGATTACCAGGGTCGTACCGATTACGAGGAGCTCAGCATTGGTTACGATCGGGTGTTCCAGAAAAAGCACGGTGTAAATATCCTTTTTCTCGTCAACAGGGATAATTCAGTAGGTGGCTCCGATCTGCCTTACACTATTATGGGTGGCTCCGGCCGGTTGTCGTACAACTACAAAGGAAAGTATGTTGTAGAAGCTGCCTTTGGCGCAAATGGCTCTAACCGTTACCCGGTAAATGGCGCTACCAAAGTTGGCTTCTTCCCGTCTTTCGGTCTCGGCTGGAACCTGGAAAAGGAAGGCTTTATGAGTCATGTTAACTTTCTTTCCCGCCTGAAATTGTTTGGCTCCTATGGCAAAACCGGTTGGGACAACCCCGGGTATTTTACCTATATCCAGCGCTTCTTTGATGCTGCAACCACTTATTTTGGTACCGGTGCCAGCGGCAATACCAGCATCTCCGAGCAGGTTTTGGCCAACCCGAATATTACCTGGGAGAAGGCCGATAAGCTGAATATTGGTATCGACGGTGCCATCCTGAAAAACCGCCTTGGCTTTTCGATTGAGTACTTCAAAAACAAATTCTACGACCTGCTGATGCAGCGTGGCCGGAACAGCACCTTGCTTGGCAATACATACCCGGATGAGAATATTGGGCAAAACCAGTACACCGGCTGGGAAGGGCAGCTGACCTACCAGGAAACAATCAGGGATTTCAGTTTTTACCTGTCTGCCAATATCAGTTCTTTAAACAGCAAAGTATTGTATGTGGATGAAGTATTCCGTCAGTACGACTGGATGAAACGTACTGGTGCCCGGGTGGGCCAAAACTTTGGCTATATCGCCGAAGGGTTGTTCCAGACGCAGGCGGAGATCAACAGCAGTGCTACCACTGAAGGATATACACCGCAGCCTGGTGATATCAAATACAAAGACCTTAATGGAGATGGCATCATTAACCAGTTTGATGTGTCGAAAATAGGTAATACAAAACCGGTTATCAGTTATGGATTATCGCTGGGGGCGAGTTTTAAAGGCTTTGATATTAGCGCCCTGATACAGGGTGTTCAGAACCGTGATATCTATTATTTCGGTGCCAACTATTGGCCATTTCAGAGCGGCGGCTTTGGCCAGGCCTATACATCCAACCTTGGCCGCTGGACGCCTGCAACTGCATCCACTGCAACCTTTCCGCGGTTGAATATTGGTACCAATACCAATAACCAGGCCTTCTCTTCTTACTGGATCCGCTCCGGTAATTATTTCCGCCTGAAGAATATGGAGATCGGGTATTCTTTACCAGCCTCGCTGATCAAAAGGATCGGGCTGCAAACCTTCCGTGTGTTTGCCAACGGTTATAACCTCCTTACATCTGCCTCGAATTCACTGGATGGCAGGGATCCTGAGGTGTACAACGGCGCTTACCCGGTTCAACGGCTTATCAATTTTGGCGTAAACATTAAATTTTAATACCCTACCATATGAAAAAGAACTTCTTCATTGCCGCAGTTGCGCTGGTTGCGATGGCCATCGTCTCGACCTCCTGCCGAAAGGTAGAGCGGGAACCCAAAGACTGGTTTGGTTCATCGCTGGTGTTTGATTCCCTGGATCAGAATGCTATCGTGGCCGCTTTTAATCTCAACGATATTTACAACTATATACCGGGTGGTTTCAACCGGATCAACAATTTCGCCGGCACCGGCGACTACCTCGATGCAGCGTCTGGGGATGCGATACCATCGCGAAACAATGCACCCGTCTCTTACTACTATACCGGTGCTATCAATGTGTTGAACAACCCGGATCCATACTGGGCGAATAGCTACTATGGTATACGCAGGGCAAATATTTTTATTGGTAACATCGACGTGGTGCCTACTGCTGCGCTTACCAAACGTTACTGGAAAGCCGAGGCCCGCTTTATCCGTTCGCTGCTTTATTTTGAATTGGTAAAACGTTATGGTGGTGTGCCATTGATTGGCAACAAGGTTTTTTCATTGGAAGATGACCTGCAGATTCCGCGAAACACATTTGCAGAATGCGTGGATTATATTGTAAGTGAATGTAATGCAGTAAAAGACAGTCTTCGACCAGAGCCTATATCGGATGCCGACTGGGGCCGAATTCCAAGAGGTGCAGCGGTAGCCTTAAAGTGCCGGGTGTTGTTGTACGCAGCCAGTCCATTATTTAATGGCGGTGGATTTGAAACAGATGCTACTAAGAAAGCCCTTACCGGCTATCCAACAGCAGACCCAAGCCGCTGGCAAAAAGTGATAGACGCGGCCGAGGAATTAAAGGCATTGAATTATTATGCCCTGCAAACGTCTCTCACCGCAACTTTTCTTACTAAGAAAAATACCGAGGTTATATTATCAAAACAAAATGCAAATAGCTTTTCACTTGAGAGTACACAGGCCCCCGTGGGTTATGCCGGAACAACGGCCAGCCAGGGGCTAACCAGTCCTACACAGGAATTGGTAAACGCATTCCCCATGTTGAATGGATTGTCCATAACCGAAGCGGGTTCGGGGTATAGCGCTGCCAATCCTTATGCAGGCAGGGATCCGCGTTTGGCTGCCACTGTGTTTATGAACGGCACCAGCACTGGCGGAACAAGGTGGCTCAACCGGCCGGTAGAAACATTTGAAGGCGGTAAAGACAAACCAAATACTGCAGCTACAGCCACCCAAACCAAGACCGGGTATTATGTACGCAAATTTTTGGGGGATTTTACCAACAGCACAGCCTATTCCAACCAAAGCCACACATTTGTGATTTTCAGGTATTCAGAAGTACTGTTAAACTATGCCGAAGCATTAAATGAAATGGGCAGGGTGGAAGACGCTGTTATGCAGGATACCCTGATCCGTAGAAGGGCCGGGCTTACGCCAGGGACCAACCGGCGCTATGGAATTAAGGCAGGTATCAGCCAGGCTGAGATGAGAGATCTGATACGCAACGAACGCAGGATTGAACTCGCTTTTGAAGAACAACGCTTCTGGGATGTTCGTCGCTGGAAGATCGCACCTACGGTATTGAATGGCCCGCTCACGGGTGTTAAAATCACTAACGGAACACCACTGACGTACCAGGCAGTTACCGTGGCCACGATGGTATTCACCAATAAGCTATACCATATGCCCATTCCGTACGATGAGATCACAAAGAATCTGAAACTCATTCAAAACGAGGGTTGGTAAAACGAAACGCTTCATTGCTCAACATGATAAAATAACTCTTTATGAAAAAAATATTTATATACCTCATCTTGTTCCAGGCCGTGATGATATCCCTGGTCCAGGCACAAAGCCGTCAGGTGACGGGGAAGGTAACAGATAGCACTGGTGCAGCCATCAGCGGTGCTTCTATTGTAGAAAAAGGGAATACCAAAAATGGTACTGCCAGCGACAATGCGGGTAATTTCACCATTACCCTTAAAGGACAAAACAGCCGTATCATTATTGGCGCCATCGGATTTTTAGCTACCGAAGTGAATGCGCAAAATGGTGCTGTAACAGTGACCTTATTGCCTGACGAAGCCAAGAGCATGGATGATGTAGTGGTGGTAGGTTATGGCCGTCAAAAGAAGATCACTTCAACCGGTGCCATCAGTACAATTTCCGGAAAGGAGATACGGGATAATCCGGCCGCCAGCATGCAGAATACACTGGCAGGACGTTTACCAGGTTTCTTTTCGCAACAAACATCCGGTAGGCCGGGAGCAGATGGCGCTGCGTTTTATATCCGTGGTGTGAGCTCTTACAATGGAAATAATCAGCCACTGATCATTGTTGATGATATCGAATTCTCATATGATCAATTTGCCAGGCTGGATCCGAACGAAGTGGAAAGCCTCAGCATTTTGAAAGATGCCTCTACTACCGCAATCTATGGAGTAAGGGGTGCGAATGGAGTGGTGGTCGTAACTACCCGTCGTGGAAAAATTGGTGCGCCCCAAATTGCATTCAGGGGTGAAGCGAGTATTTCGCAGCCAACAAAAATTCAAAAATTTCTGAATTCGTATGAAACGGCATTGCTGTACAACACAGCACAGATCAATGATAATGCTACAAGCCCGACCCCGATACCGAACTTTAAACCCTATTTTACAGATGCCGACCTGGCTGCTTATCGCGATCATACCGATCCCTATGGCCACCCGGATAATGACTGGAAAAGCATCTTATTCAACAAGTTCAGCAAACAGTACCGTGGTAATTTTGATATCTCCGGCGGTACTGAAAGAGTGAAGTATTTTATCTCTGCCGGTTACCTGAACCAGGGCGGTATCCTGAAAAACTATAGCAAGGGCACTGATCTTAACAGCAACTATTATCATAACCGCTATAACTATCGTTCTAACCTGGATATAAAGGTGACCAAAACCACCGATGTTCGCCTGGATCTGTATGGCAATATCGGCGAAGTGAATACGCCAAATGTGGGCAGCCCATTTGGGTATAACGACGTGTTTTATGAGTACAGCAGTTTTTTATCGCTGGCACCTTTTGCATACAGCGTGTATAACCCCAATGGAAGCTATGGTTACAGTGCCTGGCAGCGCAGTAGCCCTATTGGTGGCAGCAGCTATAACAGTAATAATATTGTTGGCCGCCTTACATTATATGGCTACAACCGGAATTTTGAAAACAATATGAATCTTGTGGGTAATGTGAGCCAAAAACTGGATTTTATTACCAAGGGCTTGTCGCTGAAAGGAACGATTTCTTATGCCAGCAGTTACCAGTATTCCCGCGGCATGACCCGCGACCAGTTTCCTTCATTTATCTATAACCCAACAGCCAGTACATATGAGCCCAGGGATGCAACTATCTTCCGGGTGAGGCGCTTGTTTATTGGTTATGGTGCAGGTAGCACGATCCGGAACGTAACTGCCCAGGGTATGCTGAACTACGATCGCACATTTGGTAACAGGCATCATTTTTACGCACTGTTATTGTACAGCCAAAGTTCTGTGACCCAGTTTAGTTCCAATGCAGCTTACAATTTTGTACCAAATAATTTTCTTGGATTTACAGGACGTGTGGGATATGATTATAAACAAAAATACCTGATCGAATTTGATGGTGCCCGAAACGGTTCAGATCGCTTTGCGGCCGATAGGCGCTATGGTGTTTTTCCTGCTGCTTCTATAGGCTGGAATATTGCCGAGGAGGATTTTTTCAAGAAGAGTATAAAGGCCGTTAATCGCTTAAAGCTGCGCGGATCCTACGGTTTGGTGGGTAACGATAAAATAGGAAGTGCCTTTAGTTATTATTACCAGCAAACATATGCCGGTAGCGGGAACACATATTTTGGTCAAACGTCCAACACCCAATCCGGCATCATAGAAGGAACATTGGGCAACCCGCTGGTGAGTTGGGAAAAAGAAAAGAAACTGGATATTGGAATCGATGTAGGTCTCTTTAACAATAAGCTGGGTATTACTGTTGATTATTTTAATAACAAACGTTACGACATCCTAACAACCCGCGGTACGGTGTCCAATATTTTTGGCCAGACACTGCCACCTGTAAATCTTGGAAAAGTAAATAATAAAGGATATGAGGCCGAGGTAACTTACGGAAACACTATTGGCAAAGACTTTGGGTATAATATCAAGGCTACCTATTCTTATGCAAAAAATGTGATCGAATTCCAGGATGAAGCCACTTATCAATACGCATACCAGGCCTATACTGGTAATAGCATCGGTATGCAGCGAGTATATACCTGGATCGGTTTTTATAAAGACAGTTCTGATATTGCCAAAAGCGCCAAGCCTGCCGGTATCATTCGTCCGGGGGATCTTAAATACCAGGATTTGAATGGCGACGGTGTCATCAATGGCTACGATCAGAAAGTACAGGGATTTCCAAATGTTCCTAATACTACAGCCGGCCTTCAACTAAGTGTACGATATAAAGGTTTTAGCCTGGGTGTATTCTTCCAGGGTTCCAAAAATTTCAATGTGCGTGGTGTAGCTGAAGCCATACGAGCTTTCAGTTCAAATCTTACGGCAGTACACCAGCAGGCCTGGACCCCTGCACTGGGTGATAATGCCAGGTTCCCCCGCCTGACTTTTTCACCAGGAGCAAGCGACCCGGCTTCGATGCCATCTACGTTCTGGTTTATTAAGGGTGATTTTATACGCCTCAAGACTGCAGAGATTGGTTTCTCACTACCGAAGAAATGGGTGGGTTCCTTAAAGATGAAAGATATCAGGATTTACAGCAATGGCTATAACCTGTTTACCTGGACCAAACTGGATAAACTCTACGATTTCGATCCGGAGATCACGACCAATGTGGATCGTGTAAACTACCCGCCACAACGTATGTTCAACTTTGGCCTGAGCGCTACTTTTTGATACCCTTAAATGTCCATCCCTTTTCCAGGGATAAAAATAAAAACATATGAAAAATATACTGATCATAATGGTTTTGATCGCCGGATTGGCCTCCTGTAATAAGACCGGCTTTCTTGATAATAAATCCACAACGCTGGATGAGACAGCGGTGTTCTCCGACAGCATCCGTACCATGCAGTTCTTAAACCGTATTTATGCAGATATCGGTTTCAGTTTTACCAAGGGACGCTGGAGCAGCCATGGAAATTCTGAATTTGCCACCGACGATGCGGAATACCAGTTGTCTGGGGCCACGCAGGCAGCAGTTGTTTTATACAATGGAACCATTTCGCCTACAAACCTGCCCAGTGGCCTCACCGACTTCTGGAACCTGCCTTACACCAACATCCGCCGGGCTAACCTGATGTTGTCCAAACTGCCTGTAGTGCCTTTGCCTGAAGATGGAAACAGTGCTGTGGCTTCCAAAAAAAGGGTGAAGGCTGAAACACGGTTTTTAAGGGCCTGGTATTATTCTCAACTGATGATTGCTTTTGGTGGCGTACCCAATGTAGGGGACAATGTGTATGGTATTGATGATGTCATACTGTTGCCACGCCAGAACTTTGCTGAGTTGGTTGCCTATATCACAAAAGAATTAGATGAAGCAGGAGCAGATCTGCCCAACACTTCATATGATTTTCTGGATACCCGGGATTTTGGCCGGGCGACCAAGGGTGCCTGCATGGCATTAAAATCAAGAGTATTGTTATATGCAGCCAGTCCGTTATTTAATGGCGGCGCTACAACTACTGATCCTAATATCGCAAAATTGGTTAGCCACCCTTCGTATAGCGTAAGTCATTGGCAGGCAGCAGCCGACGCAGCACAGGCGTTGATCAATTCCGGATATTTTTCACTCTGGAACCCTGCCAGCCCCATTGCTGGTTTTGGCTTCTACCAGACTTTCCTGAATAGCCGGACATCCGCGCCCACCGCTTCGCAAAATAAAGAACTGATCTTTGGCATGTTCCGCCCGGCTGGTAAGGATTTTGAATCGTACTACAATCCGCCTTCAAGAAGTGGTGCGAGGTATTCGTTTCCTACACAGAACCTTGTTGATGCCTTTCCCATGAAAAACGGCAAGGCCATCACTGACCCCACCAGCGGTTATAACCCTGCAACACCTTATCTAAACCGCGACCCAAGATTCCGTTACACGATTATTTTCAATGGTTCGTTTTACATGCAGAATAATAATACACAGGGTGTCGTAAACACTTTTGTAGGCGCGGCATCAGACGGATATAACACCACCATCACAGGATATTATTCCCGTAAGATGTGCGACAGTACGTTGGCGCAGGGTGGTTCAGGTTCCATCGACCGTCCATGGCCATTGATCCGCTACGCCGAAGTGTTATTGAACTATGCGGAAGCCATTAACGAAACCGGGCAAACAACCCTCGCCTACGACAAATTAAAAGAACTGCGTATGCGTGCTGGTATCGATATTGGTGATGGATTGTACGGTATGAAAGCCGGTATGACCCAGGCTGAGATGCGTGCCTTTATCCAAAATGAAAGAAGGATTGAAACTTCGTTTGAGGATCTGCGCTGGCACGATATCCGCCGCTGGAAAATAGCCATGGTGGTAAGCAATGGATTTAACCGTAGTGTAAAAATAACCGGCACCGCGCCTAACTGGGTGTACACTTATGTAAACACATCAGATGTACAGGCCTCCAGGCTGCATGTGTTCCGCCCTGAGATGCACCTGTTACCAATTGCGGATGATGAGATCCGGAAGAACCCGGCGATGATACAAAATCCGGGCTGGTAAAACGTTTTCAATTTTATTGGGATTAGGATGTTCCATGGATTTGCATACCTGCAGAGTCGTGAGGGAAGGGTATGTCCCGGAACGGGCGTGGAGTATTTTGACTGAAGGAAATAGTCAATAATCAGTAATCAATAATCAATCTCCAGGTGGAGGCTTCGCGGGGTTTCATCATTGAGCATTGAACGTTGAAATTGATTATTGAATATTTCCCGGTGAAACCCGAAAAGGCTCTTCTGCATTTGGAAATGAACTGAATAAACCTGGGTACAAACCCGAAATGCTAGCGCTCTAACGTTACAAAAAAATCAAAAAGGCGATTTTATTACCCTATTTATCTCAATTAGCCCCTCATCACAGGCCAGTCATGAGGGTAGTTTTGAACCACGAAAGCTGAAAATTCAATTAACCTTTATTCCGCTCCTATGAAAAAAAATTACATTTTAACCCGGTCGGGGAGTGCTTCCAGGCTTTTGCTCCCGGCATTGTTAAGCATTTGCGTACTCGCCGCTAAAGCACAAAATCCCAACCTGCCAGCCAAAGGAACGCTCAGTCAAACCGTTCTTTCTGCAAAAACCTTTTCTAATGGCACAGCAGTAGATACCGTTGTGAAGCCTTTTACCATCGCCAATAGTTATACATTGGAGGTGGTAGCCAAAGTAAACAGCGCTACAGGTCGCGGCCTGGATATTGAAGCCCGCAATGCGGGTTTAAAAGGTTTCCGCCTGTCGCTGGATGCGGCTTCATTGAAATGGACAGCTCCGCTAAACCCGGCTACCACGCTGTCGGCTTCGAATGCAACTGAGTCGCACACGATCCGGGTTGCCGTAAGAAACGACTCAGCCCATATCTACCAAAACGGCTCCTACCTGTTATCCAAACCTGTGGCTACAGTAAAAGATATTGATGCCGGTGTGGAAACAGACCAGCTTTTTAACGCCACCACCGGCCCGACCCTGATCTCCAATTGGGCGGGCACAGCGCCAAATAATACTGGCAAGCCCAGCGACTACGGATGGGCATATACCGGAACTACCAACACGACTTTCTTTGCAGTCGCCAATTCCACCACTGCCGGTACCTGCAGGTATATGGATGTCAGCGCGTCGTCGGGCTCGAACCTGCATACTTATAACAGCGCTACCTATATCGGTCGTCTGTTATATCTCCGCTGGGATGGCAGCGCTACACAGGGTACCGTGTTCAGCTACCCGGTAACGCTGGAAGCCAATACTACTTATGATTTCTCCATGCTGACGGCTTATATCTCCAATGCCACCGGCAATAAGACAATGACGGTGGGTATCGGTAAAACAGTGGCTGCTACCGAAAGGTATGCCAGCAAAGTATTTACCACTACTGGTACCCGCGTGCTTAAAAAGGATGATTTTTATTTTTCCTCCCAGGAAGCAGGGCAGTACTATATTACCGTTACCGGCGATTGGGCGCTGATGTCGGTGGGAGAACTCAGCCTCAATAAACTGGTCGTGAACCCGAGGTTTATTTTTGGTAAAGATTATATCACCGGCGCCGTAAATATGGAAATCAGTTCAGTAACTTATGATGATGGCGCCTGGGCTCCGGCAGCGCCTGTTACCCTGCCAAGGCAATCTGTTACGCTTACAGGAAATACGGTGCAGATACCTACAACTTTTAATACCGATTTTACCGTTCCCGGAAAGACAGATGTGCATTTTACGGCTGAATACACCCCATTCGCGAATTCGTCCATTGCACTGAATTCAAATGATGCCTGGTTATTTTTTGATAATATAAGACCGTCAAAAGTTATTAGTGATTGGCTGCCGCTGGTTACCGTAAATGGTGCCACCGCTGTGAACAACACGAATGTGCGGATCGCGGTATATAAAAACGGTACCGTGGTGATCCCTAACGGTAACCTGACTTCGCAAGCTGCGCTGGAAGTGTTTACTGCGCCCAATCTCGGCGGCAGTGCTCAAACCTATGCCATACAGGTAATCAATAATAACCTCGGTGCTTTCAATAACACAATTCGCTCTTTCAAACTGAAGAGAGGGTATATGGCTACATTTGCCAACAACCCCGACGGCTCAGGTTACAGCCGGGTATTTATCGCCAACGACTCGGACCTGGTGGTGAATACGATGCCTGCCGGTCTTGAGGCAACGGCTTCGTTTATCCGGGTGGTGAAATGGAACTGGCCCAGCAAGAAAGGGAAAGCAGGATGGTCGCCGGATAAGATCAATTCCACCTGGTATTATGACTGGAATATCGGTGGCAGTGCGGCCGACAACTATGATTATTCTGCAATTCGTCAAACACAGTATTGGCCCGCTATCACAGATATCAGCAATAAGCAAAATATTAACCACGTGCTTGGATTCAACGAACCCGACCGTCCCGACCAGGCAAATATGACCGTTGAGCAGGCTTTCAACGCCTGGCCGGAGTTGATGAAAACCGGTCTCCGCATTGGTTCTCCGGCGCCTGCTTCACCCGGCAACAGCTGGATCACGGATTTCCTGAGGAAGACAGATTCCGCTAACTACAGGGTTGACTATGTAGCCATTCATTGTTATTGGGGTGGACAAACACCGCAACAGTGGTACAACCAATTGAAGGCCATCTATGATCGGGTGAAGCGTCCGCTCTGGATTACTGAATGGAACAATGGTGCCAACTGGACCACCGAAACATGGCCCACAGACCCCGCTGCGCAGTTACAAAAGCAATACAATGACATGATTGGCATTTTAAATGTGTTAGATACTACTTCTTTTATTGAAAGGTATGCCGAGTACGATTGGGTGGAGAATAAAAGGGCGCTTGTTTTGGCCGATACACTAACCCCTGCGGGTAAATATTATGCAGCGAACAAGTCTGATTTTGCCTACAATCCAGCCAAAGCATTTACACATACCTGGAAACTGGTGTCGCCAAGAATTTACAGCACCATCAACAACAGCGACTATTTTAAAGTAACCCTGAACTGGAATGATCTGAATGGAGAGCTCGGTTCAAAATATGTGCTGGAGCGGAAGATCGATGGCAGGGATGCAGATTTTATAGCCATACAGGATTTTACCGGGTATGCAGCAAATGGTGGTATGAACTATAAGGATAGCGTGTATGTAAAAGCAAGCTATCGATTGAAGGCAGTAGCTTTAGATGGAATCGCGTTTGCCTATTCCAGCACGTTGGATATCACAAGAGATATAGCCCCCGTTGCTCCAGCTTCACTTACAGGTGATGTGATTTCATCATCACGTATTCGCCTCAACTGGAACGCAGGAACCAATGTGCGATCGTATAATTTAAAACGCTCATTAAACGCGGCAGGTCCGTGGGATACGATTGCTGCAAGGACTACGGCACTTACTTACCTGGATAGTACGCTGAGCCCTGCAACGACATATTACTACGTGGTAACAACGCTGAATTCTGCCGGTGAAAGTGCCAATTCAACGGTATTATCTAAAGCAACCCCGGCATTGGTGATCCCGGTGGGAGCAATTAATCCACGCATCGCTTCAGGTGATACGAAGGTGACTTTGACCTGGGATTTCCAGTATGATGCGAAGTATAAGATCCTGCGTTCAGAGACGGAGAATGGTACTTACGATACGGTGGTGGTCAACCTGGATGCGCTGCGTTTTGAAGACAATGGCAGAACCAATAACACGAACTATTATTATAAAATGATAGCCTATAACCCGGCTGGAATTAGCCCGTTATCACCTGTGTTGATAGCCAAACCAATATTGGGGCAGCATTTACATATGGGCTTTAATGAAAATACGGGTACTATGGCGAAGGATGATTGGGGTGGGTACAATGGATTACTTCGTAATGCTGCCACCTGGACCCCCGGGAAAGACAGCGCCACCGGTGCCATCAAGCTGATCAAAGATTCCAGTTCCTATATTCAATTGGAAAATGGGGTGGTGAGTACGCTTAGTAATTTCACCATGGCTTCCTGGCTTAAAATGCCAGCCAACCAGGCGAGCAACACAAGGCTATTTGATTTTGGCACCAGCACCACTAATTTCATGATGCTCTCGCCGAGATACGTGGTGGGAGGTGTACCAGGTGTTCGCTACAAAATAACTGCCGCTGCCGGAACCTTTCAGCCGGTGATCCCGTACGATTTGCCACTCGACACCTGGGTGCACGTAGTGATCTCGCAAAAGGATTCTGTGTTTAAATTTTATGTGAACGGAACGCTGCAATACACCGACAGTACCGACAAAGTGAAGCCATCCGACCTGGGCATCACCACACAGAATTATATTGGCCGGTCCGTTTGGTCCACCGATCCATATTGCGACCATGCTTATGACGATTTCAGGATATACAACTATGCCGTCAGTGACCAGAATGTGGCAGAACTCTATCTTGCCAACCAATCGCTGCCTATTCGTTTAATGAGCTTTGATGGCAAAGCCACGGGCCAGGGCAACCTGTTGAACTGGAAACTTACCACCGAAGGAGATGCCACCCGGGTTGAATTGGAGAAAGGATCTGATGCAAGGAATTTCAGCTCCATCTATAGCCTCACTACGGCGGAAAACAACAATGTGCAATCGTTCAGTTTTACCGACAGCCGTATAAGTGGTGCGATCAACTATTATCGCCTGAAGATGATCGAAACAAATGGCAGGACAGCTTATTCACCGGTGGTTGCGATTATTAATAATGTTAAAGGCATAGAGTTGGTGGGCCTTTACCCAACGCTTGTGAACAACGGCACAGTGCTAAGTGTTGCTGCTGCAAAGCAAACCACTATCCGAACGGTAGTTACGGATATGTTTGGCAGAACCCTCCAGGCCGCCACTCACCAGTTGGTTACCGGAAGTAGCCTGTTAACAATCGATGCATCGCGGCTGGCTGCCGGTGTGTACCATGTTTCATTGTTTGATGGCGATCGCAAATTGGGCCAACCGGCCAGGTTTGTAGTAGCACATTAAAAAGGTGTATTTTAGGTAATGTAAAAAAATAATTTGTATGAACCGGCTGGGCAATATGCTTAAGGTAATTGTGGTAACGACATGCATTGCATGCAAGGCTGGTCTGTATGCCCAGCCAGGTTCAACAACCTGGAAGCTGGTATGGTCTGATGAGTTTGACAAGGAAGGCCCACCGGATAGTGCGACCTGGAAACATGAAAAGGGTTTTGTTCGTAACAATGAGCATCAGTGGTATCAACCGGCCAATGCCGTCTGTCACAACGGGTTACTAACGATCACAGCCCGCCGGGATAGCATGCCGAATCCGAATTACGAAGCTGGTAGTAGTAACTGGAAACGAAACCGGCCCACCATCCAATACACTTCTTCCAGTATCAATACAAGGGGATTAAAAGACTGGCTCTATGGCCGTTTTGAAATGCGTGGTAAAATAGATATTCAACCTGGCTGCTGGCCGGCCTGGTGGATGCTTGGCACAAGCGGCGGCGGATGGCCCGACAACGGCGAGATCGATATCATGGAGTATTACAAGGGTAAGATACTTGCCAACTATGCGGTAGCGACCGAAAAGCCTAACAGTCCAAAGTGGTTTAGTAATACCGTGCCTGTTGCTTCTTTAGGGGAGGGTTGGGCCGATGCCTTTCACGTGTGGCGCATGGACTGGGATGAAAACGGTATTGGCATTTTTGTAGATGATTCGCTGCTTAATTACCAGCCACAGGATAGTTTGTACAGCCACAAGGGTTCCAACGATTATTTTCCTTTTAAACACCCACAATATATGCTTCTAAATTTGGCGATCGGGGGCATGAATGGTGGCAATCCCGACGCCACTGATTTTCCCCGGGTGTTCCAGGTCGATTATGTTCGGGTTTATCAAAAAGGAAAAAAATGAAACGATTCATGAAACCAGTAATGATTAAAAAATATGCGCTTGTTTGTATGCTTTCAGTTGCGACGCTAATGACTGAAGCACAAAAAAAGAAAAAGGAATCAATAACGCCACCGGTGGTAGAAACAAGCGGTCTTAACGACCGTAAATTCTGGCTGGCGCAAATGGATAAGATGGTGCGGCCGATTATGCGTAGCCTGGCTCATGACAGCTTGCGCATCAATATGCCGACAACAGTATCCGTGCATATCGACAATGCCGAACACCGTCGCAAGGTGCAGTATGTAGAAGTATTAGGAAGGGTGTTAAGTGGCATAGCTCCATGGCTGCAAGGGGAAGGCGGCGATGCAGCGGAAGTGGCTTTACGTAGCCAGTACCGCGAGTGGGCGTTGCAAGGTTTGCACAATGCGGTGGATTCATCCGCCAAAGATTTTATGCGTTTCGATATTGGTGGACAGCAGCTTGTGGATGCATCTTATGTCGCCCTCGCTTTTCACCGGGCACCCTGGCTTTGGCAAAACCTTGACACCGTTAGTAAAACGCGGATGATTGCTTCTTTCCGAACCACGCGGCGATTTAAACCGGTGTTCTCCAACTGGCTACTTTTCTCAGCCATGACAGAATCTTTCTTTTGCAAGTTTGGCTACGAATGGGATCCTATGCGGGTAGATTATGCCATGCGGCAAATAGATCAATGGTACCGCGGCGATGGCATGTATTCAGATGGGGTTAATTATGCATTTGACTACTACAACAGTTTCGTGATTCATCCATACCTGGCTGCTATCACTGAAATTATGAACAAGAAAAATAATGATTATAAATCGATGGGGGAGAAGATCGGCAAAAGGAACGAACGGTTTGCTGTTATCCAGGAAAGACTCATCAACACTGATGGAACTTATCCCGCTACCGGGCGATCGATCATTTACCGCGGCGCAGCATTTCAGCACCTGGCTGATATGTCGTGGCGGAAAAAATTGCCAGCGCAACTATCACCCGCCAGTGTGCGATGTGCATTAACAGCGGTGATCCGTAAAACGCTGGAAAGCCCGACTACCTATACGCCGGAAGGCTGGCTTACGATTGGATTATATGGCTCGCAACCCAACCTCGGCGATTTCTATAATAACTCTGGTAGCCCCTATATCTGCACCAATATTTTTCTGCCGCTGGGCCTGCCCGATACGGATCCGTTTTGGGCCAATCCACCGGAACAATGGAGTTCGCAGAAAATATGGAGTGGCCAGGATTTTAAAAACGATCACAGCGTAGATTAAGAAAAAGGCAAAAGGCAAAAGGCAAAAGGCAAAAGGCAAAAGGCAAAAGGCAAAAGGCAAACAAGCAATCAGCTGAAGGCAATGAATAATTGACAATGAATGAAAATGAGTAAACTTCATATGATAGCAGGGGTGGTAACTAGCATACTGGTTGTCGCCTGTGGTGGCTCAAGAACGGCTCAATCTATTACTCAATCAAAAGAGGAGGTGTTGGGTATTATCAAAAAAGTGAATGACTACTGGCAGCAAAACAATGCAGCAACCCAGCGGTCATTTTGGGATGTGGCGGCTTACCACACCGGTAATATGGCGGCCTATGCAGTCACGAAAAATGAGGCATATCGTAAGTATTCCGAAACCTGGGCTATCCACAACGAATGGAAAGGTGCAAAGGGAGCCGATAAAACAAAATGGAAATATACTTATGGTGAAAAAGACGAGTTTGTTTTATTCGGCGATTGGCAGATCTGTTTTCAAACATACGCCGACCTGTATAACCTGGATAAAGACGAAAAGAAAATAGCCCGTGCGAAGGAAGTGATGGAATATGAAATGAGTACCCCCAACAACGATTATTGGTGGTGGGCTGATGGCTTATACATGGTAATGCCAGTGATGACTAAACTCTATAAGATCACCGGGAACCAACAATACCTCGAAAAGCTGCACGAGTATCTCTCATATGCCAATAGCATCATGTTCGACAGTACTGAAAACCTCTATTACCGGGATGCGAAGTATGTATATCCAAAGCATAAAAGCGCCAATGGTAAAAAGGATTTTTGGGCGAGAGGTGATGGCTGGGTCTTCGCCGGGCTGGCAAAAGTGTTGACTGATTTACCTGCCAGCGATTCACACTACGACTTTTATGCCAGCCGGTTTAAGGCCATGGCTGCAGCTATCAAAAAGGCACAGCAACCCGTTGGCTACTGGACCCGCAGCATGCTTGATTCCGCCCACGCTCCCGGACCGGAGACAAGTGGTACAGCGTTCTTTACCTACGGTATATTGTGGGGCATCAACAACCAGCTTTTGGATAAGAAGGAATATTTACCGGTAGCTACAAAAGCCTGGGCTTATTTGACCAATACCGCTTTGCAGGAGAACGGAAAAATCGGTTATGTACAACCGATAGGCGAGAAGGCAATTCCCGGGCAGGTGGTGGATCAAAACAGTACGGCAAATTTTGGAGTCGGCGCTTTTTTACTGGCTGCCTGCGAAATGTACAGGTGGCTGGATAAGCATTGACGGACGATTTTCATATGGCAAGCAATATAGTCCTGCCGTGTCTACGGCGGGGCTTTATACCAAAATTTTGAAAGAAATACAATAGAAGAAGTATTGGCCGTGATCACGAACATATTTGTTTACGAATGAACTTAGAACGACCCGCAGAATACGAGATATTGCAGGTCATCTATTTTATCCATAAACAAATACCATGAATAGGAACCAACGGATACTGGAGGAAGTAAAGAAACTAAAGGCTATTACAGAAACAGGCCTGGTGTATTGTGAGAACGAGTACGACATTGACAGGTATAAAGAGCTACATGAAATGAGTCTGCGGCTCATGAGCGAATTGACAGAGCACCCGGTAGAGACATTGAAGATGCAGTTGCCCATGAGTGCCGACTATCCTACAGCAAAAGTGGATGTGCGGTGCATGATCCTCTCAGGACAAAAAGAAGTGCTGCTGGTGCAGGAAAGTTTAGATGGAAAATGGTCGTTGCCCGGAGGTTGGGCAGATATTGGAAGCAGTCCGCGTGAAACGGCCATCAAGGAATGTAAAGAAGAAACGGGGTTGGATGTGGTGCCGGAAACATTACTGGCGGTGCTGGATAAAAAAATGCATGCCCATCCGCCGCAGGCGTTTTATGTGTACAAATTGTTCTTTCATTGCCGCGCCACATCGGCGGAACTGAAGAAAGGGTTCGACGCGTTAGATGTAAAATATTTCAGTATTGATAACCTGCCGGAATTATCGGAGGACCGGATACTGAAAAGCCAGATAGAAATGATGCATCAAAAAATAATGACCCACGACCTGGTAACGGTTTTCGATTAGAGACCTGTCGTTGTGGTTAATTAAAGATGCATTGCTGAACTGAAACAGGTTTGTAATCATAGCATAAAATCATTAACCGCAATGAACGGGAAATATATTGCTTCATGTGTGGCTGCTGCGCTCGCAGCCTCCATTTCGGTCTGCAAAGCGCAGCCAGTCGCCGCCAACCAGGACCAGGCAACGGCCACGGTTGAAAACAAAAGCTTTACGCCCGGTGCCAACTGGCCCGACGATAAAGGCGTGCATATCAATGCCCATGGTGGTGGCATTTTATTGCATGGCAAAAAATACTATTGGTATGGTGAACACAAAGTGGCGGGTGGCATCGGTAACACTGCCCAGGTTGGTGTTCACTGCTATTCCTCCACCGACCTGTATAACTGGACTGACGAAGGCATTGCGTTGCGTGTTTCGGATGATAAAACCAGCGATATCGCGAAGGGCTGTATCCTGGAACGGCCCAAAGTGGTGTACAATGCCAAAACCAAAAAATTCGTCATGTGGTTTCACCTGGAATTATTGGGTAAGGGTTATGCTGCTGCACGTACCGGCCTGGCTACTTCGGATAACGCTACGGGACCTTTTACCTTTATTAAGAGCTACAGACCAAATGCCGGCAAGATGCCAATAGATGCGCCGGGTACAGCGGAAGCAAGTAAGATCAATTGCCAGTCGCCTGCCAACAAAAGCGATGAATATTTTTGCCGCGATATGCCGGGAGGCCAGATGGCCCGTGACATGACGGTGTATGTGGACGATGATGGCAAAGCCTACCATGTGTTCTCATCCGAAGAAAACAATACCCTTCATATTGCAGAATTTACCGATGACTATACAGGTCACACCGGCAAGTTTACACGTGTTTATATCGGGAATCAAACCGAGGCGCCAGCCGTCTTTAAAAAAGATGGGAAATATTTTATGATCGGATCAGGTTGCACCGGTTGGAATCCCAATGCGGCACGCTGGTTTTCCGCCAATTCAATGTGGGGGCCATGGAGTTATGAAGGCAATCCCTGCCTGGGTTCCGGTGCTGACCTTACTTATGGCGGGCAAAGCACCTATGTACTACCAGTGCCCGGCAAGAAAGATGCATTCATTTTTATGGCTGATAAATGGGCCCCAAAAAACCCTATCGACGGCCGCTACCTCTGGTTGCCCATAACATTCAGGAACGATAAACCCGAAATTAACTGGCTGGATAAATGGGATTTGTCCGTCTTCAAATGATCAACCTGCCTAACAGGCGCTAAATAGTACACATGACTAAAAAATATATTTCCGTTGCCATCCTTTCCCTGTGCATGAGCCTTAGCGGGTTTTCGCAAAAGCACAGTTTTACATTGGGTGACAATGATTTTCTGCTGGATGGAAAACCGTTCCAGGTGATCTCGGGTGAAATGCACTATCCTCGTGTTCCCCGTGAAGCCTGGCGGGCCCGCATGAAGATGGCCAAAGCCATGGGCTTGAATACCATCGGAACCTATATCTTCTGGAACCTGCACGAGCCGCAGAAAGACAAGTTTGATTTTTCGGGGTCGAACGATATTGCGGCCTTTGTGAAGATTGCGCAGGAAGAAGGACTTTGGGTGATCCTGCGTCCGAGCCCTTATGTGTGTGCGGAGTGGGAATTTGGTGGTTACCCCTACTGGTTGCAAAACGAGAAGGGGCTTGTAGTACGCGATAAGGATTCCAAATACCTCGAAGAATACCGCAAGTATATTAATGCAGTAGGCAAGCAACTGGCACCATTTCAAATTAATCATGGCGGAAATATTTTGATGGTACAGATCGAGAACGAATACGGCTCCTATGGTAGTGACAAGGAGTATCTTGAGATTAACCGCAAAATGTTTGTTGACGCTGGTTTTGATGGACTGCTCTATACCTGCGATCCGGCCGCCGACGTAAAAAACGGTCATTTGCCCGGGCTGTTGCCTGCAATTAACGGTGTTGACAAGCCTTCACAGATCCGGAAAATTATCGGGGAGAATCACGGTGGCAAAGGCCCTTACTTTGTAGCTGAGTGGTATCCGGCCTGGTTTGATTGGTGGGGTACCAAACACCATACCGTACCGGCGGAAAAATACACGCCTGGCCTGGATTCGGTGCTTGGTGCCGGCATGTCCATTAATATGTATATGTTTCATGGCGGTACTACCCGTGATTTTATGAATGGCGCCAACTACAAAGACAATACACCTTACGAACCGCAGATCAGCAGCTACGATTATGATGCCCCGCTGGATGAAGCGGGCAACGCCACGCACAAGTTTATGGAGTTTCGGAAAGTAATTCAGAAGTACCTGCCAGCCGGCAAAACCCTTCCCGATGTTCCCGCAGCAAAACCTGTCATCACAATCCCTGCCATCAAATTTACCAATACAAAATACCTGCAATTACCGGCCGCGAAAAAGTCGGCAACACCACTAACTTTTGAAGAACTGAACCAGCCTTATGGTTATGTGTTGTACAAGACCATCGTTCCGGCAGCAGCCTCAGGTGTTTTACAAATCAAAGATCTGCGCGACTATGCAGTTGTGTTCGTGGATGGCAAACAACAAGGCACATTGGATCGCCGGTTGAAACAGGATAGTATGGAAATAGCTATTCCAAAAGCCGGTGCCAGGCTTGAAATACTGGTAGAAAATATGGGAAGGATCAATTTTGGTAAATACCTGTTACAGAACAAAAAAGGTATTACGGAAAAAGTAATACTGGCCGGCAAGGAATTAAAGAACTGGGAGATGTATTCCCTGCCTTTTGACTGCGAAAAGACTATCCGTTTTTCCACTGGCAAAGCGGCAGCCATTGCACCGGTTGTGAAGCAGGCCAGCTTTCAATTGACCACGACAGGTGATACTTATCTTGATATGAGTAACTGGGGTAAGGGTGTGGTTTGGATCAATGGACATAACCTTGGAAAATACTGGAGCATTGGTCCACAGCAGACTTTGTATGTGCCGGTGGAATGGTTAAAAAAAGGAAACAATACGATTACCATTATAGAATTGCTAAAGCCGGAAGCCAATACCATAGAAGGCATAGCCAACCCGATATTGAGCAAGCTGCAATAAATACCACCAAATTTTCTTAGCATGTTGAATCGCACCATATGAATAACAACAAAAGATCATACCTGCCCGCATTTGTTTTTTTTCCTTGCTTTCTGTTGTTCTCCTTCGCATGGGCGCAGCCGGTTTCAAAAAATAAAATGGCTGGGGCATCAAAGAAGAATCAAAATAAATACAGTGCCTACCTGTTTGTCTATTTTACCGGCAACGACAAAAAAGACGAAGCCATCTGCTATGCATTAAGCAGGGATGGGTATCGTTTTAAAGCGCTTAACAATGGAAAACCCGTTATCAGTTCCGCTGCCATCAGCAGTACCGGTGGTGTAAGAGATCCGCATATCCTGCGTGGGGCCGATGGCAAAACATTTTACATGGTGGCTACGGATATGGTGTCGGCACTTGGATGGAATTCCAACCGGGCCATGGTGCTGTTGAAGTCAACTGATCTTGTTAACTGGAGCTCCAGTATTATCAATATTCAAAAACGCTTTCCCGACAACGACCAACTGCAGCGTGTTTGGGCGCCACAAACCATTTACGATAGCAAGGCCGGCAAGTACATGATTTACTGGAGTATGAAAAATGGCACGGACCCTGACAAAATTTACTACGCCTATGCCAACGCTGCTTTTACAGATTTGGAAACTGAACCCAAACAATTATTCTATAGCCCCACAAATGGATCCTGCATTGACGGTGATATTGTTTTTAAGGATGGTTTGTACCATCTTTTCTTTAAGACTGAAGGTGAAGGTGCCGGTATTAAAATAGCAGTATCGGATAAACTTACTGAAGGCTACCAGTTACGGGATGTGTATGTGCAGCAAACCAAAGACCCGGTGGAAGGCGCAGGTGTGTTTAAACTCAACAACGGCGAAGGTTATATACTTATGTATGATGTGTACACGAAAGGCAAATACCAGTTTACCAAAAGTTCGGATCTCAAAAATTTTACCGTGGTAGACAACGAAGTGTCGATGGATTTTCATCCAAGGCACGGTACTGTTATGCCGCTGACTGCAAAGGAAGCAGCCGGCCTGGAAGCTGCCTGGTTGTCTGCCGGCGATGTGATGCGTTCGGTTAATGCCAGTGGTTTAAGAAAGATCAACACCCTGGTAGACACTGTTGCCAAAACAGTCATTTTTTCGGCAAAACCCAATGCCAGTCTCAAATCGCTTGATCCTAGGTTTGAAAAATTTACCGGTGTTACCGTTTCGCCGGCCGGTCCACAAAACTTTTCGAAAGGACCTGTAAAGTATATGGTTAGTGTGCCCGGGAAGGCTGCTCAGTCTTTCCAGGTAAGGGCAAGAAAGATGAATAACCCTGTGCTGGATGGCTACTATGCCGATCCTGATATTTTGTACGCCGAAAAAACAGGAAAATTTTATATCTATCCCACCAGCGACGGTTTCACCAATTGGGCGGGCACTTATTTCAAAGCCTTTTCTTCTTCGGATCTTGTAACCTGGAAAGATGAAGGGGTGATCCTTGACCTGTTGAAAGATGTAAGCTGGGCGAAACGGAATGCATGGGCGCCTTGTATCGTGGAGAAGAAAATCGATGGTGCCTACAAATATTTTTACTACTACACCGGTGCACAAAAAATTGGCCTGGCTGTAGCCGATAATCCAGCTGGTCCTTTTAAAGATGCAGGCCAGGCATTGATAGAGAAGTTTCCCCAAGGCATTACCAGCGGGCAGCAGATCGATCCGGATGTTTTTACCGATCCCCAAACAGGTAGGTCTTTTTTGTACTGGGGTAATTCCTATATGGCGGGTGCAGAACTAAGCGATGATATGTTATCATTAAAACCTGGCACTACCACACTACTTAAGCCTGGCAAGGATTTCAGGGAGGGTACGACTGTTTTTTACAGGAAAGGAAAATACTATTTTATGTGGTCGGTGGATGATACGCGCAGTCCCAATTACCGGGTGGCTTATGGCACAGCTAATTCACCTCTGGGAGAAATTTCATTACAGGAGCAAAACCTGGTTCTTGCAAAAGATACTGCTGCCGGTATCTACGGGCCCGGCCATAATTCGGTGATACAAATACCCGGTACTGATGATTGGTATATCGTGTACCACCGGTTCAATTATCCCCGGGGTATTGGGATGGGTGCTGCTGCCGGCTATAACCGGGAAGTATGTATCGATAAGCTGGTTTTTAATGAGGACGGTAGCATACAAACAGTGAAGCCGACGCATGAAGGGATACAACCAGTTTACGTGAAATAAGGAAAGCTTCATTTGTTGTGGCAGTCGTTCTCCGCATGCCACCCCCGGTTTTGCCTGGTCGGCAAATCCTGCCCCCGCCAGCGGGGGATATGTGCGAAGACCCGGCTCTTTTTGTAAGAAGGACGACGGTCCAGGCGGTGAGACTTTTATTATATAGTTCATTTCTTGATACTTTATACTTGATTTCTTGATACTTGATTCTTGATAGTTACAACTTAATGCTTAATACTACCACATGAACCGACCCGGAATTATATGTACGCTGATAAGCTTGCTTGGATTTGGAGGACTGCATGCACAAAACAATGATTGGGAAAATCCACAGCTATACGAGCAGGGCAAAGAGGCCCCACATCCAACCTTTATGTTGTTCAATAAAAAGGAAGATGTAATGGCGGACAACTATAGCCGGTCTCCATGGTACCAGTCGCTGAATGGCAGCTGGAAATTTAGCTACGTGGATAAGCATGCCGATCGCATAAAAGACTTTTACAGAACCGATTTAAATGAAAAAAACTGGAGCAATATTCCCGTTCCATCCAATTGGGAATTACAGGGCTTTGGCGTACCGATCTATACCAACATTACCTACCCGCATCCCCGGAATCCTCCGCTAATTGGTGAGAATAACCCGGTAGGCACCTACCGTAAAACCTTTACCGTACCTGCGGGCTGGGATGGGAGAGAAGTGTTCCTGCATTTTGGTTCGATCACGGGTTGTGCGTTTGTTTATGTGAATGGCCAGAAAGTGGGCATGAGCAAGGCAGCCAAAACACCAGCCGAATTTGACATAACCAAATACATTAAAAAGGGAACTAACCTGCTGGCGGTGCAAGTATTCCGATGGCATGATGGCAGCTATCTCGAAGACCAGGATTTCTGGCGTTTAAGCGGCATCGAACGGGATGTGTATCTCTATGCAACACCCAAACTGGCAGTTTGGGATTTCTTCCTGAAAGGTGATGTAGACGGCAGCTATACCAATGGATTGTTTAGCGCTGACGTTACCATCAGGCAGTTTGCCAATAATAAAGTGAAGACCGGGGCCGTGATGGTGGAGCTGCTGGATAAGTCCGGAAAGCAGGTATTTAAACAAACAAAGGATGTTGCATTTAACAACGATAGTGTGCAAACTATTTCTATGAATGGCAGCATACCAAATGTTGCCACATGGAATGCGGAATCACCGGAACTGTATGATTGTATTATTTCTTTCGCTAATGGAAAAGGCGTGGTGGTAGCAACGCAAACTGGTTCTAAAATAGGCTTTCGTAAAGTGGAGATCAAAAATGCCCAACTGCATGTCAATGGTGTTCCGATGTACGTGCGTGGCGTTAACCGGCACGAGCATGACGATGTTACTGGCCATGTAACCAGTAAGGCGTTAATGCTGAAAGACATCCGGCTAATGAAGGAACTCAACATCAATTCAGTCCGGTTGTCGCACTATCCTAATGATCCGCTTTGGTATAAGCTTTGCGACCAGTATGGATTGTACATTGTAGATGAAGCCAATATTGAAACGCATGGAATGGGTGCCGAATTCCAGGCCTGGTTTGATAAAAGCAAGCACCCTGCATATCTGCCCGAATGGGCTGCTGCGCATACAGACCGTATAAAGCGTATGGTGGAACGAGATAAAAATCATGCTTCTGTGATCATCTGGTCGTTGGGGAATGAATGTGGTAATGGCCCTGTATTTCACGATATGTATAAATGGATCAAAGGGCGCGACAATACCAGGATGGTGCAGTTTGAACAGGCCGGCCAGGATTGGAATACCGATATCGTATGTCCCATGTACCCTGGCATTGGCTCGATGAAAAGGTATGCAGGAGATAGTTCACAGAAGCGGCCCTACATCATGTGCGAATATTCGCATGCAATGGGTAACAGCAATGGTAATTTCCAGGAATACTGGGATATCATCCGTGGCAGCAAACAGATGCAGGGCGGCTTTATCTGGGATTGGGTGGACCAGGGCCTTAAAACAAAGGATGCCAACGGCAAAACATTCTGGGCCTATGGTGGCGACCTGGGGGGCTTCTACCTGCAGCATGATGAGAACGGAGTAGCCGATGGAATCATCAGTTCCGACCGCACACCCGATCCCGGTGCCTACGAGGTTAAAAAAGTTTACCAGAATATCCTTTTTACCGGAACAGATATCAGTCTTGGAAAGCTGGTTGTTGAAAATGGTTTTGACTTTACCAATCTCAGTGCCTACGACTTCAAATGGGAACTGCTGAACAATGGAAAAAAAATGACCGATGGGAATGTTGCCATTGACCTTGCCCCTCACGCTAAAAAGGAAGTAGAACTCAGATTGCCTGTTTTTAAATTAATGCCCGGCACGGAAGTATTGCTGAATGTATATGCCTACACCAAAAAGAAAACGGAGATGTTGCCAGCGGGTTTTGAAGTGGCGAAGGAACAGTTTAAATATGCAGGTGACTATTTTACAAAAGAACCTGCCAAAAGCAATGCATTAAGCATTACAAAAACTGCTGATAAGCTCAATTTTTCTGCCGGTGATGTCAGCGGCGAATTTGATACAAAATCTGGCAGGTTTACCAGGTATAGTTCCGGGAATAATCTTCGGCTTAATAATTTTCCTGAGCCCTGTTTCTGGCGTGCGCCGACCGATAATGACTTTGGCAACAATATGCCTGAAAGACTGGGCGTATGGCGCAACGCAGGTTCCGGTCGCCAGGTAAAATCAGTCACTGTTGGTGAAAAGACGGATAGTGGTGTAGCTATCAAAGTGATCTACGAACTTACCGGAATCGTGGTGCCTTATACTATTGATTACCTGCTACAAAATGACGGATCTGTAAGGCTTACTGCGTCTATGGATATGACAGGCAGGGCGCTTCCGGAACTGCCACGTTTCGGCATGCGGATGCAGTTGCCCGGTCGCTACGACAGCCTGACCTATTATGGTCGCGGACCATGGGAAAATTATACCGACAGGCATGACGCATCCTTTATCGGCCTGTACACAGATAATGTAAAAAATCAATTTTATACCGGCTATATCAGGCCACAGGAAAGCGGGAATAAAACTGATACCCGCTGGCTGACGTTGACGGATAAAGATGGACTGGGTTTTAAGGTGGAAGGCTTGCAACCACTCGGATTTTCAGCTATCAATCACAGCATAGAGGATCTTGATCCGGGCTTCACCAAAAAGCAACAGCACCCAACCGATCTCAGACCAAGAAGAGAAGTATTTCTCACCATCGACCTCGCGCAACGTGGCGTTGGCGGCGATGATAGCTGGGGTGCATTACCTCACGAACCTTACCGTTTGTTGGGTAAAAAATATTCGTATAGCTATGTCATCAGCCTGTTAGGCAACTAATATTCCCAGGTATCTTGTCAACAATGAGTAAAGCGTGAAAGAGGGTCATTTAAGTCATTGGGTCAATAGGTCAATGAGTCACTAGTAATCTGGCAATGACCTAATGACCAAATGACCAACAAAATGCATACTATCCATTCCCATGTACATTTATCAGGTAGTCAAACAAACTGGTTTCCGTGGCAAGCGCCAGCTTTTTCCTGAGCCGGTAGCGGCCTATCTCTACGCCACGAACCGAAATGTTCATGAGTTGCGCTATTTCTTTGGTGGATAAATTCATCCGGAGATAGGCGCTTAGCTTTAATTCGCTCGGAGTGATCGTGGGGTGTTTTTCTTTTAAAGCCAGCAGGAAATCGCTATGCACTTTATCAAAATGGCTGGAGAAGTTTTCCCATTCCTTATCCATGTTTTCGTCTTCGTTCAGCGTTTTGATCATTTTTCTAAGATCGGCCACAGCCTCCGGTTTTTCAATGGCCTTTGATACCTGCGCCAGCTCCGATTTTATCTTGGAAAGCAGTTCGCCTTTTTTTACCAGGTGCATGGCCGAAGAGCCCAGTTCTGAATTCTTAAAATTGATCTCCGCCTCCAGCTTTTCATTTTTAAGGGCTACCAGCTCCCCGGCCGTTTTACTCAGTTCCAGGTCGTGGATATATCGCAGCCGCTGTTGCTCAGCTTCGTATTTTGCCTGCTGCACTTTAAACTTTTTCTTTTGCCAAACATAGATCGCATACACACCGGCCAGGATCAACAGAAAGTACAGGATCTTGGCCCAGACAGATAGATACCAGGGTGGCAGGATTTTAAAACTGTAACTGGCAACGGCAGACTCATTGCCAAAATTGTTACGCACTTTTACTTCGAACGTGTAATTGCCTGCCGATAAATTGGTGTACTCTTTCTCAGTCTGTGCTGCCCAACTGCTCCAGTTTTCGTCAAAACCGGTTAACCTGTAACTGTATTGCATATTGGACTGGTACCCAAAAAGGGAAGTAGCAAATTCGAGCCGGATGCTTTTCCAACCATATTTTATTTTGGGTATTGCAGCCGCGTCTTGTATTTGCGGCTCGTTGATGTCTTTGAAATAACCTCCAAAATACAGGCTGTCCGTTTTGCCCGAAACCTTTACGGCCCTTACCTGCAAATGCAGTGCAGGCGTGGTTTTCTTGTACTTTTCAAAATTAATATGGTAGAAACCGGTTACACCACCGAGAAAGATATTGTTTTCATCAACCGCGTAAATACATTCAAAGCCACTGAGCATTTTATTGTTCAGCTCGGGCAGGTAAATGATCGCCGGTTCTTTGGATGAAAAATCGGCCACACCCAGGTTCTTTTCATGAATAAACCAGATATTACCCTGCACATCTTCCTTCAGGTAGCGGATACTTTGGTCGCCTAATAGCTTTTTATAGTAGGCCGATGGTTCAAATTGATCTCTGGCCGCATTGTAGACATAAATCCCTTTTTCGGTGCCCACAAGTACTTCGTTCCTGATCTTATATACATGATTATTGAGCAAGGATGGCAGGCCATTTTTATCGGTGTAAGAGCTGGTAACATAAGTTCCGGCGCTGTTTTTACTTACTTTATAAACACCATGATAAGGGTGCGATACCCAAATATTATCATCCTTATCAATCGCGATAAACCTGGATGACTCGGTAAAATCCGGAAGGTGTTTGGCATAGGAAAAGCGTCCATTTGCATAGTCAAAAAACAGGAGTCCCTGGTAATTGCCTGCCACCATTTGCGCTGTGGGAAACGAACCGGATAAAGGCACAAAATTCCAGAACCCGTGGTTGCCGGAAATTTTCTCAGCCGTATTACCGGCTATGATAGAAAAACCTTCATGTTGCCCCACCAGGAGCTGGTTATTGATAGATGCAAAGCCCCAGGTTTGCCCCCTTAAATTGTTCACCGGTGCAAAATCGCCTATGCTGAAACTCAGGTCTTTCATGGGCTGAAGGGGCACGGAATACACGCCATTCGAAGTGCCTGCGAACAGGCGATCACCGAAAATAATGGTGGTGTAGCCGGAGCCATCCTGCAGCATGGGATTCACCTGTTTGATGGCGCTATTGTAGGCAACCAGGTCGATGCCATTATCAAGACCCAGCCAGAGATTGCTTTGATTGTCGAGGAAAATGCTGAGCACATTATTGTTTTGCAGCCCCTCAGTACCAGAAAAATGTTGGATAATATTACCCTTCATGTCGGCGATATACACGCCCTTGTTATTGGTGGCCAGGGCTACCCATTCGGCATTTACCGGTGTGGCTGCATAAATACGTTCCGTTTCGAATAAGGCATTGTTGGGCGTTTGCAGTTTGGAAATACCTGCATTTGACATCATGTGCAGCCCGCTTTTTAAGGTGGTCACCAGGATACTGTCTTTTCCCATTACCATCATACTGGTCACAGGGTCCCTCGCCTGGATGTTGATTTTTGCCTGGATCGGTGTCCATACATCATTTTTGAAAATCATGATGCCATTTTGATAATCCTGGGCATACAGCTCACCATTACAGGTACACAAAAAAGCCCACTCCTGCGGCGCATTAAAAGTGTTGATGGCCTCGTTCGTGAGCTTAAAAATTTTATTGATGGTACGGAAGTAGATGCTTTTGTTGAAGGACACGATATCCCACACATCGCCAAATGATTTGTCTTTTGCCGGGATAAGACCGGTCAGCGAATGGTACTCCAGCTGACCGTTGCCTGAAGGCGAGAAATAGCCCAACTCGTCCTGGCCACCCACATATACTTTGTTATCGGCTCCTACTTCCACCGACCTCACGTTCGTCCGGTTTGGTAGCGGGTAAAGGTTCCAGTTCCGGCCGTCGAAGGTGAGCAGCCCCTCATTATTGGCCACATACAGGATGCCATTCTTATCCTGCTTAATATCCCAGTTCTGTATGCCGGCGCTATAAGCCTGGCGGCTAAAATTGGTGATATCCGGCAGACCAATGGTGTTTTGTGCCATTAGTTGTAATGGCAAAAAAAACAACAGCAGTAGTTTTTTCATTCGGCCCATAGCAATCATAAAATGAAAGTAATGAAATGTTCTTTCAATTGTGGCTGATGTGGCGTTGATGTACTCTTGATGTAGTAAAATAGGTTGAAAATAGCTTAGTTGCGATGTACTGATGTAGTTATGTTGTGCCTTTTTAAGCTGGAATGGCAGTAGTCCACAATACTTTTACTCCAGGAATTTATAACGATTATTCCATCACCAAAACGATTGCTTTATGAAATTAAAAAACGCATTGCTGTGCCTGGTCCTATGGCTGGGTAGCATGCTTCAACAAGCCACAGGACAGGTACTGACTGTTACCGGCAAAGTACAGAACAAGGCTGGCGAGCCGCTCTCCGGTGCCACCGTCGCCGTTAAGGGCTCGTCTACATCCACGATTTCTGATGCCAATGGCAATTTTTCCATTGCCGCCCAAAAAGGCTCCACTATTGTTATTACCTACACAGGCCTGGTCGTCCAGGAGAGAAAAGTTGCCGGCGCAGGTGCGCTGAGTTTTACAATGGAGGAAAGCTCAGCCAGTAACCTCGATGAAGTAGTGGTAGTAGGTTATGGCACCCAGAAAGTGACTAAAGTCTCCGGCGCCATTTCCACCATTAAAAGTGCTGATATCGAAAAGTTGAACCCTGTAAGAGCAGAGGACGCTTTACAGGGCAGGGCTTCAGGCGTCAATGTGATCCAAAGCGGATCACCAGGATCAAAGCCCACGGTTTTGATAAGAGGTATCCCATCCTTCTCGGGTACAGATCCGGTGGTTATAGTCGATGGGGTGCCGCAATCACTGACCGATCTTAATTCCATTAACCCGGCCGACATCGAATCCATTAATGTATTAAAGGATGCGGCTACCACTGCTATTTATGGTGTAAAAGGTGGCAATGGTGTGATCGTAGTTACAACAAAAGGAGGCCGGAAAAATGCTAAAACACAGTTTAGTGTCAACAGTAATTACGGTATGCAGGAAGTACTGAATACCATTGGCGTATTAAATGGTACGGAATATGCGGCTATCATCAACGAAGGAAGCACGGTGGCCGGCGGCAATGTGATCTTCCCGGATCTGTCTAAAATCGGGGTGGGAACCGATTGGCAAAATGAGATTTTTAAGAAAGCCAGTTTGCAAACCCACAATATATCTGCCCGTGGCGGTGGCGAAAGAATGTCTTACTTTCTTTCAGGAGGCTATTTAAGCCAGGGGGGTATAGTAGGCGGAAACGATAAATCGGTGTTTAGCCGGGGCAATTTTACCGCCAACCTCAATTTTGATCTTACGCCTAAACTGAAATTGATTTTGAATACCTCTGGGATCATTCTCGATTCTAAGGGTGTCCAGGAGAATTCGTTCAATAGTATTATCGGCAGCGCATTAAATTTTGACCCAACTGTGCCAGTTTATAATAACGTGGTGAATACAGTTGGCACCTACGGCTACAGTAATTTACTGCTATCCGAAATATTTAACCCGCTTACCAAGCTTGATAATACGTTCAATAAGAATGCTGGCAATAAAGTCTATGGAAAATTTGAATTGCAGTACGATGTGTTGAAGAACCTGAAACTGACCTCCCGTTTTGGCTATACAAAGTATGACGGCAATTCAAAAAGCTTTAACCCGCTGGTGTTTTATGGCCCCAACAATGTAGATAATTCCATGAACGCGGATGGCTCTACGGTAACCGGTAAGCATAACAGTGTTTCCCACGAAAAAGAGAGCAACTTTAACTGGACATGGGAAAGCTTTGCCAACTATAATTTCAAACTTAAAGAGGATCATAATTTCGAAACGGTTGTTGGGTTTTCGGTAGCTAAAATTTCAGGGAATGCGGCCGGTGCCACCAGGCAGGATGTGCCGTTTAACTCCTGGGATTTTGCAGACTTTAGTGCCGCTACGGGCAATAACGTGGCCACCAATACCAATGCCAGCAACGGGTACTACTACCAGTATTTCCGCAGGAACCTGTCTGGTTTTGCAAGGATCAATTACGACTACAAGGACAAATACCTGGCTTCCTTTACCGGCCGCAGGGACGGTTCTTATGCTTTTGGAAATGAGAACAAATACGCCAACTTCTATTCAGGTTCATTGGGTTGGGTGGTATCGCAGGAAAACTTTTTCAAATCCGGCTTTGTTGATTTCCTGAAAATCAGGGGTAGCTACGGTTCTATCGGGAACGAAAATGTGAGTCCACAATTTGTAAGCATTATCACAGGCGGACCCAGCTATGGCAATCCTCCCAATAGTAATGGCTACACATTTGGTGGTGTTTTTTACCCCGGTTCTACTGTTGGTTCTGCTGCAAACGATGCTTTACGGTGGGAAAGACAATTGCAGTCTAATGTCGGTTTCGACCTCACATTCTACAAAAGAAAGTTCTCTTTATCCGCTGATTATTTTCAGAAAGAAGTAGATGGCCTGTTGTTTACACCATCTGCATCTTTATACCTTGGCACGGTTCCGATTCCTACTGCCAATATCGGTTCCACAAAAAGCATTGGTATCGACATTACCCTTGGGTACACAGAAACACTGGGCAAGAAGTTTAAGCTAAATACTTCGATAACCTTTACCACTTCTAAAAACGAGGTGACCGCCACCAATGATGATGGCACTGCCAAAATCCAGGGAGGCTCTTACTTTAACGGTCAGTCGCAAACGGTGACTGTTTTTGAGAAAGGATTTACACCTGGCTATTTTTACGGATATAAAACCGATGGCCTGTTTCAAAGCCAGGATGAAATTAATAAGGGCGCGAAACAAACCGGCGTACAGCCGGGCGATATCCGGTTTGTGGATGTGAATGGCGATGGCAGCATCACGGCTGCTGATCAAACCCAGATTGGTGATCCATTCCCCGAGTTTACCATGGGCTGGAACCTGAACCTGGAGTTTAAGAATTTTGACTTCAACGCATTCACTTATGCTTCTGTAGGCAACGATGTGTATAGTGCCTACGAAAGAAATGCCAACTACTCCAATAAATACAGGGGCGTACTAGCCAGGTGGACAGGACCAGGCACTACCAATGATGCTGCTAACCCAAGGTATTCTTTTACAGACGCCAATAGCAATATCCGCGTATCCGACAGGTATGTGGAGGATGGATCTTTTATTAAGATCAAAAATCTCCAGCTGGGGTACACTTTCCCGGCTTCTGTAACCAAAAACATTTTTAATAAGTTACGGATATATGTGCAGGTAAAAAATGCGTACACGTTCACCAAATACTCCGGCTACGACCCCGAAATAGGTGGTGGAATTTTAAACACCGGTATCGATCGGGGCGCATATCCGCAGGCAAGGACCTATTCTTTTGGCCTCGATTTCAAACTATAACTTTTTACAAAAAATATTGCTGTTATGAAAAAATTTAAAATAGAAATATTGAGCCTGCTGTGTATGGCACTCATATTTGGCTCCTGCAAGAAATACCTTGAATACGATCCGCACGAGGATTTTAAAATTACCGAACTTGATTATTTGAAATCTGAGAGCGATTACCGCACAATGGCTGTAAGTGTCTACACACCCATTCAATGGCTCAACCAGGCAGTACCGGTTGGCGATATTGCATCGGATAATTCAGTAAGTGGTGGAGAGAATGCGTCGGATGTTTTGTCGTTGCAACAGATAGATGATTTTACACATACTTCAGTCAACTCCACCTTAACCGAATTGTGGCAGGCTGCCTACGAAGGAATCAACAGGGCCAATTATATGGCTCAATACAAAGCCGCCAACCTTGCCGGCGATGCGGTAAATTTTGCAGGTAAAGAGGCGCTGTATGGCGAAGTGTATTTTCTAAGAGCCTACTACTATTTTCACCTGGTTCGCTTTTTTGGGGATGTGCCTTTGTTTGTTGATAAAAGACTTGGCCTTAGTGAATCGAAGAGTTTGAAAAGAGCTGCCAAAGCCGATGTGTACAAGCAAATTGAATTGGATTTAAATGCTGCCATTACAGCTTTGCCTGCAGTACAGTTTCAAAAAGGAAGGATCACAAAATATGCAGCCCAGGCTTTATTAGGCAAAGTGTTATTGTATCAAAGCAAATTTGATGCAGCCGCTGCCATGCTGGAAAATGTGATCAGCTCCAATGCCTTTTCATTACCTGCAGATTTCGGTGGGGTATTTTTGTTCACCGGGGAAAATGGGCCAGAGTCTGTTTTTGAAATTCAATATTCCAATACTTCGCCCTACTATAATTGGGGTGGTGTAACAAGAGGGCAGGGAAACCATTCTGTTCAACAGTGCGGTATCAGGGGTTTAAATGGGTCTGCGGCGATGCCTTATGCTGCCGGCTGGAGCACTAATTTGCCAGCACAAAATTTGGCCGCTGCCTATGCCGCCGGCGATAAAAGAAAAGATGTTACCATTTTAAATATAGAAGCCTACAAAACAGCCAATCCATCCTTTAATATTACCTACCAGGTGGCTCCTTTTAAAAACACCGGTTTGTACAACCAAAAGTATTTACCCAGGAGAGGTGAGACTTCCGGCCAGGTGGAATTGAACTACGAAAACAATTACAGGACCATTCGTTTTGCAGAAGTGTTGTTGATGGCAGCCGAAGCCATTAACAGAAGCACCACACCAAACGATACAAAAGCGCAGGGCTATTTGAACCGTGTGCGCCAACGTGCATTTGGAGATATGCTGCATGATATTACTACTACCGGTACCACGTTAAGGCAAGCCATTTGGGACGAAAGAAGATTAGAACTGGCCATGGAGGGTGACCGCTTCTTTGATTTGGTTAGAACCGGCCAGGCAGCGGCAAAGATCACAGGCTTTACCACTGGCAAGCATGAGGTTTTCCCGATACCACAACAGGAAATTTTAATTTCTGGCCTTACCCAAAATCCCGGGTACTAATCACTAACCACTTAAACGCAAAATCATGAATGTATTAAAATATATTTCTAGTATCGCCCTGTTGTTTGCGATGCTCACTGGCTGTAAAAAGGAAGTATTCGACGATACCGCCTTTGTGGAAGCAGGTGCAGCACCCGTAAAACTCAGCGCCCTTTTTGAAATTACGCAGGACAATAGCGGTCTTGTTACCATTACACCCAATGGCACCGAAGCCATTTCCTACGATGTGTATTTTGGAGATGCTACCACGGCACCCGCTAAGGTAACCGCAGGCAAAAGCATCACCCATACTTATGCAGAGGGTATGTACACAGTGAAGCTCGTTGGTTATGCTGTGAATGGTAAAAAAAGCGAAGCCACCCAACCGCTGACAGTTTCTTTTAAGGCACCGGAAAACCTCGACTTTACGATTACCAAAGATGCCAATAACAACTACAAGATATCCGTTGCAGCATCTGCACTTTTTGAAACCAATTTCAGGGTGTTTTGGGGTGATGTTCCCAACGAAGTTGGAACTGTTTTTTTAGAAGGTACCAGCATTGCGCACACTTACGCAGCCATAGGAACCTACCAGGTAAAAGTGATTGCCTATAGCGGCGGTGCTGCTACTACGCAGCTCATAAAACCTGTTACGATTGTAGATCCTGTATTGCTACCCATTACGTTTGAGTCAGCTACGATTGACTACACCTTCGCCGGCTTTGGTGGCGGGGTGGTTACTGTATTGGCCAATCCGCAATCTTCAGGCATTAATACCAGTACCAAGGTTGGCAGAATGGTAAAAAATGCGCCAGAGACCTGGGCCGGCGCTGTTATCACATTGGGAACTCCAATAGATTTTTCAGCCAATAAAGTGTTCAGGATGAAAGTGTATTCACCGAGGGTGGGTGCCAGGGTTTTATTGAAGGTAGAGAATTTAACGAATGGCGCTGTTTTTTATGAAAAGGAGGTTCCTACTACAGTTGCCAATGCCTGGGAAGACCTGGTGTTTGATTACAGCCTTGTAAACACCGCCAATGTTTACCAGAAAGTCGTGTTGATTTTTGACAACGGAACGCCAGGTAATGGCTCTGCCAATTTCACATGGCTTTTCGATGATATACGACTCACCAACCAGCTCCCGGTAGGTTTGTTAACATTGCCCATAACCTTTGACGATGCCGCCATTAATTATGCCGTTACAGATTTTGGAGGTAACATAAGTGCGACAGCGGCTGATCCGGCAAATGCCGCCAACAAAGTGAAAAGGACCACCAAGCCCAATGGCGCTCAAACATGGGCTGGTACTACAATGGGTGCAGGCCTTACCCCGGCCATTCCTTTTACAGCTTCTGCTACGCAAATGAGTGTAAGGGTGTACTCCCCTGCAGCAGGCCTGGCCGTAAGATTAAAGGTGGAAGATCGCACCAATAATACCAGGTCGGTAGAAACAGAAAAGATGACCACCGTTGCCAATGCATGGGAAACCATTGTTTTTGATTTTGCCAACCAGGCCACAGGCACTGCGGCGCTAAACCTGGCATACACCTATGATTTAGCATCCATTTTCTTTGATTTCAACGCAGCCGGAAATGGCAAGATCTTTTATTGGGATGATGTGAAATTTTTGCCAGCAAATGTTGCCGGTGTTGTATTGCCACTTGATTTTGAGTCTGCCACATTGAACTACGCCTTCACGAATTTTGAAGGAGGTAATGCCACTGTGATCAATAACCCACAGGCCAATGGCATTAATACAAGCGCTAAGACTGGAAGGATGATAAAAAATGCAGGCCAAACCTATGGAGGCAGTTTTATTTTGCTGGATGCCCCTATCAATTTTGCTGCCCAGAAAATAGTTAAAATGAAAGTGTATTCACCAAGGGTAGGCGCCAAAGTGCTTTTCAAAGTGGAGAATGCCGCTAACGGCGCATTGAGTGCTGAGAGAGAAGTGCTGACGACAGTAGCTAATGGCTGGCAGGAGTTAAGCTTTGATTTTACAGCCATCAATACGGCAAATACTTACCAAAGAATTGTCTTGATTTTTGACAATGGCACTATGGGCGACGGTACTTCCAATTTTACCTTCCTGTTCGACGATATCAAACTTAACTAAACCAAAAATAAATTGATCATGACACATCATATAAAATCATTCACCGTTCTTTTGCTGGCCTTTATGGTTGGTGTAATGGGCTGTAAAAAAGAAGACTATTCTTTTGGAGAATTAAAAGCTCCAACCGATTTGGCCCTCACAGCTGTTGTTACAGGTGCAGATGCCAACAATCCCAATGGTAATGGAACGGGTAATGTAACGGTAACCGCTACATCAAAGAATGCGTTATCCTACTCGATAGACTTTGGAGACGGTACGACAAAAGTGGTACCCTCGGGTGTTATCACCTATAAATATGCCAGTCCCGGCACGTTTAACTATACCATCACCGTTAATGCCATTGGTACGGGCGGCTCCATTTCTACTATTAGCAAAAAAGCTACTGTATTTGTGGCATTTACCATTCCTGCTGCTATTATGTCGTCGTTAACAAACGGTTCGTCAAGGGTGTGGATCACGGATATGGCCGCCTCCGGACATTTTGGTGTCGGTGCAGGAGATATGTTCTTTCCTAATTATTATGCAGCCGGCCCCAATTCAAGAGAAGCTTGTGCCTATGACGATGAGATCACTTTCTCCAAAGATGCCAACGGTAAAATTTTTATGGCCATTGACAACAAAGGCACTTCTTTTTCCATAGGTGCATCTACCGGGTTCTATGGTTTTGCCGGCGGAGATGGTTGCTACGCTATCAATACAGGTGGTACACGCCTGCTTGCTTTTATGGATGCTACTACAGCTTCCACTTCAGCGAATTCTACGCGGATCCAGTTTACTGTTCCGGGGAACGGCATCATCAATTTTGGAACCGGTGGGGTTACCTACGAGATTCTTGCGATCACTCCCACCACTGTTTCATTGCGTAACATTGGGTCAGATGGTAATTCATGGTATCAGAAATTAATTGTAAAACCATAATTCAAATATGAAAAACTTAAGATTATTTTTAATAGCGATGATCATCCTGGTGAGCGCTTGCAGTAAGAAAGGCAATAGCGCCGGGAATAATACAGGGCCCACCGACCTGGTACTGAATGCAACGGTAAGTACCGACAACACCGGTAATGTTTCTTTTACCGCCACGGCTACCAATGCGGTTACTTATGACTATGATTTTGGCAATGGGGTCTATCAAACCGTTCCAACCGGAGTGGTAGCATACCGGTACCCGGCATCGGGGACTTACACTGCAAATGTTGTTGCTAAAAGCTCCGGTGGGCAAACGATTTCCAAATCGATATTAATCACCGTTGCAGTAAGCGCTTCGCTGTTATGGGCCGAAGAATTTGATACACCTGGCCTCCCAAATAGTTCCCGATGGGGTTACGACCTTGGCGCAGGTGGCTGGGGTAACAATGAACTGCAGCACTATACAAACCGGGCCGAAAATGCATCGGTATCCGGCGGAACATTGAAAATTAATCTCATTAAAGAAAACTACAGTGGTAGTGCCTATACTTCTGCGAGGTTGTTGACCAAAGACAAGTTTTCGTTTAAGTATGGTAAAGTAGAAGTAAGGGCTAAACTGCCGGCTGGTGTGGGCACCTGGGCAGCTATCTGGATGTTGGGCGCCAATATTTCCACCACTCCATGGCCAGCTTGTGGAGAGATAGATATTATGGAGCATCTTGGAAGGGAATTGAATAAGATCTATGCCACGCTGCACCACCCGGGTCATTCAGGTGCCAATGGCGATGGTAAAACCACCAACATCATGAATGCTACCACCGAGTTTCACAAGTATGCAACCGAATGGTCGGCGACTACATTAAAATTTTACGTGGATGATGTGTTGTTTTACACCTTCGCCAACACACCCTCCATACCATTTAACCACGACTTTTTCATTATTTTAAACCTGGCAATGGGCGGTAATTTTGGAGGAGCTGTTGATCCCGCCGTAACCGGCGGCACCATGGAGGTTGATTACGTTAGGGTGTATCAATAAAAATGCACATATTTTTTGAAGAGCCTTTCATTTGCTGGTTTGCAGGTGAAAGGCTTTTCTGTTTATTTTGATACCCGGTGCCTTTTGGCTCAGGAAAATAATGTTCAATAATCAACGCACAATTTTCATACAGGAAAATCGGTGTGTGTGCTGGCGGGGTTTTCACAAGCCGCCGCTTCAAAGTTTCAGTCGCCTGCCGTGAAACCCCGACGTGTGAGGGTTACAGAAAATTTTAAACCCCAGCTTCAGAAATTAAAAACTTCCTTATTTTAAATGCGTGGGTGTTCGATGTCATAATTGCATCCCACGTCGGGGTTTCACGATAGGCCACTAATAATTCGGTGCCACCGCTGTGAAAACTCCCGACTGAAGTGCGGGACAGGCTCCGCCGGCACACTCTCTGTTTTGTAAGATTTTGAACATCCGTCAAAAAACGGCAATGCCCAACTCAGCATGTGTGCCGACGGGGTTTTCACAAGCCGCCGCTTCAAAGTTTCAGCCACTTGCCGTGAAACCCCGACGTGTGAGGGTTGCAGAAAATTTTAAACCCCAGCTTCAGAAATTAAAAACTTCCTTATTTTAAGAGTGTGGGTGTTCGATGTCATAATTGCATCCCAAGTCGGGGGTTCACAGTAAGCCACTAATAATCTGGTGCCACCGCTGTGAAAACCCCGCCGGCACACATGTGTCCATTTGTTTAAACCAGTAAATGGATTAGATCCTGATGAAAAGTGGAATTACGCCAGCGGCGTAACCTGTCTGTAGCACGTGAATAGCCAAGTTCTCCCTGCCCCAGAGGGGCAGCCCTAAATTGCAGGTTTGCCACAATTAATTGTTTGATTCGTTTTGGGCCAGGTGTTGGGTTACCCCGCTGGGGTAAAATGAACAAGCGACCTTATTTTGCTACAGACAGGTTACGCCGCTGGCGTAGAAGACCCCGCCGGCGCACCCTCTGTTTTGAAAGACTAACTTGAACATCCGTCAAAACACGGCAATCCCTAAATCAGCATAATGAGTTTTTAGTTTTTGTACCCTATCCTGGTAATATTGAAAAAACCAATTATCATATTCAGCCAGGTAAATCGGTTCCTGATCCGGATCGCTAATACAGGATACAACGGTTTTGGAGGCAGTCATGCCCGACAGCAATGCATTCAAAATGCCCTGCCCCGCAGCGGGGTCTACGATAGCAGCTGCATCACCACATAGAATAATGCCTTCTTTACAAACCGGCCGGAAGATGCGCCACCTGCAGTTGGCCGCCTTTATTTTTCCCTGGTTGGTAAATGCTGTCAGTTCGCCTGGGGGTTCTACAGATTGCTTGCCTTTTGCAGAAAGCATGGTCCAGGTGCATCTGCCACCTGACTCTGGTGCAAGCCAGGTCCAGCCGCCGGGGTTTGGAATAAATCTGGTAAAGCGATTGGAATAAAGAAAATGATCGGGTGGGATATTTTCAGTAACACCTGTCCAGGCTGTTAATGGCAGCGAGTCGAATGCTTCTTCAAATTGTAATTTTTTACCACCGAACCGCATATAGCCGCTGGCGTCAATCACATATTTGCAGGTAATTTGGTTACCCGACATCGTCTTAATACCCACTACACAATCATCCTGCAGAAGCAGGTCGCTAACCATCTCTGGTTGCAGGATGCCGGCGCCTTGCAGCAATGCTGCATCCAGTAATGCTTTATCAAAACGGTGCCGGTGTATATGGTTACCCAGCCATGGATCGCCATCAGCCGAACTGCCCAGCGGCGCTAAGGTTTCGCCGGTTTGTACGCCCTCATAAACGCCCACTGATGCCGCAGCTATAGCCGGACCGGCCTGTAACAGTTCCAATAAAGAAAGCACCCCGGGATGGATGCTTTCTGAAGGTTGTATGGTAAGATTGGCGGAGTCGTGCCTCGTGTTCTTTCCGGCGATGATCAAAGCCGAGAGCCCCGATTGCACAGCAACGATAGCAGCTGCGCAACCAGCAGGTCCGGCACCGATAATAACAATATCTACATCCATGAGTCGTCTTAAAATTGCCAGTCTTTTTTGCTGCCACGCATCATTTCTTTCCAGGCAATGCCTTTCTCCGTAACCTGGCAAACATAGAGGTTATCAATCGTGAGCCTGCGCCTTTTATAATCTGCCCAATCGCGATGGTCGAGATCGTCCTTTGAGGTATCTATAAAAACAAACAGGTAGCCGGGGCCGTTAACTTTCGCATTCATTTTATTGCTAATCCAATCCTTGCTCCCGGCAAGGTTTTCGGGTATACCGGCCGCTTTTACATCTTCATTTCCCCAGTTGGCTTTTTCGGCGCTTACCAGCCAATGATAGGTGAAGCCTGTCATTTTCGCCAGCTTTTCTTTTGATTCAAAATTCTTCTTCGGAAGCTTTTGAATACATGCACGGAGACAATCCATGCGGCTGATCAACTCCTTGCTGGTCAATTCACGGAGCTTCGACATATCCAGTGTTGCATCCAGTGTATTCTGCACCACATCTGCCCTTGCCAGGTCGGTAAAATTTACTTTCCACTTTCCATTTATTTTTTCGATGTAGGGCCCCTGTTCGCCATCCCATCCATAGCTATGTTCTCCTGCCCCGCCCGGCGAATCGGCGTGAAGGCCAATTTCATCATCCATTAACGGTACGGCTGTTGTATTACGGTATTCGGGTTCCAGTCCCCCCTGGTACGTACGGGCAGCATCCGGCGAAGCGGCTGGCCACATGCCGTTCATAGCAGCACATAGTTTCATGTCTTCTGTAAACGGCGAACCAAGGCCTTCTGTAGCGAGGTAAATATTGTCTTTGGTGCCGGAATAGGTAATATCCCAGCCGGGTGCAAAAATGGACGACGACACATCGGGCAGGAAGCCAGAAACAAAGTACCCTTTATCAACAGATGGATTTTGAAAGGTGTCCAGTTTTTCTTTGGATATACCAGGTATTTTTTTGGATTGCTTGCTCAGAACCGCTGTATATGTAGGGTCTTTTGTGTCCAGCACCCTGGGGTTGGGGCGCATCCGCAAAGTGGCGAGGCTGGCAGTGCCACCTTCATAAAAATTAGTATCCTTTTTATTTCTGCCCGGGGCTATGTCGTATGCCAGCATATCAAAGCAATCCACTTGTGGGAAAAAATCAGGCGCCGTCACAATGGAGAAGGCAGGCAGGCAAAGTTTGGAGATGGTTCCAAGTTTAGCGAAATCAATACCCGCGGTATTTACAGACACCTGGCCATCGCAGATACTATCTTCAAACAGGGGAGAATCGTACGCACCTGCATTGATCTTTTTGTCGAATGAGCCATTCATTTCCCTTTTTAACTGGGTATAACTCTGACCACTTTTCTGGTGCGTGATATTCAGAAATAGAGGTTGTTTTCGCGGAGCATCATAATAATTGACACTATGCCAGTAAGTGCCGTTTTTAGTCTGTGGATTTAACTGCAGCAATTCTACATCTTCCACCGCCTGCGTATTAAGCGAGTTAAAATAGCGGGTGTCTTCGGTTCCCTTGTTTACTTTAAAATACAATGGCTGCCCGTCTTTTAATGCATGTCTTATGAGTGGTCTCGGTATGGAAATAACGAGGAACGATGAGCCGGCATTCCGGCTTTCATCCTGCATTAAAAGATAGGCTGAATCAAGGACCGGGGGAATAAGCCCGCCGGTTATAGGTAGTTTTTTGGTAACATGTAGCTTGTAAATTTTTTCGCTCCTGTGCAATTCGGTAAAATCTATTTTGCTTCCATTGGTCAGCAGGTCATCGTTAAATAATTTGCGCACGGGTTGCAGGAACCATTTTTCCCCATCTTTTGCATCGTTGTACGGGTCCCCTGGTTTGGAGGTGTCGGCCTTCATCAGGTCTACCCGGTTACTCCTTACTTTTTTGGCAATAAAAACACCATAGCGGGCCGGTGTTACTGCTACCAGTTTTGTTTTAGCTGCATCGGCGGGATTATTGGTAAAGCACCGGTTAATGGCATCGTAATTAATGGGTTCGGTTCCTATCCGCGCAATACCCGTTCTTGAATACACAATATCTGCATGCTGATGGTGCGGTGTTTTGAAAGCAGGCCGGTATTCATAGGCAAAAACGGCGAGCACAAGGTCTTTGTCGGAAGCAATGTCATAATCCGATTTTAACTTAGAAAAGGCGTACAATGCATGGATATAGTTTTCCAATATGTCTATTTGCTTCAACTCCGGGTAGGCAGCAAATTCTGAGGCGCGTACCCTGGGACTTGCCAGCGTGTGGTAGAGTAGGCTAAACGCCGGAAAGCCGGGCTGTACAAGCCGGCTGCCCGAAAAGTCGTCGTATCCCGAACCTTCTTTTGATCGTATTGCTTGTAGCTTTTCACTGTCTAATTCCTTTATCAACTCAGCTTTTAGCGCATCGCCCTGGAGAGAGAGATCGATACCCAGCTCCTTTGAAAGATAGTTCGTCCACCCGTTTGTGGATAGCCATTGCAATAGTTGCTGAAAGCTGGCTTCCAGCTGTGGACTTACTGCGGCGAGGTCAGACAGTTTGATAGTTTCGTCTGGCAGGAAGCCGAATCTTCCCCTGCCGAAAGCAAATGCCAGCGAACTGCCTGCTGTGGCCAGTGCCGTGGTCCTTAAAAAATTCCTGCGGTTCATGTTCATAGTATCATCAGGTTAGAAATGAGAATTAAAAATTGATTGATGGGAACGAAAGCCAAAATAATGATTGCTTCCGATATGGGCAATAGCAAGTATTATCAGGTCGGTTTGAGATAGTAAATGGTGAAGACAAACGATTTCCGGTAAACCTGGATATCCAGATACCAGCACATCAAGCCATCATTTCGGGTTCATAGGCGAGGTCCTGCGGGCACGCACACAAGGCCAGGGCAGAGACCTGGGAAGTCAGCCTCGCCGGGTGAGACTGCAGATACATTCGGATTAACCATTCTATGGTCGCTTCTTTCCACAATTTGTGTATTATAGGCCACTACCTCGCTTAAACTGGGGAAACCGGGTATTTTTTGATTCCCATGTATCCGGATAAAAACTTTAAAAGGATCTGTTAAACGATCCTTTCCTTATTTAAATAGGCTGTCAACACGGGCGTTAACTAATAGAATTCCCGGCAAATATCCAATTGACGTGGATTTGAAGACAATTGGCTGTATATCAAAGCCAGTTAAAATGCTGGGCCAGGTACATACGTCCTGATAAGGTTTAGCCAATTCAATCAATTTGGCACAGGATTGTCGCAGGCGATCCGGCATTTATAAAAAGTTGGCACAAGATTTTTGTACCCTTTTTAGATTGACAGGCGCTAACTGGCCCGGAATTCAACATAAAACAAGCTTAAAATATACATGAGAAACACAGACATCGTTCCTGATTGGACCAGCACGAAAGCCAAAGTGTTCTGGGGTGAAATAGCTCCTTGCGAACACGTTGTACAGATTTATGAAAGCGACGAAATTTTCCTGGATACACTAGCCGGCTTTGTGGGCGGTGGGATCAATGCGGGTGATTGCTGCCTGGTCATTGCTACTGATAATCACATTATGGCCCTCGAGGAAAGACTTACCAGTTACGGAATACAAGTGAAAGACCTGGTTACTGAAAACAGGTATTTTCCACTAAGCGCCGAACAAACATTGTCCAGGTTTATGGTGAATGGCTGGCCCGATGAAACCCTGTTTAACGAAACGATCTCCGAGATTATTAGCAAATGCGCTGCGGACAACCGTAAAGTCCGTGCTTTCGGAGAAATGGTGGCCATTTTATGGGCACAGGGGCATAATGGTGCTACGATTCAATTAGAGCATCTGTGGAACAGGTTCTGCGCCAACAAGTCGTTCTGTCTTTTTTGTGCATACCCCAAGAGTGGTTTTACCGACGACATCAATACCTCTATCATGCATGTTTGCGGGGCCCATTCCAAAATGATTTCCGGATCCAGGGGGCAGCTTACGGAGATCAGCTACAAGGAGTTAATCGCAGTTTAAATATTTTACATACCTGTAAGCCGGATTTCTTTATAAGCATAAACGAATAGCAGGTTCCTGTTTTATTGTGGCAGGACAATCCCATCTTTAATAACGGACTTGTTCGCAAGGAAGTTTTTATAATCATCAATGGGGCTTTTATCCCATATTAAAAGATTTGCCTTTTTTCCTTTTTCTATAGAGCCATATTTGTCATCTGCGCCGAGCGCCTTAGCACCATTGATAGTTGATATCTGCAATATGGCAGGAATTGAAAAGCCATTTTCAAATAATAATAATTGTTCAGATACAAACGCTTTGCCACCGTTCGCACAATCTGTGCCTATCCTGAATTGTACGCCCTTGTCGGATAGTTGTTTGGCATAGCTCATAAATATTTTAAAGTTTTCCCGGCACCGGCTTAGTTGTTCTGCCGCCAGGGATGTATCCGTTTTATTTGAAAACCACGTAAGCCCAAATTGTTCCGCCATAAGATGGATGGTGGTAGACAAGCTTACCGTGTTTTTCGAAAGGTTATTGATCAACGAGTCCATAGCGGCCGGTCGCATATCGTGTATAAACCGAAACATTTCTAATCTTACCACCGGGAACGATGTATTGGTTGAAGCATAATTTTTTTGCATGTTTAATCCAAACGCAGCACCGTCTTTTTGAAAATGAAGCACACTATTGTCAAGGGTTAACAGGTGCTCGTAGTTTCGTAGGCCGATGGTGAGGGTGGTATCCATAAACATGATGTTTTGATCAATATGACCATACACTTTCATTCCAAGACTATCTGCGGTCTTGAAAGCGGCTTCAAATTCAGGGAGGCGTAAGCGCCAGTAAAGTTTGATATGCCGTATACCCAACCGGTAATATTCCAATACTTTTTGCTTTGCAGCCAATGGCGATGCAACCGTAATATGGTTGATATATGGTTTGCGGCTTTCGGTTGAGATCAAGGCCCCGCCGGTGGTGTAAATGTCTAACCGATCCGGTACCGGGTTTGAAGACCAATTCAGAATGGGTCGCAACCAATTCTCCGGTTGCCCCATGATCAGTGCAGTGGTAACGCCATAGGGCAAATAATTGTCAGAGAGTTTCTTTCTAAAAAAACTGATCGAGTCCTGCGGCAGGTATTCGGGTGCAGCAGTGTAGTCGCCAAAAACATCCGTTGGGTGAATATGCGTGTCAATAAAGCCCGGTGTGACCAGCTTTCCATTTGCATCAATGGTTTTGGTGGCAGTTAGCCCCTCCTGGTAGTCCGTGACGTTTACGATAGCCCCGGCCTTTACCAGGATGGTCTTGTCATTTGAAACAGTACCCGTTTTACTGTCAAACAATTTTGCATGATGGATAATAAGATCATAACGCGGTCCCTGGCTGCAAGACTCAACGGCCGTTATTAGTATGAATATGACTGAAACTAATTTCATAAAAGACCACTGTTTGGACTGCTGCTGATCCAAAATAAAGAAATACCAGCAATAAATGTCCTTGCCGTAATAAAGGCTGAGCAAACAGTTGACATCCATCAATCTTTAAACCCCAGGCGTACACAGTATAGGCACAGTATAGGCTCGAGGCTCCCGTCCGGATCCTACCCGTTCCTTTTCTTGCATGCTTAGGCTCTCAAATACTATCCCGCTTCGCAGCCTTATAGCGATGGATGATGCTCACTTCCCGGTTCTTAGGCTAAGGTCCCCTGCAAGCCCACGCACAAAGGCCAGGGCAGAGACCTGGGAAGTTAATAATTTTGGATTTCTTATGCACCGGCAAGTGTAAAACAGTGCGGGTTCGTTTGGGTTTCGCAGCCGTTGGTGATAACACCGAACGGCGGCGTGGGTGATGCTGATGCAAATACCAGGAGTTGATAGAGAACACCAGCAAGACGAGGGAACTGAAGGATGTTAGTCTGCGTTACCCTTTGAATTATCGAACACCAGTGGCGGGACACCTGCGCCAATAAAGGGCTTCAGGAACCGAATATGACTTTAAAGCACTTAATTTAGTCCCCGGACCGATTTATCGGCTGACACGACCTATCCCGACCAGGTATAAAGAACCAATTTTATACGAGGTGTTTTTATAACCACTATCCCTGTTAATCACTATGAGCCAACAATTTCACCATATCCCCGCCATCCTTAACCAGGAAGAAATCACTGCCCTCGAAAAACTAATCGCGGCAGCCCATTTTGCAGACGGCAAAGCTACCGCCACCATGGCTGCCAAAGAAGTGAAAAACAACCTCCAGCTGGATGGTGTCGATGCGGAGAGCATGCAATCCATCCAGCAAATCCTGGGCAACGCTATCCGGACCAGCCCTTTTTTCCAGGCAGCATCACAGCCAAAGAAAATCCACCCTTTTATCATCAGTAAATACGGCCCGCGGCAATTTTATGGCTGGCATGTAGACAGCCCGATCATGGGTGATCCTGCTATTCGTACCGACCTCGCGATGACCATTTTTTTGAGCGACCCGGCAACCTACGAAGGCGGTGAACTCATGATGTATACATCGGGCGGCAACGTAGCGGTAAAGCCCGCCAAAGGCGATGCGATTTTATATCCCTGCCAGTTTTTGCATTGTGTGAACGAAATCAAATCCGGTGAGCGCCTCGCTGCAGTTACCTGGATCCAAAGCAATATTCAATCGGCGGAAAAAAGGCAGCTGTTGTTTGAATTAAACCAGGTGTCTGGCGTTCTACAGCAAAAAGACAAACATTCCCCCGAAGCCAACCAGCTGCTGCAAACCTATTCCAACCTTTTCCGCATGTGGGCCGATGTTTGATCCTATCAATGGATACCAGCAATAAAAGCCTTCGCGGGAATAAAGGCTGAACAAGCAGTTGGCGTCCTTCCGTCTTAAATCCCCAGGTGTACGCAGTATAGGCAGTATAGTTGCCCGGAGTCCTTTCCGGTGCCTACCCGTTACTGTTTGCATGCGCAGCCTCTCAAATACTATTCCGGCTGGCAGCCAAAAAAGAGGGTTTGCGCTCACTAAGGTTCGTAACCTCAACCAGTAACACTTATGAACCCTTATCGCCGGGCGGCTTTGCTCCATTGTAACTTCCTGTTTGTAGAAACGAAGCATCTTGAACGATCGTGGACCCCAATAGTAGCTACCTAAAGTCACAGGAGGCATCTAACGGACCCTTTACACTGCAATTGGTTTTGTGTTAGCTTATAAACACGAAGCTCCTACAGGAGCGATGTCTGCACGGCTGCATTCGCTTCCTCGCTCCATAGGCGAGGTCTTTGCCATAGCCTTTGTGTGAGCCCGCAGGACCGCCGGTTCCATGCGGGTAGCCAAACCCGGCACGTAATGCCTTTCGCTCTTAGTTCAGCACTAATAAATTTACATTCTTCAAATGCTGAAAATTAAATACCGGGATTCTGCCCTGGCGGCCTTTGGTTGAAAACTCCCCAACTGGTTAACGCCGCCCCTGGTTGATGTAGTTTCAATGAGCCCGTCGCGGTGGCAATCCACTGCTAACGGGGGTGCGCAAACCCACACTCAAGGCCGGCGCAGTGACGCGGCTATGCAGAAAAGATGTGTTTAATGGTTAAACAGTTTATTTTTTTTGCCTGTCTTTTTAACGATTCCGTTATCTGCCAGAAACGAAGAGAGGATGCTATTTCAGTGACACCTAGCGCTAATCGACTGATTAATAGTGACATATTTTAAATTGAAAGCGGATACCTTAAACAAAGTAGTATTAAATTTTTTTTAACAATTTTCTTGGAATGACGGAAATCTTCCATATCATTGTTAACCGGATTATTTTGGTAGTTATTTAGAACGTCCTGATGAGAAAAGTAGACTCACTGGTGAGAAATACCACGAAAGAACATTTTTGAACATTAGAAACTGCGATCGAAGACAGTCTAAATAATAATACGGAATAGCTAATTCGGATAGAGTTTTACGCATGCTCATGAGATCTAATACGTAGAATACCCCTAAAACAACCTCTAACCAAACCCTGAAACAATGAACATTAACCCTATGCGCAGGCATTTGATGTTGCCTTATTGCGCCAATTTCCCTTTTTTTTAAATATACGAGACGAAAGACACAATGGTTTTACCTGTCTTCAATGACAGATTGCCCGTTGTGTGGCCGTTATGTTGATGCTTATTTTCTTTTTATATCCTACCCAGGTATAAAAACAAAATGGGGCTAGAAGCCCTCTTGACCCACATCCTTAAAACAACCTCCATATGAAAAAATTCAACCCAATTTTTTCTACTCAAACGCCTGGATTGCTGATTGTATTGCTTTGTGTATTTTCAATCGCCGGTGAAGCCAGTCCTTTGACGGTTGCCGGCAAGCCTGGCTTTAATCCGAAAGCAGCTGATGTTGTAAGCTTCCCGGTACGGAATCAGCTGATGGCAATTGCACAAAACCTTATTGGTTTCTCTATTCTTAAGGGGTACGCTGCCACAGACAACCAGGGTAATCATTACATTTTTTCGGGGGAGCCTGAAGTTACGCTGGCACCGGAAAAACCCGACGGCCAGGCGTTACAGCCTCTTGCTTTAAACGGACTGTTATTACTACGAAGACCTTGCCATTTATTGCAATTATGCCCCCCGGCAACGGAGGGTAATTTTAGTTACGGCTATACCAGCCAAATTCGAAAGCGGGTCAGTGTGCTGTTACATCTTCGTCCCTCTTAGGCTCTGTTTCGTTGAGCCTGTAATAAAGAGCTTAAAAAAAAATATCGCTGAATTTGTTTGGGTTAACGGTGCGGTTATTACAAGAATAACCAGCTTCTCCGACCCCTGAGATAAAAAAGCCAAATAAAAATAATTACCAAAACTTACCCGGTTTTTTGAAGAAGAAACCGTTTTTGCCACCCAGCAACCCTTAGACTTATGAGAATCTTGCCATCTGCTGCAGCCCCACCTGTTGTAATGAAAAACCAGGCTACTACGGGCAACAATCTAAAAGAATCAGATACGATAGCTGCCACCAGCTATAACCATAATCATACCAAACTTGCTTTTATGAAAAATTTGAAATCGAAATTATTTGCCGTTGTGTTGACCGTGTTTGGACTGTTTATGGTAGGGGAAACATTTGGAGCTACATATTTTCTAACAGCAGCGGGGGCCCCTAGTGCTCAAACACCAGGTAGCTGGAATACAGTTGCAGGTGGTGGAGGTTCGCCAGCAACACAGTTTACTAATAGTGGAGATATTTTCATTATACCTATTGGTATAACAAATGCTGTTTTTGGAGCCGGTGCAACTTTTGGCACGGGAGTTACACTTCAAATTAATGGAGCTGTAGTTAATCCTGGAAGTGGTGGTGCCAGAACTATTGCAGTTAATGGGACGATTCAATTTACCACTGGTATACAAATTACTGGTGGCAGGTATGATTTTGCTTTAGGATCATCTGCTACTTTGATTACAGCTAATGTAGCTGGGGTTTTTGGCGCAAGTTGTTCATTATCTACATTAAATTCTAACCCAACACTGCCAGTAACTGCCAATTACGAATTTAATGGCAGTGCAAACCAAGCTACATTGGGTTTACCTGCTACTGTAAATAATCTTACAATAAATAATACTGGTGGTAACACCGTGTCATTGGGTGGTGCTAAAACAATAAACGGAAGTCTGATAATGACTTCAGGTATTTTGAATCTTGCTGCTAATGCTACTTCAGCAGGTGACTTACAAGGCAGCGCAAACATTACAAGTAATACGGCCGGGGCAGTCACATTAACTATTGGCAATACCAGCTCTACCACAACTTATTCTGGAATTATTTCAAATGGTAGTGGTACTGTTTCTTTAACAAAAAATGGAACGAGTACACTTACGCTCAGTGGCAACAATGCTTATACAGGTGCAACAACTGTTACTGGAGGAACTCTGAAACTCGGTGCTTCTGAAAGAATAAGTAGTTCAAGTGCATTGACAGTTAACAGCCCAAGCGTATTTGATATGGCAGGATTTAGTGAAACAGTTGGTTCATTGGCTGGTTCGGGCACAGTAACTAATAGTGTAGCCAGTTCTGTTACACTCGATGCTGGCGGTAACAATTCAAGTACAATATTTTCAGGTATTATTCAAAACGGCAGCGGTACGGTTGCGTTAACAAAAGCAGGAACCGGAACGCTTATACTTTCTGGTGCTAATAATTTTACAGGGGCTACAACGATAAGTGGTGGTGTGCTTCAATTGGGCAATGCGGGTTCTACGGGAACTCTTTCAACCAGCAGTGCGATTACCAATAACGGAAATATTACAATCAATCGCAGTAATGCAGTTGTTCAGGGTACAGACTTTAGTGGTGCTGCGATTAGCGGCTCTGGTTCTCTAACCAAAGCAGGTAACGGAACGCTTACTATGAACGCTGCAAATTCTTACACAGGCACTACGACAGTAAGTGCGGGTACATTAATTGCGGGTGCATCGGTTTCCGATAATACCAATGGCCCTTTTGGCAATGCGGCTTCCGCAATAGTACTCGGTGATGCCGCTACTACTACAAATAATTCAAGCCCATTCTTACTTACCGGAGGAGGGGGGATTATAGTTGCACGTCCTGTTACAATTGCCAATCAATCTACAAATGGTACCTATACTATTGGTGGTAATACTGTGCTTATTTCAGAGTTTAGCGGAGCTATTACAATGAGCCAACCGCTTTCAATCAGCCAGCCCAATGGCGGCACAATTAAATTAAGTGGAACTATAACTCCAAATTCTAATAAGTTAACCAAAATTGGTGCAGGTATATTTCAAAGACTTACTTCAACGTTAAGTCTGAATGGTGCTTTTGAAATTGCAGGAGGTAATTATGATGCAAATGGACAGGCTACAACTGTAACGGGTCTTACCACGGTAAGCGGAGGAGTATATCAGGCACAAACTGGCCAACAGACTTTTAATGGCGGCCTAACAATAAGTGGAGGAACATTCACAGGCGCAGCTGGTAATGTAACTACTACTAATATCACTCTAAGCTCTGGAACCTTAACTGCTCCTTCAGGCACATTTAATGTTTCAGGTGATTGGTTAAAATCAGGAGGAACATTTACTCCAGGATCGAATACAGTAACTTTTAATGGTACGGCAGGCCAATCATTTACAGGTGCAACTACCTTTAATAATTTAACCTTAAGTAAAAGCTCTGGCGGTACTGTTTCATTAAATAATGATGCTACAGTAAGTGGCGTATTCACTTTTGAAGCTGGCAATACAGGCACTGTTACGACAGGTAGTAATAATTTAATCATCAGTAGTAATACTATGGTTGCCGTTGTTAGTACCGGTTCGGGTCATGTTATCGGCAATTTAAGGCGTGCCATCGCCTCTGGAACAAATACCTATGAATTCCCAGTTGGTTCTTCATCTGGTTCCACGCCTTCCAGCCTTGCTTTTACCAGCGTAAGCGGCGGTGGAAATATAACTGTAAGAACCGATAATGGCGTAAGCGGTAATTATCCGTCTTCTTTAAGCAGTACAAAAAAATTAGCCCGTTACTGGACAATCACCAACGGTGGCATAGGCACCTTTACAGCCGCGGCAACCAATACCTATTTGCCAGGCGATTTAATTGGTGGCGCAGTTCAGGCCAATATTAGATCCTATAAGTTTGACGCACCTTCAACTTATTCTTATCCTTCCACTTCTACCGGAACATTAAGTTTTACTGCAAGTGGAATAACTTCTTTCAGTGAGTTGGGTGGAGGTGAGTGCGGGGTGGTTACATCAGCCATATCCGGTGCAACAACCGTATGTTCCGGCGCAACAGGTGTCGGATATAGTGTAACCAATACTCCTGGCAGCACTTATGCCTGGACCATCACTGGTGGCACACAGGCTTCTGGTACAAATACCAACAGTATCACTGTTGATTGGGGCGCAGCAGGTGCCGGTAATGTGAGCGTGGTGGAGACCAATGCAGCCAGTTGTGTAGGAGCAGCAGTTAATCTGGGAGTAACCGTAAATGCCCGTCCTACTGGTGTTATCACCGGAACTGCAACCATCTGTAATGGCGGATCAACTACGTTGAGCATTGCCGTTACCGGTAGCGGTCCATGGAGTGGTACCCTTTCTGACGGTACTGCAATCAGTG
>JAZKFT010000041.1:0-83716 GCA_040386335.1 Bacteroidota bacterium
CCCGCGACCTCCGCCGTGACAGGGCGGCATTCTAACCAACTGAACTACCGATCCAGGTAGCATAAATATTTTTATAAAAAGAACTGTCCGTTTTTGTTTCCGAACCCGTCCCCACAATCCTGTGGGGATGACAGGGCGGCATTCTAACCAACTGAACTACCGATCCAAAATTTTCTGAGGTTACTTGCTAACCCCCTTCGTTATTTGGGATGGCAAAAATAGGGGAATAGGGTTTTCAATGAACCTGATTTAAAAAAAAGTTGAAAGTTTTTTTCTATGGGGTAAATGATTGAAAAACTACAGGCTATTCTTTACCAAGTACTTTTGCCGCATGAAATATGTTTCGAAGAATATTAAGTGGGTGCTGCGAAATGGATTGCTGCTGCTATTATTAATGACTTTGTTCCGGCTGGTGTTCTTTTTGGTTTTTAAAAATCCCAACCAGGAAAGTGTGCTGGATGCTTTTATCATGGGGTTAAGGTTCGATATCCGGGTGGTGGCCATTCCATCGTTAACTATCTGGATATTGAGTTGCATTCCCTGGTTTAATCCGTTTATGAAACCAGGTGCGGCCAAATTCTGGAATATCGTTTACCTGCTGATCACCTTTATTATACTGATTGTTTACACATCTGACTTTGGCCATTATGCTTATCTCCGCCAGCGGCTCAATGCCAGTATTCTCACTTATTTTAAGGAAGCCGCTATTTCCACTACCATGGTTTGGCAATCCTACCCGGTAATACGATGGATTATCGGGATGGTATTGTTTATAGTGCTTTTGGGATGGGTGATCAGGAAGAACTTTAAAAAAGTTTATGCAGAAAGGGATACGGTGAAAAAAAGGCCTACGATGATTGGCTTCGCTATCTTGTTTTTTCTGTTGTTGGCTGCCGGGATCTTTGGTAGAATCGGTCAATTTCCGCTGCGGTGGAGCGATGCACAGGACCTCGGCAGCGATTACAAAGCCAGCCTGGCCATGAACCCGTTCCAATCATTTGCCAGCACCATGGCTTTCAGGGATAATAAAACCGATATGCAAAAGGTGCGGCAACATTATGCAGAATTGGCCACTTATTATGGTGTGGACCGGCCCAATATAGATTCATTGAATTTTAGCCGCAACGTGGCTGCACGGGATTCTTTTAGCTTTAAGCAGCCTAATATTGTCCTGGTAATTTGCGAATCGTTTAGCGCCTACAAAAGTTCCATGTATGGTAATCCTTTGAACACCACGCCATTTTTTTATTCACTTTGCACCAATGGGATTTTTTTCGAGAGATGTTTTACACCGTGCTACGGAACGGCCCGGGGCGTATGGGCTACCATTACCGGCATTCCCGATGTAACGATTGGTCCCACCACCAATACACGAAATCCCGAAATCGTGAGCCAGCATACAATAATTAATGATTTTAAGGGGTATGAAAAATTCTATTTTATAGGTGGCAGTGCCAGTTGGGCCAATATCCGGGGAGTATTAAAGCACAATATCGATAGCCTGAACCTTTACGAGGAAGAAGATTATGACGCCCCTAAAATAGATGTTTGGGGCATCAGCGATAAAAATGTATTCCTGGAAGCCAACAAGGTATTGGCAAAGCAAACAAAGCCCTTTTTTACGGTGATCCAAACGGCTGATAACCACCGGCCCTATACCATTCCTGAAGAAGATCGGGCTACTTTTAAGAAGGTTTCCATGCCCAAAGATTCGCTTCTGAAATATGGTTTTGAAACTGAGGACGAGTTCAATGCGTTCCGGTACACAGATTTTTGTTACCAGCAGTTTATGGAGGCGGCAAAAAAGGAGCAGTACTTTGACAATACGATTTTTGTTTTTGTAGGCGACCACGGCATCCGCGGCAATGCTGCCGATATGTTTCCCAAAGTATGGACCGAACAGGGGCTTACCTGCCAGCATGTGCCTTTATTGTTTTATGCTCCCAAAATGTTGCCACCAAAGCGTCATTCCTTTCTCTGTTCGCAGATGGATATACTACCCACGGTTGCAGGGCTCAGCGGCATTGCCTATACCAATACCACCATGGGTACCGATATACTTGACCCCGCCATGCTTGCAAAGGATAGCGGGCAACATAAACGGATCTTTATTTTTGATGATGGGAAACAACTGGCCGGCACAGCCTGGCAACATAGTTTTTATGAACAGCCGGTGAAAGGAAAAACAGGAAGCCTCTATAGCCTGCAAAACAATAACCCTGTTCCTCCGAATGACTCGTTAACAACTGCCCTTGCTTCATTTACAGAAGGCTGGCTGGAGTGGGCCAGGTATTTGGCTTATCATAACAGGAAGCGGTGATTAGTTGATTGGTTAACTAGTTGATTGGTAAGCAATGTTGTTTGAACAGTTGACATAAAAAAACTCCATTTTTTTTAAAAATGGAGTTTTTGACATGGAGGTTATACGTTGAAGCGGAAGTGCATTACATCGCCGTCTTTTACAATGTATTCTTTGCCTTCGATGCGTAGCCGGCCATTGTCGCGGCAGGCGGCTTCGGAGCCATACTTTACAAAATCTTCGTATGCAATAACTTCAGCCTTAATAAATCCTTTTTCAAAATCGGTATGGATAACAGCCGCTGCCTGCGGGGCTTTCCAGCCATGATGGATGGTCCAGGCTCGTACTTCCTGCACGCCGGCGGTAAAATAGGTGGCCAGGTTTAATAGCTTGTACGTGCTGCGGATCAGTTTGTTCAAAGCTGGCTCTGTCATATGGTATTCCTCCATAAAAAGCGCTTTATCGTCAGGGTCTTCCATTTCGCTTATCTGGGCTTCTATGGAATTACTCATAACGATCACTTGTGCATCCTCATCTTTTACGGCGGCAATTAAAGCCTCTGAAAATTTATTGCCGGTATGCATGGAAGGCTCATCCACATTTGCCACATATAACACAGGTTTCTCTGTCAATAAAAACAAATCTTCCACGGCCACATGCTCCAGTTTGTCGAGTCCAAGGGTGCGGATATTTTTGCCTGCTTCCAGGTGTTCTTTGCAACGCTTTAAAATCTCGAACTCTGCCTTTTGCTTGGCATCTGCATTGCGCTGCAGTTTTTCAGCCTTACTGTATTTTTTTTCTACACTTTCCAGGTCTTTTAGCTGCAGTTCGGTGTCGATAATATCCTTATCGCCTACGGGGTTGATAGGCCCTTCGTCGCGGAGTATGTTTTCATCTTCGAAACAGCGGATCACGTGCACAATGGCATCTACCTCACGGATGTTTGCTAAAAATTTATTGCCGAGTCCTTCGCCTTTGCTGGCGCCACGAACCAGGCCGGCGATATCTACAATTTCTATCTGAGTGGGGACGGTACGATTGGGTTTGACCAGTTCCGCCAGTTTGTCGATGCGTTCATCGGGTACATCCACCAGGCCCACATTGGGCTCGATGGTGCAAAACCGGTAGTTGCTTGCCTGTGCCTTGGCACTATTACTTACTGCGTTAAAAAGCGTTGATTTACCTACGTTGGGAAGACCTACCACACCTGCTTGTAAAGCCATTTCTGATTTCTGATTTATGATTTGTGAATGATGATTTGCCCTGTGAAGGGGTGCAAATGTAACCTTCGCAGGTGTAATGGTGAAATTAGGGATTTGGAAGGGGAGGAGTCTGCAATGAAACAGGAAAGGGTTCACTCCCGGATAGCACATTTTTACCGGAAAATATTATTCTATCTTCCAAATACTATTCGCGAAAATTTACCGTTTTTTTAGCACCATCACTTCTGCCTGGTATCTCCCTTTCCACCTTAAAACCCTGCCTTTATGCGTACATCCGCCCTTGCGGTTGCAGCTTGCTGTGCTGTAACTGCCATCGTCACCGTTTCAGTTTTTATGGTTCCCAAAGAAAAGCCTGCAGCATTGCCCGTTTCGCCGCCTACAGTTGTTACAGTATATGATACACGTAGTGCAGAATCGCCTGGTGTATTGGCGCCAATAACTGTAAAAGACCCCGCCTCAAACGGAGTTTTGCCCTCCATTCCTGAAAAAAAACAGGCCGACAACCTGGTAAAAACAGCCGAACTGCGAAATTATATTCAGCAACAAGTGGAAACACCTGTACAGAAAGTATTGCTTGCAGGCGACGCCGATACCATTATCTCTTTTAGCAACGGAACCAAAATTTCTGTAGCTCCCGGCGCTTTTGTGAATGAACGTACCGGTTTGCCGGTGACCGGACCGGTGGAAATAAAAGTGAAAGAATTTTATGATCTGAATGCTATGATGATGGCTCATCTTACCACAAGCACAAGCGATGGCATGCTCGAAACAAACGGGATGATCTATATCAATGCCTCTGCTTCGGGAGAGGCATGCAGGCTAAGGAACGGAGAGGCTATGCAGGTAAGTTTTCCCATAAAAAATAATAAACCAGGTATGGAGTTATTTAGTGGTGAAAAAGATGCAAGCGGTGCTATAATCTGGAAACCACTAAAGATCAATGCTTCTGTAATAAATGGTAATATGAGCAGTGCTGCCAAGAAACAACTTCCCCAAACAGATAGCGTCTCCATCCCGATCGACACTACGCTGAACTCGCTGCCGGAATTTCCCGGTGGTATTAAGTCTATAGCAAGAAACATCAACAGCACCAGTAATTATTTTCCGTTCAATGGCCCTGCGGGTCCGGTGTTGGTGGATATTGTAATTTCCAAAAAGGGAAATGTAAGATGGGTAAAAAAGATATTATCCTGCTCCAACGAATATTTTGACTGCATGGCAAGGGCATTGTATAAAATGCCGTTATGGAAGCCCGCCTACAAGAAAGGAAAGGCGGTGGTGTACACGATGCGGATGATGGTATTGTTCAATCCCCGCACCGAAAAGGTTTTGCATTTTTTTCCCTGTTACCGAAGCCCGAATCAAATACAGGAAAGGGTTATAGAAGAATATTACCGGGAATACCCGATGCCTGAATACACCGTAGAGAAATATTATTCATTTGCAACCTCCAAACTCGGATGGATCAATTGCGACCGGTTTTATAAGGAACCTGGCCCTAAAACCCAATTGTTTGTGCAGGCACCCACCAGTGATGCAATGGATGTAAAAATGATCTTCCATAATTACAGATCAATTGTAGCGGCAGGATCGGTGGGTGGAAAATATTCTTTTTATAATGTTCCGTTGGGCGAACCTGTTACGATCATTGCGCTTAAAGGAACTGAGAATCATTTACAGATGGCCGTGAAAAATATCAATATCAGCAATGATCCGGTAACGGGTTTGGATTTTAAGAACGTAACTCCCGAAAGCATTAAAGCCACGATGGAACAGTTCAATTCCTTGTTTCAGTCTACGGCAATGAAATGAAATTACCGTGTTTTCCGGGGACCTTTCTTAAGCAATTTGCGATAATTTATCATAAGCACTACCCAACTCTTTGATCACACTGTTTTTTTTGCGTCTTGAAAGACCGGCAACAAATGCATCGGACATTACAATGCGATCATGGGTTACTGATTTTATATAGTGCGTATTGATGATGTGTGACCGGTGGGTTCGAACAAAACCGTAAGGCTTTAAAAGGTCTTCATAGGTTTTAAGCACTTTGGAAACGAGGAATGGTTTACGGTCTTCAAAGTGAATAAGGGTATAATTATCGCTGGCTTCGAGCCGTATTATTTGACCGGTAGAAAAATAGTTGATCGTTTTTAAATCTGCAACTGTAATGCGGTGCCCGGTAATGGTTACTTTATTTTCAATTGAATGTTGCATGTGATTTTTTTTGAAGGATGAAAGATGCATTTCAATGGAATGTGTTGATTAGGCTTCTGGCAGGGTCAATAAGTTCCTGATGATTATTTGCCATCAGCTTACCTATTGACCCAATGCCTTTTGCCTTTAGTTTACTTCAGTTCAAGTTTGCCCATAATTACCAGTTGCTTATCGGCTTTTACCCGAAGTTCTGCACCGGTAGCAATGGTGAGCGGCACATTGAGCGTGCAAACACCGCTCGGGTCAATAATGATCTTTTTGCCCGCCACAAGTTTCGATAGCGGCATGTGACCATCCTGCCAGTTTGACTTTACATCAAAATTGCCGTCACCAATAAATGTGTAAACGCTGATACTGTCTTCGTTGGATATTTTACCCGAAACAAAATTGTTGGCACCCAGGAGGTAGTCGCCTCCCTCATTGAGGCTTACAAATATGGTTTTGTCGTCTTCAAAAAGGTTGCTCTGTATCGGATCTATTTTTACAACGGCTCTTTTTGTATTTTTCAATATCACCACCGTTCCCTGTACGCCTGTAAAACCCGTATAGATTGGCTGATCGCCGTTGAGCACCGGGTCGTAATCGTCGTTTACGACGGCTGTGCCAGATACCGAATAGTTCACCTGCATATCATTGGGCGCATTTTCCGGCAGGTCGAAGTATATATCCATGGTACTGTCGGAATTTTTATAAACTACAGAGTTTTGAAGCGATACATTTAGGGCATTGTTTCCATTGGCAGCTACAAATGCGCCCACACTAAAGTAGCTGGTGTCCGGGGTTGTTTTTACATTTCCGTTCAGATCTTCCATATTGGCAACCACCACCATAATGGTATCGCCGGTAAAGGCACCAAGCGGTGAATTAGGCATAATGATGATTTTGTTCTCGAAGCCACTTACGGTAACGGGGAGTGACTGGTTGTTACTACGCCGCTTCATGCTTACCTGCCCGTTATTGAGGTTACTCACGTTTAAATGTTCATCAAAGCTGAAAGAAATCCGGTCGCCGGTTACATATTCATCATCGGTGGGTTGGGGTGCGCCATACAGGGCCGGTCTTTTTCTGTCGATGATACCATTCGCTCTTTGCGAGTACACTACGCCCTGGCTACAGTTTAATTTTAGTCGTAATTTGTAATGGCCATCGGTAAGGCCGGTAATGTTCCAGTTTACAAGCGTTCCTGTGGTACCATTGGTGTTTAGCTGCGCAGCAGTTCGGGTAAAGGCAGTGGACCAACTGCTGGTGCCTGCGGCAGAATATTCGAGGGTTACCGAAGTAAGCGAAGCAACGGTGTAGTCTTTGATAATAACAGGCAGTATGTTCCCCATTGTACTGTTCAATATCCAGTTTTCTTCTGGCGCTGCCAGTGTGATATTGCTACAGTTGTTTATAAAATTAGCCGTGATAAAGCCAGATTTACTGCTGTCGCCACCGCATGCATCGGTAAGTATAAAGCGCAGGCCTTCATAATTATACACGTCAGAATTGGCTTCTTTACGCACAGTAACGGTTACCTGTACTTCTGCATTGGCGCCAATGGTAAATGGTATGGGGGTCAGCACCGGGCTGCCACCAATAGTAACTACGGCTCCATTCGGGTTACTGCTTTGGTCGAATGAAAGCAGGTAGGTGCGGGTCTCCTGGCTTTGGCTGGTATTACCCAGTTTTAAAATAAACTGTGCATTGCCATTTGCGGGTATGCCACTTAATATTGGTATTGGTACGGTAAACTGCATCTCATCCCTGGGTTGCGCTATTTCTTCTACCGGGCAACTTGCAGTAGCACCTTTAAGTAAAAATACGGGGGTGCTATATATGGGGTCTGTTTTAATATCTACAGAGAAGTAATCGTTGTTGTCATCGTCATCAAGTGTGTACGACATCACCACTTCATTGGTAATGTTAGTTACTTCGCTTTCTCCGGTCTCCATTTTAAAATTTACGTTACCACCTGCACTTGCACCACTGCCGGATACTTCAAAACCCAGTTCAAGAGCCAGGTTGGCATCTATAACCATATCGAATTCTACGGTGTTTACCTTACTGACACTGCTGGTTGTGGTATTGGTGTAAGGGCCTGCACTACCAAGAAAAGAATAATTGTTTACAAATGAGGCCAGGGCTTTATTGGCTTCGTTATTGGCCAGTACCTGCTGCCATACGCTTACCTGTGTTAAATACCTGTTCCTGGCAAGGGTATCGGCCGTGGTGCCTGCCAGCATTTGCAGGTTGGGTATCACTACATCTCTTATGCCACCATCTGTATATATGTATGTGGTAGCAAAACCATTTTCTGCCACTATTAGTTTTCGTACGGTATCTATCGTGCAGGTTCCTGGTATAAACCTAACTTCTGTAGAGCCGGCATAAATAAGATTGATGGCAGCACCTACAAACAAGTCTCCACGGCTACCCACCACAGTTGGGCTGCTACTGGTGGAAAATGATTGCGAAGTGGTTGAGGTTATAATTGTTTCATCAGTTGTGCTGTTGCGGCCGGAAACATTTACCGACCCCTGGATGGTACCCCATACACTGTTCTCCGTACTTACCACTAGTCCAAGCTGAAACTTAGCGCCTATTTTGGCCTGAACCCAGGCACCGGCACTTTTTTCGCTGGCTGTGTACATACGCATTGCGGTTTGTATGGATTTGTTTTGCTGCCATGTACTAAAGCTTGCATCACCGGGAGGGTCGTGCAATACAAGAATCGGCACTTCCGGCGATACGGTGGCAAAAGTGCCAATATCAGCCTTTACACCGGTTACTACTACCTGCTTGTTTATGGCTGGGGCCACCCTGCCGTATTTATCGGTAAAATTGATGTTGAGCGGCTTTTGGAAATTACCAATAATATGTGGTGTACCGCCGGTAAGCCTTATAAGTATTCCGGAATCAGCAAGTGGGTATTTGGTAATAGAAGCAGTATTATCATTGGCAGGTATGCTAGTACTTACTACCAGTTTGCTGGTATCTGTTACCGTGCAGCCGAAGGTGGGGCTGCCTTGAAAAACCCTTATAGTAAAACTATCAGTAACAGTTTGCTTCATGATGGCGAAGTTCTGTGTGCATACGTTGGCAAGACCAGTCATTTGCAGTTCAGGCTTGCGGTTAAAAACAATATTGAGGGTATCGTTGGTATTCGTAATATCTGCCATCAGCGAATCTTTGGGTAGCCATTCGTTTATGTACTGCAGCAAATCCAGCGGCGCAATATCCATACCCTCGGATGAGGGGCTAAAGCTATGGACCTTTACCTTGTATTTTCGGGCAGGCAGTCGTACGCTGTAGTAACCAGTTACCGAAGTGTTTACATATTTTTTAAAGCAGGATGGTCGCTCATCGCCATTGTTGGTTTTAAGTACATCTGTAAATTCCAGCACTGCGGAACCAATAGGTCTATTACAGCCTGCGGTAAAATATCCGGTAATAAGGCGTGTTGTGGTATCGGTAAAGGTTACGTTTGCCACATTGTCCGTAACATTAATATTGGTGAACAGCGGCGTAAATACATGCCCGGTCAGCTTTGGCTCCAGTCTTACAACGGCAGGGTCGGTAATGCTTACAGCAAATCTGCCATAGGCCGTATCTATAAAAGTAGAATAACTGTAAAAAGAAAGGTCTTTGAAGATGCTTACACTATCTATTGGGCAATACTGGGCCTGTGTAACGGTGGGTGTACTATTGCAGTTGGCGCAATATTGTTTGGTGGAGCCTGTAATGCTTAATACTGTGGTATCTATAAAATCTACTTCCAAATCTTGTGGGGAATTAAAATCAAGCACCTTATCGAGGTACTGGTGATTAAATGAGTGGCCGGCTTTGCTGGGCGTTACCCTAAAAGTAGCGGTAGCGTTCGGCAATGCGGGATCGCCGAAATATACCGGCGAAACCCGGTAACTTCCATCGGCAGCAGTTACTACTGTGGGATAAATGTAATTGGCCGGCCCACCAGGTAAAGCGCCTAGCCGCTTTACCTGGATGGTAATACCTTTTACAGCTATATTGTTGGTGCTTCGCACATAACCTTCAATAACACCGGTAGGGTTTACCACTTTTATCTGCACAGGGTTGCTGGCATACTCCACATTACAGAAATCTGCTGAGCGTACCACACGCCTGAAGCTGGTAGTTTGGGTAATAGCAGGTATAGGGTATTGGGCTTCGGTAGATGCCGGCGTGGCATTTACCCATACCGAATTTTCCAGCTTTTCCCAGCGTACTACTACGGTGCCGGGGCCTGTGGTGGTGACTGAGGTAACATAGTCGGGGTACAATTCTTTTGGAGTTGGTACCGTATGGGCATTACCGATGGTTCCAGTAAGATCCAATGGTGTGAGTGATATGCGGTTTTCATAAGCACCCATATCCACAATGGGGGCTGTGCCAAGCCCACTATTTACGGCCAGGGGTGGATCGTAGTTGCGTACAAGGCCGGTAATATCGGTAGTGGCCGTTATGGCATTGTTATTTCCAGCGTCTATTGCTGCACCACCATTGCAGAAGTGCAGGCGCAGGCCGTCGTCACTGCTCATCCAGGTATCATCATTTCCATCTCCATTATTTAAATCGATTACTGGTGATAAAGTACCCGACGCAACATTGCCACCAGTGGCCGGTGCATTTTTATAAAAGCTATAGGTGATTGTGGGATTCGCACCATTGCTGGTGATATCAAGTGCAGCAGCACCGGCAATATTGTTCCAAAAAACACAATTTACGATAGTGGGCGATGGCTGTGGCGAGGCACCATTGGCCATATTATCAATGCCAGCCCCTTCGTTTATAGAAGCACAGGTATTGCCCACAAAACTGCAGTTAGTTATTACAGGCATGGCACGATAACTATTATACAGGCCGCCCCCACCGCCAACCTGTGCTACATTTTTATAAAAAACGCAATTGGTTACCCTGGTATCTACGCCCCCGGTTGTATTGCGGTAATTGCTCATGCCGCCACCATCGTGGGAGGCCGTATTGCCCGAAAACACCACATTGGTTACTGTAGGTGTGGCCTCATCGTTATACATGCCGCCACCATTACCAAGGTTATTGCTGTTACCTGCCATGTTATTACTAAAAACCACATTGGTAATGGTTGGGGAGCCATAGGCATTCCACATGCCACCACCATCGTATACGGCACTATTCTGTTTAAAAACTGCATTGGAAATAACGGGGGATGAGCTGATGTTTATCATGCCACCCCCAAATGATGGCGACTGGCCACCAGTTATGGTTACGCCATCTAACAGCGCCGTATTGCCTACATTGTTATTATCGAAAACGCTTTTGCCATTGCCTTGAATGGTAACCGGGTTGGTTATCCAGTTACGTTGGGTAAGCAATGTTTCGGTGCCTGCAAAGCCACCATAGACTTTTACACCCGTCTTCAGCGTGTAGGATGTTCCGGCTGCTGCCTGGTAAGTTCCTGCGGCAATCCATACTTCGTCGCCGGCCGAGGAAGCCACTATTGCGGTATGCAGATTAAAGTAGGCGAGGGCCCAGGTGGAACCGTTTCCCCCGGCTGGTGATCCGGCTTTTACCCGGCGAATGGTAGCCTCTGCAGACGACAGCAGCAGCAGGCAAATGATGGTGTACGCGTATTTCATAAGATTAGTTTTTGTAAGCTGAAAGTAGCTTCGCCAAATACCAATTTTTATGAAATGTATGTGTACAGCGGGGGTTTGTATGCGAACGACAGGTTTTTGTATGCGGTAATACTTTGGATGGTTTGTGTTGGCTTCCGGAAGACCTTAAAATTCTTAGGTTAACTTCTATTTATGGATTATGACCACAGATTTGGCCATGAAATCATGTATAGCACGTCGTTTAAAGTTTGTAAACATCGTAAGAAGCTCAATAATTGTCCACCATAAAAAAGGTACTCCTATATAGTTTTTGTAGTCATTAATGATGTAGTCACCTTTACCCGTCTGAATTATAAGAAAAATGAAAAACAGCAGCCCAATTACCTCGAATGTCAGGCATACAGCGTCACGAATTATTGACTGCTTTAAATTGATGTTCTTTAATTCACTAATATCCACAACTTTAATACCCGTGACCCACTTGCCAATTGTTTGTCCGTATTTATGGTGCAGGATCACCGAATAGGCGATTGGGATAAAGGCACTAAAAGCAAGCCATGAGATGACAGCAGCCAAATTATTTACAGAACTAAAAATCCATTGTTCTATAAATATTAATGGCATAAAGACGATACCATCAACTACAGCTGCCCCGATCCTTTTCAAGGCTGTTTGATATTTTTTATGATCCATTTAAAAGTAAGATTTGAAATGTAGCGTTACCACAATCACCTGATCTACTGACCCAAAATCAATTCTCTGATGGATGGAAACGTACGCTGCAAAACCTTTCCCCAATCTTCTTTTTTCAGCCAGGCTGTTTCGGTAATATCTTCTTCCACCTGTGGCGTTAATATTTGTCCGGCAGGACAGTGCATTTTAAACCAGCTGGTTTGTTTGAGCACATGCTGGCCAAAGCCATGGTACACATGCCAGGTATGGACTAACAATTGGCCGAGCGCCATATTTTGCAAACCAGTTTCTTCGTTCACCTCTCTCAGGGCGCATTGTTCTATTGTTTCGCCTTCGTCCAGTTTGCCCTTTGGCAAATCCCATTTTCCACGCCTGAAAATGAACAGGAATTCATCAGCATCGTTCTGCACCAAACCGCCACCAGCTTGTATAAACACCAAAATGGTTTTCAGCTTTTCCAACACCCCCTCAACATTATCTGTTAATACGATCACTGCTTTGGCTGCTGAATCTTCCAGGTCGTGTATGGCTGTTTTTAAACTGGTGTTCTCCGGATGATTCAGCATGATGGTGCCGTGAGTTGCAGCCAGCTGCTCTAACGCTTCATTTAATGAATCAGTAATAAAAAACGGTTTTTCGCCAAAGTAGATTTTAACAGTGTTCATGTTGCAAAGCAATGTTTTTTAACGCATATCCTGGCCAGGCAAAATGAAAATGCGAAGCAACGAAGCGCCGAAAAGCCTTCTTTGTAAAACTTTCGCTGTATCTGGCTTCAAGGGCAATCAGCTGAACAAAATATGAAATTGTACTCCGACATTCGCGTCTGAATACTCACTTCTAAATGCTACCTACTACTTTGACGAACGAAAAAGCAACCGCAGAAAAATTGCTGCAGATCCAGGCTATAAAATTGAGTCCTGATGCACCCTTTACCTGGGCCAGTGGCTGGAAAAGCCCTATCTATTGCGATAACAGGAAAGTACTTTCTTTCCCCTATATCCGCGATTTTGTAAAAAGTGAAATGTGTAGCGTCATCTTTGAGCAGTTTCCTGATGCGGAATTGCTGGCTGGCGTGGCCACAGCGGGTATTGCCTGGGGAGCCATGGCGGCTGACCAGTTGAAGCTGCCTTATATTTATGTGCGGCCGAAACCAAAAGAACATGGACTTGGCAACCAGATAGAAGGTCATGTGGAACCTGGCAAAAAAGTGTTGGTGATTGAAGACCTGGTGAGTACCGGAAAAAGCAGCCTCGAGGTGGTGGATGTATTAAAGAAAGCCGGGTATGAGATCGCTGGTATGGTATCCATTTTTACTTATGGTTTTCCGCAGGCCGATGAGGCTTTTGCCGCTGCCGGTGTTAAATTAATTCCGCTGACCAATTATGGGGCTCTGATACAAACTGCTGTGGAAAAAGGGCTGGTTTCTGCCGAACAGGAAGAACTGCTGAACCAGTGGCGGCTTAGCCCCGATACCTGGGGCAGGTAATTCCATTATTTATTGGATTTTTTTTGGGAACAAAATCAAAGGCAAATCTGTACGTTTGAACGTTTGTCACTGTGCCGGTATCCTCACCAGCCACAGACTTCGAGGTCATTCATTTTCAAATACTGTTCAATCAAATTGAAATCATGAAAAAAATAATCTTCCTGCTGTCATTCTTTAGTTTTTTTACGCTGATGGCATTTGCTCAAATGCCCAAACCGCAGCGGGCAGAAATTAAAATTCCGACGGCTGTTTGCGAGGAATGTAAAAACATTATTGAAACCGGTCTTCCCAAGATGGTAGACGGGCTTATTAAAGTGAATGTAATTTTTAAGCGTGGCGTTGCCCTGGTGCAATGGTATCCCGATCGCACGAATATTGAAGAACTTAAAACTGCCATTGCCAATCTTGGTTTTGATGCGGACGATATAACCGCCAATATCGATTATTATAAGAAGTTGCCTATTTGCTGCAAGAAGGTAGAAGATGGGGGAGGAGTACCGAAGAAGAAGAAACCGGGGACTAAGTAGGGATTGGTTGATTGGTTCATTAGTAAAGAAATTTTTAGTCGGGCAAAAAAATGATCATCGTTAAAGTTACATACACCGTAAAAGCAGCATTTGCTGATAAAAATCAGGAGAACATTAATGTGTTCATAAAGGATTTTCAAGAATTGGATAGCAAAGATTTTCGCTATTCAGTGTTTGTTTGTGCTGATAAAAAGACTTTTGTACACCTTTCCTGGTATGCAAATGAGGCTACCCAAACGGCATTGTTGGATGTGGCATCCTTTAAAGCATTTCAATAGCAAAGGGATGAAAGTGGGCTTGAAATTTTGCCCCTGATAGAAACCATGGGCTTGGTCGCTTCATCGCATGTTTTGTTAAGTTAGACAGTACTTTATAGTGTTTTTGCAAATGCAAAGCGTCAACAGGCGGATAATGAGGGCCATCAAAACTTTGCCGCCACCTTGTTCTCACTGTCAAATTTGTAGTTTACAAATAGGCCATTCCTGCCAACCCGCATGAAACCTTTGAATTTTACCAGCAGCGAATCCTTGCCTAAAAAAGCAAGTCCGCCCATTAATAATGCACCTGTTTTAAGCTGTATTTCTACCGGCAGCGTAAATTCCTCCCGGGATTTGATGCGTACAAAAGTGTCGGACACGCAATTGCCAAGATCACTGCCCTCAACAGCTACTTCACCTTCCATATGCTTTAAGGTAACGGTAAACGAATTGGGGTTGTAAAACAAGAGCCTTGCGGATATGGAACTACTAGCCAATCCAAGTCCGTTGATTTTCCAGCTTTCAATTTTCTTAAATTCAAAATCTTTTACTTCGCCACAGGCAGATAGAACTACGGTAAGGATTAACAAGTAAAAAGCGGCCACTATTTTTTTCATAGGCCGCAAAATAAGCCTTTTGATGTGGTGTCTTAAGCTGTGATATAACAGGATGACCAGAAAATTTTGGTTCTTACCAATCCCTAATTCCCAATCAACTAATCCCTGGTCACCAACCACCTAATCAACCAATTCCTAATCAACTAATCCCCAATGACGCTATCTACCCAGTATTTTCCTTCTATCCCCTGGATACAAGAATTTTTGCTGCAGTCCGATGTTCAGATCGAGCAGTGGGAAAACTATCAGAAGCAGGGGCTCATGAACCGTTGTAAAATTCTGGGGGCTGAAGGGGTCATCACCTTGAGCGTTCCATTACTGGGCGGCAGAGAACAAAAATCGCTTGTAAGGGATTTGGAAATCAACAACATCAGCCGATGGAATATTGATCAGCAAAGGGCTATTAAAAGCTGTTATAGTAAATCCCCTTTCTTTGAACATTATTTTGAACCCCTGGAAAATTTACTCACCAAAAAACACAAGTATCTCCTGGAACTAAATATGGAGATCTTGCAGCTGTTGAGGCGGTGGTTTGCCTGGAATGGCAATGTTTCAGTCACGAATTCGTTTGAAAAAAAACCGCAACCCGATCCCCAATCCCTAATCCCTAACTCCAAATCCCCAACCTATATCCAGGTATTCAGCGACAGGTTGCCTTTTACGCCGGGTCTTTCCGTTTTGGATGCCTTGTTTTGCCTCGGACCACAGGCGAAAAATTTAATACAGTCCTGAGGCTGCATTTGGGGTACCCGGAGCCTCCGGTTTTATGCCTTACCGCTCACCACAACAGGATAAGAATCCACCGGCAGAATAGGTATTAATGCGTAATTTGGCAACTTGAAATTTCAATTCTAACTACTGTACATGAAAAGGATTATTGCTCTGATTGTTTTTGGTCTGGCTGCTTTTACATCTTTCGCCCAGGATTTTTCGAACAAAGGGAAGGACTTTTGGGTGGGTTATGGCTGGCACTGCCGGATGACAGCAAATCCACCGAATCAACAGGAAATGGTACTGTATTTTGCTACTGAAAATGCCACGAATGTAACCGTTCAGATTCCTGCCCTGGGATATACTGCCAGTTATGCCATCCCGGCGAATACTATTTATACTACGGCGGCATTGCCTAAAGCTGGCTCAACTGATGCCAGGCTTGTAGCAGAAGGCATCAGTAATAAAGGTATACACGTAACGGCCGATAAGCCTGTGGTAGCATATGCTCATATTTACAACAACAACGTTTCCGGGGCGACGCTTTTATTTCCTACCAATACTTTAGGAAAGGAATATTACTCTATCAACTTTGCTCAATACTCAAACGAGGCAAATTCCAATTGTTTCTTTTATGCGATAGCCACTGATACAGGAACCACTACCATTGAAGTGATACCCTCGGCCAATACCCAGAACATGTTGGCGGGCCAGACTTATACGTACAATTTAACCCAGGGCCAGGTTTTTAATGCCTTGGGAACCGTTACGGGAAATAATGGTGTCGATCTAACCGGCAGTAAAATAAGAAGTATCAGCACCGGACCTAGTGGCTGTAAACCCATTGCAGTTTTTTCAGGCAGTGGTAAGATCAATATCAAATGTCCGATCGGAGTAAGTAATAGTTCGGCTGATAATTACATGGTGCAGTCTTTTCCGCAAACGGCTTGGGGCAAGCGCTTTCTTACCGTGCCTACAGCTAATTTCAACAACAATTTTTTCAGGATTTGCGTATCGGACCCTACCACAGTTGTAAAGGTCAACGGCATTACCCAAACGGCGATTACAAATAATTTTTACTACCAGATCGGGCAAACCGCCGCACCAAATTATATCACTGCTGATAAGCCTATTACTGTAGCACAATACATCACTACTGCCAGCGAGTGTGGCAACGGAAGTTTAGGCGACCCGGAAGTGATTTATTTAAGCCCAATAGAACAAAATATCGCTAAAGTAATACTCAATTCGACTGCCAACTTTGCCATCACCCAGCATTTTATCAACGTAATTATTCCGACGGGCGGTGTTACCTCTTTCAGGCTCGATGGAAATGCATATACAGGTTCGTTTGTCAATCACCCGCAGCTAGCGGGTTATTCCTATGCCAGGCTGGGAAGCGGGCAGGGTGTGAATGCAGGGCAACACACGATTTTATCAGATTCAGGTTTCAATGCAATTGCTTATGGCTATGGTTCTGCAGAAAGCTATGGATACAATGCCGGCACCAATATTAAAGACCTGTTCCAGCACATTGTTATCAAAAATGAGTTTGCTATTGTCGATTTTCCGGCTACCTGCGTGAATACGCCATTCTTTCTTGCCATTACACTGCCCTACCAGGCTACAAGTCTTAAATGGGATTTTCATGGCGCTTTTCCAAGTATCATTAATAATAGTCCCGTTGCCGATTCTTCGTATATCGTGGAGGGTAAAACGGTCTATTTATACAGGCTTCCAACAAATTATGTGTATAGTGCAGTAGGCACTTATCCCATTTCTGTTATTGCCACCAACCCAACCCCCGATGGTTGCAGCGGCATCAATACCATTGATTACGACCTGGAAGTGTATGACAAACCCAGGGCCAACTGGTCGTTTTTGCATTCAGGTTGTCTTACAGATTCTGTAAAATTTATCGATTCAAGCAATGCGAATGGGCGCATGGTTACAAAATGGAAATGGGAATTTGGAGATATGACCACAGACTCCGTAAAAAATCCATCTAAGTTGTATTTGGCCGGCGGAAGCTACCCGGTAAAACTGAGGATCATTACAGACGTGGGCTGTGTAGCCGACACAACCAAAATATTTAACATCTCATCGCCACCCATTCCAAAATTTGGCACCAGCATTCCTAATTGCCCGGGTTTACCAGTAACATTTACCGACAGCAGCAGCGTGGCTGCGGGTAGTTTGGCAAAATGGTATTGGGATTATGGCAATGGCCAAAAAGATACCCTTGGCAGCAATGCAAACCGTGTAATTACTTACGCAACACCAGGCACTTATTATGTAAAACTGGTGGTGGAAACGAATTCTGGTTGTAAGAGTTTTGCATTTACAGATACGATTGTGATTCATCCATCGCCGGTGGCTGACTTTAGGGTATCCAAAGTTTGTTTACCAGACAGTGCCCGGTTTACGGATCTGTCTTCAATACCCGACGGAAGCGGCAACCTATTCAAATACAAATGGAACTTTGGCGATGGCGGCATCGACTCCGTTAAGAATCCAGCCCATTTGTTCACGGGAACCGGGCCTTTTAATGTAAACCTCGTGGTTACCAGTAAGGATGGATGTACCGGCACGGTTACAAAAGCATTCGATTCTTTATTTGCCAAACCAATAGCCAACTTTACTACACCGGCCGAGATTTGCCTGCGGGATTCCAGCCGCTTTATCAATAGCAGTTCAGCCGCTAATCAAACGCTTACCAATTGGTATTGGAGTTTTGGGAATGGCCAAACAATGAATGGGGCCACTACCAGCCCAACTATATTGTATGCTTCCGCAGGAACTTACCCGGTTAAACTGATCGTAACTTCCAACCAGGGTTGCAAAAGTGATACGGTAACAAAGACGCATGTTGTCAATGCCTTGCCCACTGTGGCTTTCATCAATTCTGCACCCATTTGCGAAACCAAACAGGTATTATTTACCAACCAAAGCACGGCGAACGCTGGTAATATCACCCGCTGGTACTGGACACTCGGGGATGGCAGGGTAGTTGATACCGCCAACGGTAATCCATTTAGCCATATTTATGGATCCGCAGGTCCGTATACCGTAAAATTATTTGTAAGTACCGATAAAGGCTGTAAGGCAGATACACTGAGTAAAAACATTACGATCAATGCGCAGCCCGTAGCTGCATTTATTTTACCTGAAGTATGTCTTAGTGATGCATTTGCACAGTTTACCGATAGTAGTTATATCGGCGATGGCACTGCCGGCAGCTTTACTTACGCATGGAACTTTGGCGACCCGGTAAATTCCACTCCGGGTAATCCCAATACAGCCACCGTTAAAAACCCAAGACATAAATATTCCGGTACAGGCAATTACAGTGTAACCCTCACCATAACATCAAGCAATGGGTGTACACATACCCTGGTAAAACAACTGGTGGTGAATGGTGATATTCCTATATCCAATTTCAATATTTTAAATAGTGGCGGGCTCTGCAGCAACATTAAAGTGGAGATCCAAAACAAATCGACTGTGAACTTTGGAAACGTAACCAAGACAGAAGTATTTTGGGATTGGGCCAATAACCCTGGCATAAAAGACGTGGACGACTCACCGATACCGGATAAAATATACAGTCATGTATATCCCAACTTCCAGTCTCCAATTACCAAAACGATCCAGGTGAGGTTCCTTGCGTATTCGGGCGGTATCTGCGTTGACGATTCCATACGGACGATCACTTTGAACGCAAGTCCTAAAACCAGTTTTACAACTACACCGGGTATTTGTCTGGATGCCACCCCATTGTTAATAGCGCAGGCCTCAGAAACCGGGGGTATACCAGGCACATTTGTTTTCAGCGGACCGGGTGTTTCGCCGGCAGGTGTGTTCGATCCGGTAGCGGCTGGTGTTGGCACCCATACCATCAGCTACCTGTATATATCCAATGCCGGTTGCCGCGATTCTATCACGCAAACGAAAACAGTTTGGCCGAGACCCGTTGCGATATTTGGATTCTCGTCGCCCACCTGCGAAAAGAAGGGAGTAACATTCACAGATACATCAGTGGCAAATTTTGGCCGCCTGTCCCAATGGAAATGGAGCTTCGGCGATGGATTAATTCAAACCAACACCAGTGGTACTCCTTTCAGCCATATTTATGCAGCTACCGGAAGCCTTACAGCTTCATTACAAGTAGTAACCGACAGTGGTTGTACCAGTGTCCTGGTTCAAAAAGCGATCACGATCAACCCATTGCCCAAGCCAAACTTTAGTGTTCCTACTGTTTGTTTGCCAGGAGGGCTTGCGCAATTTAACGATAGCACCACTATTGCTGATGGTACCGAATCCCAATTTACTTACCGGTGGAATTTTGGTGACGGCGGTACTTCTACACTGAGAAACCCGGTGCATAGCTTTAGTGGTGGCGGGCCGTTTATTGTATCATTGGCTGTTACTTCAAATAATGGTTGTACTGACACCACCACAAGGTCATTGACCGAAGTGTACCCGCAGGCAAAGGCCACTTTTACAGCATTACCTCCGTTTGTTTGTATTGGCGATATCATCGACTTCAGTGGCCAGGCTACAGGCTTGAACCAATCCATCACCAACTGGTATTGGGACTTTGCAGACAGTCGTACCGGCACGCTCCAAAGCATGAGCCACCTGTATACCAGCGCGGGTTCTTACAACGTGAAACTCTATGCCAAAACAGACAAGGGCTGCTTTAGTGATACAGCAGTTAACCAGGTGATCGTATATCCTTATCCTTTAGTAAGCGCGGGGCCAGACCTCGTAGTATTGCAGGGTGGGCAGGTAAGGATCAATGCCACCGTTTCTGCTGCAAGCGGCTACAGGTACCGCTGGACCCCATCTACATGGCTGGATAACGACAGTATACAAACGCCAACGGTCATCATGCCACAAAATGATATCACCTATAAAGTGGTGGTTACCGCTGATGGCGGCTGTTCGGCTGAAGATGAAGTATTCGTAAAATTGCTGCTGGCACCGGTAATACCTAATGCATTTAGTCCCAACAGAGATGGCATCAACGATACATGGGTGATACAATACCTGGAATCCTACCCCGGAGCCACCATCCAGGTGTTCGACAGGTACGGAAGGATTGTATTCAACACGGTAGGCTACAACAAGCCGTTTGATGGAAAGTTGAATGGAACCGATTTGCCCGTGGGTGTTTACTATTATATTGTTGATCCTAAGAACGGGAGAAAACCAATGACGGGGTCAATCACATTGCTGAGATAAAAGCGATACCAGGGTGTTTATTTGTTGATCTGTTTGTGCATTTGCCGTGGCAAAATTGTGAACAGGTAACAGGTAAACACCTTGTTTATTTATGAGTTGTCAAATTTTACCCAACCGGTATATTAACAATGAAATTGATAATAAGATATACTGTTTGTTTTTTAACGGTGTTGATGGCTACCGTTAGGGGCCATTGCCAAACCTATGTGTTTGCAACACTACAAGGCAGTCCTGTAAACACCAGCGGATGGAACCCTGAAGGTGCCTGTCGTGTGGGTAACACGCCAGTGGGTGTGGGAAACGGAGAAGTGATACTCACCGACCCTACCAACAGCAGTTCTGGATCTATTTTCTATCAAACACCCATTAACCTGAGTGCCTGCCGTAAATGGTATGCCGAATTTGATTTCAGAATGTTTGACGGCAACATGGCCGATGGATTGTCTTTTTGTTACCTCGATAATCCCCCGGTTGGAGCAGTAATAGGAGGAGGTTTGGGCATACCGCCAACTGCCAACGGTTTAAAAATTTGTTTTGATACCTGGCGCAATTGTGGCTCCGATAATGTACCGAAAATACAAGCCCGGTGGGGAGTGGGTTATGATGAATGTAATGGTCAACCCACCCGAAGTAATAACGATGGGGCAGTGGGTTTTATCCGCAGCAACAGTTATAACCACTGTAAAATCGAATACGACCAGGGCAACATTTTAGTGTATGTAAATAACACGCTCTATCTCACGGCTTTTCAAACGTTTAATTTTCCGGGATACTTTGGTTTTACGGCCAGCACCGGCGGATCCACAGACAGGCACTCAATAAAAAACGCCATTATCTATACCGAAATGCCGCCCTCATTTGCGGGCACCGATGCAGCAATTTGTCCCAAAGATTCCGCACAATTGGGCGGTGCCTTTAATCCGGCCTATACCTATTTGTGGAGCCCGGCTACAGGCATAAGCGATCCAACGAGCAGCAATCCAAAAGCCAGCATCGATAATGCCGGCCTTAGTGCTTATACGCAACAATATATTGTGCAAACTTCTTTTGCCACAAACCCTGGTTGTGCGTCGCGTGATACCGTGGATGTGCTGGAAAGGGCAAGGCCATTGGTAGATTTTACCGCCACTGATGCCTGCCTGCCAAATGCATTGACCCAGTTTAATCATGCCATAGTAATCGGGGACAACCAACCTCCAAACTTTATCTACTCCTGGAATTTCGGCGACCCGAATGCCGGTGGACTTAATCCCAATACATCGGCAGCGGCGATGCCTTTGCACACGTATACAACAGCCGGGCCTTTTACAGTGTCGCTTTCGGCGACTTCAGTGCAGGGATGCGTGGGTGATACCGTGAAGCAAATATTGAATATCCGGCCCAGACCAAAGGCAATAATACAGTCGCCTGCGGAAGCATGTGAAGGCGCTGCCACTTTATTTACTGATGCCAGCGATGGCATGGGTTACCCTGCCAATTCGTGGACATGGGATTTTGGCGATGGAAGTTTTTCTAATCAGCGGCACCCGACGCATACTTATTCCACGGCAGGTAATTTTACAGTAAAGCTGTATATCGATAATGCCATTGGATGCCGGTCAGACACCGCAACAACAACCATTAAAATCAATCCACTGCCTACTGTTGTATTTAATGCACCGGTCTCTGATTGTCAAAACATTAATATTCAGTTTACAGATGGATCCATACCCAATGCAGGCAGTATCGTGAGCTGGGATTGGAAATTTGGCGATGCCGTTGTTGACAATGTTCAAAACCCGATCCACAGGTATTTTACGCATGGTAACCTGGTTGTTACGCTGAATGTAACGACCGATAAAGGGTGCTCAGGGAGTTTGGCAAAACCCATCCTTATTCACCCTTCACCGGCAGTTGATTTTACTGTTTCCGCAAACTGCTCCGGCTCCAGCGCCGTGTTTACCAATTTATCGCAACTAGCCGGCGGCACGCAATCTGACCTTAATTTTCTCTGGCGTTTTAATGATGCCAACGCTACACCTTCCAACCTCGACACTTCGATATTGGCGAACACCTCTCATATATTTATCACTGGTGGAGTGTACACTGTTACTATGCAGGCCAGGACTGTATTTGGTTGTACAGCCAGTTTTGTGAAACCCATCACCATTATCGGGAACCCTGAGGTAATTACACGTTGGCAAACTAATTTCTGCAGCAATGCTGAACAAGTCTTTACCGATTCATCCATTGTTCCATTCGGTATCCTGTCGCAGCGAAGTGTTTTTTGGGATTGGGAAAATGCGCCCACCGTTTCTATTGTGGATAATAGTCCTGCTTTGGGTAAAAATTACAAACATCGGTACACTTCATTTGGTGGAAGTACATCACGGCGGATGGTTGTAAAAAATATAGCCTCATCGGCAAACGGATGTAAAACGGAGCGGTACGACACCATTCAGTTACAGCCTTCACCGCAGCTTGTTTTTGACAGTATCAGCCCACTGTGTTTCAACCCGGAATTGCTTATTGTCACCGCTGTCCGGGAAACAGGCGGTGCCATTGGCAGTGGTAATTACAGCGGAAACAGTATCACCGGTGCAGGTGTTTTTGATGTAGCAATGGCTGGTGTTGGTAATCACCGCATCAGCTACATTTTTACTTCTGTAAATGGATGTGCTGATACAGCTCACGGCACTATTGAAATAAACCCGCTGCCAACAGCCGATGCAGGTATTGGGAAAACAATCATTGCCGGCGGTACAGCCGTACTGGAGGGTCAGTTTTCGGCAAATACCAACGCCATAGCCTGGGCGCCTGCGCAAACATTGAGTAGCGCCATTGTGGCGAGACCGCTGGCTTCCCCGGACACTGATACATGGTACACAGTATCGGTCACCAGCGATAAAAACTGTGTGGCCGGCGACAGTGTTTTGGTAAAAGTATTACCGGCCCTGAAGATCCCGAATGTGTTTAGCCCCAATAGCGATGGCATCAATGATGTATGGAATATACCCTTCCTCAATTCCTATATCGGCTGCACGATGGATATTTTTGACCGGTACGGGCGAAAAATATTTTCATCGGCAGGGTACAATCAACCCTGGAATGCAACGTTTAATGGTAGAGAATTGCCTGTTGGCGTATACTATTACAGGCTTGATATTAAAAACGGGAAGGCACCGGTAAGTGGTTCGATTACAGTAGTCAGGTAGGTTTTGTGTCAACGGTCATTAGGTCAATAGTCAATGATCAACTGTGAATTATTACAAATTGGAACGTCAATGACCCAATGACGCATGACTCAATGATCAGGGGATAATTCGTAGGCCCAACACACTGTAAAGCGTTTATCCAAAATCCGAAATCGTAAATGAGATTAGGTGTTTCTGCTTAATTATCGTAAACCAATAACTCTTAAATTTGCTTCATGAGAAAAAGTTTTTTGATTTTGTTGTGTATGGTAACCGTGGCGGCAAATGCGCAGCAGCGCCCACATTATACCCAGTACATTTTGAACAACTACATCATTAACCCTGCATTGGCGGGTATTGAAAATTACACCGATATTAAAATCAGTCACCGGCACCAGTGGGTAGGTATCCAGGATGCACCTGTTACGACCTATGCCACCATTAGCAGCCCCATCAATAAGAAGGATGATCGGACCAATATCACATCGTTCCAGATGGATGGCGAAAACCCAAGGGGAAAAAGCTATTGGGAAAGCTATACTGCGGCTGAACCACATGGCGGCTGGGGTGTGACGCTGATCAACGATAAAACCGGGCCTTTGACCCGTTTTTCTTTGTATGGCACCTACGCGTATCATATGGGCATTAGCGCAAAGACGAGTTTATCGGCAGGGTTTTCGGTTGGTTTTACCAATAATACCATCAACACCAGCAAGCTGATTTTTGACAACCCAATTGATCCCGCTGTTGCAGGAAGTGGCTACCTCAACAAGATTCGTCCTGATCTGCAGGCTGGGCTCTGGTTGTATAGCGACGAGTATTTTGCCGGTTTGTCCATGATGCAGATACTGCCACAGGGCCTCACCTTTTCCCAGGATACCTTAAAAGTAAAAGGCAACAAAGCCTACCCGCATATCTTCCTCACAGGCGGCTGGAAGTTTTACCTGAACGAAGACTTTAATTTCATTCCGTCAGCAGTTGTACGCTGGGCCGATCCTTCGCCCGTTGGTCTTGATGTGAATGCAAAATTCATGTGGCGTGATATACTTTGGGCTGGTGCCAGCTATCGTTTAAATGATGGATTTGCCGGAATGCTGGGTGTGAATGTGAGCAATACATTCAATATCGGTTACGCTTATGATTACACCACATCTGCCCTTCAAACCTTTACCAAAGGAACGCACGAAGTGGTGTTGGGCTTTTTACTCGGCAATAAATATGGCGATTGGTGCCCAAGAAATCTTTGGTAAGAACTTCAATAAAAGTAATCATAGACCGGGGCAGCGATGTTCCGGTTTTTTTATGGGCATCGGCAGGTGCATTAGTGGCTCTCCCTGCCGGAGGAATGAGGCGGTGGAATTGTGCGTTGGCTTCCTAACGCTGAGGCGGTTCAGGTTGTGCCATGGTGTTACGTTATTCTCACAACTAGGGCCACCTCTTGGCGCAGGAATGAGGCGTCGGCCCTGTGTGCTGGCTTCCTGTGCCTTTGGGTTACTTGATTCCAAATATTAGAGCGCTTGACTTTTATAACAAGTAATGGAGCAGGCCAAGCCTATAGCCCTGGCAGGAATGAGCCATGAGTATGCCGCTGCTGCATGGCGCGGGAATGAGGCGCTGGTTATGTGTGTGGGCTTCCCGTGTCCTGAGGTTACTTGGTTCCCCATCTTCGTTGGCCCATAATCAGTTTGTTGTCCAACCTTCGTTGTATCCGTACCCACCGGATTTTTAAGGAATCCATCCACTGGTAAGGTCTTACCCAAATGCGGAATCTCAGATTCTACTTTTACAGAAACAATCATTATGAAACAACTATTCATCCTTTCCGCAATCCTGCTCACCTTGTCCGTATCTGCAAAGGCACAGCAACCCATTAAACTGGACTACCTGGTAAAAGTTCCTACAGCCTATAAAGATTGCGGTTCGTTGTACACTTTCGATACCACTGCCCTGGCAAAAAAAAAATATGTACTCGTGGTGGATCTCCAAAATACCGGTATGATAATGGTGGACGGCAAAGCAGTTAAACTGCTGATGGGGGAGAGTAAAACGGTTGGCAAAACCAATATCGTCAATTACACCGGAGGCGGTTACACGGTAGTACTGAGCTATGCCACCACCAACACAAAAGGAAAACTTGACATGGAATCCGGAACCATAGAAGTGACAAAAGGGAGTTCCAAACTGAAAATAAAAATGCACGGACAAACCAGTTGCGATGAATCTAAACAGGAAGGTAACTCCTAGCCAATAACGATACAAATCCAAACACAGCTCATGAAAAAGACACTCCATCATGTGATAGTCAGCCTCTTGTTTCTGTCCCTATTGTACACACCCTTCAACACAATCGCCCAGCCTGCAGTACAGGCCACCTGGGCCACACTGGCTAATCAGTACAATACCAATACCGGCCGGCGATACACATTTAGCTTCCCACCCGGGGGTAGGATTTCTGCAAAAGTTTGGGGGAGCGGCGTATACACTACCGACTGTTCCATAGCCAGTGCTGCGGTACATGCCGGGCTCATCTCCACGAAAAATGGAGGCACGGTAACGATCGAAATGGTTCCCGGCCAGTCATCTTACCAGGGCTCTGTGTACAACGGGGTTACGAGTTACGATTGGGGGCGGTATAACAGCAGCTTTGTTTTCGTAAATCCCGGTCAGCTGCAACAAACCTATGTTCCCACTGTAATTACGGGCAGCTGGATGACCAAAGCCACGGAATACAATAACAGTATCGGCCAACGATTCAGTTTTTATTTTCCCAGGGGTGGCCTCGTAACGGGGTCGGTATGGGGAACTGGTATTTACACCACTGATTGTTCCATCTTCAGCGCGGCCGTGCATGCCGGCCTTATCACCGCCAGGTACGGCGGCACAGTTACCATCGAAATTCTGCCTGGCCAGTATTCATATAAAGGTTCCACACGCAATGGCGTGAAAAGTTCTGATTGGGGCAGCTTTGTTGCGAGTTTTAGATTTGTGGGGCAGGGGAGAGGGTATTAGCAAAATCGCTGTATTGGTTTTAGCTAAATCCCATTTTCCGGGTATTGGCAGCAATATGAATACTGTTAATTTTAGGGTATAAACATCAACCATGAAAAAGATCTTTGTGGCCCTATTTTGTTTTGCAAACCTTCAAGCCATGGCCTTCGACACCTGGTGGCATGCCGAATGTACCCGCAAAGCTATGGTGGCGAATGGTTTTTCCTCCGATGCCAGGCTGGCAACACAGGTGTCGAACTATATCGCTGATTTTATGGCGGGCTCATTCGATAAAGCCAACGAGGAGATCGAGAAAAAAGGCCTCGAAAGCTTACGGCTTACCGGTGGTGATGCATCTTATTCCTACCTGCACTTTGATGGGGTGCTGTCCACAAAGGAGATGGAACAAAACTGGAAATTACTGTTTGATAATACGGTGGCGGCCCTGCAAAAATTTTCAGCGGCAGGTGCGGTCAAGCCGGGCTTTCGCCTGATCGTTTTATATAATATTATAGGTACCAGCCTTCATGTGGTGCAGGATTTTTATTCGCATTCTAACTGGATCAATCTTTATGATTCCATGGGTAGGGGCCAAATGCCTGTTTGGTTCGATATCCCAGAAGCCGACCGGGCAAAACTGAAACTTTTTTCAGGCGTTTACCCGGATGGTTCTATGAAAGGGCACGCTAATCATTCTGATCTTAACAAAGATGTTTCCACCCGGCCCTTAAATAACAAAGCCGTGGAAGCCGCGGAACGTGCCTCCACAGATTGGGTAAAAAGGATCATGGAGGCGGTGCCAGATCTGCCCTGGCCTGAACTAAAGGCCTACAATATTCAAAATGATATGGTGATGAAAAGGTTCCTCGTGACGCTCGATGCTACCTTCCTGACTTCAAGTTCCATCGTTGTGGGTCATTTGGATGGGGATGCACCAGCCAGGTATATCTTTTCACCCGAGAAAAGCAATAAAATTGAGATGGCCAAAGCAATAGCTGCGTTAAGCATTTTACTAGGCGACTACGGTGTTAATATCGGGACTAAAGGGAATGAATTTTATTTACCAACGCCTTACTGGTCTGGGTTTAAAGGCTATTTTATCACAAGGGATATTGCCAATGGCCTTACATTAAAAGGGGTAAAGTATGCAATGCCCAAGCAAAAGAATCCGAAATAGCAATGGTATTGCAGAACTGAGGTAATAAGATAATTTTATAGCATTTAGTGAAAGCCGGGACCCGTTGTTCCGGCATTTTATTTGAGGTGAATCCAGGTCCACTCAAAATAATCTTCATAAACTTTCAAAAAATATTGAAAGTTGTGATGTATCTTTATACCATAAAAATCAGAAGATGAAAATTGTCATTGTAGGTGGTGGATTTGCAGGTTTAAAAGTTGCCCGCCGCCTTAATAATAAGCCCGGTTTTGAAGTAATTTTGATCGATAAGTACAATTACCACCAGTTTCAGCCTTTGTTCTACCAGGTAGCAACAGCCAGTCTTGATGCCAGTAATATTTCCTTTCCGCTCCGCAAAATGTTTCATAAAAGCAAGAATGTACATATCCGCATGGCAGATGTACAATCGATTGACACTGCAGGCAAACTTGTTATTACAGATATTGGCTCTTTCAATTATGATAGATTGATATTGGCCACCGGGGCCGACACCAATTTTTTTGGTAATGCCCAACTGCAACAACACGCTTTCCCCATGAAGAGCACCACGGAAGCACTGCAGTTAAGGCATCATCTCATCAATAATTTTGAGGAAGCCCTGCATACCGATACCGCAGATGAACTACAGCGGCTAATGACCGTAGTGGTAGTGGGCGGCGGTGCTACCGGAGTAGAACTGAGTGGCGCCATAGCCGAAATGAAAAAGTATGTATTGCCGAAAGATTACCCTGAAGTAGACTTTACCAGAATGAAGATCATATTGCTCGAAGGCGGCGATAAAACCCTTGGTGCCATGAGCGAAAAATCATCAGAACAATCAGCTTTTTATTTAAAAAAGCTCGGTGTAACGGTAATGACTCAAACGATCGTTAAAGATTATGATGGACGCCAGGTATTGCTGCAGGATGGAACGCTGATCCCATCTTCGATGGTGATCTGGGCAGCAGGTATTAAGGGCAATGTGCCAAAAGGCATCGATCCCGCCCTGGTCACAAGGGGCAACAGGATTATCGTGGACCGGCAAAATAGAATATCCGGTTTTGAAGACGTGTACGCGATAGGAGATGTGGCATACATGGAAACGCCAAAATACCCAAAAGGCCATCCGCAAGTGGCTACCGTGGCTATTCAGCAGGCAGAAAATGTGGCTGAAAACCTGATCCGTACGGAACGAAAATCCAATAGGTTCTTTGAATTTGAATATTATGACAAAGGAAGTATGGCCACAGTTGGCCGCAACCTGGCGGTAGCCGATTTACCCAAACCCAAACTCCATTTTTCAGGCTTTTTTGCCTGGTTGATATGGATGGGGCTGCACCTTTTTTTATTGGTGGGCGTAAAAAACAGGATCATGGTTTTTATCAACTGGATCTACAATTACTTCACCTACGATCAATCGTTAAGACTTATTTTTAAAGAGTTTTACAGGAAGCCAGAGGTTAGGGATTAGTTGATTGGTTGACTAGTAATTAGTACCGATTTCGAATCCCAGTCTAATGCGTTCAGCGTAATGCGTCCCGCGTTCAGCGTAAATCATAAATCCTAAATCCTAAATCCTAAATCCTAAATCCTAAATCCTAAATCCGAATCTCATGGGTTTATTCAGTTTTTTTAGCAAAAAAGAAACCATAGCAAAGGCTAAGGTAAAAGACATGATATGGATGTATCATGGCGGGAAGAGGCAGGGCTGTTTAAATATACTCAAACAGAACCCCAATGTGGCTTTGGTAGCCTGGTTTCCGGAAACACAACAACAGTGGCAGGAGTTTTTACAACAGCAACAGGTAAGCCAACCGGTATTGTTGGTACGTGGGCTGAATGCCCTGCAGCTTACCGGTAAATCAATTATTATGTTGGAACATTACCCGTTAGCCAGCAAGGAAGAGAACTTTCTGCAATCTATAAAACAGCCTGAAGTGATCGTGCTGAGTGCTATGGACGAACCGCTGTTTACCAAATTTGGGGGTCAGCGAATCATAGACCTGATGCAGAAATTAGGAATGAAAGAAGACGAAGCCATTGAGCATAAAATGATCACGCAATCACTTCATAATGCACAACTGAAGTTGGAAAAGAAGGTGATAACAGAACAAACTGCCCAATCTATGCAGGAATGGTTTGCAAAAAATGCAAACTGAAGTAAGGGTAGCCGATAAGCTCTTTTTTAAACTGCAGATTCTTCAGCAACCGGCTTCTTTTCAGCCGCTTCCTGCTTCGGGCTCAGGTTTTTGGTAATCAGCTGAAATTTTGTATTGAGCGTTATTTCGTAATGATTGTTGAGAAGGATATCAGCGTTGGCATCATCTTCCAGCAATACAGTAGCCAGGTTCAGCGCCAGCGGTGAGCCGCTGATCACGTTTCTTACCTTGCCATTGTTCAACTCAATGGTGAATTTATAGCCGGCTTTACGACCACTCCCAGCCCTTTCAAAATCCACCCTGTTAAGATCCAGCACCTGGTCGCCGGCAGCCGAACGTTTTAATAATATTTTAATAATGGGCAGGTACTTGCGCCATACTGAAGTGTACATGGGAACCGGTTTTGATGAAACAATTGGAAAAACCTTTGTTTAAAAGGCGTAAGGGACTGTAAAGATGCAGATTTATAGGTTAGAAACCGGGAATAAGATTGGCAGGCAGGCTAAACCAACCTGTCAAAATTGAAATTAGTTCTAAAATAACCTGTTTTATATGACATTCAAGACGTTTCTTTATCCCTTCTGCTCTTAACCAATACCAGCAATATGGCACGGATCAAACTTGACCTTCACGACATTTACAATAACAGCAAAGCGATTGACAAAGCACTCCAGGATGCTTTTGAACAAGCTATTGACAAGCGGATACGGGAAGTGGAGATCATTCCCGGCAAGGGCAGTGGCCAATTACGTAAAAAGGTGGAACGTTTTCTCCAGATGCCCCATATTAAACCGCTGTATCACCGTATAGAAAACGACAGTAAGAATTTTGGAAGGCTGTTTGTGTACTTTAAATTTTAAGAACTGGCCGCTTCTTCCTTCGCAGGAACGTCCTTAGGCTTACCCATATGCTGTATTTGTTCTATGGTTTTAAGGATGTCTTTTTTCACCACAATATTCCGGGTGGATTTGAATTCCGCAAGGAGCAGGCTTTTAACATCATGGGTATGCGCCATGTCAATTAAAGCCTTTTTACGGTTCAGGTAATCAACTGTTCTTCTTTTCATGCACTAAAAGTAGGGTTTAATAAGAAAATACGATTCAGCTAATTTGATTCAGCAGCCTGGTGTAATCATGTTGAAGATCTTCGTGCAGGGTACTTAAGGCAGCATGTATTTTTTTTATTTGCTGCTGGTACAAATTGGCTAACGCGTTGCTTTTATGCATTGGGATGCCACTTTCTTTCAGCTGTTTGCAAAAATAGATCAGCAGTTCGGCCTCAGTTTGCTTCGAGCCGGTGTATTTAATGAATTTATTGGTGATCCTGAGGGTTTTGCGAAGGCTTTTCTTGGTGAGGTACATATTAGTCTTCGGCAATTCAGCAAAGCCTTCATCAATGGTGGCTTTAATGCTGCTGATATATGCCTGTTCATCTGCTGCCTCGAACAGGAGGTAAGTGAGAAGTTCTTTATTTTCCTTTTTGTATTTGGTGAGACGCAGGCAAAGCTCCAGCAACCTGGCGGGCCCCAGTGTTTGGAGTTCTTGCTTTAATTCACTGATGGTTGCGGTTTTCATTTCAGTCGGCAGTTTTTCAGTTGGCAGTTGGCAATGCTATGCTTGTCAGCAATCAGTATAAATTGTTTTTGATTGAGCAGGCCGTAAAGAATCCCGGCAATCAACTGCTAATTGCCAACTGAAAAACTGCCAACTCGTTACTCCTAATTCTTTACTCCTTTCGCCCCGCTTCTATCATCCGCATCTCCTTAGCGTCCTGCAAAAATTCGGAGGCAAAAATGAAATCGTTGAGTCGCTGGTTTTTGCTGAAAATAATTTCCTTGTTATTTCCCTCCCATTCTTTAAAACCCTGGTGCATATAAAGGATACTATCGCCAATTTCCATCACGCTGTTCATGTCGTGGGTATTGATGATGGTCGTCATGTTGAACTCCTTGGTAATGTCGCTGATAAGTTTATCGATCAGCAGCGATGTTTGCGGATCGAGGCCGCTGTTGGGTTCATCGCAGAAAAGATATTTGGGATTGAGTACGATAGCCCGGGCAATACCCACCCTTTTTTTCATACCACCACTTATTTCTCCGGGGAACTTTTTATTGACATCTTTTAAGTTTACCCTATCTAAAACTTCATTAACCCTTTTTAATTTCTGATCCCTGGTCATTTTTGAAAACATATCGAGGGGGAAAATAATGTTTTGCTCTACGGTCATACTGTCAAACAAAGCCGACCCCTGGAAAAGCATACCGATTTGTTGGCGGAGTGTTTTCCTTTCTTCCTCGTCCATGCTCGTCATCTCCTTATCATCGTAAAAAATGCTGCCGCTATCGGGTGTAAAAAGGCCAACCAGGAGTTTTTGCAGTACCGTTTTACCGCTGCCGCTGGCGCCGATAATAAGGTTGCATTTCCCGGTCTGGAATTCGGCTGAAATGTCGTGTAGCACTGTCTTTTCGCCAAAAGATTTTTTTATATTAACGGCCTTTATCATGATTACAGGAGTATTGCTGCCAGCACATAGTCGGCAAATAAAATTAGGATACAACTTACCACCACTGCAGATGTGCTGCTTTTACCGATTTCCAGCGCTCCGCCTTTTACATTGTAGCCGTAATACGAAGCGATACTGGCGATAATAAAGGCAAACGTGTAGGATTTAATGAGCGAAAACGCTAGGTTAAATCCGGAGAAACCTTCCCTCAGTCCGCGGTCAAATGTTTCGGTAGGTATAATGCCACTTAACATACCTGCAGTGCGGCCGCCCCAGATAGCCAGTAGCATAGAGATGATCACAAGAAAAGGAATTACGATGATCGCACTGAGGATCTTAGGTGCAATTAGGTATGCTTTTGTATTGATGCCCATAATTTCAAATGCGTCTATCTGTTCACTGATACGCATATTACCAAGCTCCGAAGCAATTTTACTGCCACTTACCCCGGCGAGTACCAGGCAGGTAACAGTAGGGGAGAGCTCCAGCATTACACTATCGCGTACCACCTGGGCAATAGCTGTTAAGGGCACCAGCGGACTCACTAGCTGGTAGGCAGACTGGACCGTAGTAACAGCACCTAAAAACACCGATATAATGATTACGATAGGCAGGGAACCAACACCAATGTCCACACATTGCTGCATTAATTCTTTCCAATACATCCTGGCATTCTCCGGTCTGGTGAACATGCCTTTCAAGGTGAGTATGTATTTACCAAAGTGTGTAAAAAAATCCATTGCTTTCTAAAAAACGATTTAATTGACAACTACTGCAGCTAAAATCCTGCTCCAATTCCCCGAACCCGTTTCAACCTTCGAAAATAGCTGATAAGTTGCTTCCAAAAAATTGAATCTGCGGGCCTGGTGATCTAATCGGCTCAAAAAGTTGCCGTTACGTAGAATTTTAGGGATGAACGCCATGAAAAGTACCAGGTTTTCTCGTCGCTTTCGCCCATTGATTCTTCCCTGCCAGGGTGGATTATTTTGCAAATGCACTAATTAGTTGAAAAAAACACCGCAAAGTTTCTTTTGTTTAATGCCATTTATTATTTTACTGGTTAGATGGATGCAAACGAACTTCAACAGAAATTCTTCACACACCTAAAGGGTACTTTGAAGCCCCACTTATCTATGGCAGACGAGCTGTGTGAATTGCTTGACATTAGTGCTGATAGTGCTTACCGGCGCATACGGGGCGAAAAGCCGCTCACCTTGTACGAATTGAAGGTGATTTGTGAAAAATACAAACTTTCTCTGGACCAGATATTGCAGCTACAGAATGAATCGGTAATGTTCGATGCTCCTGGTATTAATCATGCAGCCCTGCCATTTATGATTTACATGCGGCAAACGTTGCAGCAGTTAAAGTATTTCAATACTTTTTCTGAAAAGCATATGATGTACCTGAATAAGGACATGGCTTTCTTTCATAATTATTACTATCCTGAAATTGCGGCTTTTAAGAGTTTCTTCTGGACAAAAACTATTTATAACGATCCTGAATATGCCAATAAAAATTTCTCCCTTGCAGCCTATCCGTTTGAGGAATGTTTTAAGCTTGGGCAGCAGATGATCAGGGAGTACAATACCATTCCGTCTACGGAACTCTGGAACATAGAGAGTATCGATAGCACCATCATCCAGATAAAATATTACAAGGAATCAGGCATGTTCGCAAGTAAGGAAGATATGGAAGCAGTACTGGAATCATTTATTAAAACCCTTAACCACCTGCAGTTGCAACTGGAGAAGGGAGTAAAATTTATGCCCGGCGAAACCGATGTTTCATATAAAGCCTCCTTCACTTTTTACGTCAATGAAGTGGTGCTCGGCAACAATACTATTTTGCTCGAATTGAATAACGACCGACTTGCCTATATCACTTATAGCGTTATGCAATACATCATTTCAAAAGACCAGCGGTTTTATAACAATGTGTACAACAACTTTACGACACTGCTTAGCAGGTCTAACCTCATCAGCGGTGCCGGCGAACGTGACCGCAACAGGTTTTTTAATGCCATGAGAGAAAAAGCGGAAGCTTTGAGGAAATGAAAAACCCCCTCACCGGGGATTTTTCGGATTGAAAAGTGGGGGAAAGAACCAGTGAAGCAGGTAATAGAAAATTCAACAGTCAATTAACCGCTATGTTGTTTGTTGCCTGTTTTATAAAGTGATTTTCCTGATGCGGTTATTGTCAGAATCCGCCACATATAAGTTGCCATTTGCATCTGCTGCAATGCCCATAGGCGAATTAAATTTAGCCGCTGCACCAACACCATCACTATATCCGTAAAGACTCCCGGCAATGGTGGTAACGACGCCTGCGGGTGTTATTTTTCTGATACAATGGTTTGTTGGGGAGACGATACCCAGGAGAAGATTGTCTGTTACATAAAGATTGCTGTTAGCATCGATAGCAATGCCATAAACAGCTTCAAATTTTGCTGATTGGCGGGTCCCATCTACATGACCATATGTGCTGCCGGCAAAAGTAGTTACTTCCCCCAACGGCGAAATTTTCCTGACGCGGCTGTTGAACCAATCTGCTACAAAGAGATTTCCATCCGGAGCTATTACGATACCAGTTATTTCTGTAAACCTAGCATTGGATCCTGTTCCATCGGAAAAGCCTCTTGTACTTCCAGCCAAAGTTGTTACTATACCGGCGGGTGTAATTTTAATGACCCTGCTGTCGCTGGCTACAAAAATATTTTCATTGTTATCTACCGCGATGCCCCCTAGTCCGGGAAATTTAACAGGCATCCCTGAGCTATCTCTTATAGTACTTACATCACCGGATACCGTAATTTTTCTGATATATTGATTATTAACATCTGTTACATAAAAATTTCCATTTCCATCTACAGCAATCGACTGCGGATGATCAAATTTTGCCATTGAACCGTTTCCCTCCGAAAAACCAGGTGAACTTCCGGCAAGATTCCCTACCTGGCCCGCAGGTGTTATTTTCCTGATGCAGTTGTTAGAATAATCGACTGCATAAATATTACCGGTTTTATCTATTACAATGCCATTCGGATTAGAAAACTTTGTTGCTGTTCCGGTACCATTTGCAAAACCTGCAGTGCTGCCTGCCAATGTACTTACAACAGCTGTAGATGAGTAGGTAAGTTCCGGTAGGGGAGGTATTTTCTCAGTCTGCTTTCTGCATGATACTGAGAACATTACAATCGACAGAACGGCAAAATGGCACAGGGGTTTTGGAGACGGATTCATAACTGTTAGTTTAATAAGCGAATAAATATTTGTAGCGCTCTAAAGTGAAATTGTATAAGCAATTACCGGGTAGCTAACATAGGAGTAAGCCTTGTTGCCAAGAGAAACACGACTCTCTTTTAATGACCATTTAGCTTTTCTTTTATTACTTCCCGCCGAAATGAAAAATGGAATGGAGGCAACAGTAGAAATGCCCCCGACCGTTAAAAGACTAATCCAAACTGCGCCATCACCCTTGTAACTACCCCCGGCAATTACTCCGGCACTCGTTCCAGTCATTACTATTCCGGCGCCAAGCAAAACCCAGCCAATGGTTCTGTTTTGTCTTGCTTTCTTTATAAGCATTTCATACCTGGTTTTGGTTTCTGTCTTTATTGTGCTGTCAATTGTTTGGGCTGAGATCATTTGTGATAACAATAAAATGCCCGCAAGAAAAAAGAATGTTCGTTTCATTTAGTTACGAATTGATGATGAATATTTTGGAAAAAACTGTTTAGTAGCATGACATGTGGATCAGGATTGTAAATGCAATTGCAACCCTTGAGAATCATGTAAACCTGTAATGCCCGGCTTTCCTTTCACCGTAATCTGTTTATGGATTTTCGGGTTACTCCATTGGCCTGAATGTTTTTTGGCGTTACCAATGGCAGTGCTAAAAAGATACAGTTATTGCAACTGCCGGATAGCTGGCTTTGTATAAAACTTTATTTCCAATTGAAAGCTTATCCTGTTTTAGCATCAACCTTGCTTTTCTTTTATTTATCCCTCCTCCAATAAAACAAGGGATACTGCCTAACATCGATACGAGGCCACAGGTAGCAAGAAAACTACCTTCGCTATTACTACTGCTGGCGGACGAAGAGGAGCCCGAACCACTTAATAAACCACCGCCGGAGAAATTTGAAAGGCTTTGCGATGCGCCGAGAATAGTCATTCCCAGCCCCGCACCCAACATAACCCAACCAGCCAGCCTGTTGTTCTTTGCCTTCTTCAAATACATTTTGTGTTTTTCTTGTTGCGTATTGAGGGCAGAGGTGTCAAGCATTTGAGCCGGAAGAATGTAGGTAGTAGCGAAAACAAATGCTAATATGAATAATGCCTGTTTCATGATGTTTGGTTTTGATTGTTAGTTAATAAGTGGCCTTTTTTTTCGGCAAATGGTTGTCCAAATGTCTTTTCTGGTGCCGCCTGTCGTTTTAATTCATGAGAAGAGAGTTATAAGCTAATTCTGATGGCAACTGCCGGGTATTGGAATTTTGAAATCGTTGCCCATCTTATCATTGAGCCATTTTCGATTTTTAAACCAGCGCTTATGGGTATTCGTTTTTTGTTGTGCCGCGAAGCCACAAACAGGGGAATGCTACCGAGCATCGAAGCCAGTCCTGTAAAAAAAAGAACTGGTCCTACGGCCGATATTTTATGTTCAACCTGTGTTACGTTTGGATCAAAGACGCCCACCACATTATTAAACATGACGGCAGTCTCCTGGGTAACATCTTTAACAAAAAGGTAAAAACCAGCAATTGCGAGTAATCCTCCGCCACTTAGCAATACCAATGCTGCCTTTTTCTGGTGTTGACTTTTTATCAGATAGTCAGGCGCCATTACCTGTGTATTTTTCACAACCTCCCGGGCAAATGAAAATGTAGTGGTTGCAAGCAGGAGTAAGAACAAGCTGATCTTTTTCATCACATAATTTTTTTTGTGGGTTAATTGATTGCCATACAAACATAGATTGACCAAAAGGCGTTTTATAATCCGTATTTTCTCTTGTCAGTAGCCTTTAGGCATTAACCCATAATGAATTGCATGAACGGAACGAAATCAAATTGGTTTTTGCATAAAGCTCCTTTTGAAGAGAGGGTATTGCGGATTTTTACTACAATAAATTTTCGGAAAAGTGGAATTCAGTAAAATGAGACCGGAATTATGGAATCACTGAATGGTTTATTGCGAACTGACTATGCGGATTCCATAAAGTATTCTATGCTCCAATCCTTACTATTAGAGCTGCTATCTCATTTTGTATGCACAAAAGAATTCATATCAGCACTTCTAAACTCATAGGTAATATGCGGAATTTTAATACAGCCTTTTGAGGGTGGGGCAAACTCAAAACCGTCAACCGCTGTGTCGGTGTACAAGGCATGCCTGCTATTTTCCAGGCGCAGGTCAATGACACCAAGGTTTTTAAAGTAAGAATGACTCTCTTCCATATCCGCCGGCCAGTGATACCTGGTAGAAGAATGTATTCTAATTACAACAAGAATATCTACGGAGAATATTCTCGTTCCCCCCGGAATTAATTCTGTTAGTTGTATTTCAAAATTATTAGAAAACATGCCTGCTATGCAGTCTGTGCCCACTGGTGAATGTTTATCCAAAAATCTAAAAACAGTCCTGGCATTTCCATTCCGAATGCCATCGGAATAAGTTAAACTAACAATAAGATCGCCAGTCGCTTCGAAACCTCCCTTTACCGGACCGGTTTTCTTTGTAAGAAAAATTTCGCGCAAATTATCCGATGGGATCAGGATTTTTGGCTTGACAAGTAAAAAGCAGTTATTGTCAAGCCCACCAGGCAGTGTAAAAGCATGTGTAATCCTGCCGCTTGTACCAATGAAGTAGCCGGGTTTGGGTGTCGGCCCGTCAGTCGTAGCCCGTCTTTCTTCACCACTGGTTGGGTAAAATATATTATGATCCCAGCCAATTGGAGCGCATTGTCCTGCGGCTACCCCTAACCCGATTTCACCAGTCTCTGTTTTTACTTCTGATACACTTCCAAAATAGCTTGAGCTGGGGGAGCCTTCTTCTAAAGCCCGTTGATTTTGGGATTCAAAATCGGAAGTGTATGGCGGCCTGCGTGTAAATTGAAAAATTATTCGACCTGGATGTAATGACCCGGAATAAAGTTGCACTGTATTCCTTTCTTGATTTTGATGCATGTAATATGTTTTGTACCCGCATGAGTAATTTTTATTTCTCATTTCAGTAAGAACCCGAGCTTAATGCCGAAATAGCTACTCTTCATGGTTATGTCATCGGATCCGCCAGGGATAAGATTTCTCAGACCTAAATTGTAATTAAGTGCCAGCATTAAACCTCCGTGAAAGCGATAGCCCGAGATCACATTCATTCCGATATCCATCGCTCTCACATCGTCATCATCATTATTGCCTATTTCTATAGTTTCGGTGTCCGAGTCATCGCCAATGCTATGTTTACTTTTTCCCTGCAAGGCAATAGCAATGGACGGGCCTGCTCCAATAAAAAAGTTACCTCCGGCGCCAGCCGTATTGTAAATGAAATTTAATGGTAATTCAATACAGTTCAGGTTTGCCGTAGTTTTCTCAGTAATACCACCATAACTGTCTTCATTTTTTGCACCTTTTTGTAAAAAATTAAGTGCAGGCTCGAAGCTGAAATGCTTGCCTACGGGAATGTTTACCAGGATGCCAAAAGTTAAACCAGGTTTTAAATCGAGACTTTCAGATTCGTTAGCATCCTTGGTATGAAGGTTGGACATAACTGCCCCTGCCGTAAATCCAAATCTTGGGGTTTGGGCATTGCTGGTAAAATGAGCAGCAACAATTGCGGACGAAATTAAAAACAGCTTTTTCATGGTTTTTGATTTTAAGGGTTTCCTACTCATATCGCTTTTCGGGTTGGCGCCGTACTCTGTTCGTGGATTTTCCGGTTACTCCAATTGGGTTAATTGATTTGCCACACAAACATAGATTTGCGAAAAGCCCTTTCGAAATGGGTAAATAATGCAGCAGGCGCTGGTTCGGCAACTACCCGTAATACTTCGATGTAAGGAGCGAAATGTGAAAGGATTTACAATTAAAATGTCGTGAACCAGGAAGGGTTTTACGGATTTTTACTAAAACAAATTTTTGGAATACGGGATTTCGATAGAATTACATAACACGAGTTTTGCCTGGCAAAATCAATTTCGGGAACAACGCGGGATAAACTGGCAATAAGCATCAGTGATATGCAAGGGAAAGTGATGTATCGGCAGGCGGTCACGCCCGTTACCAGGGAAGTATTCATCGGGCAATGGCCACCCGGGACTTATTCAGTAGAAATATGGAAGGGAAACAAGCGTAGCGATGTTCAGCAATTTGTAAAAAAATAGCGTTAATAAAAGCGGGGGATTTCAATGGTGGGGCGCTATTGGCAGCCATGTTTGTGATTTGCTGAGAATATTAATGGAGTTTTTGTTATAAAAATCGGGCAAATGGCAAATTGAAGAACACCTGGATCCAGGTAGTGGAACGGTTGAAAATTGAGCGTTGTTTATTGATTATTTCCTTGTTGAAATATTCTGCTAAATGCGAAAGAAGCTGATCACCTAGAAATCTTTTGGTATCAGTATCTTGTTTCGATCCTTCACCTTGCCATCCTCCATTAATTCAAATTTGTACCATCCCGCGTGGTAAAAATTGGTTTTATCGAGGGTGAGATAGGGATTTTTTATATGCTTCAATTCCAGCACCGGTGTGTTATCTTCTTCAAATATTCTTAATTCATACTTTTTGGTAAGCGCTTCGGGCAGGTTGATCACTACATAGCCTTCTTTATCGGAGTATACATACACACTGGTCTTCCAAACATAAGGTTGAACATATTGCAATATCTGGATGGTATCGCTTGACAAGGGAAATAATGTGTCTTTAGTATGGTTGATAATGGAGTCTTTAAAAACAAGGTATTCACCGTCTATCAGCGTAGTATAGAGGCTGTCAGCCACTTTGATAAATATTTTCTTGGTGGGACTTTTGATCGCTTCCCGTATCAAGTCGGTGGCTTTATCCCTTTTGCCATCAAGTGCAGGATTTACTACCGTGCCAGCCCCCGGACTTTTTGATGTGGAGAAAAAATATGCGCCACCCTGCAACACAAAAAAGATGCGGTAGTACACTTTGGTGCCAGGCTTTATCTGGTCGGTAAAGCCATTTTCGGGCAGCTCGGGTGAAGGAGCGGAATAAATAGTTGTGAATTTTTTGAGGCTATCGTAACTGCGCTGAACGGCGAGTTGGTTAATGGTTTCAAAATTGTTCTTCCAGCTTACAACAATGCGGCCATTGCCTTTATCGGCTACTTTAAAACCCGGCAGGGTATCCTGTGCTTTTAATGAATAACTGATAAAAATTCCGGACAGTAAGAACAGCCCGGCCACGATTCTTTTTTGCATGCCTTTCATTGAATTGCCGCAAATATAACGGTTGGGTTTACATCAAAATTGCAAAAGTGCGGGCGGCAGCGAGCGGTTGCCTTGTAATCCACCACTGTGGATAATTAATAGCCTGCTACCTTGGGCAAAATGCTGTTGTGCCGCTAATTGTTTCACTGCATGGAACAATTTTGCGGTATAAACGATATCTGTAGGAAACTCGTGCTGCAGATACAATTCATTCATAAATGCAGTGAGTTCTTCGTTGTATTTACTATAGCCGCCGAAAGAAAATTGGAAAAGCAGTTCCAGTTTTTTATGAGGGAATTGTGTTTGCCATGCTGCTATCTTTTCTACCAGTTGCCCGTCTTTGGTTCCGCTTTCGATACCGGTAACCGTCATAAAATTATTTTGCTGAAATGCAAAGCCTGCAAATGTGGTGGCTGTTCCTACGGAGCAGACTGCATGGGTATAAGAAGGAAGGGCTAACGCTTCAATATAACCTGTAACACTCTGGATCCCGGTATGGTCTGATCCGCCCAATGGTACATATTGCAGGTTATTTTCATCGGCAAATACTTGAGCTGCCTGTTCGTCATAAAATACGCTACGGTTTACAAAACGGATGGCTGCTCCCCAATCCATGCAGTCTTTTATAGTAGTTGTCGGCTGTTTTTCATTGCCTTTTATCCAAAGATGACAGGATAAGTCCAGGAGCTGGCAGGCATAGGCACAAGCGTGTACATGGTTACTCCACGGGCCGCCCTTGGTAAGAATGCCTGCCTTCTTCTCTTTAATTGCTTTTTGCAGGTAGCCATTCAGTTTCAGCCATTTGTTGCCGCTAACGGTTGGGTGCAGCAAGTCCAGGCGCAACACATCTGTATGAATGCCTGCGGCAGAAAAGGCTTTGTCGTTCCAGCTCTGAATGATTATTTTATTGTCAATATCCGTATTTACCATGGTTCTTTTTTGAACATTGCGTTCTACAAATTTGCTCATTCTTATATTCGCAGCAACTTAATCGTTACACTATGCAAAAACCTACCCTGGTTATATTGGCGGCCGGTATGGCCAGCCGCTACGGCAGCATGAAGCAGATAGAAGGCTTTGGCCCGAATAATGAGACTATTATGGACTATTCCATTTACGATGCCATCCGTGCAGGTTTTGGAAAAGTGGTGTTCATCATACGCGAAGAGTTTGCCGATATGTTCAAATCGATCATTGAACCTAAAATTGGCGGAAAGATAGCCGTTGAATATGTTTTTCAGAGCCTTGAAAAATATTTACCTGAGGGTATCGCCGTTCCGGAAGAACGTAAAAAGCCCTGGGGAACTGCACATGCCGTGCTATGTGCCCGCGATGCAGTAAATGAGAACTTTGTAGTGATCAATGCGGATGACTTTTATGGCCGCGATGGGTTTGAAAAAGCCTACCAGTTTTGTACGGGGCCGTGCAACGATCGCACTTATGCTATTATTGGTTACACCCTTTCCAATACGCTCAGCGAAAATGGAACCGTAAGCCGTGGTGTATGCCAAACCGATGCAGATAATAACCTCGTGAGCATTGTTGAACGTACCAAAATTTACTGGAAAGGGGAGAAGGTAGCTTATGAAGAGGAAGATGGCGAACATGAAGTGGATGCCTCAAGCCCGGTGTCAATGAATTTCTGGTGCTTTGCCCCCAATGCTTTCGAGATGTGTGAAAGGATGTTTCATGAATTTGTAAAGGAGAACCTCGCCAATCTAAAGGCAGAATTTTTTATACCGATATTGGGAGATAAGTTTATCCAGCAAAACCTGGGTGAGATAAAAGTGGTACCCACAGATGCTATGTGGTTTGGAGTGACCTATCCCCAGGACGCCCCCGGAGTAAAAGCCAGCCTCAATGCGTTAATAGAAGCCGGCGAGTATCCCGCTAATCTTTGGGCCTAAAATCTTTTTTTTTCTTTTTTCCCCTGTTGGCCTTGGCTGGCAGGGGTTTTTATTTTGCATAAGCAGGTTCGTGGGATGAGATGGACTATATCCGTCAGCGTTTTTATTTTTGGATTGGTAGAATAATATCAGCCTCTGTTTTTTCACCCGGATATAAATCTATGGACCTGTCTGTACCGAACTTGATCCCGGCTGAGACAAAGAATAGTCTCAATTTTTCCATTTTTTGAGTGCAGTCATTGCCAAAGTATATTTTGTCTGAACTTTCTTCATGCCTGTCACAGTGAAAGCAAATAAGGACATATTCTTTTAAATGCCCAGATCGGTCTAAAAACAAAATAGCATTGCGAGGATAAAAGCATTGGGTCAAACTACCGTAGTTAGGCTGCGTTTTATAGAAATTGTTATATAATATATCGGTCAATCCATCAACTTCGGTTTTTGTCAAACTTTTTACTTCAACCAAACTGTCAGTCAACAAAGTGTCATTCTTAAATGGACTGTTGTCGTTGTGATAACGAAATGAGACCAACTTGATGGTGGCGGCAATTTTGAAAGGATAAAATTTTTTGCGCTGGGCAGGCGAATATTTTGGTTTATAAATACAATTGAAGTTGCCCTTTAGCCTGGGTAATTCGACCTGGTTTTCAACTTTCTGCCCTCTTACATTTTTCAGGCATCCAATCAAGAATGTTATTAAAATTAAAGGTCTCATTGCCGCAAAGTCATTTAAAAAGGCTCTTCCAATAAAAAGCGTCCTGCTGCAACAGGACGCTAAGGATATAAAACTAAAAACCAACAATCTTTATTACTTGTAATAACCTTTCACCATAAACACACAATTCTGAATCTGCTTCACTTGTTGCGTTCTTTCTTTTCCTTTGAGGCTATTAGCCACAGGCAGTTTTACACTGCGGTAAGTAGTATCATCTTCCTTTAAGTCGCTCAACGCTTTGGCGATATTAGAAGCCTTGTTAGCAAATACCACACCATTTGCATTTACTTGACGGCTGTTGAGAATACCAATGACATCGCCATTTTTGTCCATTACTGGTCCTCCACTATTACCCGGATTTGCATCCACTGAGATCTGAACACTCAATGTATCATCATTATTACCGCTCAGGGCACTTAAATATCCTTTGCCATAAACTATTTGATTTCTTGGATAACCCAGGGTAAATATTTCTTCACCCAAATCAGTACCACTTTTACGAATGCTGTATGGTAATGATGTTAATGCCTGGAAATCCTTATCATCAATTTTCAAAATAGCAATATCATTTGCCGGATCATTGAACACATTTTTAGCATAGTATTCTTTGCCATTGTTTACCACTACCAGGGTCGCGGCATTATTTACCACGTGGCTGTTCGTAACCAGGTAACCTTTTGCATCTATTAAAAAGCTGGTACCTGCACTGCGTTGCTGTTGATCTTTCGGCGCTTTGGAGATGGCATTATTAATATTAAGAATGGCCCTGGTTTGATCTTTCTGAGTTTGCTCAAACTTAGACATGTCCCTTTTCAATTTGTCTATTTCAGCATTGCTTTTTGGCGTAAAATAACTCATCATCCCGCTAATCGTGAGTGCAGTAATACCTGCAATAGACGCCGCAACAGCAATCGTGCGTTTGTGCCTGTTCCATAATTGCAGAACTTTGGCAGATTTGATAACCAAAGGTTCTCCTTGTGTTATTTCGCCCGTTTCCAGCAACTGGTTGTGTATATCATGAAGTTTGGCCTTCATCTGCTTCTGGTCACCATATTGGTTCAACTGGTTCAGAAATAAATGATGCTCTACCACCATCTGGTCAATTTCCGGGGTTTTGGCCCGCAAATCTTCAAAGTAGGTTTTTTCCTGTGCAGTCATCTCACCGTTGAGATACCGCTCCACCGCGTCTAGTAAAACAATTTCTTCCATCACAAATTTTTATATTGAGCAAAAAATAATTTCTTTAGTCGCATCAGGCACTTGTACTTCTGGTTTTTAGCGTTGTCTGCATTGGTGTAGCCAAACTCGTCTGCTATCTCCGTCATGTGCTTCTTATTAATGTAGTAAGCCTCCAGCAAACTCTTACACGGTTCGCCCAGGCTCTTCATCGCTACATCCATCATTTCAAAGTTGTCGTCCAGCTTCTGCTTTTGTTCTATTTCTTCCTCTACCGGTATCGTCTCCTGTATACTATCTACGGGAGCTACAAATTTCTGGTTGTATTGAAGCCGCTTGAGCCAAAGCCTTCTGCATATAGAATATACATAGGTCTTGATTTGAGAGGTGAGTACAAAATTCTCATCCTTTGCCTTTTCGTACAACACCATCATTGCCTCCTGGAATATATCCCTCGCATCGTCGTAAGAACCATTGTTTTGAATGATGAAAGATTGAATCATGGCGAAATTTTGTTTGTACAATATTTCGATAGATCCGGAATCGTTCCTGGCAAGTCCTTCCAATAAATCTTTGTCGTTGCTTTCAGCTTTCACATTCCTTGGTTTTAATACAGGAGGCCAAAAATAGTAACCCGGTGTTTGAAATTAGAAAAAGAAATACAAAGTGCGGCTGGCACAGGGTTGTCGGTTTCCTTGTAATACCGATATGTTGCTCAATAAATCCTTTGCCTTGATACCCAACACAACGGCATTTATCTCTGAAATCTCCTGGTTGAAAGTAGAAGATCTTTTGGGAACATGCAGCTAAGCCGCAATTCCTGGTAACCCGTGCTGTTTTGCTGCAGCCCGTGCCAATACAGGCCCAGGACTGTGATAAATACTGGTTTTTCAAAGGTTTAAGCAGAAAAAAAATATTTTTTAAAACCTGCGGTTACCTTTCTTAACCATCTGGTATAAACATCAAATTCATCACAAACAAAAAAAATTAAAATGAAAAAATTATTTTTCGTAGCTTTTATCGCTGCTGCAATGGTTTCTTGTACTGAAACTACAACTACAACTTCAACTGAAGATTCACTGAAAGCTGTAGCAACTGCAGATTCATTGAAAATGGCTGCTGCTGCTGATTCAGCTGCTAAAGCTGCAACTGATACAGCTTCTAAAATATTGGATTCTGCCGCTGCTAAATTGGACAGCATAAGCAAGAAATAATTCTAAGGATTTTTCATATGGCAAGCAATCGTTAAGCCGTCCCTATTCTTAGGGAGGGCTTCTTTTTTAAATGCGGTTTTGCATAGCATCACCACATCAGTTATCCAGGCGTTTTAATTAGATATACATATCAGCAGTTGCCACGGTGCAGCGAATTAGAATGATTGGATTTTAAAAGGGCAGGGCTTGTTTATCAACCTCGCAGGTTATGGGTTGGAAATCATAATAAAGTAACTTGCACCCGATCATTTTTTTTCAATAAGCGTGGACATTATGCAATGGGCAATTGGCAGATCAACTGCGAACTGCCAACTGTAAAACTGCCCACTGCTATGTTTTATCTAATTAAATTTTAACAAATGACTTTCGAAGAATTAGGCATTGAAGCAGGTTTGCTTCAGTCCGTTACGGCTCTTGGTTTTACCGAGCCTACCCCCATCCAGGAACAAGCTATTCCTATATTATTAGCTGGTACTAAAGACTTTATTGGCCTTGCCTCCACAGGTACCGGTAAAACAGCTGCCTTTGGTTTACCATTATTACAATTGGTTGATAAAGACCAGAGGTTTCCACAGGCATTGATTATTTGCCCTACCAGGGAGCTTTGTATCCAGATCACAGAGGATATCAAGAAATTTAAAAAGCACCAGCCTGGTACCAATGTTACCCCGGTTTATGGCGGTACATCCATCAGTATGCAGATACGTGACCTTAAAAAAGGCACCCATATTGTTGTGGCTACCCCCGGTCGTTTAATAGATTTGATAGAACGCAAAGCTATTGACCTTACCCAAATCCACTATGTGGTGCTGGATGAGGCAGATGAAATGTTGAACATGGGGTTCAGGGAGGATATTGAGCATGTATTGCAATTTACCCCCAATCGCCAGAGCACCTGGTTGTTTAGTGCTACCATGCCTTCTGAAGTAAGGCAGATCAGCAAGCGTTTTATGAAATCGCCTGCCGAGATCACCATAGGAAAAGTAAATTCCACCAACGTTAATATCGATCACCAATATTGCATCGCCAGCGGCCACAACCGTTACGAGGTTCTGAAACGCATTATTGATTTTAACCCCGGCATGTACGGCATAATTTTTACCCGTACAAAGCTGGATGCACAAGGCATTACTGAAACTTTAACCCGTGAAGGGTATGATATAGAAGCCCTTCATGGCGATCTTAGCCAGCAGCAGCGCGACGCGGTGATGAATCGTTTCCGCCAAAAAACAATACAGCTCCTGATAGCTACTGACGTAGCCGCCCGTGGTATTGATGTAAAAGAAATTAGCCATGTAATTAATTACGAACTACCTGATGATATCGAGGTATACACACACCGTAGCGGTCGTACCGGCCGCGCCGGTAACCAGGGTATTTGTATTTCTATACTTGCAGCAAAAGACGTGTATAAGCTTCGCAGCATAGAAAGATTGGTAAATAACAAATTCCACAAATTGGACATACCGAGTGGTAAAGATGTTTGCCGCAAACAGTTTTTCCATTTTATAGACAAGATGATGAGTACGGATATCAGCCATGGAGAATACGAAACTTATATCCCGATTTTAAACGAAAGATTTGCTGACGTAAGCAAAGAAGAAATTTTGCAACGCGTAGCTGGCCTGGAGTTCGACCGGTTTTTGAAATATTACGAAAATGCCGCCGACCTTAATCTCAGGCAGGACGATAGCAAACGCCGTGAACGGACCCCCATGCGGGATGGTGACAGAAGTGCTGCTCCAAGAGACCGCGACAGGGATACACAAGGGCGTACTTTTAGCCGCGGTGCTACCGGGTACAGCCGTTTGTTTGTAAACCTTGGTATTAAGGATGGTTTTTATAAAGCCAGTTTTTTACAGTTTATCCTCGATATGAGCGACCTGAAAAAGGAAGCCCTGGGCAAGATAGATATGCGTGATATGAATAGCTGGGTGGAAGTAGAAAGTGGATCCATGAACAAGATGATCAAATCCATTGACGGCAAAATGTACAAAGGCCGTAAAATTCGGATGAATGACGCAGATACCGGAGATAAGCGTAAATCGGAGGATTAGTTGATTAGTGATTATTGATTAGTTGACTAAATTACCACATAACATCTTAAAAAAGTAACCACGACCTGGTTGCTTTTTTAGTTTCAGGCGTCCCCCGATTTTAAGAAAATGGCTGAATCGCGGAATAAGTGTGAAAGAATGGAAGTAATAAGTAAAGGATTTTCAACGATTCTTTGAGAATTGTAGAAAAATGTCAGGCAAATTGTAAAAAGAATGAAAATATTTTTGTCCAGTAAAACACTATACTATACTTTCGGGCCGTGAACGCAACAAAGGCATATTTTACATTCTTTACTTTTTACTTCTACTATTTTAGTAAGAAGCCGGGAATGCTTTTGTTGAAGGTGAAATAAGTAAAAAAATACTCAACATAAAGAATCCCGGCCCAAAGGCTGGGATTTTTATTTTGGCCTATGGCCAGGAAACAAAAAAGAAATGGCACCTATCAATCAAATAGCAACCTCACAAAAAAATCAAGTTCCTGGTTCCCCCACCGGGAGCGGAGAGGGCCTTCGGGTTTCCATCCAGGGTTACGAAGGGAGCTTCCACCAGGTGGCTGCCCGGCAGTATTTTGGAAAAGAAGTGGAAGTATTACCCTGTGCCACGTTTAGAGATGTTGTTAAGATAGCTTCTAACAAAAAGGAAAGCGATGGTGGTGTAATGGCGATTGAAAATTCTATTGCCGGAAGCATTTTGCCCAACTATAACTTGTTACAGAAAGCGAACCTGCTGGTGACAGGCGAAGTGTATTTGCAGATAAAGCAAAACCTGTTGGTAAATCCCGGGGTAAAGCTGGAAGATATACGCGAAGTGCATAGCCATCCAATGGCCATTTTACAGTGTATCGGGTTTTTAGAAAAATACAACTGGAAACTGATTGAAACAGAGGATACAGCCTTGAGTGCAAAGCACGTACATCAGCACAGGAGCAAGCATATTGCTGCCATTGCAAGTAAACTGGCCGCCGACCTTTTTCAACTTGAAATGATTGCCCCAAACATTCATACCCTAAAAAACAACTACACCAGGTTTCTTATTTTACAGCGGCCGGATAAGGCGCTGCCTGTTGAAAATCCTGATAAGGCATCGATTGTTTTCAATACGGATCATAGTAAAGGAAGCCTTGCAAAAGTGCTTACTAAAATAGCAGATGGAGGAATTAACCTCAGTAAACTACAAAGTATGCCCATACCCGGAAGTGACTGGAAATATAGTTTTCATGCGGATATGGAAATAGAAGACAGGGGACAGTTCGACGCTGTAATAGATACGATTAAACCACTGACGGAGGAGCTAAAAGTACTGGGTGTCTACCGCAAAGGCTAACGAACCATTAAACGAATTAACCGATCAAATAATCAACTTAAAGTGACCACATCTACACGACTCGAAGGCATTGGCGAATACTATTTCTCAACCAAACTGAGAGAGATAGATGACATGAACAAAGCCGGGAAAAATGTTATCAATCTCGGTATTGGCAGCCCTGATTTGCCGCCACACCCCGATGTTATCAAAACCTTGCAGGAAGAAAGTGCGAAACCCAATACGCATGCTTATCAAAACTATAAGGGTTCGCCATTGTTACGACAGGCTATCGCCGATTGGTACAAAACCTGGTATCATGTGGATCTGAATGCCGATAGCGACATATTACCGTTGATCGGGAGCAAGGAAGGCATCATGCATATTTGTATGACCTACCTGAACCCCGGCGACAAAGTACTGTTGCCGAATCCGGGCTATCCAACTTACAGGAGTGCCGTAAAACTTGCCGGCGGGGAATGTGTGGATTATGAACTGACTGCGGCTAACAACTGGTTTCCCGATTTCAATACAATTGAGGCAAGGGGCGTAAAGCTGATGTTTGTAAACTACCCGCAAATGCCCACCGGGCAGCTCCCATCGAAAGAATTATTTGAGGAGTTAATTGGTTTTGCCAAACAGCATGGTATCCTCATTATACACGATAACCCGTACAGTTTTATTTTGAATGACGAGCCATTGAGTTTGCTAAGTATTGAAGGCGCGAAAGATGTGGTGATAGAACTTAACAGCCTGAGCAAAAGCCAGAATATGGCCGGTTGGCGGGTTGGTATGATGATTGCTAATAAGCAACGCATCGACGAAGTATTACGCTTTAAAAGCAATATGGACAGCGGCATGTTTTTACCTGTACAACTGGCTGCTGCAAAAGCACTTAGCCTTGGAAAAGATTGGTATGACAGCATCAATGAAATATATGCCCGCCGTCGGTTGAAAGTATTTGAGCTGCTGGACCTGCTCAATTGTTCTTATTCTAAAACCCAGGTAGGCATGTTTGTGTGGGCAACGATTCCTTCACAATACAAAACAGGTTACGAATTAAGCGATACCGTATTATACGATTGTAATGTGTTCATAACACCGGGTGGCATTTTTGGTACCGCCGGTGATGGATATGTGAGGGTGAGCCTTTGCTGTAAGGAAGAGAAGATTCAGGAGAGTATCGACAGGATAAAGGCGGGGAATGTGGAAATGTGAAAAATGTGAAAATGTGGAAATGAATTTAGGAAATGAAGAAAACAGAACATAAAGAGGATACCATATTTACTGTTGAAGATTTTCTGACAGCAGAAGAATGTAATCAGCATATTCTGTGGAGTGAGAAAAGGGGTTATGAACAAGCGAAGATTAATTCATTTGGAAGGCAAGTGGTAAGGTCAGACGTCAGGAACAATTTACGGGTTCTTTTTAAGGATGTTGCCTTGGCTGAAAGCCTTTGGGAGAGCGTGCAACCATTTTGCTTGCAAAAATTTGGTTCATCCATAGCAATTGGCTTAAATGAAATGTTCAGGTTTTATAAGTATGGACGGGGGCAACAATTCAAGCAGCATATGGATGGAAGTTATGAGCGCAATGAGAGTGAGTTTAGCCTGTACACATTGATGATCTATTTGAATGAAGACTTCCTCGGTGGCGATACTTCTTTTGAAGATTTGATCATAAAGCCCAAAACAGGCATGGCACTTATTTTTAAGCACGATTTGTTACATGCGGGAAGAGAAGTGATAAAAGGGGAGAAATATGTTTTGAGAACGGATATCATGTACAGGTTTCAGCGATAAATTAAAAGGTAGCAAATCAAAAATCATACATCACAAATCAAAAATCAGGAAGTTTTGTTCGATACCATTACCATAGTAGGCGTAGGATTAATCAGCGGATCGTTGAGCCTGGCACTTAAAGAAAAGGGGCTGGTTAAGCATGTAATTGGTGTGAGCCGTACTAAAGCCAGCGGAGAGAAGGCTTTGGAACTTGGCTTGGTAGATGAAATGCTGCCATTGGAAGAGGCTGTAAAAAAGGCAGACCTGGTTTATGTGGCTATCCCGGTAGATACGACGCTACCTGTTATGCAAATTATTATGGACCTGGTAACTGACAACCAGATCGTTGTGGATGCAGGTTCTACCAAACATGCTATTTGCAGCCTGGTGTCCGACCACCCGATGCGTAAGAGATTTGTGGCCAGCCATCCTATGTGGGGTACCGAATTCAGCGGCCCCGATGCTGCCGTAAGAAACGCATTTATAGGCCGTACCTGCGTGATATGCGAAGGCGAGAAAAGTGATATTGATGCACTGGAAACAATAGAAGAATTGTACCGGCAAATAGGAATGCACCTGATTTATATGGATGCGGATGCACACGATATGCACGTAGCCTATATCAGCCATATATCGCATATCACTTCGTTTGCCCTGGCCAATACGGTACTGGAAAAAGAGAAGGAAGAAGACACCATTTTTGAAATGGCCAGCAGCGGTTTTGAAAGCACGGTTCGTTTGGCCAAAAGCAACCCGGCCATGTGGGTGCCTATCTTTATGCAAAACAAGGAAAATATTCTCGACGTATTGAATGAGCATATTACCCAGCTACGAAAATTCAAGAGCTGCCTGGAAAAAGAAAACAGTGAGTATTTAATGGAGCTGATCGTAGGCGCCAATGATATAAAGCGGATTTTGAAATAGCCCAAATCGTATTTCAGCAAAGGTCAATAACGTGATACAGTACAAGAGCCCCGTAAGAAACGGGATGTGCCATGCGACGCCAATGCTACAGAATAGAAATATCACTGCCGGGCTCAAAAAAAGAGAAAACGATTGCGCGTGGTACTTCGAAAATAAAATTGAAACATTGCCATATTTAATCATAAAATCAAATCAATCAAAAAATCCTAGTAAATAATGGAAGCAACAAAAACAATGAAGCAGCTCGTTCAGGAAACATGGGGTAAACGACCATTGATCATCAGCGGCCCATGCAGTGCCGAAACTGAGGAGCAGGTAATAGAAACGGCTACACGCCTGGCGAATACAGGTAAAGTGGATATGCTGCGTGCCGGTATCTGGAAGCCAAGAACCAAGCCTGGATTGTTTGAAGGCATTGGAACAAAAGGTTTGCCATGGATGCAGCAGGCACGTAAAATAACCGGCCTGCCCGTGACGGTAGAAGTAGCCACAGCCAAGCAGGTGGAAGATGCCCTGCATTTTGATGTGGACGTACTTTGGATCGGTGCCCGCACCACAGTGAACCCATTCAGTGTACAGGAAATTGCTGATGCGCTTAAGGGCGTGGATGTTCCAGTATTAGTAAAAAATCCCATTAATCCAGACCTGGAGTTATGGAGTGGTGCCGTGGAAAGAATCCAGCGTGCCGGTATTCAGCAGGTAGGCCTTATCCATCGTGGTTTTAGCAGCTATGGCAATACCGAATACCGCAATGCCCCGATGTGGCACCTGGCTATTGAAATGAAACGCCGCAACCCGGGCATGATGATTATCAATGACCCAAGCCATATTTGCGGCCGGAGAGACATATTGCAGGCTGTGGCGCAACAAGCGATAAACCTGGATTTCGACGGGTTGATCATCGAAAGCCATATTGATCCCGATAATGCATGGAGCGATGCCAAGCAACAGATAACTCCGGAAGTTTTAGGCGAAATGCTAAGCAATATTATCTGGCGTAAGGAAGACGTTGCTTCTGAAGATTTTCATGCAGCCCTGGAGAAAATGCGCCAGCAGATCAACCACCTGGATGATGAACTGTTGCAGATACTTAGCCAGCGTATGAAAGTTGCTGAAAAAATAGGCGAATACAAAAAGAACAACAGTGTAACCATCTTACAAACCAATCGCTGGAACGAGATACTGGAACGTGCCACCAAAAAGGCCGACCCACTAGGCCTTAGCCCTGAGTTTATCACCAAGTACCTCGATGCTGTGCATATGGAAAGCATCAATCACCAGAACAAGATCATGAATAGCTAGTCACGAAATTTGTTGACAGCTATATTATTCACCGCCTTTGAATTTGGCTGATGCACATACTGTAATTTTTGCAAAAATAAATTCGGGAACTGGCATATGGAACAGCACTTTACCGGAGAATTTTCTGACGAACCAATAGACCTCAATGCACCAGATGCCCACGGTGAGTTTCCAATCATGTCGGCAATGGACGATCTGGATCTGCTCAGGCATGTGATCGCTAGCGGAGCAAATGTGAATATCGATATCGGACAGGGTTGGACACCATTACATTGTGCATTCGATGATGCCATTGACGGAATGGTACAATCGGACAGTGGAGAACCAGATGGCAGGGTAATGAAGGAGATGAAAATATTGCTTGAAAATGGTGCTGATCCAACGATAAAAAACGCAGAAGGGAAGACAGCATTAGACGCCCTGAATACTTACACTAACAGCATCACTGGCTTTAACGTACTTAAAGATATGTTTCGTAACCTGATTCCTGACATCGACAACATGGTGAGTTTTGATGAAACTGCAACATACCAAGGGCATTAATAACCAGAGCCAGACAAATAAGCGAGACACATGATCAAAAAAACATACCAGTTTTCAAAAAAGCAAACCACATTTTACTTCGATGCGGATTTTACTTACCTGGATAAACTGATTGGTGACAGCCATGCCATCATCGTTACAGATGAAAACGTTTTTAAGCACCACAAAAAGAAATTCAGCGCCTGGAAAACCATCGTCCTGAAAGCTGGGGAAGCATATAAACAACAGGCAACTGTTGATGACTTGCTCGGCCAGTTGATCGCTGCAGGCGCCGACAGGAAAAGCTTGCTGGTAGGCGTGGGAGGCGGTGTAGTAACCGATATGACGGGCTATGCAGCCAGCGTGTATATGCGTGGTATCCGGTTTGGTTTTGTGCCAACTACGGTATTGGCGATGGTAGATGCTGCTATCGGCGGTAAGAATGGGGTTGATGTTGGGTTGTATAAAAACCTGGTAGGCACTATTAACCAACCCGAGTTTTTACTTTATGATGTTTCGATGCTGAAATCGCTTCCTTCAAATGAGTGGATCAATGGTTTTGCGGAGATCATTAAACATGGCTGCATTAAAGACGCGGCGATGTTTAAACAATTGATGGACCATAAGATCAGCGACTATAAAAAGGATACCAAACTGATGGGGGCACTGATCCGCCGTAACGCTTTGATAAAAGCCGAAGTGGTAAAGACCGACGAATTTGAGCAGGGCGAAAGACGCTTGCTAAATTTTGGACATACGTTGGGTCATGCCATCGAGAACCTCTATGGATTAAGCCACGGTGAAGCCATTGCGGTGGGCATGGTGGCGGCAAGTGTTTTTTCCGAGACCCTGACTGGTTTTAAAGGCACAGCTAAAGTAATTGCGGCTTTCGAACAATATGGTCTGCCTACCAATGCTGCATTTGATAAAACAGAGGTTTTTAAAATCCTGCAGATGGATAAGAAAAGAGTAAGATCAGAAATGAATTATGTGCTGCTGGAGAAGATTGGAAAAGGTGTGGTACAGGGTATTGCGATGCAGAATGTAGAAAAAATGTTGGAAGAGTTGTAGGTGGATTTGGGTAAATTTGAAATATGGAAGCCAGGAGAAAATTAGATAGGATCAAAAAAAGAGGCAGTGTTAATGATGCTTCGGTTTTGAAGGAAAGCAATCCTTCGGTTACCGTTTTGTTGATAGATAACAAAAAAAACGGGAAGAAATATATTATTGAAACCGTTTCCGATGCGGAAATTATGCGTCGACGCAATCCTGCTTATAAATTTTTGATGTAGTCAAATGTTCGATTCCAGTTTCTCCTTTTCCTTAATTCAACGAACCCCGAAAAACTCCGACTACCTTCAAGCTGAATATGTTTTCCAGTTTCGGACATCCAAAAGGAGATATATTGTCATTGCAGAATTGTATGAACTAAATGTTTATGCAGTAAAATTTTTTCCAGCTGATAAGAAGGGGCAGGACAATCGTTTCAACATCGTTTTGAACGATTTTGATTTTGCGCCAATCATCCGTACCTGCATAAATATTATGCACCACCTTCTCCAGGAGAACCCGTTGGCTTCATTTGCTTATGTTGGAGCAAATACCATTTCTGACAGTTTTATTGAGTCTAAAATAAATACAACCCGGTACCGGATTTATGAATATGTCATGGATGTATTCCTTAATCCATCACTTTTCAAACGCTAATACAGCGTAAAAAATAGTGCTGTTTTATTGGTAAACAAGCAAAACCGTGATTACTAGGAACTGGCCGGGAAAATGATTGAAATGTTTACAGATTTGTATAATGAATTAGAACCACTTAAATAGCATGACAGTAACAATAAGCCCGTCCGGGCTCTCCGGCTCCATACAGGCCCCAACTTCCAAAAGTTCCATGCAACGTGCCTGTGCGGCGGCTTTGCTTACAAAAGGAAAAACGACGATCATTAATCCAGGTTATTCCAATGACGATAAAGCGGCATTGGATATTATTCAAAAACTGGGAGCAATAGTTGAAATTTTGCCTGATAGGGTTGTAGTGGAAAGCACGGGTGTGCATCCCGTTTCTCCTGTAATCAATTGTGGCGAAAGCGGCCTCAGTATCCGCATGTTTACTCCCATTGCTGCATTAAGTGATGAGGCCATTACCATCACCGGCGAAGGCAGTTTGCCTACACGGCCCATGGATTTTTTTGATGAGATTTTTCCGATGGTCGGTATTGAAATCGCATCAAACGGAGGAAAGTTGCCGCTTCAGATTAAAGGACCATTGCAGCCACAAAATATTGAGATCGATGGTTCGCTTAGTTCTCAATTTCTAACTGGATTACTCATGGCGTATTCTGCCGCCGGGGCAAGTGATGTAAGCATCAAAGTCAACAATCTTAAGAGTAAGCCCTATATCGATCTTACGCTCAAAGTGATGCAGGACTTCGGCATGCACATGCCTGAAAACCGCAATCATGAAGAATACTATTTTGGCGCTCCTACTACCAACGACTCACAACTTAAGGCTAAAGAATACACAGTAGAAGGCGATTGGAGCGGAGCAGCATTCCTCCTCGTGGCGGGTGCGGTAGCCGGTAATATCACTGTAAAAGGCCTTGATGTGTTTTCCACCCAGGCGGATAAAGCCATACTACAGGCTATCATGGCCAGCGGTGCCATCATCTCTGTTCAACCGGAACAGATTGAGATCGGGCCGGCGCAGCTAAAACCTTTTCATTTTGATGCCACCGACTGCCCCGACCTCTTCCCGCCATTGGTAGCGCTGGCATCTTTCTGCAATGGGAAATCCGTGATACAAGGCGTAAGCCGGTTGGCGCATAAAGAAAGCAACCGCGGCATCACGCTGCAGGAGGAATTTGGGAAAATGGGCGTGGAGATACTATTACAAGACGACCTGATGGTGATCGATGGCGGTAAGGGGTTGAAAGGTGCCGAAGTATCCTCACGCCACGACCACCGCATTGCCATGGCATGTGCTGTAGCAGCCCTGAAAGCGGATGGTCCAACCACTATCAACGGCGCCGAAGCGATCAATAAATCCTACCCTGATTTTTACGAACACATAAAGTATCTTGGTGGAAATATTGTGTAGCTATGAAATGGATGCTGCTTATATCCGCCGTATTTGTTGCCAGTTTTTCCTTTGGCCAAAAACGCGACAAAAGTTTTGATGCATATTGGCCGGCCTTCCGGAAAGCAGTGCTGGCGCTGGATCTTGCCGGTCTTGATTCGCTAACACAATACCCCGTAACTTCCAGGGGCACGATGGATTCTGATCCTAAAAAGCCAATCGACCGGGCGCATATTATTGCTGCCCTGAAAAAGTATTTTCCTGTTGACGGTGGCGTAGGCGATGGCACCCATAAGCAACAGATAGAAAGCCGTACCTCCATTCCCGATAAAGATTATGAATACAGCAGCCCGGGAAACATGAGGGTAGGGGATATGCAGTTTAAGAAGGTAAAAGGTAAGTGGAAATTTTACTTCATCTATATGGACGAATAATGTTCGTTCATATGTTTTTATTGCCTCTGATTCTGTTCAATAACCTTATCATGAAATTACATTTTGTAATCATCCTTTTATTACAGTGTAACCTTTATGCGCAGGCACCCCGTGATTTAAATTTCTACCTGGCCCACAACCAGGTATCAGTGAATTCAAAGGATTTTTGTAACGGAAAATTTGATGCCTGGGATGATGAAAAAACTAATTCGATTATCGATAGCCTGCAGACCCGAAATGATATCACCAGGCCATTTTACATTTATTTGGTTTCTAAAATTCTAGATCGGGAAGCAACAATACTCTCTGCCTCCTTTGGCGCTTTATGTAAAAACTTTGCTGAATCGTATCCTGACTTTTTGATGGAGTTTTTATTTTCTAAAAGCAAAATGAACGAAAAGCGATTCCTTGGAAACTGGTCGTACCAGCTGATGATGGAGTTTTTGATCGATTGCCCGGAAACTGAAAAGCAATGCATTCAGCATTCATTACAGCAGGGTTTGAAAAAATGCAAACCTGCCAATCAACTACAATTAAAAAAGTTCTATACCATGATTCAAGCTGCGTTGTAACATTAGTTCATCATCAGGATGTTCACGCTTCTTTGTAAAATATTAAAGGCAATCTCAGCCATCAGGTTTTCTTTGTCAAGTGTTGGATTCACTTCTGTTATTTCAAAGCAACTGATCTTCCGGCTCTGCATAAATTTACTGATCAGGTCCTCTACTTCTCTTTCTTTTAAGCCGTTGCTAACCGGGGTGCCTGTACCCTTGCTGATGGTGCTGTCGAGGCTGTCCACGTCAAAGCTCACATAGATATCGGTACAGTCGCTCAGGTAACGGATGACACTGCGGTATATGATTTCGGCCCCTTTCCGGCGGACTTCACTTGTCGTGATCACCTTCATGCCATATTTTTCAATAATGCTTTTTTCTTCCTTTTCAAAGTCGCGTAGCGAAATAAACACTACATCTTCTGGCAATACTTTGGGTTCTATTTTGCCAATATTTTTAAGGTAGTCCCACATTTTTTTTGTTTCGGCATCCAGTTCGTGTACGCCACAATCCAGGTTGTCTTCACCAATAGCTGTGGCCAGGGGCATGCCGTGGAGGTTGCCACTGGGCGTGGTGTAGGGCGTGTGCAGATCGGCGTGTGCATCAATCCATATTACGCCTAGTTTGCTTTTGGGTTTCGCCATTTTAAGCCCGGCAATGGTGGCGCCCGCATTACTATGATCGCCGCTGATAATTACCGGGAAGAAATTATTTTTAACCGTGTCGCACACGGCTTTGCTCACTTTATCATACATGCTTGCAATGCCCTTAATTCGTTTGGCATAAGGCGATTCTATCGGCTCAAAAAGCAGCTTATTTTCATGGGGTATTTTTTCCGAGGGAAAGTGTACAAAGAAATTGCTCATAAAATCGAGCGCCGCTATTTTGATGGCTTCCACGCCCAGGCTGGCGCCACGGGTTCCGGCCCCTATTTCCGATGCAACTTCTATTAGTTTGATGTTTTTCATAAATAGCTAAGTCTATAAACTCCAAAATGAGTTCAACATAAGAATCAAACGTTGTAAATCATTTTGAGTAAGTTTCCCTATTGTCTGTCGAATAATTGATTCGTTAATGGTAACAATTTTGTGGAGCCGTATGATCGAGGGTTTGTGAAGATTGGCTGCAGTCCAATCCTGAATAAAAAAGTCGTACGGTGTGCTGAGCAAGTTGCTTGTAATTCTTGCGATAATTACATCGTTATCGTTGGTGTTTTTTAAAATAATAACCGGCCGAAGCTTTATGCCGGTAAGGTCAGTAAATGGAATATTGGCGACAGCAATATCACCTAATTTATAAAACTGCATTGTCTCCATATTTCTTATCGTAATAGTCGTCCTCGTCCTCGTACTCTTTAAAAAAAGAGTGCTGTCCTGATTGCAAAAATGATTTTTCTTCTTCGTTGTCTGAATCACTTTCAAAAACGAAAACAACATAGGCCTTTACATGTCCATCATCACTAAGAATACTGCTAATACTTTCAGGAATGGAAATGTTTTTTGTATCTGTCACCGTTGTTTCAAATTCAATAGTTGGCATGGTGATTATCTTTACTCAAATTTAAGTATTCTTTCCTGTAGATTGTTTAACCAACTTTGCCAACACCTTAAACCGCACAAACATTTCCTCACTATACCATTTTTCTTCGTGCGTTTTACGGATTACCTCAGCATGATCTTTCATTTTGTAGGCAAAGTTTTTCATGTGTTCCTTGCTTTGCCAAATGCTGAACGTGGCCTGCTTAATGAATGGCATTTCACCGATACCATATGACCTGATAAACCCTTCCGCAGCCGCCATTTGGCTGCCCACAGCATCTACATGGCTCCAGAAACGTTTTAATCTCTTGATGCGGATGGTTGCCCTTGTAAGTACGGCTATTTCGCCTTCGTAACTGGTTTGTTTGGGTAATGATCCAAACACCTCTTTTGCATCCCAAAGACCGTGTCCTTCAATAGGTTCCAGGATAAAAGTGGTGGTGCTACAGTTGAAGAATTTCCAATAGCGGGTGATAAACGACGACCGTTGACTTCCGACAGCCGACTGCATGTCGATGGAGGTTAACTGGTCAATAGCGCTTTCCGGCTGACGGCCGGCGGTAGACTGTTGAAGGCCAACAGTCAGCACCGCCCATTGCTGCCAGTCGGGCGTTTTGTCGAAAGTACCATTGCGGCCGCTGCCCATTAATTTGTAGAAGGAAACTCTTTTATTAAGCCATAACGGCAAACGAAAAAGCCCCATGGATATGATAGCAAATGGTATGGCCCAACGGGGATAGCGGACGATGGTAAGCGTGGCTATTGTGGTGACTTTATCCAACTAAACAACAATGAATTTTTGAAAAGATGCTATCCGGTGTGCTGGTATAAACATCAAATCGCCTACAACTGTTTGATCTGTAGTAAGAACCGGGATTAATTGTTGTTTTTGCGCATAAAAACTCTTGTAACCCAGTTTCCACATCATTTCCAGGATCGTAAATTTGTTATCGCCTTCCGTTTCTATTTGCATGATGGGCAACTGCCTTGCAATCAGCGGTTCCATCAGCGGAATTACGGGTACTTCGTAACCTTCGATGTCGCATTTGATATAATCGATCTTGCCAAGGGCTTCAAACAAGTGTAAAGGATGCTTCAATTCTACTTCATACTTATCTCCGGCGGCTAAATATTGGGTTTCATCTTTTTTTAATACCCGCATTAAACCGTGGCGATGCTTGTCGCTGGATGGATTGCCCATTAGAATAGTACCGTCGTTCTCGCCCAGTGCATAGGGGAGGATGGTCACATTTTGCAGGCCGCTGATATTTTTTTCCAACACCTGGCGGTATAATTCAATAGGTTCCACCGTATATACCCTGCCGGTTTTACCTACGAGTCTTGAAAATATTTTTGTAAAGTAGCCGAGGTTGCCGCCAATGTCTATCACTGTTTCACCCTGGCCAATAAGATTTTTTACAAAATAATGGCTGAAATAGGAGGGGGTGTCTTTAAGCCATCCCTTATTGAAATAATGAAAAAACAAAGTGCTGGTCAACCGCAGGTAGTTCTTCTGCCCGAGTAATTTATTTAAAAGAGATTTTATTGCTTTCATGATTTTAAGGTTCAGGCTTCAGGCTACAAGTTTTCAAGATCGTTGCATCAAGCGTCAGACGTAGCGCGTTTAGCTTAATGAGTAATAATCTCCACTGCCTTTTTGTAAGTGGGGCTATTGTTGTTTTCCACTTCATAGTATCCCTCGTTTCGGTAAAGCTGCCTTGCTAATAGTGCCTTGATCCGCCTGAGTGATTCCTGCTGCAGTTTAGTGTTGGTTAATGCCAGGTTGATACTGTCTTTTTTTGCAAAATCTACCAACAAAATCCAGGTACTGGCTGGCAGATTATACACCGTGTCAAATGCCGCAGCATTCTTAAAAACATCAAATGCCGGTTTGTTTTGCTTGTAAAGTTGGTAGGTAAAATTAGAAAGCGTGTTTGCTATCAAAAGCCGGCCCAGGTCTTCTGAAACGGTTGCGGTGTCCATTGCTACATATACATCAGGTGTAATACCACCACCGTCGTATAATGTTTTTCCTTTTTTGGTTTTAAAAGACTTTCCTCTTGTAAAAGCCGAATCTGTACTGAGGCTATCTCTATGGTGAAACCTGTCCAGCAATTCCTCACCGTACACTTTTCTGCCTTTATTGTAAGGCTTTTGAATACTGCGGCCAAGTGGCGTGTAATAGCGGGCTACTGTTAAGCGCAATGCACCACCATCGCTAAGACCATATTGTTCCTGCACCAGGCCCTTGCCAAAGCTGCGACGGCCTACGATGGTACAACGATCATTATCCTGCAGGGCACCGGCCAATACTTCGCTGGCACTGGCACTGAACTCGTCCATGAGTAATACCAGTTCGCCTTCTTCAAAAACGCCCGGCTTACTGCTTTTAAATTCCCTGCGTTTCACTTTGTTGCCTTCGGTGTACACGATCATTTTACCGTCTGGTAAAAATTCGTCGGCAATATTTACCGCTGCTTCCAGTACACCGCCGCCATTGCTGCGCAGGTCCAGTATCAGCTTCTTCATGCCAAGCGGTTTTAGCTTATCCATGGCCTGCATAAATTCAATGTAGGTCACTTCGGCAAATTTATTGAGGCGTATATAGCCTACACCCGGGGCCGCCATATAAGCAGCATCCAGCGAAGGGATGGGTATGATCCCGCGCTTCACTTTTACGGTGATAGGTTTGTTATTGCGATATAGGGTCAACACCACTTCCGAACCGCCTTCGCCACGAAATAGTTTCCGAAAGGCATCGGCTTTCAAACGCTTTCCAGCAATGATGCTGTCGCCGGCTTTGATAAGTTGGTCACCCACCTGAATGCCAGCTACCGCTGCCGGGCCTTTGTCTACTACATATAGTACATTGAGCGTGTCGTTATATACCTGGTATTCAATTCCGATTCCCTGGAAATTTCCCCGGAGATCGTTATTTACATCATCCAGTTTTAAAGGGGCGATGTATACTGAATGAGGATCCAGCCGGTTCAGGATGGCCTGTATGGCATCGTAATTCATACTGTCAGTATCCACTTTGTCCACGTATTTTTCATTGATCAGTGCCAGCACTTCGCTGGTCGTATTATTCATGCCCTTTGAAGCATTGTTTTTCTTCCAGCCCATGGCTTCCTGTAGCTGATACCCGATCAAAATACCCATTACCATCACTACGCTAAAAAGCAGGGGCAGCCACACCTGTAATCGTTTGTTCACCATCGTCATCTGTTATATTAAAGTGGCCAAAAGTACAGGTTGGCGATGGATTGGCAATTGGAGTATTGCAAAGGGTCAATTTGCTGTTTAACCCGCCTGTTTTCCATGATGATAATAAATGTTATTCGAAGTGCGGACATCTATCAAACATTGAAAATAGACGGCCGGTAAATGATTCGGGAGAGCGGACTTTTATAGATCTTTTGATTGCGCAGGGGAGAACTCATCCACATCAGGTTCCAATACAAAATTAGTTTTAATATGCACCTCGTTCGTGGGTTCCTCCGTTGAAGGCTCCGTTTCGGGGGCTTCAACGGCTGGTTCCGGATATTCTGATTCATTTTCATCCTGCGCTGTTGGTTTGGTCTCCATTCTTGTTGTTTCATCACCGGCAACCGGTTCCTCTGCTTTCTCTTTAATTTTTACTGTACCCTTACCTCCCTGTGTTTTAAAGCGCAGGTTTTCTTCAGTTTGGTTAATGAGGTTAGGGATCAATATTTCGCTGGCTCCGGCTATCATTGCCAAAAAATATCCCAGCCATGGCTGGCTTTCCGGGTTTTCGTTTGCAAAGCCTATCAGCACATTCCCCTTAATGGCAAACGTAACCATCAGGCCTGCAAAAACGCCGTAAAAAACCCGCAGAAAGCCATCCAGCCTGTGTATGGCCAACCCGGATACAACACTCCCTGAGTACTTTCGAAATCTGAAAAATGTGGTTATAAACGCGCCGACACCCCCAAGTAAAGTGGGCATAACTATTTGGTAGCGGGTACTGTCGGCTGCAAAAAAGGTAATTTCCTTACTAAACCTCTCTACAATTAACAGCAGTATTGCAAGAAGGCTTACGGTGGCAAATGCAGCATATATGTAGGCCATCCTAACCCTTTCTTTGCAATGTTCATAGATCCGCTCGTCTACTTTACGCAGCAGTGTTTTTGCACTAAAGCTGTTGCGATCGTCCAGTATCCGGCCAATCACTTCGCCGAGCATTTTTTTATAGGATAACCTGTTTTTCCTGCCGACAAAAATACGGTCGACTAATGCCGCTGCCATGTTGCAACTTCCTGCCACTTCGCCAAAATCGGCGGCAAAACGCTTCTCTTCATATTGTTGGGAAGTAAACCAGTTCAGGTTGATGTCTGAATCGATTGTTACCAGGAAGGACTTTGCCCTGTGTACTACATATACTATAGGTTTGCTGGTACTTGGGTCTTTTTCACCCGCTACTAGTTCGCATAGGTTTATGTCTGTGGTCATAGAAGGGTTGTTTTTAGGAAATAAATGCCTGTTGCCAATAAATAGAATCCTTTAGCGATTGATATCAAATTAAGTAAACATGCAACCGTGGATACTGCCGGATGTTACCGGAAAACAATGGAAATTTTTCATTTGGTCAATCCCCACCCCCGGTTACCTTTGCGGCTCAAAATCATTTTAACCCCAAAAAAATAGTTGTATGAAAGTTACTGTTGTTGGTGCAGGTGCGGTAGGTGCTACTACTGCCGATAATATTGTTCGCAGAGAACTCGCCACCGAAGTGGTATTGCTGGATATTAAAGAAGGCATTGCCGAAGGTAAAGCCCAGGATATGATGCAAACCGCAGCCCTGCTGGGTTTCGACACTAAAATTACAGGCAGCACCAACGATTATACCAAAACTGCAGGTAGCGATGTAGTAGTGATTACCAGCGGCCTGCCCCGCAAACCCGGCATGACCCGTGAAGAACTGATTGGCACGAATGCAGGCATTGTAAAAACCGTAGCCGAAAGCATCCTGGCGCATTCTCCCAATGCCATTATTATTATTGTAAGTAACCCGATGGATACCATGACCTACCTGGCGCTTACGGCCACAGGTTTGCCCAAAAACCGCATTATTGGTATGGGCGGTGCATTAGATAGTGCACGTTTTAAATACCAGCTGAGCACAACATTAGACTGCAGCCCTGCTGACCTTAATGCAGTTGTAGTTGGCGGTCATGGCGATACTACCATGATCCCGCTTATCCGCCTGGCTACCTGGAACAGCATTCCTGTTACAAGTTTCCTTAGCAAAGAACAACAGGATAAAATAGTGGCTGACACTATGGTTGGCGGTGCCACATTGACCAAACTGATAGGCACCAGTGCCTGGTATGCACCAGGTGCAGCCGGTGCTGCGCTGGTAGAAGCCATCGTTCGCGACCAAAAGAAATTGTTTACCTGCTGTGTTGCCCTCGATGGTGAATTCGGACAAAGCGATATTTGCCTGGGTGTACCCGTAGTAATTGGCAAAGATGGCTGGGAGAAAATATTGCCACTTGATCTGAACGAGGAGGAGCAGGCAGCTTTTAATAAGAGCGCTGATGCTGTTCGCAGCATGAATGATGTGTTGAAGACTTTGTAAAAGCTATCATATTTCTATAACTAAATCCCCTGGTTTACCGGGGGATTTTTTGTATGTGCTCACAATTAAACTCGTGGTGGGCGGGTATGAATTGGTGGACTACGTTTTCATTTTGAGGCTTTCAGGCCATAAACATTTATTAGATTTGTTTTGATGAATTACTACACGATTCCACCACCGTCCCAACTCAGCAACTATGTAAGGTGCTTTTGGGTGCTGGAAGGCGGAGGGCCTTATACTCACCGTTCCATGGCCGACGGGTGTGCAGAAATGGTGTTTCATTATAAAGCGGTGTTCGATGAAATAACGTCTTCTGAAAACATTGAAAGTTCTTTTACCGCCAGTCTTAGTGGCCCATCACAGGTGTACAGGCGATTTGTTACCCATGAAAATTTTGGCATATTTGGCGTATACCTCTACCCTTATGCCATACCTCAAATGTTTTCCATTCCTACTACTGAACTCAGTAACCAAATGCCGGATTTTGGTGCATTGTTGGGTGGTACGGGGCAGGTTCTTGCCAACAAAATATTTGAGGCATCTTCCAATGCTGTGCGTGTAAAAATTATGACAGAATTTTTAGAAAAGCGGCTACATACACATGAGCAAAAGGAGCGGGCCATCGTATCGGTCATTCATAAAATCGTTCATTCGGAAGGTGTCGCAGGAGTGCAGGCATTGGCTCAAAAAGCCTTTTTATCTACCCGCCAGTTTGAACGGAAATTCAAAGATTACTCCGGGTTCAATCCAAAGCTTTTTTCCAGGATCATCCGGTTTCAGTCGGCTATAAGAAAGTACGGAAACACGAAACAATCGCTTACAGCTATTGCCTACGATTGTGGTTATTACGACCAGTCACATTTTATCCACGACTTCAAAGAATTTTCGGGTTTTCACCCCAGGCAATATTTCAAGGGTAATAACGAAGGCACCGCGTGGAAGGAGGAATAGGAGAGAAGTACAATACCTTTTTTTGCCTGCGATAGATTCCGTTTGACTAGAAGGCCTTTAAAAGGATGTCGTTTTTTTCCAATTTCAGCCGCTATTGCCCGTCTACTTTTGAGGCATTATAAAATCATATTAAAACAAATTGATCATGAAATTACCTGAAGGTTATTTACCCGTAATGCCCTACCTCATTGTAAAAGATGCCCGAAAATTCATTGCATTTGCAAAAGACATTTTAGGGGCTTCCGTACGACATGAAACACCTCGTGAAGAAGGTGTGATCATGCATGCCGAATTGCAGGTGGAACAGGCCGTTATTATGTTTTGCGATGCTACCGAAGTGTACCACCCAAAATCTGCCGGAATGTTCCTGTATCTCAGCAATGCCGATACGATACACGATAAAGCAGTTGCTGCAGGTTATAAACTGCTGACACCGCTAGAAGACCGCCCCTATGGCCGCGGCTTTGGTTTTGCCGATGAATGGGAGAACCAATGGTGGATCAACACGCCGCCAGCCAACTAGATCACAACAACCGGCAATCATAAGCCGCTGTTGGTTGGTGTATACGCAAAAAAAAAACTGCCCGGTTACGCGGCAGTTTTTTTTGATTTGACTATTGGACCTATTCTCCCTAATCTTTAATGAATTTGCTGGTATAGATCGTTTTGTTTTGGTTGATGACCTCGATAAAATAGATGCCACTTGCCAGGCTTTGTGTATTGATCTTATTGAAGCTGTTTCCGGTGTTGATGCTGGTGATGGTTTTGCCAGAGGCGTTAGTAATACGAAGCTGTGATTTGCCCATTTGCTCCTGGAGTATCACAGTAAGTTGGTTGGTTACCGGGTTGGGATAACTCATCACTTTTACCTGTGCATCGCAGTCGCTGGCCACCAATGAAGTTTTATTATACTGTTCTGCATTGGCTTCGTCTGAAATGGTTGTTTTGTAATCACTACCGTTGATTGTTGCATTGTCTCCACGTTGCCAAAGCCTTGCCCCGCTTATATCAGCGCCGGTTAGGGCAAAAGAAAACAAAAGATATTCTTTACCTGCAACCGGAGCATTCTTTGCTTCAAAGCGACCGCCTGCATTATTATCTATCGTTATGTAATAACCGTTAGAACCTTTCGTGCCGGCAGTAACAGCCCAGGAAGTTCTTGCGTTAAAATCCGACAAGCTACGTGGATAATCAGATTGTACCAGTTTGATGTTTTCTGCAGTAAGATGTGATGGAAGCACCACGGTGACGGTTGCTGCAAGTATCGAAGAAGAGGGGGTAAGGCTTTGGGTAGGCCGGGCATATACTTCGCAGCGACCGCTACTGCAATTATAGCGCATAGTGGTTTCCCAGGCTGATGGAGCGGCATATGTGTTAAAAGAGCAACCGGCAGCTACAGCAATCCCCAATGCCAGGTTTAATATTGACTTTTTCATGACTTTTATTTTTTACCCGCCGGTATGCGGTGTGCATACCAGCGGGCCGATAAATAGATAATTGATTTTTTTTACGTCTTTTAAGGGAGCTGTTGTAAAAACAGGTCGAAATTGATACTCTGCGTGGTGTTTAGCAGGTAGCCCAATACAAGGCTCTGCAAAATCGTTCTTTCATTGCCACTGCCCTGGTATTTCGACTTACTGTCCATATTAATATCACCCTTAAGATATCCATAAGCAAGATCAAAGTTGATATTCAGGGTAACGTTATTGATATGGTTCACCACATCTGATTGTATTAGGGTACGGTCAACACCGGAGCCCTGGTATTTAACCCTGTCATCTCCATTGGCATTACCTGCCCAAAGTGCCCGTTTGCCATCGTCTAAAATGGCCTGTTCCAGTCCGTCATAAGCTGGTGCACTATTCCAGAGCTGTGCGTCAGTCATAGTGGTAAAATCTACGGTGGTGACGCAGTTGAAAGTAGCTGCAGATAGGGCGGTCGCTGTCATAGCACCCAAATGGTTGCGATGGCGTACTGCTACATAATAGTCATCGCTGATCTGTGTTGGGAACTTCACACAATCAGTTCCATCGATATCTACAACTGAACCGTCCTGTTGTACAATGGCTGACCGTGTGGCCAATACCGTTGCAGGATTGTTTTTATCCCTCAACTCTATAAATATCCAGTCGATGGCCGATGTATTGGTTCCGGTGCGGTCTGCAAACATAGTAGCAGGGCTCAATACTGTTTGATAAGCAAGGTTGAGGCCATCACCAACTTTAGTAAATAAGCCGGAATATTCAGGGTCAATAGTATATGGATCACCGTTAGGGATATAGTTGGTAGCTGTAAATGGACTGTTCCGGAGGTTGTCTCGCATAATCGATAAGTTGGGCGCCACATTGCCCACAACAGCACCCTGGAGCAGGACTTTCAGTTTTAGATTTACAGGTGGTATCACAGGTGCCGGTGTATTATAGTCCTCCACTTCACCATTTACGATTGAGGTGGAATTGAACATCAGGTTTGTAACAGGAGCACCGCTCACAATCAATCTTACTTTATATGTACTTGAAAGCCCCAATGGTGGCTTCACGTTTACGTTAATAAGACTAGGCCCGAGGATAGAATTACTGCCGCTATAAAAAGCTGGGCCTCCGTCACCATTAAGATCGTTTGCAAAATTTCCATCATTGTTCCAATCGAACCAAAGGCCATAATAAGCGGTAAGACCGGCTAGGTTTCCATTGGTGGTGACTGTAAAGACAGAAGTAACACTACCGGCTACGGAAACAGGGCTTCCCAATCCATTGTCGAAAGGATCACAATTTGCGAGTGTACAGGCGCTATATGGCGTGGTAGCGTCCACTGTTATTCCTACACTGGTACCCGCCCAAATGGCGTTGGTATTAGCAGCGACAGCGTTGTCAAGTTTTAAATTTGCAGTGTCATAAGAATCTATCACAACCGCGCGGGCTGCGGGCCACGAAGGTGTGCCGGTAGTGGGCAGGTCACCAAAATCGTACTCAGTTACAGCACAGGGGGTAATAGTTGCAGAGAGTACAAAGGTCTTGGTGACTGTGAAGACTACTACAAAAATTTTACGGCCGGCAAAAGCGAGTGTATTATAGGCAGGTGGGTAGTTCACAGTACCCGAATTAAATGGGGTTGTTGGAGTAATGGGTATAGCAGAATTGACATCGACGCTTGCGATAAGCGTTTCGGCTGAAGGTACAAGCACATCATCTCCGTTATCTAAATACACATCATAATAAACACTAAGGGCAGCAGAACTGGTGGCGATATTAAAATTGTAGCTGGCATTCGGAAACGCCCCAACACAAAAGCCGCTTACCAGCGGGTCATTAACGCCAATAGCAAAACCCAACATGGAGCATTGTACTGGCGGCCCGGCACTATTGGCATTGGTGCCCCAGGCATCTCCCTTAAACGTAAAACTGTTGCTACATGCACCCGGCCTGGTAATGCTGACATTATTCACTATGAATCTGTCTGCACCGTTCGCACCGCCACCCACAATCTTCGTCAGAGACATAGTAGGATTGTTCGTTGGACATTGAATGGTTACTGTTGGTGCAGCTGTATAAGTACACTCAAGTGATACAGCTCCAAAATTATCAATTACCAGATTGAGAACTGTGTTTGACAATTCCGCAGCAGTGGGAGGATTGCTATATGGTAAAGCGGGGTAACTGGCGTCTTCCCAGAGGTGTACAAAAATGTACTTATTGCCACTATTCGTAAGAACATCAAAGGAAAGATTAAACACAATGGTGCAATTAGCACCCTGGGTTTGCGTAGATACAATATCTACAGTAGGGCTTACAAACGTACATTGGGATGATGATGTGATTGGCTTCAGGCCAATCATCAGTAAGATAAAAATGGGAATTAAACGTTTCATGATAATGGTTTTGGGAGTTTAATTGATTGATTTTGGGAGTGATTGTTATATGTTATTATTGGTTGCTAAAATAGGAGGACAGCATTGGCACCTTAACAGTGCAATGGATGTTCTAAATCGTAGAATATTGAAAATCCCTAGCAGGGATAGTAATTGGCTTCACTGTACTTTTCCTTAAAATGCACAGCTTTTACAGTCAGTTTTGCAGGCTGAAGAACAGGGAGTAAAAAGGCAGAGAATTTTAGGTAACTTAAATTGAAACGTACAGGTAGCTTCATGTAATCAAGTTTAGGTAATTTAGGTAATTAGGATTCCGGACTATCTTAGGTTCGTAAAGGTTAAAAAAAAAATTTAAAAATCATAGAAAAAACTTTCAAACTTTTTTTTCACAGCTGTTAAGATTAAGTTTGAGAAGTCGTTTTTGTTTCGTATTAGGGCATTTATAAACAACTACATTTCAGGTCATTCTATAATAGAGCAAAAAAATAGGAAAAGGCTGCTTTAGAAGCAAAATGAACCTCTTAAGCATCGTATAAAAGAAAATTAGCTCTATCACCTGGCCAAATAAATTGGGCGACCCCTTAAACGTCAGAGCAGCCCGTACTTATTTTTCTACAAACTTGCGCTTGACTAGTGACCATGTTCCAGGTCCTTCAATAACCTGCTGTATAGATTGTTTTATATGGCCGATAACTTGAATGAAGTAAATTTCACCAAACAGGCTTTCTATATTGATTTTGTTGAAGCAGTTTCCTGTGCTGAAGCTGCCAGTGTTTTTGACCAGCATTATTAGTACGTAGCTGTGATTTGCCCATGTACTCCTTTATCATACAATGAGGTTGTTGGTTAGGGGGTTGGAGTAGCTCGTCACTATTACCGCTGTCTGGTAGCAGGTGATGGTCACAGCAGTTTGATAAACAGTTCGGCGTTAATTGGCCGGAGACGTCGTTTTATAATCAATCCGCTAATCAAAACATTTTATCCATGCTGCCACAATCTAAATTCACTTTGATCGGTGCCCGTACTTGCAAAGGAAATTACGGGTTTCCTTACACGCGGCCTTATAGTGGTTTATCAAACAGCAGGAGCGACGAAAAACAAACCGAAACAAAGCCGTCATTTGGCTTTGGTGGACATTAGAGAAGAATGAAGGAGAAGTAAGGTAATAAAGCCAACCCGTAGAAACGGGCCGGCATACCTAAATTAATAAAACCTAAATCAAAATAAATGGAAGTGCCACTTGAGTGGCGGTGAACAATCAATGTTGTTCGCCACTCTCTTAGCGGTTCTTCTCTTATATAATAAATATTTGAGCTTTTTCAGTTCCGCAGTGTAAAATCCGTAGTAAGTGAGGCCCTTACTCCGGAGAAGTTTCCAGATCTTTTGTTGAATGGTTAGATTATCCCGCCGGAATGCAACGTGCATACCGGCGGGTGGTGAAATTGTTTTTTTCTTTTTTTACGGTAGCTGTTGAACGAACAGGTCGTAGTTGATATTGAGGGTACTGTTGAGCAGAAATCCGAGTACAAGGCTTTGCAGGATGGTGCGGTCGTTTGCCCCTCCCTGGTATTTGGTCTTACTGTCCAAATTAATATCCCCTTTAAAATAACCGAATGCCAGGTCGTAATTAATATTTAGTGATACGTTGCCCGGGAAGTCTATGACATTAGATTGAATCAATGTACGGTCGTTGGTACCGCCCTGGTATTTTACTTTATTGTCTGTATTTGCATTGCCTGCCCATAGTGCTTTATACGTGGTATTGGTGATGGTATTGGTTACCTGGGCCATTTCCAGTCCGTCGTACTGCGGCGTGGCTGGGTTATGCCATATCTGTGCATCGGTCATGGTAGTAAAGTCTACCACGCTGCTGCAATTGAAGGTGGTTGCGGGTTTTGGTAATGCTGTCATCGCACCCAGGTGGTTGCGGTGACGTACGGCCACATAGTAATCATCGTTCAGCAATGAAGGGAAGCGTATGCAACTATTGCCATCGATATCCACAACGGTGCCATCCTGCTGCACGATCGCCGAGCGGGTGCCTAATATTGTTGCAGGATTATTCTTATCCCTGAGTTCGATAAAAACCCAGTCTACTGCAGAGGTGCTGGTTCCACTACGGTCAGCAAACATCGTAGAAGGACTGACCACCGTTTGATAAGCGGGATTGGCGCCATCACCCACTTTGGTGAACAAACCGGAGTAATCTGAATTTAGAGCATAAGGGTCTGCATTAGGTATGTACCGCGTACCGAGCACACTGGCATAGGTACTGCTGCGCAGGTTGTCGCGCATGGTAGTTTCCAGGCCGGGCCCGTTGCCCAGAAGAGAACCCTGCAATAATACTTTAACCTGGAGCGTAACGCTGGTTTGCACGAAAGGCAGGCTAATAGTTTTTGCCTGGCTTGGTACGTTGCCATTATCGCGCACTCTGTAGTCGAATGAGGCAACAATGTTAGGTCCGTCAACAGGGTCTAAACTTACAAGCAGTGGATCAAAATTATTGTAATTAGTCGGGTGGGTTACGGGCACGCCGTTATAATGCAATGTGCCGTTTGTGGCGGGATTGAGTATTACTTTCCTTCCTGCCAGGCCCACCGGATACACTCCGTCTTCAGGATCGGAACCTGTAAAGGCCGCAGCAGGTACCGGTACTTTAATGGTTGAGCCGGGATTATTCTGCGGAGCTGCGGTATAATCAGCTCCGGCCGGTATTAATTCGATACCGAAATCAAGATTGACCAGATCTGCTCCGCTGGCATCCACTGGTGCGCGGATGATCGGTGTGGTAAGCACCCAGTTGGATGGAATGCTTGAAGGAGGTAATGTGCTGCTGCCTAATACGCCTGCAGTGGTGCTCAGGTAAACCTGGTGATCAGCGCCACGCAAAAAATCATTGAAGCTATAGGTTCCGTTTGCATTTACCGGGGTGCTACCCAGCACTTTGATATTGTTATTATCAGATGGATCTTTACCCGTGATAACAACATATAGCTGGCCGCCGGCATTAGTGCCCGTTTCTGAGTTTGTAAATATATTACTGAATGTACCTGCGGCACTGCTGTCAGCATCGTCCCAAACCTTGCCGCTTAATAAAACTGGTGGTTCAGCATGGCAGAATGGCGAAGCCTGGGGATAACTGATGACCACTGAATCGGATGGGTTTATGGTAAGGCGTATTTTGGAACCCGCCAGGCGGATAGTAGCATTGAGATCATTTACCTGTACCCATTGTCCCATGCTATAGGTCCAGCCCGGCCAGGCGATTCCATTACCCATACCATCCACAGCTGCGCCTGGGAACAGTACCTGGCCACTGAGTGGCAGATTGGTCAGGGTGCTTACTACTACACCACTGGGGTTTACCCATTCAAGGGTGGCCAGCATGCCGGTAGTATTGAAATTAGCAGTAGTAGAATAAGTAATATAAGGTGCATCCTGGATACAGACCGAACTTGCAGTAACATCAATGGTACGGATGCCTGCAAAAGGAAGGGTAATGGTTTTTGAGATGCTTGGCATATTGGCATTGTCGAAAACGGAGTAACCAAATGAGGATGACCCATCACCATCTATCGGATCAAAAGCCACCAGTGTGGGATCAAAGCTCGTGATATTTGTAGTGCTATTCACAGCCACGCCGTTATAGAAAACGGTTCCGTTAGTAGCCGGTTCCAGCCTTACTTTACGGCCACTCAATCCTACAGTATAACCGCCTGGTGCATCTTCTGCGTCAGTGCCCGTAAAGGCGGCAGAAGGAACGGTTACCTGGATAGTGGAACCTGGGTTGATTTGCGTACTGGCTGTATAGTCAGCACCCACAGGTGGTTGCTCAACAGCAAAGTTTTGATTGGCAACAACACCAGTTGGCGTTATGGTAATACTTCCGGTTTGGTTGGCAGTATTAGCCACACCACCAAGGTTTACACCAGTATTCACCCAGCCAGTCGGCAGGGAAGCAGCAGGTGCAGTAGCTCCCTGCAACACACCAGCAGTATTACTGATACGAACAGTATAGGTAGTGCCGCTCACCGCATTGATAAGTGAGTAAGCACCGGTAGTACCATTCACATCAGAACTGCTCACCACCAAACCACCAGCATCTACCAGGTAGGCAGTTAGGGTAGCAGAGCCAGCCTGGGTGCCCAGGACTTCTGCACCATTAACGGTCGCAGTACCATCCACATCGTTCCATACGTTACCGCTGATGGTTAAAGCTGTAAAATTCAATACCGCAGAGCCGGTATTGGCACTCAGTTTACCAGCCGCATCACGTGCCTGGAAATTAAAAGTTACAGCCGTCGCGCCATTTACGGCAGGGTCAGCAGTTATTGTTACAGTAGGATTGCCATTGGCATCCGTAGGGATATTTAATGCCAGTAAGGCTGTTACATCAGCAGGTGTACCACTATTGTAGGTTGTACCATTAATGACAACACTGGTTGCCCCGGTTGGGAAAGCAGTAAGACGAATACCCGTTACACCTAATGGGCTGGCAGTAGGATCGGTACTGTTGGCTCCATTGGTAAATGTATTGGCGGGTACGGTAACCTGTACTGTTCCATTCGGGTTTACAGCACTGTTGGAACCGCTTCCGGCGGTTGGAGGCTGCTCAACAGCAAAGTTTTGATTGGCAACAACACCAGTTGGCGTTACGGTAATACTACCGGTTTGGTTGGCAGTATTAGCCACACCACCCAGGTTTACACCAGTATTCGCCCAACCAGTTGGCAGGGAAGCAGCAGGGGCAGTAGCGCCCGGCAACACACCAGCAGTATTACTAATACGAACAGTATAGGTAGTGCTGCTCACAGCATTGATCAGTGAGTAAGCACCGGTAGTACCATTCACATCAGAACTGCTCACCACCAAACCACCAGCATCTACCAGGTAGGCAGTTAGGGTAGCAGAGCCAGCCTGGGTGCCCAGGACTTCTGCACCATTAACGGTCGCAGTACCATCCACATCGTTCCATACGTTACCGCTGATGGTTAAAGCTGTAAAATTCAATACTGCAGAGCCGGTATTGGCACTCAGTTTACCAGCCGCATCACGTGCCTGGAAATTGAAAGTGACAGTCGTCGCACCATTTACTGCAGGATCGGCAGTTATTGTTACTGTAGGATTACCATTGGCATCCGTTGGGATATTTAATGACAGTAAGGCTGTTACATCAGCAGGGGTACCACTATTGTAGGTTGTACCATTAATGACAACACTGGTTGCCCCGGTTGGGAAAGCAGTAAGACGAATACCCGTTACACCTAATGGGCTGGCAGTAGGATCGGTACTGTTGGCTCCATTGGTAAATGTATTGGCGGGTACGGTAACCTGTACTGTTCCATTCGGGTTTACAGCACTGTTGGAACCGCTTCCGGCGGTTGGAGGCTGCTCAACAGCAAAGTTTTGATTGGCAACAACACCAGTTGGCGTTACGGTAATACTACCGGTTTGGTTGGCGGTATTAGCCACACCCCCCAGGTTTACACCAGTATTCGCCCAACCAGTTGGCAGGGAAGCAACAGGTGCAGTAGCGCCCGGCAACACGCCAGCAGTATTACTGATACGAACAGTATAGGTAGTGCCGCTCGCAGCATTAATAAGTGAGTATGCACCGGTAGTACCGTTCACATCTGAGCTGCTCACCACCAAACCACCAGCGTCTACCAGGTAGGCGGTTAGGGTGGCAGATCCAGCCTCAGTTCCAAGGGTTTCTGAACCATTAACAGTCGCAGTACCATCCACATCGTTCCATACGTTACCGCTGATGGTTAATGTCGTAAGGTTCAGCACTGCTGATCCCGTATTGGCACTCAGTTTACCAGCCGCATCACGTGCCTGGAAATTAAAAGTTACAGCCGTCGCGCCATTTACGGCAGGATCAGCAGTTATTGTTACAGTAGGATTACCATTGGCATCTGTTGGGATATTTAATGCCAGTAAGGCTGTTACATCAGCAGGGGTGCCGCTATTATAGGTTGTACCATTAATGACAACACTGGTTGCCCCGGTTGGGAAAGCAGTAAGTCGGATACCCGTTACGCCTAATGGGCTGGCAGTAGGATCGGTACTGTTGGCTCCATTGGTAAATGTATTGGCGGGTACGGTAACCTGTACTGTTCCATTAGGGTTTACAGCACTGTTGGAACCGCTACCAGCAGTTGGTGGTTGTTCAACAGCAAAATTTTGGTTGGCTACAACACCAGTAGGCGTCAGGGTAATAATACCGGTTTGGTTGGCTGTATTAGCCACACCACCAAGGTTTACACCAGTATTCGCCCAGCCTGTTGGTAAAGACGCAGCAGGGGCAGCCACACCTACGGCCACACCAGCAGTATTACTGATACGAATCGTATAAGTTGTGCCACTCACAGCATTGATAAGCGAGTAAGCACCTGTGCTAACATTCACATCAGAACTGCTCACTACTAAGCCACCAGCATCTACCAGGTAGGCAGTTAGGGTAGCAGAGCCAGCTTCGGTGCCCAGGACTTCTGTACCATTAACGGTCGCAGTACCATCCACATCGTTCCATACATTACCGCTGATGGTTAAAGCTGTAAGGTTCAACACTGCTGATCCCGTATTGGCACTCAGTTTACCAGCCGCATCACGTGCCTGGAAATTGAAAGTGACAGTTGTCGCACCATTTACTGCAGGATCGGCAGTTATTGTTACTGTAGGATTGCCGGTAGCATCCGTTGGGATAATCAATGCCAGTAAGGCTGTTACATTAGCAGGTGTTCCACTATTGTAGGTGATACCATTAATGACAACACTGGTAGCCCCGGTTGGGAAAGCAGTAAGACGAATACCCGTTACACCTAATGGGCTGGCAGTAGGATCGGTACTATTGCCACCATTGGTAAATGTATTGGCAGGTACGGTAACCTGTAATGTTCCATTCGGGTTTGCAGCACTGTTGGAACCGCTACCAGCAGTTGGAGGCTGCTCTATGGCAAAGTTCTGATTTGCGAGATTAGCAGCAGGCGTTACGGTAATAATGCCGGTTTGGTTGGCAGTATTAGCCACACCACCCAGGTTGACACCGGTATTGGCCCAGCCTGCAGGCAAAGAAGCAGCAGGGGCAGTAGCACCCGGCAACACACCAGCAGTATTGCTGATACGTACAGTATAGGTAGTGCCACCCACAGCATTAATAAGCGAATAAGCACCGGTGGTACCATTTACATCAGAACTGCTCACTACCAAACCACCAGCATCCACCAGGTAGGCTGTTAGGGTAGCAGAGCCAGCTTCTGTACCAAGCGTTTCTGAACCATTAACGGTCGCAGTGCCATCCACATCATTCCACACATTACCACTGATGGTTAAACCAGTAAAGTTCAGCACGGCCGTTCCAATATTGGCACTGAGTTTACCAGCGGCATCACGGGCCCGAAAACTAAAAGTTACAGTCGTCACACCATTTGATGTAGGATCTGCAGTTATTGTTACTGAAGGGTTACCATTGCCATCCGTTGAAATATTTAATGCCAGTAAGGCGGTTACATCAGCAGGAGTGCCACTATTATAGGTTGTACCATTAATGACAACACTGGTAGCGCCGGTTGGGAAAGCAGTAAGACGGATACCCGTTACGCCCAATGGGCTGGCAGTAGGATCGGTACTGTTACCGCCATTAGTAAATGTATTGGCAGGTACGGTAACCTGTACCGTTCCACCAGGATTTCCTGTACTATTGGAACCGCTACCAGCAGTTGGAGGCTGCTCAACAGCAAAATTTTGATTGGAAAGATTACCTGCGGCATTAATAGAAATAGTACCAGTTTGATTACCCGTATTGGCTACGCCACCCAGGTTGACCCCGGTATTGGACCAGCCCGTTGGTAAAGATGCAGCAGGAGCAGCAGCACCAGGCAAGACACCGGCAGTATTACTGAGACGGATAGTGTAGGCAGTATTACTGGCACCACTCGTAATGGAATAGGCTCCGGTAGTATTGTTTACGTCTGAACTGCCCACTACCAAACCACCTGCGTCTACCAGGTAGGCCGTTAAAGAGGTCGAACCAGCGTCGGTACCAAAAGCTTCTGCACCATTAACCGTTGCGGTACCATCTACATCGTTCCAAACATTTCCGCTGACAGTGATATTGGATACTGTTACCAGGGCGGTATCGCGGCAACCATTGGCATTGGTCCATATATAACCGTAAGTACCTGTGGCACTATAGCCGGTAATGGTAGTATTAAAAGCACCTGGGGTTGTAATGGTCGAAGTTCCGGGATTGGCCGGAGATGAACGAACGGTCCAGGTCCCTGTTTGATTGGGGGCAGTCATAGTTGCACTTCCATTTCTGAATGCAGTAAACGGACCACCTACTTCTGGTTTACTATTTACAACGAGCGCAGCTGACGTGACAATGTAAGCGGCTGAACTGGTTAGATTAGCAGAAGAATTAGCGGTGACTATGCGGTAGAAATAGCCATTTTGAGCGGCAGTTATAACACCGGTAGTATAAGTAACCGTATAGTTGCTTGGACTGGCGGTATTTTCAGTTGCAGCGATCAAATCTGTCCACGTACTTCCATCCGGGCTACTTTGTACTTTGTACCAGGGAAAATCTCCATCAGCCGGAAGAACACCGCTATTAACTGTTGCAGAAATGGTGAGCGTACTTCCTGAGCAAGCCGGGGAAGCACTAAGAGTTACCGTTGGCACAGCCTGTTTCATTTCAATGTCATCCACTACAAAGTCATTTCCACCGCTTCCTGGTGCAAAGTTTAGCAGTGAAACAGTCGGGCTGGTATTGGAACTTGTATTAAAAAGGAATGTGCGTTGTTTCCAGGTGTTCCTGCTATAAGTAGCATCAACAGCGCCATTAATATTATCATAGCCTATCTGACCGGTGCTGTACACCACATTGTTATCAAACTTCAACGCGATATTCGGTAATACACCTGGGTTCGTGCGGTCCTGGTCACCGGAAGGCGGACCGGCGATCCCTGTCGGGTTATGACAGTTATTACAAATATTACGTACCCAAAGCGATACCTTATAATAGGTATTGGGGGCGAGCCCGCTAAGTGACTGGGTGAAAATGGTGGCCGGTGCATAAGCGCCATTCACCAGCAACATACCACCCCGTGGTGGCGAAGAAGCAACAATACCATCTGTTGTTGAGCCTGTGTTGTCTGCGAATAAAGGGTTTCCCAACGCGGTGTTTGCCGCCCCGGTATGGTCGGATATAACATCCCAACCTCCGGCAATACCAACACTATTAGCACCTCCACCGGCAGCAGAATAAAACACGCTGTTTGCAGGAGTAGGTGATGTCGTAAAATTTTGCGTAGTTGGTGCGGTAGTTGGAGGCGTATTTCTTGTATCAGCTGTTGTTTGTAATACTACTGAATATTCACCGTCATTTACCGCGGTCTGCCTTACGAAGTCAAAACCTGATACACCACCAAGGGTGTTGGAATACTTGGTGGTTACAGCTGTGCCAAATGTTCCGTTACTGGCCGCTGTAAAAAGGTTGGCGTTGGCTACCGGGGGATTGGCAGTTGTAATAGAAGTTTGCTGTACCTCCACATTGAGTGCTGGCAACGTGTACACATAATCAATTGTACCGCCCGGTTGCCTGAATTTAATCGTTCCGCCACCGAGATTTACAACACTGCCATTAGCTGCTGTAATAGTTACATTAAAAACAGCCTGTATCATTAACCCGGCTTGCCCGGGTTTGTCTGTAGATGAAAGCGTGCCGCCCAGGATACTGGGACTATTAGTGGCTCCGGCGCCAAGACAGAACGTTATTACACCTGCGTTAATGGAGGCATCATCAGTCGCATCAACAGCATCCGTCCAGCTACCAGTAAGGTTTGCTGTATTATCTGTAGCGCCACCTGAATAAATAAGGTCTCTTGCAGTTAATGATTTGAGCGTTCCAGCTACATAACTTGTCCCTAGGGGTACTGGCTTTACATAACTAAAACGCGGGATTACGGTGGTGCCTGATGCAGGACAACCACCAAGACCGTTATCGTCACTAACGGTTGATCCTCCATTATTAATATTAATCAGGCACGCAACCGTAACCACATCACCATTTTGTATTGTGGTACCCTGGTTGAGCCTGGCCGGCACCCAATACCGTTGATTAATTGTAGACCAACAAGGCAGTTGGGTAGTGGTAGTCTGGGAAAAAACGGGAACGTAATTGGCAATTAACAGCAGGAGCAGGGTGTAGGAGATACCCGTCTTCTTTAGCAGATTTTTTAGCATTGGTAATTAATTTAGGTTGATTAGGTATTAGGCAGTCGTAGCCACATACCAGTCACATTTCAATACTGGGTACAAGACATACCAATACTGAAAGCACCTGGCGGGCTTCAAAAGAAAATGGAAATAGGTTGAAAAGAATGTGCTTATTATTTCCTTATACTGGTATTATACGGAAATAATGCAAATGATATTTAAAATAAATATCATGCTTCGCCAGGGCGAATGATACCAAGTAAAATGTAATTTTTTTTCATTGTTGCAGGTTTAGATTATCAGGTATGTGTTATGGTGTGTTCGACTTTATTAAAATGGTAATTAGTTTATACCCGGACGATAATGAATTAACTGCCATTAGGGAAACAGTTGGTCCATTACACGCATTCGGAGCAATAAAATAGAGGATTTAGTATGGTACCTGGAAAAGAAGAAATGCATGAGACGGGAACTATCAAATAAGGTATTCCGACACGCAAAGATTTTGAAACCAGGTTAATTTTAACAAATGTAATAGTGACACTTTCAAATCCAAAATTAATTTTTTTTAAAATGGGGTTAAACAACCTGATTCATAGTAATTCCTGCTATTTTAAAAATATGTTTCCGTAATCCGTAAATCAAAACAGCATTTTCCCGAAATAAGATGCAAAAACAGGCAGTTTAGTTTGCAAACCCAATCATCAAGACCAGTTTATGCGGCCTATGTACGAATTGTATTGAAATTTGGATTTATGATGGTTAAGTGTTCGAAAATAAAATGACGATTCGCCATGTTAGATTGTCGAAAAGTCGCTGGTTTACCTGGTTTGGTACTTACAATAAAGGAATTCCCACCCAAGGGTTTGCTTCTTTTTCGAGCATGCCTGGTCCAGTATTGGAGCTATGCTCCCCAATCTCAAGTAACTTCTTGTATGATTCGTGTTAATGGTTGAGAACCTCATACGCATTAATAACAATTGCCAGTTTTGTGTTTTTATCCTTCTGGAGCTGTTTTCAGCGTTGATGCCGATATGATTTTATTGACGCCAGTGGTACCTTGTAGTTATGATGTCGGCAACTTCTCCCCGCGGTCTTATCACTCATAAAGGTCGCAGAATGCACATTAAAATGAAAAGCCAACCAGTAGAAACTGGCCGGCATACCTAAATTAATAAAACCTAAATTAAAATAAATGGAAGTGCCACTTGAGTGGCGGTGAACAATCAATGTTGTTCGCCACTCTCTTAGCGGTTCTTCTCTTATATAATAAATATTTGAGCTTTTTCAGTTCCGCAGTGTAAAATCCGTAGTAAGTGAGGCCCTTACTCCGGAGAAGTTTCCAGATCTTTTGTTGAATGGTTAGATTATCCCGCCGGAATGCAACGTGCATACCGGCGGGTGGTGGAATTGAATTGTTTTTTTTCTTTTTTTACGGCAGCTGTTGAAGGAACAGGTCGTAATTAATATTGAGGGTGCTGTTGAGCAGGTATCCGAGAACAAGGCTTTGCAGGATGGTGCGGTCGTTTGCCGCTCCCTGGTATTTGGCTTTACTATCCAAATTAATATCCCCTTTAAAATAACCGAACGCCAGGTCGTAATTAATATTGAGTGAGACGTTGCTCGGGAAGTTGATCACATCAGATTGAATCAATGTACGGTCGTTGGTACCGCCCTGGTATTTTACTTTATTGTCAGTATTTGCATTGCCTGCCCATAGTGCTTTATACGTGGTATTGGTCATGGTATTGGTTACCAGTGCCATCTCCAGTCCATCATATTGCGGCGTAGCCGGGTCATGCCATACCTGCGCATCGGTCATGGTAGTAAAGTCTACCACGCTGCTGCAGTTGAAGGTGGTTGCAGGTTTAGGTAATGCTGTCATTGCACCCAGGTGGTTGCGGTGACGTATCGCCACATAGTAATCATCGTTTAACAATGAAGGAAAGCGGATACAGCTACTGCCATCGATATCCACTACGGTACCATCCTGTTGCACGATCGCCGAGCGGGTGCCCAATATTGTTGAAGAATTATTCTTATCCCTGAGCTCGATAAAAACCCAATCTACGGCAGAGGTGCTGGTTCCGCTGCGGTCAGCAAACATGGTGGAAGGACTGATCACCGTTTGATAATCCGGGTTGGTACCATCACCCACTTTGGTAAACAAGTCTGAGTAATCTGAATTTAGAGTATAAGGGTCCGCATCAGGTATATACCGGGTACCGAGCACACTGGCATAGGTACTGCTGCGCAAGTTGTCACGCATGGTGGTTTCCAGGCCGGGCTCATTGCCCAGAACAGCACCTTGCAACAAAACTTTCACTTGTAGGGTAACGCTGGGCAAACCAAGGTTCAACGTTGCAGTACCTGTATTGGTACTTAACTGACCGGCAGCATCACGTGCCCTGAATGTAAATACGACACTGGTTGCACCAGTCGCTGCAGGATCAGCAGTTATTGTTACTGTAGGATTACCATTGGCATCCGTTGGTATATTTAAAGCAAGTAAGGCTGTTACATTAGCAGGTGTACCGCTATTATAGGTGATACCATTAATGACAACACTGGTAGCTCCTGTGGGGAAGGCAGTAAGCCTGATACCGGTTACACCCAGCGGTGAGGCTGTAGGGTCGGTACTATTGGCAATACTGGTAAATGTATTGGCAGGTACGGTTACCTGAACTGTTCCGTTAGGGTTCACAGCACTGTTGGAACCGCTGCCAGCAGTTGGGGGTTGCTCAACAGCAAAGTTTTGATTGGCAACATTACCGGTTGGCGTAACAGATATAATACCAGTTTGGTTGGCAGTATTTGCCACACCAGCCAGGTTTACACCCGTATTCACCCAGCCTGTTGGTAACGATGCAGCAGGTGCAGCAGCACCCGGCAGCACACCGGCCGTATTACTGATACGAACCGTATAAGCAGTACCACTCACAGCATTGATAAGGGAATAAGCACCGGTAGTACCATTCACATCAGAACTGCTCACCACATTACTGCTGCCATCCACCAGGTAGGCGGTTAAAGTGGCCGAACCAGCTTCAGAACCGAGGGCTTCTGCACCATCAACGGTGGCTGAGCCATTAACATCGTTCCAAACGTTACCACTTATGGTTAAAGCTGTCAGGTTCAGCGTGGCTGTACCAGGTGTACCTGCCGGACTTAACTGACCGGCAGCATCACGTGCCCTGAATGTAAAAATGACACTGGTTGCACCAGTCGCTGCAGGATCAGCAGTTATTGTTACTGTAGGATTA
>JAZKFT010000041.1:83816-86993 GCA_040386335.1 Bacteroidota bacterium
GGTAAATGTATTGGCAGGTACGGTTACCTGAACTGTTCCGTTAGGGTTCACAGCACTGTTGGAACCGCTGCCAGCAGTGGGAGGTTGTTCAATAGCAAAATTTTGATTGGTGATATTGACAGAACCCGTGGTGAACGATATAATTCCTGTCTGGTTTGACGTGTTGGCCGTTCCACCCAGATTAACGCCCGTATGTACAAATCCTGCCGGGAGGGTCGCAGTCGTAAGATTGAGATTGCCTGCCTGGCTGGAACTGCTAAGAATAATCTTATAGACTGTCGATTGTGATACACCAGGAAAAGTATAAGTACCGCCGGGTTGTACCTGCACACTTTGAATCACATCGTTGGTTGCGGGATCCACCAGGTTTGCCCATACACTGCCGTTGGTGATGAAAGGCTCTGCACCATCTTTTACAGCATTCCCATTTACATCGTTGAATACATTACCATCTATTGATATCGCAGCAGGACCGCCACAATTAGCCGGTAGTGCACTTCCGTCAATGGTGCTTGTGAATGTAGATCCTGTTCCCCTAACGTCAAACCCATGTGCCACACCACCTACGGGCGGCGTAACCGTGTTAACATCATAAAACCTGGCAGCGGTGTAAGACGCATTAATATTTAAAGTACTGACTCCATCCCGCAAATAAACCCTTCCAGAACCCGAAAACGTTTTATTGACAGTAAAATTACCGGTTGAACCCGAGGGGTTTTGTATATCAATCGTTCCATCGTTTGTACCTGCGCCAATGAAATCTACATTTCCTAAAATCTTCACACATTCAAAATTTCTAAAAGTTTGCCCAAAACCTTTATCACCTACTTCCAGGCCACACGCATATGTTTGCGCTGCTCCGGTGAGTGTGGAACACAATGTGGCAACTTGTCCGTTATTTTCGAAATCGCCGTGGTTATAAAACCTTCGCCGGATGGTGATAACACCTGTTGAAGTATTTAGTACCGCACCTCCGGAATTTTCAAAATTATTAAACGTTACTATGCCAGAATTCGTTAAACTTCCATTCGACAGATTAACATTAGGAGACGTATTGGAAATCAGGGTGCCACTATTAACTATCGACGAGGTAATTTGTATGGTGCTGGTGCTGGTTAAGGTATAGGTTCCTGCATTGTTAATCGCTAAGTTTTGGGAGAAAGAACTATTAGGGTCAGATACAGAACCTCCGGCGTTTACGTTTATATTTGAAACACCGGCATTTGCATTTATACCTCCCGTAAGTGTGAGGTTACCATTGATCAGGAGTGTTGTGGGCTGATCAAAAGTTAATCCGTTTTGAGACCACGTGATTCCGGGTGCAAGGCAAATACTGGTTCCCGTGCCACTAATGGTAATGGATAAATTAGTGGCATTACCTGTAATACAAAGCCTTTGATTGTTAGTTAGGGAAAAGCTGGTAGCCCCTGATCCATTGTAAGTTATTGTACAACCGGTACATTGGCTAATAACCACATTTGAAAAAAGGGTACATAAAGTAATAAGGAAAAAAAGCGAAAATTTAATTTTCATAAATTAATTTTAGAAATAAAAAGGGAATGGTGTGAAAGTTGGATTGTGTGACCTTGTAAAATAAGTGTGTTATATATTAAATATTATATGTTACTGTTTGTAACATGAAAAAGAAAATTCTGGTACTAATTAAAGTCTATAAAAACTGGTTTACTATTCTTTTTGATTTAAAAATCATCCAATAATAAATGAATGCTGTGCGGAAAACATGAGACTAACTTTTATTTTGTTTAGACAAAAAAATTTTTTTTATATACAAATTGTTTGACCGGTTTATATCCACATACTTATTCTGCGGGTCTATTTGAATCAGGAGTAAGTAATAACCGGTTTTTAGCCTTTTTGGCAGTTGAATAAACTGGCCTTCGTACATCATACCATAGGTATCATATCCGCCTACAGATATACCCTGATTTTTTTCTTTGCAACTGGCATAATTTCCGAGACCGTAATTTGTTAAATTCTTTTCTCCCATTACTATTCCATTCATCAGACAAATACTATCCCGATTGCTACAAATTCCCGAATCAAAAAGACAGTAGCTTACTTTACGGCTCCTGGCAACTTCACGACGTTTTTTAATTGAGTAGCTTATGCTTTTCTTAAAATCTAATAGAATAAATTCTACCCAGTCATCTACATGGTAATGTTCATGACCAGGTTTAGTATCAAAATAGTTTGTCCCTGCAACCCGCTCAGTTGGCACTAATGTGTTCACGGACTTACGATATAACTTCTGAATTAAATTTTGTCTCGGATAACTGCCGTCAGGACACTTGGTTTTCCCGTCCGACACCAATTCGCCACCACAATGCCATTTACCGTCACCTTCAATTTCAAAAGGGCCTTCGCCGAGGTTGCCAATTGTAGCTGCAAACCGTAGTTGCCCGGGATAGTTAGGATCATTCCATTCGTATTCTTTTATCTGCTGATCCGTAAACACAGGTATAATCGCCAAATCCGGCTGTAGAATACTGTCTGTGCTTGTGCAAATACATGGCCCGGGATTTTCGAAAGAGCAAGGCCCCGAAACTAAACCGGGCATTGGCTGACTGGAGAACTCAAGGCTAAAATCATATAATTTACCGGTTACTTCCGCTTTTAAATCCTGGACCAGCAGTGACCATTTACCATTAGGGTTTTGCCCGTTATTAATAAATTCCATCCTGCCGTCTGGTATAAATTCTCCTTCAAAGGGTGCATTTGCCTGATGTATATATCCATTGAAGCCATTAGATCTGAAACAGGTTCCCTGTAAATCTCTGCCGCTGTCAGCCCCATTCCTGTTTGTAAGCCAGATGCTGTTCCCATCAGGAGAAAGTAACTGTATCTTTAAATCAGACACCCTTTTATGTACCGCATTTATACAAATTCTGGATAAGCCAAAAGAGGTATCAATTTTTTTTGGTAAATTATTTACAACCACCGAAAAGGTATCATAATGCCCCACTTCTTTAAAATCCGCGATTTCGCTGCCTCTTGCAAAAAACGACTGGGAAAATGCCAAACTGTAGTTTATTAGTAAAATTGAGAGAAGTAGTAACCTACAAACCATGGAATCATAGAATATATATAATAAATAAATATTGTTAAAAGTAATAGATTTACACTTTTAGGCATTGTAAAACAAATTGTTTGGTCAAT
>JAZKFT010000042.1:0-27386 GCA_040386335.1 Bacteroidota bacterium
GAGCATGATGATGCCAACCGTGCCTTGATGGGATCGAACATGCAACGCCAGGCAGTTCCATTGCTTCGTCCTGAAAGCCCGATTGTGGGTACAGGTCTGGAAGCAAAAGCTGCACGTGATGCAAGGGTTCAATTATTGGCCGAAGGCGATGGCGTGGTAGAATTTGTGGATGCCAACGAAGTACATGTACGTTACAACCGTAATACGGAACAACGCCAGATCAGCTTTGAAGATGATCTGAAAGTGTACAAGCTGACTAAGTTCATGAAAACGAACCAGAGCACGTCTATCAACCAACATCCTGCCGTTAAGAAAGGACAAAAGCTGAAAGAAGGTGATTTCCTTACCGAAGGATATGCGGTAAAAGCTGGTGAACTGGCGCTTGGCCGTAACCTGAAAGTGGCCTTTATGCCATGGAAAGGATACAACTTCGAGGATGCCATCGTTATCAACGAGCGTATTGCTAAAGAAGATATGTTCACTTCCATCCACATCGATGAATTTGAACTGGAAGTACGCGATACCAAATTGGGTGAAGAAGAACTGACGCCGGATATTCCGAACGTAAGTGAGGAAGCCACCAAAGACCTGGACGAGAACGGTATCATCCGTATCGGAGCCCATATCAAGGAAGGCGATATCCTGATCGGTAAGATCACACCAAAAGGTGAAAGCGATCCAACACCGGAAGAAAAATTATTGCGTGCCATCTTTGGTGATAAAGCCGGGGATGCGAAAGATGCCTCATTGAAAGCGCCAAGTGGAACTGAAGGTGTGGTGATCAGCAAGAAATTGTTCCAACGTGCCAAGAAGGATAAGAACACCAAGGTTCGTGAAAAAGCCCAGCTTGAAAAAGTGGAGAAGGCACACGAAAAGGCTGGTGCCGACCTGATGGAACTGTTGATGGAGAAACTGCAGATGGTGTTGAAAGACAGGTCGAGTGCGGGTGTAAGCAACAACTTTGGTGAAATGCTGATTGGTAAAGGCGCCAAGTTCAATGTGAAAAACCTGACGGGCGTAGATTACCAGAACGTAAATCCATTGGGTTGGACTGGTGATGCACATACCGATGAGCAGATCAATATCCTGTTGCACAACTATAATATTAAGTACAACGAAGAACTGGGCCGCTACAAGAGAGAGAAATTCAACATCTCGATCGGTGACGAATTACCAGCCGGTGTATTGAAACTTGCCAAGGTTTATTTAGCTGTTAAGCGTAAACTGAAAGTGGGTGATAAAATGGCGGGTCGCCACGGTAACAAGGGTATCGTTGCCAAGATCGTTCGCCAGGAAGATATGCCGTTCCTCGAAGATGGAACACCGGTAGATATCGTATTGAATCCATTGGGCGTACCTAGCCGTATGAACCTCGGACAGATTTACGAAACCGTACTGGGCTGGGCAGGAGAGAAACTGGGTTGCAAATTCTCAACGCCGATCTTTGATGGTGCTACCGTTGAAGAGATCGCTGAGAACATTGCCAAAGCAGGTTTACCGTTATTCGGCCACACGTACCTGTACGATGGTGAAACCGGTGACCGTTTCGATCAGAAAGCAACCGTTGGTATTATCTATATGATCAAACTGCACCACATGGTAGATGACAAGATGCACGCCCGTTCTATCGGACCGTACAGCTTGATTACACAACAGCCATTGGGTGGTAAAGCACAGTTTGGTGGTCAGAGGTTTGGTGAGATGGAGGTTTGGGCACTCGAGGCTTATGGTGCTTCCAACATCTTACAGGAATTGCTGACATTGAAATCGGATGATATCATTGGCCGCGCCAAAACCTACGAAGCCATTGTGAAGGGTGACAACATCCCACGCAGCGGTGTTCCTGAATCGTTCAATGTACTCGTACATGAACTGAGAGGTTTGGGATTGGATCTGAAATTTGAATAAGAGATTTCAAACTTTAATACGGAGCCGCTTCACATTTGTGAGGCGGTTTTTTTTGTATCTGTCTGTCGGGGCGGGCTTGCCCCGGCCCAAATGCGTAACTGGTTGTAAAATTTCAATTTCCTAAAAATCACTATTTTTAAGAAATGCATTTTAAGAGAAATATCATTATTGGATTTTCAATCCTGATGTCTCATGTGTACTCGAATTTGCATGGGCAGACCAATTTACTCGACGCAATAGATAGGAATGACACAGCATTAGTTGAGCGTTTACTTTCACACGGTGCCAATGCGAACCAGCGAAAAATGCTTGTTAGTATAACCCTACCTGGACGAAGAAAATACATCTATCGTCAGCACACAGTCAGGAGTAAGTTATCGTTTAGCGTAAGAAAGCGTAATACACCCTTAGCAGATGCAACCAGGTTCAACAGTTTTAGCATAGTGCAGCAATTGTTATCCCATGGAGCAGATCCAAACAAAAGGTCTAATTCAGTTTTAACACCTTTGAGTTGGGCTGCCCACAACGGTAATCTTGAGATGGTTCAGTTACTCTTGTCCCACGGTGCAAAAATGAACAGGTATGAAAAAGGAAATGCAACAACGCCACTAATAGAAGCGGTACAGCGAAAGCATTTAGAGACAGCCCGGTATTTATTGAACAAAGAGATTGAGGTCGACTTTGCCGATGAAAAAGGTATGACGGCCTTGAGTCACGCTGCTAAGACTAAAGGGTTTGAAATCGTGAAATTGCTGATAGAAAAAGGTGCAGATTGTAACCACCGGGATAAAGAAGGAAATTCAATTTTGGACCTGGCATGTGGGGATGATATTTTTTTTGAAAAGATTGATTCCGCTACGTTCTATTATTTAGTTGATAAAGGTGCTGCTGCTTCCGAACGGGCGTTTTACAGTCTTTGCAACAAGGGACAAACCGATTTGGCTAAAGCGCTCTTAGATAACGGCATGCAGGTTAAGCAGAATTTCATATTGGCAGCTGTAAGAAGTGGGGATCTGGAGTTTGTAAAATATCTTGAATCAACATTTAACCTGTCTCTTGACTACTATGAGCCAGGGGATCAGCAAACGGCTTTATATATTGTAACAGGCGGTTACGCTATTGGCGGAGGAGCAGACAGGCAGCTTAATATCGACTTGATAAAATATATACTGGGTAAGAATAATGAAATTAATAAGCAGGGTTATGACAGGGTTACTCCCTTAATGAATTTATTTAAGTATCCCAAAAGCGACAGCTTAACGGCAATTGCCGCTAGTCTTCTAATTCAAAACGGCGCTATCGTGAATTGTGCTGATAGCTCTTTGGATTATTCAACGCTTATGTATGCTGTCTCAAAAAAAGCCATCCGGTCAGTTAAAATATTGGTTGAAAATGGGGCGGATGTAAATTTTGCGAACTGGGAAAAAAGGACCGCTCTGTCTCTTGCTTGTTGGAGTTATGACAATGGGAAAGTGATACAATACCTGGTGGAAAAGGGAGCCGACATAAATCATAGGGATAAAGACGGTGAGACACCAGCAATGAATCTAATAGTCTTTGCTCGTTTTGAAAATTTAATGACGCTGGCTGAACTGGGCGCTGATCTGAATATCAGAACAAATCAGGGATATACGGTACTTGACCTGATAGATAATGAACCAGTAAGAGCGCAATTGATCAGGAAAGGTGCGAAAAGCGGGACTGTATCTAAGTAATGCCGCCGGAATTCCATTACACAAATTTCACCATTCACTCACCCATTTTCCGTTCCATCATTAAACACCTGTTGATTTTTAGTAACTGTTTTTCTTTGAGTTCTCAATCAAAAACGACACCTAAAAAGCGATCTATGAAGCACGTATTTATCTCAACAGCATTCATTTTATTTATCGGAAATATTCATGCACAGGTAAAAATCGGTGGAACGCCCGAAGCGCCACATCCCTCCGCAGTACTGGAAGTGGATGGCGGTAATACCAAAGGTTTGTTATTGCCGCGCATGCGTAAGCAGGATATCCTGGCAATGGTAGACCCCGCCGAAGGCCTTACAGTATATGCGACCGACGAACAGGCTACTTACCTCCGTCGCGTCAGTAATTGGGTAAAACTGAGTGCCAGTGGCGATGCGTTCAGTCTTCCATATACTGGAACATTTTCCGCACCCGGAAGCGTTTTATCATTGTCACAGTTGACTGGGGCTGGTGCTGTGGCAAAATTTGGCGTTCTGGGATTTGGATATGGTAATACTCTTGAAGCGTTGAATGAATCCAGGGGATTTACAAGTTATGCCGGGCTATTTCAATTAACCGATCCTTGGGCAAGAGCCGCTGCAATAAAGGCAGAAGTAAATCCCAATACCTTCGATATCGACAATGTTGCCCAGTACTCCAAATGTGCGGCTATTCATGCAGTCAACACGGGTAGAGGTGGTTATGTTGCCCGATTTGAAGCGAATAATACAGACGGTATTGCCACTGCCATCCATGCAACGGTTAGAGGGGGTGGTGATGGTTTACGGATAGAGGCTAACCAGGGTAGAGGACACGCAATATGGGCCCAGGGAAATGATAACGATGATCCTGCCATGTATGTTTATAAACACCTGGCCACCACCAGCCCGGTCGCAAGATTTGCAACTACAAGTGACAACTCTAACCGCTCTGTTATTGAACTCAATAATTTAGGTACAGGCTATACCATCGATATGCTGCAGGGTGGCACAAATGCGATGCGGATCAATGGGACCAACCCGCAAATCATGTTTAATAATGCGCACCAGCAAAAAGGATTTGTACAATTAAATGGGAATGACTTCCGGCTCGGTACCGTGTCGGATAATACTGATGGCAATATCGTATTCCGCTCCGGTGGTGCCGACCGGGTGTTCATCAACAGCGACGGCCAGTTGCTGGTAGGTGGCGCCACTCCACCCGCGGGCAGTTATAAAGTTGCCGTAAAAGGAAGTATCGCTGCCTCCGCATTTACTGTTATAGCCACAAACAACTGGCCCGATTATGTCTTTCAGAAATCATACAAACTGAAAAGCCTGGAAGAAACAGAGGCTTTTATCAACGCTAACCATCATCTGCCCAATATTCCCGCGGCAGCCGAAGTAGAAAAGAACGGGTTTGAACTGGGCGACATGCAGAAACGCATGATGGAGAAAATCGAAGAATTAACCCTTCACCTGATAGAAGCCAACAAACGCCAGGCAGAAGCTAACCAACGTATCGCAAGTTTGGAAGCCAGCCTGAAAAGTATCACGCAAAAGTAAATCGGTTATTAACCTTTCCTGTTCGAATATAATAAACAGCGGAGTGCAGGACTTCGCTGTTTTTATAATAATTAATACTGTTGTGTAGCTGTTCCACCCAAACTATTTGGAGACCCGGTTTTCAAGGACGATGTTGTCAATAGAACTATCATCAAAACCAGCTTCCTTTAATATTTCCGTAATAAATGGTGTTTTCTTTTCAATGTACAAATCCATATTGAAGCGATGTTCCGCAGCGAGTTGTTTCTTGAGTGCATCATAGGCCTTCATTTTGTCAGGGTTGCTGCGAAGTACATCACGAAGGGTGATATGGTTTCGCAGGCTTACACTATCCTGCGGGCAAACATATAAATGATGATTTGGCCAGGTTCGCCCCGAACCATCAAGTGGTGTTTGATCGCTGAGGCGTTTGAAAGCTTCCCGGTCTGTAATGCCCTGGTTACCGCGGTACGCATAGCCCAATGCCGCCAATTTTTCAATGACGGCAGCAAGAATTGTTCTATCTGCAATAACCAGGTCGATATCAATGATTGCTTTGGCCGCCAGCCCTTCAACAGCCGTGCTGCCTACATGTTCAATGCCACAAATAAGATCACCCAGGTTCGATTGGTAAACGGATTTTAATTGCTGAAACTCCAGCGCCCAGGCCGGGTCGTAATTTTCTATCTTGATTTCTTTTTTCACCGTAAACATTTGCACTCAAACTTACATGATTGGGAGATGAAGGAACCAAGATTGAACCCAGGAACTTTCAATAGACATCTTTTGTGACAAAATAATTGTGACATTTTAAATTGTCACAACAATGTTGTCACAATCAGACTCGTCTTGCAAAAAGTTGACAGTTCTTTGCGTAAGTCCAGTGGTATTTACAGGTTGAAGATTTCAAAAAGATCGCCACTGCTTAATCATGGGCAGGCTCCTGCAGATGAAAAAAATCGCCTTTTGTTTTTTGAAGCACCGCCACGATCTGCTCAAAATTTTCTTTCGTTGGGGCAAGATTGATAAACTTGCCGACAACGGTTCTGTGGCGGTAAATGATGAAAGTATTTTCAACTGAAGGATTAATTTTTACAAGCGCTATATCGCTTTTTGTATCTGAAAAGGAGGGGACAAACGTGAGCGCCAGGTTTTTCAATCCTAATTCGTTGCCCAATGCAAGAAGCATTTTGTTCCTGAAAGCATCATCGTATTGATCACTGTTGCCATAAACGAAATAGGCTTTTAGCGAATCGCGTCGTAAACTGCTTTGTTCATCTAAAAAAGTCAGCCATGTTTTGATGCTAGCCCAATCTGGGTGGTCTCCGACAAAATATAAAATGCCGTGATAGCGGCCGTATTTACAAACCGGGCAGGCCTTTGAACCCTTATCCGGACCGAAAGCATGGAAAGGTGTAAACGAAGGCTGGTCTTCGCCAATTTCAGGACCAGATTGGATATCAGATGCAGATTTTGCCTGGTAATCAGGGATATTCAGCCCGAGGATGATATCATGTTCCGCAATTTGCAGGTCGCCCTGTATTAAGACACGGAGCATGCCGCTGCCACCGCGGTTCTCCAGTTTTTTTCTTTTGGCAGAAGTCAGCAGCGGATCATCATCAAATACAAATTCATCGATATAATAACTTTTTTCCAATGCGGGCTCCTGCAGGGTGAGATGGATATGAGCAGGTTCATCACGCGTTGGGTAAACACCCGGCCGGAGTGTATAAATAGCATAACGTCCATTGCTGTCGCTTTTTACCCAGCCCCTGATATAACCATGTGTTTGTCTTTCGCGGTTAGGCGGCAGGCTCCGGGTTTCTTTTGGTTTGTGCTGGTATTTTCCCGCAGTATTCGTGTGGTAGTAATAAATAATCACGCCTGGCGCCGGAATTTTTCCGCCAGCTTTATAAACCGTGCCGGTGACGAGCAGCTTTTGGCCGGGTTCGTGCCAGGCGGCACTGGTATCCCTGGCTACAAGCGTTGCCGGCATACCATACTTGTCCGGCGCTGTTTTATCAACGTCCTGGTTGTTGGCCCGGCTGTTGCTACTTTCTTGTCCCTGGCACCCGGACAGGAACTGGTACATCATTAAAAGCGCAACACATGAAATTTTTCCAAACCTGGTCATAAAACAATTTTTTTCAAAACTGCTTGCTGACAACATGAAATCCAAGTTCATTGGTGCAAGAGGATGGAATTGTACTTTAACCCGATGACTTTACTGCGAATGCAGCTTTGAATGCAGCAGCATAATTACGGCTGACCCTTAGTTCCTGTCCATCTTTCATAGTGAGATCATAGTCTCCATTCTGCCGCGATGTATAGGCCCGGACCTTGTCAATATTTACAATGGCAGATTTATGAATTCTTACAAGCGGCCCTGGTTCCACCTGGTCCAGCATGGATTTCAATGATGCGGAATGCAGGTATTTTTTTCCGGCCGTTTGCAGGCTCACATACGGTGGCTGTGCGGTGATATACATAATGTCCACAATGGCAATTTGAACACGCCTGGTTCCCTCCGCCACAATAAATGACGTGACTGTTGGGGCCGGCGGTGTTACATAAACAGCTGCCGGGATCGTATCTGCAGAAACGGTTTCTGATTTTTCGAAGATGTTGGCATTTGCCGATGTTTTTTTCGCCCGCAACAGAAAATACATGCCAACCGGTACCGAATAAAAGAACAGCAACAGGTATAAGTATTCCGCTACCGTATATTGAAAGGTTTGTGAGTAGCGGAAGGTATGGTAGTAAAACAGTTTTGAAATCACCCATACCAACCCGGGAAAAGCAAAAAGGTGCAGGAAGAAAGGAATACAGATCAGCGCAATTTTTAAAGATAGTGGTGCCGGTTTTTTTTGTTTTGCAAAGACGTACTGTCCGTACATAACCGGTACAAACAGCCACCAGAACGAACTAAACATAAAGGACTCAGAAAGATAAAAAGAACGATTGCGAAACCTGGCCTCCGACAAATCCTGCAATATTGTTAGCACTACAAAAGCCAGCACCAGTACGGCTGTGATGACAATAACCTTCCGGTTGTTGAGTTGTAAATAGTTTTTTGACAGCGTTTCCACGACATGAAAGTTTAATGTAAAGATGAGTTTACTTATTTGGCGGCGGGATTACCCGGACTTAACGCCCCCCAATCTAAGTTAGTCATTGCGAGGGTTCTTGCCCGAAGCAATCTGCCTGAAACCTGGAGTACATCTGCACCTTACAACAAAGCCCCGTTCGATACAGCAGAGGTGGACAGTTCAGGCAGATTGCTTCGTCGGGCAAGAACCCTTCTCGCAATGACGGTCGGATGGGCTACACCATCACAGAAAATTTGAGCACGTTTCTACAATCCTTCCAGCGCTTTTTTTGCATGGTCATTCCCCGGATTTAAAACAAGGGATTTCTTATAGGCATCAATAGCCTCCTGTTTTTTCCCGCTCTGCATCAGTGCTTCGCCATAACTATCAAATGCATTCCAGCTATCCGGAAAGAGGCGGGTCGCGGATTCAAAAGTGTGGAGTGATGCGCTGGTTTGATTGCTACGCAGCAACTCGTATCCCATCCGGATAAATTCGCGTTCGCTGGCTTCATAACTATTTTTATGTTCCAGGTAATTGGTTAGCAGCGATGCGGCGTTTGAAGTAAGGCCCTTCACCAACAGGCTACCATAGCTGCGGGCCAGGCTTTTTCCCGGCTGCTGATAAGGCTGGTAGTTGAGCAGTTGCACCATTGCATTGGATGTGGCAAAAATTTTGGAGCTTCCTGTGTTATCGAGAATAATAATCGTTTGCTGCCGTGAGAGATTGCGCACCAGTATGCTGGTAAGGCCGGGTATTGACCCATCGTGAAACACGATTTTCCCCATGCTGGTATCGGTAAATATTTCCCAACCAAGTCCGTAGCTAACCTCACGATCATCCAGTTTATAGCCGGCGACTGCGCCACTGTTAAGGCGTGCAGGTGTAAATGCCTTGTCCAAACTTTCCTTTGAAAGCAATTTATTAGCATACAGCGCCTGGTCGAATTTGTAGAGGTCTGATGTGGTGCTGATGATGCCACCATTGCCATAAAAATTACTCCGGGTATAACTCAGGAATGGTGCCGTCAGCGAATCCACGTTTTCTAATTGTTCAGTATATGTGTTTCTATACCCGTAAAGTGTGGCTACGGTATTTTCCCGGACCCTGCGATCAACAGGCAGATAACTGTCCCGCATTCCGGCAGGTAAAAAGATAGATTGCTGCAGGTAATCTGAAAATGATTGACCGGTAATTTTTTCCACGATCAGGGCGAGCACGCAAAAGTTGAGGTTATTATAGTCCCATCGCTCACCCGGTTTGAAGCGGGTTTTAATTTGCTGTTGGATAAATGCGGGTATAATGTCTTTATTAGTGATGATGCGGCTGGAGTCGGCTTTGAGCAGGCTGTCAAACATCACATAATAATCGGTCAATCCGGACGTATTGCTCAGCAGGTGTCGGATCGTAATATCCCCATACGGAAAATCCGGTAGGTAAACTATTACCAGGTCGTCCAGTTGCAATCGCCCCTTTTCATTCAATTGCAAAATGGCAGTGGCAGTAAACGTTTTACTTACAGATGCAATCGGGAACTGGCTTAGACGGGTATGTTTCAGCTGGCGGTCAATGTCAAAATAGCCGTGACTGCTTTCAAAAACGATCTTCTTTTTCTCTGCTATCAGCATATTCCCATTAAAAAGCTGGTTACTAGCCAGCCGAGATGCTAAGTCAGAAAGCTTTTTTTTCTGCGATTGAGCTGCGCCCTCAGAAAAAGTGACTATTAAAAAAATTGCAATGAAAATCCGCGTGTAATAATTCATAAATGACTGATATCTTATTTGTTGTTCATTCAAGCCTGGCACTTGGGCTATTTTGAACAAAGATAAGAGATCTACGAAAGATTTCGGAGTTTGTAATTAAGTTGGGATAAATATGGAGCGGGTAGGTAATTTCAATTACATCTTTTTCCCATGCATAATACAAAGCGGCTTCCAGGTTTGATCTGCGCCAAGTACTTCCCAACGCTCTTCGAAAGTCTGACCATCAGTGCTGAAAACCCGCGTGGCACGCTCTGTCCCGCCCGTTAGTTTCCAGGTAAAATTATCCGATTCAATCATGTATTTCCTTTCAAAACCCAGGTTGTCGAAATTTCGTGTATACAACTGTTGTGCATCTGCATCGTATCCCAAAATAGAAATGCCGATATGACCACCATCGCCCGCTATGTGGCGCCAGTGATCAATTATAAAAAAATCGCCTGTCATCCATTCAGTTTTATTTTCACCGGTTACGGCTGTTTCAGGTTGTTCTGGATCCGTGGAAAAATTCGTGCCTTCGATGCTCCAGTTGCCGATATAAATTGCCAGTTGCTTTACTGCCGTTAAATTTTTTCCGTGTGTCATATTGGGGATTTAAAACAACAGTACAAATTTTTGGCCAGAGATATTCGGTATCGTAAACTTTTGGCGGGCCGTAACCTGTAGTTGGCATTTATTAACTTGTACAATCCATTATAGCCCTGCCCTAAAAAAGGCCATCTCAATTGCTTGGGATGGCCTGGGTAAGATGTGTGGGTTTACGATTATTGTTTTACAAAACTTTTAATGCTGCTATTTCCTTTTTCATTGATCACTTTTACTATATAACCTCCTTTGCTTAACCTGCTTACATCCAGGTTCAGGATATTGTCACCATTCTGCAAACCAACTGTTTGTTGCATTACTGTTTTGCCACTTAAATCGGTCATCATGATCTGTGCCTTTCCACTGGCTGTTACCGGGATAGAAACATGGAGTGTTTGCACCGCAGGGTTTGGATAGACTCCATCGATACTAAAGCCAGCCGCGGCATCCTTTATGGTAACGATGCTGCTGAATGAAACACGTGCATCTTTATCGATTTGCCTGATCCTGTAAAAACTGCGACCGGAAAATCCTTTGTCATCGCTAAACTGGTAATTTAAAACTGACTGGCTGTTGCCATTCGAAGCACGGCTGGCGATAAATACCACGGTACTGAAATGAATACCATCAGCGCTGCGTTCCAGTTCAAAGCCATGATTGTTGATCTCAGTAGCAGTAGCCCAGTAAATGGTGTTGACCGTTCCCTGTTTTTGGCCGCGGATATATAGTAAGGTAACAGGCAAGCTATTCTGTGCGCCGTTGGAGGCAATGGTAAACTGGCTGAAACCTGTGAGGCCGTTACGTTTTGCTGTAAAGCCACTACCTGGAGCATGAGTGCCTTGTAACGTCCAGGGTGCAGCGGCATTGCTGCGTTTAACCACCCGAAGTTGGGCTGGGTTGGTAATACCTCCAAAGCCATTACCCGTCAATTCCACGTTGTATGTTCCTCCGGACACATCACTGGTTGTTATTTCCCAGTAGCCGCTTTTTGTAATGGAGTCAATGAAAACACCATTATCGTTCAAGGGCAGTCCGGTTTTCCCGGGGTTGGTTGTTATAAATTGGGCGGTGATAGAACCGCCGCCAGCAGGTGCAACAGTAAAATTGATTTTTGCAGGACGGTAAAACCCACCACCACCCACAGGAAATAACCCGGTGGAATCTGAGAATGCTGCAGCTGGTATCAGCCGCTTGATAGGTCCGGATACATAGCCGCTGTCAATAGTAAGCGTTCCCGGGGTATGATAGAAATATTCGCCATGTGTCACCAGGTTGGTTGCTGAAGTATGCAACACACCTTTCAGTAAGGCAAGATTCTGCACAACTGTGAGGGGCATATTCAGTGTAACACCGCCTTTGTTATTTATCGTTAGACTGCTCAGGCTGTTATTGATGCTATACAAACTGGTAGTCCAGCTACCGGAACCACTGATCGTTTGTGGAGCCGTAATTTCAGGGTTTTCATAAATCGTGTTGCGACCTAATACCAGTCGTCCACTGTCTGAGTTTAAGATGCGGATAACACCATTATTAATGATATTACCGCCCACTACCAACGGTGTTACCGGTATATCGCCATAAGGATTAGACGGGTGGAAAAATGTACGGATTTCACCATTTGTATTAACGGTGAGGTTACCGGAAATATCACTGGCACGGTACATTAAGTCGGCGCTACTCACAAAACGGTTACCATTTGCGTCGGTTCTTGTATCCACAATCACTTGACCCAATGGAAGATTTACTGAGCCGTCAGATGTTTGGAATACAAATCCTTGTGCCTGGCAGGCATCGGTGCTGATGCCATCTCCAAATCTGAAACTGGTTCCGGCAAGGTTGGCCATGAATCCGGGACTGTTGGAACCATATATTTCAACAGCGTTTGCCTTGCTAGTGCTTGCGGCATTTGGATCCACGATTGTGACGGTGCCGCCGGTACCATTGATCACCGGGTCGCTAAAACTTCCGTTGCCAATTTGTAGCATGGGTGTGAAAGCAGTTACGCTGGTTGCAGTATTACCTCCGTTGTTTCCATCGATAATTAAATTACCACCACTCATGAGGAAACTGCTGTTGTTCCGGTGGCCCATCGCCAATGCGGCATTACCTTTTACGGTTATCGTGCCATTCGTCATATTAAAATTTCCATAGACCCTTAGAAATGCGTTGTTAGCGGCCGGCGGCCCTACAGTCAGGCTATTTGATAAAAGACTATTGATTGTGCTGCCAGGCCGTATGGTCAGGTTTTTTGCAAAATAGTTGCCGGGGCCACTGGCGAGGTTGATGGTACGGTTGCCGTCGATAATTACTTCATCGGTGTTGGCTGGTAGCAAATTATTGCTCCAGTTAAACGCATCGCCCCAGTTATTGGTGCCGGCGCTGCCTGTAAATAACAGTGGAATGGAACCAGCGGAAATGCCCAATGCATGGTAGCCAAGCAGTGTCTGCACGGTTGCCGACCTGATCCCGGTATAATCCAGGCTGGCCTGGCCAACACTGTTATATGCTGAAACCAATGAGGTTTGAAAAGCCACTCTCTTCACCGCGTCGGGCGTAGTACCAAAATTATCATTGTCGTTTAACTGAATGGTTACCGAAGCATAGCTGGTATAGGTTCCTGTTAAGAGCCTGCTATACCAGCGGCGGGTAGCGGATAATGCCGTAAGACCGGTACCAGCAGATCCCAGGCCGCTGTTTAATAATTGCACACCAATCGTTCCATTTGCCTGCATATTGTTGAATGTGATGGTGGCAGGTACGCCATGCGATCCTACGGGGAATGTTTTCGTGGCGGTACCGGCCCAGGTGAGAACGAATTCACCACCCTGCAAATAGGCGCCATTGTAACCCGCAGCACCATCGTAGGCAGAATTGGTGCAGGTGATGCTGTTGGCAGGATTAATCGTGATGACGCCAAAATACAAGTTCAGGGGAAAGGCTGAAGTCAATTTGATATTGGTGTTTACGGTTAGCCCTTTTGAATTGGCAACAGATAAACTATGAATCATGCCCGAAGCAGGTATCTCATTACCTGTAGTGGCTGCTACGGTATTATAGTCATCCTGGTTATACCTAACGTAATATGTTGCGCCCGGCGCTACCAATACAGGGCTTGAAAGGTTGAAGTCGTTAACCTTTGTCAACTGCACGCTGTCAATGCCAATGCCTGTATTATTATCGAAATGAAGATAGGTTCCATTATTTACGGGGCAGTAGATGGTGGCCTCTTCTGTAACCGTTAGCGTCCGGTTGATGTTAACCCCGCCGCCACTTTGCAGGTGCAGTCTGCGAATGGGGGCTGCAATACCACCCAATCCACCTGATCCGTCAATGTTTTGAATGCCCGTTCCGATCAGCCTGAGGATCGTTCCCGGCGGCGAAAAGTCGCTGTTGCCATTTAATACCAGGTTGCCTTTTACATTAATTTCTCTCCCTTCGGTACTGTTGTAATTCGGTTGAAAATTGGATCCCGGTTTGGTTTCAAGGGTTTGATCCACTTCCAGGTAATTATACATTGAATTATCGAATTTTAAATACCCCGAAGTGCCACCTCCAACCGTTAAATTTTTGACTCTTGGGTGAATGTCAATAATCACGAAGGCATTGTCAGGTATCACCGCATTGTCTATAAAAGCGGGAACAATGCCGCCAACCCATGTGCTGGCGTCCGACCAAAAACCACCCGTTGTGGCAGCTGTGCGGGTTGCAGGCGGGCGGTTGGTGACTTTAATATTGTCCAGCGCCCAAAAAAATGCAGCAGTTACAATTTTATATGAAAAGCGGATTTTTACGGCTGCCTTGTTTTGGGCATCCGCAGGTAAAGGGATGGTGGTATGGGTGCATTTGCCGCCGCCTTGCCAACCCTGGTATGTGTCTTTGTCCCGTGCTTCCAGTAAGGCCCAATCGGCGCCGCCATTAACACTGTAGTCGATCGTATAACTGTTGCCGGTTTGCCACCTGAAAAATTCAGAAAATTCCAGTGTAGCATGGGTAGAGCCTAAGGTAGAAAAGGAAGGGGTCGACAGCTTCGTGTCGGGGAGAGAAAAATCATAGGTCGACCTGCTAATCACCGCATAAGGAAACGCTACACCATCGCCATAAAGATCGGTAGGGAGGTAGTAGGGTTTTACGGTTGCAAATTTCCATACATGATTCGGGCTGTCGTTGTACGAAATATTCGACCAGCCGGCAGGTGGCGTTATATTACTGGCCGTTGAAAAATCCTGCAAGGCAAGGTAGGTTTGTGCATGGGTACAGAAACCAGCGATTAGTAATAAAATGGATGTGTAGACCTTCTTCATGTTTCATTTATTTAGAAGGTAAAAGTAGGGTTGCACTCCACGGAGGGGGGCGCTAACTCATGGCTGGAGTAGTTAGTTGTATATGCGGCGTGTACCGACTGAAATGCGGCCGGGAATGCTCCATGTGCAATGGCATTAAGTTCAATGCTGTCAACCTGGGGCCCCACGGAGGCCGTGGTCGGTGTCTCACCGACCACTGAATTTGATGAATGCTGCGACCCTTGTGTCTAATGCTGGAATCGTTGCCCTCCGCTGGTGTTTGGTGAGACCCGGCCGCTGCCTTAAACTGTACCTTTCCGTTTTAAATAAGTATACTGACGATTCAAATTTATAAGTTTCCCGGCGGGGTTTTCACAGCAGGCACTTCAAATTTCAGGAATCTTACGTGAAACCCCGACGTGTGCGGTACTTCGAACATTAACCACCCACGCATGATAAAATCAAAGTCATTGGTCGGTGTCTCACCGACCAATGACTTTGATGAATGCTGCGACCCCGGTGTCTGGTGTTGGAATGGTTGCCCTCCGCTGGTGGCCGGTGAGACACCGACCACGGCCTCAAAAAATCGCCGAACAGCTTCTGTTCAGCGATAGATTTTAAGACAAAAAGATGCTCCATGAAAATCTAAGAATTCAATTCCTTCATTCCGTCATTCCTTCATTCCCTCATTCCCTCATTCCCTCATTCCCTCATTCCTTCATTGATTCCCTACGCATCCACCAGCGCCTGTATATCAAATTTTGACATTTTCATAAACGCCTGAATCACTCCCGGTGCCTTCTCCGGATCAGCCATAAGTGTATGTAACACCGCCGGCACCACCTGCCAGGAAACACCATATTTGTCATCCAGCCAGCCGCATTGGTCGTAACGGCCACCTTCGCCGAGACTGGCCCAATAGTGGTCAATTTCCTCCTGTGTGTCGCATTCAATGACAAAGGAGGTCGCCGGTGAAAATTTGTATTTCGGCCCGCCATTTAATGCCATAAACTTGTTTCCGTTCAACTCAAACTGGACTACGATCGGGTTTTCCGCGAGGATTTTTGAGTCTTTAAAAATGGAGCAGTAATAGTCTGCTGCCGCTTTGGCTTGTCCGTCAAACCATAAACAGGGATACATTTGATTTGCCATTTTTCTAATTTTTTAGATGATGAATGTTCCACAAAACTAGATTTGGCAAAAGCGGAAAAATAGAACAAAACCGACATTCTTACGATTATGCCTCTGAACCGAAATTGAGATAATCCTTCGGTGTGAGGTTCGTAAACTCCCTGAAAGCGCGGATATAGTGGCTTTGATCTGCGTAGCCGTTTTCAAAAGCGATGTTGGATAGCTTATGAAACTTTCGGCTGTTTAATTGCTGGAAACCGGCATTAAACTGGCAGATCCGCCTGTAGAGATTTGGCGCCACACCAATATTTTTTTCAAATATTCTCTGGAAGGTTCTCTCGGTCAGGTGCAGGTCCTTTTGCACCTTCACTAAAATTTCTTTTGAAGCGTGTACTGCCATTTGGGTGGCAGCATAAGTGATAATGGGAGAGTCGTTTGCTGCATGGGATATTAAATGGAAAATATAGTCATCTAATAAACCGATCATAATTTCCGTGGTACCGGCATTCAGTAATTGCTCCTGGAGCGTGATTGTTTTTTTGGGTGCCAGCAAATTCAGGTCAATGGGTTTATCCGTTAACTCCTGGCCAGTAACCCCAAAAAGCGAATACAATGACCAGGGCTTGAAAAAATAAGCGATCAGGGTAAAGCCTTCTGTAAACCGGATCGCTTCGGGGAAGATCGTTTGTCCAAACAATGTAAGATGCGTGGTTGTGCTATTACCGAGGGTGCCGTTTGTTGATTTGAAAAGTATAGTGGGTACGCCATTCGCAAATAAGGGTAATGAAAACGGGCTGACCATTTGGTAATGTTCCACTACCAAAATTCGATCCACATGGGCTGCGATCCTTGGGTTTGGTATAAGGTTTTTTACATTCATTTGATCATCATCAGCACCCCCATCGTTTCAATCCCATCCAATAAATTGCCGATGCGGATATTTTCATTTTCAGCATGCTGGTTATTATCATGATTGGCGATGGGAACGGTAACGGTTTTGGCATTGAGGTGTTTTTCAAATAGAAATAAAGGAAGGCTGCCGCCCATCGTTGGCTGCAACACCAGCTGATCGCTGCTGGTGGTTTTAACGGCGCCAATTACCTGTTGTATAATGGGCAAGTCCATTGAAGTGCGCTGGGCATTATAATCATTATCGCCGCCAATCACTTTGATGATCTTCGCATAGGTTTTTCTTTCTGCATCAGTCGGCTCATGATCTGTTACATGGTAGCCCTGCGCTTTTATATGATCAATTACTTTTTGTTGCTGCCGTTTCCAGTCGTTACCCAATACCAGCCGTAGATCTACCACGGCCGTCGCGAATGTTGGTATCTGGTTGGAAGCCATCTTGCCCACATTGCCGCTTTGAATGCCATTAATATTTAACGAAGGCTGGTTAACAGCTTCGCTTAGTGACAGCCCCTGCATTTCCACGCCGGCAATGCCGAGTTCATTTTTCATTTGTTCATCCACTGAAGGCACTTCATCCAACGCCTTTTTTTCAGAAGCAGATAAAGGAGTGACATCATCATAAAAGCCCTTGATGGTCACTTTGCCCTTATCGTCTTTCATGGATGCCAGCAATTTTACCAGCATCATGGCCGGGTTGGGTGCCCAGTTGCCATAGTGGCCGCTATGCAATGGCCGCTTCGAGGCATACACCGTAAGATCAATATGTGTGTCGCCGCGAACACCCAACACGATTTGTTTTTTGCCCGATTGATGCACCGGCCCGTCGCAAATGATCCAGAGATCAGATTGGAGTAAGGTCTTGTATTTGTCCAGTATTTCGTTCAAATGGGGCGACCCGGCTTCCTCTTCACCTTCGAAGAAAAATTTCAGGTTACAACCTGGAGCCAGGCCGCTTTTGATGATCGCATCATAAGCGTTCAAAATAGCAGCAACACCGGCTTTATCATCGGAAGCGCCACGGGCATAGATTCGCCAGTCCCTGTTATAAATGCCATCTGCAGGATATGGGATATTCGCACCGGCTTTGTCGATCGCATTGGTAAATAATTTGGGTTCAAAAGGAGAGAGGCCTTTCGCCCATTGTGCGGGATTCACCGGCTGCCCGTCGTAATGCGCATAGAAAATCAATGTTTTTTTGGCACCTGGAACCATCACCTCGCCATACACGGCTGCCGGTACCCCGGCGGTGGATGCTTCAAGTAATTGTACTTTCTGAATACCCCGTTTGTTCATCATGCCCATAATAAACGCCGCTGTCTTTTGCTGGCCGGCAGGGTCTGCAGCTACATTGGGTAAGGCCAAAAAATCGGCAAACTCGCTGATCATGCTACCGGAATTTTTTAGCCCGTATTTCCTGATGGCCAATACTTCGGGTGATTGGGCCATTGCTAACTGAGTAACCAGCGTTACGAGGAAAGGAAAGTAAAAACGTCTTTTCATCTGATGAAATTAAGCCAATCCATCAAATATGTTGCCCCGCCAGGCAATGTTCCCCGTAGGGGCGGACCTGTGTGTCCGCCCATGAATGTGAACCCGCATGAAATTTTCTGTGACCTTTTCGATTTTCATTTGCAAAAGGACACATTTTTACGACCTTATTGTTGTGACTGTAGGTCATGTATCATTTTGAACTTTCGATACCATTCATTTGCCAGTTATTAGGCCTGGAAGAAGTTGTGCAAAATCAGTTCGTGCATAATTAATTAAACACAAAAGGTTTTTACACAAACCCTGTGCAAAATCAGGCTGTGAATAATTAATTATGCACGACCTGATTTTGCACAATATCAAACCTGTCTCACATTTTAAAATGAAACGCAGACATCATCACGAAAAAGGACGATACTGGAAATTTAAACTGAGACACAACCTGTAAGCTTCCCTGTTTTTCCAAATAGTATCCGGCATCCTCATTCCCACCCCCCATTTTTACCTGCCGGTAAAAATTCCCCCGCCAGCGGGGGACAATATGCGGAGTGCCAATATTATATTCTGTTACCAAGTCGCTGTAGGAGGGTTTGGTGTTTGTCCACCAACCACTGAATTTGAATGCTCCGGTTGTAGGGTTTCTTTGTTGGAACATTAGTCCTCCGCTGGTGGTCTGTGAGACAACGACGAACACACCTATAGGCCCGTCATTTCGAGGGTTCCCCGTTTTAGCGGGGCAAGCTGTGCCCGAAGCAATCTCCAGCTATTTATCAGCCCAACCCCGGCGCAGTAAGCCAACCGGTCAATAGCTGGAGATAGCTTCGGCTGGGCAAGTACCCTGCCTCGCAATGACCGGCAGCAAGCCCGACATCGTCACTGTAAGCTTGTAATGACTTTGTCGATAAGTTTTTCAACTGTAACTGTTTACCCATGCACGAACACACCTATAGGCCCGTCATTGCGAGGGTTCGTGCCCGAAGCAATCTGCTTGCTATTAATCAGTGGCTTACTGAGCCGGGGTTAGGCTGATAAATAGCAGGAGATTGCTTCGGCTGGGCAAGAACCCAGCCTCGCAATGACCGGCTGCACGCTCGACATCGTCATAATAACCTCTGCAGCTATTGTATACAAAGATTGGAGGCCTCATTGGCTTACTGTGAATCCCGGGAGGTTTTTTTGCATGAGGTTTTTTGATATTGCTTCTAAAAGCACGCGGCTTGCTCTAAAGCATTAAAAAGCCGCTTACCGCAGCAAAACACCGGCACCATCACAAACTTTGCATGTTTGCGTATGCGTCTTTGAAGTGGTCTTTGTAGAGGTGGTTTGAATGCCGGAAAAATAGCCCCAGGGCAATTCTTTTGTTTTGGTGGTGTAGATAGTTACTTCTTCGCTGCCATCGCCCTCGCATTTTCTACAGGTTGCAAAATGTTTATCAGGGAGGTTACTGTATGCCCTGAATGCTGCGCCGGGAGCGTCATAGTAGCCCGTCTCAAATTTTTCTTTTGATATCCAATGTTGCTGCGCAGGACGATACAGTTTGTACACATCCTTTTTACAATCGAATTCACTCAGTATCACATATTGCCCCTGGTAATTCCGCGTGTTACCACGTTCGTAGCCATAAACACCCCAACCCATTTTACAAGGATCCTTCGCGTCTTTTTCTTTTGTCAGTTGCGCCTGTAAGGCATCTTTTTCCTTTGTTATTACCGCCTGTTTGGCGGTTTCTTCAGCTGCAATTTCCTCCGGTGTGCGTACACGAAAATATTTCGAAGGCAATGTTTTTCCGTCGCCCCTGAATTGATCACTGCCCCATTCCCCATCTTCCTTGCTGCCGCTGCTATAAGTCATTACCCCTTTTCCCTGCCGTTGTCCGTTCACAAAATCGCCTGTATAATTACCACCGCCTTCATAAGTATAGACGCCTTTACCATGTGGCCTGCCGTACATAAAATCGCCTTCGTATGTGCTGCCACCTTTTTTAGCCAGGGTTCCTTTTCCGTAGTACATATTGTCTTTCCAATAGCCTTTGTAGGTTTCAAATGTTTTGTCGTCGGCATAACTGTCTTGCCAGGTAACCACTGCTTCGCCATAACCATTCGCCTGGCCATTCTTTACCTCACCCTTGTAGCTGGCATATAGCGCAGGATTATTCGCATTCGTCATTCTGAAAAAAAGCGATTCTTTTGGCAACAGGGCAAGGGCTAATTCCGGCGTCATGACGGTTCCCTTAAATTGATCTTCAACAAAATAACCTTCTTTGACGGTACTGTCCGGGTAGGTAGCTTTGCCCCAACCGGTTTGCTTTCCATCTACAAAACTGCCGGTATAGGTGCAACCAACAAAATAATTGCGGGTTCCTTTTCCGTGCATTTTTCCATTTAAAAATTCGCCTTCATATTTTACGCCCGATTTGTCTGATAATATTCCCTTGCCATTAAAATCATTGTCTTTCCAATAGCCTTTATAGCCAATGTCTCTGCCCTTCGCTTCTCCATACCCGTTGGCTTTGCCATCTTTCACGTCCCCGGTGTACTCCAATAAGATTGCATAGTAATCGCCTGGGCGTGTAAAATGGATGCTATCCTGTGCATACACGATTGCCACAACCGCTGTGAGTATAAGCGTCAATACAATTTTTCTGAGTTGATGGATTTTATTTGCCCCGCCGGGAAATGAATCAGCAGTGATTACCTGGCATTTCATAGTCAATCATTTTCCTCAAAATTATTATTCTTTGTTTGCGGAACAATACGGGCTGCAGGGTATTTTGTACGGCGAAAAATCTTACCAGGTGTTAACGATGAATCTTGCTCCTCCTGCTTACTGATCATTTGGAATATACGGCCCGCCTGTTTCGCCCCAACCCCATGAAGGCATCGGTTCGTTGGTATCCATGGGGTTTTCGGTGAGTTGAGAATTGATCACTGCCAACCTTGTTCCCCATTCGATATAACCCACAAAGGCAGACCGGAATTCCGGGTCGCTTTTGAGCCCGACCTCGTCGGCAGTTTGCAACAGTAGCTGCACCCAACGTTGCCGTTTATTTTCCGTCAACATTTTGCCAATATGTTCCCCGATCATTTTTGCGTGGCTGCCGCCATCTTTCAGCGTATATAATTTATCGCCGCCAAAAACCTCCGCCACAAAATGCGCCACATGCTGTACATGTTCCGGTGACATATTTTTAAAAACTTCGCCGAGGAGATCGTCTTTCAAAACTTTGTCGTAGAATTTTGAGAATAGGGTTATGAAGGTTTTCATGTCGCCTGCCCATTGGTAGAGGGTGGGGATGGGTTTCATTGTCAATTTTTTTTGTGGTGCTTTACAATACGTTTAGGGCTTACAGAGATTTGGGTATTTGAAAAACCTCATCCCGAAATAACCCCTGAAAGATATAAAGATGATAATAAATTCAAAAGTTCATCTGTGACTGTGCCGCCGAAACAAAATCGTAATAACGCAATGAGGTTAGTATCCCCATTCTACAGGCCCTTTATCAGAAAACCGCGTGCTGGCGGGAATATTTTTACATCACCCTAATGATTTCAATTGCTTTCTAGCTTCTTTATGTCCGTACTCAAGAGCTTTTAAAAAATAATGTTTGGCCCAACGTTTTGATTGAGTGACCCCGTCACCATTTTTATAACAAAGCCCCAAATTATAAAATGCTTTCTCATCGTTTTTCGAAGCAGCTCTTTTGTACCATTCAACAGCAATTTTGCTATCCTTTTTTATACCAAGTCCGTAAAAATATAAGTAACCTAAATCTCGCTGAGCTTCTGTGTCACCTTCAGATGCCGATAAAGAATACCAGTAAAATGCTTTTTTATAATCTTGTTTAACATATTCACCTTTGGCATAAAAAAAACCAATGTTGAACTGGCTTTCCATATGTCCTTGCCTGGCGGCTTTTAGAAACCATTTGTATGCTAATTCAATATTTTCTTCTGTGCCATAGCCATGATCGTAACAAGTGGCTAAATAAAATTGGGCCCTTTTATGTCCGCAAGTTGCAGCGCAATACCACAAAGAAAATATGTCGTCCCAGTTTTTCTTTTTAGCTTTCGTCTCAAAAGCGAGATTATATCCAAGACGAAACATTTTGTCAATTTTGTATTTGCTAAATTTCATCTTTTTTTACCAGGTTTGTAGTAGTATTATTTTATGAAAAGTGATGTCGAAATAATAGTGCCGTTACTGTTATAAATTCCTGCGATACATTTCAGTTTATGTTAAGGTACTTTGGTGTCAAGCTCAAAACGAAACAGGCCGATGTTAATAAAATTAATTTCATTGTCTGGCTCAAAAAAATTAATTATCATGTTTCGGTTATCATAGAAGTAGGTAGTATTCCAAAGTTCGCCATCTGTTTGTTCGTAATCTTCTTCAATTTTTGAAGCCGGGCCAAATTTTTTCTCAATTTTTTCTTTAGATATTTTTTGGAAAGGCGCCACAATGCCTTGATGGATTCCAATTCCGATTATCAACCTGTCACGAATTACGTATTTGGCTCCCGATCCCATATGTAGTATTCCACCAAAGTCAAGGACGGATTTTATTCTGTCGGCTAAAAAGTACTCTTTAACGCCGTTTGGACACTCATAATAAACCTTGTTGTCTTTCCAGGTTTGTTTAGTCCCGCCGTTTGGAAAGTAAAGAATATCTGGCGGCGCTTTTTCAAATGTAGTTGTTGAAATTTTCTCAAGCGGGATTAATTCAGCGTTGTCCTGAAGTTTGAGTCCATGTACTTTTAGTTCGGAGGTCTCAATATCCCGACGAAAAAGAACGCCAGGATTCGTTGTCACTTCCCTATCACCATTTATTTTTTTTAAAAGTCCAAACATTTTGCAGTGGAATTTGAGGGCTTAGCTTTTTTGAAGCCTTTTTGGTTAACGATATAGCATGCGGCGACTGGAACTGGGAAACAACTATTTCTACACCTTAACGAACCAGTATAGTGGTAAACCTTTCTCTTGTTGGAAGGTGCTAATTTGATTCATTCATAATACGGAACTTTTCATCAATGATAAAAATTCCTGAAACTATCGGTAGTAGGTTCTTCTCATTTGTGCATTCAATTTCGCCAAAAGATTGAGTCCCAATATAGCAAATTGTGTTTTCGCTGTTAGTCATTTCAAACCTAAGTACGTTCCATGTTTTTGGTTTCAAAAGCTTTCGGTGGTCGTTATTTTGATTGAATGAATAAACGGAGTTGTCTGTAAACCACACTATACACCTTGTATGGGAAGCGGACTGCCAATCAGGAAAGTCAAACGTGCCTTCAAGTGTTCCGGTACGCTGATTGAACATTTTGTGATGGTTTTTTCTTAATAGCCTTCGCTCTCTATCGACTCTTAAGGTAACATGAGGCAATATCATCAGTGACAACAATGAAGAGCAGTATATCGTGCTAATTATTCGACCGTCTTTTTTGACCTCATATTGGTAGCAGTCCAACGATTGATTTATTTCCGTTAAAAAAATATTGCCTATATGTTGTCCGTCGAATGTAAGCATTAAGGAAAGTATTTTCGTACAACGTTTGTATTGTTGGTATTGCCCGCAATCTAACCTAAAAATGCATATTACGAAATGCCCGTTTTCCATTGGCGGAGCATCATGCATATTGTATAGTTTATAAAAAATCCGTTTCGGCAATCCACAAAATACCTTGTTTAAGTTGCAATAGGATTGCAAAACCTTGAAGGGCCGCCTTTGTTTTCCCTAAAAAAAGTCTGTCCAGCCTGTGTTACAGAAAATATCGTTTGCGTTATCACCTCTTCACTTTCATTTTGAAAAGCAACCCAGCACATCTTCTTTAAAATAAGGCTCCTGATTCACCCAAAACATGTAGCTCACCCTCAAAAAATCTTTGGCAAAGGCATGAAATAAGGGAACTAGGTTTTGCCGGGAGGCATTGGCTGCATCCGGCTACTCATCACCGGTTGTATCGAAGTAATTACCATCCTGTACCGCAATGCCTATTGGAACATTATATTTTCCTTCGTGCATGAATTTCAGTGCATGGTTGAGTTGTCACTTCCTGTCCCCATAAGCATCATTTATATGTGCATCATTCATTATTCAATATCTTTTCAAGCTTCTCTAGCCTGGCCTCTAACGATTCGTTCTTTTTTTGCAGCGCATTGTTCTCTGTTTGCAGATCGGCAGTGCGTTTTTCAAGGGCCTGTATGGCAATCAAGCTTACACCTAAAAAATCATGTTGATTAATCAGCGTATCACAGCCGATGGTTCCTAAGGCGTCTTTACCAAAAGCCTGAAAAAAATCCTGCGCCATCGGACCATAGTGCCGAAATGTTTTCGCATCCTGCCCTTTGTAGTTCCACGTGTATTGCGGGGTGACCGCCATCTTTTTTAAAACCGCTTCACCATTTACAGGTAAAAAATTTTCTTTTAACCGCACATCGCTGATAGTGCTCCAGCTATTGCCACCGGCCAGTACTCTTACACCAATATCGCTTGCTGCATCGCTGGAAATAAAATAATATCCCCCATTGAAACGGGCTGCAAATTGGTCGTTAAATCCAATCGCTCTTGTGCCGTTATTATTTGGGTCGCTATCCCCAAAAAAGAAAGCACCGGTTTTGCCATTTGTGTTTACATGTGTTCCCATGGCAACCGAATAGTCACCGCTGGCCGTGTTTGCTCCGCCTATTGATGTTGAAAACAAGCCGCTGGCCACACCGTTGCCGCCAAGCACGGTAGAGCCGGTCCCCAATGCACTGCCCCTGTAGCCTAATGCTACTGCATAAGAGCCTTGAGCCTGGGTATTATACCCTGTGGCAAAAGAGCTTTCGCCCACATTATCCTTATCCCAAAAGGTACCTCCATCTAAAGCTACATACCCAGCCCTGAAGGCCGCTTTATCGACATACCACATCATTCTTCTTCCACCTCCTTGTATTGGCGGATTTCCTGGATTAGCTGGCGGCAGGCCGGATGTACTAAATACCACGCTGCCATCGGCAACTTGTAATTTTGCCGTTGGTGAGGTGGTGCCAATGCCTACATTTTGTGCCATGACAGGAGAACAAAATGCAAGAACAAAAATGTAAGAAATAAACCTTTTCATGTGCTGAGTCTATTGAATATGAAAATTAGTTGTGGGAAACCATGGTTTACGAAGTTACGCATTCCCATCCCCGAAACACTTTTGAACGATTTGTTATTGAATTGTAATTGAGCAGTCCTTATCATTGAGGAGTAGTTAAAAACATGGCAGGATCTCTGTAAACATCAAACCAGTACCCGCCTGGAACTGAGGCTACATTCATAGCTAAAAAGCCGGGTTTTATAACTAAAGGCCGGCAAAATTCCTTCCCCCGAATATGGAGCCTGGATATGCACTGCCGATGATTGTTTCAACGTCCGGCCCTAATTGAAAAAACGAATGTTGTTACAGTACTTCTTTACCGGTGTTTTGAAAAGCAAGGCAACACATCCTCCTTAAAATAAGGCTCCTGATCCACCCAAAACATATAACTCACCCTCAAAAAATCTTTGGCAAAAGCATGTAATAACGGAACAAGGTTTTGCCGGGGTGCATTTGCTGTATCCGGCTTTTCATCACCGGTTTTACCAAAGTAATTGCCATCCTGGATTGCAATGCCAATTGGAACGGTATATTTTCCTTCATGCATGAATTTTAGTGCATGATTCAATTGTCCTTTCCTGGTGACCATTAAATCTGGTCCGCCAAGGCCGACGCCAATTTGCTCACCATATTCATAAAGGCTCCGGAGATAACCTTTATCATTCCAGGGCAGCCATTCTCCCGGGGTAAAATTCGCATAGATCATGGTGGTGGATATTGGAAATGCTTTTTTCAAAGCCAGCATGTTTTCTTTTAATCCCTGGATATATCCCTGTTCGGAAAAACTGGTATCTGTTTTTGAACTAATGCCAATAGCAGTCTCCTGGAGATTAATGCCGGCTATTTTTCCGTCAAATGCTGTTCCCAATGCTTGCAGCAGTAATGCAAATCGTTCCCGCACTTTTTTGTTCCAGCGTTTTGCAACCCAGCCTTCGGGCTTCCCGGCATCATTGTATTGATAGGTAGCGCCGCCATTGTATTCATCCGTTGCTAAATAATCTGGAAATGCTTTATATGCAGGATTGAAAGTGGCATCCTGTAATTGGATAAAGATCTTTTTGCCAAATTTTTTAAGGTATTCATAGTCTTGCTGTAAAATAGTAAAATCATATTTCCCTTTTTGCACTTCAAAGTCCCTCCAGGAATACATGATCTGCGCACCTTCGAAACGGGGATGCTGCAGTAGCGGATGGTCAATAATGTTTTCCCGATCTCTTGAGAAATATACAAAGTGGTGGATACTGTCTTTGACTATCGGGCATGTCGCGTTGAGGTATTTTTTATAAGCGTCCACATATTGATCGCTTTTATTCCTGTTTTCCTGGGCAGTAACAGGCTTCCATAATGTTAACAGGATGACGATTAAGAAACCCCTTGCAGTAGTTTCAAATTTCTGTAATAGGTAAGCCATTCTCAGTTTTCGGTTTGTATGTTGTACAGCGGCATTAAAGCATCAGCGATATGGCGGTTTTTAATTGTACCGTCCGGCTGGTGGCACTAATGATTAAAGATACGGAGCTCCTTGTTTCTTCTGTAGTATCAAAAGTTGCCATTATTCGAAAGGCTGTTCAATTATAAGATCAACAAATTGACCTTCATGAAAATGATCTTTTGTGAGAAATTCTATAGCCACCGGTCGGAGCACAAAGTAAGGCCTTCCACTATTGTCTTTCGATCCAGACATTGCTTTGTATTCGTAAATCGGGATATCTCCAAAAACAGACCCCTGACTGGCGGGGAGTCATTGCGAGGGTTCTTGCCCGAAGCAACCTGCCTGAGACCGGGTGTACATCTACAACTTTTGTACAAGCCCCGATCGATATAGCAGGCGTTCACAGTTCAAGCAGATTGCTTCGTCGGGCA
>JAZKFT010000043.1:0-97958 GCA_040386335.1 Bacteroidota bacterium
ACCTGTACAAGATTCAAAATCGCATGGCCTCCGGCAGCTATTTTCCACCTGCTGTACGTACGGTATTCATTCCCAAAAAGCCTAAAGGTAGCCGACCGTTGGGCATACCTACTGTAGCGGACCGGATTGCGCAAGGCGTTGTAAAAGATTATTTGGAGCCGTTACTTGAGCCATTGTTTCACAGCAGTTCTTATGGTTACCGGCCTGGTCGGAGTGCGCATCATGCGTTGGCTCAATGTCAGCATTATTGCAATATGTTCGACTGGGTGATAGACCTGGACATTAAGGGCTTCTTTGACAACCTCAGCCATGAGTGGATCATGAAGATGGTACGTCATCATACACCGGAGAAATGGGTGCTGCTATACATTGAGCGTTGGTTGAAGGCGGGTGTAGAGCAAGCCGATGGCAGTATAGTTGGAAGAACGAAGGGCACACCGCAAGGCGGTGTTATCAGTCCCTTATTGTCGAACCTGTACCTGCATCATATTTTCGATATGTGGATGGGCAAGTATCATTGGAGCAATCCCTTTGAGCGCTATGCGGACGATATCGTAGTACATTGTAAAACTAAGGATGAGGCGGAACTGTTGATGGAAGCGATTCGGCAAAGACTGCTTGAATTTGGGCTGGAACTACATCCTGACAAAACAAAGCTGGTGTACTGTAAGCGTTATAACCGTCAGGAGAAGCATGAACATAATAGTTTTACTTTTCTTAGTTACAGTTTTCAACCTCGCGGTCAGGCAAGTCGAATCCGGCGTATGAAGTTTATGGTATTTGCAGCGGGTATTTGTTGCAGTGCCAGAACGCATATCCGACAACGCATCCGGGAAGTGTTCAACCCCAGGCTAATCCATGTGCCACTAGCTGCTGTAGCTAAGAAGCTAAACCCCAAAATACGGGGCTGGCTAAATTACTATAGCTTGTTTACCGCTGAAAGGGCGCTAAAGGTATTTATGTACCTGAACGACCTCATACAGCGTTGGCTAAAAGCGAAGTATAAAATAAGGGGTAAGTATGCGTTGAAAGAAAAGTATCTGGCATACGAGAAGGCCAACAGAGCCCAATTTGTACATTGGCAAAAGGGAATGAAATATTGATTGAATAACAAGAGCCGTATGAAGGGAGACTTTCACGTACGGTTCCGTGAGCGGCTGTCGCTGCAATGCAACGGCCTACCCGACCTTCCTAAGCACCCCGGGAATGAAACAAAGTGGAGACATATTGAACCAGCCATTTATCATATTCCATGTTTTAGGAGGCTCCTATGGAGCCGCGGTGATTAAAAAATCTTTCGTTACTATAAACAGGGGGCTCTGATGGAGCCGGGAACTTTCCATAGCCGATAAGTTCTGAAAGGGCGTTACCCACCGTATAATTCATCATTGTACAACGTTATTGTTACGCCCTTTCAGGGCTCGGTTGCCGGCGCTATTTTCTACCTAAGGCGGTACCCAGGGATAATTGTTTGGACCCTCAGGGCTCGATTGTCGACGTTTTTTTCCACCCCAAATGATTATCACTTTCTATTTACGCCAGCGGCGTAACCTGTCTGTAGAAATAATATCCACCAACCGACACTGCCCCAGCGGGGCAGCCCTGAATTTCAGGTTTTCACACTTAATGATTGCCCGGCGCAGTTTTCACAAGCTGCATAGCCCTGAAAGGGCCCAACAAATTAGCCCGGGGCAGCGCCCTGGGATTAAAATTCCGCCATAGTTAACCGAGCCCTGAAAGGGCGTAACACACCTCGGAGTAGCTCATCATTGTACAACGTTATTGTTTCGCCCTTTCAGGGCTCGGTTGGTGATGCTATTTTTATTCCCAGGGGCGCCGCCCCGGGCTAATTTGTTGCGCCCTTTCAGGGCTGCATTACATTGTATTATTCAAACTAAACGACATGGGGCTATCAAATAACTAACCTGTCGGTATTAACCTGGCGGCTTTTTTATGCCCTCGCCCAATTTCCAGAACCCGCTGAAAAAATGGTCAGTTACCGTAAGAATTTTGTCAACTGCTTTTCGCAGTTCGTCCTATAGGCAGAAAATCAGGTTTATAGCATAGTAGTTTTAATGGGTAAACGTAAAAAGACCGCTAAAAAATCAGATTTATGAAGTTGCAAAATGTTTTGATCGCCCTTTTAATGACCGGGATAACCAATGTCGCTATTGGCCAGGATACTATCGCCACCAGTAAGACACCTGCCCCGGTTAAAATGAAAGCATACAGTGATGTGATCACTGCGAAGGCTGTTACAAAGCCGGGATTGTTTTCAGTTCATAAAGTAGATGATAAGTATTATTTCGAGATCCCGGACCAGTTATTATCCCGTGAGTTTTTGTTTACCACCCGTTTGTCTAAAGTTGCAACTGGCAGTCCGCTGTTTGGTGGTGAGCTGATGAACGGAATGATCGTATCATTCGAAAAAGCGCCCAACGATAAATTATTTGTACGTGCCGTTACCAGTGTAGCAGTATGCGATACGGCAGATGCGCTTTCCAAAGCGGTAAAAAATGCCACGATCGACCCTATTATTATGGTGCTTGATGTAAAGGCACGTGGGAAAGAAAATACATCATCTGTTATTGATTTTACTGATTTCTATCTTAAAGAAAACCTGATTTCCGGCTTTGGCACCGAAGCTAAAAAAATAATGAGAACCGGGGGGCCGGCTGCTGACAGATCGTTTATCCTTTCCATGGATGCCTACCCGCAAAACATTGAGATTAAATCAATGAAAACCTATACCATCGGCGGCGGTCCGGCCAAAGGCCCGGAAGGCGCTGCGGGTGCAGAACCAGCTCCGGCTTCGGCTAATGTGGGGGTGACGTTTGAAATCAGTAATTCGGTATCGGTGCTGCCCAACACGCCGTTGCAGGCCCAGATATATGATCCACGAGTCGGTTTCTTTGCAGATAGTTACCAGGTATTCGCTGATGCCCAACAGAAGGTGGAAGATAAACGCTTCATTATCCGTAACAGGCTTGAAGTGAAACCGGAAGACATCCAGCGTTACAAAGCTGGTGAGCTGGTGGAACCTAAAGAGCCGTTAGTATATTATGTTGATCCTGCAACACCGAAACAATGGCGCAAATACATCATCGCAGGTATCAATGCCTGGAATGTAGCCTTTAATGCAGCTGGTTTCAAAAATGCCATCATTGGTAAAGAATGGCCTGAGAATGATGCTACGATGAGCCTGGAAGATGCCCGTTACAGGGTCGTACGCTATTTTCCCTCTTTGTCTCCATTTTCTTACGGACCAAAATTGAATGATCCGCGTACAGGCGAAATTCTGCAATCATACGTTGGCTGGTCACATAGCCAGATAAAAACCCTGCACGATTGGTACATGGTACAGGCAGGTGCAGCTGATCCCGGTGGAAGAACGATGAAATTCAATGAGGAGTTAATGGGCGAATTAATACAGGCAGATATTAGCCGCACCGTGGGTTTTACGCTTGGTTTAAAAGAAAACACAGGAAGCAGTTCAACCATTCCACTTGAAAAATTAAGGGATAAAAACTGGCTGGCGACGCATCCTTTTAACCACTCCATCATGGACTACAACCGTTATAACTACGTGGCACAACCTGCCGATGGTGTTTCGCGCAAGGGCTTGATTCCCCAGGTGGGTGAATACGACAAATGGGCGATTAAATGGGCTTATACTTATACAGGTGTCAGCGATTTTGAAGCCGATAAAAAGATTCGTTTGAAGTGGATCACGGACAACGTAAAACCAGGTTCAAAATTGGTCTACATGGGAAACCAGGATATCAATCCAAATGATCCTGTTAATCCATCAGCGCAATGGGAAGATCTGAGTAATGAGCCTGTGAAAGCAAGTGAGTATGGCGTTCAGAATTTAAAAGTAGCGATGGCCAACCTGCTTCAATGGACGAAGACCGAAGACGGCACCTATTTTAATACATCAGACCTTTATTATACCCTGTGTGACCAGTTCTCTTTTCTTATCCGTCACGCCTACTCACAAATAGGTGGCGTTTATGAGAACCTGGCAAATGCAGAACAAGGAGAAGTGTATGCACCGGTTCCCAAAGCAACGCAAAAAGCGGCAGTGGCATTTTTAAATAAGGAAGTGTTTAACACGCCGGCCTGGTTATTTGATCCTGTCGTGTTGAATAAGTGGTCAAAACCCGCCAAAAAAGAGAACTACCAAAAGTTCCAGGATAACGCACTTTTCTATGTACTTCACGCTAACCGTTTAATGAGAATGCATACCACAGAAATGCGTTTTGGAAAAGAGAAGACTTATACGGTTGATGAACTTTTAACTGATTTGAATAAAGGTCTGTTCGCTGAATTAACATCCCACCAGGCCGTTGATAGCTATAAACGCTTTATACAAAAACAAGCGGTAGGCTACATGCTTCAACTAGCACAGACAGGTGATAAGTTGCCTGATGGGAAAACCGATGATTTAACAACGACGGATGTTCCTGTAGTGATGCGTTCCCACTTGAGGAATATGTTGGGCCAGATGAAGACAGCTACGCCATTTTACACAGACCCGGTAATGGTTGCACATCTTAAATACTTGTCGGAAAAGGTCGACAAATATTTAAATCCAAAGAATTAATTTTTATCAGACCAATAATAAGTTAGTAATGAAATTGAATATAATTTTTATAGCATTGTTGGGAATATGCAGCAGCAGCCTGGTGGCGCAGCCCAAAAAGGATAAGCAACCTGATGTTAAAGCGGATACGGTGAAAAAAGCTTCGCCGTTAAGTGCCATCATCACAAAGAATACAGAGAGTAAAATAGGACTCATCAGTATTCATAAGACAGGAGATAAATATTATTTCGAAATTCCTGATTCGATCTTGAAGAGAGAGCTGCTGGTAACCAACTGGCTGGTAAAAGTGCCAGGTGGCAGTCCAAAGTTCGGCGGCGAGATCATGGGGCAGAAAGTGATCTGTTTTGAAAAAGGATTCAATAATAAGCTGATGTTGCGTGTGGTAGACATCATTACCAGTTCCGACTCCAGCAATAGCATTTCAAAAGCCGTAGCGAACTCAAATATTAACCCCATCGCTACGCTTTATGACATCAAGGCAAAAGGCGAAGGTGAAAAAAGCTCGATCATTGATGCAACAGATTTTCTGAAAACCGAAAATTCTTTTACCATGATCGGTCCGGAGGTTAAAAGCAGGTTGGGACTGGGGTCTCCTGCTGCAGATAGAAGCTGGGTGAAAAGTGTAGCGGCGTACCCCATTAATGTGGAATTAAGAATGGTGCGTACCTATTCGGCTTCCGGCGCCCCGATGAAAGGCCCTGGCGGTCGTGAAACTCCTGCTACAGAGGCGGCCAGGATAGGTGGAGCTGTAACACTCGAAGTGTCGACTTCTATTTTACTGATGCCGGAAAAACCAATGATGGGTCGCCAGTTCGATATGCGTGTTGGCTATTTTGCCGATAATGCCGGCTACGTTCCCATCTCTGACGACCAGCAACAAATTGACTTTAAAACTTTTATTGTTCGTTACCGCCTGGAGCCTAAGGCAGAGGATATGGCAAAATACAAAAGAGGTGAATTGGTAGAGCCAAAAGAGCCTATCGTATACTACATCGATCCGGCCACACCCAGACAATGGCGTCCGTACCTGATTGCAGGTATCAACGACTGGAAAGTAGCATTTGAAGCAGCAGGTTTCAAAAATGCCATTATGGGAAAAGAATGGCCTGAAAATGATACCACCATGAGCCTGGAGGATAAACGTTATAAAGTGCTGCGCTATTTGCCTTCAGATGTTCCAAATGCTTATGGCCCGAATGTTCATGACCCAAGAAGCGGGGAGATACTGGAAGGTTATATTGGTTGGTACCACAACGTAATGACACTGGTGCATGACTGGTATATGATCCAGGCAGGTCCAAATGATCCAAGAGCCAGGACCATGAAATTCAGCGATGAATTAATGGGCGAGCTGATCCGTTTTGTTTCATCACATGAAGTGGGCCACACCCTGGGTTTACGCCACAATATGGGCAGCAGCAGCTTAACGCCTGTTGAGAAATTAAGAGACAAGGAATGGGTAGAGAAAAATGGTCACTGTAACTCCATTATGGACTATGCCCGTTTCAACTACGTTGCTCAGCCAGAAGATAAGATCGGCGCTGCCGGTATCATGCCACGTATCAATGATTATGATAAATGGGCCATCAAATGGGGCTACACCTATATCGCTGCAAAAGATGATGAAGAAGATAAAAAGATCGTATCAAAATGGATTGTCGACAGCCTGGCTGCTAACCCGAGATTATGGTTTGGCGGAGAAGGAATGAATCACGATGGGCGTTGTCAAACGGAAGATATGGGTGACAATAGCATGAAGGCAAGTGAATATGGTATTAAAAATTTGAAATACGTTATGGCTCACCTTCCTGAATGGACGAAGGAAGAAGGTGATTTAAATAAAAATTTAAGCCAAATGTACCTTCAGACGGTAACACAATGGAGACGTTATGTTCAGCACGTAGTTGGAAACATAGCCAGCACCTATGAAACCATTAAAACCCCTGATCAGCCCGGCGATACGTATGCACCGGCCCCCAGAGAAAAACAAAAGGAAGCGGTAGCTTTTCTAAACAAACAGGTTTTTGAAACCCCCAATTGGATACTGGATGAAAAATTGCTGAACCAGATTGGCAGCCCTGTTCGTGCTGGTGCTGTTGGTACCGTCCAGGAAAGTACGATCATGCAATTGACAACTGATAGGGTGTTCAATACCTTAAACATGGCGGAGCAGCGTTTCGGTAAAGGAAACACCTATTCAATGGTTGAGTATTTGTCGGATTTAAAAGCAGGCATTTTCAGCGAATTAAAAAACAATAAGGCCATCGGGATTTTCCGTCGTGATGTGCAGAAATTTTATATCCAGGGTCTTTTCAGGGCACTGGAAGAATCTGAAAAAGGAAACAACATCATCGCTTTATTAATGGTTGCAAATGCAGCCGAGGAAGTACCGGTAACGGTGGGCACGGATGTAGGCCCTATCCTGAGAATGCACCTGGAGAGTTTACGCAAGGAAATTTTAGCTGCGGCTCCAACTATAAAAGATAAAGAATCAAAAGAGCATTTGTTGTTCATTGCTGAGCGAATTAAGAAAAGTCTGAAATAGTCTCCGATAAGTCTTTAGTCAATACCGGTTTACGACCGGGATACATTAAATACCAGTAAAAATTAATTATGAAAAAGTTGTTAGCGTTCCTGTTACTGTTCAAATTGGGTATCATTGATACCAGCGCGGGTACAGGTAAGACTATCATAAAATGTACCATTAATGGTTACAAACCCGGAACCGGTTTAAACAGCGTCCCGGCCGGTTTACAGCTATTCCAGGTAAAAAATGGTGCAGCATTGAATTTAGGTTTTCAACGTCCTGATAAAAATGGGAATTTCACATTCAATGTTGAGGATGTAAAGGAAGGGATCTATTTTTTTCAGAGAGCAGGAACAAAAGGCGCAACCTTTAAGCATGCTATTTACCTTAAAGCTGGTGAGCAGAAAAGAGTAAATTTCTATAATAACTATGACAGTTGCGTGGTTGACAAACCTGGTGCTGAAACTAAAGGTTTACAGGCATGGACTGATGCAATTACCAGGTATTGCAAATCTGTAAGGGACGAAAGAAAGCATGCCGAAACGTATCGGCAATATGACGCGTTTGTAAAGTTTGCATCCTCTTTTTTAAAATCTAATAAAACCCCCAATGCTTTTTTTAATGCCTGGATGGCTGATAAAGTTGATACGGACCTTAGGTATCTAAGGGCGGCAAATTTCTTTTATTTTAACGAACGCTTGTATTCAAAATACGATAGCAGTGCGGCTGTTGCGGCATTTTACCAACCACTGGAGGATATTAATATGGTGAACGATGCCCGCCTCCTTCGTTCTGAGAACGGCTTGAAATTACTACACAATGTGTTTGGATATTTGAAATTTAAGCGGGTTAAAAATGTTAAGGATTTGCAGGCTTCTCATTATTCAGAGTATTATCCATTGATCTCAAACAATGATATTAAGGTAACTTATATCGCTACTAAAATGAAGGAGATCAGAAAGTATGAAGATTTTGTAAAGTATGTTGAGCCTTATCACAATTTATTTACTACTACAGCATTGAAAGCAGCTTATCAAAAACGCTATGAGGAACTTTACCTGTTTGCCAAAGGTACTCCGGGTTATGATTTTGAACTGAAAGATGTAAATGATAAGACCTATAGATTGTCTGATTTTAAAGGTAAAGTACTGGTAATTGATATATGGGCTATGTGGTGCGGAGCTTGCCTGAATGAAATGCCTTATTTCCAAAAAGTAGAAGAAGCTTTTAAAGACAATGATAATATAGCATTCATTGGCTTGTCGCACGATGGGTTGGCCAGGAAGGATGTATGGAAAAACTTTGTAGCAAAGAGGGGATGGGCAAATGTTCAACTGATTGAAAACTATAACGAATCCGTCGGGAAGTATTATAAGATCGAAGGCATTCCCCGTTATTTGATTTTTGATAAGGAGGGGAAAATTGTAACCGTGGATGCACCGCGCCCTTCTGATCCGGCCTTCAAAAAATTGATTGAACAAACACTTGCCTTAGCAAAATAGCCAGGTACTCATTCGTAAGTAGAAAAAAAGAAACCAGATGAAGAAATTGTTAGCGTTCCTGCTGTTATTCAACTTGGGTATAATTGAAGCTAATGCGGCTCCAATTGCAACAATCCTCAACTGTACCATTCACGGAGGAAGGAGAGAAGCTAATCCAAAATGGCTTCCGGCCGGGGTGGTTTTATACCAAATAAAAAATGGGGAAGCGGTAAAAGTAGCTTCTCAACGCCCTGACGAAAAATGGAACTGTACTTTCAAAGTGGATGTGAAAGAAGGTGTATTTTTCATGTCAAGAGGAGGAGGGGGAAAAGGAGGCCTGGTTTTTCATCATGTTATATACCTTAAAGCGGGTGAAAATAAAAAAGTAGATCTCTTCTACACCAAGCCGGTTTCTCTTGAGTTCGATAGTTGTGTTATTGACAAACCAAATGCTGAAACTAAAAGTTTACAGGTATGGGCTAACGCATTCAACCAGTATGCGAATGCAGCAACAAGGAAGCCAGCTGAATCTTACAGGATGTACGATGCGTTTGTGGCGTTCGCATCCTCCTTTCTGCAATCAAATAAAACAGCGAATGGTTATTTTAACCGCTGGATGGCTGATAGGATAGATACTGATCTTAAATATCTCAGGGCGGCTAACTTCTTTCGTTTTGGCAGGGTAAATGGAACATGGGATAGCAGTGCAGCTGTTCAGTCATTCTATAAACCGCTGAACGATACAACAGTTATTAATGATGCCCGGTTACTGCGTTCCGAGCATGGTATGGAACTACTGAATTATACATTTGGTTACCTGAAAGCAAATGAAGGAAGTACCAAAGACGAGTTAGTTGCTAATTTATTTTCCCCGGAGAATGCCTCAGAAATCAGCAATAGCCTGGTTAAGGTTGGTTTCTTATTGTATAAAATGCCCGGTATCAAAGAATACGAAGATTTTGTAAAGTATGTTCAACCGTATCAACACCTGTTTACTACGGAAGAACAAAAGGCGCTGTACCAGAAACTGTATGAAGATTTGTATCTCTTTGCCAAAGGCACACCCGGTTATGATTTTGAATTGAAAGATGTAAACGACAAAACCTATACTTTATCATCTTTTAAAGGTAAAGTAGTGGTAATAGATATGTGGGCCATGTGGTGTGCGCCTTGTTTGGCTGAAAAACCGATAATGGAAAAAATTGCGGAAGGTTATCATAACAGGAATGATATCGTTTTTGTAGGCGTATCAACAGATGGCTTGAATAGAAAAGAAGTTTGGAAGGGCTTTGTCAAAAAAAAGGCGTTTACCAGTGTTGAACTTTTGTCGAACTACACCGAATCCATTCAGAAGTATTATAAAATAGAAGGCATTCCCCGTTTCCTCGTTTTTGATCGCGAAGGAAAAATTGTGTCCGTTGATGCACCACGTCCTTCTGATCCGGCATTCAAATTATTAATTGACCAAACACTACAATCCGGTAGCTAGAAATGAAAAATTCTATAAAAAACATTATTGCGAGCATTGCCAGCCTGCTGGTTATTAATGCTGCTATGGCACAGGGAAACCTGGTGACCGTAACTGGTACATTCACTGAAAAAGTAAATGCTGAACTGGCAATTATAAAAGCAGTAAACGGGAAGATTGAAAAATTGGGCGATTACACGATCAACCCATCCCACCCGGATTTTGTTTTTGCTTTTACTGCCGACTCGGCCACCAATTATAGCTTCCAGGTAAAAACGTTGAAACAAGGGCATGTAAGGCTGGAGACAGATAAATGGTATGGGATTCCACTGACTTTGAAACCTGGTGAGAACTATTCATTAAAGGTGACGCCGTCAACACTAAATACGGAGAAAAAAACGGGGTTTGAATTTAAACCGGGTGCAGGAAAACCTGCCATGGCGCTTGTAAGTGGGACATTCGCTAATTGGAAAGTTGGCGTAACTGTTTCCATTCTGCGGGTTGTTGATGGTGGTTACGAAACGGTCAATAGTTTTAGCAACCGGGGTGAAAAACCTTTTTTATTGCCTTGCCTGGTAAAAGAGCCAGGGTTTTATTATCTCGCTTCCCAACGCTGGAGAACACGTATCTACCTGAAACCTGCAGATAAACTGGACTTGTCTGTTAATGGCATGTCAGGATCTTACGAGGTTGTTAATGGTTCTGATGAAAGCAGGTTGATAGAAAAGTGGCAGCAATTGATTGCGCCTATCACAGAGTATGGCTATAACTCAATATATAGTAAAGGAGATTCATTAGATGTAAACGCTTACCAGGCAGCTTATGAAAAGTTGCAACCTGCTATTGTCAACTTCAGCAACAATATCAATCATGGCGGTTCCAGGTTTAACCAGCTTTTAAAAACGGCTATCGATGTAGATACAGAACTAGCGCCCATTTTGTTTTTATTTAATAGCTCAGTCAAAAAGACAAGGGGTTTTGTACCTACACCTAAGAACTTTAATGAGGTTCCTGCTTTTTACCAGGGTTTCATACAAAAAAATAAATTCACTGATGCGTCATTGTTGCACATTGGTGAAGGAAGACGCTACATGAACCTGTATACTAAAATGATGATTGCGGCCTTACCGGCAGATCAAAGAAAGCAATTGACGCAAAGTGAAAAACTCGGGCTGATGATCAATGCCATTTCCAATGACAGTTTGAAAGCTTTTTTCTTAAGCGACCAGATGTCGGAGATAGCCATTAATAACCTCTCTGAATTCAGATCGGTACTTGAGCCGTACAAGAAATACACAAAACCTGCATCCGTGAAAAAGGAATACCTGAAGATTTACAATCAGTTCAGCAGCGACACAGCTTATGTAGGAAAATCAGCGTACAATTTTACCTTGCCTGATTCCGCTGGCCGCATGATCTCCATGAAAGATTTTAAAGGCAAAGTGGTATTTATAGATGTATGGGCCACCTGGTGCGGACCGTGCCGGGAGCAATTTCCTTTCCTGAGAGAAGTGGAGGAGGAATATAAAGACAATAAAAATATTGTCTTCCTGGGTATCACCATTGACAGAGAAAAGGATCGCCAGAAATGGAGCAACATGATAAAGAATGAACATTTGCCCCCTTTGCAATTATTTGACGATATGGGAAAATCTTTTGCCCGTAAGTATGAGATCACCGGGATTCCAAGATTTTTACTGGTAGGCAAAGATGGTAAATGGATTGAAGTTCGTTGTCCCCGTCCGGAAGCGAAAGCGGATCTGAAGAAATACCTGGACAAGGCTTTGCAGGAAAATTCGATGAGTTTGACGCAATAATATCGTATCCAAAATTGGAAATTTTTAAACCGTCACTGGCGGTGATGGCTTTTGGTCTCTATTATAGATTAGTGGTAAGATTTCTCATAGCAGGTTTAGGTTTAAATTAGGTAACGCCCCTTGTATTCTTACAGGGGCTTTTTTTTGTCATGGCATTGGCCCCAATTTAAGTCCCGTTTTTTTTGCAGGCTTCCCTTGCCTTTGGCCTGTTAGAAAATTTTCTGTTAGAGAAAAAATTCTAACAGAAATTTCTCTAACAGGTTCTGCAAATATTCCGTGTGTTGATTATTTTTCCTCGCAGGTACTTTTCAACGAATTCGGCAGAGATGCCGGCTGCCCATTTTTTTTAATATAATATTTGGTCTTCAGGGAAATGTTTCAGACCCTTTATAGGCCAATGTGATCGTCGTTCATCCCGTTTTTTGTAGTAATCCCATCTTTTCCGCCAATTCCAGCGTAGCATGGTACTGGTATTTGAGCAAATTAAGCTGGTATTCGGCCAGGGCCTGTTCGCCATCGCCAACCGCTTCCAGTTTCAACAGCACTTCTTCTTCCGATAGCTTAATTCTGCCCAATTCCTTTGCATCTCCAACCGCGGCTGACTTAAGCACCTGGATAGCATCGGTTAAGTTTAAATACGCCTGTTGTTTCGATCTCATGTTTTCCAACGCAACTTCAGCCCGGTCAATTGCCCGCGCCAGCGCACCCGATTTCCGATGCATTTTTGCCACTTGTTTCAGCGGCCGCTTTTGGCTAAGATCCTTGTCTGCAGTGGCTGCCGGCAAACCAGCATCCTGGAAATGTTGTAATATTTTGTTCAATTTATTCCTGGCAGCAAGCGGCAATGAACGGTTACCGTATTCATACATTGTGTAGGCACCGGTATTGATGCCGAGCAAAACTGCCATGCCCTGGAGCGTTAGTCCCAATTGATTTCTGGTCTCTTTCATAATACTATTGGATAAAGGTTAATTAAGGATTGAATTTTCTTCTCTAACCAACTTTAGCGGCTGGGCGTCCCTCAACTCCATTTTCTAAATGTAAATAATTTCATCATTTGCAGCTGATCCTCCAGCCAGTAAAATTCTTTTTTCAAAACCGTTAGAATCCTGGCTGTTAGCATTTTTTGTCTAACAGAAATTTCTCTGATAAATTTGACTGTTAGAATTTTTCGTGTTAGAATATTTTTCCTAACACTAAATTTTCTAACAGGTCCGTGTTGGCAGACCGCGTGTTGGATTTTTTTCTTCCAAAGATTTTCAGGCGAATTTGGTACAGAGCAGCTGTAAAATTTCCCTGGCCGTGATTCGTGTCCTCCACGAACCACCCTCCGCTCCGATAAAAAACATCGTTACAGTCATGCAATTTTCACAATGAAACTCCTTCATGAATGCCCGTTTAACATTGGCGGGCTGGTAAATCAATGGCACAAAAGGCGTAAAATAGTGCGGTTACTCAAGCACGCTCATTTCCTGGCTGGCTCCATTTTTCTTGGTTTTTTTTCGGGGCGGAGTATGGTTCGTGAGGACACCATAGCCGTCAACTTGCAGTCCGGGAAGCGGATACAAATTGCCCTTTTCATCCAAACTCATTTCTGATGCGATCAAACGCCAGAAGAATTTTTCCAATTCAGCCTGTTTAGGGATTTCCGGCAACGCCGGAGCAAGGTCCCTCACGAAGGGTGCATACTGCTTCCTCATTTTAACGAGTTCCTCATCCAATTGCGCCTGTGTACTAATTTTTGCGTGGGGCTTGAATCCTTTTTGTATTTTTTTATCCCACTTCAAAACTATATCGGGTAAAACGGGCGCATGATTTTTTTCAAGTTCAGTACGCTCGTTTCTCTTTTGTAAAGCAATTTGTTCAAACAGGTCAACCTGCTGTGCACGCAAAATGTTTATTGTAAAAAATAACACAATAGGTAAAACCAAATATTTAGGCATTAAAGGTTGAGTTTAGGTGATCAGGATAAACAATCGGGATTAGGAAAAATCTGTTTCAACTTTGTCTTGAGATAAATGTATGGAAGAATAAATTATCCGGCAGCGGACCCCGGATGGCCGGGGCAGGCTGCTGACCTATTTTGGGCACGGGCGGGACGCCCACGCCAATAAGGATCTAATACCAGGCCAGTGCAACCGATTGTTCAAACAGCGTTGTGTTGATTTCCGGTTTTTAAACAATGGTATTTTAGCTGCTTTAAATAATTGCCCAAAAAGGTTGCTAAGCATTTACTGTAGATGCTATTCTAAATACTATGCGAAAGAATTCCAGCCTTTTTTTACAAATGCAGCGTTGCACCTATGAATAGTAAAAATGAACTATAATTTAAATGCTGACCAATCATGTTATTCCTGCGCATATCCGACGATTCCGGAAGAAGCCTGAGGCCTCGTTATACAGAGAGGCAGCTGCTATTTGTGAAATAAACCAAACTGAACAATTGAGAAAAGCCACTACGATAAAATCAACAGAAAATAGAATGAACCCAAAGTCTTTCATCAGAACATGTACTGCAATTTTATTACTAACCTGTTGCAACCTGTCTTTCGGACAACCGGTACAACGGGCCATTTTTGCTAATAGCCTGGCTGATCAGAAATGCGCTGCGCTGTTTAATCATAACGATCAATGGAGGATCAATAAAAAACAAGCAATTCTCTCCAAAATCAGCGCCTTATCACCACAGGAAAAAGCAGGGCTGCTAGCCGAAGCAGACCAGGCGTTAAACTATGACTGGCCTGCATTTAAGACTTCACAGTTTTTGGAATTCAAAACAACCGGTAACCTCGCAAATTTTGGCGAGTCATTTAATAAAAGACGAAGAACCCTTATTAGTTTAATGATTGGCGGACTGATTGACAGGACAGGTAAATACCTTCCTCAGATTGCCAATGGCCTGTGGTTGATATTGGAAGAAAGCAGCTGGGTAGTTCCCGAGCATTTGGTCTTACAAAAAGCCGGCGCCGGCTTGCCCGATCCTGAAGAACAAATCATCGACCTCACGGCTGGTGAAACAGCTGCGCTGGTATCATGGACCCGGTTGTTTTTCAGTGACCAGTTACAGCAATTGTCGCCGATGTTTAATAAACGAATCGATTATGAATTAAACCGCCGTATTATCACACCTTACCTGCAACGCAACGATTTTGGGTGGATGGGTTTTGGCAACCGGACGGTGAATAACTGGAATATATGGATCAACACAAATATTTTAAAGACCGCGCTTTTGGCTGTGGATGATGAATCCAACCGCAATGCAATGATTGAAAAGGCAATGCGTAGCTCAGATAAATTTCTCAACTCGTACCCGGAAGATGGAGGTTGTGAGGAAGGAGCCAGTTATTGGGGACATGCAGGCGCCAAGCTGATTGAATTTGTTGATTTATTGGGCTCGGCTTCCAACGGTGCACTGAATTGGTCAAACAATGAACTAATACACAATATCGGGGCTTATATCTATAAAATGCAAATTGACAGTAACCGTTTTGTCAACTTTGCAGATGCTTCGGCCACAACAATTCCTTCTCCGGCAAGGGTATTTAAGTATGGCCAGGTATTTAATGACCCGCTGCTGAAGGGTTTTGCAGGTTATTTATTTCAACTGTCCAAAGAGAATAAGATACCTGTGGAGAATATCAACGATTTCGTCAATTATGTCGAAGTGTATGAGCAATTGAGGAAGGAGCAACCACAGGCTCCGATGTTGAAGGAAAACTGGATGCCGGGTGTGCAGGTACTAACACTAAGACAGCATGAAGGCACCGTTAAAGGATTATTTTTCGCAGCACAGGGCGGGCATAATGCTGAAAGTCATAACCACAATGATGTAGGCAATTTTGTGTTGTACCTGGATGGAAAACCCGCAATTATTGATGTGGGTGTAGGCACGTATACCAGGCAAACCTTTAGTTCTGAACGCTATCAATTATGGTATATGCAATCGCAATGGCATAATTGCCCAACGATTAATGGTGTGCAGCAAAAAGACGGGAAAGCTTTTCGGGCTAAAGATATCTCCTATTCGAAATTAAAAGATGGCGCCACGTTAACCATGGATATTGCAGATGCTTACCCTGCAGATGCTGCTGTTAAAAGTTGGGTAAGAAGCTTTGTGTTTAATAACAAACAAGGAAGCCTGATATTGAATGAAAATTACACACTGCAATCCTGGAAAGAGCCGTTTGCGTTACATTTCATGACGCCATTGCATGTGCAGCAAAATAAACCCGGTGAAATCATATTGCAGGATAAAGACTCGAAAATGATCAGGGTACTATTTAACGCTGATTTGTTTACCGTACTCGTGGATGATAAGTTGACAGAAGACCCCCGTTTAACCAGCATTTGGGGAGAAAAACTGTTCCGCATTTCGCTTCGCGCCAAACGACAAACATTACAAGCTGAGCATAACATCGAATTTAAAACTATAAACTAACATCGCAGGCGCAAACCAAGCCTGAAGTCCTCTAAACAGCGGCTTTATGCCCGCGAAAAATGTGGCGCCGCCGCATATGTCCTCCGCCGGCGGGGGAATTTTTGCCCAGCAGGGCAAAAATGGGGGTGGCATACGGCGCCGCGTAAGATTTCCCAACACCCCTGAAAAAATGATCAGCTTCACTACTACCTTTTACCTTCCCGGGTGTCACATATAGCGCCGCAGGTAGATCATTGTCTACTCAAAAAATAACTTAGACCATCATGCCCCTACAATTTTACAAAAGAATAGTGTTGCTCATTGCAGGCTGCGTTACTATTCAAAGTCTGTTTGCACAACATCGTTTTACTACAGACTATTTTAAAATCAACATTAATAGTAAGGGATATATTACCAGCCTGGTCAATACCACAAATCATCTGAAAAGAGAATTCAGCCCGGCTGATAAGCCTTCTCCATTGCTTTGCCTGTATAACTCAGCGAAAAATCTCTACTACTATCCGCAAAAAGTAATTTATAGTTCATCTACAAAAAAAATGCTTTTGCGCTATCAGAATGGATCAGAAGCCACCATCCTGGTCGAACCGGTACATGGAAAATATCTAAAATTCACCCTACTGTCTTTAACTAATCGTGCCGAAATTGATAACATACAATGGGGCCCGGTTCAAACAAAAATGACCAATGTTTTTGGCGAATTACTTGGAGTGGCGAGAGATACAAGTGCTGTAATTAGTTATGCAATAGGATTGATGTCTCTCAATGATGTTACTACCGGCGGGCCTTCATCTACGATTGGAGATATTGCTCCGTTTGAATATTTGATCCATTCACCCAATAACAAGCTTTTTCCTTTGCCGGCAGATTTAAAGGATGGACAACAATTCACCATTGGCGGCAATGGTATAAACGATGTTGCTTTCTATTCCCACCCGGAAGAATACTACCGGATCGTGTATGGTAATGCCGCCGGCGTCGACAGCCTGGGAAGAATTTCTGTGGTACAGCATTCCGCAGACCGGCGCAAGCCTAAAAATATTTTCTTTTCCCTGATGCCCAAAATGGAAGCGAATAAGCCGGTACACCAGGAAACCCAGGCTATACCAGGCGTTGATTATATTGGCTCTGCGGTAGCTCTTTGGGGTGCGCCGGATACGATTGCATTGATGTCGGTTATTCAAAACATCGTTGCATCAGAAAAGCTTCCTTATCCGATGCGGGATGGAAAATGGATCAAAGATCCAGCACGTTATGTTCCTGATGTAACCTGGGTAAATGGAAATTATGACAGCGCGGTACAGATGATTCGTGTGACGTTCGGTGCGAGCCGCGCAACCGCATTACTCATGAAGGCGATTCTTTGGTCGACCCTGTTCCCGGCAGGGTGGCCGGTATCCACCTGCATGATCCACCCAGGGCCACTCACAACTTGCCACTCATTCAATATAAAGACAACAAGGATATTGTGTTCCTGTGTATCACGACTGATAGAAACAGGGATCGTCATAAATGGCTAAACATGAACCATTTAAAAAAATCCCGGGGCTTCTTGCTTTTTATATCGCAAGTAATTTATCCTTCCTTTTTTGGAAGCCCTCTATCTTCGCAGAATCGCCGGAAAGAATCGATACATTCCAAATCATCAGAAAGCCGTGATACAAAAAAGACCAATCATTTTTCGGGTAATTTTTCTACTGGCTTTCAATTGTTTTTTTCAACCTTCCTTTTGCCAGGATAACCTGGACTTACAATCCCTATTACAGAAGCCGGATTCATCTGCCGTATTTGTATCCGATAGCTTTTATACCTGGTGCAGCAGTGTTATCAAAGGAGAAGATGGAAAGTATCACATGTTTTATTCACGCTGGACACACGGAAAAAGAAAGCCGGATGACGATTCCATGAACCATATTTTCAATGGTTTCAAGGGATGGTGTAAGTATTCTGAAATTGCTTACGCAGTTTCAAATAACCTTAGTGGCCCGTATATATATGTATCCACAGTTTTAAAAGGTGATGGTAATCCCCGCAATTGGGATAGGTTCACCATGCACAACCCGCAAATAAGAAAATTTGGGGATTACTACTATCTCTATTATATCAGCAATTCATTTGATTCATCGCTGCAGTTTAAAGATGCATCAACAATGAGCAGGGATTGGAAACATTGGCTGAAATACAATTGCACGCAAAAGGTCGGGGTGATAAAGGCAAAACGCATTGCTGACCTTTTAAATGGTACCTATGAAAAGCCATCTGCGCCATTGATGGTTCCTGACAATGTCAACACATTTGAAGTGGCTACCAATCCCACCGTAACACAAGGCCCTGACGGGAAATATTATATGATGTATAAATCCCGCAAACCAAATGTGGGCAATATGACTTTCTGGATGGCAACCAGCGATAAACCTGACGGGCCGTTCAAAATGCTTGGTGAAGTATTTACATCCGCAGAGATGGCTTGCGAAGACCCGTGTATGTGGTACGATAAAAAAAGAAAACGGTTTTACGCGGCGGTTAAATATTATTCCAACAGTAAAAAAATGGTCCCCCAGTTTGGTGCATTGGCATTGATCACATCGGTTGATGGTTTGCATTGGAATGCTGCAGCTCATCCGCTGATCTCACTCCGGGAAATCAATATGAAAGAGGATAAGAAAATTGAATTGGCCCACCTGGAACGCCCCTTTGTAGTTACTGACAAAAATGGACAACCAATAGCTTTATTCGCTGCAGCCTCCATACAGGAACCTTCTAAAGGCGATCCGAATCATCCGTCTTTTGAGAATAATACCTTTAATGTTTGTTTTCTTTTGAAGTAAAAAAAGGGATATGAAAAATAATAACAGACTGGTTCGGGTTCTGGGCGTAGCAATCATCGCAATTGTTCTCTCTTCATTCAAACATCCGAAACCAAAGCAAAAGCAGGCAAACCCTCCAAACATCATCCTGGTATTAACGGATGATATGGGCTATGGCGATCTCGAATGTTATGGTGGATTTCCATACCACACGCCCAACATTAACAGGCTGGCGAATGAAGGAATGCGGTTCACTAATTTTTACGTGTCACAGGCAGTTTGTAGTCCGTCCCGTTCCTCGTTTTTAACTGGCTGTTATCCCAATCGCATTGGTCTCAACGGAGCCTTAAGCCCAACTGCAGAGATTGCTTTGAGCCCAGAAGAAGAAACGATCGCTAAATTATTAAAAGCAAACGGGTATAAGACTAGCATGGTGGGTAAATGGCACCTTGGACAAAAAGTACCTTTTCTTCCATTGAACTACGGCTTCGACGAATATCTTGGGTTACCATTTTCCCACGACTACTGGCCGGTGAATTATGATGGCAAGCCGCTCGACACCACAACAGGAAGGGGCAAATGGCCGATGCTGCAACTGATAGAGGGAAATGAAAGAACAAAATCGATCACCACGTTGGACGACGCCGCACAGCTGACCACCATGTACACGGAAAAAGCAGTCAGTTTTATTAAGAAGAATAAAAACAATCCTTTCTTTTTATACCTGGCGCATAATATGCCGCATGTCCCTTTGGCTGTTTCAGATAAATTCAAAAATAAAAGTGGTGCGGGGTTATATGGCGATGTAATGGAAGAGATCGACTGGTCGGTGGGTGAGATCATGAAAACACTGGAAGCAAATGGTCTTACAAAGAATACCATCGTCATTTTTACAAGTGACAATGGTCCCTGGCTTACTTATGGCGATCATAGTGGCAACACCAGTGGTTTTCGTGAAGGAAAGGGTAGTGCCTGGGAAGGCGGCGTAAGGGTTCCCTGCATCATTAGCTGGCCCGGGCAAATAAGAGCTGGTTCCGTTTGTAATAATATGGCAGCAAATATGGACCTGCTTCCAACACTCGTTGCCATATGCAAGGCGAAAATGCCGGTGAAAAAAATTGATGGCGTAAATATTTTCTCTTTATTAAAACAGGAAGCGAATGCCAATCCCCGCGATGAATTCGTTTATTACTATGACAGGAATAATTTGAAATGCATCCGCAAAGGGCAATGGAAATTGACTTTCCCCTGCATTTCTCAAACGTATAAAAAGCCTTCTGCCATTGGTTATGGCGGGTGGCCTGGCAAATATGCAAGCGACAGTGTTAGACTGGCTTTGTATGACCTGAGAACTGATCCGGGGGAAACACTGGATGTAAAAGAATATCATCCGGAGATTGTTCAACAGTTAATGATAATTGCTGACAAATACAGAAAAGAGTTAGGAGATGATCTGACAAAAAAAACCGGTACTGAAATAAGACCTGCAGCAAAAGTGCCCCGTTTGAAATAAGTAAAATGATTAAAATATTTTGTATGAAACAAAGGTTACTAATAATGTTTTTGATAGGATTGATGACTCATGCAGGCAATGCACAAAAGTTGCGCCTGCTCACCTATAATATTCGCCATGCACAAAATGAAGCAGGGCAGATAAATGTAAAAGAACTGGCTGATTTCATATTGAAACAAAATCCTGACGTAGTTGCCCTGCAGGAAGTGGATAGTGTTTGTGGCCGTTCAGCAAAACTGGATATTACAGCTGAGTTGGGCAAACTAACAGGCATGTATTATTATTTTGGCAAAGCCATGAATTATGATGGAGGGGGCTATGGTGAAGCCTTGCTCAGCAGGCTTCCCATTGAAAAGATCACTACCATTTCACTGCCCATCCAGCCAGATAAAAAGCGGGAACCACGTGCAGCCATCGAAGCATTACTTGTAACAAATGAAGGCAAACGTTTCAAATTTATTACCACCCATCTCGATCATCTTAAGGACGAAACAGATCGCCTTTTGCAAACCAATTTCCTGGCAGAAAAATATGCTGGTGAAACCATGCCATTTATCATCGGCGGAGACTTGAATGCAGAACCAGGAGAAAAAGCAATGCTACCGTTATTGGGTATTACAAACTATCCGGTCAAGGATAAAATGGTATTCACTTTTCCAGCAGGAACACCCAACAAAAAGATCGATTATCTTCTTTTGTCCAAAAATCACCCATGGAAATGTACCCGCTTTGATGTGCTGCCGGAAAAGCAGATCAGTGATCACAGACCAGTGATCATGGAGGTAAAATTGTAAGGGAATTGGTTTAACTGGTTAATTTTTTCCCTGACTGCTGTTTACATAAAATGTTGGGACCTTGCACATGTCCCCCGCAGGCGGGGGACATGTGCAAGGCGCTGTGTTTTTTCCGAACACCAAATCGCAATTGAATGCATTCAGGCAGAATTCTAAGAGTGCAGATTGGGTGACACGGCACTTACGCTTTCCCAAGAAAAACTCCTGTTGCTTTTTTTAGCAACAGGAGTCATCAGATCGGATTATCCTCATTTACCAGGACAGCCTTTGGCAAACACTATGCGACTATTTTGTTGGGATGTTTTCCCTCAAAAATATCGGGCAATAATTCAATCCGATCCAGTCGTATCTTTTGAATTCATGCCTCATTCTCGGAACAAATTCATTCCAGTTTTTATTTTCTTTAGCCGTCCACAATACTTCGCTCATTGCTGCCAGGCGGGGCAGGATCATATAGTCCAGTTTTGCTTCATTTGCAATATACTCGGTCCAAACATTCGCCTGGGCACCGATTACATACTTTGCTTCAACGGCAGTTAAGGTATCGGGAACGGGGTTGTAACTGTATACTTTTTCCACCGGTAATAATCCCCCGATCGTTAACGAATCTTCCTTTGCCCAATTAGAATGATCAAAATAGCAGTGACTGCCGGGGGTCATAATTACCATATGGTGCTGGCGGGCCGCTTCAATGCCACCTTGCTCGCCTCTCCAGCTCATTACCGCGGCATTTGGCGCTAATCCGCCTTCTAATATCTCATCCCAGCCGATAATACTTTTTCCTTTGTTGTTGAGGTATTTCTCCATTCTTTGAATGAAATAACTCTGCAAGGCATGCTCGTCTTTGAGTGTATTTGCCTTAATCGTTTTTTGGCATTGCGGGCATTGTTTCCAAAAGGTCTTGGGGCATTCATCACCACCAATATGAACATACTTTGCGGGAAACAACGGCACCACTTCGTCTAAGACATCCTGTAAAAAAGTAAACGTCGTTTCTTTACCTGCACAAAACACATCGTCGAATACACCCCAGGTTTCCTGTACAAATTTTACACGGCTGCTTCCCTGCGCCTCATCAACAGATTTACGCGACACCATGTTTACTGGTAAGGAAGTAGTTCTGTTTGGAAAACAACTGAGCCATGGATACGCTGCAATGGCAGCACTTCCATGCCCGGGCATTTCTATTTCAGGGATGACCGTAACATATCGTGATGCGGCATAGGCTACCACTTCTTTTATTTGCTCCTGCGTATAGTAGCCGTCGTCTGCTTTATTGTCGTTTCCCTTTCCCGGGTGGTGACCGACAATGGTGCCATTTCTTTTGGCACCCACCTGCGTCAGTAAAGGATATTTTTTAATTTCAATTCTCCATCCCTGGTCGTCGGTCAGATGCCAATGAAACGTGTTGAGCTTATACGAGGCCAGTAAGTCAATATATTTTTTCACTGTTTCCACAGTAAAGAAATGGCGGGCAACATCCAAATGCATCCCCCTGTATTCAAACCGTGCCGAATCGGTTACCACCATTTGTGGAACTACCAACGCATTGCTCTTGTCAAAAGGTAATAGCTGTATAAGCGACTGGACACCATAAAATACACCTTCGGGGTCTGCACCCGTGATGAGGATCTTATTTTTTTCAATCCGCATTTCATAGGCGCCTTTGATGGCTGATTGAATTCTGCCCGTTTTTAATACAACCTGGGTGCCGCCCGGCAGTTTTGCCGGAGGGCGCAATGCAAATCCGTACATCTTCTGCAGGTACTCATTTAAAAAAGAGGATGATCTTTCTAACGCAGGACTTTCAATAAACAACTGTACTGTTGGTGCGATCGTAAAGGAGCCTTTTTTTAATTCGGCAAACGCAGGTTTAGGTACGATTGTAATGGATTGGGCATTGATCGTACAGGTAATCAAAATGCAATAAGCAAGGGCAACCAGTTTTTGTATCATGTTTATTTTTGTGATTGATTTTTTAAAAATTGAGTCATCGTATTTGACTTCCCGGTCAGCGATATAGGCTAAGCGTTTTGTCGAGCTTTAGTTTTAAAACGGTCATGTATTTATCATTGGCTGATGCCGGAACATCAATATAGACCAGGCCCGGAATAGTATTCCAGGGAACCTTTCCAACGATCTTAGCTTTCAGTGGAGCTCCATTCCCCAGAACCGTTAGTTCCCGGATGGTATTTTTTAGCCCTTTGATCATTACGGGTCCATTGACGTTGCCGGCTAAAAACAAATACAAAGTGGTGGAGTCTTTGGATAGGGTAGAAGGGCCATAAAAATGCCCCTGTGGCAGGCCTCCAAGCGTATTGAAAATGGCTTCACTATGTTTTTTGTTCCAGGCGCCCAGTTCTTTCAGCACATGGATTTGCTCCTGTGGAATGGTTCCGTCTTCTTTGGGCCCCATATCCAGCAGCAGGTTCCCACCGTTTGAAATCACATCTGCAAAAATGGTAATGATTTCATGCGGTGTTTTCCAGTTATTGTCATGATGAAAGCCCCAGTTGTCGTTCGTGGTCATGCACAACTCCCACCAGTTATGACGGGGTCTTGTTACAGGGAAATTTTGTTCAGGCGTTTCATAATCTCCCTGGCCCTGGAGGCGGCTATTAATGATCGCTTTGGGGTTATGCGATAAAATTATATTTCTTACTTTTTTCGATTCCCATTCTTCTGCACTATGCTCCCAGTCACCATCGAACCACCAGAGGTCGGGATTGAAGCGGGTGCTGATCTCTTTGATCTGCCCCTGGAAAAAAGCCCGGAACCGGTTCCAGCGATCATAATCATCGGCCAGTTTATATTTTGAGCTGTCTTTTAAGAAGCCAGGATAATCAGGATCACTCCAGTCGATCAATGAATAATAGGCGCCGCATTTGATATTGCGTTTGCGTAATTCAGCAAAGAATGGCTGGATCATATCCTTTGCGGCCGGCGTTTTCTTAACGATGCTGAGCCCATTCATTTTTGTATCATACATCGCCACGCCATCATGGTGCTTGGTAGTGATGACAGCATATGTAGCGCCGGATTCCCGGATCAGATCAGCCCAAAATGCAGGGTCGTAATTTTTTAACGTAAAGCCCTTTAATTGTTTCATATAGTCTGCATAGCCAATCTTTTTGTTATGAAAACTCCATGACTCATCGATGCCATCCACCGCGTAGATACCGGCGTGAATAAAAATGCCCAGCTTGGCATCACCAAACCATTGCATTTTTTCTTTGATCTCCTTCGGATCGGTAATGCCCTGGCCAAAACATGGCAGGTAAGAAAATGCCAATAAACCCAGCAAGACAGTCGTTATATTTTTTGTCATTCCTTTTTTTTAAGGGCCTGAAAATGCGAATTATTTTACGCATTTGATCAAGTAAGCCAATTATTATAATGGCCGTATCCAAATAGCTTGTCCGCCTGACGCAATTAATTTAGTATCCAATACGGTGGTGGCATCCACTTTCATTTTTTTGATAGAAACCCTGGTACGGATTTTTGACAGCGGGTCGTCCATGTAAATGCTTGCCTCATACTTCTTGCCTGGACTGAGAAAAGCCAGTGACAGTTTCAGGTCACGGGCGTCTGTATTGGTGACGGTACCAACAAACCATTCTTGCCCACTGCGCCGTGCAATGGTGATATATTTCCCGATTTCGCCATCCAATACCCTGGTGTCGTCCCATACTGTTGGGATATTGTCGAAGTATTCCAGCTCGGGTTCATCCCGGGAGTCAGACGGTAAATCGTACCAATACAGAAATTGTAGCGGGCTATAAAATACGGTTGCCAGCGCTAACTGGTGCCCGGAAGTCGTTTTCATAACCCTGCTGTTCTGGGTAGCAGCAAGCCGTTCTTTTAATTCAGGGCGGTGGTAGTAGCAAATGGTATGATCAGCCGCGCCGGCGATAAAGCGTGTAAACGGCAGAATGGTACTGTTGGTAGCATCGGGCATTTCTTCATTTCCGCGTACGCCTTCCTGCGTTAATAAATTGGGGTAAGTGCGGCTAAAACCTGTTGGCCTGTATTCATCATGAATATCAACCATCAGGTGGTGTTTGGCGCATTTTTTTATGGCTTCATGCAGCCACGTGGTCCACCGGTGCGAGCCTACTTCTACAAACCCAAACTTAATACCGCGCACACCCCATTTTTCGAATAAGGGGAGAATCTCATCTAGTTGCTGGTATAGCGCCCGTTGGTTCACATACAAAAAAACACCAATGCCTTTTCCATTGGCATAGCGAATCACTTCCTGCAGATCGAGATCGCTGTTTGGGTTGCGGCGCGGATCCACATTTACCCTGGTTGCATCAGAACCTACCACGTATTCGTACCCATACCAGCCTGCATCAAAATGGATATACTGCAGGTGCCGCTTTACCGCGAAGTCAACCAGTTCTTTTGAGCCCTTCATCGAAAGCGATATTTCACGGACTATTTTCCCGGGCTGGATCCACGAAGTATTGTTAATAGCACAGGTTGGATTAAGATTCAACAGCAGGTCATTGTTTGCCAGCAAATCGCCGGGGCGTACAGCCGCCATAATCACCCGCCATGGGGTGCTAAAGGGCGTAAACCCATCGACCCGGTCGTACATGGAGCAATTGACGGTATTGGGCTTGTTAAGGTTAAGGGTGAATTTGGTGCGGGAATAATTTACCATCTCCGCTTCTGCAAGACAGGCATAACGGCCGTCAGCCAGTTGCAGTACCAACGGCCGTTCACTTTCTCCAGGCCAGTTGGTCATGGGTAACAAAGTATAATGGCCCTGGGCCCGGTCAGTAAACCAGGCTTTTGTGCCCTCTGGTACCGTAAATTCAGTCAACTCCTTTTGAATGCTAACGTCCATGCCTCCTTGTGGATTTTCCGGCAACAAATACCGGAATGCAATGCCTTCATTATAGGCCCTTACCTGGAGTTGTAATTTCAGCCGCTCATTGTTATTGCGCAATAGGGTGATCACCATTTCCTCATAATGATCCCTCACCAGGTTGCGTTCGCCGTAGGTCGGTTTCCAGGTGGTATCCTGTTTGGAGACTGCCACACCTGAAATGGTAAACCCTTTTTCCCAGCCAGATAATCCCAATACGGAAGTAAGGATAAAAGGTTTTTGCTGATAGTTGATAGAATACATGGGGGTTCCTTCTGTTGATATAGCGAATGAATAAACAAGCTTCCCATCAGGCGACCCGAGTTCCTTCGATTGTTGTGCTTCAATATTAAGTATCCAGGCAAAAAAGGAGCACAGTGTTAAAATTATTTTGAACATATCCAGTCAGGTTTTTAAATTTTTTTATAACTGCAATTGTCAACTATACATGCAGGAATTTTTACACCGCAGTATGCCTGGCTACCCAATTGTCGGGAACACCATTTCAATACCGGTAGCGGTTTATTATTTTTTTTCGGTATAGGCATGATCAGCGGTCAGGTTAATGCCTTTCCAAAGTTTTTTGCTTGTCCAATCTTCGGCCTTGCCCGTCCAGAATGGATCATTTGCCGGCAATCCCAGGGGCAATAATCCGACGGAACACAAGTAGAGACTACCTGTAGTAATGTAATATTCGGCCATGTTTGGCTGGTTGCCAAATACACCAATATTCAACCACCCTTTTGAATCGAAGGTGTTGGGGGCTTCAACCAATCGATGAATCACCAGCGACAATGCACTGCGTACCTGTGCCGGAGATATTTCGGCAGGCAATTTTTTAAGCAACGCGATTTCCGAAAGTGTCTGGAATGCGCCAAAACGATAAATCATGGAACGCCCAATAGGCGGATAGGTTCCTTCTGGAGAGATTAATCGCTCCTGAACTGCTGCATATCGTTGCGCCCGGTCCACGACTTTTTGATATGAAATGATAGTATCCATTTTTTTATCATTTAAGACTTTCGCGATATCGAGCATCATGGGTTGAATCACAAAACTGTTATAGTAATCCCAGTGAAAATCAGCGCCGTCGCCATAAGCCCCATCTCCCTTATACCAGGTAACATGTTTTTGCAATGCATAAATGATGGGATCTATATTGCCACCATTGCCAGATTTTATTAAGAAAGCTTCAATTGTTGCAGTAAATAAGAGCCAGTTATTTTCTCCGGGTTTGATAACCCTCGAACTTTTCAAAGCATTCACCACGTTTATTTTTGTTTGTTGATCAAGCGGCTCCCACAATTCTGTATAACCACGCAATAACCCCTGCGCCATGAATGCAGCATCAACAAGTGGTTGTTGCTGCTGAGAAAAATTGAGAAAGTCCGGCGAGGAGGGATCCACCGCAACCGCCAGCGCCTTACGGGTAAGTTGAATATATTGCTCCCTCAACTTTCCTTCTTTTGTATTATCGGCTCCAAGTTCCAGCCACGGAGCTAGCCCGGCCAGTGTTCGCCCAAAAGCTTCGAGATGGGCAACATCTTTGCGCTTAGGGTCTGTGCATACAATTGGCATGTTAACCCGCAACTGTCCTTTGCTAAGATTTTCCAATACCGGGTTGGCGATCTTAGTTAGTACAGATACCCAATATTCACGGTTATCATAATGGTTGGATTTTCCCTGGCTGATAGCACCAGGGCTAAATAGCAGTATAAAAATCAAGGGCATCAAACAGGTCGGAAAAAAAATCCTTTTCATACAAAATCATTTTTAGGTATAAGGTGTTATAGTTCAGTTTTGCCTGTAACTGCTTTTTGCACAAAAAACGGGCAGATACTTTTCATTAGTGATTAATTTGACGGTTATTGTTTGGTCATTTTCTGCGGATCCAGGATACCAATTTTGTGAAATGGGATGGCCTTAAACTCTGGAAGCACTTTGTATACATCAGATGACGGCTTCAGCTGGAAATTCATCTCCTTATAATTTTCAAAACCGGGGTCGCCGGCGGCTGTATAGTTTTTGCCGATATACGACCAGGCGGCGCTGCCGTTATGAATTAGTTTGGTATTTACGAAAACATTGTTTTCGATAAAATTGCGTTTTGGGAAGGCCGGATTGTCTTCCAGGTAATTGGGAAGCTTTGGGTAGGCAGTGGAATAGGGTGGCTGTTTGTAATTGACAGCCGCCAGCCTTGATTCAAAAATGCCGTCTTTATCAAGGCTTGATTTAGCCCAGCCCATCAGGCGGTTGTCCAAATGAAATGCCATCGGTGCATCAATGAAAATATTGTTCCGGTAAACGTTGTCGCTGCCGCCACCAAGCAGGACATTCCGTGAGCCACCCATGTAAAAAATATTGCCGGTTACTTCCATCCCACAGGCGCCATCATCGTGATACACCGATACGATCAGCCCATGTTCGTTGCCGATATGATGGAAGAAATTGTATTGCACTTTATTACCCCGCTCAGTCGGATCGCGGCCATAGTAAATAGCGCCCATATCGTCGCCATCTGTTACCGCATGATGTATGGCATTGTACTCAATTACATGATCGTTGCCATGCAGTAAAATGGCACTTCCCGGGCAGTTGTATATTTCACAATTACGGATCGTATTGCCAACACCTTCGATATTGATGCCGGATTTGTAAGACCGGTCCAGTCTTGTAAAATCATGGATCTTACAATTGATCACCTGGTTATTGCCTTTCGCCAAGGTTAAACGTTGCCCGCCACCTAAGCTAATGCCGCCTGCACCGGTATTGTATATTTCACAGTTGGAGATAATATGATCTGTTCCGGCTTCACGGTCGAACGTAGTATGCTTGTAGCTATAGTTTGATATACTCCCCAACTTGCCCGAAACCGGCAGACCGTCTCCTTCATGTTGCAGATTGGTAAATGGTTCAATGCCTTTTCCGAGGCAGATTCCAAGAATGCCCAGGTTGCGAAAAACGCAATGGTCAATCATGTTAGATCTGCCTCTTTCAATATACAATCCCATGCCGCGGGAACATTCGAAATCCAGGCCTTTAAAATGAATAAATGAAACGTTCTTTAATTGGATAAGCGGATCCTCAAGCATAGATACCTCAATAGTCTTTAGTTCCTCCGCAGGTGGATAGAAATACAGGATGCCGGCTTCCCTATCAGTATAATACTCACCGGGCATATCGATTTCTTCCATTAAGTTGTAGGCAAACCACCGCTGAAAATTGGCGCCATTGGCAAACCCATACATGGTTTCCTGTTTGGTGGTAATCAATTTATCCTGCAGGTTGAGATCTGCGATTTGTACGGCATCATCCGCATAGCCATACCGAAAGAAACCAGAAATCCAGATATCCTTTGCCTTTGTCCAGCGGTTGGGTGCATCTGAAGCAAAATGAAACTTTCCACCACGGTGCGAAAAATCACCGTTACGTGGAATGGACCCCGGATCAATCACCCTGCCAATTGGTATTAAGCTGTCATTAGGAAAGCGGGCCAGCCGCATAGCCTTTTTATTACAAAATAATTCCATGGGAGCTGGTTGGTAAGGTCTTGCAAAACCATGTGGTGTCATGGTTCCGAAATTGCTGATACCTGCTTTTCTGAGATCGACCTGTAAGATCTTGTTTTTAGCAGCACCCGGAAACCGGTCAAGGATGGACTGGTCTGTTACAACTGTAGCGTGTTTCGTATCAATGGAAATACCCCCGGATAAGGAAACGGGCTCCTGGTTGTATGCAGTATAAGTAACGGGATGGCTTTCAGTTCCGGCATCAAGGCTGTCGAAGATAACACTGCTGTTAAATGTGTAGGTACCACCACGCAGGTAAACAGTGATGGCAGTTGCATCTCCATTTTGTAATAGTTTTCTTACTTCCTTCCTGGCTCTTTCCACCGAGGCAAAGGGCTTATTGATCGTGCCATTGCCACGGTCGTTTCCTGACGGAGAGATAAAGACCTGCTTCGCATGTTGTGATTGAGCAGCAACGGAAAGAATTAAAAAAATCGTTAGGAACAGCGGTGATTTGGGTTGATGCATGTTGAAGTATTTATGACAGAGCCGTGCCATGTGGGTATAGGATAAAACGCCTGCTCTTTTCAGAAACAGGCGTTTTATTTCATTTCTTGGTTTCAATAGAATAACAGAAAATATTGGACTAGTAGCCTGGATTCTGTTCCATTTTTGCACCGGTATTGGCTTCAATAACAGAGCGGGGTATTGGAAATTTATCCAGCTTAGGGTTCAATGATGTGATGTTGTTAGCCTTTGCCCATCCGTTGTATTTGATGATGTTTTCTCTTAATTTACCTGTTCTCATTAAGGTGTTCAGCCTGAATTCTTCCATGTATAATTCCCTTGCACGTTCGTCCAGGACCAGGTCCATGGTTACATCAGCGGCAACCACGGGTGTGGCCTGCGCCCTGTTGCGAACCAAATTAATATCGGCGGCGGCGGCAGCGAGATCACCCTTCAGCATATTGGCTTCGGCCCTTAACAACATGGTTTCTGCCAAACGCATAATATACCAGTCTTTGTAAGTTCTTCCGTTGTCATGCCCCTGGCCGCTGGTGGCATCTTTAAATTTGCCATAATGCACCACACCGCAACTTTTCTTGAATTGAGGACCGCATTTAGTTGGGAATTCTGAAGGTATCTGGATATTCGCCAGGGTTACAGGCTGGCCATAAAATGTGCTGGCAGGGTTTGTCCAATACCAGGTTCTTTGAATGTTGAAGGAAGAATTTCTCATATCCCTGCTCCAGTCGCCCTTGTATTGCCAGATCAATGAATCAATATAGTAAGGCGGGTTCAGCGTTGCTACCGGTCTGCCCATCAAAGTGTCCCGCAGAAAATTTGAAACACCATTTTTATCCTTAATATTCCACGGTGCAGGGCCCCACCATCTTTCCATTACAAAAAGACCACCTGAAGCATTGACATCCGTATTATCACCACCCAGGATATTGGGATCCTGCTCGATATTCCAGATAGCTTCTTTATTGCCTTCCTTGAAATTGAAATTGCCATCCTGGAAAAGGTCAAAATAAGCGTCACCCCAGGCTACCTGCGGCCCCTGGTAGGTAGGTGCGTTGGTTTTAAAAGTTGTCCATTTACCAAAGCGGGCAGTCATCAGGGCACAATTGGTACCTTTAATTACAGAATCTGCGGCAGCAATAGCGGCAGGATAATCCTTAACACAAATGTTAATTTCACTTAATAAATGAAATGCTGCTTCACGGGGTGCCCGGCCACCTGTTTGGGTGTTGATGTATGGCAACCATTTTACAGCAAACTCCAGGTCGGTTTTGCAAAGCTGGTACACCTCGGTCTGTGTAGCCCTCGTATAATCAAACTTTGGTGTTTTGGTTTCGTTTACCACCAATGGCACGCCTCCATAAATGGTTGCCAGGAAACGGTAGTTGAATGCTCTAAGAAATTTAGCTTCTGCTATTATAGCATTTTTCTCTGCTGTGCTGCCCCAAACTGCGGTGGGTTGTTCTGCACGGTCGATGATGGTATTGGCCATCGAAACCATGCGGTATAATCTTGTCCACCATTTGCTGGCGAAGCCATTATCTGCATTTAATGTTTGCCAGTTAAAATAGGCAGCATAGGTATTGGTACCTGAACGCTGATCGGCAAAATCACAATCGATACCCAGCATGTCGTGGTTGGCTACCTCGTCTGCGTTAGCATAAAAATTGCTGCGGATGTTCAAGTAGATACCAGCTAGGGCGGATTCAAACTGTGATTTATTGGTATATGAATTTTCGGGGCTGTAAAAATCCAGCGGCACTTCTTTCAGCGACTTTGTGCAGGAACAGATGGTGACCACTGAAGCAATCAGCAATATTAATTTCGACTTTTTCATGTTAGAACGGTATTTTAAAAGTTAAGCATTAACACACCCATAAAAGTGCGTATGGAAGGAATAGAACCATCGGTGAGACCGTTGTTTGTCTCCGGATCCAGGCCTTCCCAATGGGGTGCGTAGGTAAAAAGGTTATCAGCACTCACAGAGAAGCTCATGCCTTGAATACCATATCGCTTTACAAACTTTGTAAGATTATAGGTGAGTGATAATTTCTGCAGTTTGATAAAACTTCTGTCAAAATATTTTACACCCTTGTATGCGGCGATAGATGTATTGTAATTGGGACGGGGGAACATGGCACCTGGATTTTTCGGTGTCCAGTAATCATACACTACGTGGTTAATGGAGGGATTGGCTGCGTAGCCATCATTGTAAGGTGTGTTGCTGCCAGACTGGTAATACCCGTTTCCACCCCAGATAGAATATAAGTACACCATCAGCGAAAGATCTTTGTAACGGAATGTATTTGTAAGGCTCCATTGAAACCGCGCCTGGGAATTTCCTATAAATACCCTGTCACTGTCCGATGTTATTCTGCCATCCTTGTTCACATCACGAAGTTTAAAAGTACCTGGAGCCATGCCGGTCATGATACTGCCATTGTCTTTATCAGATTGTTGCCACATGCCATCTACCTTGTAGGTGTAAATCGTGCCTAAAGAACGGCCAATGAAATACCCTTGGGCGATCAGGTCTTTTTCAACACCGGTAGAATCGGGGCCATAAATGCTAACAATCTTATTCCTGTTTTGTGCAAAAACGAAATCAGATACCCATGTGAAATTTTTCTTCTGAATATTAACGGTGTTCAGGCTTACTTCCAGCCCTTTATTTCCAACCTTTCCTAAATTGGAGCTGATAGAACTAAACCCTGATGTAGATGGAATAGATAGTGGAAATATCAGGTTTTTAGTGTATTTGGAATACCAGTCCACCGAACCGTTGATGCGCTTGCCCAGCAGCGAAAAGTCAAGTCCTAAATTTAATCCATAAACTGATTCCCATTTCAAATCGTCATTACCCAGGGTAGATACCTGCTGTGTAAATGTGTAGCTGTTGCCGCCATAGTAGTAGTACCTGCCATTTGATATTTTAGCCAGGGTACTGTAAGCTCCGATCGCCTGGTTACCATTACTGCCATAGGAAGCTCTTAATGCAAGGTTGTCAACAGGCTTCACAGCTGTCATAAATTTCTCGTTACTGATATTCCAGTTTGCACCTACTGAAGGGAAAACCGCGTATTTATTGTTTTCGCTAAACGCAGAGTAGCCATCTTTTCTCACTGTTCCGGTAAGCGTGTATTTATTTTCATAGCCATATGTAACCCTTGCCATTTCGCCCACAGCGGCTGTTATAGAAGAACCGGTGCTTGCTGTTTGAATGGTGGCTTTACTTAAACCGTAAATGCCCAGGGCGGTATTATCAAACCCTTCTCCATGTGTATTCGAGGTCAAAGACTTATAATCTTCAGTGGAGTACAGAAGTGTAAGATCCAGGTTGTGTTTTCCAAAGGTCCGGTTGTATTTTACTATATGATCCAGCATTACGGTATAACTCCGGCTATAGTTTAAATCGCCTGATCCATTTTTAGGCAAGCCTACAACCGTTTCCTTTCCATAGAAATTTCCGGATTCGTTGAAATTGAGGGTATGGGAATAGGTTAGATTGTAGGAAAGGCCTTTTACCCACGGTACTTTTACGGTTGCGGTCAAAATACCGTTCAGGTTGTTAGCGTTGTTGATCAGTGCATCCGGTATCTGCCAGTATGGGTTGTTGAACGACGTGGTGGTTTGTGGAAATTGAAGATAGCGACCGGTCGCGTCCTTCAGCGTAGCATAAGGGCTGAACCAATATGGGCTGGAGGAACTTCCGCCGCCACTGTTGCCGTAGATCGTGCGTCCGGGATACTGTTTCAGGCTGTAGTATGCTTTAAGCCCAACTTTAAACCAGCTGGTGATATTGCTTTCAATATTCAGCCTGGTTGAATAGTGCTTGTATTGATCGTCTTTGATCACGCCTTTTTGATTCACCATGTTTCCTGAAACATAAAACTGTGTCTTGTCTGTTTTTTGTGCATAACTGATCGTTGCATTCAAAAGATTGCCATTTTGCCTGAACAAACCATAAGGGTCAGTAAGTGTAGGTGTATGACCGGCAGTCGCATTATAATTTTTTTGTTCTTCTACCTGCAGGTAGGCAGCTACTTGCGTAGGATCTGCTACCTGTCCGAGAGATTCACGAATGTCCAGCATGCGTTGAATATAACCTGGTCCGTCATATACTTTCAAACGGGCTAATTCACCGCTGGAACCGTAGTTCAGGTTGATATCAAATTTGGGTTTGCCATTGACGCCTGATCCTTTCTTGGTTTCAATTAAGATGACCCCATTGGCTGAGCGTGATCCATAAACGGCTGCTGCGCTGGCGTCTTTCAATACGGTAAAACTCTCAATATCGGCTGCAGGAATATCATTCAACGTGCCACGAAAAATAGCTCCGTCTACTACCAGTAGCGGGCTGCCGCCGGCATTGATAGAGTTGGTGCCACGAATGGAAAAGCCTGCCTGGCCGCCTGCTGTATTGGTACCACCTACATTTAAACCTGCAATGGTGCCTTTTACCCTTTCCAGGATATTATTGGCGGCTACATTTTCATAAGTCTTTAAATTGGCCTGGACCACGGAACCTGTAATGGCCTGTTTCTTCTGTGTACCATAACCTACCACTACCACTTCCTGTTGCTGACTGGCCTCCGGGCTAAGCGATATATTCAATTCCTGCTGGTTACCAGGCTTTATTTCCTGGGGCTCCATACCAACGTAAGAGAATTGAAGGAACAAATTACTGCCTGCAGGTATTTCAATCGTGTATTCCCCTTTTTCATTGCTGGTCACGCCTTTGGTGTTGCCTTTTACCTGGATGGTAACACCCTGGAGCGGTTTTCCGCTCTCATCTGTTACTTTTCCATGCAAGGTTCTTTTTGCGTTCTGCAAAGCATTGCCTTGCTGCGCATAGGCGATGTTAGCTGTAGTGCAGCATACAATTAATGCGAAGACATGGATAGCTAAAATCCATCTCGTTTTTGGGAGGAACTGCCATTGGCGAATCCAGGGAACATTGGGTCTCATGACGTTGTTGGTTTTGGTGTAAAAAATTTACTTGTAAGGAATATGGTATGCTGAAAATCCGGCCTGGGAATAGGGGCTTTTGATGGCAAATGTTTATTTCATGAAACAAGATCAAAAATTGCCCGGTTGTGTGGTGGGGGAATTGACGAACCATGTTTTATAATTGATGAACGCAGTTGTTAACCGTAGCGTGGTGCTCCTGTTTGGCCGCCCGGCATTGTAGTCTATATGCGTGGCATACCGGCTTCACGATAGATGTTATACATATGCCGGCAGTCTTTTTTTTTGGGTTAGGATATTCGGATTTTTTTATGCCGCCTGTTTCATTTTGTTGCTCCGGCACATCAATCATGTGGTTACACAACGCTTCCGCGATGCTGGTATCGTCTTTTCTCAGAAAAACGGGAATTTCCCCGGGTTCTCCAATATGATAGGTAGGGAAATAGACAGTTTCCTGCCATATTAAAACAGAATTTTCCATACAGCTTTTTTTGCAGCATTCGCCAATCGTGAAATGCAAAACTAATTTGCCGTAGATTTTTCCAGATAGAGTAAATGACGTAATTGATGGATTATATTCCGGTGCTGTCATTGGGACGATTTGTAGTAAAATGTCTCGTTCAATTGTAGAGATATGTCTACATATAGATAAATGCAATATCTAAATGAACCGAAATAGCCTGATTTACAATGAGATAATATACAGATATCAATTAGAAGAAAAACTTGGCCAGGGCGTGGTTTAATAGGATTGACGGAAAACAACAATTATTTTAAGAAGGGGCCAATTGCTAATAACTGGACAATTTTATTATCTTGCTGGTATGATCGCCACGAAAAAAAGAGATGGTTTTGAAGGGCAGCGTGCCATTGTGATACCTACCAAGATACTGATCCAACAGTGTGATACCCATCCTGTAGTACAGCAATTGTATGTAACTGATATTGGCTATTATCCCAATGCGTTGTATCATCACCGGCAAAGGACGCAGGGCGTCAATCAGCATATCCTCATATACTGTGTAAAAGGCTGCGGGTGGGCCCAGATCAGTGGTAAAAATTATGTGGTGTCGCCAGGCGATTTCGTTTTGATACCTTCAGACATGCCCCACGAGTACGGTGCTGACGCAGAGACCCCGTGGACAATTTACTGGATGCACTTTAAGGGTTTGTGCGGCCCGGGGTTTATCGATATGATGTTGCAAAAAATGGGAGGACATGTTGCCTCGATTTCATTCCAGGAGAACAGGCTGCACTTATTTGAGGAAATATATACCAGTGTGGAAAGAGGGTACAGTACCGACAATATATGTTATGCCAGTTTAAGTCTCCAGTACTTTTTAGCCTCCTGTTGCTTTGATACCAATTATAATTACCAGGCAACCCACGGGAAACAGGACAACATTACATTATGTGTTAACTATTTGCAGCGACATATAGACAAACCACTTTCACTGCAGGAGATCGCACAGGCTGTCAATCTTTCGGTATCCCATTTCGCTGCCATTTTTAAAAAGAGTACGGGTTTTTCCATTATTGAGTATTTCAATCATCTTAAAATCCAAAAAGCTTGTCAGTATTTACAGTTTACAGAATTGCGGATCAACGAAATTGCAGATCGCCTTGGAATAGAAGATCCATATTATTTCTCACGCATGTTTACCAAAACGATTGGCTTATCGCCTAATAAATACCGCGATAAGAAAAAACAAAAGGTCGATATCAGGTAAGCTGTCAAAAGATTATCCATCATTTCCGGTGTAATAATAGCCCGGTTTTGCTGCCATTAAACGTTTCTTGCCCTGCCTGCCGGTAGCCAACATTGTATGGCACGAAATATCCATGGGACTTCTTAAAAACTATTAAAAAGGAATTCTGGCCTTTACTGGGATGATGAGCGCAGCATCGCGTGTCATACAGTTTTTTTGTTTCATGAATGGGCGATCTTGCTATTTAATGATGCCATCCATAGACTCACAAGTTTTGCCTTCAGCTGGGATGACCGGCGGGGAAAAAATTTCCCCAGTTCTTCACATATGCCTCTTATTGTTTACAGAGCCAGTTCATGCTAATGAAACGAACCTACAGGCGGTTCAATTCATCGGGTCCGCTCCGTTGTTTTAATTCTGCTTTTTGCCCCTTACTGAACTTGTACCGGAGGGTCAGGCTAAAGGTCCGCCAACGGAGGTATTGGTCAAATTCATTGACATTGCCGCCATAGTTGGCAGCCCATCTAAATCGCCACCCCTTTGTGAGGTCGGTAATATTTAATGCCAGCTCCAGCTTCTTGTTCAAAAATAATTTACTGAATGCCATGTCGATGCGGTACATCGCCTTCTGGTGATACAAGCCAGCCGCCGCCGGCCCACGATATAAGAATGTCGCTTCTGTACGAAAGTCCTTGGGTAGCAAAATGGTATGGGCCGACTGGATATAATAAAACAACTGATCGTTCACCAGCGACTCATTATTTTGCATGGTAGTGAACCGGCTATAAGACAGTTGGGCGGTGTTTCGGCTATCCCATTTTTTGGCAATCTTAACCGGTATAATAGCCGACAGTCCGGCGCTATAGCTATCATCCACATTGCCGGTAGTGTACACGGTTACATTGTTAACCGGGTCAGGTATCGGCAGCTCGATCATTACATCTTTGGTGTACTGGTAAAAAAGCTGGAGGATGTATACCTTTTTAATGGTCTGTGTAAGGTTAAACAGGTCTGTGTATTGTGGCCGCAGGTAGGGATTCCCTACGGTCCATGTGTAAGGGTCGCGATAGCTGCGGAAAGGATTCAGGTTACCATAGTTGGGCCTGTTGAGCCGGCGGCTGTAGTTGGCGGTCAGGTTGTAATTGTCCGTGACTTTATGCTGTAAAAAAACGGATGGGAAAAAGTTGAGGTAATTGCGATCCGTTACTTCACCCGTTGTAAAAGATTGACCTTTTGAAACGGTCTGTTCTGCCCGCAAACCGGCCTGCAGCGAAGTGTTCTTTGATAAGGTTCCTGTCCAGTTCAGGTAGCCTGCATAAATCGTTTCCTGGTAGCTGAAATAATTGGTGCGCAGTGGGTCGGGAACCAGGCCGTTGTTATTAAAATAAAAGCGAAAATCGTTGTTTGATATAACCCGGCTGACACGACCACCTGTTTCTACTTTATGGTTTTTATTGACAGCATAGGAGAAATCAATTTTGCCTGAATAAATGTCAAAACCATTTGGGGTATACGTATAGAGATTATCGGTGGTTTTTTGCCCGTCACTTAATCGGGTAAATGTGTTGTAAAAATTGCCATCGCCATTGTTGCGGATACGGGCAAAATCCAGGTCGGCAGAAATAGTGCTGCCCATTGTATCCGGTTTACCAGAATAATGGAAATTAACAACACCGTTTTTCAAAGTATTGCTGTTGTAGTTATCAGCATCCACAAACTGGGCAGGCTTTTTAGGATCAGGGCCGATCCAGGTATCGGTTAGAAAATCGGCATGAACGGTGTTGGTAAAATATGAAGCTATAAAGCCGATACTATGCTTTTCGTTAATGGTAAAATCGGAGCCGATGCGAATGGAAGGCGGGCCAATATTAGCCCAGTTCCCGGTTGCCATCTGGTCGAAATAGGTGGTGGAATTACTATTTCGGAACACCCTTGTAAACGTGGCTTCCCGGCCGCTGCCCCGGCGGTTAAAGTCTGAAATAAGAAACGAATTCCACCGGCTGGTTTTGTGGTTTAAAGTAAGCCCGGCCCCGTAAAAGTGTTGTTTTAAATTGGTAGAATAGGTAGCGGTCACAGATCCATTGGTACCCTGCAAAACGTTTTTCCTGAACACAATATTGATAATCCCCGCAGTGCCTTCTGCATCATATTTTGCCGAAGGATTGGCGATGATCTCGATGCTTTTGATATTATCAGCGGGTGTACTTTCCAGCAGGTTACGCAGGTCTTTAGCAGAAAGATAGGTGAGCCGGCCATCGATCATTACCGTAACACCTCCACGCCCATTGAGCTGTATGGCTCCTTCAGGATCCACAAATACACCCGGCGCTTTAGAAAGCACGCCAAAAGCATTATTTCCTGCGGCCATGGCCGTACCCTGAACGGTAATTACCATACGGTCGGCAAGCTGGGTAATAGTGGGGCGTATGGAAAGCACGTCCACATTCTCCAGCTGTTTCAGTTCGTTGTGAATGGTAATAGTACCAAGAGATATTGCTGTTCCAATGCTGTCTGTAATGGTGGTGTCTTTTTTTACAAATCCAATGGCTGAAACCTGCACCTTCCACTTACCGGGTCGCGGTGCGGAAAGAGAGAAAACACCGAAAGAATCAGTGACTGTGGACGCCGCAGCAGTTCCGGATTTTTCAACTGATAACAGAGTAACATTTACAAAAGGAACTGGCTGTCCTTTTTCATCAGCAACCTTCCCGCTAATGATGCTTTTTTGAGCAATGCATGTGGTACATAACAATATGGTAGTGAGGGAAAGAAGCAGTCTGCTCATAAATCGATTTTTAAATGTTGGCTCGCTTTGTAACGCCCCGTAAAGTTTACGAAAGCTTTCGTTGATTAAAAACCGTTCATCCAATTTCCAGTGGTAAGAACGGCATTGACAAGGCTAAATAACTCAGCCAAGGACTGATCTGTTGTACTTGTCAAATATTTCAACGATGCCCGCATCCCGCCTCTCCCCGCGGAGAGGAGCCAAAACCATTCACCGAATTTCCTTGCTCAAATAAATTATAGTCGCTTTCACAGAGGCGCCCTTCTCCGCGTGGAGAAGGGCCGGGGATGAATCACCTCTTGCACTCCTGCCTATCAATTTTGTCTTCGATGTCTCCGGAAAAGCTCGTGTCTCCGCAACTTGTGTAAAAAGATACACATGTGTCCAGATTTTTACCGTAAGTGGTCATCAACCGACAGTGTATCGCAAAAAATTAAACCTAAAAAAGATGGGAGCATAGCATACATTTTACATCTTTTGTTGATGCTTATGGAATCAATGGATAGACAGTCATCGACAGATTCCGGAATCCTCAACTGGCACCGCTCCTTTGCTCATTCTTGTTATTCTGAAACGCTTTCACCTGTGGGTTTTCTGGCACATTTCTTAGAAAGGTACATCCGTCAACGGCAGAAAAACCAAATGATGAGCATGGAACAGAAAGATACCAGGCACCATCAGATCTAATCTGCCTTTTAAAATACACATACTATTTTTTTAAAAAACTAAAAACAACAAAGATGGAAAAGACAGCAGTTAAAAAAAAGACAACAGCCAAAACAAATGGCAACGGAACAGCCACCATGGCGCAGGGATCACATGATTCCATGTTACACGATTATTTTACTGATTCGCTGAAGGACATTTACTATGCTGAAAAGCACCTGGTAAAAGCGCTGCCAAAAATGGCGAAAGCAGCCACTTCCCCAGAGCTGAAGCAGGCTTTCGCGGATCACCTGGAAGCGACCAAAGTCCAGGCAGGCCGGTTGGAAGAAGTATTCGGTTTGTTGGGTATGAAACCCCAGGGAAAAAAATGCGATGCCATTGAAGGGCTGACCAAAGAAGCTGAAAGCATTATTGAGGACACGGAAGCCGGCACAGCTACCAGGGATGTAGGCTTAATAATGGCTGCTCAAAAGGTAGAGCATTATGAGATAGCTACCTATGGCGGTTTGGCGCAATTGGCCTCCACTCTGGGTTTGAAGGAGATAAAAAACCTGCTGGGTACCACGCTGGATGAAGAAAAAGAAGCGGATACACTGCTCACTGACATTGCTGAAAACAGTGTAAACTATTGTGCTGCTGAGGAACCAGTGCACGCCTGAACAAAATAGAGATGGCCATGGAAAGCTGGCCCTCCTTTTACTGAATAAAATAAATATGCAGGACCATCGTAATCATGGTCCTGCATATTTATTTTGCCCCTGAAGCGGAGTTTTCTGCCGCTGCTGGTTCATTAGCGGGTAAATCGGGACCGATCCAGTTCTTTGTGTGCACGGGGTTCCAGCTATGTTTCCATCTCCGGTGACTCCACAGCCACATTTCAGGGTTTGCCCGTATTGTTTTTTCCATAAACTGAGCATACAGCAGCGTCAGTTCTCCTTCTTTCAGACTTCCCGGATCTTCACAGGCCAACGACAGGGTGGCCTTGTAGTAACCGCGCTTTGGCTTAACAATCGAAGTAAAAAATACCGGTAAATTACCCGCCCTTGCACCCCTTTCCGGACCCGAAACAAAGGCCGTGGGCTGGCCTAAGAAATTCAGCCAGTACGCATTGTCAAGGTTTCCGGGACTTTGGTCAGCCACAAGCCCCATGAGATATTGTGTATCCTTAAAAGTTTCCCTGGCTTTACTCATGGTACCTGCCGCTATAAATTTGCTCCCATGCCGGACGCGTAAACGGTACATGATTTTTTCCATAGGGGCATTGCTCAATGGCATATAAACCACCAGCACCTGGTATTTGGTATGCATGCTTAAAACGTGATGCCCCCATTCCCAGTTAAAGGTATGCCCCAGGTGAACCTGGCTGCTTTTACCAGTTTTATATATTGGTTCAATGATCTCCCAGTTAGCAACGACCCTTTTTGTAAGGAAACGACCGGAAGCGCTCACGAGTTTGATAGTTTCTATAAACGAATCAAGCAGGTTATGATAAAACGCCTTGGCTATTTTAACCCGCTCCTGATGCGTTTTTTCCGGGAAAGCGGCTTCCAGGTTGCGCATCACTATTTTTTTCCGGTAGCCCAATCCATAATAAACAATCGCATAAAATCCATCCGAAACAAAATACAAGACGCGCATTGGCAGCAGTGACAACAGGTAAAATAAACCGGATAATATATAATACATAGGAAACGAATATATCGAATTGTAGCCGCTAATTATGACAGGCCAGCGATATTGACAGAAACAGACCGTCATTCCTGTTGATTATACTTTATAAAACCGGCCAATTTGCGGACAATATTTCCCGATACAACAAAGCTTCACGATCTTGAATTACAAAAGCCTACTTTGTGCCAAACAGCACCATATGAACCGGAACGGCCCGATAATTATTTTAGAAGATGATATAGATGACCAGGCACTTCTAAAACACGCTTTTGAAAACCTGAAGTATGAGAATATGCTGTATTTTTTTGCCGATGGGGAACAGGCGCTTCATTTTTTAGACACTTCAGATATTATTCCTTTTTTGATACTCTCGGATATTAATTTACCAAAACTGGATGGCTTTGCCCTGAGGGATAAAATTAAGATGGATGCCAAATTGCAGCACCGGTGCATCCCGTATTTGTTTTTTTCAACAGCTTTGAACCAGGCCATGGTCATTAAAGCCTATAGCCTGTCTGTACAAGGCTTTTTTCAAAAACAAAATTCTATTAGGGAATTGGAGAATACGGTTACTGTGATTATGGAATATTGGAAACGTTGTGCTGCTCCAAATAATTTTTAAAGCAATGGCCTGGTATAGATACCCCGGTTTGTTAGTAGCACCCTGGAACCCTTCTTCCGCCTGGTTTAATAATACCATCTCTAAGGCAGGTAAGAAAATGAGGATCGTAGGAAATATGATTATGAATACATGAAGCCCTGATAAGTAAAGCCAATGATTTTGTTGAAAAGAAGACGTACAGAAATCAATACATTGCGGGTTCCTTCGAAGTATGAAAATGGCCCTCAAACTGACGCGTTATCTTATTCCAATCCTTTTGCTGGTTGCGGCAAAAGGGATGGGTCAGCCAAAATGCAAGATTGAACATTATTCTACGGCGCAGGGCCTCTCTCACCAGCGGGTAACAACCATTCTGAAAGACCGCGAGGGCTTTATGTGGTTTGGAAGCTGGGACGGCATTAACCGGTTTGATGGCCATTCGTTTATTTCTTACAAATCTTCTCCGGGCAATATCTCGCAATTAGGCAGTTACCGGATTGACCAGATAGTTGAAGACGAGACCAATCATTTGTGGGTTCAATCCTACGACCGGCAGGTGTATCGTTTTGATAAAAGAAATAGTGCATTTACCCAACTATCAATAACCGTCGACAAGACGCGGCAGGATAAAGTAACCTTTGGTAAAATCCTTGCAGCCGGCAACGGTTCTGTCTGGCTGCAATCGACAAATGACGGACTTTTCTGTGTTCCACAAAATGACCCGTCTGGCTCTCGGTTTACCAGGTATGCGGAAGGCCTGGCGGGTGATTTCCAAATGCCATCCAACGCGATCAATTTTCTTCACGAAGACCGGGAGCATCATATATGGATCGGAACGCCAGCCGGGTTGTGCCGCCTGTCACCCTCATCATCGGGATCCTTCAAAAATACCGGCGTGGTACCATCGCCTATTGCCACAGGTATGAATATTGTGTCGTTCGATGAAGACAATGACCGGCTGTATTTTGGCACAAACGAAGGCAGTCTTGTGACGTATACTAAAAAAAGCGCATCATTTAATATAAAAAAGATTGGAAGCACCCGGGTGAATGCCATCATCCGGTCGGGAAAAAGGGATGTGATCTATGCCACAACAGGAGCGGGAGACCTGGTAACGCTGAACCTCGTAACGCAGGATATTGTTTCAACTTCCTACCGGCCTGCTGAGCCACTCGGCAACATGTACGAAGACACCCAAGGGCTATTGTGGATTGAGCCGGAAAAATCCGGCGTCATCCGGTTTAATCCCCTTAATGGTTCCTTCCTGCACCTCGTACAGCAGAATGGCGAAGGCCCTAATTCGCCGGGCAACCGTTTTCGTGTTTTGGAGGATCATAATAATGTGGTTTGGGTAAGCATGAAAGGTGGGGGGTTTGGCTATTACAACCCGGAAACCGAAGCCATGGATTATTTTTTAAATACGCCCGATGCCAGTAAATATCCGCTTCCCAGTTTAACGATTACCACCTACTATGACAATGACGGTATCCTTTGGCTCACCACTTACGATAGAAAACTGATTAAAATTATCCTGCTGAAGAATGACTTCAGGCACGAAGTAGTTGTAGAAAAAGAGTTGTCGGTGTCGGATAACGAAATCAGGATCATTGCGTACGACAACAAAAACCGGCTCTGGGCCGGAACCAAAAGCGGCCAGTTGTTTGTGTACAAGGATGATAAAAAGATCAGCGGCATTTTTGATAATGAGCCGCCGCAGGGATTGGGATTGGTGTACGCTATGCTCCAGGATAGGCAAGGGAATATTTGGCTCGGAACCAAGGGCAACGGTTTGTTCAAGGCAACGCCGGTTAGTGGAGACGAGGAAAAATACCATTTAACGCATTTTACCCGTGACAAGAATGACCCGAACAGCCTTCCTGTAAATGAGATTTATACTTTGCTGGAAGACATGCACGGCCGTATCTGGATCGGTTCTTTTGACAATGGCCTCGTGTTGTTGGCGAATGACCGGGATTCCGTGAAATTCATTCATACAGGAAATGCTTTTAAAAATTACCCCAAAAACGGGTTTCACAAAATCCGTAATATGAAAGGTGACCGTGATGGCAGGATTTGGATCGGCACTACCGACGGATTAATGGTGTTGGATGCAGATGACCGTCGCTCACCGGTTTACATCTATAAAACTTACAGTAAAAATCCAGGCGATCCTCAAAGCCTGGGAAATAATGATATCCAGTTTGTATACCGGGATTCGAAAAACAGGTTGTGGCTGGCTACTTCAGGTGGCGGCTTCTCATTGGCAACTGCCGGTAAGTCTCCGGGCGACCTCCGTTTCAGGAATTATACCATCAAAGACGGCATGCCAAATGATTATGTACTGAGTTGTGCGGAAGACCGGCAGGGAAATCTATGGCTGGCGACCGAAAACGGGCTCTCAAAATTCAACCCGGACAATAGCCAATTCCGCAATTATGATTCTTATGACGGGCTTCCAAAGGCTAGTTTTTCAGAAGCAGCTGTTTCACAGCGACCTGTTGACGGCCAGCTGGTTTTTGGAACCACCAACGGCTATCTTTCCTTTAATCCAAATGGCATCACCAATAACCGTATTACCGGGAACATCGCCTGGACCAACCTCCAGATAAATAACAAAGATGCCGGGCCGGGAATGGATAGTTCGGGGTTACAAACAAATATTAATTACTTGTCTGACCTCACCCTGAAATACGATCAGAATATCATCAGCATCGATTATGCCATCCTGGACCACCGCGCAGGAAGCACGCAGAATTTTGCCTACCGCCTGTTGGGTTTTGATAGTGCCTGGCACGACGACCGGCAGCTCAGAAGGGCCACTTATACCAACCTGCCGCATGGTAAATATGTGTTCGAGGTCAAAAGCCTGAATACCGATTTGTATGCCAATACGCCATCGCGGCGATTGTCCATAACGATATTACCGCCACCCTGGAAAACCTGGTGGGCATACGCACTGTATCTCCTGTTTGCCTGCGTTTTACTCATCATAATTCGCCGATATACTTTGAAAATGATCGGGCTTCGTAACAGGATCGTGGTGGAACAAAAACTGGCGGCACTTAAAATGGATTTCTTCACCAATATCTCCCATGAATTAAGGACACCGCTTACGTTAATTGTAGGTCCGCTGGACCAGTTATTGCGTAAAGAAAAATTGTCACCGGCAGGCACTTCCTATGTCGACGTGGCGCATAAAAATGCCACCCGTATGGTGCGGTTCGTCAACCAATTGCTCGATTTGCGAAAAGTGCAGAGCAATAAGGCAGTGCTGAATATCTCGCCGGTTGAATTGGTAGCGTTTGTCACAAAAGTGAGGGACCATTTCAGCGAAGCTGCTAATGCAAAAAATATAGAACTGAAAGTGGTTGCCGCTCAAAAAGACATCAATGCATGGGTAGACCCGGATAAATTGGAAGTCGTTATTTACAACCTGCTAAGTAATGCCATAAAATTTACCCCGGAAGGGAAATCGGTTATAGTGAAGATAGAGACCGTGGACAAGGGCCAGCATCTTTTAATAACTGTGAGTGACCAGGGCCCTGGTGTAACGGAGGATAAACTGGAGCATATTTTTGAACTTTTTTATGGAGGCGATGGTGCTTTGAATGGTGGTGCAAAGGGAACCGGTATCGGCCTTTCACTATCCAGGGAATTTGTGGACTTGCACGGCGGCAAGATTTGGGCCGCTAATAATGAGGCAGGCGGGCTTACAGTTTCCATCATGCTAAAATTGGATCCGGCGCCGGCGCAAGTGCTACAAAACACCAATATTGATACCCCTCCGGAAACGACCGCAGTGCAGGCTGAGACATACATGCAGCAAACGTTAGTACCGCTTCCTGAACCGGTTTCAGATGATGGCAGGCAGTTGCCGCTGGTATTGTTGGTGGAGGATAATGATGAATTGAGGACATTCATAAAAGCACAGCTAAGTGAGTTCTACCGGGTGGAAACTGCCGCAGACGGGGAAGAAGGCTTTGAGAAAACCATTTCCCTGCTGCCAGAGCTCGTGGTAAGCGATATCATGATGCCCAAAATGGATGGCATCCAGATGTTGGATAAAATAAAAAACGATGTCAATACCAGTCATATCCCTGTGGTGCTGTTAACCGCCAAATATTCTATCGAAAGCCAGATCAAAGGCTTGATGTACGGCGCAGATTATTATATCACCAAACCCTTCAACATCGACTTTTTAGTTGCTTCCATTAATAACCTGCTGAAGCAAAGAAAAAAGCTTTTCGAATCACTGTTGGCTAAAAAGCCCGACATCCCGAAAACGGAACCGGCCCTGATTACAACCAAAGATGAAATGTTTTTAAAGGATGTTATCGCCATTGTAGAAGACAGGATGACAGATACAGATTTTAATATTGAAACCATTGCCGAAAGTATGGCCATGAGCCGTACCACATTCTATAAGAAATTCAAAAGCCTGACGGGCTCCACAATCGTTGAATTTGTACGCGACATCCGCTTGCAGCAGGCCAAAGAACGCCTCGAAACCGGTGAACATAATATTTCAGAAGTAGCCTACATGACCGGCTTCAGCAGCCCCAATTATTTCAGCACCTGTTTTAAAGAAAAATACCAGGTTTCGCCCTCGGATTTTATAAAGTCGCTTCGCGGCGGCTAAGCCCGGTTCTTGTTTTGGATTAACGTGATGAAATGCCAAGGCTACATAACCAAAGAAATCCAGTCCGCATTTATGTGCAAAGCCCGCACTTTGTTCCCCGCTGGCGGGGACAGCTTTTGCCCAACGGGCAAAAGCAGGGGTGGTAGATGGCGTGAAATGGGAAATGAAATGACGGATATCAGATATGTTTAAAATTACAACAACAAGCAAACCGCCGCCCTTCTACCACCCCCGGTTTTGCCTGGTCGGCAAAACCTGCCCCCGCCAGCGGGGGACATTGTGCAGCTACCAACTTGTTTCCGTAGCAGGCAAAATTTTCTAAGAATTTTTTAAGGCGAGTCTCCAACCTCGCCATGTGTCCTGGCTATGGGAGTCACCGCCGGCAATCCGTCATTATTTTGATCTCCGATCCTTAAATCACTGATTTTCAATCAACCAATTCTCAATTGACCAAATTTTGAAGGTTTAAAGTCAAAATTTGAAGGCCTTCGGTGCCGCTTCATTCTACGTTTGTTCCGCAACCACTAATAGCCGCCCCTTAACGATGCCGGCCCAAAAATGCGGTGGCAAAATCACCTTTTTTTATCTCTTCACCGATGGAGTTTGTTTCCATTCCCAGGGAAGCATCTCCGGCCAAACGATTGTTTATGAAAGAAAAATGCTTCTTTTTTTGCGCCATGCTATTCCTCAGCATGGCCGCTTTCGCACAAACGCGAACTGTTTCCGGTAAAGTAGTGGGCAAATCTGCCGACCCTGTTGATGGGGCTTCGGTTACGATCAAAGGTTCCGATAAGGGCGCTATCTCCGATCGTACCGGTAATTTCAAACTCAATGTTCCGGCAACCGGGAATGTAACCCTCGTAGTTACATCAGTCGGATTTATTACAAAAGAGGTAAAGCTGGCAGCAAACGCAGAATTTCTAACCATCGAAGTGGAAGTAAGCGAAGGAAAACAATTGGATGATGTGGTAGTTAACGTGGGTTATGCCTCAGTCTCCAAAAAGACCCTGGCCGCCGCCGTTTCATCTATTACAGAAAAAGACCTGAAGGATTTTCCTGTAAGTACCGTGGCAGAAGCACTGGCCGGAAAGCTGGCCGGTGTGAACGTACGTCAAACAGAAGGCCAGCCAGGCGCCGAGATCCAGATCGTGGTTCGTGGTGGCACCTCGCTTACGCAAGACAATGCTCCCTTGTATATAGTGGATGGCGCCCCGCTGGATAATGCGCTGGCCATCCTTTCGCCTAACGAGATCCAAACGATCGACGTGTTGAAAGACCTGGCCTCAACTGCCATCTACGGTGCCCGTGGTGCTAACGGCGTGGTGCTCATCACCACCAAGAGTGGTAAGAAAGGCCGGACCATTGTATCCTTCGATGCGTTTGCCGGTGCCCGTACCATTACCAACAAACTGGATGTATTGTCCCCTTACGAGTATGTGATGTTCCAATATGAACTGATGCGCCAACACTACAGCGGCGTTTTTTTCAACGATACCGCGGCTCAAAACAGTTTCTTCAACAGGTACGGCCCGTACAAGGACCTCGAGGTATATAAAAGCTTTGAAACCTGGGATTGGCAGGATGTGATCTTTGGCCGCAGCGCAAAATCCAATACCAAAGTGCTTACCGTTAATGGCGGTAATGATGCCACTACCTATAATTTCAGCATGAACAATACCAACGAGGAAGGCATCATGCTTAATTCCGGGCTGAAACGCACATTGGCCACCTTCCGGTTCGATCACAAGATTTCATCGAAGCTAAGGCTGGCACTGAATATGCGTTACAGCCGTCAGAAAACATATGGCAATGGCACTTCCACCACAGGTTCAGGTTCCAACAGCCGTTTGAAATACACCGTTCGTTTTCAACCATACATTGGTTTGGTGAATTTTGAAGAATATGATCCCAATTCTATTTTTGACAATACCATCAACCTGAGCAACCCACTTACCAATGCCCTGCAGGATACAAGGAACGCCTACTCCAACACTTTGGTAACAAGTGCAGCTGCTACCTACAATATTACCAAGGGTATTACCCTTAAAAGTTTGGTCGGGTTTAACGTGGGCGAAAACAATTTGGAATCGTTTTCGGGTGTTTCCAATTACTCTGTTTCGGGCAGGAATACGGCCAGCCAATATTCCAGCATGCCTTTTATTTCTTTATCCAACGATAGAAGTATCGCCGTAACGAATACCAATACCATCGAGATCAATCCGACGATCGGCAAAAGACACAGACTCAATGTGATTTTGGGCCAGGAAATTAACCAGCGGGATGGCAAGTCCTTCAGCCAATCCATCAAATATTTCCCTACTGCGGTTACCGCCGTGCAGGCTTTTGCCAATGTACAACAGGCCAATCCGCCCGCAGGCGCCATCCAACCGTCTCCGGTTACGAATGTAGATGGCGAGCGCTTGTTCTCCTTCTTTGGCCGTGCCATGTACACGTTCGACAACAAGTACAATGTAAACCTATTGATGCGCCGCGACGGTTCGTCCAAGTTCTCAGAGGCCAACCGCTGGGGCATGTTCCCTTCAGTGCAGGTAGCCTGGCGTTTGTCGCAGGAAAAATTTATCAGCAATATGAACCTGAAATGGCTTACCAACCTGAAAGTTCGTGGAAGCTTTGGAACGGCGGGCAATAACCGGGTTCCAGGCGACCGGCTGTATCAAACCATTTTTACCACAAGCCCCAGCGATGCGGGTTATGCCACCACCGACAATTCGCAATCGGCAGGACTCTACTCTGCCAACCTTGCCAACCCGAACCTGAAATGGGAAACAACCGTATCGAGAAATATCGGCCTGGATGTGGAAATGTTCAATAGCAGGTTGTCGGTTTCACTTGATGGATATATCAACAGGACAAACGACCTTTTATTGCAAACCAATGTCCCACAGCAAACTGGTTATGTATCGCAATACCAAAATATAGGTTCCACTAAAAATACCGGTGTGGAGTTGCAGATCAGCGCCACCATCTTCCAGAGAAAGAACTTTAACTGGAACAGCAGTTTCAATATCTCGCACAACAAAAACGTGATCGCATCCTTGCAGGGTGGTGTAAAAAGCTATGCCGTGTCTTCGGGATGGGGTGCTGCCAATGAAGATTTTTTGGTGCAGGTGGGCCAGCCAGTCGGCCAATTTTATGGATACGTGTCTGACGGATATTACACGCTGGATGATTTTGACCGTACCCGCTCCGTTATCGGAGACCCCACGAGATGGACCTGGGTATTGAAACCTGGCGTTGCCAACAATTCGATCATGAATGCCGCAGTCTTTCCTGGTGCCATCAAGTTTAAGAAACTGGCAACCGATATTAAAGGTGATACCATGATAAGGGTGGCAACAGATCGCACGGTGATCGGCAATTGGCAACCGAAATTTTATGGTGGCTGGAACAACCAGTTGAGCTATAAAAACTTCGACATGAGCATTTTTATGAACTTCTCTTATGGCAACAAAGTGTACAATGCCAACAAGGTAGAGTTCAGTTCGGTATACCAGGCTACCGGCAATAACCTGCTGGCGGATTTTAAAGACAGGTGGAAATGGTTCGATGATAACGGCGTAGTGATCACCGACTGGGATAAACTCGCCGAAGCGAATAAGAATACCAAAATCTATTCGCCCACCAGGAATCCCCATCTCATGCGTTCCGATGCGATTGAGGATGGTTCATTCCTGCGCATTACCAACGTAACCATTGGATATAATTTGCCAAAAAAATGGTTGCTTGCTACCAGGTACATCACAAGGGTTCGGTTCTATGCCACGGTAAATAATGTCTACACGTTTACCAAATACACGGGCTACGATCCTGAAGCCAATACCCGTCGTGGCAATCCTCTGACGCCCGGCGTAGACTATGCGGCTTATCCACGTAGCCGTTACATCACTGGTGGCATCAATGTTACTTTCTAAACTTCAAAACAACAACCATGAAATTTTCAAAAACGATATATAGCCAATTGATGATTTGTACGATCCTGCTCGGCGCAACATCCTGCAAAAAATACCTCGATTACCAATCACCATCCAAACTAAACATTGAAGAGACTTTTGGAGACCTCAATTATACCAACAACCAGGTGATTGGCATTTACACCAAATTATGCGGCAGCAATGCCTACGGCAACCAGCTTTCAGTGTATTTTCATTTGGGAACGGATGAATTCACTTACCGGTCGCCGGCCAATTTCGATGGGGGCAGCGATTACGGAATACCCAATTATGGCACGATCCCTACGCATGCGGGCATGTACAATGCGTTCACGCAATTGTACAGTGGCATCGAGCGGGCCAATATTGCCTGCAAGTATATCCCTTTGTCCAAATTATTCACTGGTACGGCCGATCAGCAAAAGCAAATGAAACGCTACTACGGCGAAGCTTTGGCACTGCGGGCGCAATATTATTATGAACTCATTCGCAACTGGGGCGATGTGCCGGCCACCTTTGTCCCTGCGGCGGATCTTCCATCGCAGTTCACCACCCATGCAGACCGGGACAGCACCTATGATAAAATACTCGCCGACTTGAAACTCGCTTCTGAACTGGTTCCCTGGAGAGATGAACTGGCCGATTACAAATCGTTCAGGTTTACGAAAGGGGCAGTCAAGGGTTTGAGGGCACGCATTGCACTGGCCAGGGGCGGCTACTCGCTTCGCAGGGGTACCAACAAAATGGAACGTCGCAGCGACTATAAAACTTATTACCAGGTTGCATTTGATGAATGTAACGACATCATAAAAAGTGGTAAGCACAACTTGAATCCTGTGTATGAAAATATCTTTAAATCGCTGCATGCTACTACCACCAGGTATGATGATGCCAACGAGCTGATGTTTGAAGTAGCCATGTGGGGACAAATCAACGATAGCAATGTGGGTAGTGCCATGGGTTTGTCTTTCTCCAATTCACCATCATGGGGTGGGGCAGGTGGAAGAAGCGCTGCAGTACCAACCTATTTTTACGAATTTGAAAATGGAAAGGATATAAGAAGAGATGTAACCCTGGCCATCTACCAGGTAGCAGCCGATGCAACAGCTACGGTTAACGTGAAAAATCTTTCGAATTCACTCAGTTTCAACATCAATAAATTCAGGAAATCGTGGACTGGCTTCAACGGGACCGTAACCGGAACTTATGGCGTAAACTGGCCCATCATCCGTTATGCTGATGTGTTGCTAATGTATGCCGAGGCCGCCAACGAACTCGGTAATAATACAGGTGTTATTACCCCGCTCCAGGCATTGCAAATGGTACGGAAAAGAGCTTATGGTGCCAATCCAATGCCCGCAACTCCAGGCAGTGGACCAGACTTTTTTGCAGCCATCGTAAAAGAACGTTTGCTGGAATTTGGTGGCGAAGGTATCCGCAAGTATGACCTGATCCGCTGGAATATGCTGGCCAGTAAAATTGCAGAAACCAAACTAAAAATGGAACAATTTGCTATGGGTGCACCAGTTGCAGACAACCCATATGCCAACCTGCCCCAGTACATTTACGCGGCCCCCGCACCTTTTACCAACACCGACCTGAAGAGTGAAACAGCGACCCTCAATCTCTATGGCGGTATTCCCGATTCTGTATTTGTAAAGCCATTGACCGTTTCTACCAACCCTACCGGCTATCCAAACAGGATTTTCTGGAGACAACAAATTGGTACATGGGCTGCCACCGGCACGGTTACCGCAGCCAGTGCACCATACATATATGATCCAAATACTGGCTATGTCGCCAAATTCGAAGCCAACAAAAAGGAACTCCTTCCTTTTCCCGATCGCGTAATCATAGAAAACAGGGGCGGCATTACACAGAATTATGGGTACTGATTTCAGCCTATATGCGCATCTTTTTTTGACCCGGTCCAGTGAAGCCGGCAGCGGTTGAAAATTATAGAATCAACAATCTTCATCTTTCAAACAGAAATAATGAATTATAAAAAAATATCTTTCAAACTGCCATTGTTAGTAGTGCTCGTAATGGGATTAATAGCATTGTCCTGCAAAAAAAGCCTGACTGGCTTTGTGGAAGATGCTTCCACCGCCCGTTCCTTTACCCCGGGTAACCTACGTATCAGCACCGTGAGGGATTCTGTAAAATTTACCTGGACGCCAGGTGTTTACGCGGCACCCAGTGATCGTTACACCTTGGAATTGTCTACCGATTCGTTGTTTGCAAAAGTAGATTTCAGCAAAGTAACGGATACCACTGCCGCCCTCGTCATGGACACGGATATCCGGCTGAACGTTTTGTATTTTGCCCGGGTGCGCGTAAATGCGAATACCGCCAAGGGAACAGCCCCTTCCAATTATGCCTATAACCTCAAAGCCTTCCGTCTCAACGGGCAGCAATATTTTAAAGTATTAAGAGATTTCGAAATAACCACCACTTCCGTTTTTGTGCATTGGTACGTAAACCCGCAAACAGCTGGCCTTACACAGATGCGCATCATTCGACCCGATATCAACGATACCGCAACGGTGGCCATTAGCCCATCTGAAGTAACTGGTGGCCAAAAAACCATCAGCACACTTGCCCCAAAAACAAGGTACACATTACAGCTACTCGCAGGCGCTAAAAGCAAAGGATTACTTACGTTTACCACACCTGAGGTGGTCACGATCACCACCACGCTTTCGCCAACAGACAATCTCGCTACCGCAATTGCCAATGCCGCGAACGGTGATGTATTGGGACTGAATCCAGGTACTTATAACCTTGCTTCCATCACCTATATCACACAGAAAAAAATCACGATACGTTCCATTTCCAACAACCCGGCCGATACGAAAATATTGTCAAGGGAAATAAACCTGGTAGGCGACAGCGCCGGCGTTACACTTGTGGGTCTCGAATTCAACGGCAATTATACCGGCACTACTTATGGCGTACATTTCCTGCAGTTGTTGGGTAACCAAACGACAACCAACCAGGCTGCTGCGTTCAGCAATATAAGGATCGACAATTGCATCATTCACGATTATACACGGGCCATTATCCGTGCCAATTATGGTGCGGCTGCCAATACGCAATCCATCAACAACATCGCTATCAACAATTCCCGCATCTACAACGTGGACCAAACAAGTGCCCAGGGCTATTATATGTTCTCTTTCGAAAAATTGCAATTGAAATCGTTTGCCCTTACAAAATCCACGCTTAACCAAATCGGTAATGGATTGATCAACATGAGCACAGCCCTATCCACTACTTCGGGCATCGTGCCGGATATACGTGTGGACTATTGCACCTTCAATGCCTTCGGTGGCGGGGCTTCCAAATACCTGCTCATCGATGCAAATGCCAACAAGGTGGTGTTTGCCTGGACCAATAGCATTGTTGCCAACTCACCCATATCCGGCAGTTTGCAGGCTGCGGCTTTCCGGGCAAGCAATACCGCCAATGACCTTTCTTATTCCAATAACAATACGTTCAAATTGTTGAGTGCCCCCGGCGGTTCGGTCGTTAATCTTACCGGTTTGCAAATGGCCAATCCCTACGATTTGGATCTTGGTTGGACAGCGGCAACTGTAAATTTTAATCTCGCCACTCTACCCGTGGAACATACTGTATTATTTGCGAGCCAGAACGGAAGTACAGTTGGGGATCCACGCTGGGCTTACTAAATTTCCCTGGGGGAAAACGTCCATTTTTCTTTCGTGGCGAGTTCGTAGGTTTACGGGCAACCCGAAATGATTCCAGAAATTGGAGTTGCAAATTCCAATGATTCAAACAGATGTCATGCGATATTATAAAAAGGTGGTTTTGGTCTTTGTTGTCGTTCTGCAGGTATGCCTGTTGCAGGCACAGTCGGTTGAAGCGGGTAACGGAACGGAAGCAGTTGGCACACAAGCGTTGTATAAAAATCCAAACCTGTCGGCAGACGAACGGGCGCTGGATATGCTGCACCGTTTAACACTGGAAGAAAAAGTAAGCCTTACACTGGCAACTTCGCCGGCAATTAAACGACTCGATATTCCCGCTGTGGATTGGTGGAATGAAGCCCTGCATGGTGTAGCCCGCGCAGGAAAAGCCACCGTCTTTCCACAAACGATCGGACTGGCAGCCACCTTTAATTCAAATGAAATTTTTCGGACCTACAACATGATCTCCGATGAAGCCAGGGCGAAACACCATTTTTTTAAAAGCCAGAATTCGTTTAAAAAATACCAGGGCCTTACATTCTGGACGCCCAATATTAATATTTTCCGGGACCCAAGATGGGGACGCGGCCAGGAAACTTATGGTGAAGATCCATACCTGACCACACAGATGGGAATGGCTGTGGTAAGGGGATTACAGGGAGATGGTACCAGCAAGTACGATAAATTACATGCCTGTGCAAAGCATTTCGCTGTGCACAGCGGCCCGGAGTGGAACCGTCATAGTTTTGACCCCAAAAAATTATCGTCCCGCAACCTGTGGGAAACTTACCTGCCAGCATTTAAAGCCCTTGTGCAGGATGCAGGGGTAAAAGAAGTAATGTGTGCCTACAACCGGTACGATGGCGAACCTTGCTGTTCCAATAAGGAATTGCTTATAAATATATTGAGAAAGGATTGGGGTTTTAATGATGTGATCGTTTCCGACTGCGGCGCTGTGGAAGATTTCTATAGACCCAAAGCGCATGAAACACATCCGTCAGCAATTGAAGCGTCTGCGGATGCCGTTAAATCAGGAACAGACCTTTGCTGCGGCAATGCCTATAAATCGCTCACCGAATCGGTGAAAAAGGGCTTTATCAGCGAATCAGAACTGGACACTTCTGTATTCCGGTTGTTGCGTGCCCGTTTCCAGTTGGGTATGTTCGATGCCGATTCGCTGGTTTCATGGGCGGCCATTCCGTACTCGGTAGTGGAAAGTAAAGAGCATGTAACGCAGGCACTTAAAATGGCGAGAGAAAGTATCGTATTACTAAAAAATAAAAACAACGCATTACCCCTAAGAAAAACCATGAAGATTGCTGTGTTAGGGCCTAATGCTAATGACTCGGCCACATTATGGGGCAACTATAATGGCTTCCCCACTAAAACCGTTACGATACTGGAAGGCATCCGGTCAAAATTAGCTGGCACCAACATTTCGTATGAAAAAGGTTGTGATTATGTAAGTGATGATGTTTTGGTAAGTCGTTTGAACGAATGCAGGTTTTTGGGTCAGCCAGGTTTTAAAGCAACATTTTGGAACACGAAGGATTTTACCGGTCCGGTTATCACCACTACCCAGGTTACAGGAGAAATGAGATATGAAACCGGCGGCAATACCGTATTTGCACCCGGCGTAAACCTCAGGAATTTTTCAGCCAGGTTTGAAACAGAATTGACGCCATTAAGAACAGGTGATATTACCTTCAAAATAAAAGCCGACGATGGTTTCCGGCTATTACTGGACGGCAAGGAAGTGCTGGCGTACCAACGAGCAGGTTCTGTCAACGAGAAACAATACATTCTACAAGCAACTGCAGGCAAAAAAGTAGCAATAACACTTGAATATTTTCAACTGGAAGGAGAGGGGTCGCTACGCTTCGATTTAGGAGATGCAGGCAAACTGGACTTTAAAGCCACCGCTGAAAAATATAAAAATGTGGATGCATTTGTTTTTGTGGGCGGTATCTCACCCAAACTTGAAGGCGAGCAGATGTCGGTAGATCTTCCAGGCTTTATAGGCGGCGATCGCTTGAAACTGGAACTACCCGATGTACAACTGAATATGCTTAAGGCATTAAAAGCGACTGGTAAGCCCGTCATCTTTGTCATTTGTTCCGGTAGTTCCATGGCCTTGCCCTGGGAAAGCCAGAATCTTGATGGTATAATTGAAGCATGGTACCCGGGCCAGCAAGGTGGTACCGCGGTGGCAGATGTGTTGTTTGGGGACTACAACCCAGCAGGCCGGCTGCCCATTACGTTTTACAATGCCACATCCGACCTGCCCGACTACGAAAATTACGACATGACGGCGGGCCGCACTTACCGCTATTTCAAGGGTAAACCAGCCTATCCGTTTGGATACGGCCTGAGTTATACCTCGTTCATTTACCGCAACGCAGCGCTAAGTAAAGCAACGATTCGCAGGAATGAATCCACGGTACTGAAACTATCAATACAGAATACGGGCAAAAGATCGGGTGATGAAGTGGTGCAGGTATATATCGTCAATAAGCAGGATCCGGGTGGCCCGGCAAAGTCGCTGCGGGCCTTCCGTCGTGTGAATGTATTGGCAGGAAAGACGGTTCCGGTAACCCTTGAAATTCCAAACAAAAGTTTTGAGTTTTTTAATCCGGCTACTGAAAAAATGGAGGTGATCCCCGGGAATTACGAGATATTGTATGGTAGCTCATCCGATATAAAGGATTTGAAAAAACTCCCGTTAATAATCAAATGAGGGTAGCTTTTCTACCTCAAACCTCTTATCAGAATTCAGATGCAAAAAGCTCCTTTCCTTAAAATGATAGCCCTGGCGCTATTCATCATTACAACCTCATTCTTTATACCAGAAAAGAGGCGTCAAATCTGGCTGATCGGCGACTCTACTGTTTGTGATCAGCCTTTGGATCGTGCACCCGTTACAGGATGGGGTACGCCATTTGCCAATTACTTCGAGCCCGGGGTTTCTATAACTAACCGTGCCCGTGGCGGCCGAAGCACAAGAACCTTTATAAGCGAGGGCCTTTGGCAAAAAGTAATAGATAGCGTGCAGGAAGGCGATTATGTGCTGATGCAGTTTGGCCATAATGATGAAGCAAAAGAGCCGCAATACGCAGATCGGTATACCCCCGTCCCCGATTATGAAAAGAACCTCCTTCGCTTTATCACCGAAACCCGGGAACACAAAGCCAACCCGGTACTGGTAACACCCGTTACCCGCATGCGGTTTGATAAACAAGGCAATGTGCTGGAAACACATAAAGAATATTCCGCTGCTGTTTGGAAAGTAGGCAGGGAGCAGAACGCTCCCGTAATTGACCTGGACTCTATGAGCCGAAGATTGCTCCAACAATTTGGACAGGACAACGCTAAGTTTCTCTATATGTATGTGGATAGTTTGCAAAACCCGCATTACCCCAATGGCCGTAAAGACTGGACTCATTTCAATGAATACGGTGCCCGAAGAATGGCCGAACTGGTACTGACCGAAATCACCAGGCAGCAGTTACCGCTTGCCGCCTGGATATCCAAAAAGCCCGCTCCCTGACGCAACAAGCCTGGCGCACAAGAACCCACTCGCAACAACCCTGACGGGGTTGGCGTTCACCCCGTCAGCGTTTACGCTCTTACATAAAATAGCACGCCTCTTATCTATTCAGCATAACAGCCTTTCGGGAAGCGCCTACGCTATACTAACAAAAAACTACCTTGGTCTCCCATTGATTAAAAACCATCCGGAACATGCGCAACTTCCTTCCTTACATTTTTTTACTTGTTTTTTCAAATACCACCCGCTCCCAGGAATTCATCCCCCTTTGGCCCAAAGGCAAAATGCCCAATTCCAAAGGCATGAACCTATCCGACAGCATTGCCAACGAACGGGTGTACCGGGTAGGAACACCGGGTATGTATGCTTTTTTCCCCGGCACACAGGAAAATAAAAATGCTGCCGTAGTAATTTGCCCCGGCGGCGGATATGAGCGACTGGCTTATATCATCAGCGGAACACAATTGGCCAAATGGTTCAATACGATGGGCATCACTGCTTTTGTATTGAATTACAGGCTACCCAATTCACCCGACCTTGTGCATCGGGAAACAGGTTTGCTGATGGATGCACAGCGTGCATTCAAAATCATCCGGGCCAATGCCACCAAATGGAATATCAAACCCGACAGGATCGGTATCCAGGGCTCTTCTGCCGGCGGCCATCTTGCAGCTATGGCTGGTAATGCCACGGAAGATATCGCCATGATCGGGGATGGTTTGGATACGATGGGTTTTCGGCCCAACTTCACCATTTTGGTTTCGCCCGTGATAGATATGGGCGGCTACGCACACAAAGGCAGCCGTAAAAATTTGCTGGGCGAAAACCCCACACAGAATATGATCGACAAATATTCCTTGCAATTACAGGTGTCGGAAAAAACGGCGCCGGCTTTTATCGTGGATGCCATCAACGATAAAGTGGTAGATCCCATGAATAGCTTGTTATTTTATAAATCCCTTCTGGAAAAAAAAGTGGTGAGTTCCTTTCATGCATTTCCGCAAGGTGGTCATGCGATTGCCTTGCGTAACAATCCCGGCTCAACTGAACAATGGACGGGTCTCTGTGAAGCATGGCTCACCGAAATGAAATTCATTGAACCCATACCATCCAAATAGAAAAATATCGTTTTATGATAAAAAGCATTTGTCTTGCATTGTTGGCCTGTTATGTTGTAGTGACCGGGCAGGCTCAGTATTCCTGGAACAACCTTCCCAAAGCTGTTGAGCCGGTGTTTAAAAAGGATACTTTCAATATTGTTACGTATGGCGCAAAACCAGATGGGCTCAATTTGAACACAAAAAGTATCAATGCAGCCATTGCCGCCTGTAGCAGTAAAGGTGGTGGTGTTGTATTGGTGCCACCAGGGTTATGGTTAACTGGGCCTGTTGTAATGCAAAGCAATGTGAACCTACACCTGCAAGCCGCTGCCATACTGCAGTTTTCAGCAGACTTCAACCAATACCCACTAGTGGCAGGTAGTTTTGAGGGCCGGGCACAGGCAAGAAATCAATCGCCATTATCCGGCGACAACCTGGAGAATATTGCCATCACAGGTAAGGGCATCATCGATGGCAATGGCGATGTGTGGCGCATGGTAGGAAAAGACCGGCTCACCGAAAATCAATGGAAAAAGAAGGTGGCCTCAGGTGGTTTGCTAAGCGCCGATGGCAAACTCTGGTATCCATCTGTAAAAACAAAAAAGGCCCATGAAGAAAAATTAAGCGGCGTAATGGCCGGTGGAAAAAACCTGGCGGATTTTGACGACATTAAAGACTATCTGCGTCCTAACCTGCTGGTTTTTTCTAATTGCAGGAAAGTGTTGCTGGAAGGGGTAACCTTTCAGAATTCACCTGCCTGGTGCCTGCATCCGTTGCTGTGTGAGAACCTTACGATCAGGGACCTGTTTGTAAAAAATCCTGAGTACGCGCAAAATGGTGACGGCTTAGATATTGAAAGTTGCAGGAATGTGTTGGTAGAAGGATGCACATTTGATGTAGGCGACGATGGCATTTGTATTAAAAGCGGGAAGGATGAAGAAGGAAGAAAAAGGGGCAGGCCAACTGAGAATGTGGTCATTAGGAAATCTACGGTGTATAAGGCTCACGGTGGTTTTGTGATCGGCAGTGAAATGAGTGGCGGTGCTAAAAATATTTTCGTTTACGACTGCAATTTTATGGGAACCGATAAAGGCCTCCGTTTCAAAACTACAAGGGGCAGGGGAGGTATGGTGGAGCACATTTATTGTAAAGACATTTTTATGAAGGATATCGGCCAGGAAGCAATTTTTTTTGATATGTACTATTTTGTCAAGTCCCCGGCCCCCGGTGAAAAAGTGGAGGCGCCAGCTGTAACAGAAGCCACGCCACAGTTCCAGAATTTTTATATCGACAACATCGTTTGCCATGGCGCAGAAAAAGGCATTTTCATTCGTGGTCTTCCGGAGATGAGTGTAAAAAATATCCACCTCAGCAACCTGGTCCTAAAAACAAATAAAGGAATAGAAATCATCGAAGCGGCAAACATAAACCTCAAAAATGTGCAGGTAGTGGTTGCCAAAACCAACCCCGTTGTGTACGTAGAAAACAGTAGTAAGGTTTCTTTTGATATCCTGAAATTCAACGACAATGCAGAACTCTTGGTGAACGTAAACGGTGAAAGAACAAAGGCCATCAGTTTCATGCGTACCGATGGTGCAAAGGCCGGGGCAAAAGCCACATTTTCCAATGGTGCTACCGAAAGCGAAGTCACCATTAAATTATAGTAGACACCTAAGTGTAAGACTTCAAACCTCATCATTTAACCACATTGAAATCGAAGCAGGCAAACCGCGTCAATGTTCCCCGCCAGCGGGGACAGATTTTGCCGCAGGCAAAATCAGGGGTGGTCTGCGGAGGATCAACGCCAAACTATTGACACATCAACAAAGGAAGGCCATGAAGAAAGCACTTAGATTATTGATATTACTCATGCCAATATCTTGCCTGGCACAACAGCCAAAGGTGCCGCGAGACACAAGTTTCACCATCCACGGCACACTGCTCAAGGAACGGAAAGTACGTCCATACATAGAAATCGCTTCCCCTTTACCCGATAAAAATGTGAAGACTAAAACCGACCTGACCTATCGAACAATCGGCAACAGGCAAATACTGCTGGATATTTTCTACCCCAAAAAAATAAAAAAGTACAAACCAGCTGTGTTGCTGATTTTTGGCGGCGGCTGGCGCTCGGGCGATAAATCGCAGAACCATCCCATGGCAATTGCACTGGCGAACAAAGGTTATGTGGCTGTATCCCCGGAATACCGCTTGTCGATGGAGGCACCATTCCCTGCTGCAGTTTACGACCTTAAAGCAGCCGTAAAATGGATGAAAGCAAATGCGAAGATCTACGGCATTGACACAAATAAAATCACGGTACTTGGTTGTTCCGCAGGTGGGCAACTCGCCGCTTTACTAGGAACCACCAACAGGAACGATCATTTCGAAGACACCATTGGCCAACTAAAAGCCACCTCCACTGTCCAAGCTGTTATTGATATTGACGGCACCCTTGCTTTCCACCATCCAGAATCAGTGGAAGGAAACGCCGCGTCTCAATGGTTTGGCGGCACCTATGCCGAAAAGCCCGCAACATGGATAGAAGCCGCACCATTGGAACATGTTGACAAAAACACCGTACCCGTTCTGTTCATCAATAGTTCCATACCACGTTTCCACGCCGGCCGCGATGATATGATCCGGAAAATGGATTCGCTGCACATCTACTCCGAAGTACATACGCTCAACGACACGCCGCACCCGTTCTGGTTTTTCCATCCCTGGTTTGACAGGATGATGGGTTATATCGGGGATTTCCTGGAAAGGCAATTTGGAAAGTAGGATAGCGAAGGCTTCTTGTGCTTTTAGAAAGCCATGCACATGCTTAATATTTAACCGCGAGTTGTATTAAGTATCTCCACATACCCATCCGTCCCATTCACCCGAATCCGCTGACCGTCTTTGATCAGCCGGGTGGCATGCTCCACGCCAACAACCGCCGGTAATCCATACTCTCTTGCGATCACTGCTCCATGGGTCATCAGCCCGCCCACCTCGGTAACCAGGCCTTTTATGGATACAAACAAAGGTGTCCAGCTTGGGTCAGTAAAGGCAGTGACGAGTATATCTCCGTCTTCCAAATCGGCATCCTCCATGTTTAAAATAACACGTGCCCGCCCTTCTATTACGCCTGAGGAAACAGCGAGACCAACGATGGCTTCGGCCGGAAGATGTTCCCGTTTGTACGTACCCGTAATGGTCTCGCCATCAGATGTCATAACACGTGGCGGACTCAGTTTCTCAAATAGTTTGAATTGTTCTTTTCGTTTGCTGATGATTTCGTAATCCAGTTTATTGGTGCGGACAACCTCGCGTAGTTCTTCAAAACCCAGGTAGTAAATGTCTTCTCTTGAATGAATAACTCCGGCTTGCACAAGCCGTTCGGCTTCTTTCAACAAAGCCTGCTTATAAATGAAGTAGCGGCTAACAATCCCGTATTTTGGATATTCACGATAACCGGCAAAATTCCGGACCAGGCCGATCATTCGTTTTGTTTCTTTTGCTTTTTGTTCACCATCCGGTAATTGATTCAAACGATCTAATAAGTCCTGTTCTTCTTTTAAAGATTCCTGCCGGCCCTGCTCAAATCTCCACTTAGCGGCACCAGGCTCAAAGCCCTTGATATTATTCAGGATAAGTGGGACAAGCGTTAGCGGTTTTTCACTCCACCGGGTTTTTGTAATGTCGATTTCACCGGCGCATCGCATCCCGTATTTTTTTAGAAAAGCATTGATGGCATCACTGGTTTCTTTTCCTCCATCAAGTGGAACCAGCTCATTTAAAAACTGATCATTTTTTGTGTGTTTCAAGTACTCAACGACTTCGGGATAAGGTCGGATCACATCGGCAACATTCAATAAGTCCAGGCCCATTTCCGAAGTAATATTGTTGGGCACAGATTGCGCAATCGTATCTGCTGCATTTTTCTCGCCCAACCATTCGTTCATTTTTTCATTGATCCATGATGCGGCATTCATACCTGTCATGATCACACCAAAACTCTGAGGATCCGAATTTGTTTTCTTTAGTCTCTGAAGATCTTCCAGGATATAATCAAACAGCTCCGTTCCTGATTTTGTTTCAATGTTTTCTTGTAATGCTGCTATCGATTTTTGATTGCCGTCGATCAACTCAGGAACGATCGATGGATCGTAATCATTTAGTGCCTGGTAATTGGGAGGCGGTGAAGCCTTGGAGCTTTTATCTGAATCTTCATCCGCTATCGGTTTTATAAAATCACCCCGCTCCAGGATGTTTGTAAGAGCACTTTTTATAATGGGATCGGATCTCCCCAGGACGCTTACCATTGTTTCTCTTCCGGCTTTTGTTGCCAGCATCGGGGCAATATCAACAAATAACCTTCCACCGGCTGTGCGCATAAGTGCCTGTGTGGTTAACAGGAAAAAAGACAATCCCAATGGTTTCATCGCATCGGTCATCATTTGCTGATGACCGACGGAAATGTAAAGGTGATTTTCGGAATCGTTCGCTTCAGGGATGGGGTATAACGTAGTGATAGGCCGGCTTTGGACGATATAGAATTCATTATCCACCAGGCACCATTCAATATCCTGGGGATTACCGAAATGCGCTTCGATCTTTCTGCCAATATGCTCCAGTCTTACAATCTGCTCATCCGTCAGCGTCTGTTGATCCTGGCTTCCGGGCTCGATTTCCTGTTGCTTTGTACCACCATCTTTTAAAGCGTAAATGGCTAATTTCTTGGTAGATATCCTCTTATCGATAATCTGGCCATTGCGCACTTTATACACATCAGCATTCACGAGGCCGGATACTAATGCCTCACCCAATCCAAAGCTGGCATCAATGGATAATACTTTCCTGTTAGATGTGACCGGGTCGGCCGTAAACATAATTCCTGCAACTTGAGGAAACACCATCTTCTGCACCACTACCGCCAGTAGAACTTTACGATGGTCAAAGCCGTTTTGAATACGGTAAATGACTGCCCGCTCTGTAAATAGGGAAGCCCAGCATTTGCTGATATGTTTTAAGATTTCTTCCTTTCCAATAATGTTCAGATAGCTATCCTGCTGACCTGCAAAGGAGGCCGTTGGTAAATCTTCTGCAGTGGCGCTGGATCGTACTGCCCATGGCGTTTTTTCACCAAACATGGTGAGATATCCCTTGATATCTTGTGCTAAGTCTTCAGGTATAAAAACACTTTCAATGACCCTGCGAATCTCAGCGCTGAGTTCACTGATCTCATTGCGGGCTTCCACCTTTAGAAAAGATAATTGATCCAGTAATTCGTTGATCAAGGGCGTTTCTTCAATAATCCTTTTAAATGCTTCTGTAGAAATGCAAAAGCCATCCGGCACTTGGAGTCCTTCAATCTTCGAAAGTTCTCCGAGGTTCGCACCTTTGCCCCCAACAGTTTGGAGTTTTGTTTTGTCAATATTCCGGAAGCTCCACACAAATGAACTCATAGCGATAATATTTTACATGAACCTGGCGGGTGAACCTCAGGATGGCTATTGATCAATATAGTACCGGACCATTGGCCTGTTTTTAGAAGTCCTGTCCACGATTTGGAATCCCGCACGTTCAAACGATTTAAATAAGCCAATCCATGCAAAGGTGTCGGGCAGTTTTTCCTGCGTTGGAATGGCAGGATAAGCTTCGATAATTTTTATTCCATTTTCTTTTGCATACCTGGTTACACCTTTCAACAGCTCAACAGAAACGTCATTGCGCCGAAAGTCTTTATGAATGAAAAAACATGGAATTGACCAGACATGCTCCTGATCAATGCGCTTGTGCACCCTGGAATTTTCGATTTTCATAAAATCCTCGCGGGGTGCGAAGGCGCACCATGCAATGGCCTGGTCCTCATAAATGCCAAGGATCCCCGTTGGCTGATTGGCCCAAACAATTTCTTTCATGGCTGCCTTATTGCCTTCATCTGCCTTGCCTGCCTGGAAGTCTGATTTACTGAGCCTGAAGTACATACACCAGCAATTGCCGCAAGCGCCCTTGTCGCCAAAGAGCTGGACAAATTGGTTCCAGTTTTCTTTTTGCAAAGGCTCAAAACGGAGTTGATCTAAAAAAGTCAAAGCTGTGGTTTGTTGTTTCATTACTCATTTACTATAAACAGTTCCAAATACTTCTAAAAAACCATCTCTCAAATATAACCACGAGCCCCGATGTAAAAAGCCAGCAGCATTCCTACCCGACTGTACGGGATGCCTATTCGCTGATAAAAATAGATTTTTGATGTATCGGATTTGAATGCCACAATTCCGATATTCCCCTGGAGAAAACCAGCGATCAACACAAATACGGCTTGCCACCAATGAAAATAACGACAGCATTATTCCTGCCCCTTTTTTTATTATTTGTTCACCACTCCAGTGCCCAAAATCAAAAAATGAATGCCATTTATTCAGGCGTTCCATGGTTTGATGAAAAAGGTGAAGTAGTAAGTGCGCATGGGGCCTGTATTGTACAAGATGCTGGCCGGTATTGTTTTTTTGGAGAAAAACACGTTGACACCAGCAATGCTTTTACCGGGTTTAATTGCTATTCCTCTGCAGATTTGTACAACTGGAAATATGAAAGCCTGGCATTGCCTGTTCAATCAAGCGGGAAGCTAGGCCCCAGGCGGGTGGGGGAGCGGGTTAAAGTAATGAAATGTCCCGCAACCGGGGAGTATGTGATGTATATGCATGCCGATACATTGGGTTATACAGACCAGTTTGTAGGATATGCTACTTCAAAAAACATCGCCGGGCCGTACAACTTCCAGGGGCCGTTATTGTTCAATGATAAGCCTATCCGTAAATGGGATATGGGTACTTTCCAGGACAGTGATGGTGAAGGATATATCCTGATACATGGCGGCGAAATCTACCAGCTTGGCCCCGACTACAAATCGGTTACCGCCCAATTGAACAAAAACATGGTATCGGGGTTCGAATCACCCGCTATGTTTAGAAAAGACAGCATCTACTATTTGCTGGGTTCCGACCTCACAAGCTGGGAGAAAAACGACAACTATTATTTTACAGCCACTTCGATAAAAGGCCCCTGGACAAAAAGAGGATTTTTCTGCCCTGCCGGAACACTCACCTGGAACTCACAAACCACTTTTGTATTACCAGTAGTTGGCTCAAAAGAAACCACGTACATGTTTATGGGCGACAGATGGTCATTTCCAAAACAAGCTTCTGCAGCCACTTATATCTGGCAACCGCTTACCGTTTCGGGTTTTATTTTATCTATTCCCCAATTCCGGGAGACATGGCAGATAAACACAGTTACAGGAAAAAACTCAGTTTTAAAAGGGAGTGGTAAAATCATAAAGAACACCGATAAAAGCCTGGTTCAACAGGGCAAATGGTCGGTGGATACATTGTCTTTCCTGAGTTCCGATGAACAAAATGCATCCGTTTCTATAAAATTCAATGGCAGCCAAATTGGTTGGCATGGACTGTCCCGCCCAACCGGTGGCTATGCAGGTGTTACCATTTTGAACAGTAAAGCAGAAACGATCCTGTCTACTATCGTCGACATGTATTGCAAGTATCCCTTGGCCGGCCCAAAGTTTCTCAGCCCGGTTATGCCCCGTGATACTTACACTTTAATGATAACAGTAATGGGCGAGCGGCCCAATTGGTCAGATAAAAGGAAGACGAACTACGGCAGCACGGGTTACTTCATTTCGCTGGATAAACTGGTGGTGCGAAAGTAATAGCTATTACCGGGTTGGGAAGGATCTTCATTCATTGAAAAAATGTAAATAATATGTATAGAAGCATTGCATTAATGTTGGTTGTGTTGTTTTTAGTCCACAAAGAGAGCCTTGCAGAATTTCCAAGGACCAAATATAATTTTAACAGCGGGTGGCAGGTATTTGTTGGAGAAGCCAAAGGCGCTGAACAGGCATCTTTTGATGATGCCTCCTGGAAAAAAGTGACGCTGCCCTACGCCTGGAATGAAGACGATGCATTTAAGAAAGATATCGTTGATCATTCGACAGGTATCGCCTGGTATCGCAAACATTTTAAGCTGCCCGTATCCGCTAAAGGACAAAAGGTGTTTTTGGAGTTTGAGGGCATACGCCAGGCTGGTGAGTTTTATGTAAATGGTGTGAGCGTCGGCCTGCATGAAAATGGCGCAATGGCCTTTGGCTTCGATGTGTCAGGCCTTGTAAAGTTTGGGGATGAAGAAAATGTCGTGTCCGCCCGCATCGACAACGACTGGAACTACAGGGAAAAAGCAACCAATTCCAAATACCAATGGGAAGACAAAAACTTCAATGCAAACTATGGTGGCATTTCGAAGAATGTGTACCTGCACATTGCTCCAAACCTTTATCAAACACTGCCCTTATTCTCCAATTTAAAAACCACCGGGGTATATATCTACGCAGATGGCTACGACATCAAAGGCCGCTCTGCAACGGTGCATGCAGCATCCGAAGTTAGGAATGAAACTACAAAGGCACAGCAAGTAGGTTACGAAGTAAGCATCACTGGCCTGGATGGGAAATTGGTAAAAACATTTGTGGGCCCTGTAGTTTCTCTTTTGCCTGGCGAAACAAAAACGCTTACAGCAGCATCATTGGTGAAAGGCGTCAATTTCTGGAGCTGGGGTTATGGTTATTTGTATGATGTAAAAACCGTTTTAAAAGTCAATGGTAAAGCGACGGATATCGTCAATACGAAAACAGGGTTTCGTAAAACGGAATTTAAGAATGGTATGATCTACCTGAACGACCGTGTGATGATGGTTCATGGTTATGCCCAGCGGACATCCAACGAATGGCCGGCAATTGGCCAGTCGGTGCCCGCATGGTTGAGTGATTATAGTAATGGATTGATCGTGGAAGGCAACGGCAACCTCGTCCGGTGGATGCACATCACTCCCTGGAAACAGGATATTGAATCGCTGGACAGGGTAGGGTTAATGCAAGCCATGCAAGCTGGTGATGCGGAGAAAGACGTAGATGGCGTTCGGTGGACACAGCGGGAAGCATTGATGCGGGATGCGATCATTTACAACCGCAACAGCCCCAGTATTATTTTTTATGAAAGTGGCAACGAATCTGTGAGTGAAGCGCATATGCAGGCCATGAAAGATATCCGTAATTTATACGATCCACACGGCGGAAGAGCGATCGGGTCAAGGGAAATGCTGGACAGTAAAGTGGCTGAATATGGTGGAGAGATGTTGTACACCAATAAAAGCGCCCATATTCCCATGTGGGCGATGGAGTATTCAAGAGATGAAGGCTCCCGGAAGTATTGGGACGAATACACAGAACCATTTCACAAGGATGGCGACGGCCCGCTGCATAATGGGCAACCTGCAAAAGATTATAACCGTAATATGGAAAGTCATGCCGCACAAAATGTAAAGCGCTGGTATGAGTTTTGGAAAGAACGCCCCGGCACCGGGAAGCGGGTGAGCAGTGGTGGTGTCAATATCGTTTGGTCGGAAAGCAATACCCATCACAGGGGAGAGGAAAACTATCGCCGCAGTGGCGAAGTGGATGCACTGCGGATTAAGAAACAGAATTTTTATGCCCACCAGGTCATGTGGGATGGCTGGGTAAATCCTGAAAAATACCGGCTTCATATAGTCGGCCACTGGAACTACAAGCCAGGGGTTACAAAAGATATCTATGTTATTTCAAGTGCTGAAAAAGTGGAGCTAAAAATAAATGGACAATCGCTGGGTTATGGTACTAAAAGCGATGGCTTTTTGTTCGTCTTTAATAATGTTGCCTGGAAGCCCGGCAATATCAGTGCAATCGGCTATGATGCTGCAGGGAAAAGGCTTTGCGGCGATACCATTAATACCGTTGGTGAGCCGGCAGCACTTCGTTTAACGGCTATTAAAAGACCCGCTGCATTTAAAGCTGATGGTCAGGATCTTGCGCTGGTGGAAGTGGAAGTAGTGGATGCAAAAGGACAACGTTGTCCTGCCGCGTTGGACATGATCGATTATACACTCGAAGGTCCTGCAGAGTGGAGAGGCGGCATGGCAATGGGACCTGGAAATTATGTTCTTGCCAAAAGTTTCCCGGTGGAAGGTGGTGTCAACCGTTTTTTGATCCGTTCTACAACGCAGGCCGGAAAAATCACCATTCGTGCAAAAGCAGCCGGGCTTACTGACGCCACCCTCAGTTTGACAACACAGCCGTTTGCAACAGAAAACGGGCTAACAAAGGTTTTACCATCAAGTGGCTTGCCATCTCTCCTCGACCGTGGGCCAACACCTGCTACGCCATCGTATACTCTAACCCGCATTCCCATTGCGGTTACTGGTGCTGTTGCCGGCGCCCATTCAGACAGTGCCTTTGCCAGCTACGACGACAACGAGTTAAGCGATTGGGCCAATGATGGCAAATTACCAACCGCCTGGATAGAATACACATTGGAAAAAGAAGCAACGGTCAGTGAGATCACACTTAAACTAAACAATTTCAGGTCGCGGGCCTACCCGCTGCTGATAACCCTGGATGGAAAGGAAATATTCAGGGGCTCAACAGAAACGACATTGGGTTACTATACCATATCCTGCCAACCGCAGAAAGGTAAGAAGGTGAAAATTCAACTAACAGGTGCTGGCTCTAACCAGGGTTCCGACACCGGCGTAGAGGTCAATGGAAAAAAACTCGACGACGGCGTTGCAAGAAATGATGCGAACGCAAAACGTACCCTCAGCATTATTGAAATCGAATTTTATGAGAAGCTAAAAGGCAAATAAAATTCCGAAACATTTAGGATCGTTGATCTTCTTCGTTATTGGATTGTTACCGAAAAATAGTCCATGGTTTTTTTTTGCTGGACGGATCAAATACTTCCGGCTACCTTTTTGCATCCATTCTTAAATGCTTTTGTTACGATTTATGGGGCTATGGATTTTTCTTTTAATCATAACATAGTCCATCAGAACCCAAATTTACTCCATTTGGCAGGAAGGCACTTTCGGTAGTTTTGATGTTCATTGTAATGCCAAGAGTAGTCATATGTCAAACGAAGTAAAACTGTGGGCGGAAGACATCATCATCCCCACTTATCCTATTGGAAAGCCAGAGAAAAACCCGATGTTCCTGGAGAAACGGGTATACCAGGGAAGCAGTGGCGTTGTGTATCCCCACCCGGTGGTTGAAAAGATATACGATGAAAAAATCGATAAGACCTACAAAGCGGTTTTCCTGGAGAATGACTATATCAAAATGATGGTGTTGCCCGAACTGGGTGGCAGAATTCAAATGGCTTATGATAAGGTAAAACAACGGCATTTTGTTTATTATAACCAGGTAATAAAGCCTGCATTGGTTGGTCTCACCGGCCCCTGGATATCCGGTGGGATTGAATTTAACTGGCCACAGCACCACCGTCCGAGCACTTTTGATCCGGTGGATGTTTCTATCGAGGAAAACAAGGATGGCAGTAAAACCATTTGGGTAAATGAAGTAGAGAGGATGTTTCGTACCAAGGGAATGGCTGGCTTTACACTCTACCCCGATAAGGCATATATTGAAATAAAAGGTAAGTTGTATAATCGCACACCTTTTCCCCAAACATTTTTATGGTGGGCAAACCCTGCCGTTAAGGTGAATGATAATTATCAATCCATCTTTCCCCCGGATGTATATGCAGTATTTGACCACGGTAAACGGGATGTATCCTCTTTTCCCATGGCCAAGGGGGTTTATTACAAAGTGGATTATTCACCCGGTACTGATATTTCCAGGTATAGTAATATCCCGGTACCGACGTCGTATATGGCCATCACCTCTAAATATAATTTTATAGGTGGTTATGAGCACGATACACAAGGTGGCTTGTTACATGTTGCCGATCATCATATCTCTCCCGGTAAAAAGCAATGGACCTGGGGGCATGGCGAATTTGGGCAGGCCTGGGATAAGAACCTTACCGATGAAGACGGCCCTTATATTGAGCTGATGACCGGCGTTTATACCGACAATCAGCCAGATTTTTCCTGGTTACAGCCGGGAGAAGAGAAAAGTTTTGTACAGTACTTTATGCCCTATAGAGAAGTGGGTGTTGTAAAGAATGCATCGAAGGAAGCTGTGGCCGGTATTGCATTTAGAGGAAATGAAGTTGATATCAAACTGCATGTAACAGCGCCATATAAAAAGCTAAGAGTTGCCCTGGTTAAAAACAACCAGGAGTTATTTGCCGATACCATAGAAAGCAGCCCCGAAAAGCCCTATTTAAAAACGATTGTACTTGCGGAAGCGACTGTTGCTGAAGAAATCGGATTGATCGTAACCAATTTTGACAACAACGAAGTGTTGATCAGTTACCAGCAGGAAAAACCAGGCGAACAGGAAATTCCGGCTCCTGCAGAAGCAGCAAAAAGGCCGGCGGATGTTGAGAATAACGAACAACTATATCTTACCGGCCTGCATTTGGAGCAATACCGGCACGCCACTTATGCTGCTACGGATTATTATGAAGAAGCCCTGCGGAGGGATGATAAAGATGTAAGAAACAATAATGCGTTAGGGTTGTGGTATCTCAGGAGAGGCCAGTTTGCAAAATCGGAGCCCTATTTCAGAAAAGCTATCGCAACGCTCACCCAAAGAAATCCTAACCCTTACGATGGGGAACCGTTTTATAACCTGGGATGGGCGCTTAAAATGCAGGGGAAACATAATGAAGCCTTTGATGCATTTTATAAAAGCGTATGGAACGATGCCTGGCAGCACACCGGTTACATGGAACTTGCGAGGATAGCAGTGTTAAGGCAGGACTATGAAGAGGCATTGGATCTTATCAGTAAGTCTCTTGTAAAGAATTATCATAGCCATACAGCCCGGCATTTAAAAGTGGCTATATTACGAAAGCTGGGAAGCAATACGGAAGCAACCTGGTTAATTGAGGAGTCGCTTGCTATCGACCTATTCAATTTCGGGTGCCTGTTTGAAAAGTATTTACTGTTGAAGGATGCACAGGAACAGGACGAAGTAAACAAAGCACTTGAACACCTGAAGCACATAAGCCGCAATTCGGTGCACAATTTTATTGAGTATGCCTTGGATTATGCAAATGCCGGTTTGTACCAGGAAGCAGAAGCATTTTTATCCATTTATTCCAGCCCAAATAATCCACCATATGCACTCGTGCCATACTATCTCGGCTGGTTTGCATTTCAGTCGGATGACAAGGAAAGGGCAGGGGATTATTTTAAGAAGGCCGCGACGCTCAATCCTGATTTTGTTTTTCCCAACAGGATTGAAGAAGTGGTGATATTACAGACCGCCATCAAGGTGAACCCAAATGATTCACAAGCCTGGTATTACCTGGGCAATTTTTGGTACGACAAGCGGCAATATGCAGATGCTATCCGGTGTTGGGAGCAATCCGTAGAAATATGTAGCAATTTTCCCACCGTTCATCGTAATCTATCCCTTGCTTATTATAACAAGTTGAATGATCCCGAAAAAGCCCTGGCTGCTTTGGAACTGGCATTTTCTCTCGACACAAAAGATGCAAGAGTGCTGATGGAACTTGACCAGTTGTATAAAAAACTAAACAAAGACCACCGTGAGAGAATTGATTTTTTAGAACAGTACCTCGATTTGGTAAGCCAAAGAGATGACCTGTACCTGGAAAGAATTACGTTGTATAACCAATTGGGTGAATATCAAACGGCGAAAGATTTAATAGCAGCTTATAACTTTCATCCCTGGGAAGGCGGCGAAGGAAAGGTAGTGGGCCAGTATTTAATGGCACACCTGGAACTGGCAAAAGCAGCAATCGAAAACGGTGCGTTTGAAAAAGCCCTGCAATTGCTTCATGAGGCAGAAAACTATCCACCTAACCTGGGTGAAGGAAAACTGTTCGGGGCACAGGAAAATGATATAAACTATTTAAAAGGATTAGCGCTGGAACAGCTTGGTGAGCATCAGTTGGCATTGGAAAATTTCAGGCTCGCTACAAAAGGAATAAGTGAACCGGTACAAGCCATTTTTTATAACGATCCCCAACCCGACAAGATCTTTTACCAGGGCCTGGCATGGTTAAAGCTACATGAACCTGCAAAAGCTATCCCCATTTTTCAGCGATTGATAGACTTTGGACAGGCACATTTGAACGATCAAATCAGCATTGATTACTTTGCTGTATCCCTACCGGACTTGTTGGTATTTGATGCTGATCTAAACTTGCGCAATAAAGTGCATTGTCTTTATTTAATGGGATTGGGAAATCTCGGTTTAGGCAACGGGTATGAAGAGGAAGCAGAAAGATTATTCAACGAGGTAATTGCGTTAGATGCTAATCACCAGGGTGCATTGGTTCATAAGCAAATGGCAATTTTAATGTGAGTAATTTGGAGCACCAGTTTTACAAACACAACATAACATGATGCAAAAAATATCAATCCTTTTTATTGCCTTTTGCCTGTCAATCTCCTTATCGGCACAAGAGACTGTAAAAAGTCATTATGTAAAGATTGTAAAACCTGAGTATTCCAAAAGCAATACGATTTTCAAAATGGGAACTGCTGTAAACCCCGCCGGAAAATCCATCACCATTAATTCGCAAAGCATGCTGATTAATGGAAAACCTGTTGTACCTGTTATGGGTGAAATTCATTTTAGCAGGGTCCCCGAAAATGAATGGGAAAAAGAGTTATTGAAAATGAAGGCCGGGGGAATTACGATCGTTTCTACCTATATATTCTGGATTCACCATGAAGAAGTGGAAGGGAAATATGACTGGACAGGACAACGCAACCTTAAAAAATTTATTGAAACCTGTACCAAACTCGATTTGCCGCTTGTTTTACGAATAGGACCATGGGCTCACGGAGAATGCCGCAATGGTGGTTTCCCGGAATGGATGGTAAACAGCGGCATAAAATTAAGAAATGATAACCCCGCCTATTTGGATAAAGTGCGTCCCTGGTTCGATCAAATATTTAAACAGGTGCATGGCTCGCTGTGGAAGTCCGGGGGCAGTATTATCGGTATTCAACTCGAAAATGAATACGGTGGCAGATGGGAACACCTGGTGACACTCAAGAATATGGTAAAGGAAATCGGGTTCGATGTTCCGTTTTATACCAGGACAGGTTGGCCCAAACTGGCCAGCCCCGCTACCTTTGGTGAAATCTTGCCTTTGTACGGGGATTATGCTGATGGATTCTGGGATAGATCATTGAAAGAAATGCCAGGCGATTATAGTAAAGGATACCTGTTTCGGGCCTTCCGTAGCTCAACAGTGATAGCCACCGAACAACTCCCAAAACAATCCGACAAAGACAATCCCCAGGATTTCGGTTACCCGTACTTTACCTGCGAGTTGGGTGGTGGCATGATGCCCAGTTATCACAGGCGTATCAACATTGCGCCGATGGATGTTTATACTATGGCGATGGTGAAAGTTGGTTCCGGAAGTAACCTGCCCGGCTATTATATGTACCACGGTGGCACCAATCCGGATGGGGCGCTAACAACATTGAATGAAGAGCAGGCCACCAACTTTACCAATCACAACGATTTACCTGTTAAGACATACGACTTCCAGGCACCCCTTGGCGAATTCGGACAGGTAAACCCGCAGTACCATCTCCTCCGCCGCATGCACTTATTTCTGCAAGATTTTGGCGATGGCTTGGCGCTAATGCCGCCCAGTTTCCCGGATAGCGTTGAAACGCCTAACAACATCAATTCACTAAGATGGAACGTACGTAGCGATGGGCATAGTGGATATGTGTTTGTGAATAATTACCAGCGTTTGAAAAATACCGGAACAAAGGAAAATGTATCCTTCACCATTGATTTGCCGGAAGAAAAATTGCTATTCCCGAAGGCTCCAATAACGATTCCAGCCAATAGCAGTTTTTTTATGCCTTTCAATCTGAAATTAGGCGCGGCGACTTTAAATTATGCCACGGCCCAGCCCATTGCAAAAATCATGGAGGGCAATACATTGACTGTCTTCTTTGCCAAAAACACAGAAGAATCTTCCGAATTTGCCTTCGACGCAAAAGGCATTAAACTGGAGTTTTCAAATGGCATCGTTCAAAAGCAGGGCGAAAGCATTTTAATCAGCAAACTGCAAACCGGGATGGCTGCTGCTTTCCGCCTTCGTGATGAGAATAATCTCTCCATCCAAATCGTTTTACTCGATGAAAAAACATCCCTAAACCTTTGGAAAGGCCAGTTAGCTGGTAAGGAACGCATCTTCATTACAAACTCAGAACTTACTTTCAATGGAAATGAATTGGAATTAACGGATACGAACAACAAAATGGAAATAGGCATTTATCCCTCCTTACAAAAAAGCAGCAGTGGTAAATTAAAAATGGCAGAAAAGAAAGAAGGGCTTTTTACGGTGTACACAATTACGACGCCGAAACCAGCTCCACTAAAACTATCATTGACGAAAGTCGCGGATGCTGGTACATTACGTGAAATTAAAATGGGTAAACAGAAGGTTGCCGAAAGCCCAAAGGATAGTTCATTTTCAGAAGCGGGCGTTTGGAAAATGATGCTGCCCCAAAATTCAGACCGGAACAGGGATGTTTATCTAAAACTACTATACACCGGCGATGTTGCCCGGGCCTATGCCAATAACCATCTTCTTACGGATAACTTCTATAACGGAAAGCCCTTTGAGATAGGATTAAAGCGTTTTTCCGACGAAGTGTATAGTAAAGGAATCACATTAAAAATACTGCCGTTTCAAAAAGATGCGCCCATTTATTTACAAGAAAATGCCAGGCTGGATTTTAGCGGTATGAACAGCATACTCTCTTTACCCAATTTTGAACTGTATGAAAAATATCAGGTAAAACTAGTGGTTCAGTAAATCGTGCTATTATCAAAATTAAAAGGATGCACTACAGACATAAAAATGAGACTAATGATTTGAAAAGTAAGCAACAGCCTGGCTTTTCACCCCAAAGGGGTGACATGTTTATAGCAAAAAGATCACAATTTTTCACACGACCCCAAGGGGGTCGAATGTGAATTTTGCAATCGACGCTATATAAATGAACCCCCGTTTTAATTGAAAAGCCGACTGTTTGATGAATTTAGAATATCACTCCCGAACAGCCCATTTCATCCTGTTTAGAAATAATTGCCAAAGAAACTTATGCCAATGAATAGACTAAGATTACACCACTTCCTGCTATTAACTTTTGTCTTTATTAGTTGTGTAGTAAAGACCCAAACCATCTCATTGGCAGGTACCTGGCGGTTTGCAACCGATCCCGGGGATAAAGGCGTTGCTGAAAAATGGTTCGATACGCGGCTTGCTGACGAAATAAAACTGCCCGGATCGATGACGGAAAATATGAAGGGCGACGAAGTGACGCTTCAAACAAAATGGACCGGAAGCATTTATGACAGCTCTTTCTTTTTTCGTACGTCGCTAGCAAAATACAGGCAGCCCGGCAATGTGAAAATACCATTCTGGCTAACGCAAAATAAATATTATACCGGCGCTGCCTGGTATCAAAAAGATGTGGTAATCCCTGCCACCTGGACCGGAAAGCAGGTGACGATATTTTTGGAACGATGCCATTTTCAATCAACGGTTTGGGTAGATGGTAAAGAAGTTGGTAGCAACAATTCATTGGTAGTTGCTCACCAGTTTGATCTTACAAAAGAATTGACCGCAGGTAAACATACCATCACGATACGAATAGATAACCGGATCAAAGTGATGAATGTTGGTCCCGATTCGCATAGTGTCAGCGATCACACCCAGGGGAATTGGAACGGCATTGTTGGTAAGATGCTGTTACAGGCGGGTTCAACCGTTCAATTGTCCGACATCCAGGTATACCCCGATATAAAGAATAAACTGGCTTTAGTAAAACTTACGATCATCAATGCCGGCACTCAAAATGCAGCAGGAAAGATCGTACTGTCAACGAAGAGTTTCAATAGCAAAACGATACATATGCTTTCGCCGGTTTCAGCAGATTACAAAGTAGGCGCCAACGATACAGCTATGATTGATATGGCCCTGCAGTTTGGCAATAAAATGTTGCTATGGGATGAGTTTGACCCGGCTTTATATAAACTCACCGCCACCGTTAACTCAAAGGGAAGCAAGGATGAAAAGCAGGTACAGTTTGGCATGCGTGAGATAAAGGCAAATGGAAATCACCTGGAAATTAACGGCCGGCCGGTTTATCTGAGAGGCGACTTAAACAATTGCGAATTTCCACTCACGGGCTATGCACCCATGGATGTAGAAAGCTGGAGAAGGATTTTTAGCGTAGCGAAGGCACATGGTCTGAATCATATGCGTTTTCACTCCTGGTGCCCGCCTGAAGCAGCCTTTATTGCGGCAGATGAATCAGGATTTTACCTGCAGCCGGAAGGCCCTACCTGGCCTAATCACGGCACATCATTGGGGGATGGTAGATTTATTGATAAATATGTATACGATGAAACCAACCGCATGGAAAAAGCCTATGGCAATTACGCTTCGTATTGCATGCTGGCGTCCGGCAACGAACCCGCGGGTAGGAACCACGCAAAGTACCTCCGCGAATTTGTAAGATACTGGCAGGCGAAGGACAAGCGACGCGTTTATACAGGAGCTTCTGTTGCAATGAGTTGGCCGCTTTATCCTGAAAGTGATTTTATGATCAAGTCCGGTCCGCGAAATTTAAACTGGACGAACACGAGGCCCGAAACGGTTACCGATTATCATGCTGCTATTGAAAACTTTAAAATTCCTTATGTGACGCATGAAATGGGCCAGTGGTGCGTATTTCCCAATTTTAAAGAAATAAAAAAATACACAGGTGTTACCCGCGCCAAAAATTTTGAATTGTTCCGTGAAGACCTGGCAGACCACGGTATGGCCGACCGGGCAGAAGCTTTCTTTATGGCTTCTGGCAAGTTGCAGGCCCTCTGTTATAAGCAGGAAATCGAAAAGTCTTTCCGAACAAAAAATGGTGCCGGCTTCCAATTATTGGGCCTCCAGGATTTTCCCGGACAGGGCAGTGCGCTGATCGGCGTACTGGATGCTTTTTGGGAGGAGAAGGGTTATATTACTGCCGGGCAATGGAAGCGATTTTGCAATAGCACCGTGCCACTAAGCAGGATTGCAAAATTTACATATAGCAATGATGAAACATTTGAAGCCGCTATTGAAATTTACCACTTTGGAAAAAGCGACATGAAAGATGCGGTGGTAGCCTGGACGATTAAGGATGAAAAGGGTACGATCGTTAAGAATGGAAAATTCCCTGCCACCACCATTGCCACCGGCGGAAACACTTCACTAGGAAAGGTTGTGATGTCCTTATCTGGAATAAAAGAAGCCACCAGGCTGAATCTTGAAGTGGTGATTGACAACACTTCATTTGCAAACGACTGGAGTTTTTGGGTATATCCTGCTGCGTTGCCGGCTGCCGGTGCGGACGATATTTATTATACCAACACCTTAGACGCGAAAGCAGAAGAGACATTAACCAGGGGCGGCAAAGTATTTCTAAATGCTGCCGGCAAAGTGGTAAAAGGAAAAGAAATTGTGATGCAGTTCACCCCCGTGTTTTGGAATACGTCCTGGTTTAAAATGCGGCCACCACATGTTACCGGCTTTGTGGCGGAATCCAGGCACCCCCTGTTTAAATATTTCCCTACAGAATATCATAGCGATCTACAATGGTGGGAGATCGTCAATAAAGCCCAGGTGATGCACCTCGAAGATTTCCCAAAGGGCTTTCAACCTATTGTACAGCCGATTGATACCTGGTTTATGAACCGTAAACTGGGATTGATCATGGAAGCAAAAGTGGGGAATGGTAAGCTGATCGTTTCCAGCGCTAATTTATCAGACACCAGTAGCGGGCCCGCTGCAAAACAGCTATTATACAGCATTAAAAAGTACATCGCATCGGAAGCATTTGACCCCAAGCAAGCCGTATCCTTGTCTTTAATAAAAGATCTTTTCATAACCCCTTCAAAGGAAGTGTGGGACAGTTTTACAAAAGCCACACCTGACGAATTGAAACCTCAAAACCAAAAAAACACCCCTAACTAATATGGCAAAGGAAATCTATACATTCAATAGTGGTTACATTATCGGTATCTCATTTATATCAGCTCTCGGTGGCTACCTGTTCGGGTTTGATTTCGCGGTGATATCGGGAGCGCTGCCGTTTTTAAAAGAAACCTTTCAGCTGTCCGTTTACGGTGAAGGTTTTCTAACGGGTTCACTTGCATTGGGATGTATAGCTGGTTGTTTGCTGGCAGGTAACCTGGCCGATAGGTATGGCAGAAAACCAGGATTATTGCTGGCTGCGGCCATTTTCGGAATTTCCTCACTTGGCATGGCATTTTCTTCCAGCCTCACCATGTTTATCAGCATGCGGTTTGCGGCCGGTATTGGCGTTGGTATGGCTTCCATGCTAAGTCCCTTATATATCGCCGAGGTTTCGCCGGCAAGTATCCGTGGAAGAAATGTATCTATTAACCAATTGACGATTGTTATCGGCATCCTGGTGACCAACCTGGTCAATTATGCCTTATCCGATAATGGACCAGAAACATGGCGCTGGATGTTTGGTTTGGGACTGGTCCCTTCGTTGTTTTTTTTGATCGGTGTGTTATGGTTGCCCGAAAGTCCGAGATGGCTTGCCAAAGCAGGAAAGCATCAGCAGGCAGAAAATGTACTGCGTAAAATTGGAGATGCGCAATTTGTCACTAAAACAATGATGGACATTGACAACTCATTAAAAGGTGCAGCGAAACAATCATATAAAGCGGTGTTTGCAAAAGCCGTTCGGCCTGCAGTGTTGGTGGGCATCACGCTGGCGGTATTTCAACAGCTTTGTGGCATTAACGTGGTCTTTAACTATACGGCTACGATTTTCGAGTCTGTTGGCGCCAACCTCGACAGGCAGCTGTTTGAAACGGTCTCCATCGGGATTGTCAACCTCGTTTTCACCCTGGTAGCGATGCGGCTGGTAGACAGGCTCGGCCGCCGGCCGCTAATGCTGATTGGTTCACTAAGCCTGGCAATTTTCTACATCGTGCTCTCAACCCTGCTTAAAAATCATGCGGCTCCGGGTTTGATCTCTGTATTTGTGTTATTGGCCATTGCGACCTACGGTATGTCTTTAGCGCCGGTAACCTGGGTGCTGATCAGCGAGATCTTTCCCAATAAAATACGGGGTGTCGCTTCATCGGTGGCAATCGTTTCCCTGTGGCTTTCCTATTTTATCCTGGTATTTACCTTTCCCATCCTGGCAGAAAAACTCGGCACCTACGGACCCTTTTACCTCTATTCCGCCATTTGTTTTTTAGGTTTCCTGTTTGTAAAAGCCAAAGTGAAAGAAACAAAAGGCCAGACTTTGGAGGAATTGGAGGGCGTTATGGGAGGACATTGAGGGTTTTCAGAGCATCATCTTATGGGCGATGGAAGATTCTGGAATAGCATTTTGCCGTATTTCCCAGTTATAAAATAAAAAAATCTCAACAAATTGCCACTCTGGAATGAAGCGTATTTCGCTTTGCCATCATTAAATTAAGCCTATAAAATACAAGCTGGTATTGGATTGTATCCTTTTTTAGTGCTTTTGGATATCAGAATCAGGCCTGTATTTTCGATTGGATATATTGATGGCGAAAAGTAGTTTCACTTAAGAATTAAAGAGGTAGGCGGAAAGAGAGGGTTTACAGAGGCAGATTAGGACGCTACCGACCAGGAAGAATAAAAAAAGACTATTACGAATTTTCATATGGCAAGCAATCGTTAAGGGCCGCTGTTTCTACAGATGGCCCATTTTTTTGCCCTGAACTTTTTGATGCTGCTGTTTTGGCAACTGCGCGGATCTCCGTAACTCCTTCGTATTGGCGCGGTTATCTAGCCCGGGCTCCGTATTGGCGCGGGCGTCCCGCCATTACTGTTCGAAACATCTAACCGTAGCGCTTTTCAAACATGTAAGACCTGTCAATTTCGGTCCAGAGGACCATCCTGTTTATAGAAACGTAACATTTTTAATGACCATAGACTCCATAGGAGTCGCCTAAAATCACAGGAGGCTCCTAACGGAGCCTTTGAACTCCAGAGGTTTTAAATAACTATAAACAGGAAGCTCCTGCCGGAGCTAGTTTTAAGTAGCGATATTTTTGCACTCAGGAAGGTTTCGAACAGTAGTGGCGTCCCGCCCGTGCCCAAAATATTGCAGCGTCCGCTGCCGGGTGATATAAATCAGTTTACAATAGGTATAGCAGCTACATGAAAATATCGGTACAAAACTTACCGCATTTTTACCCTTGGCATTTTTTTACAACCTGGTTCCGTCATTCGGAAAAGCAATACCAGGGTTAAATGGCTTTTGTTTCTTCAAAATCCATCATGGAATCGTTCACCCGTATTCAAATCTTTCAATAAAAGAGTATTTACAGTTCCAATTCCTGCAAAGGATATTTTAACACCATATAGTTTGTTCAAAGGGAAGTTATAGGAGGTTTTATACAGCAACTTTTCATTCACCAGCAGGTGTACCTTTTTATTGATGACCTGCAGTTTAATAATGCCTCCCCCTGAAAGATCGGTGCCTATCGAACTCAGATCAACTGTTTCGCCATCTAAAAAAATTTCTGAAAAACGGAGATGAACCCAACTTACACACCCAGGCTTAATGAGAATGATCGAATGCTGCGATCTTTCACCATATAATTCTATATTAACCTGCGAACATCTTACCCCCGGGCGAAGCTGCGATGTAGCGACGTTGGCTATTAGTTCAAAATTATCGGCATTAATATTAAGCGGCTTTGTATTAGCAAAATGTACGAAAAAAGTGTGATTGGTATCTACTCCTGCCTGAAGCAACTCTTTCGTATTCACAAGCATCTTCCCGTTTTTAAATAAATTGCTATTGTTCACAGGGTATACTCTTGTCGTGTCACGTTCCATGGTAACGGTAGCAGTCCAACCATTTGTTTTAAGATAAACGAAAGCGGTATCAACAGTAAGCCCGTTATATTTTAGTATGGGATAATAGCGGCCGGGAATTTCGTAATAGTGCGTCAGCAAAGATCCGGGGATTATTTTTTTTTCTACTTTTCCATCGTTAAAGTCGACGGTAAAACCGGATGTATCACCTGTAAAATCCCCGGGCAATTGCATTCTGAAAGCGGCTGAATGCGGATTTTCCCCTTCAGGGTTGTTGCAAATAAATGCTACACCTTTGGTATTAGCCTTCAGGGGCTGCTCCTTTTCAGAAAATTTCCAAATACTTATTGCTGTTATGGCTGCTACCAGCAGGCCAATTACAGGCCACCAACTTCTTTTTTTAGGAATAATCTTTTCCGCCGCTGGTGCTGCTGGTTCTTCAGTTTTTTGATCTGCTTCCTGCTGTTTTGGTTGTTCGGTCTTTACCGGCCTGGCATGCTTTTGACTGAAGGTTTCCCAATCAGCAAAACCTGCATAGTTGGCCAGGGCATCACGTGTGGCTTTTTGAGGATAGTATCGTTCATTGGTTTTTAGTTTGCCAAAGATCCTTTTAAGGGTACTGGCACTTATCTGAATGTCCGTATGTTTAGAAAGGATACCGCTGAGTTTTACATAATCGCCGTTTGTCCATAAAGAAATAGTTGCATTACCATATTTTTCTCCCACATATCGGCAACAAATCTCCAGATAATAGAAAGATTCCTTGCTTTCGTATTGTTCATTCTCAGCAATCATAATTGTGTAAAAGGCTTATTTCCATTGGTTTACGTTGTTCAGAATTTTGCAAAGCTCAATGCACAGGGCAAAACTTGGTCCCCCCTGTGCTACAAATCTAAATTTACTTTCTCATAAAAAATATTTTAACCCACGATCGGTTAGCCGGGTAAAACCAAACAAAAACATTGCTATATGAAACAAAAAATGCTCCTGGCGTTTTCATTTATTTTGCTCCTTGCTCTAAATGTATTGGCGCAAAACAAACTGGTTAAGGGCACGGTTACCGATGCCGCTACAAAAATTCCCCTTAGCAGCGTAACCATTACAGTGCCGGGTACCAATGTGGGAACTTCCACAAATAAAGCAGGTGAATTTGCTTTGGAGCTCCCCGCTGCTTTTAAAAAGATTGTTGTATCAATCGTTAATTATCAACCCCAAACGATAGATGTCAGCGGCAATGCTGATCTGTCCATAACGCTCATCAGAGATGTAAAAGAATTGGATGACGTGGTGGTAGTTGGCTACGGCACCCAAAAGAAAAAAGATCTTACCGGTGCGGTTTCTACGATCAGTGCCAAAGATGTGGGAGGCAGGCAAACCGTTCAAATATCTGAAGCATTACAAGGTAGCATTGCAGGCGTATCGGTTACCCGGAGCAGCGCTGCTCCGGGAGCCAGTTCCAGCATACTCATCCGGGGCATCACCACCTTAAATACCAATGCTCCGCTGGTAATCGTAGATGGGGTTCCTGTTAGCAACATTGATGTTGTTAACCCCAACGACGTAGAAAATCTCACCGTGCTTAAGGATGCAGCTTCTGCGGCCATCTACGGCTCAAGGGGTGCTGCCGGTGTCATTTTAATTACTACCAAAAGGGCAAAAGCAGGCATGAGCAGTGTGGAATACAACTACGAGTATGGCACCCAAAAGGCTACCGCATTGCCAACTTATGCAGGGGTTCAGGACTATTACCGTTTATTCAACGAAATGAAAACCAACGATGGCGGTACGCAGTTTTATCCTGATGCTTTTATTAATTCTTATCTTGATAGTAATCGTGCAAACCCCGATAAATTCCCAATAACCAACTGGGAAAAAACATTGCTTAAAGAAAATGCCCCCCGGCAGCGTCATGACCTGGTTTTTACTGCAGGGAATGATAAAATAAGGACAAAAGCATCCCTGGGTTACCAGGATCTGGGCGCATTTTATGATGATTACAATTATAAACGATTCCAGTTCCGGGTGAATAATGATATCCAGATCAGTAAAAAGCTGTCGTCTTCTATCGATATTTTTTACAGGAACACTGCTACAAATACCCCCTCCAATAACCCGATTTATGAAAGCAGGGTGATGCCGGCCTGGTACGACGATTACTATGACGATGGCCGCTACGCACCAGGCAAAGATGGCCGAAACCCCATTGCCCAGTTAAAAGAAGGGGGCTTCAGCAAGGGTGTATCCAATCAACTGTCAGGAAGAATGAGCCTTCAGTTTAAACCCATTGAAGGATTAACGCTTAGTACCATGCTGGCTCCGGTTTTTGATTGGAACAAATCAAAAGGCTTTAGCAAACCAATCAGTTTCTTCGATAAAACCGATCCAGCCAGGGTTGTGTCCAGGAATTCCACACCCCGTGCATTTCTGTCAGAAAGCCGTTCAGAGGGCCTTACCATTAATGGAAACATCCTGGCAAACTATGTAAAAAAAATCGGGGCACAGCATACCATTGATGTGATGGCCGGGTACGAAGAAATATATACTAAATCCGAATCGTTAACCGCCAATAGAACAGGTTTTCCTTTGTTGGACTATCCTTACCTGAATTCGGGTGGCACTGAAATTATGGAAAGTTATGGTGATGCTGCTGACAATGGGTTGCAATCATATTTCGGCCGCCTGCAGTACAACTTTTCCGACAAGTATTATCTCCAGGGCAACCTGAGGTATGATAAGTCTTCCAGGTTTGCAAAAGAATTCCGTGATGCGGTTTTTCCTTCTGTATCTGCTGCATGGACGATCTCAGAAGAAAAATTCATGCACGGTGTCAGCTGGCTGTCGTTCCTGAAATTAAGGGGATCCTGGGGTAAGGCTGGTAACGAACGGATTGGTAACTATCCTTACCAGGCCCTGCTTTCTTTCACTAATCCTTTGTTCCTTCAAAACGGCCTGGTTGTTCCACAAGCGGGCGCTGGCCAGCAGGTTTATGCCGTGGAAGACATCACTTGGGAAACCACCACCACCATCGATTTTGGCCTGGATGCTGCTTTCTTTAAAAACAGGCTTACTGTTAGCGCCGATTATTATGAAAAAACCACCAACGATATCCTTCTTGCATTAGACATTCCATTATATATCGGATACGACCGGCCCAATCAAAATGCCGGAACCCTCTACGTTAAAGGTTGGGAACTGGAAATGGGATGGAAGGATCGTATTGGAAAATTCAATTATGCTGCTGCTTTTAATCTTTCTGATGCCAAATCAAAAATTGGTGATCTCAAAGGCACCCAGTTTTTAGGTGACCAGGTGATAAAGCCAGGAAGTGAATATAACGAGTGGTTCGGGTATCTCTCAAACGGCATATTTCAAACCCAGGAGCAAATAACAGGTGCTCCCGTAGCAAACGCCAATACAAAACCAGGTGATATTCGTTTTGTAGATGTAAGCGGCCCCGATGGAAAACCAGACGGTAAAATAACGCCGGATGATAAAGTATTACTTGGCGGCGCTTTGCCACGATACAATTATGGAGGAAACCTGCGGGCCAGTTTTAAAGGCTTCGACTTTGGAATTGTATTCCAGGGAGTAGCCAAAAGAAAAACAAGGATGAACAGTGATGTGATCCGGCCCTTCCCCGAAGCATTTGGTAATGTGCCGGCTAATATGTTGGGCAATTATTGGAGCAAGACAAATACGGCTGAGCAAAATCTTGCGGCAAGTTATCCCCGTTTAACGGATGTGATGGCAGGAACCAACTACCAGCTTTCTGATTTCTGGTTAATGAATGGTGCTTACTTCAGGCTCAAAAATATATCGTTGGGATACACTTTTCAAAATGATAAACTGAAAAGGATCGGCGCACAAAGCTTAAGATTTTATGTAGCTGCAAACGACCTCTTTTCTGTGAGCAAATTTCCTGCATACGTTGATCCGGAGTCGGGCAACTCGGGTTACCCAATAGTAAGAACCATTTTAGCGGGGGTATCCATCAGGCTATAACCCACGCAGGCAGTGCCAATAAATGGTAGCTACAATAAAAATAGAAACAAGAAGTGCATCACACCCAGGCAAACTTTATTCATCCTCACGGATCGGATGAAGTTGATGGGGAAACTTAAAAAAATAAAAATGAAAAAAATTTTGATCATAGCGCTGGCTGCTTCATTGGCTGGTTGCCATAAACTGGATCTGACAGATCCCTCTAACCCAACAAGTGCCAGTTTTTATAGAAACCAGGCAGAACTGGAACTGGCCGTAAACGATCTGTACCGGATTGATTTTTGGGGGAATGACAACGAGTTTTTTTCCGATAACAATATCTACCGGGGTTTTGGTAATGCCGTGGTAAATGGAACATTGAATTCGGAAGATGGAACCGTACGGAATTACTGGTTGGTCTGTTATAAAGCCATTGCACGGGTTAATTCTTTTTTAGAGAATAAAGACAAGGCTGCTTCAAACACCCCGGCCTCTGTAATGACCAGGCTGGAAGCCGAAGCCAGGCTTATACGGGCATACGAATATTCACGTTTGATCATGCATTTTGGAGATGTGCCACTTATTACTACAGCCATCGGCCTTGAAGAGGGTTATACGCAAAGCAGAACGCCTAAAGCCGATGTGTTGTCATTCATTTTTAGCGAATTGGATTTCGCCGCTGCCAACCTGCCGCTTACTTATACCGGCACGCAGATAAAACGTTTTACAAAAGGCCTGGCCTTTGCCATAAAAGCCCGGACTGCACTCTATATGAATAAATGGACTGAAGCTAAAGTGGCTTCCGATTCGGTAATCCGCCTGGCAACCAGCGGTACTTATAGCTTGCACAGCAGTTTTGCGCAACTATTCCAAAAGGAGGGTGAAGCCAGTAAAGAGATCATCTGGTCGGTTCCTAAGGATGAAAAACAAAAAATATTTAATGGTGCAGAAGGCTGGGTAAAGGAATTCATAGCAAGGAATGCAGGCGGTTACGGGGCCTATTTCCCTTCTTTTGAGGCAGTGGATGCTTTTGAATGCACCGACGGTTTGCCCATTGATGAATCATTACTTTATGATAGAAAGCAACCATTCAAAAACCGTGATCCACGCATGACTGCTACCATCGTGGAATTTGGAACACCATGGCTTGGCTTTTCATACCAGCCGCATCCTGATTCCATCAACTGCTTTAGCTATAAATCCAATTCTATGGTGGCCAACAACGACTCCCGCGGCCGTGCTCCATTCGCAAGTTTTACCGGCTTTTTGTGGAAAAAAGGGATTGACCAAAGTTGGGCCGACAGGTTGGTAGAAGATAACGACGTGTTATTGTTCCGCCTGGCAGAAATGTATCTTACTTATGCCGAGGCAAAAGCCGAATTGGGAGAAATAGACCAATCTGCCCTTGATGCCATCAACCGTGTGCGGGCCCGTGGGTATGGAGTTGCCTTTACTGATATTACCCGCTATCCCGCAGTAAAACCAGGAATAACCGCTGCCGATTTTAAAAAGATCCTCAAACGTGAAAGAAGGGTGGAATTTATGCTGGAAGGTCTGCGCTATATGGACCTTATCAGGTGGCGCCTGGCTGAGAAGGCATTAACCGCTCCTATTGTAGGACAGGTGGATCCGGGACCAACTGCTCCACGTATTGACAACAGTAAGTGGCCTTTTGCCGCCGTACCAGCAATTGATGATGATGGTATTGCAAACTACGCTGGTTTTGGCACGGGGGTAAAGACCATTCTTTTAAGAAAATTCGATCCCACACGTCAATACCTGTGGCCTATACCGGCAGTTGAAGTACGGGTCAATCCAAATATGACCCAAAATCCAAATTACTAAATAGTGCGTGCGGGAAGATTGCCGTTTTTGGTGATCTTTCTGCTATAGAAACGCTCTTATAGCAGGGCCCTCTTTAAACCTTGTTTTAAAAATTAACTCATGAAAATAAAATATTTTTCACTGGCAATTTCAATGACACTGGCAGTGGCTCAGTATGCCTATACCCAGGCGGCCGATAGCCAATCGTTGTTGGAAGCAAACACTAAGCAGCTGCAGATAAGTGGCGTGTATCCGCATCTGGCGGTTTTTAACGATAAAAATTCAAAAGGGTGCGGCGCAATCAATGGTTCATATAGTAAGTACGCAGATGGATTTGAGGGAGGCATTGGTGCAGTGGTGCCCTGGGCAAACAAACTATGGATGATAACGTACTCGCCACATTGCCCCCTGGGTAGCTCAGATAAGTTATACAGTATTGACAACGATCTGAAAATAACAACGCATCCGGAAAGTATTGGTGGCACACCCGCCAACCGGATGATCCATAAGGAATCCAATCAACTCATCACCAGCAATTACTTTATTGACGCCAACGGAAAAATAAGAGTGATCCCTTTTTCTGCAATGCCCGGAAGAATGACCGCTACAGCCAGGCACCTTACTGATCCGGCCAATATGGTGTACTTCTATGATATGGAAGGAATGGTATATGAAACAAATGTACATACACTGGAAGTAAAAAAACTTTTTCACAAACCTGTTCCCGGCTGGCATGGCAAAGGAGCATATACAGGGCAGAATCGGTTTATTGTTGCCAATAATGGCGAAGAAGCTGTTTTTAAAATAAAGCCCGAAGATTTAAAAGCCGGCGCATTGCCAAAGAGTAAAGAAGAAATGGGTGTGCTGGCCTCCTGGGATGGAAAAGACTGGACTATCATTGAACGCAAACAGTTTACGGATGTAACAGGTCCCGGCGGTATTCATGGTTCTCCAAATGACAAAGCCCCTGTGTGGAGCATGGGCTGGGACAGGCGTTCTGTTATATTAAAATTATTAGATGGCGGAAAATGGTATACCTACCGGTTGCCAAAAGCCACGCATACCTATGACCATCGGGGTGGTTGGTACACCGAGTGGCCACGCATCCGGGAAATTGGCAACGGAAAAATGCTGATGGATATGCACGGCATGTTTTATGATTTTCCTAAAACCTTCAGCCGTGCTAACAGCAAAGGCATTAACCCTATCAGTACACACCTTCGTTATATTCCTGACTTTACTTATTGGAATGGCAAATTGGTATTGGCTAGTGATGAAACTACCATGCTCGAAAACCCGATGGCTGGTCGTTCGCAGTCCAACCTTTGGTTTGGTCCTGCTAGTGAACTAAAAGACTGGGGAGCACCCAATGCATGGGGCGGTCCCTGGGTAAATGATACAGTAAAAGCGAATACGGCATCGGATGCTTTTTTGGTTAATGGCAGAGAAGGAAAAATGCTACACCTGGTTCACGATCAGAAAGAGCCGGTTCGTTTTACGATAGAAATAGATAAAGCTGGTAACAACAAGTGGCAGGTCTACAAAACAATCACTACCGGAATCACAGGGTATGGCTATTTTATTTTTCCTTCCAGCTTTTCGGCCAATTGGATCCGGTTCAAAACAAATAAAGATTGTGTGGCATCTGCCTATTTATATTTTAAAGGTACGCCACATGCAGCGTCTGCCCACAGAATGTTTGAATCGTTGGTGGATGCAAATAGCAGAGAAAAATTTAATGCAAGCCTCATACGTCCTGCCGCACACAACACCAACCTCCAGATGCTGCAAATGATGAATGGGAAAAGCAGCTATGGCGAAGTAAACCAGAAAGTAGCATTTGTTGTACCCGATGCAGACAGCAGCCAGCAGATGAAAAAGCTGCTGGCTCTCAAAAAAGACTTTGAAACAGATGAGGCTTCTGTGATTGTAAAAGATAAGACCGGAACTTTTCGGTTACCGAAAGGTGCTGCGGCATTTGATCAGCCTTTTGAAGGAGAATGGCCGAGGGGAAGAAGGGAGTTGGAATCGGAAAGGCTTATGCTGAATGCACACGGAAGTTTTTATGAAATAGGACGTGAATCAGGATATAAGGCCATGCGCCCAATAGCCACCCACAACAAAAAGATCGTAGACTATTGCACCTGGCGTGGCTTGCTGGTATTAAGTGGCACCAGGCCTAACGCAAAGCCTGATGGGCATTATTATTCATCTGCAGATAATTCGGGCCTTTGGTTCGGCGCCATTGATGATCTGTGGAAATTGGGTAAGCCACGGGGTGAAGGCGGTGTATGGAAAAATACGGATGTAAAAGCAGCCGAGCCTTCATTGCCCTACCTGATGACTGGTTATGATAAAAAGAAAATTTCGTTAACGGCCGATAAAGATGTCACCATTACCCTGGAAGTAGATGTTGATCTCAATGGCTGGCATCCCTACAAAAAAATAGCATTACAGGCTGGAAAAACTGTTGAACATATATTTCCTGACGGCTTTAATGCGCACTGGATACGGGCTACAGCGGATAAAGATTGTACAGCAACAGGATGGTTAAAATATGAATAAGTGACAGGGTAAATTTTTTTTGGTGCAGCGTTAGGATTGGTAGCCCCGGTGTTTGGCAGCGCCGGGGCATTTTGAAATCTAAAAACGAAGCCCATTTATTTCAATTTTCAAATGCAAAATATGTTGTCAATACCATCTGCGGAGAATCAAAATTTATTTGCATCCGGCGTGGGAAAAAAGTACAAGCAACAATCCATTTTCAGTATTGCCCCCCGTATTGGCGCGGGCGTCTCGCCCGTGCCCAAAATATAGCAGCGTCCGCTGCCGAGGGGTCTGCTATTGCTGACATTCAACTCCACACGCACGATACAGATTTTTGCAGAAATAATACGAATCATTTTATCAATAGTACCGCCATACCCCAAATCCGTGTAATTGCCGTCGCAGGATAGTACAGTCCTCCCTACATTCACCCCATGAGCCGTAAATACAAATTTTGGGACAGCAACAAAATGTACTTCATCAGTTTTGCCACCGTAAACTGGATAGACGTCTTCACCCGAAACGAATACCGTGAAATCTTACTTGACAGCTGGAAGTTTTGTCAGAAGGAAAAAGGCCTTGAAATATTTGCCTGGTGCATTATGCCTAGCCATGTTCACATGATCATAAGTAGTCATGGAAACAAGTTAGAAGACATCGTTCGCGATATGAAGAGTTTTACCTCAAGGAAAATAAGGCAGGCAATAGAAAGCCAACCACAGGAAAGCCGGAAAGACTGGCTGACATGGATGTTTGAGCGTGCCGGTAAAAGCAATGTAAGCAATAAAGACTGGCAGTTTTGGCAACACAATAACATGCCTTTGGAAATTACAAGTCAGGAGCAATATTTTGAAATGGTGCACTATATTCATATGAATCCTGTGGTAGCTGGTTTTGTAAACGCACCTGAAAATTGGATGTATAGCAGTGCTGCCAGGTATGAAAAGAATAATTGGAAAATTGTTTTGATGGAGTTGGGGTAGTTTTTTTCGCCAGCGGACGTTGGCTTATTTTGGGTCCAAGCGGGACGCTTGAACCATCGTGCTTTTTTCGTTAGGCTGACGCCAAGTTTGTTTTAATTTATTACTCCGTATTGGCGCGGGCGTCTCGCCCGTGCCCAAAATATAGCAGCGTCCGCTGCCGAAGGGTCTGCTATTGCTGACATTCATTTAGGATAGTTTTTTCGCCAGCGGACGCTGGCTTATTTAGGGTCCAAGCGGGGACGCTTGAACCATCGTGCTTTTTTCGTTAGGCTGACTTAATGTTTGGGTATCACATAAATCCACGAGCCGGCAAATGGCAAAGCTCTGGCATATCAAAATCCTGCACCCAACCATTTTCTATTCCTGATTTATTATTTAGATTGCAACGACTACCGGCATGAAAAATTGACGGACCAATTAACCCTGGAACAACCCTAGAACCCATCATGGTACAAACACTTGCAGAATCCTTAAAACCTGCAGCACCAGACTGGAAGACGCTGCACAGTAACTACAATCCTTTACTAAAGCTGGTAAGAGAGTTGATAGGAATTATACCAAATTGCGATCCCATTTTGGAAATATGGGAGCCGGGTTTCAGGTCCTATAATTTGCTGGTGCCAAATATGTTTAACCTGCCCAATACGCTTTTCGGCAGCAAGTCTTTTAAAGCATCAGTGGGGCTGGCCATGTATGCATCGAGTAAGGCTGCCTGTGCCTATTGCACGGCGCATGCCTGCTCTTTTGCCTTACGCCGCGGGGCTGGCACCGAAGCCATAGCAGGTACCCGTACGGCCAAAGAGCAAGCCGTTGTCACACTCGCAGAAGCACTGGCACATGTACCATCAAAACTAACACTGGCAAATGTCGAAGCACTAAAGCAGCATTTTTCTCCTGCAGAAATTGAATGGCTTGTGTATGCGGTAAGCATGATGGGCTTTTTAAATAAATTCATGAATGCAATAGGGGTGGAGCTGGAACAGGATGCCATTAACGAGACTGCAGGGCTGCTTTCTCAAACCGGCTGGGAACCTGGGATTCATGCGGTGAATGGATACCAGGTTACAAAACCTGGCCTGCCCCCAATGGATAACCTGTTAACCTACCTGCGGGTGATCAGGCAGGCCCCCGGTGCTGTGCTTTGGGAGAAAAAATGGACTCGTGGCGTTCCCTCAGATTACAAGTCTGCCGCCGCATACCTGGAACAATCTACAGGCTATTCGTTTTCCATTCTTCAACCCATAAAGGCATCCCGCGTGGTTCGAACAATTACGGCTGTATTGCGGGATAATTTAGACAAAGGCCAAACAGTTGCAGGGTTGAAAATAAAAATGTATGCCGGGGTTATTTTCAGTGCCCTTGTACAAAACGATGTCCTTCAATCAGAAGTAAAAAGCCTGTCTGTTCACATGGCTTCCGAATTGAACGCACGGCTATACACCATCCTGGGCCAGGCTTCGCAAATGGAAATTCCAACGGATATTGAAAGCTGCAACCAGGCCATTGCTTTATTTCAGCAGCAACTTTCATTAACGGAGAAAGAGGCTGCCGGTATCCTGTTGGCGGTATCGGCGTCTCATAGCCCGGCACGGGTAAATGAAGCCGTGGTGGAAACCGTTTCAAAACATATGGAGCCCGCCGCCATAGTGGAAATGATTGTGTGGTTATCTGTTCTTCAGTTGCTGAACAGGTTAAGCAGTTATTATAGCCTGGTGAAAGCATACGGGCAATAATAATAGTTTGCGCCACCAATCCGAAGCAGTACAGTTCCAGGGTCGGATAATGCCAGGTAACTGGCAAAGATTTCTCATTCGTTTTAAGCCAATAATAGTATGCTGAAAAAATATGCTGTCCTGCTGGGAATCACTATTGCGATTACACTGTTAGTAATAGCAGCAGCATGCTATCCCGGCGGTTCACAAGCGGATATAAAATCCATCGGATATAGCTGGAGAAATAATTACATCAGTAACCTCTTTGGAGATAAAGCAGTTAACGGCGCACACAATGGCGGCCGGTTTTGGGCCGTTGCAGGCATGTTCTTCCTGTCTGCGGCTTTTGCACTTTTCTTCCTGGAGTTTTCAAAAAAAATACCGTTAAAGGGAGCTTCCAAAATCATAAAATGGGTAGGGATTATTGGTATGGTGTTTACTTTTTTAATAGCCACTCCCTTGCATGATATTATGGTTATGATAGCAAGTACCATGTTTTTGTTAGGGATATTTTACATTACAGTTTTTGTTCTCAAGTCAAGGTTACATGTGTTTAAATTCCTCTGTGTTGGCTGCATGCTTGTTTTTTATGCCACACTGTTCATGTATGGATTTGGTACTTACCGCGTTTATTTACCCATTATGCAGAAAGTTACTTTTACGGTCATCACTATTTTAATTGTCGGACTGGAATATTTTACCAAAAGAGAAGATTTTCAACATATCAAAGCTGGAAGGTCAGGCAGTAACGAAGCGGCAAGCAATCTATAGCATCAATAGGTTAGCTACTGTTATCAGGTTTGGGAACATAATTGCAAACCCGCAACAGGGTTCTGAATCACTACCTGATTTTTATATAACCCGCACCTTTGCAGGTGCCACAACTGTATTGGGTTTGCCTGTTAGTTCTTGCATAATGGCTGCTGCCGGAAGCCATTTGTACCCAATCATATTCCATTGAATAACCCTGGCCCTGGCAGCGGTCACACACATAAAAAGGTGCGGCATTGGTGATCCTGTAGCCTTCCATGCCGGCGCTGGTTACATCGGTCGCGGTTTTTAAGTGATTGGTTTTTTCTTCTATCCAGCAAACGGTGTAGGTATGGTATTGGCAGGAATAGTCTTTTACATAACTGACCGGACCGTTTGATTGTACATAGCTGCCTGGTTTTATTCTCAACGCCAACTTTTCTTTTTCACAAGGGTCGGTGGGTATTTTCTCTTTTTCAATTTCTTTCTTTTTTAATGTTACCACATCCTGTTTCGGAGGAGGATTGTATTGCGCATTGTAATCATCCACGGCGCTCTGCGCCATTTTGGTCAGCGCTTCCTGTTGCGAATAGACGAGTTCAGTTTTTATTTTTTTATAATCTACAAAGTAAGGCGCCTGTATCAGCAAATTAAAGACGGCTTTTATGTTTTTGCCCGTCAGGTCCCGCGCCAGGCTGCTGTATAATGCCGACACTTTATCACGGGAGATCCCCTCCAGTTCCAGCGCCTTTCCAAACTTTTCGGCGCAATCGCTGCCAGCCACCGGGTCGGCGAAGAGCGGCGGGTATAATCGCACCAAAGAATCAATGGCCCCCTGTTCGGTGTTATGTAATTTTTTAGTGAACCGAACCGCAAGCGCCAGCCCATCCTTATCGGTATACGATTCGTTTATCCATTTCCATGCACTTATTTGAAGTATGGCGTTCGTGCCGCTTTCCTTAATGTGTTTGCCGAAAGCAGTTATAACGGAATCCACCTTTTTCTCCCCATCCACAACAACCTGTAACTGTTGCTCTTTTGGAAAATTATAGATCACCGCCTTCCATTCCCAGGTGGTAGTGCCATTTTGCCTGTCGGTACGATCCAATTTAAATATGGTAGAAACAGCATCCGGCAACATGATGGCGGAATTAAACTCCCCCGCACCGTTTATGGCAACGCCTTGTTGCTCACCTGCAAATGCGGCTGCAGCCACTGCCGGATCTTCCGCCATGCGGACAACCTTATCAAGCGTCGTTAGCAGGTTAAAAGCAAAGGTATCCCTGATCACTTCCGGCTTTTCAACTGGTTTTTTGATGAGCGTTTTTTGAGCCTGCAGGCCCACACATAGCGCACAACCAATGAAAAATGTAAAAAATCTGATTTGTTGCATAGTAAATAAAAACGGAAAATAAACAACACCCGTTAACCATCCAATACCGTCCGGACGGTAGATGCGGTTATTGGTGGAATCTGCCGGTCATCTCTCCCGGTCAATGACTTTTTACTATTAGACCAGGCAAAACGAGGGTTGTGCGCAGAGCAACGGGACTGAAGAAACTCGAATAGCGCTCTGTTCCCGAACGGAGCGCCCAAAATTTACCAGCATCAAGCTGGCGTATACCTAATCATGTAAACAGGATACAACCGGTTGCGCAGCCCCCGCACCATTTGATTGCTTATTTTCAGAACCCAATTGTATTTACATGAAACCAGCTAACACCGGTAGAAACAGGAATTTTTTCATTGTAGGCGTACTATGCCTGCTCCTGGTTCTCGTAACAGGGCACGATGCCTTTTCGCAAGTGAAGCGCGGCAAAACGGCGCTACCCAATATCGTTTACATCTATGCCGACGATCTCGGCTACGGTGAACTTGGCTGCTATGGACAGGAGAAAATTGAAACGCCCAATATCGATCAGCTTGCTAAGAATGGTATGCTATTTACGCAGCACTACGCATTCCCAGTTTGTGCACCCTCCAGGTATTTGCTGATGACCGGAACCCATTCGGGGAAAGCCTATATCCGCGGCAATCATGAATGGGAGGAACGCGGACCTGTATGGGATTTTAAGGCCATGGAGGAAAATCCTTCGTTGGAAGGACAATGGCCGATTCCCGATTCTACCGTCACCATTGCAGAAATGCTGAAAAAGGCTGGATACACCACCGGCATGGTGGGTAAATGGGGCTTGGGTGCACCATACACAGCAGGCTTCCCAACCCGCCAGGGATTCGATTACTTCTACGGCTACATCTGCCAGCGGCAAGACCACACCTATTATGGCGCTCACCTCTGGGAAAATGAACTCCGCGTACCCCTCGATAACAAGGTCGCTGATCCGGCTGTTAAGTTTCCAAAAGACCTGGATTCCAGCGATCCAAAAAATTATGAAAAGTACCAGCAAAATGTGTACACACCCGATCTGCTCATAAAAGCCGCCACGCAGTTTATCGATAAAAACAGCAACAAGCCTTTTTTTCTGTACTACCCCAGCCCGCTGCCACATGTTTCGCTGCAGGCGCCGCAAAAATGGGTCGACTATTACCATCAGCGTTTCGGTGATGAAAAGCCCTTTCTTGGCGGTTCCTATTTCCCTTGCCGCTACCCGCACGCCACCTATGCTGCAATGATTTCCGCGTTGGATGAACAGGTAGGTGAACTGGTAGCATCCCTGAAAAAGAATGGCTTGTATGAAAATACTATTATCATGTTTTGTAGCGACAACGGACCCGCTTTCAATGCCGGCGTTGACCCGGTTTTCTTTAAAAGTGCCGGCCAGTTCCGGGCCGAATACGGCTGGGGCAAAGGATTTCTACATGAGGGTGGTATCCGCGAGCCTTTTATTGTGCAATGGCCAGGCCATGTAAAACCCGGCTCAACTGCCGATCTCGTATCCGCAACGATCGACATGATGCCCACTTTCTGCGACCTATTAAAATTGCCTGTTCCTAAAAATGTAGACGGCTTGAGTATTATGCCAACGATACTGGGAAAAAGCACCCAGCAGAAGCAGCACGACTATCTCTATTTTGAATACCCTGAATATGGCGGCCAGCAGGCCGTTCGCCTGGGCAACTGGAAAGCCGTTCGGCTAAATATTATTAAAACCGGCAAACTAACAACACAGTTGTTCGACCTCAGTACTGATCCGAAAGAGCAACATGATATTGCCGTACAACATCCTGATATTGTTAAGCAAATAGAATTGATCATGGAAAAGGAACACCATACGCCGGAGGTGAGCCGCTTCCTGATGCCAGCGCTTGAGAAGAAGTAAGCGTATTGGCGCGGGCGTCTCGCCCGTGCCTAAAATATTGCAGCGTCTCGCTGCCGGAAATCACCCCGTGGTCGGTGGTTTTGTAAATGCGCCTGAGCATTGGGTTTATAGCAGTGCTGTCGGGTATGAGAAGAATAATGGACTGATTGTGTTGACGGAACTGGGATAGGTTGTTCGCCAGCGTGACGCTGGCTTGTTATGGGTCCAAGCGGGACGCTTGAACCACCTCCGTATTGGCGCGGGCGTCTCGCCCGTGCCTAAAATATTGCAGCGTCTCGCTGCCG
>JAZKFT010000043.1:98058-120928 GCA_040386335.1 Bacteroidota bacterium
GAAATCACCCCGTGGTCGGTGGTTTTGTAAATGCGCCTGAGCATTGGGTGTATAGCAGTGCTGCCGGGTATGAGAAGAATAATGGGCCGATTGTGTTAACCGGGTTGGGATAGGTTTTTCGCCAGCGTGACGCTGTCTTGTTTTGGGTCCAGGCGGGACGCTGGAACCAGTGTGCTTTTTTCGTCAAGCTGGGGCCAATTAGGCGGGGATGCTTGACCCATAGTGCTTTCTCCGGCAAGCTGGCACCACTATGTAGCGGCATTTAAACACCTTTCAGGGTGATTGGCAGGTTTTTATTTTTGGCCGATCTTAGGCGCCGGAAGCAAATCCTCAAAACCAATAACCCAGCCCATGCTTAAGAGAATTATATGCCCGCTCATTGCGATGATGCCGTCGCTGATCATTGCACAGGGCGTCGGTGTAGGCACCGCGTCGCCTAATACCAACGCAGCTTTGGAGGTTGCCAGTGCAGCCAGTAACAAAGGATTGCTACTGCCACGTGTGGCATTATCCAATACCACTTCGTTTGCACCACTCACCGCATTTGTCGCCGGCATGGCCGTTTATAACACCGCCACTGCCGGGGATGTAAGCCCGGGCTTTTATTTCTGCGATGGTACCAAATGGGTACGGGCGATAACGACGATTCCCGCACCGGCAGGTTGGTCAACAACCGGTAATCCCGGCACCACGGAAGCGAACAATTTTATCGGTACTACAGACAATTCCCCTATTAATTTCAGGATCGACAATCAAAAGGCTGGCCGGATAGGAGTCGCTACCGATGGAAATGTGTCACTCGGATACAACTCAGCCAATAATGGCGGCACCAATAATATCGGTATCGGCGCGGCTACCTTGTATGGCAGCGCTGCCTCCAATAACACTGCGGTGGGTTCAAATGCGATGAGTACGTTTAGCTCAGGCGGCTCCAACAGCGCCATCGGTGCTTTTGCACTGTACGCGAACGCAGCTGGCAGCAACAATGCTGCCATGGGTTACCAGGCTATGTTTGGCAACACCAGCGGCAACGATAATATTGCCATCGGCACGGCAGCCATGTACGATAATAAAGGAGGCTACTCAAATATTGCCATCGGCAAAGCTGCGATGCGAAAAAGCATCTCCATTCCCAACACCATCGCCATCGGCGACTCGGCCCTTTTTAACAACGGTACCGGTACATTCAATGCCTCACATGGCACACACAATACTGCGGTCGGAAGCAAAGCCATGTTTAGCAACACCATCGGACAGGATAATACAGCACTGGGAAATGCGGCCTTAACCGCTAATACCACAGGCGTTTCCAACAACGCTATTGGTGCCGGGGCTTTGCAGCAAACGGCAGCCGGTAATGCTAATACCGCTGTAGGGCGCAACGCCATGTTGTCGAATGTGGCCGGAAGTAATGCTACCGCTATTGGGTACAATGCCATGCAATTTGCCAATAACAGCAACACCGATTTTGGCAATAACAGTGTTGCTGTTGGTTACGAGGCATTAAGAGGATCCGCCACAGCGGCCAACAACACGGGCACCGGCAATATCGCAGTTGGCTTCCAGGCGCTCATAAAAAATACGGCCGGTGGCAATAATGCCGCTGTCGGTTTCCAGGCGTTAGCAAATAACCTCACAGGAAGTTTCAACGTGGCTGCAGGCTGGCTATCGTTGCCGAACAATGCATCAGGTTCCTACAATGCAGCATATGGCACGCAATCGCTTTATGCTAACGTAGACGGTAGCAACAATGCCGCATTTGGATATAATGCAATGGCCGGAACTACCAGCGGGGTTCAGAATACTGCCATCGGTAATTACTCGCTCAACACTAATTCCACAGGGGGTGGAAACACGGCCCTTGGCAGCCAGGCGGATGTAATATCCGGCAACCTGGCCAACGCCACAGCCCTGGGATTTAATGCAAAGTCAGGCTGCAACAATTGCCTGGTGCTGGGCGACAGCAGTAATGTGAAAATCGGTATGGGCACTGCGTTTCCTTCCACTGCCAGGCTGGTCATTAAAACCGGTTCCGGGGATAATGGGATCGATCTTGCTTCCGCCAACGCGTATGCGGAAATGCGTGTGATCAGGAATACCCTCAGTTCTATTGACAAAAATATATATCTGAATTTTGCCGCCCCGGCGGGCAGTGCGGTTAATATTTATTCCGAAGGACTTACAGAGACCATGAAAGTGAGCGGCCAGAAAGTGGCCATCGGTACATCTACACCCGCAGTGTCGGCGGTGCTGGATGTAAGCAGTACCACCAAAGGTTTTTTACCACCCCGCATGACGAGGGTGCAACGTGATGCCATCGGAAGCCCAGTGGCAGGCCTGGTGGTGTATTGCACCAATTGCATAACCAACGGACAATTACAGGTACACAATGGTATAGAATGGACCGATATGATGGGCAATCCTGCATTGTCGGTGGGTCAAAATTACCAGGGTGGAAAAATCGCATATATCCTGCAGCCGGGCGATCCGGGTTATGTAGCCGGCCAGACACATGGTATCATCGCCGCAGCGGCCGACCTGTCGCAAACCACCTGGGGCTGTAGCGGTACTTCCACCGGCAGCACGTCGGGTGCCTTCGGCTCCGGTAATGCCAATACGATCCAGATCACCAATGTTTGTGCCACCGCCGGCATTGCCGCAAGGGCATGCAGTAACCTTGTATTAAATGGATATTCTGACTGGTACCTGCCCAGCACGCAGGAACTTTTAAAACTGTCTGCCAACCAGGCTATCATTGGTGGCTTTACCACCGACCCCGATATCAGCAACTACTGGACTTCCACCGAGTTGGATGGGATGACCGCCAACACCGTAAACTTCAATATCAATTTCTCACAGGGTGGCGGTAAATCCATTACCAGTTTCAGGGTAAGACCGATCAGGAGTTTTTAGGATGTGCATCGTATTGACGGAGGCGGAGTTTGATCAATTTAGCTTTTTTCGGTAAGCTGACACCGGGTGGATGGGCTTAGTTAAACCAAACTGCATATCCTTTCCTTCTCAGCGCCAAAGCCAGTTTTTCTTCCATGATCAAAGCCTCCTCCCGCGTCATCGCTTTTACATTGATATGGTCATACAGGCTGGGGCGTAAATAGGAACCATATTTTTGAACGATGTTGGCAGAAAGTTTGTGGCCTTTCTTATTGATAAACCCGGTTTTGTGTTGCAGGAATCGTTCTTTAGGTGTCTTACTGGTCATCCCCACATACAGGCATTCCAGCACGCCGTTGAATTGTGGATTGGCCGCCCGGAACTTTGCGTTTTCGGAAAACACTTTTTTCGATAGTTCAACAACGTATACCTGGTAATTCATTTTGATTGAAGTTCTGTTCGTGTACAAGTCTCTTTCATAAGCTTTGCCAGTGGGGTTTTCTCAGTACCGGTCCATGTGTGGCCCTGCCCGACCTCATCAGTGTTACGCGAACAGGCGAATTTGGCGTTGAAACTTCTACTAGGTATATAAATTTTTACTATTTATTTTTATACAACTCCAGCGCCGTATTAAAAATAGGATTCAAACGCTGGTGCCAATAAGGATAAACGGGTTCAATATTACTAACTGCATCAAGCCGCTGAACCTGTTCAGTTGTCAGGTTCCAGCCAACAGCTTCGAGGTTCTGCTGTAACTGTGCTTCATTGCGGGCGCCGATGATAATATTGTCTACCGTGGGGCGCTGCAACAGCCAGTTAAGAGATACCTGCGCCTGGCTTTTACCCGTTTCTTCGGCTAACTGGTCCAGTACATCTACAATGCCATATAGAAATTCGGGCGCATGCGATGGGCCATGGCTTCCCTGCTGATCAAACCTGGAACCTTCGGGTTGTGGCTTGCCTCTCCTGATCTTACCGGTTAGCTGGCCGCCGGACAATGGGCTCCAGACGATCGTTCCTACTTTCTGATCGATGCCCAGTGGCATTAATTCCCACTCAAATTCGCGGTTGAGAAGGGAATAGTAAGCCTGGTGGGCAATGTATTTCGACCAGCCATATCTTTCGGATACCGACAGCGACTTCATCAAATGCCAGCCCGAAAAATTGGAGCAGGCGATATAGCGAACCTTGCCACTTTGCACCAGCGTGTCCAGCGTTTTCAACGTTTCTTCCACCGGTGTATTGGCGTCAAAGCCGTGCATGTGATAGATGTCGATATGATCGATACCCAGGCGTTTCAGGCTGGCGTCGCATTGTTGTATGAGATGGTGACGGGATGAGCCATACTCATTAATACCATCTCCCATTTTAAATGTCGCCTTGGTAGAAATCAGCACCTGGTTGCGAACTCCGGCTATTGCTTTGCCCAATATTTCCTCTGCCATGCCGGTGGAGTATACATTGGCAGTGTCAAACAGGTTCACGCCTGCGGCAAGACATAGATTCACCATCTTTGTCGCTTCATCCACCTGCGTGGTGCCCCAGGCTTTAAAGAACTCGCTACCACCGCCAAATGTGGCCGTGCCAAGACTTAGTACCGGAACCCTTAATCCTGAATTGCCTAATTGTCTGTATTCCATAATTTTTATTTTACAACGTTGTTATAAACAGCTGCTGATCTTAATGTGAAAATATAAATGTACATCTTTCAGATGCTGAAAATTAAATGTCGAAAATCTCAGCCTTCGTAAGAGTTCGCAAAAAACACAGTCCCTCCGCATATCAAAACCACCGTCGTTGCCGGTGTTATCAGCATGTCGTTGTTGGTGTTATTACCATAGCCGTCAAAATAATCCGGTAACCTTTTTCATCACTTCAGACAACACCCTCCAATCCCTGTCAATCTTTCCGAAATCCCGCTCATTTCTTCCAAAAAGCCATGAAAAGCCATATTTTCTCCATGTTATGAACTTGCACAACAAAACAATGATGTTGTAACGGCGAACAATGCCTTTGTACCACGCAACAATCGTCATCTATCATGCAACAATCGTCATGTACCACGCAACAATTGATTTGTACCACGGAGTAATTCACTTTTAACTACAAACAATGATGTTGTACAAGACAACAATGATGTTGTGCCACGAAGCAATTGATATTTCACCTCGTGTAATCGGGCGTTCAACTGACACAATTGCGGTGTTTCCACAATAAAATGATCCTGTTCCATGAAACAATCGAAGTATGCATTGTTGCGGCTAACTCCTTTGATACATTTTACTTACTTTCAGTTTATGCGCTTCACCTTCGTTTTGCTGCTACTTGTAACTATACACGGTCTCCTGCAAGCCAGGATCTTGCATACAGGGCATGGACAGCCTTATGGAGACATTTCGACTGCGGCAAAACATGTTGCACCCGGCGATACCATCCTTGTTCATAGGGGCAACTATCAGGGGAATCAATCTCTTGGAAACCTGCAAGGCACTGCAGACAAATGGATATACCTGCTCGCGGAACGCCCTGGAGCTGTGTTCATTGAAAGTGGTATTACTGCCTTCAGCGGTACAGATATTGCCTGGCTGCACATCGAAGGATTCGTTTTTAAAGCACAAACGGGAAATGGTGTTAATATCGATGACGGCGGAACTTACGACTCGCCGTCACATCATATTGTAATAAAAAAATGTGTATTTAGCAATATGGCTGCCACAGGGAATAATGATTTGCTCAAGTTATCCGGCGTGGATGATCTGAGTATCCTGGCATGCAGTTTTGTCAACGGCTCACCAGGTGGCAGTGGCATCGACATGGTAGGCTGCCATAAGAGTAGCATCAGCCAATGCCGTTTTGAAAATATGGGCTCCAATGCCATTCAAATGAAAGGCGGTAGCAGCAATATCCTTGTAGAAGCCTGTGTATTTAAGAATGCAGGTAGCAGGGCCATCAACCTTGGAGGTAGCACGGGGCAGGCTTTTTTCAGACCGGCAGATGCCTCCTGGGAAGCTTCTGATTTGAAGGTCTATAGCAACATATTTATGGGGTCGGAAGTGCCGGTGGCTTTTGTGGGTTGTACGCGTTCAGAAGTCGTGAATAATACCATCTACAAACCCGGCAAATGGGTGATCCGCATCCTGCAGGAAAACAGGGATACCATACATTTTGGCAGGTGTAGCTACAATACCTTTCGGAATAATATTATTTGTATCGATGCACAAGTGCGTACACCCTGTAGTATTGGGCCCGGCACAGCGCCTGAAACTTTTACCTTCTCTAACAATGCCTGGTTCCATACAGCCAATAGCGCCTGGCCGGGCCCTCAGTTGCCTGGTTTGGATAAGGATGGATTAATTGGTAAGGATCCACTATTCCTTGGCGCTCCCAGCGCAGATTTCAGGATTGGTGCTACAAGCCCGGCCGCAGGAGCAGGTATGCCGCTGCAACAACCGGGAAAGGATCATACCGGAAAGCAATTTTTGCAGCGTAGGTCAATAGGAGCCCATGAAGTAATAATAATGCAGGAAAAAACGGATTAAAAGCTGCATGGTCAAAGGGCGTGCGGGAGAAATGTTCTCCCCATTTGATACACGACCATTAGAAGCGTCTTCAGCCTGTGGGAAAGTATCGGAGTGCTTTGCAGATTCTATCATAAAACACTATAGGCAGTGATGGTCATATTCAGGCAGCCATGATCTTCTTTAAATATTCGGATGGAGAACACTGGTAATATTTACGGAAACTGGTGCTGAAATATTTGGGGCTGTTGAACCCGACCGCAAATGACACATCGGAGATATTGGTCTCGCCCTGGTCAAATAGTTGCTTTGCTTTTTTCAGCCGCATTTCATTCAAAAATTCTACAGGCGCCATATTGGTTAGGCTTTTGAATTTCTTATAAAACGCCGACCGGCTCATGGCTACCGAAGTGGCGATGGCATCAATCTCAAAATCGGTTTCCTGCATACCTGTTTCTACAAAACTGATGACCTCTTTCAAAAAGTTTTCATCATGTGTGGTAATTAATGGTGGCGACAGTTTGGGGGTTTCTTTTGTTTGATCCTGTAAATAGTAAAATAGCTTTCTGCGCTGCTCCAGTAAATTGTTGATAGCGGCTTTCAGGATGTCTGTATTAAAAGGCTTTGTAATATAGTAATCGGCACCATATTGTAAACCTTCTAACTGGCTTTCCACATCATATTTAGCCGTTAAAAGCACTACTGGAATATGACTGGTAACCGGGTCCTTTTTCAGATGGTCCAGCATGTTGATGCCATCCATCACCGGCATCATGATATCACTCACCACCAGGTCGGGTAATAAGGCAAGCGCTTTGTCGAGGCCCTGCCGGCCATTCGACGCCACTTCTACCCGGTAAAGTGCCTGGAGTTGCTGCGATACAAAATCACTCAGCTCCACATTGTCTTCCACCAGCAATACCAGTTGCCTTTCCGCTGTTGAATCCACAACCGGTACAGGTGGAGGAGTTGCCTGTTGTACAGGTTCATGATCATCCGGGCTGGTATACTCTTTTAGAGAAATGGTCGCTTCACCTGGGGCAAAATGGTCCTTGCCTGTTTTTAGTTCTATAACAACAGTTAATCCCTTGTCAGGGTTGTTTTTCGCATACAATTTGCCATGGTGCAAATCGATCAACTCTTTCGACAGGGAAAGGCCGATGCCTGTTCCTTTTAGAAATTGCCGTTGTGTACTGCTGCCTTCATAATATAATTCAAATATATCTTCCAACTCGTCAGCTGCCACACCAGGCCCTTCATCGCATACCTCTATGACCAGGTCATCAGCCATTTTTCCCTGTTTCACATTAATGGTAATGATGCTGCCATCGGGGCTAAACTTGAGCGCATTGGCCAATAAGTTATACAGCACGGTTTCCATTTTTTCAGCGTCCACCCATGCATACAGGTTCTTTGCTGTTATGTTTACATGCATCTTTTTTGCCCGCAGCGCTTCAGAAAAATATTCTGTTACCTGCCTGGCCAATACCGCCATCTCTACCTGGCAGATGTATAGCATGGCTTTGCCGCTCTGTACTTTGCCAAGATCAAGCAGCTGGTTTATAAAACGGGACATCCTGGCTGCGTTCTTTCTTACCACCGAAATGTGACTACGACCTGTACCAGACAGCGTTTCTGTTGTAGCAATGGCATCCACAGGGCCCTGGATCAGGCTGAGCGGCGTGCGTAGCTCGTGGGAAATATTGGTGTAAAAACGAAGTTTAAGATCCGTAAGTCTTTTCTCTACCGCTATGCGCTGCCGCAGCCGCAGCATGGTATAAACAGTGCGGTAGATGATAAGGAATAACACACCGGCAAGGATTGCATAAATAAGGTAGGCCCACCAGGTTTTCCAGGGTGGTGGCAGGATATGTATCGCTAGTTGTTTGGCAGGCACATTTGTATACCGGTCAGAACTCAGGTTTTTTACTTCAAACACATATTTCCCCGGTAGAAGATTGGTGTACGAAGTGCGGTGCATGTTTTTATTGGTATGCCAGCTGTCATCAAAACCCAGGAGCCTGTAGGCAAATACGCCATTGTCCTGGAAGCGGTAGTCGAGGATACTGTAATCGATACTTAAAATATTCTGATCGTGAGCCAGGGTGATACTCTTGATGGAATTGATCGATTCGTTAAGGATTCCTGTGCTGTCGCCGGTGGCGATATCAATATTATTAACCTGTAAGTGTGTAAAAGCAAGCGCAGCATTCACTTTGTGGTCTTTCACCAGTTGCGGGGAAAACACGAGATAACCATTGATGGTACCAAATACCAGGTCGCCATTGAGGAGTTTGGTGCTGGCAGCTTCAGAAAAACCCTTTGTGCTGAGGCCATCATAGGAGTTGAAATTCCTGAAACCATTGCCATCAAATCTTGATAATCCTCCAGGCGTAGTCAGCCATAAATGATCGTTATTGTCGGCGATGCAGCTAACGATATAGTCGCTTTGCAGGCCATTTTTTTCCGAATAGGTTTTGAATGAAAGACTTTTGCCCGGATTGGTTCCAATGGCCTTGTTGAGGCCGCCACCTGCTGTACCGAGCCACATGGTATTCTTGCCGTCTTTATAAATGAACTGCACATCGTTGTCGCTCAGGCTGCTGTCGTTACCCGTTATTTTGGAGTATTTCTTAAACAGGTAATTTCCCATTTTCTCGTTGTCGGTAGTCATGACCAGCAGCCCGTCTGTAGTGGCTATCCAAAGGTTTCCGGAGGCATCAAGGGCCAGGTGGCGTAGTCTGCCGAATTCAGGTTTCGGGTAACTGGGCCAGGCATTTTTGCGATGAAGGAAAACCGTTTTGTCGCGACGTTCCAATACGAGGTTTAGTCCGTTTTCATGTGTTCCCACCCATATTTTGCCCTGGTTATCCTGCAGAATGCAATATATCCTGTTGGAGCTAATGCTGCTATCGCCGCTACCGGTTACAAATTGTTCCAGGCTGTAGCGCATACCATCCACATCTAACGGTGTGGCTTTATAGAGTCCATTGTTCTTGGTGCCCAACCAAATATTATTCTGGCGGTCTTCAGTAATGCAATACACCTGGCCAATACCGCCCGGGGGCGTGTTTTGTAATTGTACATTGATCTTTACATCATTTTTTATCACGTGCAATATTCCTGCCTTGGTAGACATCCAAAGGCGGTCGCGATGATCCGTGCATAACCCCCTCACTTCATTAAATGCCCTTTCTGAAGATGTTTCCAGCAGTTTCTGATCAAAGTTGTTTTCGTGAAATATGACGCGGTGCAGGCCTTCCTCCACCGTAGCAAACCACATAACACCGCCGGAATCGTAATAGAGTACCCTTACACTGTTTGGAAACAACCGCATGGGATTGGCCGGATCGTTATAAAAATACTTCATCGATTTAGTGGCGGGGTCATAATACCCGAGGCCACTTCCTTTCATCATAGCCCAGAACCTGCCGGATTTGTCCTCAAATGTTTCAAAGCCTTTAAATGAGTTGAAGAAATCGGCACTTGATTTAAGCACATAGTGGTTAAATGTCTTGCTTGCAGTATCAAATCTTACAATGCCATTTTGCTCCGGCTCTATCCAGATATTGCCTGCTTTATCTCCGGTAATAGCGTGGAATTTTACGACACCCGGCATGGTATAGGTAGTTGCTATCGTGCTGGTTACGTTAAAAGTTGTCAGCACATTGCCCGGTGAAATCAGGTAAATATTTTGCTGGTTGGGTGCAACATACAGGTCCCTGAATTCAGTATTGCCGGGTTTGTAGGCAGTGAATTGGTTGGTCGCATTGGAATAGGCCAGGAGCTGGCCCTGCCCGCCGGTGAACCAAAGATTTTGCCCTGCTTCCCTGATATGATTGAGAGTACCCTCCACAGGCACAGGAGGCAAAGGCATGCTATTGTATTGGCCATCCGGCTGCGCGGCCAGTAACACCATACCTTTTGAAGTACCCAGCCATTGCCTGTTTTTATGATCCCGGTGGAAAAAAAGGATATTGTTTGAAGGAATGGAAGCGCCGGTTTTTGAAGCGGTACAAAACTGTTGGTAAGCCGGACTGGCCGAACCGTTACTGCGCAGGAGGAACATTCCATGATCTGGCGTCATTAGCCAGACTTCTCCCTCGCTGCCCTCAATAAGATGGTTAACCAGCATTTTGCCAGGCATCAGGTCTTTAATAACATCCTGAAGCGCCATGAAGCTTTCTGTCTTTTTGTCGAAACGGTACACCTGTCCATCGCTCGATTTAAGCCAGAGAAACCCCTTCTTGTCATCCACGATCTTCTCAATCCGGTTATTCTTCAGGTTCGATTTATCGCCGGGTCTTGACCTGAAGGAAACAAAATTATGCCCGTCGAACCGGTTGAGTCCGGCCCAGGTACCAAACCACATAAAGCCTTCGCTGTCTTTTGTGATGCACATAATGCGGTTGTCGGAAAGACCATCGTCAGTGGAATATTGAATAAAACTGCATTTCGGCTGAGAAATACCAAGACTGGAAATCAAAAACAGGAACAGCATCCCGGCGGGAAAGACTTTCATTGGCATTGACGAGTTCAAAAAATGGTATCGCGGCACTTTCATGATTGCAGTGAACTGGCCATTCAAAAATATCCCATTACAGAATGATAATCAGTGTTTCGGTGGCCCGGTACCAATTTTTAAACCATTCTGACCAATTTTTAAACCGATTCGATCAAAAACCAGATGATATAAACTAAAATCTGAACGCCTTAGCGCTACTGTGATGGTAGGTTTGTAGTAGCGATTTTAACGATTAATGCCGCTCTGGAAAAAGCCAATTCGCTTCTAAAAAGGCCAGCTTAAATAGTCGCCGGGTTACGCTTCTAAACGACATTGATTGCTTACACCACAATATCCAGGGTCAGACAAGACGCCTTATCCATCCTCTACAACCAAAGCTTCGGGGGAGATTTTGCCAATACCCAGGTTGCCCAAAACAGCCAATATGAAAAAGAACAGAAAGCCCGGCCTTCATTGGCTAAAAAAAAGGACAGCGTTGTTCCTGTTCTTGTTGCTGTCCATTAACCAGTCATTTGCCTCAGAAAAAATAACGGGTACCGTAAACAACGTTGCCGGCAGGCCGGTTGGCGTCAGTAAGACAAATGAAGCAACCCGGGCTATCTCCGCGGGTAACGCATCCGATATCGTACTGAACCGGGTAGACCATTCCATGGAAGCATTGCAGCGAAGGGTAGCCGGTTTTTATATTGAATTGCAGCGTCCAAAAGTGGTCTCTGACCGCATTGCAATAACAGGCGGTATCCGGTTTGTTGGGCCCGGACAAAGCGCTTTATATATTATTGAATGCATTTCCGGCATCATTACCAATCCTGGGGACATCGAAACCGCCAATGTGCCCGGAGGAACAACTAGCTCTTACAACAGTACTTTTTTGCCAGCGGCAAATCAACCGGAAAAGAATATAAATCAGGATTTGAGCCTGGCAATATTTGCACTTAACCGGAACATTGATCCTGTAAGTACAAAAAATATCACGGCGGCAGTGTTGGATCCAATCGACATTTTTGATCCGTTAATGAGCGACGGCAAGGCGACTTCTACCATGGCTGCGGGCCAACCTAACCTGCCCGACATTTTTCCAGCCTTGCGAAAAAACTACAGCAAAAAGTTTGCTTATACCTGCCAGTACCGGATGGGCGACATGCCCGTAATAAGGCTGGGTGATATTTACCTGGTAGCTGCCGAAGCGGCCCTTTTTATGCAAGGTGATCAAGGGAAAGCTGCTCAGTATATGAACATCATCCCAAAAGAAGCAGCTACTACAGTCAGGGAAAATAACATGGTGGCGCTACCATCTGAAATGAGAATCAGCTTCCTGTTAATAAGCATGGGAAGGAACTAACCGGGGAGCATTGACGCTGGTACGACATGGAAACGGACTGGTACACTTACGAAGAGGGCCTATTGATCCGGCACCATGAATAAGCTTTCCTTGCTGAATAGTAAAATAATAAGTAATGATTGATACACTGTGAGACGAAGAGTCATGGTGGGTGAACACATCACAACGCAGAAAATGATAACCGGTTTTATTTTGTAGTCAGCCACGAACCTAAAGAAAAATTCCAATACAGACATGAATAGGTCCAAATTTTAAACTTTTTTAGTATAGTCGTATAATCCATCTCTATATCCAAGGTTCGGAATGCTGGCTGCGTTTGCAGCTGGCATTTTGTGCATGCAATATTTGCAATTGTTTTATTGGCTGGTATGGCCTGTTGATATCGGTCAACTACGTACGCAACAATCTTCAAAAATGAATTGCGCTATACATCAAATCCCTTTTTCATTCCCTTTGGATATTTAGAGTACAGTGTTCATGTAATCCAATGCAGAAAAGTGTTTTGTAAGATTTTCAGGTATCTATTGAAAACCTGGAATGAAAACAGCCCAAGTCATATTTGACGAAATTTATCTACCGCAAGTGCAGTGTTATTTTATGCGAAAAAGAAAAAACAGGCTTTTTTTTTGGTAGTTATTATTCCTTTTATGGGGATAATAATACTATCCTTTTTTGTGCTAGTCGTCGAATCGAAAGACATCGAAGAATTTATAAAAAAATAGTAAAATAGTGCATCCTGATAATAGGATGTACTATTTTTTTGAGGATTGTTAAAAGCTATTTTTACTTCATAATTAATGCCGCCATATGATGATTAGATGAACGATGCCGATAATATGTTGATTGCTTTTTTATAATAACGGCGACTTGATGGAAAGTCCTCAGATAGTTAGCAAAAGAAAAAAATAGAATAATAGAATGCTTGCCAAAGACAGACAGCCTCTTTGCCCGTGCAGGCTCAGTTTCGATAATTCATTTACATTTTTTCATATACAGCAAGCAATACGCAACCTGCCGTTTCCACGGCGGGGTTTCTTAAAAATGTAGACAAAAACTAATGAATAGGGGACGCCTGCATGATGTTAAACACCCGACTTTAAAACCGCGATTATTTACCAATTATAAAACCAAACTGCCATTATGAAACTATTGCGAAAGGGAAAAGGGAAGCTATTGCTGCTCTTCCTGCTACTGAATTGTACGTGTTTGCTAGCGCAAAAAACGATAACAGGTATTGTAACCGACAATGCCGGAAAACCGGTGGAAGGTGCCACGGTAGCCATTAAGGGTTCCACCCAGCGATCGCTTACCAACGACAAGGGTATGTTTTCTATTAATGTCGCATCGGGCAATGCTGTACTGGTCATCAGCCATATCGGAATGACCCGCCGTGAAATGAAAGTGGGTGATCAGAATTCCCTTAGTATTACCATGATGCCGGAAGAGAACACCAACCTGGATGATGTGGTGGTCGTTGGATACAATACCCAGAAACGTTCGCAGACTACCGGTGCTGTTGCTACTATCAAGGCAGCACAACTAGAGGACGTACCAGCACCAAATATAGCTGGTGCCTTACGTGGCAGGATGGCAGGACTTGGTGTGAGTGCCATATCAGGACGCCCTGGTGCCAGCATTTCGCTGAATGTAAGGAATTCTGCCATATCAGAACAAGGCGGACTTTACGGTGCTACAACGGAACCATTGTATGTAATTGACAATATGATCGTTGGTAAATCCACCTTTGATAACCTGGATCCCTCTATGGTGGAGGATATTACAATTTTAAAAGATGCTTCTGCCGCTATCTATGGCGCTGCGGGAGCAAAGGGTGTCATACTGATCACGACCAAACGTGGTAAAGCTGGCCCGCCCAAACTTTCCTATAATGGCTATTACGGTACTACCGATGCAACCCGTAAACCCGAAATGTTGTCGGCTTACGAACATGCTAAATTGTTGAATGACGGCTATCGCATCAACAACATAGATACCATCAATCTTTTTTCCGAAAAAGACCTGGACTATCTTAAAAACCTGAATTACAAAAGCTGGTTCGATGAAATTTGGCAGGCGTCCATTACCCAGCGTCATAACCTCAGTGTTTCAGGAGGTTCCGACAGGATGACCTTTTTCGTAGGTGGTGCCTATCAGAATGAAAATGCCAATTACGCCGGCATGAAACAGGATAAGTACACCCTGCGTAGCGGTCTCACCGCCAAACTGATCAGCGGTGTTAGAGCTGAAGTAAACTTCAATGTAGATAGCAGGATCCGGTACAGCAAGAACGGCACCAGCGAAAATGACCAGGCTTTCCTGGAGGCATTGATACAGGTGCCACGCTGGGTGCCTATCAGTATCGACGGCAAATTTGTAAATAACAATAACAGCCAGGGTAATAACCCGCTGGGACAGATTGAATCTGGTTTTTACAGGAGCAGCAAGTCGAGGGGCTATGGCATCAATGCCAGCCTGGTGTACCAGCCTGAATCCGGATTTTTGAAAGGCCTGACCGCACGTTTGCAGGCAGCACAATCTGCCAATGGTGGTCGCAACGACGAATACCGTCCCAAATACTTCATTTATAATTTCCAGCGGTTTGGAAATAATAGCCAGCTATACACCAATCAGCTTACTGCTACCAGTTCCCAGGTAACCGTTTTGGGTGGTACCAATAGCCGCCTTATCCAAAGTATGGATGAAAGCAGCAGCATGCGCATATTTTTCACATTACAGTATGCAAAAAAGATTGGCCGCCACGATTTTAATATCATAGCAGGTGGCGAGCAATCAAGATCGAAAGGCAGTGGGCTTGAAGCTTACTGGCAGGATCAGCAAATACCCAATTTTGATTATTACTGGGCCTTTACGCAGGCACCTATTGTAAGTAATCCTTCTATTTCCGAATCTACCAAACGGTCTTTCTTCGGCAGGTTCAGCTATAACTATGGTGGCAAGTACACAGTAGAAGGGATCACACGTTTTGATGCTTCTTCTAATTTTGCCAAAAACAATATCTGGGGCGTTTTCCCTACAGTAGGGCTTGGCTGGCTGGTGAGTGAAGAAAACTTCTTCAAAAAGAATGTAAAATTTATCAACTATTTTAAGTTAAGGGCCAACATGGGTCTTACCGGTGATGACCGGGTTTCATCAAGATTGTGGCAGGATCGCTACCGTGTAAACGCACAGTCATACCTGTATAATGAAACATTGACGCCAGGCCTGAGACCGGTGATCATACCAAACCCGGATATTACCTGGGAGAAGAAAAAAACCATCAATGTAGGCGCGGAAATTTCGTTGCTGAATAACAAACTGAGCCTGGGTGTAGACCTTTTTAGTAACCATATCTATGATGCATTTGACAAAGGCAACGATCAGAATTTCCCCATGTATGCAGGCTTTACAGCACCCGTTGTAAACTACCAGGTACGGTACGCGTGGGGTTCAGAATTTTCAATCGGTTATAATCACAGGGTAGGAAAAAATCTCAACCTGAAAGCTTCCATGAATTTCAGTTTTGGAAATTCTGTTATTGACCGTATGTTCTACAACCGTTACCTGCTCTGGGAAAGGATGGTAGAAGAAATGGTGACTACCGGTCTCGATCCGAGGACTTATAACGGAAATAATTACGGCCTGATAACAGAAGGAATGTTTAGGAACCAGGACGAAGTAGATGCTTTTTTATCTAAAAACCCCGGCTACACCATCGATGGCGCAGTACCTCAACCGGGATGGTTGTATTTTAAAGATGTTGATGGCGATGGCATCATTACCGACAGGGATAAAACCACGATGTTCAAAACCATCGATTCCAAATTCGGAACCGGTATGCAACTGGGCGTTAGTTACAAATCCTTTGCTTTGAATGTAAACATAGGAGCCAGTTTTGGTGGCAAAGTATTCTATGATACCAAGGCAAGACGAAGCAATCCTACGCCTCAGAAAAATGTACCGGCTTTCTGGACCGATCGCTGGAGTGAAGCGAATCCCAATGGTAAGTTTCCAAGATATGACGATCCTTCCATGGTGGCCGGCTGGGAATCTACCTTCTGGGCTGTGGATGGCACCACGATCCGTGTAAACGATATGAGTATTGTTTATGCCGTGCCGCCAGCTGTCGCTAAAAAAGTGGGCCTCAGTAACGCCCGCCTGCTGATTACCGGCAACAATCTTTGGGTACTGAAAAACCCCTTGAAATACAAAGACCCTTATTCCTCTTATATCTATGATTACCCCACACTCAGAACGATGTCTGTAGGACTTAGCGTAGGGTTATAAGAAAACCATTTTCACAGAATATCTTTTAAATTATTTGCCATGAACAATAAATTAAATAAACTAATATGCCTGGTGGCGATCGTAGCCACGTTTGCTATTGGTGGTTGCAAAAAAACATCGGATCTCCTGTTACTGAGGGATACAGAAGGTGTAGATGCCCAGATATGGGAAGAAGAGGCCGCAGTTCAGTATTTTCTCAACGAGGCCTACAATATGATTATGCCTGAATTTATCTATCAATACACCGCGAATAACCATAATATCCATATCGTAAGCGATGAAAACTATCTCTCAGCAAATGATGCCTGGGGAAAGAAGGTTTTTAATTTCAACGGTGTGCTTATTTCCAACGACTCGAGGTATATCGGTGCTAAATATGCGGGTGCAAATATTGGTGAGAACCGGTATTTTGATATTGCCAAATGTAACCTTGCCATTGCCAACCTGCCCAACAGTAAAGGCATTACCGGTGCGGCCAATAAAAAACTAATCGGCCAGTTTTATGCCCTCAGAGGAATGGCATACCTGGCGCTGACCAAATACTATGGAGGTGTGCCACTGGTATTGGACCCGCAAAATCCGGCAAGCCTGACGCTTTCCGGCAGGGTGAAAGCGAAAGGGATGTTTGAACAAATTGTAAAGGACTTTGACTCTGCCATCGTAAACCTGGAAGGCGTGGTATGGGTGGATGCCACCGAAAGGGGTAAGATTACCCGCCAGGCCGCGGCCGCACTGAAAGCCAAAGCTTTGCTTTGGTGGGCCAGCCCTTTGTTTAACCCGACGAATGATCCCAACCATCCTTTTGAAGCTGCAAGATGGCAAAAGGCATTTGAAGCCACAAAGGCTGCCTATGATATGTGCCTCGCTTTGGGTCACAAACTGATGACCGATTATTCCCGCATTTTCCAGGTAGAAGGTGCTGCCAATACCGAAGCTATCATTGTAAGGTCTTACTCCAGCACCCAGGTAAAACGGAACCATGGTGTGGAAGCGAGAAGCCGGCCAAGTTCTGAAAGAGGATCGCCTTCGGATTGGTACCTGCCCAGTACGCAAATGCTCGATGCGTACCTGATGAAGGATGGCCTTCCCATCGCACAGAGTTCGTCTTATGATCCGGTACTTTTTTGGGCAAACCGTGATCCGAGATTTGATGCATCCATTGCTTATAATGGTTCTACGTGGAAACTGAGTGGCAAAAACAACCGCCGCCAGTGGACCTACAATACGGCACTTAACAACGGTGTCAATGATGGCAGCAGGGGATTTTATGTAAAACGCTTTTCAAGCCCCGACCTGGCTGATGTGAATGTGGCAGTGGCCAACGATGTGGGTGGCAGCGGAATGGATTGGATCGAATTACGCCTTGCAGAAGTGATGATGGATTATGCCGAGGCTGCTAACGAAACAGGTAACCTGGCTGTAGCAAAGGATATAGTGAAACAACTCAGGCAAAGGGCTGGTATCATAGCAGGTGGTTATAACTATGGCCTTGACATGGCTACCAATACGGCCCAGATGCGCGACCTGATCATGAATGAAAGGATGGTGGAATTTGCTTTTGAAGGAAAACGGAACGACGACCTTAGAAGAACAAGAAGAATGCACCTCCTGACAGGCATCCTGGGATCTATGCAGATCGAAGCTATCAATAAAGTTTTTCTCGAAACGCCTGTCAATGCATCTAACCCGGCCGTACTTAACAGGGATACGATCAATATGAATAATAAGGCCTCCGTATTGCAACACTTTAAGTACCCATACAGAATTGTGTTTCCGTCTGGTAACGGTGCATTCGGTATGCCTGCGTTCTATTATTTCTTTGGCATCCACAACCAATTCCTGAATTCCACACCATTGATTGAACAAACCATTGGATGGGATGGCGGCACTTTTGACCCGCTGTAACGGGCATTTACTTATTAAAGCGTTTTACTAAAAAAAAACATCATGAACCTCCATAAAAATAAATTGATCGCCGCTGCTGTTTTGCTCACAGGCCTGGCAGTGGGCTGCAAAAAAGAATCGGCCAACATCTTCAATATGTTTGATGTGACCCTTACTTTAAACCAGAGCCAGCCCCATGCCATTGATGAAAATGCAGAACTAAGTGAAACAGATTCCGCTCTGATCGACTACACCATTGTGTCGCCAACAAAAGACATGTACCAGGTGAACATCATGAAAGGCGGTGCCACTACGCCTTATATCAAAATTCCAATCACAGAGGATGGGAAACGCAGAAGCTTTTCCGGAAAACTGACGTTGTACGCTAAAGACCTGGGTGCGGGCTCTTCCAGTTTTCGCATCTGGCCAATTGATAAGGAAGGTGTTTACCTGGGTGATGGTAACAAGAACATCACCATTAATGTATTGTCGAACATGAAATATTTTAGTAACCGCAGGGTGTTTCTGCCAGATTCTGTGGGCAAGGTGAACGAATCTTACCTCTCCTTCAACGAAGGAAAAACCTATAGCTACACCACCGGCCAGGCTAATGCTGCCAAAATTGATTTTGGCATTTACCGGGACACAGTAAGAGTAGGAACTGTGCTATCGAATAAATATTTTCTTTACTCTTTATCAGAAACGCCAAGTCCTTTTAAAGCTTACGACATCAGTGCCTGGACAAAAAGAGCAACTCTGTTCTCAGCACCGGTTACAGGATCGGCAGCTAACTTCAGAACGATGTTCAATACTTCCAAAAAAATAGAAGATGAGGCGAAGAAAAAACCTGTGAACCTGAAGCATATCACCACCGGCCTTGCTGCTAACCAATTTATCTATTTCCTCACACCGGAAGGGAAATATGGGGTGCTGTATATTCAATCCATCACCTACGATTTTTCAAGCAAACAATTTTTAGCTGTTAGCTATAAAATACAGAATTAGATTATATCAGCTGGTCATCCACCTAACTGGTATAATGGAGGTCACAAAAAAAATTGCCCGGGAGAGCAAAGTCGTTTCATATGGAAGTGCGTTGTCGGAATAAATTTTTCGGTCAGCATGGACTCCCAGCTCCGGTATGTCCATACAGGAGTTTTTAAAAAAAAATCGTTAACATAAATTATAATCCTTAAAAAATTGCTATGAAACATATGCTACAAAAAAAGAGAATCCTATTAATTCTCATGATAAAGGTGCTATTATTCCAGGCTGCCTGGTCGCAGGGAACCCTACCCCAGGTAAAGCTGGATCTCAACATGAATGGCCGACCCGTTAATGAAGTGGAAGCCACTGGTTTTACCCCATGGATTGTAAAATCGCCGAGCGATTCTATGGTGGTGAATGGAATTAAGTTTATTCTAAAAAAAGGGCCACGCGGCCTTTCCATTTCACCGACCTATTATAAGGCAGGGATACAGGATGCCCTCCTGCCCGAAGAACGGCGGTTTACCCAGGACGGTATCTGGGTAAAGGATGGCGATTTCGCTTTGGGTTCATCCATTATACTGACCATCAAAAATCTTCCGGCCGGTACCCATACTTTGTTTAGTTATATGAATATCCTGGACAATGTAACCGCAGCCAATGTATGCCCGGTAGATGTGCATGTAAACGGTGTACGGGTGATCGACAACATCGTACCCACTGTTCGTAAAGTAAAGATCGCTGATTGCCAGTCGGCGGATGTGCAGTTTACTGTTGTAGACAACGGCGAAGTTGAAATCCTGTTCCAGGCAGATACCACCGGTACACAGGCTACGAAATCGCTGTTCCTCAACGGCTTTATGCTGAACGTAGCAAAGGCAACTTTTAGAGCACGCTCACCGACGCCTTTTCATAATGATGAACATGTAAATGTCCCTATGGGTGGTATTGGTCGTTTGAGCTGGGAGTCTTCCAATTATGCCAAATCGCACAATGTGTTTTTTGGTACCGATTCGCTGGCGGTAACGACTGCTACAACGGTTTCTCCGGAGTTTAAAGGAAACAAGCTGCTAGCCGATACCAATTATATGACAGGGCCATTATCGACCAAACTTAAATACTATTGGCGCATTGACGAAGTGACGGCAGTTTCGCCAACGGTAGATACTGTTTATAAAGGCGAAACCTGGCATTTCCGCACCCGCCAGTTGGCGTTTCCGGGAGCCGAAGGGTATGGCAGATTTGCACGCGGCGGTCGTGGTGGAAAAGTGGTAGAAGTGACAAACCTGAACGATGCCGGTCCGGGAAGTTTAAGACATGCGATAACAAACGATGTTGGGCCCCGAACCATTGTGTTTGCAGTATCTGGCATTATCGCTTTAAATTCCCGGCTTGTATTGAGTCAGCCCTATGTTACCATTGCCGGGCAAACGGCTCCGGGAAAAGGGATTGTGATTCGTAAAGCACCTTTGGGTATTACTGGCAACGACTGTATTGTAAGGAATGTAAGGGTTCGCCTGGGCGGTGGTCCAACCTATGACGGGATGGGTCTTACCGGCGCCAATCATAGTATTATTGACCACTGCTCCATTAGCTGGACCATTGATGAAGCATTTAGCTCAAGAGGCGGTAAGAACAGCACACTACAACGCACCCTCATCAGTGAAGCATTGAATGCCGCAGGTCATGCGAACTATCCTGCGGGAACTGAGCATGGATATGCAGCTACTATTGGCGGCGATACCGCGAGTTTCCACCACAACCTGCTGGCCCATAACTATGGCCGTAACTGGAGCCTGGGTGGCGGCCTCGATGGCAACGGCTTTTACGCAGGCTGCCTGGATATCACCAATAATGTGGTTTACAACTGGGGTAACAGAACGACCGATGGCGGGGCCAGGGAAGTAAATTTTGTAAATAACTATTACAAGCCGGGGGCAGGTTCTAAAAACTATATTGCGTTTACCATGCAACACGAAGGCACGGGTAAAGGAATGCAGCGGGCCTATTTTAGCGGCAACGTAATGCCAGGTTATTTTAATGAAGCCAACCAGTCAGCGGGATACCTTTCGAAGAACTCCAATGGTGATACCAGCTCCTACCAGACTTTCGTAAATACGCCGTTCTTCCCCTCTTATGTTACCACACAAACAGCCTACAATGCTTATAAAAATGTGCTTTCTGATGTGGGTTGTCTGCAACCCGTATTCGATGACCACGACATTCGCATCACCAACGAAACATTAAATAAAACGTATGCATATGTAGGAAGCGTAACAGGCAAGCCAGGCTTCCCTGATAATGAGAGTGATGTTGGTGGTTATGAAAGCTATCCATTTGATCAGCGTGCTGCCAACTGGGATACCGACCATGATGGTATGCCGGACTGGTGGGAAACGCTGAAAGGTTTTGATCCGAATTCTGGCGCCGATGATTTTAGCCAGGGGAATGCTGACCCGGACAATGATGGTATTTCCAACCTTGAGGATTACCTGAACTGGATGGCAGAACCGCATGCAAGTGCTGCTGCCGGCCAGAATATTGAGGTGAACCTGAAGAACCTGAGCCGTGGGTTTACTGCTTCTCCCACATTTACTGTGCAAAGTGCTGTAAATGGCAGCGTGTCGCAAACTAATGGAAATGCTGTATTTGTGCCAACTGCAAGTGGATTTGGATCGTTCTCTTTTACAGTAACCGACAGCGAAGGCGGCACAATGACCAGGACTGTAAATACACTGAGCCTTATTGATCTCGCTCCTTTGCCGGTAAGCATTCTTTCTTTCGATGCTACGCGCAGGGATGCCTCTAATGTGTTGTTGAAATGGACCACTTCGCAGGAAGTTAATAACGACCGTTTTGAAATTCAGAAAAGCTATACCGGCGGCAATGATTTTAAAAAGATAGCTGATATTATAACCAAGGCGCCCGGCGGTAATAGCATCTTGCCACTGACCTATGAAGTAACCGATGTGGAAACTGCCAAATCTGATGTGTATTATCGTTTGGTACAGAAAGATAGGAGCGGGGTTATTACACTATCCGGTATTCGCATGGTTAAGGGCACGGGCAAATCCGGGGTAGCTATAAAAATCTGGCCAACGCCGAATGATGGCCATTTCTCTGTTCGCACAGAAAACCTGGCCGGTAACGGATTTATAAGGCTTACAGATATGAGCGGCCATATTTTACTGGTTGCAAAAGTGAAGGATGCGACGAACCTGCCCGTCAATGTGAGTGCCAGCGGTACGTACCTGTTGACGCTGACGGACGATGCGGGAATTGCGCTTACTGCAGCCAAAAAGGTAGTGGTAAATATTCGCTGACACTTTTTTTCATAAGATCATTACATCAATAAGGCTGTCTCATTAAATTGAGGCGGCCTTATTTGTGTGTGCCCGGCATGGGTAATAGCTAGGTGGTGCAAGTCCACTATGAGCT